>CP175938.1:0-1671520 GCA_047422625.1 Helicobacter pylori
AAAATTCTAAAACACAAAAACCATAAAACCCCCAAATCAACCCAACCCAAAAAAGTTAAAAACAAAAGAAATAAAAAAAAACAACACCGGCGGAATAAAAGAATAAAAGAATAAACCCCTAAAAACCCTTAAACAAACAAAAACAAGCAATCAATAATGAAATCAGATAAAAAAGCAAGATTGAAAAAACATTTCCCTATCCCTGCACCGACCTACATTCCCACTCTTGAAAAGAGCAGTATTATCAGCGATGAAGAGCTTGACTTCCAGGTTCGGAATGGTTAACTGGGTAGTTCCTCTTCTCTAAAGGCACAAGGAAAAGGGAGCTAAAGATAAATCGCATTTACCCTTAACTCCCCTTTCTCTTTATAGGGAGCTGTTTTTAACAAAGAAGATAGTTAATAGCCTTTAATTTTAAATCACTGAGATAATATCTCATTCCTCATCAAAGTTCAATCCTATAAAAGTCTTTATAAAACTCCAACTCTCTTACACTCAGTAAGGCAGTGGTAACTTATCCATGCTCTATTGTCGTTATCTTATCAAAAAGCAAAAAACAAGCCAAACGCTCTATTAGTAGTAGTCAGCTAAACGCATTACTGCGCTTACACATCTACCCTATCAAGCACATAGTCTTTGTGCGAGCTTCAGGGAAAGTTTATCTTGGAGTTGGCTTCCTGCTTAGATGCTTTCAGCAGTTATCACATCCGTGTGTAGCTACCCAGCGATGCTCTTGGCAGAACAACTGGTGCACCAGTGACACGTCCATCCCGGTCCTCTCATACTAGGGACAGCTCTCCTCAACTTTCCTACGCCCACGGCAGATAGGGACCGAACTGTCTCACGACGTTCTGAACCCAGCTCGCGTACCGCTTTAAATGGCGAACAGCCATACCCTTGGGACCTGCTCCAGCCCCAGGATGCGATGAGCCGACATCGAGGTGCCAAACCTCCCCGTCGATGTGAGCTCTTGGGGGAGATCAGCCTGTTATCCCCGGGGTACCTTTTATCCTTTGAGCGATAGTACTTCCACACAGAACCACCGGATCACTATGACCGACTTTCGTCTCTGCTTGACTTGTATGTCTTACAGTCAGGCTGGCTTGTGCCATTACACTCAACTTGCGATTTCCAACCGCAATGAGCCAACCTTTGCAAGCCTCCGTTACTTTTTAGGAGGCGACCGCCCCAGTCAAACTACCCACCAAGCATTGTCCTGCCTGTGGATAACACAGACCAGTTAGCTAACAGAAACATCAAGGGTGGTATCTCAAGGATGGCTCCATAAGAGCCAAAGCCCTTACTTCAAAGCCTCCCACCTATCCTGCGCATGATATTCCCATTAGCAGTGCTAAGTTGTAGTAAAGGTCCACGGGGTCTCTCCGTCTTGCCGCGGGTAGGAGGAATTTTCACCTCCACTACAATTTCACTGAATCTCTGGTTGAGACAGCTCCCATCTCGTTACGCCATTCATGCAGGTCGGTATTTAACCGACAAGGAATTTCGCTACCTTAGGACCGTTATAGTTACGGCCGCCGTTTACTCGGGCTTCAATTCAACGCTTCATCTTGCGACTGACGCATCCTCTTAACCTTCGAGCACCGGGCAGGCGTCACACCTTATACTTCCTCTTACGAGTTGGCAAAGTGCTGTGTTTTTGGTAAACAGCCGGGAGGGACTCTTTGCTGAGACCGCATTGCTGCGGCACACCTTATCGCGAACTTACGGTGCTAGTTTGCAGAGTTCCTTAACCAGAGTTCTTTCACGCGCCTTAGAATACTCATCTCATCTACCTGTGTCGGTTTGCGGTACGGACGACTATGGATATGCTTAGAGGCTTTTCTTGGCACGACGGTATCAGCGATTCTCCCTTTGTCCTAAAAGGACTCAAAGAGCCTGTTTGGGTTTCAAATACAGAGGTGGATTTGCCTTCCCTCCAATCTACGCCCTTAGACTAGCTATTCCATCAGCTAGCTCGCTTAACCCTATGCGTCCCCCCATCACGCTCCATAGTCGGTATTGGAATATTAACCAATTTGCCATCACCTACCCCTTTCGGACTCGGCTTAGGACCCGACTAACCCTACGATGACGACCATCGCGTAGGAAACCTTAGATTTACGGCGGATACAATTCTCATATATCTTATCGTTACTCATTCCTGCATGCTCACTTCATACCGCTCCAGCACTCCTTACCGGTATACCTTCAACGCTGGTATGAACGCTCTTCTACCACTGTGTCAAACACAATCTACAAATTCGGTGTCTATCTTAGCCCCGTTATATTTTCAGCGCATGACCACTAGACCAGTGAGCTGTTACGCTTTCTTTAAAGGATGGCTGCTTCTAAGCCAACCTCCTGGTTGTTTGAGTAGCCACACATCTTTTTCCACTCAGAATAGAACTTAGGGACCTTATTTGGTAGTCTGGGTTGTTCCCCTTTTGACGATTGATTTTATCACCCACCGCCTGACTCCCAAGATACGATAAAAGGTATTCGAAGTTTGATAGGGTTTGGTACCGCGGCGAGCAGCCCTAGCCCAATCAGGGCTCTACCCCCTTTTATTATCACTTGAGGCTATACCTAAATATATTTCGAAGAGAACCAGCTATCACTAAGTTTGTTTGGCCTTTCACCCCTATCCACAGCTCATCCCAACCCGTTTCAATGGGTATGAGTTCAGTCCTCCACGCGCTATTACACGCGTTTCAACTTTACCATGGATAGATCACTTAGCTTCGGGTCTGCAGCATCTGACTTGTTCGCCCTATTAAGACTCGCTTTCGCTACGGCTTCGCATTCGCTTAACCTTGCCAGATACCACAACTCGCAGGATCATTATGCAAAAGGCAGTCCATCACCCTGATAAATCATAGGGCTCTGAATGATTGTAAGCAGATGGTTTCAGGTTCTATTTCACTCCGCTCACTGCGGTTCTTTTCACCTTTCCCTCACGGTACTTGTTCGCTATCGCTCAAAGAGTAGTATTTAGGGTTGGAGAGTGGTCTCCCCGGCTTCAACCTGGATTTCTCGTGTCCTGGACTACTCTGGATACTGCTACCTAAAAACGCCTTGTCGCATACAAGGCTATCACTTTCTATGGCTTACCTTTCCAGGTAACTCTGCTAAAGCGTTCTCTTGGATGTTGCAGTCCTCAACCCCGAATGCAAGCACTCGGTTTGCCCTTTTCCCCGTTCGCTCGCCACTACTTAGGGAATCTCGTTGATTTCTTTTCCTCTAGTTACTGAGATGTTTCACTTCACTAGGTTCGCTCTCTAAATTAGAGTAACTAATATCTCTATTAGTTGGGTTGCCCCATTCGGACATCTACGCATCAAAGCTCCTTGACAGCTCCGCATAGCTTATCGCAGTCTAGTACGTCCTTCATCGCCTCTCTTTGGCAAGGCATCCGCCATCTGCTCTTAAAAGCTTGTTTTAAATTTTAAAATATCCTTTAAAACCCGCCCTTTTATAATGAATAACGACAATTGCACGAATATTCTTCAGCGCTACCACTGCCTTAATGAATATAAGACAGAGTTATTGTAGTTTTACTTTACTTTTACATAGGCTATTAACAATGTTAAATCAAATAACTTCGTTTTTCTTTAAAAACCTGCTATAATCACTCTTAATGTTAAACCCTTTAAGAAGACTAAAAATGCTTGATCCCTAATCTTTTTTAATCGCCAAGTTTAATCAGCTAGTGGGCTTTATATTAAAGCTTTTTAGCTTTTAGAACTTGCTTGAGTGGTTTCAAATTAAAGAACTTTTTAAAGCTTGTCTTTAAAAACGAAATGTAATTATAGACATCCAATGCTTAAAGTTTGCTTAAAGTTTTGAGAGTTTGAAAGAAAATTTAGAGTTTGAAAGGAATGGATAAAAATGATTGGAAATGATTGGGGAGCGATTGGAATTAAGGGGGTAGAGAATAAAGCTTTAAAGTCAAACGCATCATCATTAAAAAACAAAACACATCATTAAATTTAAATTAAACACATCATTAAAATAAGATAAAACATATCATTAAAAAATAAAACGCATCATCATTAGATAAAACAAATAACGCAAAAATAAATACGCATCATTAACCATTGATTAAATACCGCTAGATACAATACTATAAGTCATCTTTTTTTCAAAAAAGGGGTAGAAATGGCATTCAATCATTCAATCATTCAATCATTCAATCATTCAATCATTCAATCATTCAATCATTCAATCATTCAATCATTCAATCATTCAATCATTCAATCAAGCAACGCTACCATACTTTTATCGCTTTTACAAAAACCTATTTAAAAATCCCCTATTTTTTATTATTCTCTCTTTCATTTCTCTTTTCATTAACCCGCTTCGTTAACCCGCACCACATTTTTAAACCATTTGATTCCATAAGCCCCATTTTTAAACCAGTGGGGCTTACAGAGTTAAATTCAATACAAGGAGAAGACGATGGCTCAGTTAGAAGATTTGAAAGCGCATGAAAAATACAATTTGTTGTTGTGCATGGTTTCAGGCGCGTATAAAGGGACTATTCCAGGGAATGAGGATTTTAAAGAATGGTGCGATGAATGCACTTTGACAGGTTTTCGTCCAAGAATGGGCGAAGTGGCTCAATACGAACATTTTGAACTCATGCGTAAAGCGGATTATGTGATTGGTATTGTGAATGAGGATTCAACGACTAGAGGGGCTGAAGTCCAACGGAGCGTTTTTGCCCTAAAGATTGACCATGACACTATCGGGACTGATGAAGAGGGGGCGTTAAAGGTTGAGGGCGTTTGCGCTCAAAAAGGGAGCCAGGAATACGAAGAATTGGTCAATAAAAACACTTGGCATTTCACGCACAGCACAAGACTTGGAAAACCAAAATTGATTAAAAGAAAAAGTTAAAGGGTTATGGGTTCTTAACCCATAAACCTATGAAAGGATTTTAATGGAATTATTGACTTTAGACGGAGTGATTGAAAAAGGCGTGTTTGAAATCCCCAGCTATCAAAGGGGGTATGCATGGCAAGAAAGGCAATTAAAGGATTTTTGGAACGATTTAGAGTATGTCTCTAAGCTGGGAGATAAATTCCATTACATGCATAGCTTAACCTTAAGAGAGCTTGAAAATGATTTTGAAAATAGCGCTTTTGAAATCATAGACGGCTAGCAACGATTGGCTACAAGCCTGATTTTACTGGTACTTTTAGCAAAAACCACCCAAAACAAAGACCCAAAGTATTCTTCAATCAACCTTGAACCCATTTTATCCTATAAGTATTATGGTTTGAGTGAAGCTTTTAGGGCGATCACTGAAGAAGAAAAAGATTTAGAAAGGTTTCAAACTTCTTTTTACGCTAAAAATTTGATTGACGCTTACGCATTTTTTAAAGAAAAAATCAGCGATACTCCTGTTGGAACGCTTGAAAAAATGTTTGATGCCCTCACTAAAAAAATGCTTTTTAGCGTGGTGGAATTGAATGATAACCGAATCGATCCGTTCAGCTCTTTTGAAACGATTAACAATCGTGGTAAGGATCTATCCACTTTGGAATTGTTCAAAAACCGCTTGCATTTTGTAGTGCACAAGATTTGCGATGGACAAAAATTAGAAACGCTTCAACAAGAAATCAATAAAACCTACACGATCGTTTATGACGATTTGAGGCAATCTAAAGACGATGATTTAGAGAGGTTTTTAAAGCATTTTGTAGCGTATTATTATGGCGAGAACAGCAACAAGTTTAAAGAAAGGTTATTGGAAATGGAATTTAACGCCCATAGAAAATACGATGATGCAAACCTGGATGATGAATATGAAAAAATAGATGACTTGTTATTTTATCTTTCTTATTCGTCTAAAGTGTGGAATTTCTTGCACATGTGGAATTTCTTGCACACGCTTGATGAAAAAGCTATCACCCTTAAAGAATTTAAGATAGAAATCACGCCTAAAATGTGCGACTTGCTAGAAAAGATGTGGCGCTTAAACGCTTTGAGCGATAACGCTTTTCTGCCCTTATTGCTCTCTCTTTTTACCATACAGCTTGTTGGAAGAAGCGCTAATGAACAGCCTTATACCACCAAAGAATTAGAGGGCTTGTTAGAATATTTAGAGCGTTTCGGGTTTTTGATCTATGGGGTTGCTGGTAGGGATACAGCTAAAAATGAATGGATTGGATTGGCTTTTATGGCGTTCCAAGCGTATAAAGAAGGAGAGGGGAATATCGCCATTGAAGATCTCCCAACGCTAGAAAAGCATTTTTTCAATAAACAAAACAATAGCGCTTTGGAATTCCTTGAAGAGAGTATCCATTCTAAAAAGAAACCCAGAAAATGGTATGAGTGGGGCAAGGCGTTGAATTACTTGCTTTATGAATACGAGCTATACCATAACCCTGAAACGATTCTGAATTTTGATAGCAGTCTAGAAAGCATTGAGCATATTTTGCCTCAAAAACCCGATCAAGGCTATAGCGCTAAAGAAAAAAGTTGGGCTAAAAACCCCCATATCGTGCATGCTTTAGGGAACTTGCTCTTAATTCCTAAAAACGCTAACAGCTCTTTAAGCAACAAGCCTTTTGAGGAAAAAAGAAAGGAATACCTAAAAGGCTCTTATAGTGAAAAAGAAGTGGCTAAAAACGCTTCTTTTGGAGTCGCGCAAATCAAAGAAAGGAGCGAAAAATTATTAGACTTTTTAATCGTGCATTACCGTATCGCTGAATTAGTGGGTGAAAGCGCCATTAAAGCTTTTAAAAACGCTCTTTTAAAAGAGATCAAATGATGCGATCACTTAAAAATAAGGGGGCGTTTAAAAAACGCCCACCCCACAACAAGGAGGAACAAGCCATGCTGAAAAGATAAAAACATTAAAAAACATTGAACGGACAATTATAGCGGAATTTAAAACAAATTTTACCAAGGAGTATTTTATGGGTTTTCAAAACGAAAATAAATTAAAAGTAGGGGCGTTAGTCAAAGCCACAATCAATAACAAAGTGGTGGAAGCTAAAGTCATTAATATTGGGTTTAATCGTGTAACCTTAAGGAGCCAAAAAGGCAACGAAGCCACTTACGCTTTCAATAGCGAAAAATTCTTAAAATGGTTTAAGGAATTGCCTTTGAGTGAAGTTTCTCATAATCACGCTGAAAAAAGCGGAGAGGATTTGTTAAAAGGGCTTAAAATCGTTACGAGCGGTCCGAGTGTTAAGGACAGGACTTCAACTCCTAAAGAAAAAGAAAGCAAGTTCAAGTTGGACTTTGATTTCGCTGATGAGAATGAGGGTAGTTTTCTTACCATTGCGGAGCTTTATGCTAACGAAAAAAGAGGCTCGAGGCTTGGTGTGTTATTCGCTCCGATGAGTTATGAGGGTAGAGGGTTTCAATTTAGTTTAATCGTTATTCACGCTCTGTCTTTTATAGCGGATTTAAAGCACCATAGCGACCTTGAGTGGAATACTATGATTGAAAACAGAAATGTTGAAGAGGCTTTCTTTGACACTTTTGATGATATGCTTATGGGCGATGTTACTTTATTCTGTAAAGCGATTGAAACTTATGCGAAAAAGATGAAACGACCCGATGGTAGTGTTGGCGTTACTTTGGAAGAGTGGGCGAGATTTTTACCCAAAAACAAAAATGAGGCGTTGTTTGTAGCTCAACTCTTATGCGATGGTGGTATCAATAAATACGATTTAACATGCGCGGGCTTAACTCCTGGTGTTTTAGCCGATAATCTTTGGTCTTATGGTTTTAGAGATGAGGATTATGATGAGGAGGGTAATGTGATTAGAGAGAGGGATATTGTTACAGGAGAGGAGTTAAAAGAGGGAGGTAATGTAGAATAACCCCCCCACTCCTAGTGGGGAGGCTCTCCTTTTTTAATCTCTTATTTTTCTTTTTTCTTCTCCCCCTAACCTGTCCATTTAATTTGAAGCGGCTTTAATCTTAAAACCCTATCTTTGCGCGTTATTTCGCATTCAAAAGGCGTTTTTCTTTAAATTCCTGGTATTCTTTGATCGCATAATTCACAAAGGGTTTGATCGCAATCCCACCCCTAGAGGCAAAATCCCCATACACTTCCAAATACTTTGGCTCTAGCAATTGGACTAAATCTAATAAGATCGTATTGATACAGCTCTCATGAAAACTCCCATGGTTTCTGTAACTGAATAAATAGAGTTTTAGAGACTTGCTTTCTACCATTTTATCTTTAGGGATGTAGCGGATAAAAATCACGCCAAAATCCGGCTGGGAAGTGATCGGGCAAAGGCTTGTAAATTCCTTGCATTCTAGCGTGATTAGGGGGTCTAAATTGGGGTTTGGGTTAGGGAAAGCCTCTAGTAAATCGCTGTTGTATTCAAAAATATAGGGCGTTTTAGCGCCTAAGGATTTGAGGTTTGATTCAGGGGTCATTAATCTTTCCTTGATTTAAGTTATAATAAGGCTATTTTAACCCATTTTTTAGGAAACTCATGAACCAACGCATAGAAACGATTACGGCTTTATTAGATGAAAAAAAGGCTTTTGATATTACGCACATTGATTTGTCTAAAACCCCCTATTTGGTAGAAGATGTCATTATCGCTACCACGCTAGCGAATAAGCATGCCCTTTCTTTACTAGATGCGCTAAAAAACACCCTTAAGCCTTTAGGGGAAGTCTTTTACCAGATAGATGAGTCTAATGAAGAGTGGATCATTTTGGATTTAGGGGATTTGATGATCCATCTTTTCACCGAAGAATGCCGTAAAAAATTTGACCTAGAAGGGTTTTTGAACGCTTATAAAAGGGGGATTCCTTATCAAAACGCCTAAGAAACTCATCGCGCTTTTAGGTACTAGCGGGAGCGGGAAAAGCGCTCTTTCCATTGAATTAGCCCAAGAATTGGACGCTGAAATCTTTTCTTTGGATTCTTTGAGTATTTATAAAGACATTAATATCGCTTCGGCTAAACCGAGCTTAAAAGAGCGAAAAAATATCAAGCATTACGCCCTAGACTACCTTAACATTGATGAAAAAAATAACGCTCCTCTTTTTAAAACCCTTTTAGAGGACGCTATTAAAGTATCCCAAAAAGAAATTTTACTCATTGTGGGAGGGAGCAGTTTTTACCTAAAATCCATTTTAGAAGCGTTTGAGCAGCATGCCAAAAATTAGCGGTGAGGAGGCTGTAAAAATAGAGCGAGGAATCAGCGCCCTAGCTAACCCTTACATGTTTTTAAAATCCATTGACCCTAACATGGCTTTTAAAATCCATCCAAACGACACTTACCGCATCCATAAGGCGCTAGAAATCTTTTATTCCACCCACACGCCCCCAAGCGAGTATTTTAAAACTAACCCTAAAAAACCCTTTGAGCATGCTATCTCGTTATTCGCTCTGTCTATTGAAAAAAGCGTGCTCCATAATAACATCAAACAGCGCACCAAAAACATGCTCCATTCAGGACTTATTGAAGAAATCAAAGCCCTTTATGCCCAATACCCTAAAGACTCGCAGCCTTTTAAAGCCATAGGCGTTAAAGAAAGCATTCTTTTTTTAGAAAAACAACTCACTTTAAAGGAGCTAGAAGAAGCGATTATCTCTAACACCATCAAATTAGCCAAGCGCCAAAACACTTTCAATAAAATCCAATTCAATAACCTTTATATGGGGAGCGTTAAAGAAGTTAGGCATGCGATTTTAAAACACTCAAAAAGCGATATAAGGGAGCGATAAATGGACACGCAAAATTTACCCGATCAAATTATCCCTATTTTTATGAGTTTTGATAAGAATTACGCGCTAGGAGCTAGCGTGAGCCTTTATTCTTTACTCTCCCATGCGAGCAGGCACACGAGCATGATAGATTTTAGCCCCTTAAATCAAAGCAACCAACTTTTAGGCGCTAACATCGTGTATAAAATCCATTGTTTGATTAAAGGGGTAACCTTAGAGCAGCAAAACAAGCTTTTAAAAACCCTTGAGCCTTTTAGAAAATTCGCTTCATTAGAGTTTATAGACATCAATTCGCTCAATCATTCCATAGAAAGCTATCTCAATGAGTCTTGCTCCAAGCGTTATGGCGGGCTTCTTGTTTTGTGCCGGCTTTTGCTCGCTTCGCTCTTCCCTAATTATTCTAAAATCATTTCCATAGATGTGGATACGGTGTTTTTGGGCGATGTTGCAAGCGCTTATTTTGCGCTGGATAACGACCCCACTAAGTTGCTTGGCATGGTGAGAGACACTTTTTCCCACCTTTCTTTTGAAGCCTTTTGTGATTTTATTGAGCACACTTGTAAGAATTTTAAGATTGATTTTTCACGCTTTAGCCAAAACGAATTAAAACGCATCCATCAAGGCTTTAACATGGGCTTTTTGGTGGCGAATTTAGATTTGTGGCGCAAAAATGGGTTTGAAAAGATCGCTTTGGAGTTTTTGAAAACTAGGGGGAAAGACCTTTTCTACCCTGAGCAGTGTTTAATCAATATGGTGTTTTGGAAGCGCATTTTAGAATTGCCTATTTATTATAATTGCTATTCTGATTCTTTCAAAGAGCACTACCCTAAAAACATCGTCATGCTCCATTTCATCAAATACAAGCCCTGGCGTTCTGTCAGTTCTTTGAACGGGCGTTTGATTTGCTATGAAGCTGAAGCGGGTTTTTGGCTCGCCAACCTTTTTTGCACCCCTTTTAAAAACGATTTTTTTAAAGAACGCCTTGAAATGGCTAAAGACCAACAAATGCAATCTTTTAAAACCCACATCCGATCAAAAACGATTAGGGATTATTTTTGTTTTAGGATAAAAAATATTTTGAAAAAAGTTTTCAAACTTTCTTAAAGGGCATTCATGGAAAAATTATTGAAGTTTTTAAAATTCTTTGCCAGTAGCGTAACTCTAGATGAAAAATTTTTAATATTTCTTCTTTGTAACGCCCTTTCTAACGCTTACAAAAATAGCGATCTGTTTTCTTTCTCTAAAGGCTTTTTAGGCGCTTTTTTAATCGGGTTTGTGGTGTATTATGGTTGCGTGCTAATCCCTAAAAAACGCTTGCGGTATTCATTAGAATGGCTGTTTATAGGAAGCGGTATTGTTTTTAGCGTTGCAGAAATTTTTACGCTGTTTATGTTTAAAATGCCTTTTTCCAAAGGCTTGATTGACACACTTTTAGCCACAAACAGCTCTGAAACGATGGCGTTTGTAAAAAGCTATAACAATTATTTGTTTTACTATGTTTTTATTTTGATCGCTTTATTGATTGTTATTAAAATCATTCGCTTTAGAGCGCTTGTGCCTGGTGTGATAGCGGGCGTTTTAGGGCTTTCTATTCTCACCATAGGAAGCGTTCGCCATGTTAAATACCTCACGAGCAACGATGCCATTTTAAAAAAATCGTTGCGTTCTCTTTCTTTAGCTAGGGGGTTTTATTCCGCCTATTTGAGCTTAACTGATCGCCAACAAGCCATAAAATTTTATAGCTTTTTAAATAACCTTTATTTACCAAGCGATTATCTTTCTAGCACGGGCGATGTTGAAAATGTCGTCTTAGTCATCGGCGAAAGCGCGAGCAGAAATTTCATGCAACTCTATGGCTATAACGCCCCTAATAACCCCTTATTGAGCGAACTCGCCAACGAGAGAGAGAGAGAGAGAGTAACAACCTGTTCGTGTTTTCTGACACGATAAGCAAAGAAGGTAGCACTTCTGATGTCTTTGAAAGCCTGCTCAATTATAGCGATGCTGAAACGACTAAACCTTGGTATCATTACCACAACATGATAGATATTTTCAAGCGATCCCATTATGAAACTTTTTGGTTAGAAAAACAATTCGTTGATCAATGGTCATTAATACAAGATCTAGTTTCTAGTCGTTCTAAAAACCGCTATTTCGCTTCAACGCGATAGAAACCGCTACTTCCTTCCCAAAGAATGGACAAGCTATGATGAATATATTTTAACTTTTTATTCTAAAAATATCCCATCCCAATTAAAAAGCAAGAATTTTATCGTGTTCCATTTGCGTGGCTCACACAAGACTTACAGCGAACGCTTCCCCCAAAGCTTTGCCAAATTCAAACCAAGCGATTTGTCTTTTTCTAATTTGCATGCAAGCAGCGATAGAGACAAACAAATCGTTGCCGATTATGTCAATTCGCTCTATTATAACGACTTTGTTTTGAATGGGATTTTTAACCTCTTTAAAGATAAAGACGCTATTGTGTTTTATTTGAGCGACCATGCGCAAGATATTTTTGAAAGCAGCTACACTTATGGGCATAGCTGTTCTAAAGCGGGCTTAGAAATCCCTTTTATGATTTATGTGAGCGATATTTTTAAAGAAAAACACCCCGAGAAAGTGAAATTGATTAAAAACGCTTTAAACAAACCTTTCATGAGCGATGATTTAATCCATTCTCTTTTGCCTTTGGTGGGCATTCACACTAAAGATGAAATAGAGAGTAAAAACCTTTTTAGCCCTAAATTTGACACTCAAAGAAAAAGGGCTGTTTGCTATGAGAGATAAGGCTCTGCTCTCATCAATAGGGGTAAGATTGATTTTAAAAAAGCTTTCAACCCTACCTTAAAATCTTCACTTCTTCTTCTAAATGGATGCCGTATTCTTGTAACACTCTAGCTTTGGCGAGTTCTATCAAATCTAGGGCTTCTTCAAATCCTGCACCCCCCAAATTCACCAAAAAATTCGCATGCTCTTTGGCAAAGCCCACCCTTTTTAAGCGATAACCCCTTAAGCCCACGCCCTCTAAAAGCCTGCCCGCATGATCGTTAGGCGGGTTTTTGAAACAGCTCCCAAAATTAGGCAATTTAGGGTGGCTTTTGCGTATGCTTTGACACGCTTTTAAAACTTCTTGTCTAAAACCATGCGTTTTTTTAAACCTAGCCCTTAAAACAACGCCATTGAATGTGCTGCTGCGATAGCCCAGCCCCAAAGCCTCTTTTTCTAGCCATTCGCCATTAATGCAAGCGCTTTCTAAAACATTTTTGATTTCAAATTCTTTCATGCCGGCATTCATTTTAACTAACGCCCCTAAAGTGCCAGGCAATTGCCCTAAAAACTCCAAACCCTCTAAATCATTCGCCCTAAAATAATTAAAAATTTTAGAAAAATTCGTCGCTCCCCCTACCTCCACCCACTCACCCTTATCGCAAATATAATCGTAGTTTTTGCCTAAAAGGGCGAGATTTTTCGCGCTAGGAGCGATTAAAAGGTTGTTCGCTAAACCTATGATCTGGTGTTCTTGAGAGATTTCATTATCGTTTTCTAAAACGCTCACTTTTAAAGGCACACCGATTTTCACGCTGCTGTAACGAGAAAAATCAATAATGGTTTCTAGCATTTTCTAGCCTATGATTTTAGGAATGAGCTTGATTAAGGTTTTAGTGTAATCTAAAAGCATGTTCGTCATCCACGGCATGGTTAAAATCAGCACCCCAATCACGGCTAAAATCTTAGGCACAAAAGACAAGGTCATTTCATTGATTTGAGTGGTCGCTTGAAAAATACTGACTAATAGCCCCACCACCAAGCCCGCTAGTAATACCGGTAAAGAAATCATCAAAGTGATTTTATAAGTTTCAATGGCGAGTTTCATGAGTTGTGATTCCATAACATTCCTTTTATCTTAAGATTTCTTCTAATTGCTGAAAGCTTTGTTCAAAAGGCTGCAAAGCGTTTTCATCTTGTGCTAAAAACTGCTCCATTAGAGCCTTTTTCTTAATCGCTTCATCAAGCTCTTTATCGTTCCCCATTTGATAAGAGCCGATGCGAATGAGCATTTCATTTTCTTTCAATAACGCATACAAACGGCGGAATTTTCTCGCATAAAGGTTTTGAGACTCGCTGATGATGTCTTTAGCCACCCTTGATGCGGAGTTTAAAATATTGATAGGCGGGTAGATCCCATAATCGGTTAATTCCCTGCTTAAGACAATATGCCCATCTAAAATACTCCTAGCTTGATCGGCTATGGGATCGCTCAAATCATCGCCCTCTACTAGCACGCTAAAAAAAGCCGTAATGCTCCCCTTATTTTCTTCCTTGCCCGCTCTCTCCATTAATTGAGGCAATAAAGAAAGCGCGGATGGGGGGTAGCCTTTGGAAGTGGGCGGTTCGCCTAAAGCCAAACCGATTTCTCTTTGAGCCATAGCGAAACGAGTCACTGAATCCATGATGAATAACACGTCTAGCCCTTGGTTTTTAAAATACTCCGCCACACTCATCGCGCAAAAAGCCCCGTATTTGCGCATTAAAGGGCTATCATCGCTCGTAGCGACCACCAACACGCAAGAGCTTAAATCCCCTTTCAAGTTTTTCTCTATAAATTCAGGGATTTCTCTGCCCCTTTCCCCAATCAAAGCGATCACTTTAATCGGCGCTAAGCAACCCCTAGTGATCATGCCCATTAGCGTGGATTTACCCACCCCAGAGCCGGCAAAAATGCCCAGTTTTTGCCCCTTACCGCAAGTCAAAAGCCCATCAATGCTCTTCACCCCCACGCTAAAAACCTCATCAATCAAGCCTCTCTTTAAAGGGGCTATAGGCGTTGTAATGACAGGCGCTAATCGCTCATAATCTAGCGTCCCCTTATTGTCAATGACTTGCCCTAAAGGGTTAAGCACCCTCCCTAAAAGATTACGGACTACAGGGAAATTCAACCCCTCTTTTAAAAACAGCACCTTATCGCCAGCCCTAGATCCCTCTATAAAGTTAAAGGGCGTGAAACCAAACTGCTCTTTTTCTGCCACCACCACCATTCCCACGCATTCGCTGCCATCGCTTTTTTCAATCTTCACCACATCGCCCACAGACGGGTTAAAACCATCCGCATAAACGATATTGGGCATGATTTTTTTCACGCTCCCGTAGCGAGGCGATAGATCAAAATGCTGATTCAAGCGGTTTTTTAAGGATTTTAGAGGCATTTAAAGCTCTTTAGTCCATAAGACTTCAGCGATTTGGCGCTCATTATTGATCCTATTCACATGCACGATCACATCAATCGCGCTCTTAAAATACGCTCGCATCAAATCCTTATCCAAAGAATGCGTGTAACGCATGCTCAAATTCAGTGAAAGGGCTTCTAAAGTGTTTTGAGCGCTATTAGCATGAATGGTTGAGAGCATGCCCTTATGCCCAGTGTTTCCTAAACGCAAAAAGAGCGCTGCATTCCTGGTGTCAATCTCGCCCACAATGAGCCTGTCCGGATTTAAGCGCATCGTCATATTGAGAGCGTCTTCATAATTAAAGCGCGTGTTTTCTTGCTTGCCCACTAAAAGCCCCACGCAATTACTGAACGCTTTTAAATCCAATTCTTGGCTGTCTTCAACGCTCACCACCCTTTCATTTTTATTGACGCAGTCTAAAAGAGCGTTGAGTAAGCTTGTTTTACCGCTTGAAGTCTCCCCGCTAATGAGAATGTTATGCCCTTTTAGGGCTAAATCTTTCAAACGCTTCTGGATCGCTTGCTTTAAAAGTGAAATCGTCTAAACTTAAGGGCTTAAGCCTAGGCACACGGATATTGAGCGTGATTTGATTGTTTGTGGTGATGCTAAAGTGATTCGCGCTCACCCTATAGCGCGTGAAAGGGATAGAGCAATTTAAGGTGGGGTGCTCTTCATCAAAAAACAACCCCCTAAAACTGGACAATTGCTCGCAAAACCTCAATAAAAACGCCTTATCAAAAAGCGCATGCCCTCTTTTTTCTCGGGTGTTATTGATTTTATAGAGCCAAAGCTCCTGCTCGGTATTGATGATAAGCTCGGTGATCCCGCTTTCTAAAAAAGGGGTAAAATGGCCGATTAGGGCTTGTAAAACTCTATGGGTTTGTAAAGTTTCCAAAAGCCCTATCCTTTTATCATCGCTCTTCTAAAACCTCTTCGCAACGCTTGCAAGGGGTGTTTTCTAGCTCGCTTTTAAAACGCCAACACCTGGGGCATTTATAAAAGGGGGCTTTAAAGAGCGTGAATGCTGGCGTTTCGCTCAATTTTTCTTTTGCAACCCCTACAAAGCTTACCATCAGCAATTCTTCTACTAAATTTTCACGCAACGCTTTTTCTTTCACTTCAATAGCGCACTCCAACGAATTTTTGATCACGCCTTCTTTTTTCAATCGGTCTAACTCTTCATTAAAGGCAGAACGCAAGGCTAAAACGGCTTCAAAATTTTCTGGTTTTTTACATTCTTTAAGGCGGAGTTTTTCTGAAACGCTAATACCTTTTAGATCAAACACGTCTTTGGCTTGTAAAAACGCACAAAGCACCTGGCTATGCTCTAAAACTTCTTCAATCGTGTGCGTTAAAATCGGGGCTAAAAAGTAGCACAATTGACTAGCCACAGCGAGTAAGACCATTTGAATGGCTTGGCGTTTTTTATTGTTTTTGCTATCGCAATACAAGCTATCCTTACAAGCGTCTAAATAAATCCCGCTCAATTCATTGGTAACAAACGCCATTAAAATATTCAAGCCCTTCACCAAATCATGCTCTTCAAACGCGCTATTGACTCCAGCGCTTATCGTTTCTAAAGCCTCTAATATAAAATGATCTAAAGGACTAAAGTCATGGGGGCGTTCTAAATTCTTGAGATCCATATCGCTAAAATTGGCGAGTAAGAATTTTAGGGTGTTGCGGAATTTTTTATAATGCTGTTCTGTTTGAATGAAAAAGGTTTGAGAGACCCTCAAATCGTTTTGATAGTCATTAAACGCTACCCACAAACGCACCACATCGCTCCCATGCTTTTTGAGTAAGTTGTCCAAAGACACCACATTGCCCTTAGATTTACTCATTTTTTCGCCCTTTTCATCGACGATAAAGCCATGCGTAATGACCTTTTTAAAAGGGGCTTGGTTGTTTAAAACACAACCGATTAAAAGCGAGCTTTGAAACCACCCCCTATGCTGATCGCTCCCTTCTAAAACCACATCGCTAGGGCTTTGCCCTTTTTCTCCATGATAGTCTTCTAAAACCGCCTTAAAGGTGCTACCGCTATCAAACCACACGTCTAAAATGTGCATGACTTTTTCGTAATGCTTGGCGTTATCTTGATAGCTAGGGGGCAATAAATCTTTTATGTTATATTCCCACCACACATCGCAACCTTTCTCTTCAAAAAGATTCGCCGCATGTTCTAAGACTTCGCTTTCAAAACAAGGCTTATTCGTGCGTTTGTCTATGAAAAAGACCAGTGGCACGCCCCATTTTCTTTGCCGACTCAAGCACCAATCAGGGCGGTTTTCTATCATGGTTTTTAGGCGGTTTTTCCCGCTGCTTGGCACAAATTCCACCTTTTCAATCGCATTCAAAGCCACTTCTCTTAAGGTTTTTTGAGAGCCATCATTTTGGATGAAAGGCTCATCCATTAAAATAAACCATTGCGTGGTCGCTCTGTAAATCACAGGCTTGTGCGTCCTCCAGCAATGCGGGTAGGAATGCTCAATCTCTTGCTCTAGCAATAAAGAATCGCCCAATTGCTCTATAATGCGTTTTTGAGCCTTAAAAACATGCTCGCCCAGATAGCTTTCATCTAATAGTTGGTTATGGATAATGCCCTCATCATAGCAACCTTTCTCATCTACGGACATTAACACTTCTAAATTATATTTTAAACCTAAATAATAGTCCTCTTCACCATGCCCGGGAGCGGTATGCACGGCTCCTGTGCCATCTTCTAAACCGACATGCTCTCCTAGAGTGATTAGGGAATCTCTTTGGTTTAAAGGATTGGTGGCCTTCAAATATTCTAAATCATTGGAATTGAATTCATGCGTGATCGCATTGTCCACCACCCCTAAAGCGGCTAATTTTTCATGCAAGGCTTTAGCGACTAAATAGCCTTTTTGAGTGAGCGCATAAACAGCGTCTTTTTTCAAAGCGATCGCTTCATTCGCATACAAAGTCCAAGGCGTGGTCGTCCAAATCACCAGGCTTGCTTTTTTGACTTTTAATTTTTCTAAACTCTCCTTTTTCAAACCAAACGCCACGAAAATGGAGGGCGATTTTTTCATTTTGTATTCCACTTCAGCTTCCGCTAAAGCGCTCTCGCATGCATAACTCCAATAAATAGGCTTGTGGCGTTCTTTCAAAAGCCCTTTTTTAGCCACTTCCACTAAAGCCCTATAAATGCTCGCTTCAAATTTAAAATCCATGGTTTTATAAGGATCTTCAAAATCCCCCAAAACGCCTAATTGCAAAAATTCATTCTTTTGGATTTCTAAAAATTTCTTCGCATGATCTCGGCACTTTTCCCTAAACAGCGTGGGGTTTTCTAGGTTCGTTTTTTCTTTTTCTAATCGCTCTAAAATTTGCTGCTCAATGGGTAAGCCATGGCAATCCCAACCGGGCGTGTAATAGATTTTATTCCCTTTAAAATATTCCCTTTTAATAACAATGTCTTTTAAAATCTTATTTAAGGCATGCCCTAAATGCAAATGCCCGTTCGCATAAGGCGGTCCGTCATGCAAAGTGAAATCCCCATGGTTATCTTTCCTATTTTGCATGCGTTTGAACGCTTGCTGTTCTTGCCATTTGGCGTAAGTTTTAGGCTCATTAACGCTCAAATTCCCTTTCATAGAAAAGGTGGTTGTGTTTAAGTTTAGGGTGTCTTTGTATTCTTTCATGGATTGTTCCTTAATCTTTTATCTTTATTCTTTTGTTTTAGGAGCGATATAAAGGTGCGTGTCTTTTCGCGGCACATTTTTTAAAGTGGGGATTTGTAAAATCGTGTATTCTTCTATCCCTTTTAAATAGTGCAAGCTAATCACATCGCCTATTTTCACTTCTTTACTAGCCTTAGCACAACTCCCATTGAGCCACACCGCCCCCACATTGCACATATCTGTCGCTAAAACGCGCCGCTTCACTAAACCCACTGATTGTAAAAATTTGTCTATTCGCATGCGTTTATTTTACCCTATTCTTTAAGTTTTTATCCATAACTTATAAGGGTTTTAGTTTTAGCATGTTAGCATTCAGCCACCACTCTTTTTAAGGAATTTGCTTGAAGTTTCAAATTGTGAGTTTGTTATTGGCTTTTTTATTAGCCTCTTGCTTGCCCCCTAAAAGCTATCATTCTGGTTTGGTGAATATGTATATCGCTCATCAAAGTAAAAGCGTGCGCACTTATTGGCGCAAAGTGGATAGAGGAGTTGTCGCCAAACACAATGAAGCGCTTAAAAAAAACCTTAAAGCAAAGCTCAAAGACCCTAGAGTACCTTTATTCATGCTAGGGAGTGAGCGCTTCATGCTTTTATGGAAAAACCGCTACGCTTTAGCCAAAGTCCAATCGTTCAGGCTAGAGCCTGGGTTTTATTACTTGGATTCTTTTAGCGTGGAAACTCAAAAAGGCATCTTGCAAAGCGCTCCTGGCTATTCATACACTAAAAATGGCTATGATTTCAAAAACAACCGCCCCTTTTTCCTAGCCTTTGAAGTCAAACCTGACAGCACAATCATTCTCCCTAGCGTGGAATTGAGCTTGATTAAAACCCCTAGAGGCTTTTTAGGGGTGTTCTTGTTTGACAACAACGAAAAGGGGGCTAACGCCAAGTGGATTGAGGGAAGCTTGAATTTAAAGCTTAAAAACGCTTCTTTTAAAGACGCATGGGGGCTGGAACGATAAAACGCAAGGCTTTATTTTATGGAGCGTTGGTATTAAAATATTAAAAAGTCTTAACGATACTGTTAAATAAAAATTTACTTTTTATAGGCATTGGTGAGTATTTTTAACATTAATGAGCGTTTGTAAAAATAAAAATCAAGCGTGTTGCGGTGGTTTGATTGGATTTAATGGGTTTGATTAAAACAAGTTAGAATGGAATGATTGTATCTTAAAGTCAAAACCAGAGACAACCCTAGTCAAGTTGCCCCTAGCCACACCGATATTACTCGTGATGCCCGTGGCAGCAACCTTCTTCTTGATGATGACTATCGCTAGTGCTGCAACAACCTTCTTCATGATGAGAGCTGTGGTGGTGATGGTGGTGTTCGCCGCCATGATAATGGTGGTGGTGTGTGTGGTGGTGATGGTGGTGGTGCCCGCCGTGTTGTTCTTCATGGTGTGCCATGATGACTCCTTTGATTAAAAATTTAAATTCTAGCTCATTGGCTAGGATTTTATTTTACAGTATAAAATCTAATCAATTGTTAATGGAAGAAATTTTGACGCTAATTTTTAAATTTCTGCTACTTGAAAAAAGAGGGCTAAAGCAAACAACGCTTGGTAGTGAATGCTAGATCCAATGCCATTAAAATTTTTGATTTTGAAAGAAAATTCGCACTTAAAAGAAAGAGCTAAAAGCAGCCCTAAGGCTGCCCCCACAAACGCTCCAATCAATATTGTTGGTTTTGTTGTTGCGCTTTTTGTTGTTGTTGTTGGTGTGCTTGTTGTTGTTGCTGTTGTTGAGCTTGTTGCTCTGCTTGTTGTTCGGCGTGTTGTTGCGCGTTATGGTGATGGTGTTCGCCGCCATAATAATGGTGGTGGTGTGCGTGGTGATGGTGGTGGTGTTGGCTGTTAGCCTGTTGTTGTTGCTGTTGTTGCGCTTGGTGTTGTTGTTCATGGTGTGCCATGATGACTCCTTTAATTGAAATTTAAATTCTAGCTCATTGGCTAGGATTTCATTTTATAATGCAAAATCTAACCAATTATTAACGAAAAAGATTTTAATACTAATTTTTAATACGAGCGCCAATTCAAGCACTCCTATTGTCAAAACTACTAACATCTTTGAATGAAAAAAGCTATAATAAAGAAGTTGCATTAAAAAGGAAAGACAAATCCCCTTTTTAAGGTATAATATGAGAAATTTTAGAAGCGCTTCTTATGGTAGTAGCTAAAAAGTCTTTAGGACAGCATTTTTTAACGGACGAGTCGTTTTTAGACAGAATTGTTAATGCTTTGCCTCCTTTAAACCCATTAAAGCTAATTGAAATCGGCGTGGGGCTAGGGGATTTGACTCTTAAGTTGTTGGATCGCTATCCTTTAAAGACTTATGAGATAGATAGCAACTTGTGCGAGAAAATGCGATCAAAGCTAAAGGCACAAAAAAAGCCTTTTAAATTAGAACTAGTGGAAAAAGACGCTCTTTTTTTAAAAGAAGAAGAGCCTTATTTTTTGATTTCTAACTTGCCTTATTATATCGCTACCAGGCTTGTTTTAAACGCGCTCAAAGACCCTAAATGCAGGGGTTTATTGGTGATGACGCAAAAGGAAGTGGCGCTCAAATTTTGCACTAAAGATTCACAGAACGCTTTAAGCGTTTTGGCTCACACGATAGGGAATATTACCCTTTTGTTTGATGTGCCGCCTAGCGCATTTAGCCCGCCTCCAAAGGTGTTTTCTAGCGTGTTTGAAGTGATCAAAGAGCCGCTGAAAGAAAAGGCGTTAGCTTCATTAGCCCAAGCGCCATTTTTTGAAGAAGCCCTACAAAAAGGGTTTGAAACATTAGAAGATTTTTTGAAAGCTTGTTTCTCATCTCCTAGGAAGACGCTTTCAAACAATCTTAAAAAAAGCGTTTCTTATAGAGAAAAGCTTGATAAGGTGTTAGATTTTTTAGCGTTAGAAAACCAACCAACAAGCGTGAGAGCGTCTGAGATACAAGATTATCTCAAGCTCTTAAATTACCTTTTAAAAGGCTAATGCCTTTTTAAAAATTGAAAGATAAAAATTGAAATAAAGGAATAATCGTTATGACTGATAACAACCAAAATAATGAAAACCATGAAAACAGCAGTGAAAATTCAAAAGATCACCATGAGGTGCGAGCCGGGGCGTTTGAGCGATTCACCAACCGCAAAAAGCGTTTCAGAGAAAACGCGCAAAAAAACGCAGAGTCTTCAAACCATGAAGCGCCTTCGCACCATAAAAAAGAGCATCGCCCCAACAAAAAGCCAAACAACCACCACAAACCTAAACATGCCAAAACACGAAATTACGCCAAAGAAGAACTGGATAACAACAAAGTAGAGGGCGTTACGGAAATTTTGCATGTGAATGAGAGAGGGACTTTAGGCTTTCATAAGGAGTTAAAAAAGGGCGTTGAAGCGAACAACAAGATCCAAGTGGAGCATTTAAACCCGCATTATAAGATGAATTTAAACTCTAAAGCGAGTGTTAAAATCACGCCTTTAGGGGGCTTGGGCGAGATTGGGGGGAACATGATGGTCATTGAAACCCCAAAAAGCGCGATCGTGATTGATGCGGGCATGAGCTTCCCTAAAGAAGGGCTTTTTGGCGTGGATATTTTAATCCCGGATTTTTCCTACTTGCACCAAATCAAGGACAAAATCGCCGGTATTATCATCACCCATGCCCATGAAGATCACATAGGAGCTACGCCTTATTTGTTTAAAGAGTTGCAATTCCCCCTTTATGGCACGCCTTTGAGTTTGGGGCTGATCGGGAGCAAGTTTGACGAGCATGGTTTGAAAAAATACCGCTCGTATTTTAAAATCGTAGAAAAGCGTTGCCCCATTAGCGTGGGCGAATTTATCATTGAATGGATCCACATCACGCATTCTATCATTGACAGCAGCGCTTTGGCGATCCAAACTAAAGCGGGAACGATCATCCACACCGGCGATTTTAAGATCGATCACACTCCAGTGGATAATTTGCCCACGGATTTGTATCGTTTAGCGCACTATGGCGAAAAAGGGGTGATGCTTCTTTTAAGCGATTCCACTAACTCCCATAAATCCGGAACCACGCCGAGTGAAAGCACCATAGCGCCAGCTTTTGACACGCTTTTTAAAGAAGCGCAAGGGAGGGTGATTATGAGCACCTTCTCTAGCAATATCCACCGAGTCTATCAAGCCATCCAATACGGCATTAAATACAACCGTAAGATCGCTGTGATCGGGCGCTCTATGGAAAAAAACCTAGACATCGCCAGAGAATTAGGCTATATCCATTTGCCTTATCAATCTTTTATTGAAGCCAATGAAGTCGCTAAATACCCGGATAATGAAGTCTTAATCGTAACGACCGGCTCACAAGGCGAAACCATGAGCGCGCTTTATCGCATGGCGACTGATGAGCACCGCCACATTTCTATCAAACCCAACGATTTAGTCATCATTTCCGCTAAAGCCATTCCTGGCAATGAAGCGAGCGTTTCAGCGGTATTGAATTTCTTGATCAAAAAAGAAGCTAAAGTGGCTTATCAAGAATTTGACAATATCCATGTGAGCGGGCATGCCGCCCAAGAAGAGCAAAAGCTCATGCTAAGACTCATTAAGCCTAAGTTTTTCTTACCCGTGCATGGGGAATACAACCATGTCGCGCGCCACAAGCAAACCGCTATTTCTTGCGGGGTGCCTGAAAAAAATATCTATTTAATGGAAGATGGCGATCAAGTGGAAGTTGGTCCTGCGTTCATCAAAAAAGTCGGCACGATTAAAAGCGGTAAAAGCTATGTGGATAACCAAAGCAATTTGAGTATTGACACTAGCATCGTCCAACAAAGAGAAGAAGTCGCTAGCGCTGGGGTGTTTGCCGCTACGATTTTTGTGAGTAAAAACAAACAAGCACTTTTAGAAAGCTCTCAATTTTCTAGTTTGGGGCTTGTGGGCTTTAAAGATGAAAAACATTTGACAAAAGAAATTCAAGGGGGATTAGAGTTGTTATTGAAATCCAGCAACGCCGAAATTTTGAATAGCCCTAAGAAATTAGAAGATCACACCCGTAATTTCATCAGAAAAGCGCTCTTTAAAAAGTTTAGAAAATACCCGGCTATCATTTGCCATGTCCATGCCACTTGATTACAACGCTATCGCTGCGCAAGTCTTAAGAGATGAAGCGAGCGCGCTTTTAGAAAGCGTTAAGCAATTCCAAAAACCTAACGATTTAGAAGCGATTGTCAGGCTCATTTTAAAAAGCCAAGAAAAGGGGGGCAAGCTTGTGATTGTGGGCGTGGGTAAGAGTGCTTTAGTGGCGCAAAAAATCGCTGCTTCCATGCTAAGCACCGGTAACAGGAGTGCGTTTTTACACCCCACAGAAGCCATGCATGGGGATTTGGGCATGGTGGAAAAAAACGATGTGGTTTTAATGATTAGCTATGGGGGCGAGTCTTTAGAATTATTGAATCTGGTGAGCCATTTAAAACGCTTAAGCCATAAAATCATCACTTTCACTAAAAGCCCTAATAGCTCGCTCTCTAAACTCGGCGATTATTATTTGAGCTTGAAAATTCAAAAAGAAGCTTGCCCGATTAACACCGCTCCAACGACTTCCACCACCCTAACTCTAGCGTTAGGCGATGTTTTAATGGCATGCTTGATGCGAGCGAAAAACTTTAGCCAAGAAGATTTTGCCTCCTTTCATCCGGGCGGGCTTTTAGGCAAAAAACTTTTTGTCAAGGTTAAAGACTTGCTGCAAACCACGAATCTCCCCTTAATCGCTCCTAGCACAAGCTTTAAAGACGCGCTCATAGAAATGAGTGAAAAACGCTTGGGCAGCGCGATTTTAGTCAATGAGGCTAACGAGCTTGTGGGGGTGTTAAGCGATGGCGATGTCCGTAGGGCACTATTAAAAGGGCTTAGTTTGGAGAGCGAAGTGAGGCATTTTGCCACCTTAAAACCTAAAAGCTTTAAGAATTTAGACGCCGCTTCTTTTAGAAGCGTTAGAATTTTTAGAGCGCCATAAGATTCAGCTTTTGGTGTGCGTAGATGATTGCAATAAGGTTTTAGGGGTCTTGCACTTGCACCAACTTTTAGAATTAGGGCTTAAAGCATGAAAGCTAGCGTTTATGATTTCACTCTAAAGGAATTGAGCCAGCTTCTAAAACCAAGTTTTAGGGCTAAGCAGCTTTATTTGTGGCTCTATGCGAAGTATAAAACAAGCTTTAAAGACATGCAAAATAATTTTTCAAAAGATTTTATCGCTTATTTGGAGCGAGAATTTACTTTGCGCACGATAGAAATCGCACATGTGAGAAAGAGTGTTGATGGCTCTAAAAAATACCTTTTTAAATCCTTAAGAGACAACCACACTTTTGAAGCGGTGTTTTTGAAAATGAAAGATAAAAAAATTAATGAAGAAACGAACGCCGTTTTAGAGCGGGAAAAATACACCGTATGCGTGTCTTGTCAAATAGGCTGTCAAGTGGGTTGCTCGTTTTGTTTCACTCAAAAAGGCGGTTTTGTAAGGAATTTAAAAGCGAGCGAGATTATCCAGCAAGCCCTACTCATTAAAGAAGACAATAACCTCCCCATTGAAAAAGCGCTCAACATTGTTTTTATGGGAATGGGCGAGCCTTTGAACAATTTAGATGAGGTGTGTAAAGCGATTGAGATTTTCAATACCGGCATGCAAATTTCGCCTAAAAGAATCACGATTTCCACGAGTGGCGTGGCTGATAAAATCCCCATTTTAGCGGGCAAAAATTTAGGCGTGCAATTAGCCATATCCTTACACGCCGTAGATGACAAAACGCGCTCATCTTTAATGCCCTTGAATAAAAAATACAACATTGAATGCGTTTTGAATGAAGTGAGGAAATGGCCTTTAGAACAGCGCAAAAGAGTGATGTTTGAATACCTTTTGATTAAAGATCTAAACGATAACTTGGATTGCGCTAAAAAACTTTTAAAACTTTTAAACGGCATTAAATCCAAAGTGAATTTGATTTTATTCAACCCGCATGAAGGCTCTAAATTTGAGCGCCCCAGTTTAGAGAGCGCTAGAATGTTTGCGGATTTTTTAAACTCCAAAGGCTTATTATGCACCATTAGAGAGTCTAAAGCCTTGGATATTGAAGCGGCTTGCGGGCAATTGAGGGAGAAAAAGCTCCAGCAGAAAATTTAAAAACCACTCCCTTAAAAACCCGCATTCATAGGCTTTAGACCATTTGCCATGCGTGTTTGGTGCCATTCAAGGGGTGTTTTTAAGGGGGTTTGTTGTAGGATTTTATCATGCCCCATAGTTGCGTTATGGGGCAAATCACGGTTAAAAGGGTTTATCATGAAAAGAAAGCATGATAAAAACTCTTGGTTAGTATTATACATTAAAATCTCTTTTAAGGGGTTTAAAGTGGTCTTTTCTATAGAAAAGTAATGTATTAGCCAAAGTTCCCCTGAGTTTAAAAACTTAGGGGTTTCCTTTAAAAAGCGGGTTTGCCCTTGACTTTTGGGGCGTTTTATTTCTTTATCTTTTCATTCAATTTTTTAATCTTATTTTAGCGTTTGTAAAATTAAAAGTTTTAAGGGGGTTTGTTGTAGGATTTCATCACGCCCCATAAGTTCGCATTATGGGGCAAATCCTATGTCAAAAGGAGCATGCCATGAAACACAAAAATGGCAAACGCTCTTGGAGATCATTATACTTTGAGTTTGCTTTTTTAGGGCTTAAAGTGATCGTTTCTGTGAAACGCTGATTTTTTCAAGAGCGTTCTCTTAAGCTTTTAAGCTTAGGGGTTTCCTTATCAAGTGGGTTTGTCCTTGACTTTTGGGGCGCTGGTCATTTTGTTGTAAAACTTATTTTTTTAAGGGGATAGAAATAATTCTCCCCTCTATAAAACTAAATCCCCTCATAGAGTGCTTTTAAAAAATACCGCTTGCTCTAGCTTTTTGATTATTTGTCTTAAAAACTACTCTCTTAAAAACCCGTATTCATAGACTTTAGGCTGTATTTCTTTGGCGAGATCTTTTAGGGCGTATTGCAAGTTAGCGTAAAGCTGTTTGTAATATTCATCTTTGGCTGTGGTGGGTGAGTTTAATCTGCCTTGCTTGTTACGGCTTTGAAAAAATTCTTTGATGTCATAAAGGCTTGCGTTAGCGTTATAAGGGGTGTGGGTGAAATCTTGTGTGTGGTAATAACGATAGATCTCTTTGCCAGCGTCAAACACCCTTGAAGCGCTCGGGCTGAATTTTAGGGGCTTGTTTTCTTTTTTGGCGTTTAAAAAGAGGCTATCGCTCTTTTTAGGTTTCGCCTTTTAAAAAGTCTAATAAAGCATGGCTAAAATACCTTTCTTTAGAATCAACTTCATCTTCGCTAAAGGGGATAAAATGATTGATCCCTTGAGCGGTAGTGATGCGGTTTTGGGTGTGAAAAAGCATGAACGCTAAACAATTGTTTTTGAACTCGCTATCGTCTTGCCATGTATCATCATAAGGGGCGTAGAATTGATCCCTATCGTTTTGCCATGTGGCTTTGATGCAATGGCGGGCAGAGAAATAGATCGCACCGATTAGAAAGTTTGTTGGGGTTAAACCAAAATAGTTGTTATGCCTTGTTCCTTGCCGATTTAAAACGCACAAAAAGTTATTATTTTGGAAATCAGGCGTAGGATTTTCCATAAAACCCATAATCGCTTGGGCTTTTTTATTATCGTAATTTTTTATCCAAGCGTTTATATTTTTAACCTTATCCACTATCGGCTTAAAAGTTTTATACCCCAAAAATCCGCCAGAGGAGTCAAACACCTCTAAATTGAGCACGTTGGTTGGTTTTAAGGGGGGGGGGTAGCGGTATCCCACACCAAAAAGCCAATAGGGAATTGCCCTTTCACGTTATCAAAGCTATCCGCTGGCACCATAAACCCCTCTAAAAATTTAGCTTTAAAGATTTCTCTGAATTTTTTAAAATTGCTAGAATTGAGGTATTTGAGCGTTGAAAAACTCGCCATGATGCAGCCGTTCAATTCCTTATAAATGCGCATGAAAAATTGAGCGAAAAGTTCGTTATTGGCTTTATTTAATTCATCTTTATATTTCTCGCAAATAAAATTGCCCCTAGCCACTAAATCTTTATTCTTCCCTGTGCCGCTAGGCGTTTTAGCCGAAGTCGCCTCCGCATACGGCGGGTTGATGTAAATGATGAGCCTTTTTCGTTTCTCTTCATCTTTTAAGATTTCTTGCAAGCTTTTTGGCAGCTTATCGCTGAAAAAATCATCGTTTAAAAAGTCAAATTGAAAAACATGATTTTCCAGTAGTTTTAAGTGGTTTTTTGCAGCCAGATCTTTAACGATTGCCACATCGTTATGATCTAAAGTGGATAGATACAAATTAGCCTTATTCAATAAACCCTGAAGCAAATTCCCAGTCCCCCCAGCGCAATCCCAAATGATATAATTCTCTTGATAATCTTGTCCCAAAGCTTTGGCTAAATATTCTTGACTCTTTTCTACCCAGATTTTAGGGGTAAAAAACGCCCCTTTCCTTTCTCTCACATCGCTTGGCACTAATAAATCGCGCCGCTCTAAAATAAAAGCTTGAAACTCTAATTTAGGAGGCCTTTTATAAATCCTCCAAAATTCTTTATGGGCTTGTTGGTTATCTGTGAAACCAACTTCCATAAAATCCATTTTACCTAACTCATTCACACCCCTTTTCAATTTATAATAATTGGAGCTTAAAATCGTGTGCAATTTCTCAATAATGGTTTTATCGCCATCGCTGAGCAAATCCGCTAAATAATAGTCTGCGTCTAAAATCCCTTTAGTTTTAGCCACCTCCCAATTTATGTCAATGGTGGGTTTGACAATTTCAAGCCACTTTTGATAGATCGTAAAGAAATTATTTTTATCAATTTGGATTTTGTTGAGTGGATGGCTAGAGTTTAAATTATTTTCAATAAATTCTTTGCATTCCTGACTTTGGGTTTTAAAGTCAAAAACCGATTTATGGGATTTGCTCATGGCTTTAAACGCATCTAAAGCGTGTTTAAAACCTTCTGTGTTGTGGTTGCTTGGGGTGATAGAAAAATCTATATCGCTTTTATAAAAAAAGCTTGTGATCGTGTCATCAAAGGCGATAAATTCTATTTTAAAAGCGTTAAAAGCGCACAAATAAGGTGGCGTGTGGTGGGTATAAAGCCTGTGCTTGCCTATGGTTAAAAGAAGTTGCGTGAAAGCTTTGTCCAAATCATCAAAATCGCCCCTTTTAGCTTCGCCCCATAAAATGGGTAAGGTGGCGTTAGAATGCTTATAGCTTAACATGAAATCTATTTTATCCCCGCTATAAAGGAATTTTTTATCCTTAAAGAACTCGGCTTTGATCTGGCTTTTTAAGGGTTCTTCATTGAGGTTGCTGCAATCTAAAAGCATTCAAAACACCACCGTTTTGTTTTCATGCACAAACACCCGATCTTCTAAAACCAGTTTTAAAGCCCTAGCCAAAACCAGTTTTTCTATATCCTTACCCGCTAGGCGCATTTTTTCCACGCTGTAATTGTGGTTAATGGGCAGAGTGTCTTGTATAATAATCGACCCGGCATCAAGGCTTTCATTCACAAAATGCGCCGTAGCTCCGATGACTTTCACGCCCCTTTCAAACGCTTGCTGGTAAGGGTTAGCCCCGATGAATGCGGGCAAGAAACTATGATGGATATTTAGAATCTGATTTTCATAGCGCTTCGTAAAATCATGGCTTAAAATGCGCATGTATTTGGCTAAAACGAGCAAATCCGCGCTCACTTTGTGTTTTAATTCCAAGTCTTTAATGATCGCTAAAACCTCTTTTTCATGCAAAATTTGATCATCGCAAGGCACATAAAAATAAGGGATGTCAAATTTTTCCACTAAAGGGCGTAAAACCTCGTAATTAGAAATAACGCCTAAAATTTGAGCGTTCAATTCCCCCCCATACACCCTTAAGAGCAAATCCCCTAAGCAATGGCTCTCTTTAGTGGCGAGCAGAATGATGTTTTTTTTATGCGTTAAAATGACTTCAATCAATAGTTCGCTAAAGTTTTCTAGGGCTTTAAAAAGAGCGGTTTTTAAGGATCGCTCTTCTTGCTCTTTAATTTCAGTATTCAAGGGCTTGATTTCTTTTTGGATTTTTAGCCGCATGAAAAAGTGCTGTTTTAAGGGATCAACAAATTCATCGTTTTTGACGATGTTATAGCCCTTGTTAGCGATAGTGGTGCTTATTGCGCTCACTAGACCTTTAGAGTCTCTAGCTTGAATTTTTAAAATAAATTCTAACATCTTCATCTCATCAATAATTGATAACCAAACGCTTGCGTGATGATGCTTGTAACCGATTGCGTGGCTTTTTCAATGAAACGCTCCATAGGGCTTTTTTCTAGCCAATAAGCTTTTTTAACCTTACTCAATTCCATTAAGCGATCTTGGGCTTGCTTGATCGTGCTGATTTTATCAATGAGTTTTAAATTTAGAGCCTTTTGAGCGCTAAAAACCTTCCCTTCAGCAAAATCCTTATAATCCTTAGCGTTTAATTTTCTGGCTTTAGCGACATCATTTACAAACATTTGGTATTGCTCATTGACTAAATTTTGCAAAAATTCTTTTTCGTTAGGTTTCCATACTCTAGTGAAAGTGCCTATTTCTTTGTATTCGCCCGCATGCACGCCTTGAGTGGCTACGCCGACTTTATGGAGCAAATTTGCCACATTCGCACTAGAAAAAATCACCCCAATCGATCCGATCAAACTCGCTTTAGAGGCATAAACTTCGCTCGCTTGCATGCCCGCATAATAGCTCCCGCTCGCCATAACCCCCCTAGCATACGCTAGAACGGGCATTTTTTGCTTCAAATCAGCGATTTTTTCGCTCAATTCCACGCTCGCTGACACAGCCCCACCAGGAGAATCAATTAAAAGCAAAACGCCCTTAATGCTAGGGGTTTTTAGGATTTTATCCACTTCTTTGTCAAAATCCTCGGTGCTAAAAATCGCCCCATTTAAATAGAGTTTAGCGAGATTGGGCGGTTCGCTTGGGCGCTTTCTTTAGCGCTAAAAAAGACTAATACAATGAGTAACAGCACAAACGATTTGAAATACTTCGTGATAAAATCTAAAGGCGCGATCACTAAAGCCTTAAAGATTTTTTGAATGAAACTCCACATGCAACTTTTCCTAAACTTAATATTTGACCATAAGAGTGTATTATACTTCAAATATTTTAAGGATTAAATCATGGCGTGTAAATTTTGCCCTAAGATCAGAAAAACAGACTGGATTTTTATTTTAATCGCCGCTTTAGGTTTTTATTTAGTTAATAAGCTAGGGTATGCGCCCAAATTCAACGCCCCTATTTCAAAATCTTCACGCCCTCTTTCACGCCCTATTGAAAAGCCTAACAATATGACCGAAGAAGAAAGGAAAAAGCGTTTTATAGAGCTACAAAAAGAATGCTTACTCCATAAAGACAAAAAGGCATGCGAAGAGGTTTTTTGATCGTTTTTGTTATTTTTGTGCTTTTAGGATCATTTGGCTTGCAAGTTTTTACGCCCTTTCTGTTTGAAAAAAGGCTTTTTTAGTGGTGGTTTTTAGCTATTTTAACAACCCCCAACACCCCAAAATTCAAGTGCTCTTAAGCTAAGTCTAAGTCTACTATAATCAAAGGATTTTAAAGGGAACTTAAATAAAAGGCAAAAATATTTGGAAACTTATATCATTGATGCAGATAATATAGATGGGGATTTATTTTTCTATAATCTTACTAGAAACAGCAATGATTTTTCCATGTTGCCCGTTTTTGAACTCGATCGCATTGCCCAAAAAATTAGAAATATTCTTAAAAAACATGGCAGTAGAAAAGACATTATTTTAAAACACAATGAAATTAAAGAAGCCTTTTTTAGCCCGTTCAAACCGCAGCTAAAAACCGTTCAAGTGTTCCTCTCGCATTCGCATGCGGATAAAAATAAGGCTTTAGGGGTTAAGGACTATTTGGAAAGCAAAACAAAACGCAAAGTGTTTATCGATTCGCTTTTTTGGGATTATAAAGACGATGTCTTAAACAAATTAGCAGAATACGATGATATAAGCAAGATTGAAGACGCTTTCACGCTCATTCTCAGAGAGTCTTTACAAGATATGATTGAAAAATGCCCTTATTTTGTGTTTTTACAAAGCAAGAACAGCGTTTCTAATCAAGGGCTATCACGCATCACTTATTCCGCATGGATTTATGAAGAATTAAAAATCGCTCATTCTATTAGCGCTATTAACGAGAGTCGCCCAATTCCAATGATGGAAAGCATGCAAGTCTTTCATGACATATCGCCATTTTTAAAAAGTTTTGAGACCATAACCCTTAACGAACTATCACAATAAATCAATTCGTAGGAACAAGCATGTTTTTTAAAACTTATCAAAAATTACTAAGTGCAAGCTGTTTGGCGTTGTGTTTAGTGGGCTGTGGGAATGGTGAATCGCCGGTTGAGATGAGTGTGAATAGCAAGGGAGAGTTTTCAATCAGCTCTAAAGTGGATAGCGTTACTATTCAAGGCGTGAAGCTTAATCGGGGTAATTGTGCTGTCAATTTTGTTCCAGTAAGAGAGCTTGATTTATTTTTAATGGGTGCAATTTTAAGTAAAACAACCCTAGTCTCTATACAGGATCTTAAAGATATGGCAAGCTTTTATAAAGGACTTAACAACAAAGAAAGGTTGGCAAACATGGAGAATAAAATTTCTCAATTAGAGCAAAAGGGTGTGATGATGGAATCTCGAACCCTTAAATTTGGAGAAAGTTTAAAAGGCATTTCTCAAGGGTGCAATATTATAGAAGCAGAAATACAAACCGACAAAGGTGCTTGGACTTTTAACTTTGATAAATAAATATCAAACATGGAAAATACCCCGAAAGACAGAGCAAAAATCCTTATAGAAGAGCTTAAAATCTTGCAAGGCATTATCAACAGAATGGCGCAAAATTCTTTAGAGTGCAAAAAATGGACTCTCGCTCTTGCGGTTGGGGTTTTATCCATTAAAATAGAAGCGATTTTTAATTCTTATGGGTTATGCGTTTTTGGGGGTGTTATTGGCATGCTTTTATCTTTTAGACGCTTATTATCTCATGCAAGAAAAATTATTCAGGGAGCAATACCAATGGCTGATAGAAAACCGACTTAAAACCGATGAAAGGCTGTTTGAAGTCTTTCCTGCTCATCAAACTTGCCGGTGCGTGCTATACTTATGTGCCATGTTTTCGTTTAGCCTTTTCCCTATTGGGTGTTAGGTCTTTGTTTGGTAGGCTATGGTTTGTTTTTAATTCTGTTTCAATGAAACGCTGGCTATAAAATAACTTGACTCCAATCAAACGATAACTTTTAAAGCGTTTTAAGATTTAGGGTATCGCAAAATAACCCCTACTCCCTTATATGCATTTCACAAAAAATAAAACTTAACACGCAAGAAATCAAAAACAAGAAACAAAACAAGCAAGAATTGCAATCATGAGATAAAGATAAGGCTTTACTACCAAACCCCACTAAACCCCCTTAAAAATAACAAACCCACTAAACATTAAGAAGCAAGAAAAACTAAAAACATGAAACCAAACATTAAAACATAAGAATTAAAACGCAATAAGTAAGGAATAAGAAATTAAAACCCAAGAAGTAACAAGTAAAACTCCAACACAACAACCACAAACCACAAGCAGTAAAAAACCTTAAGAACACAAAGGAACAAGAAGCAAAAAGTCCAAACATAAGAATTAAGAAAGTCCAACACTAAAACCAACACTCAAACAAAAGAAATGAGATTTAATAAAAATAAAACACGAAACACAATCAAATCAAAATCAAACTAAATAAAAAGCAAGAAGCAAAAACCATAAGCAGTAAGAAACCAAAATCAAGCAAGCAAAAGACAAGGTGAAACAACAAACTAATGAAACAACAAACAAAAATTATAAGCAGTAAAAACCTTAAGAACACAAAGAAACAAGAAGCAAAACACCAAAACTAAAACTTTAATATTAAAGCGTAAAAGACAAAAAGTTAAACATAAGAATTAAAACGCAATAAGTAAAAAACAAGAATGGAAAAAAACAAGAAGTAAGATTTAAGAAATCCAACACAAGCAAACTAAACACATTAAACATTAAATATAAAAACACTAACAACCAAAACCATAAGCAGTAAAAAACAAAATCAAGCGATTAAAATCAATCAACCAAAATCAAGATTTAAAAAAGAAAGAATAACTTCAATCTTTCAAAACTAAGCAACAAGAAGTCCTTTTGTCAGGTAATACTCTTTGGCTTTTAACAAGCGAATGTTAAAAGCTTTTCTCTAGAAAGGAGGTGATCCAACCGCAGGTTCACCTACGGTTACCTTGTTACGACTTCACCCCAGTCGCTGTGTGTGCCGTGGGCAGTAGCTGGTTTAGCATCCTGACTTAAGGCAAACACAACTCCCATGGTGTGACGGGCGGTGAGTATAAGACCCGGGAACGTATTCACCGCAACATGGCTGATTTGCGATTACTAGCGATTCCAGCTTCATGCAGGCGAGTTGCAGCCTACAATCCGAACTGAGAGGCGTTTTGAAGATTGGCTCCACTTCGCAGTATTGCTTCTCTTTGTGCACCCCATTGTAGCACGTGTGTAGCCCTAGGCGTAAGGGCTATGATGACTTGACGCCGTCCCCACCTTCCTCCTCCTTACGGAGGCAGTATCCTTAGAGTTCTCAGCATAACCTGTTAGCAACTAAGAAAGGGGGTTGCGCTCGTTGCGGGACTTAACCCAACATCTCACGACACGAGCTGACGACAGCCGTGCAGCACCTGTTTTCAAGGTCTGGCAAGCCAGACACTCCACTATTTCTAGCGGATTCTCTCAATGTCAAGCCTAGGTAAGGTTCTTCGTGTATCATCGAATTAAACCACATGCTCCACCGCTTGTGCGGGTCCCCGTCTATTCCTTTGAGTTTTAATCTTGCGACCGCACTCCCCAGGCGGGATGCTTAATGCGTTAGCTGCATTACTGGAGAGACTAAGCCCTCCAACAACTAGCATCCATCGTTTAGGGCGTGGACTACCAGGGTATCTAATCCTGTTTGCTCCCCACGCTTTCGCGCAATCAGCGTCAGTAATGTTCCAGCAGGTCGCCTTCGCAATGAGTATTCCTCTTGATCTCTACGGATTTTACCCCTACACCAAGAATTCCACCTACCTCTCCCACACTCTAGAATAGTAGTTTCAAATGCAGTTCTATGGTTAAGCCATAGGATTTCACACCTGACTGACTATCCCGCCTACGCGCTCTTTACGCCCAGTGATTCCGAGTAACGCTTGCACCCTCCGTATTACCGCGGCTGCTGGCACGGAGTTAGCCGGTGCTTATTCGTTAGATACCGCCATTATCTTCTCTAACAAAAGGAGTTTACAATCCTAAAACCTTCATCCTCCACGCGGCGTTGCTGCTTCAGGGTTTCCCCCATTGAGCAATATTCCCTACTGCTGCCTCCCGTAGGAGTCTGGACCGTGTCTCAGTTCCAGTGTGTCCGTTCACCCTCTCAGGCCGGATACCCGTCATAGCCTTGGTAAGCCATTACCTTACCAACAAGCTGATAGGACATAGGCTGATCTCTTAGCGATAAATCTTTCCCCCGTAGGGAGTATCTGGTATTAATCATCGTTTCCAATGGCTATCCCAAACTAAGAGGCACATGACCTATGCGTTACTCACCCGTGCGCCACTAATCAGCATTCTAGCAAGCTAGAAGCTTCATCGTTCGACTTGCATGTATTAGGCACGCCGCCAGCGTTCACTCTGAGCCAGGATCAAACTCTCCATAAAAGTGTTTGTCCTAAAGCTCTTTTGTTTTTTGATAGGCTGTTGTTGTTCCTAACAACAGCTTTAGCGTATCACAAGAACTCGTTTTATACTTTATTGAATAAAACGGGTTGTGTTCTTAAGTATTACAACAACAAAACAGAAAGAAACTTTTTAAAAAGGTTTAGCTAAACGCTAACCTGAATAAAATACTCTCATGCCATTCAGTTATCAATCATAATGACATAATGATATAACCATCATAATCAATGAAATCAATTGGCAGGTTGGATAAGCATTCCTTATCAAAGAATGGGAGTTATAAAAACCCCCACTCTACTTGATAAGTCATTACTTATTGTTTTAGAATATCCCTTTAAAAAGAACTTCTATCAATTTGCTTAGTTTTCAAAGATCGTTTGCTTTTAATCAGCTATCCTTGTAAGTTATCAAGCGGCTTTTTAAAAGCCCTTGCTGAAACAAGGAAATGAAAGTATAGTCATAGAAAGCTTAAGGTTTGCTTAAATTAGGGAATGTTTGGGAAAATATTTTGATTTTTTAGAGCACTTAAAAATTGCACGATCTTTTCTTTAGGGATAATCACCAAACTTTCGTGGTTTTCTAAAGTGCTGCTAGCCATTCCCATAAACTCCCCCACTTCGCTAAAATAAGGCTCTCCTCCCCACAACACGCTCCCCTTTTTAAAAGAACTATCAAGCGAAAGAAACTTTTTAGATTTCAAAAGTTCAGCCACAGAAATGTCCGTTATCTGTATAGAAAAAGAATTCCCCTCATTCAATGCTGGGTAGTAGAGATCAGAATTGGGTGTTTTTTGATTGGTATAAGGATTTGAATGAAAAGTTTGAGCGTATTTGGCATAAATCCTTGCATGATAATAACTCTCTTCTCTTTTATGGCAATAATCGTCTCTAAAATCGGCGGTTTTTAAGAGCGAAAGCCCTTGATCCCTATCCATCGCCTCAAGGCGCAAACTGGCTATACAAATCAGCTCTTTAGCGCTGCCGTCTTGCATTTTGGCTAAAATCATTTTAGGGTATAAGCCATTAGAATAAAGCGTTTCAGAAGAAGCGATATAACGCCCGTTTTTGAGCAAAGTCGCATAGCCTTCTTTATAAGTCCCATCGCTAAAATACACTTTCAATAACGCAACAGAATAAACCCATGCAGGGAGCGTTGGATCAAGGGGCGGATCGTCTCTAACGATTTGAATGTTATTAGCGTTCATCATGCATGAGAATAAAACGATACAACAACCAACCGCTAATCTTTTATGCCAAAACGCCATTATCCAACTTACCGCTTAAATTTTAAAAGTATCCTACAACACTATCGGCTAAAATACCATTTGTTTTAATTTATTGCTATAATAGAGCATTTGAATGACAAAAGCTTATCGCAAAGGTTTATGATGGATCCAATTAAAACTTATGATATTAAAGAAGAAGAGCTTGCAAAAACCGCTTACGCTACGATCAAAACCAATAAAGACCATATCACTCTAGAGCTTTTTTACAAAGACGCGCCCCAAGCGGTCAGTAACTTTGTAACTTTGGCTAAAGAGGGTTTTTATAACGGGCTTAACTTCCATCGTGTGATCGCCGGCTTTGTGGCTCAAGGAGGTTGCCCTTATGGCACAGGCACAGGCGGGTCAGGGCATCGCATTAAATGCGAAGTGACTCACAACCCCAACAAGCACAAAAGAGGCTCTATTTCTATGGCGCATGCTGGGAGAGACACAGGGGGGAGTCAATTTTTCTTGTGTTTTGTGGATTTGCCCCATTTAGATGGCGAACACACCGTGTTTGGCAAGATCACTAGTGCAGAAGGTCTTAGCGTTTTGGACAAAATCAAACAAGGCGATATTATAGAGAGCGTTGTGTTTAGCTCTTCTCTATAAGAAACAAGAAATTAGACATGCTCATACTCAGCCGCAAAGTTAATGAAGGGATTGTCATTGATGATAACATCCACATTAAAGTCATTTCCATAGATAGAGGGAGTGTGCGTTTAGGGTTTGAAGCGCCTGAAAGCACCCTTATTTTGCGCGCTGAACTCAAAGAGACTATTGTGAGCGAAAACCAAAAAGCTTCTGTGTGCGTAGATGAAAGCTTGTTAGAAAACATCAAAAAGGTCATTAAGCCTTGATGCATGTTTTTGAAGTTTATCCTAAAGTCAATATTTTTTTAAAGATCCTTCACAAAGAAGGGGCTTATCATAAGCTTATTTCTCGCATGTGTTTAGTCAAAGATAAGCTAAAGGATATTATTAGCGTCAAAAGCGCGCTTTCCTTTTCACTAAAAGGGGATTTTGACTGCCCTTTAGAAAAAAACTCGCTCTTTAAAGCCCTCCAAATTTTAAAGAATTTTTTAAAATCAAAAAATTTCTCTCATTCTGTCATCAAATCCCTAGACACCCTAGCGATTGAAGTGGAAAAAAACATCCCCACTCAAGCCGGGTTAGGCGGTGGGAGCGCTGATGCTGGGGGGCTGTTGTATCATCTAAATCGCATTTTTGACTGGCGTTTGAGTTTAAAAGAGCTTTATAGCATAGGATCTTTAGTGGGCGCGGACACCAACTTTTTCATCTCGCAATACAAAAGCGCTAACGCCACTTCTTATGGCGAAGTCATTGAAAATTTTGAAGAAGAGCCTTTAGAAAATCGCCTGGAAATCTATGCTCCAACTCATGTTTTTTGCAGCACTAAAGCCGTTTATCAAGCTTATAAGCCTAAAACTTATTTTTCTCAAGCTAAAGAGTGGCTTAAAAAAACGAGTTTAGAATGCCTAAAAACTTATGACAGAAGCGAACTAAACGATCTTTTAAAGCCGGCTTTACTCACTAACCAAGCCTTAAGAGGTATAGAAAGCGAATTAGGCAAAGAGTGGTTTTTTAGCGGGAGCGGGAGCGCGTTTTTTAGGCTAAAGCCTATGCAAAAAGGGGGCGAATGAAACTCATTGCCAGTAATAAAAAAGCCTATTTTGATTATGAAATTTTGGAAACTTTAGAAGCGGGATTAGCGCTTTTAGGCTCTGAAGTGAAGGCTTTGAGGCAAACTAGGGTGAATTTAAAGGATAATTTTGTTAAAATAATCAAGGGAGAAGCTTTTTTATTTGGTGTTCATATATCATATTTAGATACAATCCATGCGTATTACAAGCCCAATGAAAGGCGAGAGCGTAAGTTGCTTTTACACAAAAAGCAATTATTGAAATGGCAGATTGAAGCGTCTAAAGAACGCTTGAGTATTGTAGGACTGAAATTGTATTTTAACCAAAAAAATAGAGCTAAAATCCAAATTGCTTTAGTGAAAGGAAAAAGATTGCACGACAAAAGACAAAGTCTCAAAGAAAAAGCGCTCAATAAAGAAATTCTTGCTGATTTAAAACACCACTTTAAAGGATAATAATGAAAGAAATGGTAGATTATGGGATTATAGGGTTTTTGATCTTTCTCTCTGTTATCGTTATAGCGATCGCAATAGAAAGGTTGTGGTTTTTTGCCACTCTTCGTGTAGATGACTACACAGACAGGCGTAAATTAGAATTAGCCTTACACAAACGACTGACTTTAGTGACCACGATTGGCTCAAACGCCCCTTATATCGGTCTTTTAGGAACGGTTATGGGGATCATGCTCACTTTTATGGATTTAGGCTCCGCTTCTGGCATTGACACTAAAGCGATCATGACTAATTTAGCCCTTGCTTTAAAAGCGACTGGCATGGGGTTATTGGTAGCGATCCCTGCGATTGTGATTTATAACTTGCTCGTGAGAAAAAGCGAGATTTTAGTCACTAAATGGGATATTTTCCACCACCCGGTTGACACGCAATCCCATGAGATTTACAACAAAGCCTAAGGATTAAGCGGTGAAAAAAGTAGAATCCATGAATGTGGTGCCTTTCATTGACATCATGCTTGTGTTGTTAGTGATCGTGCTTACAACGGCGTCTTTTGTGCAAACTTCAAAGCTTCCTATTAGCATTCCTCAAGTGGATAAAGACAGCACTGACTCTAAAGATGTGTTGGACAAAAAACAAGTTACGATCGCCATTTCTAATAAGGGTTCTTTTTATTTTGACGATAAAGAAATCAGCTTTGAAAATTTAAAGCACAAGGTTTCCACTTTGGCTAAAGACACCCCTATTGTCTTGCAAGGCGACAAGAAAAGCAATTTGGATAACTTTATCAAAGTCGTGGATTTATTGCAAACGAACAATCTGAAGCAGCTTTACATTCTTGTTGAAGATAAAAAGAATCAAAAAAATTAGTTTTAGTCAATTTTTAGCATTCTTTAGCTAAAATCTGTGTTTATGTTTAATTTTTATCAAGGGAGTTTTAAATGAAACGCACTTACCAACCACACAACACACCAAGAAAGCGAACCCATGGCTTTCTTGTGAGAATGAAAACCAAAAACGGGCGCAAGGTGATTAATGCCAGACGAGCTAAGGGCAGAAAAAAGCTTTCCGTCTAAACCCTATGACTCTTTAAAAAACAAGAGTGAGTTTGACAGGGTTTATCAAAAGGGGTTTAAAAAACATAACCCTTTTTTTTCGCTCTTTGTTTTGGATTTGTCAAAAGAGTCGCCAAAAGGAAAAGAGGGTTTTAAAGATCCGCTCTCTTGTAGGCTTAAAGACAAAAAAACGCTTTATTTATTAGGCTTGAGCGTGTCCAAAAAAGTCGGCAACGCCGTGAAACGAAACCTTATCAAACGCCGTTTGCGTTCGCTTACATTAAAGCATGCCGCTCTTTGTCAAGGGCTTGCTTTGGTGTTTGTGCCTAGAAGCGATTGTTGCCATTTGGATTTTTGGGCTTTAGAAAAACATTTTTTAGAAATGCTAACTTCCATTAAAAACTATATGAACAAAGCCTTAAAAGACTTGAAAAAAGGAATAATTCATACCTATGCGAAACAATAAAACGCCTTTTTTGAGCGCGATTTTTACGGCATCAATTAGGGGTTACCAACGCTTTTTTTCGGCTTTCACTTTTTCAAGTTGCCGGTTTTACCCCACTTGCTCCAACTACGCCCTATGGTTGCTCTGTTTTGAAAACCCCCTAATCGCTATGGGTAAAATCGCTATAAGGATACTCTCATGCAACCCTTTTTGCTCTGGGGGCATTGCTTATCCTACCACTCGTTTGAAACGCCCTAGCTTGCTCCAATCTCATAAAGATTTTAATCGTAATTTTAAAACCATCACTTTTTGGCTCGTTCCCACAAAAAGCCACGCAACTTACTACATCATTAAGGTTTAATCACAATGGATAAAAACAACAATAATAATCTCCGCTTGATTTTAGCGATCGCTCTTTCTTTCTTGTTTATCGCTCTTTATAGCTATTTTTTCCAAAAACCAAACAAACCAACAACCCAAACCACAAAGCAAGAAACAACCAACAACCACACAACAACAAGTCCTAACGCGCCCAACGCCCAACATTTTAGCGTTACTCAAACCATCCCCCAAGAGAATTTGTTAAGCACGATTTCTTTTGAGCATGCCAGGATTGAAATTGACTTTTTAGGGCGCATCAAACAGGTTTATCTCAAGGATAAAAAGTATCTAACCCCCAAACAAAAGGGCTTTTTAGAGCATGTAGAGTATCTTTTTAGCTCCAAAGAAAACGCGCAACCCCCCCTAAAAGAGCTCCCCCTTTTAGCAGCCGATAAACTCAAGCCTTTAGAAGTGCGTTTTTTAGACCCCACGCTCAATAACAAAGCGTTCAACACCCCTTATAGCGCTTCAAAAACCACTCTTGAGTCTAATGAACAGCTTGTTTTAACCCAAGATTTAGGCGCTCTTACCATCATTAAAACCCTGACTTTTTATGATGATTTGCATTATGATTTAAAAATCGCCTTCAAATCGCCCAACAAGATTATCCCTAGCTATGTGATCACTAATGGTTACAAGCCGGTGGCTGATTTGGACAGCTACACCTTTTCAGGCGTGCTTTTAGAAAACAACGACAAAAAAATTGAAAAAATTGAAGATAAAGACGCTAAAGAGATCAAACGCTTTTCTAACACCCTCTTTTTATCCAGCGTGGATAGGTATTTCACCACCTTGCTTTTCACTAAAGATCCCCAAGGTTTTGAAGCCTTAATTGATTCAGAAATCGGCACTAAAAACCCCTTAGGATTCATTTCCCTTAAAAATGAAGCGAATTTGCATGGCTACATTGTACCTAAAGATTACCGCTCTTTGAAAGCGATTTCACCCATGCTCACGGATGTGATAGAGTATGGCTTGATCACTTTCTTTGCTAAAGGCGTGTTTGTTTTACTGGATTATTTGTATCAATTTGTGGGTAATTGGGGTTGGGCAATCATTTTTTTAACGATTATCGTGCGCCTAATCCTCTACCCCTTAAGCTATAAAGGCATGGTGAGCATGCAAAAGCTCAAGGAATTAGCCCCCAAAATGAAAGAGCTCCAAGAAAAATACAAGGGCGAACCCCAAAAATTGCAAGCCCACATGATGCAGCTTTACAAAAAACATGGGGCTAACCCACTAGGGGGCTGTCTGCCTTTAATCTTACAAATCCCGGTGTTTTTTGCGATTTATAGAGTGCTCTATAACGCTGTGGAATTGAAAAGCTCAGAGTGGATCTTATGGATTCATGACTTATCCATCATGGATTCGTATTTTATTTTACCGCTTCTTATGGGAGCGTCTATGTATTGGCACCAAAGCGTTACGCCAAACACCATGACCGATCCCATGCAAGCGAAGATTTTTAAACTCTTACCCCTATTATTCACGATCTTTTTAATCACTTTCCCTGCAGGGTTAGTCTTGTATTGGACCACAAACAACATCCTTTCGGTGTTGCAACAACTCATCATCAATAAAGTCTTAGAGAACAAAAAACGCATGCACGCGCAAAACAAAAAGGAATAATAAAGGAAAATTGATGCAAAATCCTATTGAAATCAAAGCCAAAACCTTAGAAGAAGCCCTTATCCAGGCTTCTATCGCCTTGAATTGCCCCATTATCAATTTGCAATACGAAGTCATTCAAACGCCCTCCAAAGGTTTTTTAAATATAGGTAAAAAAGAAGCCATTATTTTAGTGGGCGTTAAAGAGAGCGTTAAAGAGGTTAAAGAAGAGAGCGTTAAAGAAACCAACACGAAAGAAATCCATCAAAGCGCAGAAGAAAAAAAACAAAACTTAGAAATAGAAACACCGCAAAAAGAAATAACCACCCCTAAACCCCCTAAAAAAAACCTTAAAGAAGAATCTCATAATGGAGACAAACTCCATGAGATTAAACAAGAATTGAAAAACTTGTTCTCCCACTTGCCCTATAAAATCAACAAAGTGGAAGTCAGTCTTTATGAACCGGGGGTTTTATTGATTGATATTGATGGCGAAGATTCCGCTCTTTTAATTGGCGAGAAAGGCTATCGTTACAAAGCCCTTTCTTACTTGCTCTTTAACTGGATCCACCCTGCTTATGGTTATAATATCCGCTTAGAAATCTCCACCTTTTTACAAAACCAAGAAAAGGTTATGGACACCCAACTCCAAAGCACGATCATGACCGTTCATGAAGTGGGTAAGGGGCAGATGAAAGCCCCTGATGGCGTTTTAACCTATATCGCTTTAAAGAAATTACGAAAAGCGTTCCCTAACAAATATGTCTCTATCAAAACCAATTTAAACGATGAAAAATACATCGTCATCAACGACTTTAACAATGAATGACACCATCGCCGCTATCGCTACCCCTTTAGGCAAGGGAGCGATTAGCGTTATTAAAATCAGCGGCAATAGCGCTCTAAACATCCTCAAACAACTCACCCAAAAACAAGACTTCACCCCCAGATACGCTTATGTGCGCGATATTTTTTCTAATGGTGTTTTATTAGACAAAGCGTTAGTGATTTATTTCAAAGCCCCCTATAGTTTCACTGGCGAAGATGTGTGCGAAATCCAATGCCATGGAAACCCCCTTTTAGCGCAAAATATCTTACAAACTTGCTTGAATTTAGGATCTAGGCTTGCTAAAGCGGGGGAATTTAGTAAAAAAGCCTTTTTAAACCATAAAATGGATTTGAGCGAGATTGAAGCGAGCGTTCAGCTCATCCTTTGTGAAGATGAAAGCGTTTTAAACGCTCTAGCCAGGCAGCTTAAGGGCGAGTTAAAAATTTTTATTGAAGAGGCTAGAGGCAATCTTTTAAAGCTTTTGGCGAGCTCAGAAGTTTTGATTGATTATAGCGAAGAAGACATTCCTAGCGATTTTTTAAAGGAAGTGTCTCTTAATTTAGAAAAACAAATCGCCTCTTTTAAAGACTTACTGGATTTTTCTAACACGCAAAAACAAAAAAACAAAGGGCATGCCTTAAGCATTGTTGGCAAACCCAATGCTGGCAAAAGCTCCCTATTAAACGCCATGCTTTTAGAAGAAAGGGCTTTAGTGAGCGATATTAAAGGCACAACAAGAGACACTATAGAAGAAGTCATTGAATTGCAAGGGCATAAGGTGCGCTTGATTGATACGGCTGGCATTAGAGAGAGCGCGGATAAAATAGAACGATTGGGGATTGAAAAAAGCCTTAAAAGTTTAGAAAATTGCGACATTATTTTAGGCGTGTTTGATCTTTCTAAACCCCTAGAAAAAGAAGATTTTAATCTTATGGACACCCTTAATCGCGCTAAAAAGCCTTGCATTGTCGTTTTGAATAAAAACGATTTAGCCCCTAAACTAGAGTTTGAAATTTTAAAATCTTATCTTAAAATCCCTTATTCTATCCTAGAAACCAACACCCTAAATTCCAAGACTTGCTTGAAAGATTTGAGCCAAAAAATCAGTGCCTTTTTCCCCAAACTAGACACCCAAAACAAGCTCTTGCTCACTTCCCTAGCCCAAACAACCGCCCTAGAAAACGCCATTATTGAATTGCAAAACGCTAAAAGCCATTTAGACACTTTAGAGCTTTTTTCTTATCATATTTTAAGCGCGATAGAAAACTTGAACTTGCTCACCCGCCCTTATGAAACCAGCCAGATGCTTGATAGCATGTTTGCTGAATTTTGCTTGGGCAAATGAAATCGCTTAAAGCATGGATTAAAACCCCTTTTAGCGCTACTTTTTAAGACTTTTTTACCCATTAGCGCCGTTTAGTATCCGTATTTGCAAAAACAATACTGCCATTTTTCAAAAAGGGGTAAAATAAGCTAGTTTAAAATATATACATGCTATCAACTACTTTTGAGTAAAAATGTTAAAAAAGACCATTAAGGAGATTTCATGTTAAAACTCGCCAGCAAAACGATTTGTTTGTCCCTAATCAGCTCATTTACCGCTGTAGAAGCCTACCAAAAACACCAAAAAGACGGCTTTTTCATAGAAGCTGGGTTTGAAACCGGGCTATTACAAGGCACACAAACTCAAGAACAAACCATAGCCACCACTCAACAAAAACCAAACCTAAACCAAAACCCATTACCCCTCAAAGCACCTATGGGAAATACTACATCTCCCAAAGCACCATTTTAAAGAATGCGACTGAGTTATTTGCAGAGGATAATATCACCAACTTAACCTTTTATTCTTTAACCCCTGTGTATGTAACCGCTTATAACCAAGAAAGCGCTGAAGAAGCAGGCTATGGCGATAGCAGCTTGATTATGATACAAAACTTCTTGCCTTATAATTTAAACAATATTGAGCTGAGTTATACAGACGCTCAAGGCAATGTAGTCAGTTTGGGCGTGATAGAGACTATCCCTAAACAATCTCAAATCATTCTGCCCGCAAGCTTGTTTAACGATCCGCAACTTAACGCTGATGGCTTCCAACAGCTCCAAACTGCCACCACAAAATTTTCTGATGCCAGCACGCAGAATCTGTTTGATAAGCTCAGTAAGGTTACGACCAATCTTCAAATGACTTATATCAATTACAACCAATTTTCTAGCGGTAACGGCACTGGTTCTAAACCCCCATGCCCTCCATACGAAAACCAAGAAAACTGCACGGCTAAAGTGCCGTCTTTCACCTCTCAAGACGCTAAAAATTTGACCAATTTAATGCTGAACATGATGGCGGTGTTTGATTCTAAATCTTGGGAAGACGCCGTCTTAAACGCTCCTTTCCAGTTTAGCGACAACAACTTATCAGTGCCATGCTATTCTGATTACCTTACATGCGTGAATCCTTACAACGATGGGCTTGTTGATCCTAAATTGATCGCCAAAAATAAAGGAGATGAATACAATATAGAAAACGGGCAAACAGGATCAGTGATATTAACGCCACAAGATGTTATCTATAGCTATAGAGTTACGAATAATCTTTATGTGAATCTCTTGCCCCCAAGAGGAGGGGATTTAGGGCTAGGGTCTCAATATGGCGTACCTAATGTACCAGGCGATGATGGCACCAATTTTGGCGCTTTAGGGATATTGTCTCCTTTCTTAGACCCTGAAATACTGTTTGGCAAAGAATTGAATAAAGTCGCTATCATGCAATTAAGAGACATTATCCATGAATACGGGCATACCTTAGGCTATACGCATAACGGGAACATGACTTATCAAAGAGTGCGCATGTGTGAAGAAAACAATGGGCCAGAAGAGCGCTGTCAGGGCGGGAAAATAGAGCAAGTGAATGGGCAAGAAGTGCAAGTGTTTGACAACGGGCATGAAGTGCGAGACACCGATGGCTCTACCTATGATGTGTGTTCTCGTTTTGGCGGCTAAAATCAGCCCGCTTTCCCTAGCAGTTACCCCAATTCCATTTATACTGATTGCTCTCAAGTCCCCGCCGGGCTTATAGGCGTTACCAGCGCGGTTTGGCAGCAACTCATTGATCAAAACGCCCTACCGGTGGATTACACTAATTTGAGCAGCCAAACCAACTATTTAAACGCCAGTTTGAACACGCAAGATTTTGCGACCACTATGCTTAGCGCGATCAGTCAAAGCCTTTCATCTACTAAATCTAGCACCACTACCTATCGCACTTCAAAAACCTCACGGACCTTTGGAGCCCCCCTATTAGGCGTTAATCTTAAAATGGGCTATCAAAAATATTTTAATGATTACCTAGGGTTATCTTCTTATGGCATCATCAAATACAACTACGCTCAAGTCAACAACGAAAAAATCCAACAATTAAGCTATGGTGTGGGAATGGATGTGCTGTTTGATTTTATCACCAATTACACTAACGAAAAGAACCCTAAAAACAATCTAACCAAGAGGGTTTTCACTTCCTCTCTTGGGGTGTTTGGGGGGTTAAGGGGCTTATACAACAGTTATTATTTGCTGAACCAATACAAAGGGAGCGGTAATTTAAATGTGACCGGTGGGTTGAATTACCGCTACAAGCATTCTAAATATTCTATAGGCATTAGCGTTCCTTTAGTCCAATTGAAATCTAGGGTCGTTTCTAGCGATGGCGCAACTACCAATTCTATCACTCTCAATGAAGGGGGCAGTCATTTTAAAGTGTTTTTTAACTATGGGTGGATTTTCTAAGGGTTAAAAATTGGCTTTAACTCCCTATTGACTCTAAAACGCTCTTTTCAGCGTCTGTTATATTGCTAGGCGGTTTTAGTTCTGTTTTGTACGCTGTTTTAAGCGTGGGCGTTAGTGTTCGCTCTTTTTGTTCTTGTAGCGCTTGCGTGATTTCTTTAAGCTCGTTGAAGCTTTTTTGCATCTCGTTTGTTTGTTTTCTGTTTTCTTTTTCCTTTCGTATTGAAACGCCCTTTTTTTAGGCGTTTAGTTAGTTTAAAAATGCGTTAGCTTTTAAAAAAGTTTGTTGGTTTGTGGGACAAAAAGATAGACCCTAGCTTGGGTATTTGAACGCCCAAAATCATTCGGTTTTTTCAAATAAGCTCGCTTGCGTTGGCTCTTAAAAAAGATTTTAGTTTTTGCGGGTTTTAGTTTTTAGTGGGTTTAGTTTTAGATGAGTTTGTGAAACAAAGAGCATTGAATAATGTGTTTTAGTTTATTTGGCGAGAACAAAAGCCATGAACTTTTAGAGAAATGAAATATTGTAATAGGTGTAAAACGCCACGCTAAACAAAATAATAACGCTACAAAACTGAATGAATAAGCGCAAAGCAAGATTAATACCCTGCTTATAGCCTCGTATTGCCCTGCCCTTCTTTATTGGCATAATCTTTCAATTCTTTATAAAGCAAAGATTGCAAGCGCGTGATAGCAAAATTCTTATTCTTTTCATCCACTTCAAGACTCCTATTCAACACAGGCGTGCCTTGACAATCGCTCGCGCTAACAACCACTCTAATGCGTGTGATACCATTAGCGCTGTCCGTGAAAACTTCATTTTTGATTTGATAGAGTTTTTCTTCATCGCTAGGGGTTAGCACTCTGGCATAAGCGCTCATGAGAGCGTTTTTAATCTCTGCGTCGCTGTTGTTATCAAAAGTGATTCGCACTTTAGGTTTGAAAGCGTTTTGGTAATAGATTTTTTCATAATTTTCTAACGAACTCACCGGGACAGAATACGCTTTTAAAATCCTTTCTATAGGCGCCGCTTTAACCAATAAATCCCCCATGCTCTTAGATTGCTGTAAAAAAACCCCTTTACAAACCTTAGGCATTAAGGTGGAAAACTGCCCATAAAGAGCGTTATACTTATCCCTTAAACCTTGCAAAAACAAGTTTTGATTGATCCTTACTCTGGTGTAGTAGATCCCTTTTTGCGCTTCTTGATTGACAATTTCTACATTATTCAATTCCAAGTCATCGGTTTTTAAGTTAATCGTTTGCGAATCACTGGATTTTAACTTATTATCCACACGACTTTTTTGAATATGGATTTGTGAATTGACCACCACGCTAATAGACGCCACTAAATCCGCTAACGCTTTTTGTTTAGAAGCCTCTTTAGAAGTGGCTGAACCACTCCCATAAAGATAGCCTTTTTGGGTGTTTGTTTTGTTATAGGACTTGCTATACCACTTAGGCTCTGCGCTTAAATTGGCACCCACAAAAGCCACAAGGCATGCAAGAATAATCTTTTTCATTATCAATCCTCACTCATTCATTAAAGCGACATGCTTCTTAGTAATCCTTAAAAGCACATAAACTTTATCCGTATCAATAAAAGTGGTCTTTAGCTCACTAGCCTTAATCTCTATTTTATCCCCCTTGAAAGCTTCCATCACTTTCTCTAAGGCGTTTTGTCTGGCTGAGGACAAGCTATAATCCATATCTGAAAGCAATATATCGCTCATCCCACACACTAAAATTTTTTCATCTTTGGTTTGGGTCTTTTCAATCCGCATCTCTTTTGAGCAATCTTTTGCCCATTTAGGCAAGGATTTCCCCCACGCCACTCCCAACACCAAAACAAGCGCGATAGCAAGGCGTTTCATTAAAACCCTACTTTTTAACCATGCCTAACTCTTCGCGCACTTTATCCACAATTTGCTTATCCAAGCCCACTAAAACAAAAACCCTATCTTTACCAACATAGCGGGCAAGCATTTTAGAAGCGATCAATTCCTTATCCACCAATTGAGAAATTTTTTCAGTATCAGTGCCGCTTATGGACCTTTTACCAGAAGCGTTCACCGTTCTAGTTTTTTCATTTTCCAAATCTTTTTGTAAAGTGGATTTTAAATTCGCCGCTAAATTAGCCCTAGCCTTCGCTGTAGCCTGATTCGTAGAATAATCCACATCATTATTAGTGATCAAATCTTCAGCCCTTCCTAAAAAGACCCCTGAATATTTTTCATACTTCGCCACTTTTTCCAAATCCCCTACAACCCAATCAGGAGCGCCTTTAGTCGCTTCTTTGTAAGCCTTATTGCTTTTACTGATACCTGATTTTGGGGCATGGCTACAACCTACGATCACCATCGCTGCTATCACACTCATCCCTAAAATTTTTTTAACTTGATTTTTCATCGCTCATCCTTTCAAATATAAATTTAAAACATACGCTTATTGCTAGCATTTTTCACAATAGGCTTAACATCGCTCCATACCTCTTCACCCGTTTTCCTGTTGGTAAGGCTTAGGGTGAAGTCATAGTCTAAGCGCTGCCTAGAACTACTAATAGAGGCTGCGATACTGGATACTTTACCACTTAAAGATAAATCAGCGGCTTTTAAAGTGCCTTTTTCTACAGTGGTGTCTTGATTATACTCTTCGCTCTCTCGTTCTTTTTCGCGCTGTTTCACCATTCTGCTATCCGCTGCAATGCCACTCCCTCCGCTCGCCCTTGTGATATTGAACCTCCCATTAGATCGCAACCGCAACTGCCGCGCGATTTCGGTCGTCAAAAGATTCATGTCCAAATTGGGTTGCGTGGTGTCGTTAATAACATCTGAAACTTCAATCAAATGCTTGCCCTTGAGTTGCTCAAAATTAGGGTCGCTAAACATGGAATCTAACATCGCGTTAGCGGTTAGCAATAAATCCGTGCTGTTAATACTTGCAGTCGTATTTTTAGTGGCATCATTCACATTTTGATAAGTCGCCATTTCGCTTGAGCAACCCACCCACAATAAAGTGCTCAAAATCACCGAGCTTATAATTTTTAATTTTGTTTTCAATAACATAATGATAGAAACTCCCTATTCAAAATTTAAAACAGATACATCTGTTTCTAATTTTAAACTTCTAATCTAAACACACAGTGTTTTTGCGGATTTTAGCATTTTATGCGTCTTTTTTTTCACATTTTACAAGTTTTAGCCCTACAAATTTCACACTGTAAGCATTAATACCACAAATCCGCTCATTTTTAGCTTAATTAAAGAAACTTTTTTAACAAACACCTTATTTAAAAACGATAAAAACGATTTTTTGAGATAAAGAAGTAATATAAAAGCTATTTGAAGTTAGCCCCCTATCAAAAAGGGGCTAAAAAAGATTTTTAAACTCTTATTTTTACAATAAGGCTCTTTGATAACGCCCTTTATGATGCCCTTTACAATAACGCTTTTAGAGCGTCTTCAATCGGTTTTTGAGAGCTAGGTTCTACAAGCCTTTCACCCACTTCTTTGGCGTTTTTGTAAAAAATCAAAGTAGGGATCTTGCGGATGCCTAAGCTCTCTTTTAAATCCTGGCTCTCATCAAAAGAAACCTTAAAAAATTCCACCTTGCCTTTGTAAGTTTTGGCTAAATTTTCCATAATCGGCTCAATCTTCCTGCAATCCGGGCACCAATTCGCCCCCACATTGACCACCACCGCTTGATGAGCGATTTTTTCTGCGTAATTCTTTCCGTTAATCACTTCTAACATGATAATCCTTATTTTTTATTTCCCCCAACCGCCGAAGTATAGCATAACTCAAGCGCTAATCCCCTTTAGTATTAGCCCTATTAGCCATAAACGCATGCAACTCATTGTATTCTTGGCGGTTTAGAAAACGCATTTTCCCTACCGGCAAAGCATTCAAATTCACAAAACCATAACGAACGCGCCTTAAATCCAACACTCCAGCGTTAAAAAACGCAAAAAAACGCCTCAGTTCTCTGTTTTTCCCCTCATTAATAATGACTCTCAGTTTAGAATATTTGGCATGGTTTTTGATGATTTCATAACCAATAAAGGGGGCAAATTCCATGCTTTTAATGGGGGTTTTTTGGTGCGCTCCCTTAGTAGCGTTTTCTAATTTCAAGCCCTCTTGCATCGCACTCTCCATCTCTCTTGTAACAAAGCCTTGAATTTTAACAAGATATTCTTTTTCTAAATTCGCATGCATCAAAGCGCTCACCACCGCCTTACTATCGCTTAAGAGTAGCACCCCCTCGCTCGCAAAATCCAAACGCCCCACCGGCGCGAAATGGGCGTATTTTTTCTCCAAGCTTTCATAAATCACGCGCCGTTTTAAGGGATCGGCTTTGCTCACTAATTCGCCCTTTGGCTTGTGATAGATTAGCACGCTGAATTTTTTGTTTTTTAAGGGCTTGATGAGTCGTTTGTCTAAAAACACCTTGTCGTTTTCTTTAACCACGCTAGCGAGTTTGGCATGCTCATGGTTGATTTTCACCCGCCCTTCTAAAACCAATTTTTCAGCCTCTCTTCTGGAGTGCTTGGTGTAATGGGCTAAAAACTGGTTGATCCTCAAGCTAAATCCCTCCACTCTAATTCTTTAAAATCGTCCTTAATCTTTTCATTTACCATTAGATCGCTTTGGATTTTGAATTGCTTATCCTTATCTTTGATGATCAGATACAAGGGGCGTTTACCCTGGTGTTTTAGAGCGCTCTCTTTGATTTGTCTTAAAAACTCTTTTTTCACATCGTTTTCTAACACGATCGCTAAAGAGCAAGAACTGGAAGCGAGTATTTCCATGGGGGGGATTTCGCGCACCTCTTCTTTTTGCTTTTCAGGGTCTTTATAGCGGGCTTTAGGGATTTTAACCTCTCTAGCGCTCTCTAGATCCAAGATTTCAAAAAGCCTCAATCGCGCCACTTCTTCTTGCTCTTCAATCTTGCATTTAAACACTAAAGGCTTATTAATATCCAACTCTTCTAAAGCGTTCAATTGCTTTTCAAAAAGCATGAGTTCAAACTTGCCGTATCGATCCAAAATGTCCGCTGTGCCATAAGGCTTACCGCTTCGTTTGCCAATTTTCTTTTTAACCTCCATGATTTTGCCCAGCAAATAAGCTTGCGAGCCGATTTCTAATTCTTCAATATCAATGCTTTTGACTAAATTTTTAAAGCCCTTAATTTCTTCTTTAAACTCGTCTAAAGGGTTGCCTGAAACATGGATGCCTAAAGTCTCGTATTCGCATTCTAAAAGCGTTTTAGCGTCATGTTCGCCCAAATCAATCATGTCTAAAATAACCTGCTCTTTAATTCCGCCTTCCATGGCTCCAAAAAGGGAGTTACCCCCTTGCATCATTTCATTAGCTTTGTCTTTAGCGCGCCCGGCATCGCAGATCAAATCCAAGTTAGCGAGCATGGTTTTTCTAGTGTAGCCTAAATTGTCCAAGCTCCCTGATTTCACTAATGGCTCTAAAGATTTTTTAGTGAGTTTGGAAAAATCCACCCGTGAAATGAAATCTTCCAAACTCTTATAATCCCCTTTAGCCCTTTCTTCAATGATGTTTTTAATCGGCTCACCCCCAACCCCTTTGATCGCTCCCAAACCAAACACGATTTTCTTTTCTAATTCGCCCTTTTGATTTTTAAACTCCGCCACGCTGAAATCTTGCATAGAAGAATTGATGTGCGGAGGCATCACTTCAATCTCTAAAGCCCTAACCTCATCAATATAGCGCGCCACGGATTCAATCTTATTGGATTCGCTAGTGAGCATCGCTGCCATGAACTCATGCTTGTAATAAGTCTTTAAATACGCCGTTTGGAAAGTAATCATCGCATAAGCCGCTGAATGCGATTTGTTGAAACCATAGCCGGCAAATTTAACGATCAAATCCCACAAATTAGCCGCTTTTTTACCATCATGCCCTAAATTTTTAGCGCCTTCTACAAACTTTACTTTATTGTCCGCCATGATCTGAGCGTCTTTTTTCCCCATAGCACGGCGGATGAGATCTGCTTCACCCAAGCTAAAACCGCCGATAGTTTGCACGATTTGCATCACTTGCTCCTGATAGACGATCGTGCCGTAAGTGGGCTTTAAAATCGGCTCTAATTCTTTAAACGCATAAGCGATAGGCTCAACGCCATGCTTTCTATTGACAAAATCATCTACCATGCCTGATTCCATGGGTCCTGGTCTCCCTAGCGCGATAATGGCGATAATGTCTTCAAAGCTTGAAGGCCTTAAGCGCTTGTTAAGCCCTTGAAACATCCCGGATTCAATCTGGAATATCCCCACCGTATCCCCGCTTTGGATCGTTTTATACACTTTCGGATCGTCCATATCCAGCGATAAAAAATCCACATCAATCTTATGTTGCGTTTTAATGATTTTAAGCGCATCATCAATCACGGTCAAGGTTTTAAGCCCCAAGAAGTCAAACTTGATCAAATCCACCGGCTCTAAATACTTCATGGAATATTGCGTAACGATACCGCCGGTTTTTTCAGAGGCAAACAAAGGGGTTTTGTGCCACAACTCTTTTTGGCTATCCACCACTAAGGCTGCGGCATGCACGCCTGCATTGCGATTCAAATTCTCTAAATTGAGCGAATACTCCCACACTTGTTTGGCTAATTCATTACTCTCCACTAATTCTTTGATTTTAGGCTCTAATTCCCACGCCCCCTCTATGAACTCGCCATTTTTTTCATAGCCCTTAAGCGTGATTCCTAAGCGATTAGGTATGAGTTTGGCAAAATCATCGGCTTCTTTATAAGGCATGTCCAAAACCCTTGCGACATCTCTGATCACGCCTTTAGCCAACATTTTATTAAAGGTGATGACTTGTGCCACATTGTATTTGCCGTATTTTTCAATCATGTATTCTATGATTTCTTTACGCCGGCGCTGGCAAAAATCCGTATCAATATCAGGCATGCTGACTCGTTCAGGGTTTAAAAACCTTTCAAAGAGCAAATCGTATTTCAAAGGGTCAATATCCGTGATTTTTAAAGCAAAAGCCACCAAACTCCCTACTGCACTCCCCCTACCAGGACCCACAGGAATACCCATTTCTTTAGCGTAACGGATAAAATCCCACACGATCAGCATATACCCTGGGAATTTCATGTTCGTAATGACTTCAATTTCTTTTTCTAAGCGTTCTTGGTATTGATCATGCTTTTCTTTTGGCACTAAAATTAAGCGCTCTTTCAAGCCCTCTCTAGCTTTATAGGCGAAATAAGAAGCGTCATCTTCAAAATTCAGCCCCTCATTTTGAGCGTAAGCTTTAGTGAATTTGAAACTTGGGGGGGTTGGGGGGTTCTTTTTATCGTCTTTTAAATCAATCTCTAAAACGCATTTATCAGCGATTTCTTGGGTGTTTTCTAAAGCTTCTGGAATGTCTGCAAAGAGCTTTGCCATTTCTTCAGGGGATTTAATGTAAAACTCATGCACGGAGTGTTTCAAGCGCCCCTTATCGTTTAGGGTTTTACCCATCGCTACGCACATCGCCACTTCTTGAGCCTTAGCGTCATTAGGCATGGTGTAGTGGGTGTCGTTGGTGGCAATGATTTTTAACCCCGTTTCCAAAGACATTTTAATGACTTGTTCATCAATGAATCGCTGATCCAAAATACCATGGCGCATGATCTCTAAATAAAAATCGTCTTCAAAAATCTCTTGGTATTCGCAAGCGATTCTTTTAGCTTCATCATAGCCTTTAGCCCCATACTTGCGGTTTCTCTCATTATTAGTATTCAAATGGTAATTGACTTCCCCTTGCAAGCACGCGCTAGAAGCGATAATGCCTTTAGAATGCTCTCTTAGAAGCTTTTTATTGATGCGTGGGAAATAATAAAACCCCTCTAAATACGCCATAGAGCTTAAAAACATCAAATTTTCATAGCCCTCTTGGTTTTTAGCGAACAGGCACAAATGGAAGCGCTGCTTGGTTTCTTTGCTAGAGAGGTTGTCATCGTTATGGATATACGCTTCCATGCCGATAATAGGCTTAATGCCTTCTTTTTTCATGCTCGTATAAAAATCAATCGCTCCAAACATGTTCCCATGGTCGGTTACGCTCACGCTTTTCATGCCCAATTCTTTAATGCGTTTGGCTAAGATTTTAATCTTGTTCGCCCCGTCTAAAAGCGAATATTCCGTATGCAAGTGCAAATGCGTAAAAGCTTTATTCTCTTTCATTGTCTAACCCCTATTTGGATTTAACGCCATTATACCTATCGCTCTTTAAAAAACTCTTTATCCGTTCATTTAGTGGTAAATTATTTTAAAATGGTGGTTATAATAAGAAAGTTTTGTCTTATTTTTAACGCTGTTTTAGGAGTTCATCATGAAAAAATCCATTTTATTGGGCGTTTGCTTGGCTTTTTCTTGCGTTTATGCTTTAAGCGATATGGATTTGATTAAAAAAGCGAAGGAAAGCCAATTAGAACCCATGCCTATGGGCAAAGCGCTCAAAGAATACCAGATCAAAAAAACCAGAGATGTGGGCATTGGCGCTAAAAACAGCGAAATCATGACCTCCGCTCAAGTGGAATTGGGCAAAATGCTCTATTTTGACCCTAGGATTTCCACTTCCTATCTTGTGTCTTGCAACACATGCCATAATTTGGGCTTAGGCGGGGTGGATCTAATCCCAAGCGCTATAGGCTCTCAATGGAAGAAAAACCCCCACCTTTTAAGCTCCCCAACGGTGTATAACTCCGTGTTTAATGATGTGCAGTTTTGGGATGGTAGGGTTACGCATTTAAACGAACAAGCGCAAAGCCCGATCCAATCTTCTTTTGAAATGGGGGCTGATCCCAAAGTGGTAGTAGAAAAAATCAATTCCATACCAGGCTATGTCAAGCTCTTTAGAAAAGCTTATGGCTCTAAAGTCAAAATTGATTTTAAATTGATCGCTGATAGTATCGCTATGTTTGAAGCCACGCTCATCACCCCAAGCCGTTACGATGATTTTTTAAGAGGCAATCCTAAAGCGCTCAGTAAAGCTGAAAAAGAAGCGGCTGGATTTATTCATTTCTAAAGGCTGTGTGGCTTGCCATAATGGCATCAATCTTGGGGGGACGATGCAGCCTTTTGGGGTGGTCAAACCTTATAAATTCGCTAATGTGGGCGATTTCAAAGGCGATAAAAACGGGCTTGTGAAAGTGCCTACTTTAAGGAATATCACCGAAACGATGCCTTATTTCCATAACGGGCAGTTTTGGGATGTCAAGGATGCGATTAAAGAAATGGGCTCTATCCAGTTAGGCATTGAAATCAACGATGAAGAAGCGAAAAAAATTGAAACCTTCTTTGAAGCCTTAAAGGGTAAAAAACCTAAAATACTCTATCCAGAACTCCCCATAATAACAGACAAAACCCCTAAACCCTCTTTTTGATTTTAAAAATCCTTTTAGGGGGGCTTTTGGCGCTAAAACGCTCAAAACATCTTTTGCGATCAATAATCAAAAAGCTTGCGAAAAGCCAAGCGGTAATCTCTTAAAAAGTGCTTAAAAATTTCTTTTTAATCCCTAATTTAGTGATCTTAGATTGTTTTGAAATCAAAAACCCACTCAAGGCGTTTTCAAATAAATTTTCATTTTTTGGTTGTCTAAAATGAGCGTGTCCTTGCCCTTAGTTACCGTAAAATTACCCTTAAAATTCTCCATAAATTCCAATTCAAACGCCATTAAATGCTCATCTTTACACACTTTTCTTGAAATCCCGCTATCTTCAATCCCAATGTGCTTATCGCCCTGCCATACATAGCTGGCAAAATACCGGTTGCAATAGCCTTTGCCATAAATACGATTTTCTTTTTGATCAAACACAAACTCTCCCATAGAGCTTTTGGGCTTTGGCTTCTTTTTAAAAAGCTCATACCAGTGTTTTCTTTTTTCTTTTTGCTCTTGCTCTTTAGCTTCAATCGCTGCTTTATCTTTAGGTAAAGCGGTATTTAAAGAGGAGTCTTGCTCCTCTTCATGCTCTCTAAAAGCGCTATCAGCGAGCATGGTTTCAATGTCATACACTTGATGGTTCATTTCTACTTTTTGGATATGCCAATCATTGCTAGAAAGTTTTTTATCAAACATTTTTAAAAAAAAACACCCCGAAAAGACACAAGCCGTTAAAACGCTTGCTCCAGCCAATCGTAAATTCAAACAATTCCTCCTTATTTTTTTAACGGGCTTACGCTTTGCGCTTCAATGGCTTTTTTAATCAAAGAAATCGCTTCTTGCATCGCTTGCGTGCTGACATGTTGGAGGGATTGTATCGCGCTTTCTTGAAAATCTTGACTGCCATTTTTACTCGTTTTGGTCGTTTTATTTTCCAAGCTAGAAATATTTTCATGCTTAATGATCACTCCAGAATGCGAATCGCCTTTCACGCTAATATCATAGCCTAGTGCAAATTCCGCCCTATAGGTAGAATTTTCTTTTTCTAAAAGAGAAAACGATAAAATCGTAAAACGAACCGCATAAGTGGGCGCGCCCGCACCATAAGGGGGCAAAGCCACGCCTAAGCATGCTTTTTGCGCTTCTTGCATGAACATGGTTTTTAACATGTTGCGAGGCAAGTCTATCCATTTTTGGTGCTTCCCATGCGTGATCTGCCCGTCTTGGGCTTTAAACACGATCTCTTTAGTGTTGAATAAATCCGCGCTCAAAATGCTAATGAGCCTCACTTCAGTCAAAGGTTTAGGGCATTGCGTCATTTCAAAAGAACTCGCATTCAAATCATAAGTTCTGATTTCTGGCAGCATTTGTTTTAAATTAATGCTCAAGCAACCCTGAAGCAATAGGGCGAATGCTGATGAGAGTGAAAAGATTTTTATCGCCGTGGCTCTCATGATTATTTCCTTTCTCCAAAAATCGTTTTATAGGGGTTGGCGTCAAATTTATCTATCAAAGCAGAGCCTTTTTCCACAAAATTATCAATGTTTCTCAAGCTCAACTGCGCTTGCATGATTAAGGGAGTGAACATCGCCTTAAAGTCGTATTGCCCCTGTTTGACGCGCTTATCCACATCTAAAGCCACATTATTGACATTAGAAACAAGGTTGTTAGCGTTGCTGATTAGCGAATCAAATTGAGTCTTTCTTGAATCCAAGTTAGCGATGAGATCATCCACTGAAGCGAGAATGTGCTTGAATTTTTCCACGTTTTCATCGTCTAAAATCCTATTCACATTCCTGATCGCTTTCATCACTTCTTGCACCACTTGATTAGCATCACCGCTCAAGCGATCCATAAGCCCTTCTTTAAAGATTAAAATCCGCTCTCCCTTATCGCCACTACCATAAAATTCTTCATTGTGGCTTTGCTCTAAGGCTAAAAATTTTAACCCCATAAACCCTCTAGAAGAAACCGCCACTTTGGAGTCTTTGCGGATCTTAACGCTGGATTTAATCATCAAATCCAAACGCACCACCCCCACTTTATCCTTTGCAAAACCCACCTTGATGACATTACCCACTTGAATCCCTTTGTAATTAATGGGCGAGTTGGTCGCAATGCCTCCCAAGTCTTTGTCCGTATAGACCACGTATTCATAATACTTCCCATCATCTAATCCCAAATGGCCTAGCCATAAAATAAAGCCTACCATGCACACTAAGCATAAAAAGAAGAGCCCGCCGATTAAAGTGTAATTCACATGCCTTTCCAAAATTTCTCTCCTCGTGTTGAATTGAATAAATTGCCTTCATCTAGCCCTTGAGTTTGAGCTTTTTTAATAAAATCTTTTAAATCCCCATTAAATTCTAATAGCCCGTCTTTGAGCATGATAAATCGATCCACGCAATCATGCACGGAGTCCAAATCATGCGTAATCATCACCACCGTAAGCTGCAAGCTCTCTTTGAGCGTCATAATCAGTTCATCAAATTTGCCCGCGCTATAAGGATCCAGCCCGCTTGTTGGCTCATCTAAAAATAAGATCTCCGGATTAGTCGCCATAGCCCTAGCTATACCCACGCGCTTTTTCATCCCCCCACTCAATTCATAGGGGTAAAGGTGGTAAGCCCTAGGGGGCAAACCCACTCTTTCAATCCACATTTTAGAAATTTCTTCAACAATTTTTTTAGAATAAGCGCCGTATTGCTCTAGCATGACACCCACATTTTCTAAAACCGTTAAAGAGCTATAGAGCGCCCCAAACTGGAAGCAAATCCCACAGCGGTTAAAAATCTTTTGCTGCTCTCTTTCTTTGAGTTTCCATATATCTTCCCCAAAAAGCAACACTTCCCCCTTTGTAGGGCGATTGAGCAAGATCATGCACCTTAAAAGCGTGCTTTTACCGCTCCCTGAACCCCCTAAAATCGCCATCACTTCGCCCTTATGCACGCTAAAACTCACGCCCCTATGGATAATGGTGCTCCCAAAAGCGCTATGGAGATCCTTCACTTCAATTAAGACTTGATTGTTAGTAGCGTTCATTATATGTTCAACTTAGAAAAGAGAATAGAAAAAATAGCGTCTAAGAAAATGATCCAAAACAAAGCGTTCACGACGCTAATGGTGGTCAAGCGCCCAATGCTCTCAGTATCCCCCTTGACTTCAAACCCGCGCATGCACCCCACCATCGCAATCGCAAACCCCCAAAAAGGGGCTTTGACAATCCCTACCAAAAAATGATTCCAACCCACTGTGTCATGCAGTCTGTCTATATAGCTTGGAAAGCCTAAATCCAATTGGTATTTAATCGCAAACATGCCCCCAAGAATGGCGAACGCATCAGCGATAAACACCAATAAAGGCAAAACAATCACTAAGGCTAACACCCTAGGTAATACTAAAAATTCAAAAGGGTTAAAGCCCATGGTTTTCATCGCATCTAATTCTTCAGTGATCTTCATCACCCCAATTTGCGCGGTAAAACTGCTCGCGCTCCTCCCTACCACCACAAGGGTTAAAATAAAAGTACTGATTTCTCTTAAAGCGAGTTTAGCCGTCATTTCCACCGACATTAAAGGCGCGCCCATGTCTTGTAATTGTAAAGCCCCTTGCAAAGCAACGGCAAACCCCACGATAAACACCGTTAAAATACTCACCGGCAAAACCTTAAACCCGGATTCATTGATGTGATAGAGCAAAGGAGTGATGCAAAAGCGTTTGGGGTTGAAAACGCTTTTAATGAAGTAAAATAAAATCATGCCGCAAAAATTGAACGCGTTTAAAAAGGTGTTGTAAGTCTCTACAAGACTCTTACCCAATTTAGTGATCAAAAGCTCGTATTTTTTGCCCGCTTTTTTAGATTCCAAATCGTCTTCTTTTTCAAGCCAGTCTTTAACCACTTTCAAAGCGCATGCGTTGTTCTCGCTCACGTTGCACAATTCAATGTTTAAAGAACGCTCCTTAACTAAATCAAATAAAAACATGCCAAAAACAAAATCCACTTTTTGGCACCCTGAAAAATCTATTTTTAAAGTACCTTGATGATCTAATAAATTTTTTTTCAACTCATCTAAACGAAACACGCTCGTTTTAAAATCCCAATCCCCTCTTAAAATCAGCACAGAGTTCGCCCCATCTTTACGCATCTCTAAAAATTTTTGTTTCTCTGTCTTCATTAAAATATATTCTCTCTTAGATTAGGTAAAATCTATTAACAAAATCTTGTTTGTTAAAACGGCTATTCTAACACAATGATAAAACAAAAGGTTAAACAATACTCTGTTTAATAAAGGATTGATTATTTTTAAAATGTTTAAAAAAATCATTTTTTTTGGCGTTTTCTTAATGGGGGGATTTGTTATTCCGCCCCTTGAAGCCATGCCTATTTTGCATAATAAAACCCCTAAAAAAAATTACCAAGAAGCCCATGAAAAGCTCTATAGGAGCATCATTAACCGCCAAAAGCTCACACGCAAAAAAAGCGGGTGGTATTTTTTAGGAGGGTTTGGCGCTGTAGAAGCCATTAAGGACTATCAAGGCAAGGAAATGAAAGATTGGATCGCAACGCTCAATTTAAAAACCGGCGTGCAAAGTTTTTTTAAAAAATATATTGGGATTAGGGGGGTTTTTGCATGGGATCTTGGGTCAGGAAAAGTGAATTATCAAAGCCATAAAGATCCTACCAACTCTTTTTTTACCATGCTTGCGGTGGGTTTGGATGTGATTATGGAATTTCCTTTAGGGAGTTATAAGCATTATTTAGGGGCGTTTGGAGGAGCTAGGGGGGCTTTAGTCGTTTATACGGACAAACAAAATTTCAAGTTTTTTAAACATTCGGTGGTTTCAGGGGGCTTGGCGATTAATGGGGGGGTTATGCTCACGCTTTTTTTAAGGCACCGCATTGAATTAGGGTTTAAAATCTTACCCACCGCCAGATTGCTTTCTAGCTCCAAACGCTTTGAGACTTCGCCCTTATTTTATGCGGCATACAGCTATAAATTTTAACCTTTTAGCCAACTTCAAAAATCCAGTCTTTGGGGGCTTCTTGTTCGCCTTGCTGGATGGATAAAAGCAAGTCATAAAGTTGTTTAGTAATATGGCTCGGCGCTTCAAAAAAATAAGACTTGTTGTTGTGTGCGATTTCTTTAATGGGCGTAATGATTGCGGCTGTCCCGCACGCTCCGGCTTCTTTAAACGCGCCCAACTCATCCATTAAAATTTCCCTCTCTTCTACTTTTAATTTCAAGTGTTCTTTAGCCAAAACCATCAAGCTTTTTCTGGTAACGCTTGGCAGAATGCTTGGCGAATGCGGGGTGATAAAGGCATTATCATGCGTGATGCCAAAAAAATTCGCCGCCCCCACTTCTTCAATTTTAGTGTGCGTGGCAGGATCTAAATAAATGCAATCATCATAGCCTTGCTCTATGACTCATTTTATGAGCCAACAGGCTTGCAGCATAATTCCCCCCCACTTTCACCCCACCGGTGCCTTTAGGTGCGTACCTATCAAAAATCGTAGTGATAAACCTAGCCCCTCCTTTTTCTATACCCCCTTTAAAATACGCCCCCACAGGCGCGCAAAACACGATAAAAAGGTATTCACTGGCCGGCTTCACCCCCAAATTATCCCCCACGCCTATGACAAAAGGGCGCAAATACAAACTTGCCCCGCTTTTATAAGGAGCGAGCCATTTTTGATTCGCTTTGACTACTTCAGCGCATGCCCTTAAAAACAGCTCTTCGCTCACTTTGGGCATGAGCAGTCTTTCGCATGAAGTTTGCAAGCGTTTGGCGTTTTCTAAAGGGCGAAAGAGTAAAGCTTTCCCCTTTTGAGAGCGGTAAGCCTTCAAGCCTTCAAAACAAGCCTGCCCGTAGTGTAAGACCGGCGAGCCTTCGCTGAGCTGTAACACATTTTCGCTCACCAATTCGCCTTGCGACCAAGAGCCGTTTTTATAAGTAGCGATGAAGCGAAAATCCGTTTTAATGTAGCTAAAGCCTAAATTTTTCCAGTCTAAATTTTCTAAATTTGCCATTTTCACACCTTTAAACGGATAGTTTCAGGCGTGATTGTATCTAAAAAGGGGTTAAAAATCCCTCAAGTAACTGATTTGAAACGCATAAACTCTACGCACATCAGCCTGTAAGGTGTATCCCTTTTCGTTGGTGATGGAGAAAAGCTGGTGCGTGATCGTAGGCACTTTAATCCCTAATTCTAGGCTATTGTGTTTAGCGATATGGGTGCGGACCCCAAACTTCCATAAAAACTGGAAATTGGCCGGGCTGTAACTGGAATTGCTGTGGTGTTTTGCATAATTAGCGATCTCTTTACTGATGCTCGTTGCCCAACTATCCCCCGCTAATTGGATCCCCACGACAAAACCAAAAACCATGTTTTCTTTATTCACAAAATTCCACAGCGTATCCAACCCCACGCCATAAGTGAATAAATTGACATAGTATTGCCCCTGATAGGAATCCCTTTCGGTTAAAGTCGTCCCTCCAAAACTAAAACTATTGTAAATAAACCCGCTCTCGCCCACAGGAATGCCCTTTTTCATCACGCCAAAGCGGTTGTGTGCGTAGTCAAAAAACCCATAATAACGCGCACCAAACCATTTTTTCTTGCCAAAAAATTGCTTATAGCCCACTTCAAAACCCGCTCCTGCGTAAGGCGGGAACTTTATCAAAGGCTTTTGCAAGCCGTTGTCATTCACCATTTTAGTCTGATTTTGTATCATGCTCACCTGGTAATTGACTCCCACAAAAGCCGCGCTCTCTTCAGCGCTCGCTAAAACACCCAAAGCCCCTAACAATATAATTCTTTTCAACATTCAGTCTCTTCCCTTTATTTTTTGATAATCGCTCTATATTATATTAGCTTAAAATGGCTAAGTATTACTTATAAAGAAATAATAATATATTTTTTCTTAAACTCAATTAAAAAACTAACCTTTTAATTCATTCCAACGCTTAGCGATAAACGCGCTCGTTTCTAACGGCACCCTCAAAGGATACACTTCATCATTAAGAATGCGTTGGATTTCTTGTTGCAACTCTGGGGCGTTTTTTTCTTCAATTTCAAAAATCAATTCGTCATGCACTTGCAAAAGCAGCCTCACCGAAGGGTTATTTTTGAAACGCTCGCTCACTTTGAGCATGCCCAATTTCAATAAATCGCTGGCACTCCCTTGAAAAATCGCATTCACGCCCTCTCGCAAATAATTGCCCTTGATATAATCATTCACGCCATTAAAATCAAACACCCGATAACGCCCTAGCAAAGTAAAAGCTTTAGAAGTTTTTAAAATCTCTTCTCGCATGCCATTTAAATAATCTTTGATGCTAGGGAATCGCTTGAAATACGCTTCTATGTAACTTTTAGCCTCACTTAAAGGGATGTTTAAGGTTTCGCTCAATTTCTTACTCCCCATGCCATACACCAGCCCAAAATTAATGCTTTTAGCGATGGATCGTTTTTCTTTGGCTAAATCTCCACCAAACAACGCCTTAGAAGTTTCTAAATGGATGTCTCGCCCCTTTAAAAACGCCTCCATTAAATCCTTATCCTGGCTGAAATGGGCTAACAAGCGCAATTCAATCTGCGAATAATCCACCCCTAGCAAACAATATTCTTTAGAGCTAGCGATAAAGCCTTTACGAATGAGTAAGCCTTTAGGCGATCGCACCGGAATATTTTGCAAATTAGGCGAATGCGAGCTTAAACGCCCGGTAGCTGTGCCGGTTTGAATAAAAGTGGTATGGATTTTATCGTCTTTGTCTTTTAAGCGCAATAAGGGGGTGGTGTAAGTGTTAAAAAGCTTATTCAATTCCCTGTATTCCAAAATCAAAGGGATACTTGGGTGCTTGTCTAGGATTTTTAACAAATTTTTTTCATCGGTAGAATGGCTTTTATTTTTAGGAAGCCCTAATTTTTCATACAAGACTTCGCTAAGTTGCTTGGGCGAATTGAGGTTAAAATCCACGCCGATTAGATCCAAAATCTGGCGCTCTAAAACGTTTAATTCATTCTTAAATTCCTGCTCTAAGCGCTTGAAATAAGGCGCATCAATCTTAAAGCCTTGAAATTCCATATCCATTAAGACTTTCACAAACGGCGTTTCAACTCCTCTAGCCAAAGAAAGCAAGTTTTCTTCCAATCCCCCTTTTTCAAAATATTCGCACAAACGCTTTAAAGCGTGTAATTCCATATCCAATTGCTCTAATTTTTCCACCTTACTTTTAGTCTTAAAATCTTTGATTTTTTCATGCGGGATTAAATCTTCTTTTAAATATTCCTTTAAAACTTCATCAAACCCCACTTTTTCCGGATTCTTTAAAAACGCTAAAATTTGAGTGTCTTGGATGCGGATGTTTTCCAAAGACACCTGATATTTGGCTTTTAAAAAGCTCAACAAGGGTTTTAAGTCATGCCCAATGATACACGCATGCTGTAACATTTGAGAAAAAGCGTTTTCTAAAAACTCTAAAGAAAAGGGCGAAAATAACGCCTCTTCTAAAGGTAAAAAATAGCCTTGTTCTTGTAATAAAAACGCTAGGGCTAGAACTTTTTTTTCTTTATCTAGCACCAAACGCATAAAAACTCTAGCGTTAGGGTTTTCTAATTTTTCTAAAAACGCGCTCAAAGGCTCAGCACTTTCTAAAACAATCATGCGCGATTTTTTAGGGGCGTTGTCTAATGCGGGCATGTTGTCTAAAATTAAAGGCGTAGGGGAATTTTCTAAATCCCTTAAGGTAGAAATAAAACCATATTCTTTCAATTCATCTTTAATTTTCAATAGGGGGTTTTCGCTAGGAAAAGCGCAACTCAAAAAATCAAATTCTTTAATGCATCCTCTTTCTAAAGTGGCTAATTCTTTGCTTAAAAACGCGTTCTCTTTGTCTTGTATAAGGGCTTGATACATTTTAGGGCTGAGTAAATTTTTCGCCAAGTCTAAATTTTCATAGATTTTTTCCAAACTCCCTAATTGTTGTAACAATTCCTTAGCGTTCTTGCTCCCAATGCCTTTAATTCCCTTGTAATTATCGCTGCTATCCCCTACAATGCCTTGATAATCCGTGAATTGACTCGGCAAAATCCCGTATTTTTCCACGCAATCTTTCGCCAAAAACTCCGTTTTGCCATCAAAAAGCGCGATTTTATCGCTCAAAAGCTGGTTAAAATCCTTATCTTTAGAATAAATGCGCGTTTTATAAGGGCTTAGCGTGGCTAGGCTTGCGATCACATCATCGGCTTCAAACCCATTCACTTCCACGCAAGTAAAACCCATTTTTTGCAACCATTCTAAAGCGATAGGGATTTGTAAAAGCATCTCTTTAGGGGCGTCTTTACGATTTTGTTTGTATTCGCCCAATTTTTCGGCTCTTTTAGTTTTAGTCTGGCTTTCTAGGGCGAACACGATAAAAGGCATGTTTTTTCTGTCTTTATAAAATTTTTTAACCATGCCCACAAGCCCCGTTAAAAGCCCTGTAGGAAAGCCCTTAACATTGGTTAAAGGCTTATTTTTAGCGCTCATGTAATAGCTTCTAAACAAATACGCAAAAGTATCAATTAAAGCTAAAGTCCCTTCTTTGATGACTGGCTGCTCCATTCAATCCCTTTTTAATCAAGCGAATTTTAAATTTATTGTAACACAAGCTGGACCTCATCTATTTCAAAATAACGAGTCTTTTTGAATGGGTGTTTCTTGGCTGATAACCTCTTTTGTAGCTTGGATTTTAGCGCTGCAGTATTCAGCCACGCCTTGAATGGTTTGCTTCATTAGGGCGTTTATAAAGGTGTGCATGAAATGAAAATCAATACCATCAAGGGTTTGAGTGTTAGCGGTAGGTTTTAGGGGTAGAGAAAATTTAAATTCCGCAATGCTTTCTGTTGTAGAGCCTAGCCCCCAAGTCAAGGGTTTTAAAATAAATTGTAAAATCGCGCTTATAAAATATAAAATTTTAGGGCTTTTGAAAGCAAATTTTGGTTTTAAAATTTTAACCTTATTGCCTGTAAAATAAGGTTGTTTTTGATAGAACACGGTGAAAGTGTCTTGCGCGAACGAAAGGGTATTTTTTTCATTAGCAAATGTAGGGTCATCTACAATAAAGCCTTTTATACCATTGTTGGTTGCAGCGCGCACGACATAAGGGTAGCTGTTTTCTATTTGCGTGTCATGGATTTTTATCGTGTTGGCATGATAAATTTTCTTACTTGATAACACTTCAAACAAATCCCCTAGTTTGAAGTGTTGCCATGTTAAGCCGCATGGGGTATTACCCCCCCCCCCCCCAGAATTTTTATCATTGAAAACATTAAGGGCGTTTTCTTCATCGTTAGAAAGGGTGGTGTTTTCTAGCCCTGAAGCTTTTAAATAAGCCTGAAGTTCGGCGAGCCGACACTGCTCAAGTTCGGCTATGAATTTTTCCATGAAATCAAAATCAATATCTTTAAGGGTTTGAGTTTTAGCGGTGGGTTTTAGGGGTAATTGGATTTTAAAATTATTATGTTTTAATTTAGAGCTAGATAATTGTGTTCCATAGGTAAATTGACCATAAAAACACTTATTAAGTTGATTGGCAAGAAATAATCCTACCCGTCTTGTAAGAAGATGATTTTTTAATTTTAAGACATGGACTTTCATCTCTACGCTTGCCAAATAAGGGTGATAAAAACAATTGCCAAAAAAATTTACGCTGATAAAATTTTCAAAATGCCTTGCTTTCTTATTTTTTAAGGTATCAAAATGACCATAAACGCCATTATTATCACTTTTAACTGATATGCGGACAATATCACCTTTTGCTAAATCCTCTTGGCTTAATAAAGAGCCAGTGTAGATCTCAAACAAATCCCCTAATTTGAACTCGCCCCACTTAATAGCGTTGAGTTGGCTATTAAGAGTACTTATCACTTTGGGGGCGTTTGGTTTTTTAAAATCAAGCCCACTTCATAAGAAAGGTAATCGGCTATCGTTCTTTTAAAATCCTCTAATTTGGGTTTGGTGTCGGTGGGTTTGTTTTGGTTCCAATCGCTCCCGTTTTTGGGATCTATGGTGTTTTCATAGTAGTCATCTTCGCTTAAAAATTTCAAACATGATTGGTCAATATGGACTAAATCCACGACTTCGTTGTAGCGCTCTTTGGCGTTATGCGTGTCTTTTAAATTGTGGCTGGCTTTGGCTTTTTTGCGATTCGCTCTAGCGTAGCCGTCGTTACTGAAATTAATGAATTTCACCCTTTGCTTAGCGTCATGCTTTTCATTGACCCTAAAAACATAGATGTGGGTTTGAACGCTGCTTTTGCCGATGAATAAATCTGAAGGCATTTTAATGCTCGCTAAAAGCGTGTGTTTTTCTAAAATCCTTACATTGTATTCTTTGGCTTTGCCGCTGCCGGCACTTGATTGGATGATCACGCTCGCATAACCACTTTGCATTTTTGCTAAAGCCTGCTCCACAAACACCATGCCATTACCGGAAGCGGAATAAGGCGGATTTAAAACAAAAGCGTTAGCTTTAAATTCTTTGTCATTGACTTTGCCATCAAAACCGCTCAAGCTGTCTTGGTTTAAGATTTGACTGCTCCCATCACCCATTAAAATCATGTTTAACACCGCTAGAATATAGATTTTTTGTAATTTTTCTATGCCTAAAAGTTGCTTGGCTTTAATATGAACGATTTTTTGTTCCAATTCCTCTGGACTAGTGATACACTTTTTAGCGTCTTCTATCATTAAATTCATGCTTGCGACTAATAACCCAGCGCTTCCGGTAGCAAAATCCCACACGAAACTATCCTTATTGACTTTGGAGAGTCTGGCTAAAAGCGTGGCAGCATAAGGGGGTGTGAGCACCACATCGTTTAATTGGTCTTGTGTGAAACCCAGCCAGCGATGCATTTCATTGAACAATTTACCGGTAAAATCCGTGCTAAGACCGATTTTATAATAAATGCCCAAATTATCCACGATTTCACTAAAACAGCGCTTCAAACGGCTTTCGCCATTAATGGCTTTGTTGTCGTTTTCATTTCTTAATAAAGGCTCTAATAAAGAAATAATGCTTTGCTTTTTTTCTTGGGGCAAATGCTTATGCTCTAAAAAGGATTGGATTTTTCTGAGCATGATGTCGCCATCTCTTTGATGGACCTCATCGCTAGATTTTAAATCTTCTTTTTTTAGTGGGGCTACCGAATTAGAGATGCCAGAGATGCCTAAATTAGCGATAATGCTCGCAACAACTAAATACAAGCGATCTTCTTCGCTTAAAGAAAGCTTTTCTTTTTTATAAATATCATTATTGAGACGAGTCAAGCAGTCTTCTATTTCTTGGTTTTTCTTTTCTCTAATGCGCTCTAAATCTTTATCGCTTAAAGAAAGGGTGTCTAATCGTTTAATAAAGTCGTTAAAATGCTTACGGCTTAAAAAGGATAGATCGCTATAAGCTTTCTCGCCTTTTGAGACATCTATCCCCATGCCCAAATTGCTTTTATTCACATAATAAACAGCGATTTGAGAGCGTATATCGCCTTTATCGTCTTTATAGCCTGTGATGCCTATGGCGATGCATTCAGTATAGATCGTGTGGTGTAAAATCGCATTAGCGTAATGCAAAGCCCCATTTAGGGCGTATTCTCTAATGTTTTTGTAATAAGGCTTATGGTCTTTAAAATTTTCTACCAGTTTGTTTTTGTCTAATTTAACGAGCTTGTCTTTTTGCCCTTTGTATTCTATTAAAATAGGGACTCTTCTGTTAGGGTCTTGTGTGTTTAATAAAAGTTTCACATCAGGGCGGTTACCCCCTAAACCCCCACTTTTAGAAGCGTAATTTTTTAAAGCTTCATCAATTTCTTTATTCAGGCTTTCTTGCTCTAGTTTATAGTCTAGGTTATAACTTCTTAACTCGTTGTTGAACTTATCAGCAATTAGAGGCTCAATGGATTGAACTTTATTCATGGGTATCCTTTTTAAAAAACAAAATTATAACTCATTCATCCGCGCTGCAAAGCGCGATCGCAAAGTGCGTTTTGATGTTTAAAGTTTTAAGGTATTTTAGGGCTTCTTTTAGGGTGGTGCCGGTGGTGATAATGTCATCTAATAAAAAATAATCTAAACTTTCATCGCCTTTGAAGGTGAAATCCCGTGGGTTGTTGGCGCGAAATTCCAGGCTTTTCCCGGCATACGAAACAGCACTATTAGCCCTTAAAGTCCCATAAGTGGGCTTTAAATTCCCTTGACAAAAGCCTTTTAAAAGCGCAGCGGAATGCGAATAAAAGGATTTGATTTTATCATCAATGGCGATGCCATAAAGGGGGTATTCAAGCCTTGTTCTTGTAAGATTCTCACAAATTCTTTGCCGGCTTTTTGAGAAAGCAAGGGCAAAATGCGAGAGCCAATCAGCACGTATTTGCTTTTAATGAGCTCTTCTATTTCGCTATAAGCGTAAAAACTATACACGCTCACGCCCTCTAAAACCCTTACTTTTAAGCTTAAGGGCAGATCGTTTAGGCAATTTGGGCAAAGAGGCTTGAAAGAAAGCTTCAAACAGGTTAAACAACGCATTGTATAAAGGCGGCGATTTGTTCGTGCAAGTTTTTAACGCTTTCTTTAGCGTTCAGTTCCAAAACTTCGCACCCGAATTTTTCTTTTAGTGCGTAAGCGTGGGTTTTGAGCTTTTGCTGGATTGTGAGTAATTTTTCTGTGCCTTGGTTTTCTATTTTGTCTAAACTTTTAAGGCTTAAGCGCTGTTTTAAGCCCTCTTCATCTATCACTAAAAGAATGATTTTTGTAGGCAAGATGCTTTGAGTGGCAAGCAGGTTTAATTCCAAGCTTGAAAATTGGCTATAAGCCATGCCAGAAATCAAACTCCTATCACTAATGATGAGCTTTTTTTCTTTCAATGCCGGTTTTATCACGCTTTCTACATGCTCAGCCCTATCGCTTAAAAACAAAAACGCTCTAGCCAATTCGCTGATGTTTTCATTTAAAGCGATGTGCCTTAAACTCTCGCCCATTCTCGTCCCCCCTGGCTCTTTGGTAAAAAGGGCGTTTTTAAACCTGGTTTTTAATAATTCTACTTGAGTGCTTTTGCCCGCGCCATCAACGCCTTCTAACGCCACATACATTTTAAGCCTTTGAAATCAAAGGATAAATTTCTTTAGGCACTAAATGGCTCGCATCGCCCTTATGCGCGATAATGGATCGCACGATAGAAGAGCTGATGAAAGCGTTTTGCAAAGTGGGCATGAAATACAAGGTTTCTAATTCGTGGTTTAAGGATTTGTTCGCATAACCCATTTGCAATTCGTATTCAAAATCGCTCACCACCCTTAAGCCCCTAACTAGCACCTTACAATGGTATTCTTTAGCCAGATCGGCTAATAGCCCTTCAAACGCAACGCACTCTACATTTTTAAAACTTTTAGTGGTAAGTTGCATCATTTTTAAACGCTCATTTAAACTAAACATGGGGTTTTTAGCGCTTGAATGCGCCACAGCGACAATGAGCTTTTCAAACAATTCGCTAGAGCGGTGGATAATGTCTATATGCCCGTTAGTGACCGGATCAAAAGTGCCCGGGTAAATGCCGATTTTTTGCATCAGTTCATTCCCCATCGTGGGTATAAGTCATTTTCTATCCCTAAGCTGTCAAACCACTTCCCCACTAAAAAATCTTGCATCGCTTCTAAAGTCTTGCTCTGGGTGTAATAAGTCATCACCGGCGGCGCAATGATCGCATTAGAATGGGCGAGTTTGAGCAAATTTTCCAACATGATAGCGCTTAAAGGCATTTCTCTAGGGGCAATGAGTAAGGGGCGCTTTTCTTTAAGCATCACAGACGCGCTCCTAGAGATCAAATCCCCCCCAAAGCCATGCGCGATTTTAGCCACCATGTCCATGCTCGCTGGAATGATCGCCATTTTATGGATACCATAACTCCCTGAAGCGATGCTCGCATGAATGTCTTGCTCGTTGAAAAAAGTAGCGCTAGACCGTAAATCTTTCATGGCGTTTTTAAGGTTGATATTCGATTCTTCTAACGCCACGACATGCGCGTTTTTAGACGCCACGACAAAAACTTCAATTTCTTTGGGTAATTTCTCTAAAAACCGCAAGGCTAGGGGTATCCCGCTCGCCCCGCTGATGCCTAAAACTAATTTCATGAATATCCTTTATAAGATTTGCGCTTTAGAACTGCTCAACACTTTTGCTTTTAAGATTTTATTGCTTTCTAAATTTTTGGCTTGAATGATTTGATTAAGCGCGCCATTTTCTAGGGCTTTTAGGCTTATTTCTATGCTGATTTGCCCCTCTTCATACACCCCGGTGATGATGTCGTTTTTACGCACGATGATTAAGGCTTGGGTTTTATCTGCGCTTAAAAGCGTGTCAGGGGGGATAAAATGTTTCGCGCTCACTTTATCGATCGCGCCCTCTAATAAAGGATTAGAAAGCGTGCCAAACAAAACGCGCTCTTTTTTGGTGTTGTTAGCGGTGATGTTTTCGTCTTTTTTAATCGCGCTAGCGCTTTTAAAAGCCTGCATGCTGCCTATCACGCTATAACGCACCGGTAGGCGTAAATTAGGCTCATTTTCCAATCTTAAAAACACGACCCCATCTTTTTTAAGCTTGTTAGAAGCATTCAATTCATAGCTTAAAATGGAAGCGTGAGAAAAGCGCTCTGGGATTTCTAAGTTAATTGTTTCAATTTCCAATTTTAAGTCTTGGTATTCTTTGAGGTAAGTTTCTTTAATCTCTGTTTTAAGCGCGTTCAAATCTAGGGCGAAGAGCGCGTTTAAACTTATCAAAAAAAGGGTTAAAATTTTCAAAACCCGTTATCCACTTTTTCTACAAATTTTTCTGAGATTTTATCATAGACATTCCCTCCGCAATTGATTTTCAAGCACAAACCGCTCAAGCCCTTTTCTACGCCTAAAACCCTCCCGGTGCCAAAAATCTTATGTTTGATCAAATCCCCCACTTTAATGGGCGTGTCTTTTTGGTGATTTTGTTTAGGGGTTTGATCGCTTTTGAGCAGCTTGGCTTCTTCTAAAAACACAGAGGGCGAGCAAGAAATTTTCCTCCCAAAATACGAACGCTCTTTGACATAAGAGAGCTGCAATCCTTCTTTAGCCCTAGTGATCGCCACATAAGCCAAGCGCCTTTCTTCTTCCAAATCGCTTTCTTGATTGAACCCCCTATGCGGGAAAAACCCTTCTTCTAACCCGATCACAAACACATGCTTAAACTCTAAGCCCTTACTCATATGCACACTCATGCAACTCACTTTTTGCGCGTTTTCTGTATTATGGACATCCAGCACGCTTTCATTCAAAAAATCCAGTAAAGAATGCGTGGGGTTAGTTTTAAAATGCTCTTTCACTAAACTTAAAAGCTCTTTAACAAAGCCCTCTCTTTCTTCGTAATTGTCTTCTTTTTCATAGTTTTTTAAAAGGTTAGTCTCTTCTAAAAACCGAGCGCAAAACTCCTCTACTGAAATTTCAAAAGCCTCCCTCAAACGCCCTATCATACTATGAATTTCTTTAAAGCGTATTCGTTTTTAGGGTTGAGTTTGTCTTTAAACGCCCCAAGTTTTAGCGCTTCTTCTAAATTCAAATCCTCTTCATCTAAAAGAGAAAAAATCCATTCTTGAGTGATCTTGCCAAAGTCTCTTGGGGGCTTGTTTAAAACGCGCTTGATAAAAAAGCGATCGTCTTTTTTCGCCACTACATGCATGAACGCCAAAGCGTCTTTAACCTCGGCTCTTTCATAGAAACTCACCGCCCCAATGAGCCTATAAGGGATATTCAAAGCGTTCAAGCTCTCTTCAATGCTGCGACTAAGCCCGTTTAAGCGGTACAAAATAGCGATATTTTCTAAATTCTCGCCCTTCTTTAAAAGGGCTTTGATTTGATAAGCCACATCCAGGCTCTCTTCTTTTTGCGTCAAATATTCTTTACAAACCACGCTTTTATGCGAGCCTTTGAAACTTTGAAGCGTTTTAATGTGGCGGTGTTGGTTATGGCTGATGAGGGAATTAGCGCACGCTAAGATTTCAGCGCTGGAGCGGTAGTTGGTCTCTAATTTCACTATTTTAGCCCCTTTAAAATGCTTGGAAAAATTTAAAATATTAGAAATATCAGCCCCTCTAAAACCATAAATGCTCTGATCGTCATCGCCCACCACGCACAAATTATGGTGCGCGCAACTCAATTGTTTTAAAAACTCTAATTGCAAGGCGTTCGTGTCTTGATACTCATCTACCATAATATAATAATAGTGCTCGCTAACCTCTTTGGTGAGTTTTTCATTATCTTGTAAAATCTTAAGACTCAAACAAAGCAAATCGTCAAAATCCACTAAATTGTCTTTTTTGAGCGCGTTTTGATAAAGCTCATACGCTTTATAACATTCGCTATCTTGCATGCTCAAATCCACCATGCCGTTTTTGATTTGAGAAATACTCGCCCTGAAGTTTGAAATTTTAAGCTGTTTGCAGAGCGTTTTCACTTCATCGCTATCTAGCACCGAAAAATCGCACGCTCTTTTTAAAAGATTCATGTGTTGCCTTAAAAACAGCAAACCAAAACGATGGAAAGTGCAAAGCAAGGGGGGGATAAAGGCTTGGTTTTTCAATAATTTCAAAGCCCTTTCTTGCATTTCTTTGCTCGCTTTATTGGTGAAAGTGAGCGTTAAAGTGTTCTCGCTAGGCACGCCACAAGCGCCAATCAAATACGCCAAACGGCTCGTTAAAGTCTTAGTCTTGCCGCTCCCAGCTCCCGCTAAAATGAGCAATGGCACTTGAATGTGGCTTGCAGCGATTTTTTGCGCTCCGTTTAAATTGTCTAAAATGCTTTTTTCAAAACCCATTATTCTAAAAACTCGCCCTTTTCTTCTTGATTCAAACGCTCTTTTAAAAGGTTGGTATCAATTTCAAAATCAAAATAAGGCGACGAAAAATCAGAGGTTTTAATGGCTAAAAAATGGTTTAGCGCTGATTTCAAGTCCCCCTTTCTTTGATACAACAACCCTAAAGCGTAACGGATATTTTCATTATTAGGATCGTCTAATTTCCCAAGCTCTAGCCATAAAGCGGCGTTATTGTAATTATTCTGTGCGATATAAGTCAAACCCGCTAGGATTTTTAAACGAGTCTCATTGTCCTTAAGATCGCTAATTAAGTTTTGATACAACGCGCTCGCTTTTTCATACTGGCCTTGAAACAAACTCACTAGCGCTAAATTTTCTAACCAATCGTTAGGGGCTTCGCCCTCTTCTAAACTGGCGATTTTTTGCTCTAATAATCTTTCTTGATGATCTAAATCATTGACCATAAATCCCATGTAGGTGTAGAAATGACGCCCTAAAATGGTACTTTGCATGGTTTGATCCCAGCTGATTTTATGCGAATCTAAAAGGGTGTAAATGCTTAAAGTGTGGCGGATACTCGCATCGTAATACGAAACGATTTCATAAAAAATATTAGAGATGAGATCTTTAGGGAGCATTTTTTTTAAATTCCCAAAGGATTGCACCATCAATTTTTTATCCTTGCTCTCTTTAGCGAACACCGCTTCTAGCGCGTAATAAAAAGGGAGTTTTTTAGGGGCGTTTTTGAGCCAGTCCATATCCCAATTGGTGCGGTAATTCAAATAAGCGATGAGTGAAGAGAGTAAGGCTTTTTGCGTGGGGCTAGAAAAATCCTGACTATAAAAATTCTCGGTGATTTCTCTTAAAAACTCCGTGGTGTCTTCGTGGGTGAAATGCGAGGCTAAAATTGCAAAAACCGCGCTCAAATAATCCGCAGAATTCAAATGGAAAGCCCTTAAAAAATGGAAATAAGCTTTGTGGTAATTTTCTAATTGCGCATAAATCAAGCCCACATTATAATGCAAAAGCGCGTTATTGGGGCTATTTTTTAAAGACAAATCAAAAAAAGAAAGGGCTTTTTTTAAGCGCTTCTTTTCTAATTCTTTCAACCCTTTGAGCGCGTTTTTATCCGCTATCGCCATCAAACGCCCCCTTTTAAAAGCAAGGCTTGCCCCCTCTAAATCCTTTTGCGTGTCAGAGTCTAAAAGAAACAGCCCCTCTTCAATCACGCCTAAGGTTTCTTTAGAGTCTAAAACCTTAAAAGGAGCGTAATAAAAGAGCAAGCGGTAGATAAAATCCCTTTTACCTTCAAAATATTGCGTGTTCCAAAAACGCTCTTTGGCTCTTTCTTTGTCTAAAAAAACAGGGTTTATCGTGGGCTTGATGGGGTAAAAAGAGTTGGCTAATAGCGTGTCTTCTTTTGTGTGGCTGGCTAATTTTAAGGCTTCGCTCGCTTTAAGGGTGTCGCCTTTTTTCAAACTCACCAATTCCAAAGCCATCAAAGCGTTTAAATCTTTAGGGTAGTTGTGCAAATAATGCTGCAAATGCTCCAAAGCCTGCTTGTAATGGACTAAACGGCTATGCAAAAGCCCTAAAGCAAGCTCATCTTGGGCGTTTGGCGCTTTTTTGTAATTGCTTGTAAGCGTTGGTTTCATCTTTAAACATCAAAAACAATTTAGACGCTAAGCGCGCGTTAGGCTTTAAAAAGGCGTTGGAATTAGGGTGCATTAAAGGCGAAAGGGCTTCAAAATACTCTCCAGCGTAATAGGATTTGAGCGCGTAAGCGTAGGAATAAAAAGACTTTTTGTAATCTTTATACAGAGTGTCTCTCACAATTTTTAGATAATGATAATACAAATCCTCATCTTGCAAATGATAAGCGCTCACTAACGCATCAATCGCGCTCACGCTCGCGTTTTCTTTAGAAGCGATGCTGGAATCAAACAAATCCAACGCCCCATTAAAATCCTTTTCTTTAAACTTAATCACCCCTAAATTATGGCTCGCAATCCCTTGCGAAAAAGAAGCGGCTTTGTCAAACAAGTGTAAGGCTTCATCTTTTTGCCCTTGCTCATACAAAAGGCTCGCTTTTTTCATGATCGCATCCACTTGATTTTCATCGTTTCGTTTGAGGGAATCCTTGCCGATTAAATCGGGTAAGTCTAAATTCTCTATTTGCCCCTCGGCTTGTGCGTTGTTAGCGTTGTTGGTGTCGTTAGGCGTTTCGTTATTGGTGGTGGCGGTATTAGTTTGTAAAGAAGTTTGTTTATTTTCTTTTTTATGCCCTAACAACAAACTCAAAATTACAATGAGCGCGATGAGTGAAAGCAATGCTCCAAGCGCGATATAAAGCTTTTTTTTATTGTGTAAAATCTGTTTAAAAAACTCTTTAGAGCTTTTGATTTTATTAATCGTCTGCTCCAAAGCCTGCTTCAAAGAGGGGATTTTAGAATGAATGCCTTTTAGGGGGGTTTCTTTTTCGTTTTTGTTTTCGCCCCCTTTTTCTTCTAATGAATTTTGCTCTTCATTCAGCACGAACTAGCCTTAAAGGTATTTTTCTAACGCCTTAGGAATATGAATGCTCCCATCCGCTTGCTGGTGGTTTTCCATTAAAGCGACCATCGTCCTGCCTACCGCCAAAGAAGAGCCGTTTAAGGTGTGCGCTAATTGGTTTTTTTGATTTTCTTTGAAGCGGATTTTGGCTCGTCTGGCTTGAAAATCCCTCGTGTTAGACACGGAGCTGATTTCTCGGTAGCAATTTTGCCCGGGCAGCCACACTTCAATGTCTATCGTGTTGCTCGCGCTAAAGCCTAAATCCCCACTGCACAATTGCACAAACCGGTGCGGTATTTCCAAAGCCCTTAAAATTTCGCTCGCGCTCTCTAGCATGCACTCTTGCATGACATCGCTTTCTTTAGGGTGCGTGATAGCCACTAATTCTACTTTATCAAACTGGTGCTGTCTTATCATCCCCCTTGTGTCCTTGCCCGCGCTCCCTGCTTCGCTCCTGAAACAAGGCGTGTGCGCGGTCATTTTAATGGGGAGGTTTTCAACGCTGATAATGGTGTCGTTGTATAGATTAGTGAGCGTTACTTCAGCGGTGGGGATCAGATACAAATTTTCATTTTCTATTTTAAAAACATCTTCTTTGAATTTGGGTAATTGCCCGGTCCCAAAAAGCATTTTTTCATTCACTAACGCCGGCGTGTAGATGATTTCAAAGCCATTTTTTTCATTAAAATCCAGCATTAAATGAATGAGCGCGCGATAAATTTTCGCCCCAAAACCCCTAATGACAGAAAAGCGGCTTTTGGCGAGTTTCACGCCGCTTTCAAAATCAATCCAGCCGTTTTTTTGGGCGAGTTCAAAATGCTCTTTAGGTTTGAAAGTAAAATTTCTTGGGGTTAAGATTTTTTTAATTTCTATGTTGTCTTCTTCATTCGCGCCTAAAGGGGTTTTTTCATCCACTAGATTGGGGATTATGGAAAGCTTTAAATCAATTTGTTGCTCCAATTCGCTCACGCTTTTGGAAAGCTCATTCAATTTGATTTTATTGTTTTCTAGCTCTTTTTTGAGATCGCTTGTATCCACTTTTTGAGCCATTTTGATACCAAATTCTTTAGAAACCTTGTTTTGAAAGGCTTGCAAGCCTTCTAATTCAATGAGCTGCTTTTTATAATGCGTGATGACTTCGCGCAAACGCTCCAATCCATCATCTATCGCATGGTTACGCTTTTTTAAAGAAAGAGCCACCTTATCAAAATCTTGCAATAAAAGTTTTCTATCAATCATTCAACCCTCTTTAATCGTTCTAAAATGCCACAATTTAGCCCATTCGTCTATATCGTTTTTATCTATTTGAGTGCTCAAAGCCCCCATTTTACCCTCTAAAGAATCTTCAATAGCGCCATTAGGAAAAGCCACAAAACTATCCCCATAAAATTTCCACAAAAATTCGTTTTTTTGATTTTCTTCTACAATGATTTGGCGATACGCTCCGATTCTATTAGCCCTAACCACCACGCAAGAAGCGCAAAAAGCGCGCATCTGGCACAAAAGCCGCCACCTTTCATTGGATTCAAAGGTGAGTACGCTGCTTAAAAGCACCACATCCACGCCCTGATTTTTAGCCTGAACCCATATTTCATCAAAATGCGCTTCAAAGCCAAACAAAGGGGCGATTCTCAAGCCGTCTCTTTCAAACACAAGCAATTCTTTAAAAGCGCTTTTTTCATTGTCAAAAAAGCTCTCTTCATCCCAGTGAGGATAGGGGATTAAGCGTTGTTGCGTGTAATATTTCACGCTTTCTTTAGAAATGAGGGCGATTTTTTTATAGATTTTAGAATGTTCTTCTAAAAGCACCGGGGCTGAAACGATCAAATCTGATTCTTCGCATTTTTGCGACAAAAACTCCATCGCTCGCGCAGACTGCGCGCTGATTTCATTCACATCCAATCCCATGTTATGGTGGAAAAAGGGGTTGATCACGTATTCAGGCAACACCACCACGCTTTGCTTGGGTATGGAGTTGAACAAGGATTGCATGAGAGTTTCTTTAAAAGACTCTAATTGCAAAGCAAACACCCGCATCCTTTAAGCCTTTTTGTCTAGCGTTTGGAGTTTTTCATACTCTGAATAAGCGTTTTCTAAAAGCTTTTGAGCCAAAAACAACTCTTGCATAGTCGTTTTATACAAATCCATCCCGTCTTTTAAGGATAAATTGGGATCATTCAAGCGATCTATGGCTTGCTCTAGGGAATGAACATGCTCTTCAAAGCTTTTTTTAGGGGCGTTTTTAGTATTTTTAGTGTTCTTAGTATTTTTTTGGGGGGCTTTTTCGGTTTCAAATAATTCATCTTGCATAACATTCCTTTAGCTTTTTTTAACAAGCATGGTCGTTGAAATTTGAGCGATAGAATCTTCAGTCCTTAAAACCTCAAACCCTGCGTTTTTTAATTCATGCTTCAAACCCTCTAAACTCAAAAACCCCTCAATGGATTGCGGTAAATAAGAATAAGCGCCATAATTCTTACTGATAGCCCCTCCCACTAAAGGCAAAACCTTATTCGTGTAAAACCCTGAGATTTTATCCAGCCATGTGGGGTTGTCTTTTTTTAAAAATTCTAAAATCACTAAAACGCCCCTAGGTTTTAACACCCTAAAAAACTCTTTTAAAGCTTCTTGTCTTTCCACGATATTACGCAAGCCATACGCAATGGAAAGAATATCCACGCTGTTGTTTTCAACGCCTTTTAAATCTTTGGCTTGAGCCTGGATGAAAGAAGCTTTGTTTTCAAGCTTCTCAAATTTTTTAACGACCAATTCAAGCATGTTATTAGAAGGATCAATCCCCAAACATTCCTTAAACTCTATAGCGCAATTTAGAGCGCTTTTTTGCCAAGCAATAAGCATGTCCCCCGTCCCGCATGCCACATCCACAAGCCTTAACGCTTTCTTGTTTTCCAAAAACAAAAACGCATGCTCGCAAGCCCTTTCTCGCCATTTAACGTCTAAGCCAAAACTCATCAAGCGGTTGGCTTGATCGTAAGAGCTGGCTATATCATCAAACATGTTGATGATTTTTTCTTGCTTGAGGTGTTTTTCTTTTTTCATGACTTTTCTTTTTTCATGGCTTGTCTTTAAAAAGGCTTGACAACCACTAAGATCACAATGAGAATCATTAAAATCGTGGGTATTTCATTAAACACACGATAAAACCTTGCGTTTCTTCTTGTAGGGTCTTTTTCTAGCTCGCGCATGCATTTTTTGCAATAAAAATGATAGGCTAAAAGTAAGATTGCTAAAGCCAACTTAGCATGCAACCAACCCCCACTTTTAAAGAGCGTGGGCTCTATCAACAGCATTAAAATCCCTGTAATAAGCGTGAAACCCATAGCTGGTGAAGCGATAAAGGAATAAAGCTTTTTTTCTTGGATTTTAACCACTCCTACAAACTCTTTTTTATGCGCGTTTTCGGCATGATAGACAAAAAGGCGTGGCAAATAAAATAACGCCGCCATCCACGAAATGACCGCTATCACATGGAAAGCCTTAACCCATAAAAAATACCCATTCAAAAATCCCATACCACTCTCCCTAATTTATCTTATTTTGTTGTAAAAACGCTTGCAAATTTTCTCTTTCGCCGCTGATTTCCACTTCCACGCTTTGACTTGAAAAATTCTTTTTGCTTAATTGTAAGCTAAATTTCTTAATTTCACGCTGAAGAGCGTCTAATTCTTTGTAAGAATAATGAGCGCTTAAAGTTTCTAACTCCACAAAATCCTTCAAAGCGTCCTCTTTTTGAGCGTTTTCTACGCACAATAACGCACTCTTAGCATAAGCCTTCATCAAGCCCCCCACCCCTAAAAGCGTGCCTCCAAAATAACGCACGCTCACTAATCCTATATTGATCAAATCCTCTCGCCTTAAAACGCTAAGCACAGGCATGCCTGAACTCCCTTTAGGCTCGCCATCATCGCTAAAACCCTCCGTGATTTTGCCCTCTAAAGAATAGCGGAACGCCGTTACAAAATGCGCGACTTTAAAATGCTCTTTTTTCAATTGCAAAAGGGTTTTTTCAAAATCGCTAAAAGGCATAAGATACCCTAAAAAGCGAGACGCTTTAGTTTGGTGCTTGGAAATGATGAGGTGTTTAAGCGTTTTCACAAGCTTTCTTTAAAGAGCTGAGTTTAAAGACACTCCCTATAAAACTCGCAATAAAAATCGCAATAAGCGCATAAAAATGGACAGAAACATCTACAAATTCCGCATGCATTTGATTCAATCGCCCAAGCAAACTAATCCCATGATAAGCAGGCACTATTTGAACGAAGACTTGCAAATAAGAGGGCAAGGATTCAAAAGACCACACAAAACCCATCATAAAAATCAAGGGCAAAGAAGAAATCAAAACGATTTGAGTGGTGTGGGCTTCATTTTTAATCCATGCACCTAAAAACGACCCCAAACTCAAGGTTGCAAGCATGAAAATCAAGCTATTCAAAAACACCATTAAAGCACTTCCATGCCGTTCGATCCCATAAAAAGAAAACAGCGCCCCAAAATACCATAAAATAAAAACGCTAAACGCTGCCATAAACACCAAGAGTCTTGCGCACAGCCTTAAAGCGATTTGTTTCTTGTCTAAAAGTACTAATTCCAAACGCCTGGAGCTAGTAAACATGCTGCTTGCAATGAGCATCACCTGGTGTAAGATGAAAATAAACACGCTAGAGAGTGCGTAATTCAAATACCCCTCACTAGGGTTATACAAAGCGATAGGACTGATTTTAATCCCATCTGTCCCTAATTCAGCTTCTTCTATTTGGGCGTTGCGTTTGAACCTGATTTTATCGTTTAAGGCGTTGATGCTCTCCACCACCGCATTCGCTAAGGCGCCATAAATCAAAAAGTAATTGGAATTCGCATAAAAATCTATCGTTACAGGCACTTGCTTATGGATATTGGCTTCAAAATGCGAAGGGATATGCAAGATCCCATAAATTTTTTCTTCTTTTAAAAGCTTTTTGGCTTCCAGCATAGAGGGGCTAAAAAAAGCGATTTCTAACTCGTTGGAGCTTTGCGCCATGAAGGCTAATTGCCTAGAAAGGAAGGAATTGTCTTCATCTACAAGGGCGATTTTTTGCTGCGTTACAATATCTTTTAAATAAGGCAAAGGGTATAATAAGCCATAGATTAAAGGAGCGCCTATAAGGATCAACAAAACGCCCTTATGAGAAACAATAGCCCTTAACTCCATTAAAAGGATTTTAAAAAAATTCATGCGCTAGCCTTGCCTTTTTTAAAAGAAAAATAAAAAATCAAAAGCCCTAAGACTAAAAAGATCAAAAAGAACGCAAGCGGCATTAGAGAATTTAAAGACTCTGTAAAATCCGTCTTATAATAGGCCTCTTGTAAAAAGAACTTCATAAAATGGCTAATAGGCAAGCAATGACTCCAAAAACTCCCAAAAATTTCCATGTTGTTTTGCGGGTAAGTCACCCCAGCAAACGCAAAGCTTGGAGCGGTATAGACCCCAATCGCACCAGCGGTTTCAATAGCGCTTTTTGAAACGCCATAAACCAACACCACAAACCCGCTCATAATGAGCGTCATCAAGACTACCGCTAAAAAGACCAATGACAAGTGTGCATAATGCCCCTCCATGCCAATGAGATTAAAATAAAACGCCATGCCCATCCCCCAAAAGCTAAACACGCACGCATTCGCTAAAATACTGATTAAAAGCTCTCGCATGTTAGAGATTTTTTGAATGAAATTGAGCATGCCAATCGCAATAAAAATAAGCCACATGCAAGGCAGCATCACGCTTAAAAGGTATTGCGTGTAATTGTTTTCTTCATTGTATAGGGCATGCAATTGAAGAATGATGGGTATTGCTTGGGCTTTAGCGGAAATCAAATTGGAATCTCGCACTAAAGCTTTGGTGGCTAAGGTTTTAGCGTCTAAGGTCAAAGCGGTTTGTAAAAAGGCGTTTTTGAGCGTTTTGCCCACTAAAACATACTCAGCGTTATAATAAAAGGGCAAATCAATCTTTCGCCCCATTTTGATTTTTTTCTCTAAATCTCTAGGCAAAATTAACGCCCCATACACTTCAGCGGAGTTTAAAAAGCGTTTGGCTTCTGAAAGGCTAGTAACCTGGTATTTGATTTGAAGCGCGCTCGTTGCGCCTAATTCAAACGCTACTTGATGGCTTGTCGTGGTCTTATCCAAATCTACCACCACGATAGGGAGCTGTCTTGGGGTTTCTTGTTTAAAGATTTGCGTGCCTAAAACCCCTAAACAAAAAGGCAATATAAAACACACGATAAACAAGAACTTGTCTTGTAAAACCCATGCGCTTATCAATTTGAACAAAACAATCCTTTCTAAGGTTTAATGGTAACCAACACGCTCATCCCTACCCTAAAATTTTCCAACTCTTCTAAGGGTATGGCTTCCACTTCATAGCTTTTCATATCATAAGTGTTGGAATTATTCGTCGCTTTCCAAGTCGCAAAATCCCCCATCACGCTCAAATATTTAACCCTGAATTTCGCGCTTCTTTTCAACGCTGGGATATAGCCTTCAAATTCCTTGCCCACCTTAAACTCGTTCAAATACTTTTCAGGCACGCTGATTTTTAACCAACTATCCTTTAAATCTATCATGAGCACCACAGGAAAGCCCTTAGGGCTAAGCTCGCCACCGCTTAAAAGCACATTACTCACTTCCCCATCAATTGGGGCTGTAGCTTTAACATCTTTTAAATAGGATTCCACTTCATTCACTTGCCCTAAAGCCGCGCTCTCTTTAGCCTTAGCGGCAATCTTACTTTCAGAGCTCGCCCCCCCTAAAGCCATTTTATACTTTTGGTAAGCCGCACTCTCGTTGTATTTGGTGCTTTCATAAGCCGCATAGGCTTCATCGCGCTTTTGCAAGCTCGCCACGCCGTTATCATACAAATCTTGAACGCGCTTATAAGTCTCTTTGGCTAGAGTCGCTTGGGATTTTGCCGCTTGCCAAACGTCTCTTGCAGAATTGATCGTTTCATCTCTTGAGCCTCTTTTGACTTCATCGCTAAGTGCTTTAGCGGCTTTATGCCCGGCTTCAGCTTGAGCGAGCTTGGCTTCTAATTCAGGGCTAGAAATGCTAAAAACCAAATCGCCCTTTTTAATGTGATCGCCTTTTTTAACAAACACCTTTTCAATGCGCCCAGGGACTTTGGAACTCACGCTGTATTCTCTGGCTTCCAAAAACCCTTGCAACACTTCAGCCTTAGGGCGATAAGCTAAATAAAAAAGCACGATTAGCCCTAATAATAAAGCCCCACCCCCTGTAAGAATCGCTTTATTTTTATCCAACATGCTGTTTGACATGATTTTTTCCTTTAATAAACAAATTCATAAAATAAATCAATATGATCGCTTAACGCCATTAAATTCGCTAATGAAACGATGTATTTATAAGCCACGCTTTTTTGCTCCACGATGATAGAAGAAAGCGTGTTCCTCGCATCAATGACTTGAGCGTTCGTGCTTAAGCCTTGCAAAAAAGCCTGCTCTTGGAGTTTTAAATTTTCCTTGGCTAATTCCACGCTAGAAAGCAAGCTTTTGTATTCTTTCAAATAAGAAAGCGTCTCTTTATAAGTCTTATTCACTAATAATTCCATGTTTTTTTTAGCCTGGATTTGCTCGCTACTCACTTGCAACTCCGCTAATTTGCTCGCTTGGTATTTTTGGATACGCCCTGTGGGAGAAAGAATAGGCATGCGCCCTACCACGCCCACAAACCAACTAGGGATCATGTCTTCAAACACCGAATTGTTTTGCTTCATAATATAAGAGCCAAAAAAACTCACTTGGGGCAAGAATTTAGCGATCTGTAGTTTCGTGTTTTCTTTAGAAATTTGAACCTGGTTTTCTAAGGTCTTTAAAGCCGGGTAGGAATTGAGCGTGGAAGAAACAAAAAAGCTCAGATCGGGCAGATTTTTCTCGGTGTGGATCTCTAATTTGCTTGAAGGCGCTAGATCGTCCTTGCTGGATAGAATAGAATTGAATGAGAGTTGCGAAACCTCTAACACGTCTTTAGCCTTAACGCTAGCGATATGAGCCTTATCATAAGCCACTTGAGCGCCTAAGGTTTCTACCCTAGCGATTTGCCCTACTTTTTGCATTTTCAAAGCGTTTTGGAAATGCTTATAATGGACTTTTTCTACCTCTTCTAAAGTTTCAGCCACTTCTGCGTTTAACACCATGCCATAATACACGCTCACAAGCTCTTGAAAAGTGGAGAGCTTTTTCAAGCGATACACTTCGTTAGCGTCTTTTTGTATCAAATCCGCAATGCGCACCATCGTGAATCTTGCCCCACCCATATAAAGGGGATAAATAATGCTCAAAGCCCCAAGCACCACATTTTGATTAGAAAACAATAAGGGGGCTTCTAAAGTGCTGCTCAAAGCCCCAAAACCTTGCATCACCCCTTGCATGCCCGCTTGGATTTGAGGGGTTAATACTTGAGGGGGGATATTTTGCTGGATGTTTTGCAAGCCTTGATGGATCTGGTTGGTGGCTTTTTGCACGCCCGGTTGTTTTTGGCTGGCAAAATCCATTTTAATGGGGTTAGAGAGGTATACGTAAAAAGCGCTCAAATCAATTTGAGGCAAAAAAGAAAGTTTAGCCGCTAATTTCATTTTACTCGCTCTTTTAATGGCGTATTCTTGTGCATGCAAGCCTTCATGGTTAGACAATACCCTATTCCATGCGTTTTTTAAAGAGAGTTTTTGGGCGTTAGGGTGGTTCAAAGGCAGGCTGTCTTCAGCCAACTTCAAAGAAGAAGGCTCGGTTTGAGAAATCCCATCAACAGCGCTTAAAGAGCTATTGAACAATAAGCCCAATACAAAGAGGGTTGTTTTTTTCATGCTTCATTTTCTCCCTGATCTTGTTTAACCGCTTTCAAGCGTTTTATCCTAGCCCCATCCACGCTTAAGACTTCAAAAGAATACCCATGCGAAACGATTGTATCTCCCTCCATAGGCATGCGCTCTAACAAGCTAAAAACATAGCCCCCAAGCGTTACCTGCTCGCATTCTTTGTCAAATTCAATGTGAAGCACTTCTTCTACACTCTCTAAATCCAGCATGCCCTCTAATTCAAACACGCCCTCTTCAAGCTTGTTCACGCCCTCTTGTTTCAAATCGTATTCGTCGCTAATCTCGCCCATGATCTCTTCAATAATATCTTCCATAGTGAGCAACCCGGCCGTGCCGCCGTATTCATCAATCACCAAAGCGGTATGGATTTGCTCTTTTTTCATTTTGATAAGGATTTGAGAAATAGACGCGCTTTCAGGGACGATGATCATTTTCCTAACGATTTGCTTGAAATCATGCATTTTGGGGGTAAAAATAGAGCGAGAAAGCAAGTCCCTAATATGCACCATGCCAATAATATTATCCTTAGAACCCTTACAATAAGGGTAGCGCGTGAAGTGGCTTTTTAAAACAATGTCTATATTTTCTTCATAGCTGTTTTCTTCGTCCAAACACACCATGTCTTTTCGTGGGGTCATGATTTCTTTAGCGCTCGTGTCAGAAAAATCCACCGCGTTTTTAATGATTTCCCCCTCCACTGAATCAATAATGCCCTCTCTTAAACTCTCGCCCACAATGATTTTTAACTCTTCTTCAGAATGCATGCCCTCATGCTCTTTAGGATTGACGCCCACTTTTTTTAAAAAGAAATGAGCGATCACATCAAACAGGCGCACCACCGGATAAAACACCACCCAAAACACATGCAAAGGGCGCGCGGCAAAAAGAGCGGCTTTTTCAGATTTAGCGATCGCTAAAGATTTAGGCACAATCTCGCCTAGCACGACATGCAAAAAAGTGATGCTTAAAAACGCTATGACCACGCTCATTGAATGGATAAAAATAGAATTATCCTTTAAATCCATAGACTCTAATAGCGCGGCTAACAGCCTTGCGATAGCGGGCTCACCCACCCAACCTAAAGCTAATGAAGAAAGGGTGATGCCTAACTGCGTCGCGCTCAAATAAGTGTCCAATCTTTGACTCATCTCTAAAGCGAGTTTAGCGTTGGAATTACCGATTTTAACCAGCTCTTCTAAGCGGGTTTTACGCACTTTCACAAGGGCAAACTCTGAAAGCACAAAAAAAGCGTTCAACAACACCAACAAAAAAGCAACCATCAACATCAAAATCGATTCAGACGGGTCCAAATAAGCTCCTTGACTCCTCCCCATGATTTAAACCTAAAACCTAACGATCAATATAAAATAGATAAAATCCTAAAATTTTAACATAAAAGATTAAGCCTAACTTTAAATATTTTTAGCGTTTAATCCAGCAAATATTTAAAAAATCAAGCCTTTAAAAACCCTAGAAATACTTTTCTATAAAACCAAGAGCCACAAAAAGAAGTGCCCCTAAAAGCGCAGAAACCGGCACGGTTACCAACCAAGCGGTAACAATCTTTTTCAAAATGGAGCGTTTGATCACTTCTTCTTTATACACTTTTTTAAGCGACTTTTTTTCTTTCTTTTTCAATTCCAAAGCGATGGCGGTGTTCTTGCTTTTTTTCAAGCTCTCTAGCATGAGCGATTTTTCTTTCAAATTGGCTTTATCAAAGCGTTCTAAAAAGCCTTCAATTTCTTCTAAATCTTCCCCAAAGTGCGCCGCTACAATGTTGTCTCTGATTCTAGCAAAACGCCTTCTGGATTGCTCCCTTAAGCGCTCTCTTAAAAAGCCCACCCCAAACACCGCGCCCACCACAATATGCGTAGAGCTTACCGGTAAGCCTAATTGAGAGGCTAAAAGCACGGTAATGACCGCTGAAAGCGCGATGCAAAAAGCTTGCATTTTGTCTAATTCTGTGATTTCAGACCCCACCGTTTTAATGAGCTTTGTACCATACAAGCTCAAGCCTAAAGCGATCCCAGCTGCCCCTACTACCATAATCCACAACGGCACAGAGCTTAAAGTATTCCCTATGGGGCTGCTCGCATCTTCTAAAGTTTGACTGATAGCGGCTAGTGGGCCAATAGCGTTAGCCACATCATTAGCCCCATGGGCAAAGCTTAAAAGCGCAGCAGCAAAAATCAAAGGGACATTAAAAAGCTCATTAACGCTTTCATGACTATTTTCTAATTGCGGGGCTTTTTTTAACACAAATCTTTTAAAAAGGATAAAAATCAAAAGCGCAAGAATACAACCGCAAGCGAGCTGGATTTCAAAACCCACCGCATAGAGGCGTTTTAAAACCTTCACGATCAAATACCAGCTAAAGGCTAAGCTCATCAACGCCACTAAATAAGGCACGACCTTTAAAGCCGCGCTCTTTTTATCTTCTTTATAAGCGATAGTCTTTTTAATGAGCATTAAAAAAAACATGGCTATCAAAGCCCCCATTAAAGGCGAGATTACCCAACTTACCACAATGCCGGATAAAAAATGCCAATTGACCGCTGCCATTCCAGCTGCTGCCATTCCAGTCCCCATAATCCCCCCCACTACAGAGTGTGAAGTGGAAACGGGAGCGCCTATTAAAGTCGCTACATGCAACCACAACGCCCCACTCAAAAGGCTAGCCAACATGACATTAATGAAAATGTGCGCATCGTTAATAAATTCAGGCGAAACGATACGGCCCTTAATCGTAGAAACCACTTCCCCCCCAGCAATGATCGCTCCTAGCATTTCACAAACCGCAGCGATCAAAATCGCCCCGCCCATGCTAATGGCTTTAGAGCCTACGGCAGGGTCGACATTATTAGACACATCGTTCGCGCCAATATTCATCGCCATATAGCCCCCAATCACGGCCGCAAAAATAAGCAACAATCCCTTAGAATTAGCCTGCCCAAAAATGAGAGCGAGCAAAGCGGCGCCAATGAGGAACAAAAGAGCAAGAGCGATCTTTAAAGTGTCTTTTTGGAGTTTTTTGGAAGCTTTTTCAAACTCTTTGATGTTTTTAATTTCCATATCGTCACAAAAACCTTATCCTAATAGTGGCTTCATTCTATCCAATTAGCCCTTGAGCCACTCTTAAAAAGAGTCGTTTGATAAAAATGGCTCATTATATGGTATCTTAAAGTAAAATTTTAAAAATAAGGTTTTTAAAAATGATAGAATTTAGCGATGAAGATTTACAAAAACCGGTGCGTATTGTGATAGAAAAGATCCGCCCTTACTTGCTCAAAGATGGCGGTAATATTGAAGTGCTTGGGGTGAAAAGCATGAAAATTTATGTAGCTTTAGAGGGAGCGTGTAAGACTTGTTCTAGCAGTAAAATCACTCTAAAAAATGTCATTGAAAGGCAGCTTAAAATGGACATTCACCCTAATTTAGAAGTGGTGTGTTTAGAAAACGCTAAGGAGTTTGATAAGCTTTAAGGATGATTAGGCATGCAAAAGTTTGATTATGAATTTAAAAAGCGAGCGTTGATTAAAGAGGGATTTTTAGCGTTCAAGCAAGCCCATTACGCTGAAGCGTTGCGCCTTTTTTCTGAAGTTTTGTTTTTGGATAAAGACAACCAAAAAGCCAAAGTGGGGGCGTTATTAAGCGACATCGCTAAGGATTTCCCTAAAGAAGCCCATAGCTTTTATGAATTGTATCAAAGCCTGATCGCTATGCAAAAACGAAGTTTAAAAAACCAGGCTGAAGAGCAGATCATCAATTTAATCGCTTCTTTTGATGAGGGACTAAACCAAATGACTGAAAAGATTGATGCGCAAATTTCTCAAAAAGGCGAGGAATTGAATGGCATTTTGTATGCGGATTTCAAACGCTTGAGCTTGGAGCGCGGCTTTAAGGAAGCGTTTGAAGATTTGATGTTCAGCTCTAGGGTGATTTTTGACAATAAAGAGGATTTTTATGAATTTTTGAAAGAATTGAACCACTATGGCTATTATGAATTAGCGATCAATTACATTGAAAACATGCATGAAGATTCTTTTATTTACGATAAGTTTTTGCGTTCTCTTTTAGAAGACGCTCTCAAATCCAATAAGGCTTAAAGAATGAAGCTTAAAAAAACCTTGACTTATCAAAACCACACCTATTCTTTTTTAAGCGATAACACGAATGAAGTTTTAGAAAACCCTAAAGAAATCCTTTTTGTCAAAACGCCTTTAAACGAAAAATACTCTCCTTTAATTGCAGAAAAAAACCTGGCTATTTTAGATTCTAACGAGCTTAAAAACTACTTTGATTTTAAGATTAAAATTGTAGGGATTACTGGCACTAATGGTAAAACGACCACGGCGAGCTTGATGTATTCCTTGCTCTTAGATTTGAATAAAAAGACCGCTCTTTTAGGCACAAGAGGGTTTTTTATCAACGATGAACGCATCAAAGAAAAGGGCTTGACCACGCCCACCCTTTTAGAGCTTTATAGCGATTTAGAAGAAGCGATTCGTTTGGAGTGTGAATACTTTATTATGGAGGTGAGCTCCCATGCGATTGCCCAAAAGCGCATTGCTGGGCTTGATTTCGCTCTTAAAATCTTAACCAATATCACAAGCGATCATTTAGATTTCCATCAAAACATAGAAAATTACAGGGACACTAAAAACAGCTTTTTTAAAGATGAGGGCTTGAAAGTCATCAACAGAGATGAAGCAAACGCCCTTTTTAACCCCGTTAATGCGCGCACTTACGCGCTGGATAAAAAAGCGCATTTGAATGTTCAAGCCTTTTCGCTCAACCCCTCCATTAGCGCGTCTTTATGCTACCAACACGATTTAAGAGATCCTAATCTTGAAGAAACCGCCCTGATACATTCCCCCCTTTTAGGGCGTTACAACCTTTATAATATTTTAGCGGGCGTTTTGGGGGTCAAACTACTCACTCAATTGCCTTTAGAAACGATCGCACCGCTATTGGAAAACTTTTATGGGGTTAAGGGGCGTTTGGAAATTGTGCATCCTAAACCTTTAGTGGTCGTGGATTTTGCCCACACAACAGACGGCATGCAACAAGTCTTTGAAAGCTTTAAAAACCAAAAAATCACCGCTCTTTTTGGGGCAGGGGGCGATAGGGATAAAACCAAGCGCCCTAAAATGGGAGCGATAGCGAGTTGTTACGCGCATCAAATCATCTTAACTTCAGACAATCCTAGAAGCGAAAACGAAGAAGACATCATTAAGGATATTTTAAAAGGCATCAATAATTCTTCTAAAGTCATTGTAGAAAAAGACCGAAAAAAAGCCATTTTAAACGCTTTAGAAAATTTAAAAGACGATGAGGTGTTGTTGATTTTAGGCAAGGGCGATGAAAATATTCAAATCTTTAAAGACAAAACGATTTTTTTTAGCGACCAAGAAGTCGTTAAAGATTATTATCTCAATTTAAAACAAGGATAAACATGCAAGAATTCAGTTTGTGGTGCGATTTTATAGAAAGGGATTTTTTAGAAAACGATTTTTTAAAGCTCATCAATAAGGGGGCTATTTGCGGGGCGACGAGTAACCCTAGTTTGTTTTGTGAAGCGATCACAAAAAGCGCGTTTTATCAAGATGAAATCGCTAAACTCAAGGGTAAAAAAGCTAAAGAAATTTATGAAACTTTGGCGCTAAAGGATATTTTACAAGCTTCTAGCGCGTTGATGCCTTTGTATGAAAAAGACCCTAACAACGGCTACATTAGCCTAGAAATTGACCCTTTTTTAGAAGATGATGCTATTAAAAGCATTGATGAAGCCAAGCGCTTATTCAAAACATTAAACCGCCCTAATGTGATGATTAAAGTCCCAGCGAGCGAGAGCGGGCTTGAAGTGATTAGCGCTTTAACTAAAGCCTCTATTCCTGTTAATGTAACTTTAGTCTTTTCGCCTAAAATCGCTAGAAAAACCGCTCAAATCTTAGCCAAAGAAGCGCAAAAAAGAGCGGTCATTAGCGTGTTTGTTTCACGATTTGACAAAGAAATAGACCCTTTAGTGCCAAAAAACTTGCAAGCTAAAAGCGGGATCATGAACGCTACCGAGTGCTATTACCAAATCAACCAACATGCTAATAAGCTGATAAGCACCCTTTTTGCATCCACCGGCGTTAAATCCAATTCTTTAGCTAAAGATTATTACATTAAAGCGCTGTGTTTTAAAAACTCTATCAACACAGCCCCATTAGAGGCTTTAAACGCTTATTTGCTTGACCCAAACACCGAGTATCAAACCCCTTTAAAAATCACAGAAATTGAAGCGTTCAAAAAAGAATTAAAAACGCACAACATTGATTTGGAAAACACCGCTCAAAAACTCCTTAAAGAAGGCTTGATAGCGTTCAAACAATCCTTTGAAAAGCTTTTAAGCAGTTTTTGATTTTTAAGGGTTTTTTGGATAAGATAAGCCCTTATTTTATTTTAAAGGATTGACATGTTAGAAGGCGTTATTAGAGAGAGTATTACTAAAGCTAACGCTAAAGCTTTAAAAAAAGATGGCTATCTAATCGCAAATATTTATGGAAAGGGTGTTGAAAACGTGAATTGCGCGTTCAAATTAAACCCTTTCATTAAATACCTTAAGGAAAAAAAGCATTTGATTTTCCCGGTGAAATTAGGGGATAAGACTTTTGAAGTCGTGGTTCAAGAATACCAAAAAAACCCTGTTACTAACGAGCTTATCCATGTGGATTTACTCGCTGTTACTAGAGGCGTGAAGTCCAAGTTTAAAGTCCCCGTTAAACACCAAGGCACTCCAGTGGGCTTGAAAAATAAAGGGATTTTAATGCTCTCTAAAAAGCGTATCAGCGTGGAATGCACTCCAGAGCATTTGCCCGATCACTATTTAGTGGATGTGGACCCTTTAGATGTGAATGAGTCTATTTTGGTGCGCGATTTAGAAAAACACGAGAATGTTAAGATTTTAGATCATGATTCTATCGCTGTGATCGGTGTGATTAAAGCGAAGTGATTTGAAGTTATGGCGCTTTTAGTAGGTTTAGGCAACCCTACTTTGCGTTACGCTCACACCAGACACAACGCTGGTTTTGATATTTTAGATTCGCTCGTTAGCGAATTGGATCTTTCTTTCACTTTTTCTCCCAAACACAACGCTTATTTGTGCGTTTATAAGGATTTTATCTTACTCAAGCCCCAAACTTACATGAATTTGAGCGGCGAGAGCGTTTTAAGCACTAAAAATTTTTACAAACCCAAAGAGCTTTTAATCGTCCATGACGACTTGGATCTACCTTTAGGCGTTGTGAGGTTTAAAAATGGCGGAGGGAATGGAGGGCATAACTACCTAAAATCCATTGATTTATTGTGTTCTAATTCTTATTATCGCTTGAGGGTGGGGATTTCTAAAGGGATCAATATTACTGAGCATGTGCTTTCAAAATTCCACAACAACGAAGAGCCTTTAAAAAACGCTGTGTTTGAACATGCCAAAAACGCCTTAAAATTTTTTATAGAAAGCCATGATTTTAACGCTATGCAAAATCGTTTCACGCTTAAAAAACCTTTAAAAATAGAAAGTTAGGGGTTTAAAGTGCGTTTGTTTAGATTTGTGGGGTGGTATTATTTCAAATACTTTTTAATCGTGCTTTTGGCTTTGGAATTGTTTTTTGTAGGCATTGACAGCCTGAAATACGCCGATAAAATGCCCGATTCTGCGAACATGATCATTTTATTTTTCACCTATGATATTTTATTCGCACTCAATTACACCTTGCCCATTTCCTTGCTTTTGGCGATGGTTTTATTTTATATCACATTCATTAAATCCAACCAATACACCGCCCTGCTCTCCATTGGCTTTTCCAAATGCCAGATTTTAAGCCCTATTTTTTTGATTAGCTTGTTTTTCACGGCTGTTTATGTGGGATTGAACGCGACTCCTTTTGTGTATATGGAAGAAAAAACGCAAAATTTGATCTATAAAGACAATTCTTTGAGCGTCTCAGAGCATTTGTTAGTGAAATACAACGATGATTACGTGTATTTTGACAAGATTAATCCCTTATTGCAAAAAGCCCAAAATATCAAGGTTTTTCGCCTAAAAGATAAAACTTTAGAATCTTACGCTGAAGCTAAAGAAGCTTTTTTTGAAGACAAATATTGGATTTTGCATGACACTACTATCTATGAGATGCCCTTAAGTTTTGAATTGGGCAACAACGCTTTAAACACCACGCGTTTAGAAACCTTTAAAACGCTCAAAAATTTCCGCCCTAAAGTTTTAGACACCATTTATCAAAACAAGCCCGCGGTTTCTATCACAGACGCTCTTTTATCCTTGCATGCTTTAGTGCGCCAAAACGCGGACACGAAAAAAGTGCGCTCGTTTTTGTATGTGTTTGCGATTTTGCCCTTTTTTGTGCCGTTTTTAAGCGTTTTAATCGCTTATTTTTCGCCCAGTCTCGCCCGCTATGAAAACCTGGCTCTTTTAGGGCTAAAGTTTATCATTATCACGCTCGTTGTTTGGGGGCTATTCTTTGCTTTAGGGAAGTTCAGCATTTCAGGGATACTCATTCCTGAAATAGGCGTGCTATCGCCCTTTTTTATATTCTTAGCCCTCAGTCTTTGGTATTTTAAAAAGCTTAATAAGAGGTTGTGATTTTTAAAATCTTATATGTTACTAAGTGGTTTTATTCTCTTAGTTTAAAGGTGGCTAGTGGAAAGATTTAATCTAAAAAACCGCCGGTATATCGGCTCAAAAACCAAGCTTATAGAGTGGGTATTTGGAAATTTAAAATTAAATAATATCAAAAGCGTGTGCGATATTTTTGCCGGAAGTGGGGTAGTGGCTGGTCAATTTGCCACTATTCCTAACATTAAAAACATTATTATAAATGATATTTTATTTTCTAATGAAATCATTTATCATGCTTTTTTTAGGGGGCAAGACGCTGATTTTAAGGTGCTTGAAGAACTGAAAGAATACTATAATCAAGCTCTAAAGCTAGAAGAAAATTATTTTAGCCAACATTTTAGCAACAAGTTTTTCAGCTATAAAGATTGTGTCAAAATCGGTAGCATTAGAGAGCATATAGAAAGCTTGAACTTAGATAAATTAAATAAAGATATTTTATTAACAAGCTTGATTTATTCAATGGATAAGATAGCTAACACGGTAGGGCATTATGAAGCTTATAGGAAAAAAGAGATTTTGCAAGATAGATTTATTTTTGAGCTTATTAGCCCTATAAAACATGATAAAAATATCATGATAGAGAGAAAAGACGCTAACGAATTGGCTAAAACCTTAAAAATAGACTTAGTCTTTATTGACCCTCCATACAATTCAAGACAATACAGCCGATTTTATCATCTCTATGAAAACCTAGTGCAGTGGAAAAAACCCAAACTCTATGGAGCAGCTTTAAAGCCATCATGCGAGAACATGAGCGAATATTGTCGCTCTAATGCCAAGAAAGAATTGAGCGATTTAATTGAAAAACTAGATTGTAAAAGGATTGCTTTAACTTATAATAATACCTATAATTCTAAGTCTAGCTCTTCGCAAAATAAAATAGGCTTTAAAGATTTAGTGGGAATTTTGAGTCAAAAAGGAAAATTAAGCGTTAAAGAAAAGGCTCATAGTTTTTTTAATTCAGGAAAAACTGATTTTAAAGAGCATAAAGAATTTTTATTTATAGTGGAAGTGAAGTCTTGAAAAAAAGTATTCGTTCTCCCTTTTTCTATGTAGGGGATAAATATAAACTCATGCCACAGCTCAATAAGCTATTCCCAAATAACATTAATCAGTTTATTGAGCCTTTTGTGGGTGGGGGTAGCGTGTTTTTAAACACCAAAGCTAAAAGATACTTAGCTAATGATATAGATACTAATATTATCAATTTACATAAAACTTTAAGCAAGTTCAATGCTTGTGAGCTTTTTGATGAATTGTCTAAAATCATCATTCATTATGGCTTGTCTTTCTCTTTTAAGGGGATTACAGCCCCTGATGAATTAAAAAAACAATATATAAAAACTTACTACGCTAAATACAATAAATTAGCTTATGAAAAACTAAGGGCTGATTTTAACTCCAATCAAAACAACATGCTCTATTTATATTTACTTTTAATTTATGGGTTTAATCACATGATTAGATTTAATTCTAAAGGGCTTTTTAATTTACCTGTGGGTAATGTGGATTTCAATGAAAATGTTTATAATGCCCTAAAAAACTACATAGATTTTATACAGCAAAACACCATTATTTTTCATAATGATGATTATATTGATTTCCTTAACCACACCACTTATTTAAAAGATGATTATGTTTATTTTGACCCTCCTTATTTAATCTCCAATAGTGAATACAACAAGTTATGGGATAGCGATAATGAGATAGCCTTATATGGCGTTTTAGATAGCCTAGATAAAAAGGGAGTTTTATTTGGTATAACTAATCTTATTTATCACAAGGGAGAGACTAATTTTATTTTAAAAGAATGGGCTAAAAAATATTATATTTTTAATATCAAAAGTAATTATATCAGTTATAATGACAATACTATTAAAGAAGATAGTCAAGAAATCTTTGTAACTAATTATAGGTGATTAATTATGACTAAAAAACCGGCACGAAAAATTTTAAGCTTTTCAACCACCATGCGAAACCCTAAAAGAATAGGACAATTTTTAGCTGTTTTAGGAAAGTTTGAAAATCAAATCCTTAAATCTTCAACAATCATGCAAATTATCAAATCCGTTTTGGCTCATAGGCTTTATAGACCTACTTCTCTCAATCAAAATAAAGAATTGAAAGAAAAATTTGACTCCAATGAATATGTCTTTAGCGATGAAGAATTAGAGCACATTATAGAAATATCCCCACAGCAACATAAAGAAATGGGCTTTGAGCATGGATGGGAAAGTCGGTTTGACACTTGGTATAAGCTTATGTGTGAGTTTGGTTTTTGCTACTATGCAAAATATGAGAGAATACTCATCAGCGATAGCGCTAAGATGCTTATTCTTGCTTATTACGATAAAGAAAACGATGCTTTTAAAGAAAGCGTTGATGAAAGCGTAGTTGGGGCTATATTTTTAAACGCTCTGTCTAAATATGAAGTAGGAAACCCTTACAAGAAGAATTTAAACCATAACAACCCTTTCAAACTATTACTCTCGCTTTTAAAACGACTCAAAAATGCCAATCTAACTCCCCTATCTGTCAAAGAAATCCCTATTTTACTTTGTTGGAAAGATGATAACGCCAATGGGCTTTATGACTACATTATTCATTTAAGACAAGAAATTGTTGCTATCAATAAGACAGAATTCAGTTACTCAGATGAATTTATCTATGAAAAATGCCTAAAACTTTTAGAAAGTGTTAATAAAATACGATTTAAAATGAGCCAAATCACTAACGAAGCCGTTGATGAATACATTAGAAAAATGCGTATTACAGGACTTATTTCATTGCGTGGTAATGGTAGGTTTATTGATATTAATACTAATGAAAATAATAAAATAGATTACATTTTACAAACTCATAAGGCTTTTAAAGGGGATTGTTTAAATGACACTCAAGCTAACAAACTCGCTTTTTTTAACTACATGGCGATCGTGGATAGCTTTCTTGTTAGTGTTGCTCCAATCAGTGCTGATGAGAGCGTTAAATCAAGCAAATTGAATGAACTAGCAAACACTTATACTAAAGATTTTATCAAGAAAGAATTACTCATTACTTGTAACAAGCAAGAATCAAAAGATAGTTTTTTAAGACTCATTGATAAACCTTTACGCTTGGAATTTTTAAGCGCTATTTTCTTGAAACAACATTTTGAAAATTTAAGCGTGATACCCAATTATAAAAGCGATGATGAAGGCTTGCCCGTATACACAGCAAGCGGTAACAAACCTGATATTGTGGCTATGGACACAAAAGCACAAAGCTATATAGAAGTGAGCTTGATTAGAGATAGAAGTCAAAGCGAAATGATACCTATTGCCAGACATTTAAAAGAATTGATTAAAAATAGCACTGATATTAGAGAAAAATTTAGTGTTTTTGTAGCTCCAAATATCCATGATGATGCCAAAGAATATGCGGAATTTGCCCAATTCAAAGACAATATTAATATATGTTGTTATGCTATTAATGATTTTATCAAAAAAGTAGAAAACAGCGCAGAGTTATTGCAACTCAATGACAACCTAAAAGCTTGACGAATCAAGCTTTCATATATCCATAATATAAGCTATAAGCCCTGCCTAAAAACCCTACCAAACTTAAAAAGTATAAACATAGCGCAAATACATAGAATACTGACGGCGTAAGGTTTGGGTTAAGCTGAAATTGGTTTCTGATCCTGTGATAGTGGTTGGTTTGCCGTCTTTTAGCGGGCCTTGGCTTTGCTCTTTGATAGTGGTAGAGCCTTTGAAAAAGTGGTTAGGGAGCGTGGGGATTTTGATGCCAAACTCAATGCCATGGTGTTCAAAAATATTGGTTCTAATGCCCACGTTCACTAAAAATTGGAAAATCGTGTGATTCACCTTAGCGTTCAATTTTCCTGTGGTATAGACGCTATTAGGGTTAATCCCCACATTACAACTCGCCGGCGTCGTGTCCCCGCAAGTGATTGTGCCATCAGCGTTAGTCATGTAAGCGTCAGCGTCCGTATTGACGCCATAAACATACCCGTCCTTAAAATACCCCACACGATTATTAGTCCAAGTGTTACCCGCAAAATTCACGCCTAGAAAAAACCCGGCTGTGGCTTTAGGCTTGTCTATAATGTTAAAAAGCATGTCTGTGCCAAAACCATAAGTATACATGTCGGCTTTTTGATCGCTCAAATAAAAAGGCGATATAGCGTTAGCGGCTCTGGAGTTAGAGAAATTGGTATGCCCGTAATCAAAAAAGCCATAATAGCGCAACCCAAACCACCTTTTTTTACCCACAAAATGCTTATACCCTGTCATCACGCCTAGCCCATACATCGGCTGGTTACAGCTAGGAATGTCCTTATTGGTGCTAAGCATGGTGCGAGAAGTCCAATTAACCACGCAATTAGCTTTAGTATAGCCTGGCGTTCCTGGAGTCCCTGAAGCTGGCTGACAGCCACCGGTCTGCCCATCAGGGACTTTGCCATCATCATTAGCCGAAACATCGCCAAAAGGCACTTGAAACAACTCGCCGTTTTTATAAGCGTTGGTCTTTTGATCAGCCCTACCCACTTCCAGGCTAATCCCCACAAACGCGCCATTCTTTTCATGGGCATTTAAGGGGTTTGTCAGCCATAACGAACTCAAAAGAGCACCTAAAATTACCGAGCCTTTTTTAGAAATATCTAAAGATTGAGCTATCAAAACAGATTCCTTACGATTAAAATTTTTACAAACCATTTTGCAATCCTGCATTCTATTTTTCTTCTTTGTCATAAAATTGAGCATCACTCTCTAGGGTCTCCGCTTAAGTGTTACTTTTTTAATTATTTTATTATAGCTAATTGCAATCTTAAAAGTCAAACAAAAACCGCCCCTAAAATTCCCATAATAGTGGGATACTTGACAATAAAATCCTTTTATAGTAGATTAAAAACTCTTTAATTTTCCCATGAATAAAGGATTTTAAATGGATGCGATTTATCCTTATGTGTTAGTTGTTCATTTATTGTGCGCCATTATTTTTATTGGCTACTTGTTTTTTGATATGGTAATTTTCCCCAATGTGAAGAAAATGTTTGGCGAAGAGTTTGCCAATAAAGCGAATACAGGAATCACTCAAAGAGCGGTAAAAATCATGCCTTTGTGCGTTTTAGGGCTTGTTTTAACAGGGGGCATGATGCTTAGTCAATACATGGGGGGCGATAAAGGCTGGTGTGAAACCCCTTTTCAAAAGATACTCATGCTTAAAGTGATCTTAGCGTTAAGCATTTTTCTTTTGGTGCTTTTTTCTTTATTATGTAAGTTTTTGGGTAAGAAAAACCCTATTGGTAAATACATCCATCACATCGCTCTAGCTTTTGGCTTTTTAATCGCTATTTTGGTCAAAACAATGTGGTTTGTTTAAGAGTGCTTCAACCTCAAAGAATTTAAAACCACTAAGAGCGAGCTACCACTCATGCTCAAACTCGCTATCAAAGGGTTAATATATCCTAGCATAGCGACTGGGATTAAAATAGCGTTATAGATCAAGCTTAAAACAATGTTTTGCAACACCACTTGATAGACTTTTTGAGCGTTATGAAACGCTTTTTCTAGCAAACTCAAATCCTCTTCTAAAAGCAAAATATCGCATGCGCTTTTACTCAAAGCGCTTTTTTCAAACCCCAAAGAAACGCTCGCTTGTTTCAAGGCCAGCGCGTCATTATTGCCATCGCCTACCATCGCGCAAACGCCCTTATAAGAGCTGATGATTTGAGCCTTATCTTCAGGGGTCAAATGGGCATGATACTTAGAAATCCCTAATTTTTTCGCGCACTCCTTAACCGAGCTTTCATTATCCCCGCTTAAAATTTCTAATTCCAAACCTTTATTTTGCAAAGCCTGAATGACTTCTTTAGCGTTAGCTTTCAAACGCTCTTCTAAAATGAATAACGCGCATAAGGTCTTGTTTTTCGCAAAGCCTACCATGATATTAGCGCTCTCTTTAACCTTTAAATCAACCCCCATGGATTTTAAAAATTTCAAACTCCCCACTAACAAGGTTTCGTTTTGATAATTCGCTTTCAGAGTATGAGCGAAAAACTCTATCTTTTCTAAATCAACCTCATCGCCATTTAGAGTTTTAAGGATCGCACTATGGGCTAAATGCTCCCTGGTTTTTAAAAGACTCTTCAAAAGCCTTTCGTCAAATTCTTCATGAATGATTTTTTCTTTTAAAAGGACTTCTTTTTGCGTGAGGGTGCCGGTTTTGTCTATAAAGATTTTTTTCACTTTAGCCAGGGTTTCTAAAAACAACGCTTCTTTAAACACGATCAAAGGGTTTTTAAACACCCCTATCACTAACGCAATGGGCGTAGCTAAAGCGAACGCGCAAGGGCAGCTTATGACTAACACGCTAATACACACCATTAAGGCTTTTTCAAAATTACCCCCCAAACCAAATTGCCACAATAAAAAGCTCACAAAGGCTAAAAACAACACCGCTTTAGAAAAAATATCCGCGATTTGATTCGCGCTGCTCTCAATTAAGGGTTTTTCTAAAAAACTCTTTTTTAAAGTTTCTAACAAACTAGAAAGGCGTGAGTTTTGAAAATTAGCGCTCACTTGATAGCTAAAAGGCACGCCCACATTCACATAACCCCCTAAAATTGGATCATTAACCCCCAATTCCAAAGGCTTAAACTCCCCGCTGATCAAAGACGCATCCACGCTCGCGTTATTTAAAAGCACGCCATCTAGTGCGATTTTAGCCCCGCTTGGCACCCAAACAACAGAGCCTATCGCCACATCTTTAGGGTGTTTTTCTATCTGCTTGCCGTTTTCTACAATAATCACGCTATGGATTTCATGCGATTCTAGGACCAAACATTTTTCATTCGCAAACAGCCTGGCTTTTAATTCCAAAAACTTAGAGCCAAAAACAAGCGTTAAAATCGTGCTGCTCGCTTCAAAATAAGTCTCTTGAGACACCAACATCGCATAAACGGAATAAACAAACGCCGATAACGCTCCAAAAGACACGCTCAAATCCATGCCCAAAACGCCATTTTTTAGCCCATAAAACGCCCCCTTAATGAAAAAACGCCCCACCACCACTAGCACCAACAAGCTTAAAAAGAGCGATACGAGATCCAAATTCCTTTGCATGAGTTTATCCATGCCACCGCCATAATTCGCACCGCCATAGCTTGCGTATTTGGCAATGGCAATAAACATCAAATTCATGGTGGCAAAAAACCCCACGCTTAAAGTAAGCAAGTAGGAGCGTTGCTCTTTTTGGGCTTTCAGGGTGTAATTTTTTGCGTTATAAATTTTAGCCCCATAGCCCAAACTCTCAATTTTTTGAATAATCTCTTTAGGGTTTAAGGACTTGTCAAACACGATTTGCAAATGGTGGGTGGTGAAATTCACGCTCACTTTTTTAACCCCACTTAAGCGCTCTAAAACCTTTTGATTGAGCCACAAGCAAGCGTTACAATGCGTTTTTTCTAGCAAAAGATTAAGGATAAAATCGCTTTTATTGTTTTCTTCAAGGGCTTGTTCTAATTCTAAAATATTCATTGGATCTTGGGGCGTTACAGGGGCTAAAGTGGAATCGTTTAACTTGTCATAAAAGCTCTCTAAATTCAAATCTGTTAATAACGCATACACCCTAGCGCACCCTGCACAGCAAAAATGCAATTCTTTATGATTAATGGTCTCTTTAAAAAGCTCACTTTCTTTAAACTCCAACTGGCAATGCGAACATTTCATTTTTAATCCTCAATCTAAAGGCGCTTTGATAGAATAGGTGTTACAAATTTGATAGATATTTAAAACTTCTTTGGTGTTGTCGCTTTGGTTTTTGGAATGGTGCGTGATTAAAGGGGGCAGAACTTTTAGAGCGCTTTTGGAATTATTCCTAGTAGCTCCAAGCATCAAATGGGCGTTTTTGTCTTTAAAACTTTGGACAAACCTTAAAGTTTCTAGCGTGAGTTTAACGCTTTTTAGGCTTTCTATGACCAAGCAAAGCGATAAGGCTTCATAGCAAAAAATAAAATACCCTTTAGGTTTCAGGCACTTTTTCACTTTAGCTGCTAAAGAAGCGAAGTCTAATTCGCTCTGGTGTCTCGCATGCCCTTTGTTTTTAGATTTAATAGAGCCTAAAGCATAAAAAGGAGGGTTGCACACAATCGCATCATACAAAATCGGGGGGTTGAAATCTAAAAAATCGCCCTCAAACGCTTGGGCGTTAGGGAATTTGAGGGCGTTTTTTTGGGAGCAAAACGCCATTTTGCTATCCTTTTCCACTAAATGAACGCTCGCCAGCGGGTTATCTCTAGCGCAGAGTAAGCCTAGAACCCCACACCCTGATCCTATGTCCAAAATCGCGCCGCTATTTTTGATAAAAGGGCGTGAAAAATCGTATAAAAAAAGCGAATCGCTATTGTAAGAATAAGCGTTTAAGGGCTGGTATAATCTTAAGAGTTTTCTATCCATAAAAGGGCTTCATTTTCTAAGATTTGCGCATGCAACAACCGCCCTTTAAAAGGGGTTTTTAAAGCGAATGTATTAAACGCTTCACCAATCATAGACGCATGCGAATGCAAAAGCAATACGTCAATTTTATCCCTCAAGCTCTCAAACAACCCCCACCCCCCTTCAATGAAATTAAACCCTTTCTCTAGGGGTAAATCTTTAGGGTCATGGAAAGTATTGACTAAGCGATTAGGCGCAGAAAAAACTTTTGAACTAGGGCTAATTGAACGCTTGGATAAAATAGCGATATTGGGGTTTTTACCTTGATAAAAATTATCGCAAAAGCGAGCGTCCAATAAGGGGTTATCCGTTCTTATGGTTTTCCCAGAAATGATGAGCGTGTCGCATACCGCTCGCTGGTTGTGCGTGAAAATAACGCTTTTTTGCCCGGTGATCTTGCCATGGTAATAATCCCCATTCATCCTTAAAGCGAGTTTGAACAAATTAAAACGCCCCTTTTGTTCCATTATCCTAAAAGGCAAAAGCAAATTTTTAGCCTTGTTTTCTAAATTGCGGCAAATCATTGTTTCAATGTGAGCCTTTTGTAGCCTTGCTAACCCCCCTTTTTTCGCTTCGTTTTCTTCTGCGGCAATGACCGCTCTTTTAGGCTTTAAAATTTCTAACAATCCGCTGCACGCCGGGGTTTTGCCATAAGAATTGCATGGCTCTAGGGTGATTAAAAAAACGCAGTCTGTAAAGGCGTTATCGTGGCGCATTTTTAAAAAATCGCTTAAAATCTTAGGGTCTTCTAATTTTTCTAAATCGCTTTTTAGACTAGGGCGTAAAATCTTTAACGCCGATTTAGCAGCCAAGACTTCTGCATGCGGGGTTTTGGCTTTTTTGTGGGTTTCTAAACTCAAGATCTCATGGTTTTTATCTAGCACCATGCAAGCCACGCTTGGGTTTTCTAAGGCTAGGGTTTGATATTCCCACGCCTTATTCAAGCACATTTCTAATAAACTTTCATAAAGTCTCATGATGGGAAAAGAGGCAAGAGCAAAAAGCCTTTAATCGCTAAAGCGTTAATAATATCAACAAAAAACGCTCCCACTAAAGGCACGACGATAAACGCTACATGCGATAGGCCATAGTGGTTGGTGATGGTTTGCATATTCACCATAGCCGTTGGGGTCGCTCCAAGCCCAAAACCGCAATGCCCCGCGCACAACACCGCCGCATCATAATCCTTCCCGCATACCCTAAAGGTTACAAACACCACATAAAGGATCATAACCGCCACTTGAACGCTCAAAATAACCGCTAGAGGCACAGCGAGTTTTAGCAATTCCAATAAATTCACGCTCATTAAAGCGTAGGCTAAAAACAGACTCAAACTCACATTCCCTATGACTGAAACTTCTCTGTCAAACACGCTATGGATTTTAAAAAACGACAAGGTGTTTCTTAAAATAACCCCCACAAACAAGCACCACACAAAAGTCGGCAAGGTGAAGCTTTTAGGCATCAAATGCGATAAAAAAGTCCCCACTAATAAAGCGATCGCAATCAAAGCTAAAGTTTCCACAAAACTAGATGCGGTGATCAGGCGTTGCTCTTTAGGGGTTTCAAAGCCTTTAGACACCACGCCCTCTAAAGTGTCTTTTTCTTTGGTGTCTTTAGGCTCTAGTTTGTATCTTGAAATCAAATATTTAGCGACAGGTCCTCCAATAATCCCCCCACTCACCAAGCCAAAAGTCGCGCACGCCATGCCCACTTCTAAGCTAGAGCTAAAATTATAAGGTGCTTGGGTGAAAAAATTAGCCCATGCCGCGCTAGTGCCATGCCCTCCCACTAAAGCGATAGACCCCCCCAAAAGCCCCATTAAAGGATTGACCCCTAAAAGGCTAGCGATAGAAACCCCCACTGCATTTTGACACACCACAAACCCCGCCACAGCCAGCAAAAAAACCGCAAGCATTTTGCCGCCTTTTTGTAAAGATTTGAAATCCGCGCTCAAACCAATGGTGATAAAAAAAGTCAGCATTAAAGGATCTTTTAAAGAAGAATCAAACTGCAAGCCAAAATTGTAAAACTGACGCACTAACATGATAAAAAAAGCGACTAAAACCCCGCCCACAACAGGCTCTGGAATATCATAATCGCGCAAAAACTTGACTTTAGAAATCACATAACGCCCCAAAAGTAACACCAAAACCATGCACACTAAAGTGGCATAAATATCCAACTTAATTTCTTGCAAGCCTGTATCCTTATTAATCAAATTTATCTTATTATAATATAATACCCCCCTAAAAGAACGAGATTAGTTAGAAAGTAGGTGTTCCTTGCATACAGTATTACAAATTGGAGCTGGTGGCGTAGGCAGTGTCGTGGCACACAAAATGGGCATGAACAGAGACGTTTTTAAAAATATCATTTTGGCGAGCAGGAGTTTAGACAAATGCTATGCGATTAGAGAAAGCATGCTCAAAAAGGGTTTGGGGGAAATTGGCGTTGAACAAGTGGATGCAGATGATACGCAAGCCTTAGTCGCTTTAATCCAAAAACACAAGCCTAAAGTCGTTATCAATGTGGCTTTACCCTATCAAGATTTAACGATCATGCAAGCATGTTTAGAAACTAAAACGCATTACATTGATACCGCCAATTACGAACACCCGGATTTAGCGAAGTTTGAATACAAAGAGCAATGGGCGTTTGATAAGGCTTATAAAGAAGTGGGGATTTTAGGGGTTTTAGGGGCTGGGTTTGATCCGGGCGTGACTAACGCTTATGTCGCTCACGCTCAAAGACACCATTTTGACACTATCCACACTTTAGATATTTTAGATTGCAACGCTGGAGATCACAAACGCCCTTTTGCGACGAATTTTAACCCTGAAATCAATTTGAGAGAAGTCAGCTCTAAAGGACGTTATTATGAAAACGGCAAATGGATTGAAACCAAGCCTTTAGAAATCAAGCAAGTGTGGGCTTACCCGCAGATTGGCGAAATGGATTCGTATCTTTTATACCATGAAGAATTGGAATCGTTAGTCAAAAACATTAAGGGCTTGAGGAGGGCGAGGTTTTTTATGACTTTCTCTCAAAATTATTTAACCCACATGAAATGCTTGGAAAATGTCGGCATGCTAGGCATTAAAGAAATAGAGCATCAAGGCGTAAAAATCGTGCCGATACAATTTTTAAAAACCTTGCTTCCGGATCCAGCGACTCTAGCCAAAGACACCACCGGCAAAACCAACATCGGGTGCTATATGACCGGCATTAAAAACAACCAAGACAAAACGCTCTACATTTACAACGTGTGCGATCATAAAAAATGCTATGAAGAAGTGGGTTCGCAAGCCATAAGCTACACCACCGGCGTGCCGGCGATGTGTGCGGCCAAAATGATTTGCAACGACACTTGGAGCGCGGAGCATTTTAAAGCTGGGGTGTTTAATATAGAAGAATTAAACACCGATCCCTTCATGGAAGAATTGATCAAACAAGGCTTGCCTTACGAAGTGATTGAGCGCTAGTTTTAGGCTTCAATCCTCACTTGGCGCAATAAACACCGATTCCCTTTCTATCGTAATATTCTTATCGTCTGCGCTATAAGCTTGTATCGTAATAGGGATTAGAATATCTTTAGCGCGTTTGTATTCTGTGGCGTTACTTTTTAGGGGTTTTCGTAAAATCACTACCGCTTTGATCTTTTGCCCGGCTTTAATGGCGATAGGATTCAAAGGCTTTTTGATGTGAATGTCTTTTTGCCCTAAAATTTTGAAATAAAACTCATGGTCTTTATTGTCCGTGTTATGGAATAAAAACACGTAATCGTTATCCACATACCCACTAGAGCGCAATTCATACAGATCGCTGTTGCGGTTAATGTCTAAGAGCATGCGTTCTTTTTTAAACGAAGTGATGGCTAAAAGGGCTATCACAACAGCGATAACCCCCATGTAAGCGATCGTTTTTAAACGCACTAGGCGCACTTTTTGGCGCGTATTAATGGCATTGGTTGAAGACCATTGGATGAGTGAAGGGCGGTTGAATTTAGCCATAGTGATTGTGCATGCATCCACGCATTCTAAGCAATTGATGCATTCTAATTGCAAGCCCTTTCTAATATCAATATGCGTGGGGCAAACCTGCACGCAATGCAAGCAATTCACGCATTCGTTTTCTGGGTTGCGCTTTTTGGGGGGTAAGGGGAAGAGATAGCTTTGCTTGTCATAAAGCGCTCCGCCGCGCTTTTCATCGTAAATAGGGTTTAAGGTGTCATTGTCATACAACACCGATTGCACCCTAGCGTAAGGGCATAAATAAATGCAAAAACGCTCCGCAACCACCACTATATCAAATAGCACCACAGCTGTGCTAAAAAGCCAAAAACCCATAGCAACAGGGTGATCGCTAGGGTTTTTAAGATACATAAAAAAGTCTTCAGGGGCGATGAAATAAAAGAAAAACAACATCATTAGCCCCGCCACAACAGGAGCGAACAATAAAACGCTCAATACTTTACGCATCTTGTAGCTTGGGGTGTTTTTAGGGCTTTCTTGCTTGTTGCTGATCTTTTTATGGAGTTTGAAAATCTTGGTTTCAATCACATCTCTATAAAGCACCCTTAAAAAGGTTTGCGGGCAAGCCCACCCGCACCACACACGCCCAAGGCTAGTGGTGATGAAAAAAATCCCTATAAAAAGCAAAATAACCATAAAAGGCATGACTTGCAATTCTTCAGCGCTAAAGATCTTGCCTAAAAAATGCAGTTGCTTATGCTCAAAGGAAATCAAAAACAAATGCGCCCCATCAATGCGAACAAAGGGCGTGATTAATAACGCTAAAGAAATCAATAAAAACCCTATATAACGCTTCAAGCGAAACGATTTTAAAAAATGGCTAGAAGTTTCAAGCATTCTCAATATCCTAAAATTTTTAAGCCACTATACCCTAACAACTTAACGCTTTCACTTAAAAAGCAACATGTTATAATGATCGCTATTTTATTTGAAAGGGTATTTATGGAAAGCGTTTTAAATTTCCTAACCAATATCAATGTGATTTTCACCCTTTTGGGTTATTTGATTGGGGGGATTCCTTTTGGCTATGCGTTAATGAAGATCTTTTACGGCATGGATATTACTAAAATCGGATCGGGGGGTATTGGCGCAACGAATGTCTTACGTGCTTTACAAAGTAAGGGCGTGAGTAACGCTAAACAAATGGCTTTATTAGTCTTAATCTTGGATCTATTCAAAGGCATGTTCGCGGTTTTTTTAAGCAAATTGTTTGGGTTGGATTATAGTTTGCAATGGATGGTCGCTATTGCGAGCATTTTAGGGCATTGTTATTCGCCTTTTTTGAATTTCAATGGAGGTAAGGGCGTTTCTACAATCATGGGCTCTGTGGTGTTGCTCATCCCTATTGAAAGCCTGATCGGCTTGACGGTGTGGTTTTTTGTGGGTAAGGCGCTTAAAATCTCTTCACTCGCTAGCATTCTAGGGGTAGGCACAGCGACTGTTCTTATCTTTTTTGTGCCTTATATGCATATCCCAGACAGCGTCAATATCCTTAAAGAAGTCGGCACGCAAACGCCGATGGTGCTTATTTTTATTTTCACCCTTATCAAGCATGCGGGCAATATTTTTAATTTATTAGCCGGTAAGGAAAAGAAAGTCTTATGAAAACTAAACAAGGCGTCCATATCCATAACTTGGTGTTTGAAACGATTTTAGGGATTTTAGAGTTTGAACGCTTAAAACCCCAAAAAATAAGCGTAAATGTGGATCTTTTCTACACGGAATTACCCAATAAGGCTTATTTGGACTACATGGAAATCCAAGAAATCATTCAAAACACCATGCGAGAAAAACAATACCTTCTCATTGAAGACGCCCTGAAAGATTTAAGCCAAATTTTAAAAACGCGCTACAAGGAGATCACTGAACTTTATTTGAAAATCAGTAAGTTAGAAATTTCTCCCAATTCTCAAGTGGGGGCGAGCGTGAAAATTTGCTATGAAACCAATCTTTAGTCTCTTTTTCCTCCTTATGGTTTTAAAAGCGCACCCCATAAACCCTTTATTAGAGCCGTTATATTTCCCCAGTTACGCGCAATTTTTAGATTTAGAACCTCATTTTGTCATTAAAAAAAAGCGCGCTTATAGACCCTTTCAATGGGGGAACACCATTATCATTAAGCGCCATGATTTAGAAGAGCGCCAGAGCAACCAGCCAAGCGATATTTTCCGCCAGAACGCTGAAATCAATGTGTCTTCTCAAACTTTTTTAAGAGGGATCAGCAGCGTTTCTTCACGCATAGTGATCGATTCAGTCGCTCAGTAATCAGCCGCTCAATAAAATGCTAAAACTTTTTTAATCACATTTTTCTTCATATTTTCTTAATCCTAAAACAAATTTAAGGTATTATTAAATAGAATAATGTAATAATAACCTTAGGTTTAAAACTTGACTAAATTTTTAGAAGAAAGTAAATAAAAAGGCTAAAAGAAATGCTTAGAAATCAATTTCGTATCGTGTTTGTCTCTTGTATTGTCGCTAGCAGTTTGCAAGCTCAAGAAAATACCCACACTTTGGGTAAGGTAACCACTAAGGGTGAAAGGACTTTTGAATACAACAACAAAATGTATATTGAAAGGAAAGAGCTCCAACAGCGCCAAAGTAACCAAATCCGTGATATTTTTAGGACTCGAGCGGATGTGAATGTGGCAAGTGGGGGCTTGATGGCGCAAAAAATCTATGTTAGGGGGATTGAGAGCCGTCTCTTAAGGGTAACGATAGATGGCGTCGCTCAAAATGGTAACATTTTCCACCATGACGCTAACACCGTGATCGATCCTAATATGATTAAAGAAGTGGAAGTGATTAAGGGGGCAGCGAACGCTTCAGCAGGTCCAGGTGCGGTTGCGGGTAAATTGTCTTTCACCACGATTGATGCTAACGACTTTTTAAGAAAGAATCAAACTTATGGGGCTAAAGCGGAAGCGGGCTTTTATACCAACTTTGGATACCGCATGAACGCTACTGCAGCCTATCGTGGGAAGAATTGGGATATACTCGCTTATTACAACCATCAAAATATTTTTTATTACAGAGACGGGAACAACGCTTTTAGGGATCTCTTCCACCCTACTTTTGACTTGCAAGATCCGAGCAATAGCGACATTGGCGTAGGGACTCCGAGTGAAGTCAATAGCGTTTTAGGTAAAGTCAATGGCTATATCAACGACACAGATACCATCAGCTTAAGCTACAACATGACAAGGGAAAATTCCACTAGGCTTTTACGCCCTAACACCACTTCAGCCCTCTCCAAAGCCAATGACCCAGGAAGCCAGCCAGCGCCTTTTGTGATTGACTTTGGGAAAGAATTAGCCCATACGATCAACTTCAACCACAATTTGAGTCTGAAATACAAGCATGATGGAGGCACTAGTTTTAGTCAGCCGCGCGTTGAATCCACTGCCTTTTTAGGAGTAAGGGGGGGCGATTATAACCCCGTGGTGAATCCTTTCGCTTACAATTCTAATGAGCCAGCTAACCCGGATTACATCCCTGAAGTTAAAGATTGGTGTAACAACCCGGACAATATCAGCCAGTGCACGCAAGGAGCTATCAGACCCTCTGATGGAGGCTATCAAATAGGCTATGGGCAGCCGGGCGCTATCAACTGGCAAGGCGCTTCTGCAATTTCCACAGGATCTAATATTTATCATGGGCTTGTCCCTAAAAATCCTGATTACGACATGACCCCCCCTAACGCTCAAAACCCTAGCGCGAACGATTGGACTTTAGGGAATGCGGACGCTGAAGGCACTTTAGCCAGAAGGATTTTCTTAATCAACTCAGGCGTTAATTTTAAAGTTACCCACCCCATTAGTGAAGATTATGGGAACGTGTTTGAATACGGCATGATTTATCAAAACCTGAGCGTTTTCTCTGGATTGGATAAAGGCAAAAACGGCTATTATAAAAACAACATTGATCCTAACGACCCTAATGGTACGGGCTTGCCTTACCGCCATTACTACACCGATCAAAGCTCTCAATACCCTCAAAATCTAAACGCGCCTAACCCGCTCTATCGTAACATGCCTCAAAATTCGCATGCGATCGGTAATATCATCGGTGGGTTCATGCAAGCGAACTACAATCTCTTGAAAAACCTCATCGTGGGCGCGGGAACTCGTTATGATATTTACACCTTGCTAGATAAAAACGACTGCACGCATGTAACTTCTGGCTTTTCACCTTCTGCAACCGTGCTTTATAACCCCATTGAAAGCATTGGCTTGAAAGTGAGCTATGCGTATGTAACTAAGGGGGCTTTGCCTGGCGATGGCGTTTTGATGCGTGATCCCACGGTGATTTATCAAAGGAATTTACGCCCTGCGATCGGTCAAAATGTGGAATTCAATGTGGATTACAACAGCAAGTATTTCAATGTGCGCGGGGCAGCGTTCTATCAAGTCATCAATAATTTCATCAACAGCTATGGGCAAGACACTTCTAAAAATGGTGGGGGTAACGCGACCGCAAAAAACATGTCAGGGAATTTACCCGAAACCATTAATATTTATGGTTATGAAGTTTCAGGGAATGTGCAATATAAAAATTTCGTAGGGACTTTCTCAGTGGCTCGCTCTTAGTAGACGGCTAGGGGGCATTTATTAGCGGACACTTACGCTCTAGCTGCAACGACTGGGAATGTATTCATCCTAAAAGCCGATTATAATATCCACAAATGGGGGCTTACTTTAACTTGGCTCTCACGCTTTGTAACTAACATGTTTTATGAAGGTTATTCTATCTACTACCCTCAATACGGCTTGATGAAAATCCATAAGCCTGGGTATGGTGTGCATAATGTCTTTATCAACTGGACTCCTACTTCTAAAAAATGGCAGGGTTTAAGGATTTCAGCCGTGTTTAATAACATCTTAAACAAGCAATATGTCAGCCAGGCTTCCGTGTGGCAAGCGAGCGCGGACGCTCCAGCGAGCGATATGATCCCTAAAAATAAACGCATGGCGCTCCCTGCCCCTGGATTTAATGCGCGTTTTGAGGTATCCTATCAGTTCTAAAATGAAAGGAATCTTAGGATTTCTTTTTGAATTTTAAACATGGGAACAAACATGAAAAAGCCCTATAGAAACCGCCAAACTCTATGGAAAAAGTTCCGCTCGCTCAACAAACTCATTAAGACGCTCTTAAGGATTTTAAAAAAGTAGTTTTATCAAAAATTTAGCGGGTTTAGTTTAAAATAACGCTTTATTTTAACTCTCAAAAAGGAAAGCAAACACGCTTATCATGGCTAAAGAAACGCCTGAAATAACCCCGGATCTTTTGAAAAGCCCTTATCAAAAAATCATCAACGCGAGCGCGAGCGTTTTTGATGAAACTCATGGGCGATCGTTTTTTAGCCCGCAATTTTATGAAAAAATTGAACCTTATTTAAAAGAAGTTTTAACCCAACCCGTTGGTTTAGAATGCGATCTCAACACCGCTAAAAAAACGAACCGCTTAACCCCCTTAAAACAACTCTTTAAGGCGTGTTTTAACACTGAAGAGGTTTTGATTGTGAATAATAACACCAGCGCAATATTCCTCATCGCTAACGCTTTAGCGCAAGAAAAAGAAATCGTTGTTTCTTATGGCGAATTAATGGGGGGGATTTTAACCTTAAAGATGTTTTGTTAAATAGTGGGGCTAGGCTGCATTTAGTGGGGAATACCAATCGCGCTTATTTAAGGGATTACCGCTTAGCCTTGAATGAAAACAGCAAAATGCTCTTTAAAACCCACAACCCCACTTTTCAAAAAGACACGCCCTTTAAAGATTTGCAAGCCCTGGCTAAAGAGCATGGTTTGATAGATTATTACAATTTAGGGGATGTGGATTTGTTAAATAAAAGGGCTTTGGAAGAAATTTTAGCTCTAAAACCATCGCTTTTAAGCTTTAGCGCGGATAAATGCTTTAACAGCGTGCAAGCCGGTATTATTATGGGGAAAAAAGAATGGGTTGAAACCTTAAAAAACCACCCCCTTTATAGAGCTTTGAGAGTGGGTAAAATCACGCTCACCTTGCTTTTTCATAGCCTAAAAGCATGGGTAAGCCATAAAGAAGAAATTAAAATTTATGAGTTATTGAACCAAACTAAAGACGCCTTATTGCAAAAAGCCCTCAAACTCTACGCCCTTTTAAAGCCTTTAGAATTGAACGTGAGCATAGCCTCTAGCTTTTCTAAAATAGGGAATTTGTTTGGTAGGGAATTAGAATCCTTTTGCGTGAAAATCCAGCCCAAAAACACCCGTGCTTTAAATGGTGAGAAACTTTATTTAAGGCTTTTTCAAAAAGGCGTTATTACAAGAATTTCATGCGAATTTGTGTGCTTTGAAGTCTTTAGCTTGAATAAAGAAGATTTGGAAAAAATCGCTCTGGTTTTAAAAGAAATCCTTAACAAGGCTTAAAAATTCGCTATAATAAAATTTCTTTTAAACGCGCCACTCCCCCACAATAGAGAATGACAAAAAACGATAGAACATCAATTTAAAGGAACTTAAGAATGGAAAAAATCAGCGACCTTATAGAATGCATTGCGTATGAAAAAAATTTGCCTAAAGAGATGATTTCAAAAGTGATTCAAGGCTGTTTGTTAAAAATGGCGCAAAATGAGTTAGACCCCCTAGCGCGTTACTCGGTAATTGAAGAAAACAAGCAACTCCAGCTTATTCAGTTGGTAGAAGTTTTAGAAGACGATGATGAAAGGTTGGTTAACGATCCTTCTAAATACATCAGCCTGTCTAAAGCCAAAGAAATGGATCCAAGCGTTAAGATTAAAGACGAATTGTCTTACAGCTTGAGTTTGGAGAGCATGAAACAAGGAGCGATCAACCGCCTTTTTAAAGATTTGCAATACCAGTTAGAAAAAGCGTTAGAAGACAGCCACTTTGAAGCGTTCCAAAAGCGCCTTAACAGCGTTTTAATGGGGCAAGTGATTTTAGTGGATAAAAATCAAAACACTTTTATTGAAATCGAGCAGCAATTTCAAGGCGTTCTTTCCATGCGCCATCGCATCAAGGGCGAGAGTTTTAAAATAGGCGATAGCATTAAAGCGGTTTTAACGCAAGTCAAACGCACGAAAAAAGGCTTACTATTAGAGCTGAGCCGCACCACCCCTAAAATGCTTGAAGCTTTGTTGGAATTAGAAGTCCCTGAAATTAAAGATAAAGAAATTGAAATCATCCATTGCGTGCGAATCCCAGGCAACAGAGCGAAAGTGAGCTTTTTTTCCCATAACGCTAGGATTGATCCCATAGGCGCAGCCGTGGGGGTTAAGGGCGTGCGCATTAATGCGATCAGTAACGAATTGAATAAGGAAAATATTGATTGCATAGAGTATTCTAATGTGCCTGAAATTTATATCACTCTCGCACTCGCTCCAGCCAAAATTTTAAGCGTTGAAATCAAAAAAATCCCTATAGAAGAATTGAATGCTGAAGAAAAAGAATCCATTCAAGAGCGTTTCATTGTCAACAACCATTTGCAAAAGGCTAAAGTGCGTTTATTGGATATTGAAAAATCTAAGGCTATCGGTAAAGGCGGGGTGAATGTGTGCTTAGCGTCCATGCTTACAGGCTATCACATAGAGTTTGAAACCATTCCTAGCGTGAAAGAAAACGCAGAAAATGAAAACGAAAAAGAAACGCAAAAAGTAGGGGTAGAAGCTTTAGAGTCTTTGTTTAAGAATTGAAATGATTTCTGTGAAACTTATTGAGTTCTTAATCAAAAGGGCTTTAAGAAAATACTATGCAAGATTTACAACATTTCAAAAATGATATTACGCTCATTTTATCTAGAGAAAGATTAGATACTTACGATAGCCTAGAGCAATACAAAGAAAATTTGAAACTTATTTCTTTCATCACGCCTAAAATCTCTAGCTTAGAAATTTATTTACGCAACGCTTTAGATTATTGTTTAACCCAAATCAAAGGGAGTGATTGGGTATTTAGTGAAAATTCTTTAACAAATTTAATTAACGAGCAAAAAGAAAAGAAAAAAGAAATCACGCATTCTTTGATTTTATCTAAAATGTCTTTAGGGGCAGTGATTAAGCTTATTTTTTGTTATAAATTAGAGGGGGTAATATTAGATTTGAGAGCGTATCGTTTTAGAGCTTATTATCACGAAAATAAGGATACTTTGCTTATTAAAGGCAAAAAACGCCTTCTTTACAATTATATTAAAGCCCATATTGCTTTAAACTTGCTATGGACGATTAGAAATCGCGCGTATCATTGGGAAAATTTACTCAAAATCCAACCGAACAACCGCCCACGAATAGCCACACCCTTCAATGGGAAAACAGAAAACATTCCAATGGACAAAATTTTAGTGATTGGTATTGAACCTAACAAAATCACTCTATTTTTAGATGATCTAATTAAAAGCATTAGGAATAAAGATTTTGAAGATTTAAGTAATTTGTAAAAAGTGGGCTACTGAAGCCCTTATAATGTAGAAGCATTATAACTCAAAAATTAGAACAAATCAAGATTTCTTAAAAACCTAATCGCTTTTTTCATCTTTTAACAATCCTTTTAGCACAAGAGCCATTTTTATATTGTGTTCTTCCACTAACATTACCCTCTTTTTGAAAGTTTTCCTGTTGCCAATATACAGATTTAAAAGCAATTTTATGGTATTTTTTAGTTTTTAAGGCGTTTGTTTTAAGCATCACAATCCCTACTATTTATGGTTTTAGTCCAAAACCATGCGGTAGAAAAAGCTTTTTTAATCTTTAAATCGCATTTGATTGTTCTTGCTTGTTTTTATAGGGTTAGGATAAAATAACGCTCACCCCCTAGTTTTTTTGCTAGAGATTAGGGGGTAAAGTTTGTCTAGGAGACTTCTATGAGAAAAAATCATAGTAAATACTCAAACATTATACCTAAAAATCAGTTTTTTAGGGTTTTGTTTGGAATTAAAAATCAAACGATAGTTTTTCAAGAGTTCCCCTTTTTAAAAAGGGGGTGTTTCTTAGACAAAGAACAAGCGCTTTTTATTTGTTCTGTTGCTAATAGATAGATTTAAAAGCAATTTCATGATATTTTTTTATAGCTCTTAAAACATACGGTTTGACAATATAATCATCTTTTGTTGGTTCAAAAAAATCTCTCAAACCAAGACAACCTATCAAATAATCAAATTCATCTGTTCTAGGAATTTTATTTTGTTTTTTAGAATAACATTCATAAAGTTCTTTTTGTATCTTATAGTGGCATTCATGAATTTTAAGAGCAATTTCTTTGTCTTTTTGATCTATTAGATATTGTTCGTATTTTTTAACTTCATTTTTAGCTCTATACCAAAGCAATACTTTATTAATAATTTTACCAACAATAAAGAAATTAGCGTAAAAGAAAAGGAAAATAAAGAAAAAAGAAAGGATTTTGTTTTGAGTGTATTGGAAAACAAACTCAGAAATCAATTGAAAAACCCCTTTTAGATTAAAAATAGAAACAAAAAGCGAAACAACAAAAGCAAGTGGGAAAGCAATTCCTGATCTCATTTCATGCAATATCTTTTCAAATAACTTTTCCATTCACTGCCCGTCTTCAATGATCTTAATTTCTTCATCGGTGAGGTTATAGAGCTGATAGACTAAGGCGTCAATTTCTTTTTCTAATCTTTTAGTGTTGGCTTTGGGGTCTTTTGCTTTTGCTTGTAGGATTTTATCCACTAAAGCGATGATTTTATCGGCTAATTCTTGGTTTTTAGGGGTGATTTGGGGAATGGGGAGCCGTTCTATAAAAGCCTTTTTATAGCGATAGCCACTCTCGCCTAGTCCTCTGCCAGCATAGAAAGTTTTGAAAGCAAAAGTAATCAATTTAGAATGCAACATTCCTAAAAGATAGCGCAAATGCTCTCCTGTGAGAATGAAGCTCGTGGCTTCTGCATAAAAAACCCCTAATTCGCATTCTCCATTATCTAAATAAAATCGTGGCTCTTGCACGATCTCGCCGTATACAATTTTCTCTTTTTCAAAATCCTCTAAATACGCGCAATTCCTTAAGTGATAGGGGGTGTCTCCTTGATCGGATCGTGTTGCAATAGTGTCCCAATGAGAGTTTAAATGCGCTTTGATTGCGGGGTATTTTTCTATATCAATGGGAGGGATTTTAGATTTTGTGGTAGAAGTGTAGCCGTTATGGGTGTTGATAACCCACAATGACGCCCACTCATAAGAATACCTTTTAATGTCTTTCCCTCTTAAAATGGGCTTGATAAGCTCTTTCGTTCTTTCTCTTTCGCTCATTCCCCTTTCGTCTTTTTGCGCATCATCGCAGTTTTTTAAGATTGCGTCTCTTTTTTCAGTGGGAATGATGAAGGCTTCGTTACAGCCGGTTTTTATCCCGTAATTGATTTGAATGTCCCAGTCTTTAAGCGGGGTGCCGACTCTCTCCATTTTGTCCCTTAAGTCTAAAAGCGTGGCGTTGGCAAAAATAAAGCTTTCTGTTGAAAGTGCGTTTTGTTTCATGGAGAGAGATGGGGTGCTTTTCAAATCGTCTTTATCGTTTGGGGTGGGTTCGTAATAATTAAAATCGCTCTCTTTAGGGGGCGTTTGTTTGATGAAATTCATGATACTGGTATCCACTGCAGCGCTCTCAAAGACTTTTAAGGCGTTTAGTTCCATGTAGCTGACAAGGGTGGTTTTTTTGAGTAATAATTCTCTCAATTTAGCGCCGTATTGGGCGCGCGTATTTGTTGGAAGTGATGAAAGCACTAAAGCCTTTTTCTTTTAAAAGGTGGTAAGCTAGGGCAAAAAAGTAGGTGTAAATGTCAGCGGTGCTGTTATAGAAATCTTTATATTGCTTTTGTAATAAAGGCTTTATGTCTTTGATTTGTTCTTGGCGGATATAAGGCGGGTTGCCTATGATGCAATCAAAGCCTAAAAAATTCCCCTCATCGTCTAGCACTTCAGGGAATTCAAAGCGCCATTCAAGAGAATTATTGAAATTATAGATCATGTTATAAGTTTGTTTGAGTTTTAGAAAATATTGATAAGCTTGTTGTTGGATTTCTTCATTATCACTAATATTCTCATACTTTGAAAAAGGGTTCTCTGAAATATATTGATTTAAATCGGCATCATCTTTTGCAAGATAGTTTCCATAAAGCTTCCTATATTCATCGCATTGTGTTACAAAAGCCTTAATCTCTTTTTCGTATTTATCTTTAAGGCAAAAATTTTGAAAAGTTTTCAATAAGTCCTTAATTTGATTGTTTAGTATCATCTTATCATCAAAAAGTCCTTCTTTGTAATTTTTTACTAATTTTTTATATCGCTGGATTTTTTCCTTAATATTAGGATAATGCGTTAGGCTTTGTTTGAAATCAAACCTAGAAATGAGCGAATTACCGCACTTGATGTTAATGTCAATGTTGGGGAGGGTTTCAAGATTGTTAGTGTTCTTACCCTCTTCAAAAATATAATAGCTGTATTTTAAAAGCTCTATCCATAGCCTGAGCTTGGTGATTTCGCATGAATTGGGGTTAATATCCACGCCAAAAAGGCAGTTTTCAATGATACCTTTTTTAAGCTCAAAAAGTTCTTTTTGGATGTGGTGGTGGGGGTCGTTTTCGCTATGCGGTATGGTGTAGTTAAAGATTTTATCCTCTGGCGTGTGAATGATGATTTCATCGTTTTCTAATCTAAGATCATAGCGATACAAGGAAGCAATAAGCCCTAGCTCGTAAGCGATCCACACCATTTCATTGAGTGCAGAGACTAAAAAATGCCCGCTCCCCACCGCTGGATCGCAAACGCGTAAGGTTAAAAGCGTGTTTAGGTATTCTTTGCGTTTACCCTCTTTATAGCTGTAGTTATCTTTAAAATAATTTCTTAATTCTGTTAAATTCTCACACTCTATTTTATAGGTTTGATTGAATTTATCCAACACGATGGGCGTGATACTCTCTTTGCACATGTAGCTTGTGATGAAGCTTGGGGTATAAAAGCTCCCCTCTTTATAGCCGTTGAGTTTTTCAAAAACAAGCCCTAAAACGCTAGGGTTAATCAAAACGCTTTCACTGTTATTTTGATTATCTTTAATGTCTTTAGGGGTGGTGGTGAAATCATAAACACGCAAAAATTCAAAAAAGTATTTTAGCAAGGGCAAAGCTTCTTGTTTTTGGTATTCTTCATGTTTTTTGTCGTGTTTTTTGAGAACGGAATTTTTATAGATTTCTAGCTCTTTATTTTCTAAAAGCTTGATTTCATGCCCCTTTAATTCCAAGGGCGTTTGATCAAACAAACTGGAATTCAAATAAGGGATTTTTTCTGAAATCTTGTCTTCTTTAATCTCTTTTAAACGCTCGCTGTTTTTCTTGGCTAGGACTTCAAAAAAGAGGTCGTTTAGGGCGTTGAAATCTTTAAAGTTTTCTGTGGTTAAGAAAGGATTTTCAAAATGCTTGAAAGAAATCAAAAGGCTTTCTAAAAGCCGTAAAAACAAGATGCGGTTATTCCAAGCGATGAGTAACGCCATGACTTCTTCATCGTCTAAATTTTTGTATTTCTTTTTTAAAGCATCGCTTAGGGAGTTTTGGGTGCGGCTGGGCTTGATTAAAATTTTCCCTTTGTCATTTTGCTCTTCTAACCCTAAAATATAGAGCAATTCTTCATAAAAATCTTTGTTAAGCGTGTTAGCGTCAAGGGTTTTCTTTTGTTTTAAAAGGACTTCTTGGCTTAAAACTTGATAAATCAAAGGAAGTTCTTTAAAATCATCGTTTAAATTAAAGTAAGCATAGCGGAGTTTGCCTTGAAAATCTTCTTTCAAATATTGTTCTAAATCTTCGTAAAATTGTGGTTTTGAAGAGTCTGTGCCTTCTTTTTGAGCGTAATTTTTATAGAATTTTTTGATGCGTTTATCTTCGTTTAAAAAAAGCAAATCCTTACAATCAAAGAGAAAAAATTCATGCGCGTTGCAAATAATGGTGTGTTTTAGGGAATTGTTTTTTTCTTTTTTTCTCTCTTCCAAAAAATACAAAACCATTTGACAAAAGGCTTTACTGAGTGGGTTTTCTTTGTTTTTAGGGAATTCTGTCTTTTTATTTAGGGCTTTGACTTCAATAAGCACTTGAACTTCCTTATCCACATAGATCGCGCTATCCACTTTTTTATGGGTGTTGCAGCGATAGCCATAAGTGTTTTTTAAAAAAGAATTGATTTCATTTTTTTGAAACTCTTCATCATCTTGTCTTGGCGCGTTTTCTAATAAGTTGTTTATTTCTTTTTCAAAATTTTCTATAGTTTCCTTTTTGGGTTCTTGGGGATTGTGTTTTTTAATAAAATCCTTGAGCGGGATGCGAGTGAAACAAATCATAAAACGCCTTTGAAATTGGATAAAAACGATTATAACAAAAGTGGTATGAATTTTAAATAAAACGCTTTTCTTTAAAATTGTTCCATGTGAAACATTAAAGTAACTCTAATCTTTACGATTTAAAACTTCATTGATCAACGCGCTCAATTGATCTTTATTTAACTTGGTTTTGTATTCAATATTCACGCCTTGCTTTTTTAAAGCTTCAAAAAATTTCTTAGCGGTTGAAATTTTCCGCTTTTCTTCAGGGCGTAATTCGCCTTTTTTATCAACCCCCTTAGTTTCTACCACTAACAACACTTTTTTATCGTTGTTTTCAACCACATACCCAAAATCAGGGCTATAAGTTTAATTTAACCCTATTGGGATTTTAACCCTAGGGAGCTTGCCAAAAACAATGATTTTAGTGTCGTTAGATTCTTTAATCGTGTTTTTTTCAATCTTGCTATCCACTTGCATGAAATTTTCATACAGGCATTTTTCTTGGGCGCTTGGATTTTTAATTTCATATTTATCCGCCCCCAAACTCCCGTCTAAAAACTCTCTAATTTCTCCTTTTTCATCATAAAACGCATCGTTTTTTCTGTTTTTAATCGTCGTTTCGCGCATTTGATAGGAAATTTTATCTTTAATATTTTGATAAATGATTTCCAAAAACAGCTCTTCTAACCGCCTTAAGCCCTCTTGTTCGTTTTTCTTAATTAGATCAAATTTGTTTTCATCAATTTTTTCCAACACTTTAGCCACGCTTTTAAAACTCAATTTCACCTTATTAGACAAGGCGCTGATAAATTCATGCAAGCTCCACACGCATGCGCTTTCTCGCTCAAAAATCTCTGTTTTGGCGTTATTTCCCATCGTTTCTACTTTTTTATGAGTCGTAACCGAAACGATTTTTGAACTGATTTCAAAAGAAGAATTAATATTTTTGACAATCTCATCAATCAAGCTCTCGCTATCAATGGCATAAGCGATCCGGGCTTGATGATTCAGGCTCTCCCATAAGGTTTCAAATTTTTTAAAATTTTCTTTATTGATTTTGATTTTTTCAGTTTTTCGCTCGTTTTTGTTCCTCACTCTAGGATTGCCAACTAATCGATCTTTTAAAAAATCTTTTAATTTTTCAAAATCTAAGTATGTTTCATTTTTTAATTTTTCTAGTTCCGGCTCTTTTTTTAAAAATTCGTTTTGATTGAGGGTGAGTTTAAAGTTTTCATCACCTGTTTTTTCTCCAAAACCCAAACCCTCTAACTTTTCAAATAAAGCCCCGTAATACCCTTTTTTAACCATGCCGCTTTTTTCTAACTCTACCCCACTGAATGCTTGTTTGATCAAGCTGTGTTCGCTTATCTCTTGCTGGATCGCTCCCACAAAATCCCCCTCCACTTGCGGCACGATCACCACCAATTCATTGACAAAATCAAAATCAGCATGCTCTTTAGTGATGCGCTCGCCCTTATCATTCACAGCGAGCCTTAACCCCCTACCGATTTGTTGCAATTTAGTGATATTAGAAGAGCTAGGGGCTAATTTGCAAATCGTCATCACATTAGGGTTATCCCACCCCTCTTGCAACGCCCATTGCGAAAAAATAAACCTGAGATCGGAATCAAAACTCAGCAATTTTTCTTTTTCTTTTAAAATGAGCGCGATCACTTGGGCTTCGTCGCTCTCTTTTTTGCTTTTAGCGAAATACCCTCCATGCACTTTTTTAATATCTTCTCTAGCGCGCTCTAAATACGCTCTATAATTTTCATCTAAAGGCTTTTTTAAGACTTCTTCAAGCTCTTGTTGGTAGAGTTTTTCAAATAAAAGGGCTAATTTGGCTGGCTGTTCGTTTTCGCTTAAATAGCTATTCACCCCGCTAATAAACACCATGCACAAGGCTTTAATCCCTTTTTTAAAAAGCCCTTCTTCTCTTTCAAAATGGCTTTTTATCGCTTCTTTCAGCATCACTTCTTGCTCGCCCTCTAAAAGATGAGAAAAAGGCTCTTTTTGATCCAGTAACAAATTAAAGCCATTGAGAAAACGAACCTCAGTTTTAGTGATTTTTTCTACAATGTAATCTTCTAAAGCGCTGATTTGAGTTACCACCCCTAAATTATCATGCTCTTTGACTTTGACGCTTTGAGTTTTATTTTCTAAATTCGTGTAGTTAATTGTAGCTTCTCTTTTTTCAATCCCTTTAAGCTCTAAAAAACACTCATCACTCTCCCCCACAGACGCCACGCTAATGCTTTTCACTAGGGCGCAATCAAACGCTTTTTTGCTGTCTAGCGCATAAATCAAATTATGATAATCATCTTTAAAAGTCGCCCCAAACCTGAGCGTGATTAAAGCGTTTAATTGTTCCAAATATTTTTTTGTTTTATCGCCTAAAAATCGGTGCGGTTCGTCCATGATTACGATGGGGTGCATACTCGCTAAAGCTTGTATGTAACTTTTTGCGCCATTGAACAGATTCGTGTTTTCTAGGCATGATTGATTAATAGTGTTTTTCTCTTTATTAAAGGCAGAAAAAGTCATCACCAACACACAGCATTTGTGATTGCTCGCTAAAATGAATCTTTCTGCATCTTCATAGCTTTCTAAATGCGGTAGAATACTCGCTTTTAAAAAATTCTCTGGTGATTTCAACGCTCTTTAAAACCCCTAATTTAATAGCGTTGCTCGGCACTAAAACGATAAATTTTGACAAACGGTAGTTTTTGTGCAAGGCATAAACGCATTCCAAAAAGCAAAAGGTCTTCCCGGTGCCTGTTTCCATTAAAATATCGCAGTTTAACGACTTCTCAATCCCCACGCTCCCCTGGGTTATTTTTTGTTTTGATCGTAAATCCTCAATATTTTCTAATAAAACACCTTTGATCGCTTCTGTTTCAAAAACAGGGTTAGCAATCCTTTGAGCGTCATTTTCTGGCTCTCTCAAATCAATCCCCTTAAACACCCCTAAAATTTGATTCAAGCATTTTTCTTGATAGTCCAATCGTTTGAATTTGATTTTCACCTCTACCCCCTAATCTTTAAATCGCCGCTCTCTAATTTCAAATCAAACAAATTACTGCCCAATTCCAAACACAGCCTATCATTACTGATAGCGGGCATATACATGCTAATTTTTTCCACCCCTTTATCTTTCAAGTTTTCTAAAACTTCGCTCATTTCTATATCCCCCACAATGAAAGCCGTATTTAAAGCCAGATACAAGGCGTTTTCAATCAAGCAAATTATAGGGGTGGTGAGCTCCAAACCCTCGCAGCCTAAAAGCTTGATTAAAATCGTTTGGGTTTCCATTTTGTCAAGGTTAGAATAAGCGAACAAATCCTTTTGATTGGCTTCATTGAGGTTTTTATCGTTAGCACGTTTCATCATCAATGATTTCAAACGCTCTAAACCCCACATCTAAATTGGGGCAAGCTTCTTTGATTTTAGCCCCCGCTCTTTTAATCCTTTCTTCGGTGATGTCAAAAATGCTCGGGGAGGGTGATTTTAGGGTGTTTAAACAAAAATCATGCGCGCTTTTGTTTTTCTTGGGATCAATTTTTTCATCTAATTGGACGAGAATGAAGCGCCTTTCTTTAAATGCGGCGTTCAAGCCATTAAATAACCCCCCCCCCCTCACTTAATTTTTGATAATCGCTCTTATTACTCTCCAACACGGCATGCGCGGTTGTCCCACTCCCGGCAAAAAAACCTAAGATGATGTCGCCCTCATTGGTGGATAATTCAATCAGTCGGCTAATGAGTTTTGTAGGTTTAGGATATGAAAAAATTTTTTCTCCATTAAAAATATTTCTTACTTCATTCGCTCCTATATCGCTATAAAGATTAGTAATTAAATTAGAATACGCATTCCCACTTTTACGATAGATAATCTGTAGTTTTTTATTATCAATTGCACATAATTCATACATTTTTCTATATGCACACCAAAAACCATCGCTCGTTTTTTGAAATTTAATAAACCCATTTTGATTACCAAAATCAAATAATTTTTTACTCCAAGTATAGCAGTATGATTTCTCTTTTTTAATATTTTGATGGTTTTTAAACCATGTGCCATCAGGCGCTTGTATTTCATAATCCAAGCTCTCAATATATTGAAAACTACTTGCAGAACATGAGTGCATTAAAGGAGTAAGTTTATAATGCCCTCTTGTTTCAAAATATTCATCTTTTAGAATATAACCTTTTTCCTCCAATTCTTCTTTTGTATTTTCATGTTTATTTGCTTTAAAATTATATCTTTGATAGCAAAAAATATATTCTGTTCTTGTATCAATCGTTTTATCTTCTGTTGTGTTGCCACTTGGCTTATTTTTAGAATGCCATATAAATTGAGCCACAAAATTCCCCTCCCCAAAAATTTCATCGCATAAAAGTTTGAGTTGGGCGGCTTCGTTATCGTCAATGCTGATAAAAATCACGCCGTCTTGTTTGAGCAAATCTTTAGCGAGCAGCAATCTAGGATACATGAAACTAAGCCACCCGCTATGGCATTTTGACCCAAAAAGATTCTTAATGTAATCCAGCTTTTCTTTAGAATAATCCAATGTTTTTAAAGTCTCTTCATTGGATTGCGAGAAATCATCGCTATAGATAAAATTCTCGTTTTTCGTGTTGTAAGGGGGGTCAATGTAAATCATTTTGATTTTTTCGCTATAGCTTTGTTTTAAGATTTTGAGAGCGTCTAAATTATCGCCCTTGATGAGAATGTGCTTGCTAGTGGATTTATTTAAGGGTTTTAAAATCTTATGATTTTTCTTAAAAGCTTGATTCAAGGCGATTTTCTTACCCACAAAATCCAACCCATAGCCCTCTTCTTTTATCTCGCTAAAATCCCCGAGTAACGCTTTTAGTTTTCCTGTATCCAGCGTGAGCTGGTTATCATTTTCCACACTCAAGCAACCGGGAAAATAACGATTAAATACCTCTAAATTTTTTTCATTAACGCTTTTTTCTTGATTAATTTCTTTATTTTGCATTGCTATCCTTTTTTTAAATGATTTAAATTACCCAATTCTGCCTTAATTTTCAATTTTCAAATGTTCCCCGTGAAACGCTAGCATTTTTTAAAAAATCCTGTTTCACTTCAGCGATAATGTTTTCATCTTTGGCTAAGTCAATGTATTCAAAACTATTCCCGCTCTGCTCCCCCCCTTGGAGTAAATCCCCGCTTTTTCTGTATTCTAAATCCAATTCAGCGATCTTAAAGCCGTCCAATTCATCAGCAAATTTTTCCAATCGTTCGTTTTCTTCTTGGATCGTGCATAAAAAACAATAGCCTTTCAAGCCGTTACGAGACACGCGCCCCCTTAACTGGTGCAAAGTCGCTAAACCTAACCTTTCGGGCGCTAAAATCACCATCACGCTCAATCGTGGTAAAGAAATGCCCACCTCAATGAGCGTGGTCGCTAAAAGAATGCTCCCTAATTCTCTAAATTCTTCAATCACTTCTTCTTTATTTTTATCTTGCCCTGAAGTGGTATAAACATTTTTAAAGCGTTTTTGCCAAAAACTCGCCCCCTCACTGAGCGATAAATACGGGATTTTTTCGCTCTCATTCACCAGCGGATAAACGACAATGACTTGATGGTTTTTAGCGATTTCTTCGCTGATTTTTTCCATCACTATTTTAAAATCTCTTTTATGCAAGACTAAAGTTTCAATCTCTTTAGGGTAAGGGATTTCTCTAATCATGGTCGTTTTCACAAACGCGCTTTTGGCTAGGGCGAGCGTGCGAGGAATGGGGGTAGCGGAAAATTGCAAAGAATGGGGTTTATTGCCCTTACTGCTTGCCATTTTTTCTAATTGGTAGCGCTGCTTGGTGCCAAATCGGTGCTGTTCATCAGTGATTACTAGCGCGAATTCATTCAAATCGCGCTTGTCAAACAACAACGCTTGCGTGCCTATAACCACATGCGTGATTGTTTCAAACAAATGATTGGATCGCTTCTTGTGGCTCCCGCCGAGCAGTAATTCCACTTCAAAATAAGGGGGTAAAAATTTTAAGGCTTCGTTATAAAGCTGTTTAGCGAGAATGGAAGTGGGCGCCATTAAAAGGGTTTTATTGGGGTAGGCTAATACCATGCTCGCTAAAATCACCATCGTTTTTCCGCACCCCACATCGCCTATAATCAAACGCTTGCACGCTATAGAACTGGTGAGATCGTTTTGGATTTCTTTAATGGCGTTTTGTTGATCGCACGTGAGCTTAAAGGGTAAAGAAGCGATAAACGCTTTCAAGCGTTCGCTATTGTTGGGGCATGCGATTTTAGCACTGAATTGCAATTTTTTGCGCTCTAGATTTTTCATATAAAAAAGCATTTCAATATATTTTAATGCATTTAAATGTTGTGAAGGAAAATTTTTATTCGTTTCAAAATCCTTGACAAAATGCGGCGTGGGGAAAAAGATTTCTAACAATAAATGCGCGATATTCTCTTTAACGCCTTCCTTTTTTAAATTTTCTAAAGAAATGAGTTTTTGTAAATTTTCTTGTATTTTTTTATGGTTTTTAACTTTTTTAAAAATTAAAGAAATTTTTCCAAATTCGGTAAGGATTTTAGGCGTGTTAATGATATAAGCTTGATTAAAAGAGCTTTGCTCTAATTTACCATAAATGAACAAACTCTCGCCGGTTTTAAACTGGTTGTAATAAAACGTGCTGTGATTGAAAAAAACAAGCTCTAAATTTTTGTAAAATCGTTTGGAATAGGCGAAAATCTTTAAAACTTTGGCGTAGTTTCTTTTCTCTAAAATACCCACTTCTAAAACGCCGCTCAAGCCCGTTTCAAAACGCTCTAACAAATTCAAATCTTTGTAGCCTTTGGGCGTATAAACAAGCAAAGCTTCTAAAAGCGATTTCACGTTCAATGTTTTTAATAAGTTACCTGTTTCTTGCAATTTGTTCTTACCCTAGCCAATCCTTAATCGTTTTTATGATAAGATAATCAAATTATACATTGACTTAAGGAAATTTAATTGATGAAATCTAAAATCACTCATTTTATCGCTATCTCTTTTGTTTTAAGCCTGTTTAGCGCATGCAAAGATGAGCCTAAAAAATCGTCTCAATCGCACCAAAACAACACTAAAACCACCAAAACGATGCAAAACAATCAAATCAATCAAGCGAATAAGGATATAAAAAAAATTGAACATGAAGAAGAAGATGAAAAAGCCACCAAAGAAGTGAATGATCTGATCAATAATGAAAATAAAATTGATGAAATCAATAATGAAGAAAACACTGATCCTTCGCAAAAAAGAACGAACAACGTTTTGCAACGAGCCACTAACCACCAAGACAATCTCAACTCCCCACTCAACAGGAAGTATTAAAGTGTGAAATTTTTTTCAAAGGATTTATTTAAAAAAGTAACCCCTTTATTTTTAAGCGTTTATTTTTTAAGCCCTACCCTTACGCAAGCCAAAAGCCGTTTTTATGTGGCTTCTCAATATCAGGTGGGGAAAATGATCATGAAAAAATACAACGATCTCAAACGCACGATTGAAGGGGCGAGCTTTTCTTTAGGCTGGGAGATTAACCCCACTAACTATTGGTTTTATTCGCGCTATTACTTTTTTATGGATTATGGGAATGTCATTCTCAATAAAAGAACGGGCGCTCAAGCGAACATGTTCACTTATGGCTTTGGAGGGGATTTGATTGTGGAATACAATAAAAACCCCTTGTATGTTTTTTCCCTATTCTATGGCATGCAAGTTGCCGAAAACACATGGACGATTTCCAAACACAGCGCGAATTTCATCATTGACGATTGGCGCAGCATTCAAGGGTTTTCGCTCAAAACTTCCAATTTTAGGATGTTGGGTTTAGTGGGGTTTAAATTCCAAACCGTGCTATTCCATCATGACGCTAGTATTGAAGTGGGGATCAAATGGCCTTTTGCTTTTGAATACGACTCACCCTTTGTAAGGCTTTTTTCTGTCTTTATTTCGCACACTTTCTATCTTTAAACTAGTTCCAACCCCACCGGGCAATGATCGCTCCCTAAAATATCTTTATAGATTAAAGCGTCTTTTAAGTGCGTTTTTAAAGGGTTAGAGCATAGAAAATAATCAATGCGCCAACCAATGTCTTTATCCCTTGCTTGTTGCATGTAACTCCACCAGGTGTAAGCCTTTTCTTTGTTAGGGTAAAAATAACGGAAAGTGTCAATAAAACCGGCGTTCAAAAGCTCGCTGAATTTTTCTCTCTCTTCATCGCTAAAGCCGGCGTTTTTTCGGTTGGTTTTGGGGTTTTCTAAATCAATTTCATTGTGAGTCACATTCAAATCCCCGCACACAATGACCGGTTTTTTCAATTCTAAAGCTTTTAAAAATTTTTTAAATTCCACTTCCCAATTCATGCGGTAACTAAGCCTGGATAGGGCTTGTTGGGAATTAGGGACATAAACATTCACTAAATAAAACGACTCAAATTCGCAAGTTACCACGCGCCCCTCTTTATCATGCTCTTCTATATTGATACCATAACTCACGCTTAAAGGTTCTTTTTTAGTGAAAGTTACCACCCCAGAATAGCCCTTTTTAATCGCGCAATTCCAAAAATCAAAATACCCTTTAAATTCAAAGGCGTTTTGTTCTTGCTGCATTTTAGATTCTTGAATGCAAAAAACATCCGCATCAACGCTGTTGAAAAAATCCATAAAGCCCTTAGTCATGCAAGCCCTTAACCCGTTCACATTCCATGAAACCAATTTCATTGTAATCCTTGTTCCTTTTTGAGTAAATTACATCTTTTTAGTCATTTTTTTAAAAATTAAGCTTTATTTTACCTTTTTTATGTAATAATTATCTTTTGCTTGGCTTGATAGCTCAGTCGGTAGAGCAGAAGACTGAAAATCTTCGTGTCGGTGGTTCGATTCCGCCTCAAGCCACCATCTTAAACTTCGTTGAATAAATAATTCCCCTTTTTGACACAAACAACACGAGAGTTTTCAATACTCAAAGGCGTGCTTTTGGCTCGTGGTTGCTCTTCTATTTCTAAAACCATGCACACCCCTTCTTTAAAGCGCACATGGTTTTTAACCCATTCTTTGTATTCGCTGCTCTCTTTGACTATATCGTTTAAATAATGCCCTTCATACACTTCCACAAATTCCATGAATTTTTCATTCAAATTCAATTCATTATGCGTTATTTCGCTTTTTCGTGTGGAAGAATAAGCCAATTCGCTGGTTTCATAAAAAGTCGGCTCTATTTGATCGTCTTGTTTGGGGCGCTCATAAATGGCTTTCACTAACTGCGTGGTGATTTCATACTCGCTTTCCCATGCTTGTTTTAAAGGCTCTTCTATTAGATAGCATTGCCTAGTTGTGCCGTCTTTTCTTGCTCTAGCCCTTTTGCATTTTTCTGTAGAGCTTCTGGCTTGAAGAATGGCGAAATTATTTTTAGCTTCAAAAGTTTGTGGCTCTTCTAAAGGCTCTGTTTTATGAACGGAGATTTTAGTATAGGGGGTAGTGATTTTACCGCTTTTATTTTCAGCGGTGCTGTAATCGCAAGGGGTAATATCTGTCGCAGTCTGTTTGTCTTCATCAACGCGTTTTAAAATGCTTGGGCGGTAAGCTTGTAAATTTTCATCGTCATAGACCCACTTCCCGCATGCAAATTCTTTAATATTAGGATCTCTAATCGCTTGTTTTTCCACATTATCCTTATTCTCATTGCTTTTATTGTTTTCACTAATATCAGCGTTAGGGGTGTTGTTAGGGAGCGTTTTTTCGGTGGGTGGTGTTATAAAGAGGTTGTTTTCTTGATCTTCTGAAGAATGTTTTAAAGGGGGATTAGTGTCGTTTGTTGGCGTTTTAATTTCGTTAGTAGGGCTTACTTTGCTAGGAGTTACTAAAGGCTGTAAAAGGCTGTTTTTAGAGTTTTTAGAGCCTAGTTTGGACTCTGGGTAAGAAAAGTTTTGAGGGGATTGTTGCGATGAATGGGGTTTATTTTGTGGTTTTTGCATGGGCGCATTTAAAGAAGGTATTGGGTTTGAGTGCGGTTCTTTCAATTCTTTTGAAGAAAAAACGATTTGGGTGTTTCTAGGGATAGTAGGGCGATTAGGGCTTAAGGTCGTTTCTAAAGAAAGTTTTTCATCAAGGGGTTGATAGACGATTGCAGTGGATATGTGAGTGATTGTGAGCGTGAGTTTTTTGTGTGGGGAGATATTATAAACCCCTAAAACCTGTTTGGGTTCTTTAGAATTAAGGACTTTAGCCTTAAAAGTGCCTTTATGCGGCGAAGTTTTGATCTCTTCTAAAAGCTCAATGACAAGGGCTTGAAGAGGGTTAGAGAAGGTCAGAAAGAAAGACAGACAAAGGGATTTTTTCATGCTTATTCCTTTTTATTTTAGATTTTTGGATTATATCTTAAAAAGAGGTTTAATAAAGGTTATAGATAAGTTATAGATAGGTAACACTTTAATTAATAATAATTAGTAACAGTAGTAGGGGGGTGAATGGATGGAATGAAAAATTAAAAAGCTTTAGAGACGTGCGTTTTTAGGGGGGTTGTGGGATTTGAAAAAAAGTGAATGAAACGCTTTTTGATAAGCCTTTTTTCATTCACTTGAATTGAAAGCGGTTTTTTTGTCGTTCAGTTCGTTCAAGCGGTTTTTGATTTCTTCTCTAAGGCTTAAAATAAAAGGGCTTTTTTCTTCTTCAAGCATTTTTTTAACGCTAGAATACATTTTAGAAATGCTTGAATGATCCTTTAAATCCAAAAATTGAGCGAGCGAAAGCGTGGGGTTAGGGGTATAAAGCCTGGCGAAATACACGACTAATTTTCTAGCCAGAGCGACATTTTTTTGGCGCGAAGAAACTTTGATTTCGCTGGATTTGAGATTCAAGCTTTGCGCGACAGCGAGCAAGATATTTTCCAAGCTTGAGCCTTCGGCATGATCTTTTTGCAAATCTTCTAAAACGGTTTTAGCGAGATTCAAATCAATGGGAGCGTTCATTAAGTTCGCGTTCACGCTGATTTTAATGATTGCGCCTTCCATTTGGCGGATATTGTCGCTGATGTGTTGGGCGATGTATTCCATCACCTCTTCAGGCAAAGTGATTTTATTGAGTTGGCATTTTTGTTTGACAATGGAAAGTTTGGTTTCTAAATCAGGGGGCATGACTTTAGCAGTTATCCCCCATTCAAAGCGCGATTTTAAGCGATCTTCTAATCCGGCGATGTTTTTAGGCGATCGGTCTGAAATCAACACGATTTGTTTGCTGTTGGCGTGCAATTCGTTAAAAGTGTGGAAAAATTCTTCTTCTAGCTTGGGTTTTCCTTGCAAAAATTGGGCGTCATCTAACAAGAAAAAGTCGCAATGGCGGTATTTTTTTTTAAAAGAATCCATGGTTTTGTTGTCTAAATGCTTTAAAAAGTCTGTCAAAAAATCTTCTGAAGTGACTAACACGACTTTTTTATGCTTTTCTAGGGCATGGTTACCGATAGCGTTTAAAATGTGCGTTTTGCCTAACCCTGTGCCGCCATAAAAAAGCACCGGGTTATAAGGGGGGGTATCGCTTTGGGCGACTTTTTTAGCGATTTCATAAACGGTGTTATTGCATGAGCCTACGACAAAATTTTCAAAAGTGTAAGAGTCTTTGACGCTCGTTTTTACTGCTTTGTAATTGATATTAGCTTGGGCGTTAACCTGGATTTTAGGCGCCACTTCAATACGCACATCCACGCTGTGGGCTAAATGCATGCCGACTTTATTTTGGCTTAAAATTTCTTTAAGCAACGCACCGTATTTAGCCGTAATCGTGGTGCATAAGACTTGGTTGGGGGCATAAAAAAAGGCAATATCGCTCTTGCTCGCGTTAGGGTTGTATTTGAGCTGGCTAAAGTAATTTTCATACTCTATGAGGCTAACATTAGGATTTTGTTTGACTAGCGCCAAGATTTCTTTTTCAATATTGTTGTTGGTATCCATGGCGTTATTATAGCGTGAATAAGTTGTGAATGAAAAAGGAATAACATGTGAATGAAATGTGAATGAAGCCCTAAAATTAAGGTGTTTCTTTTAAGGGTTTGTCTATAATGCTTGCTTTATAATAAGCTAATGGATGCGAAAAAAGGATTTTCATGCTGCTTTGCGCTGGAAGGAATGAAACTTTAAAAAAAGCGACGCCTATTGGTGTGGGTTTGATAGAGAGCGCGATTAATTTAACAAGAATATGCCTAAAAAACCCTCATGCAGAAAGCCTTATTTTTATAGGGAGCGCGGGGAGTTATAGCCCAGAAATGGAGCTTTTGAGCGTGTTTGAAAGCGTTTGCGGCTATCAAATTGAAGAGAGTTTTAGCCATTTAAACAGCTACACGCCTTTGGATAATTTTATTCACATAGAAACTAAAGAGCAGGCTCTTTTTGAAAGGGTGGGTGTGAATAGCAGTAACTACATCCACACGAGCGAAATGTTCGCTAAAAAAATGGTTCAAAAGGGCGTTTTATTAGAAAACATGGAGTTTTTTAGCGTTTTAAGCGTGGCTAAGGCGTTTTCTTTAAAGGCTAAAGGGATTTTTTGCGTGAGCAATCATGTGGGACTTAATGCGCATAAAGAATTTAAAGAAAACCACGCCAAAGTCAAACAGATTTTAGAAAACATCATTGATAATTTAATAGTTTAGCTATCATGGAGCATTCTAAATTAAAGGCGATCACATGTTTGAAAAAATACGCAAGATTTTAGCGGATATTGAAGATTCGCAAAATGAAATTGAAATGCTTTTAAAATTAGCGAATTTGAGTCTGGGGGATTTTATTGAGATTAAAAGAGGGAGCATGGACATGCCAAAGGGCGTGAATGAAGCGTTTTTTACGCAACTAAGCGAAGAAGTGGAGCGATTGAAGGAGCTTATTAACGCTTTAAATAAAATCAAAAAAGGGTTATTGGTGTTTTAAATGTGCGGGATTGTAGGTTATATAGGGGATAGCGAGAAAAAATCCGTTCTTTTAGAGGGATTAAAGGAATTGGAATACAGAGGTTATGACAGCGCGGGTTTAGCTGTATTGAGCAATGATCGTTTGGAAGTGTTTAAAACTCAAGGGAAATTAGAAAACCTTAAATCAGAGCTTAAAAATAAAGAGTTTTTAAATTTTGGCGTGAGTATCGCTCACACCAGATGGGCAACGCATGGCAAGCCAAGCAGCGCGAACGCCCACCCGCATTTTACAGAAAATTTAGCCTTAGTGCATAATGGCATTATTGAAAATTACGCAAGCTTGAAAAAAGAATTAGAAAATAAAGGGCATGCGTTTTTAAGCCAAACGGACACGGAAGTCATTGCGCATTTATTAGAAGAAACGCTTAAAAGCGAGAGCGATTTATTGAAAGCCTTTGAAAAAAGCATCAGCCTTTTAAAAGGGAGTTATGCGATTTTAATGCTCCATAAAAGGGCTAAAGAAAGCTTGTTCTACGCTAAATCTTCTTCGCCTTTAGTTGTGGGTAAGGGCAAAGAAGGGGTGTTTTTTGCGTCCAGTTTGAGCGTGTTAGCCCCTAAAGTGGATCAATTTGTCATTTTAGAAGAAAACAGCGTGGGGCGGATTTCTTTAGAAAATTTTAAAGATTTAAAACACATTGAAAACATGAAAGATTACGCTTTTGAAAATAAGGATTATTCTAAAGGGGATTTTAGGAATTATTTAGAAAAAGAGATTTATGAGCAGCACAGCAGTTTGTTAGAGTGTTTAGAGGGGCGCTTGGAAGCCTTGAATGTGTATTGTGAGATCGATCCTGAATTTTTAGAAAATGTGAATGAAATCACGCTGTGTTCTTGCGGGAGCAGTTACCATGCGAGTTTGGCGAGCGTGTATTTGTTTGAAAGGTTAGCCAAAATAAGAGCGAGGGCCATTTTAGCGAGCGAATACCGCTACGCCCATTTTAAAAGCAACCCTAACGAGCTTTTTATAGCGATTTCTCAAAGCGGGGAAACCGCTGACACTTTGGAGGCTTTAAAATTAGCCAAAGCCCAAGGGCTTAAAACCATTAGTTTGTGTAACGCTCCTTTTAGCATGATGAGCCGCATCAGCGATCACACGCTTTTGATTAGAGCGGGGGTAGAAAGGAGTGTGGCATCCACTAAGGCGTTTTCTTCGCAAGTGATGCTTTTATGGCTTTTGAGCGTGTATATAGGCAAACAGCTAGGGACTATCTCTAAAGAAGAAGAAAGAATCCAGGCTAAAAACATGCTCAATAGCGTGAATGCGATGAAAGTAGAGCCTAAATTGCATGAAAAAATCAAGCGCTTATCCAAACGCTACTTGCATGGGCATGGCTTTTTTTATATCGGGCGCGATGTGTTTTACCCACTCGCTTTAGAAGGGGCGTTGAAACTTAAAGAAATCAGCTACTTGCACGCTGAGGGGTATGCGAGCGCGGAAATGAAGCATGGACCTATTGCGCTAGTGGATTCTAACCTTTTTACCATTGCTTTATTGTCTAAGCATCTGTTATTTGATAAAACCAAAAGCAATATTGAAGAATTGAGCGCTAGGGATTCTACGATTTGCGTGTTAAGCTCTGAAATTTTAGAAATTGCTGATGATTTTATCCAATTAGAAGAGAGCGAAAGCTACATGGAAGAATTTTTCCGCATGAATTTAGCGATGCAACTTTTAGCCTTAGAAATCGCTATGCGCCTAAATCATGATGTGGATCACCCAAGAAACTTAGCTAAAAGCGTTACCGTGGAATAAAAAGCGATTAGGAGTCAAATAATGGAAGTGATTTGTAAGCATTACACCCCTTTAGACATTGCGAGCCAAGCGATCCGCACTTGCTGGCAGAGTTTTGAATACAGCGATGATGGCGGTTGTAAGGATAAAGAACTCATCCACAGGGTGGGGAATATTTTCAGGCATTCTTCCACTTTAGAGCATCTTTATTACAATTTTGAAATCAAGGGTTTGAGCAGGGGGGCGTTGCAAGAATTGAGCCGGCATAGAATAGCGAGCTTGAGCGTGAAATCAAGCCGCTACACTTTAAGGGAATTGAAAGAAGTGGAGAGCTTTTTACCCCTTAATGAAACGAATTTAGAAAGAGCGAAAGAGTTTTTAGTGTTCGTGGATAATGAAAAAGTGAATGCAATGAGCGTTTTAGCTTTGGAAAATCTCAGGGTTTTATTGAGCGAGCATAACATTAAAAACGATTTAGCCAAATACGCCATGCCTGAAAGCTATAAAACGCATTTAGCCTATAGCATTAACGCTAGGAGTTTGCAAAACTTATTGACTTTAAGAAGCAGTAATAAAGCCTTAAAAGAAATGCAAGATTTAGCCAAAGCCTTATTTGACGCTTTACCTGGCGAGCATCAATATCTGTTTGAAGATTGTTTGAAGCATTAGATTTAAACAATACCGCTTAATAACGCTCATTCTTTAATGTTTTAAAAACGCCTTGTTTTTGTGTTTGATGAGGTGGAGTTTTAAGGGGGTTTGTTGTAGGATTTTATCACGCCCCATAAGTGGCTTTATGGGGCAAACCACATAAAGGAGCATGTTATGCCAAAGACACATAACAAACGCTCTTGGAAAACATTATACTTTGAGTTTGCTTTTTTGGGGCTTAAAGTGATCGTTTCTGTGAAACGCTGATTTTCTAAGAGCGTTCCCCTGAGTTTAAAAGCTTAGGGGTTTCCTTTATAAGCGGGTTTGTCCTTGACTTTTTGGGGCGTTTCATTTTTTTATCTTTTCATTCAATTTTTTAATCTTGTTTTAGCGTTTGTAAAATGAGGAGTTTTAAGGGGGTTTGTTGTAGGATTTCATCACGCCCCATAAGTGGCTTTATGGGGCAAACTACCTTGAAAGGATTTATCATGCGAGTCAAACATGATAAAAACTCTTGGCTAGTATTATACATTAAAATCTCTTTTAAGGGGTTTAAAGTGGTCTTTTCTATAGAAAAGTAATGTATTAGCCAAAGTTCCCCTGAGTTGAAAAACTTAGGGGTTTCCTTTAAAAAGCGGGTTTGCCCTTGACTTTTGGGGCGTTTCATTTTTTTATCTTTTCATTCAATTTTTTAATCTTATTTTAGCGTTTGTAAAATGAGAAGTTTTAAGGGGGTTTGTTGTAGGATTTCATCACGCCCCATAGTTGCGATATGGGGCAAATTCCAACTTAAGAAGGGTTTATCATGCGAAGAAAACATGATAAAAACTCTTGGCTAGTATTATACATTAAAATCTCTTTTAAGGGGTTTAAAGTGGTTTTTTCCATAGAAAAGTAATGTATTAGCCAAAGTTCCCCTGAGTTGAAAAGCTTAGGGGTTTCCTTTATAAGTGGGTTTGTCCTTGACTTTTGGGGCGTTTTATTTTTTTAAAACCCTGATTTTAGCGCTCATTAAATCGTGGTTTAAGGCTTTTTTGATGTTGTCAAATTGGCGTTTTTTGTTTTTAAGGCTGGTGATTTCATTATCCAAAGCGCTTAAAATGTTAGCGATAGCGATTTGTTCGTTTAGAGGGGGTAAAAGGATTTCAAAATCTTTTAAGGTTTGCTTAGTAATTGTTTTAATAATGCTTCCATCTGCTTTTCTTTTTTCTTCTTCAAATTTCGTAAAAAGACTTAAAACAAAAAAATATTTATTTACATCATTAAGCGTATTGTTATCAAAAATTAAAATTGTTCTATCACAATAACAATCATATTGTGTTAAAGCAACTCTACCGATTGTCCCTTGTAGGGTGATAATCACGCTATTTTTTGGAACAAAAACGCTCATGGGTTGTGCAATTTTACTGATTTTTTGTTTGGTTTTTTGGGTAAGCTTAAAATTTTCACCCACATCATAAACTTGCACAAATGGCATACCATTATCACTATACCATTGTGGATTGCCATAAGGTTGTGGGAAAGAACCTCGCCTATATTTATAAGTCCCAAGCCTTACTCTTTGCCAAGCTTGATTGAAGCCTTTCAAGCGTTTTCTTTGGCTCAATAGTTCAAAGCTTAAAGCTTTTTTAACGCTCTCTTTTTTAAGAATGAGGGCGTCTAAAGAATAAAGATAACGATCCACATCGCTTAAAACGTTAGCGATAGCGATTTGTTCGTTTAGAGGGGGTAGGGGGATTAGTAAGGAATAAAAATCGTTGTGATTTAAATCAGGTATAGTGCTTGTGCCTGCTTTTCTAAGAATAGTTTTTTGAGTTTGCTCTAATGACAAGAAATAAACTAAAAAATCTTTATTAATCAAAGTTCTATCAAAGTTGATTTTGAAAAAGTTATTATGAAAAACTCCCTCAATATTAGTGATAACCATTCCGGTGTTTCCAGTTCTTGTCATAAGAATATCATCTTTATGACATACAACACTTTCATTATAAGTCTTAATATATTCAAATTCTTTTCTATTGTTTAAAGCTTGTATTGTGATATAAAATTTTGCATGTTCTGTGGGTGCTTTTAGCCTTTGACTAATAGGAATTTGTAAGCCTTGATTGATAGTAGAAATATCCCTAAATGTTTTAACTTCCCAATCCTTTGGTAAGGGCGTTGTGAATGCATCCATGCGTTTACCACCCCATTAACCCCAAATCTTTCAAATGCTCTAAAACTTTTGATTCGCTCTCTTTGACTTCTTTGTCTAGTTCTAACAAGCTGTTAGAGTAAGTTTGAATGATTTCATTAAGAGCGCTAATAAAAGCGTTGATGCGTTTTTGGATTTTGTTTTCTAGGGCGTTTTTTAGGCTGTTGAGCCATTTGTCTTTGATGATGAGATCTTTAATTTCGTTTAATTCCAAGTTTTTATACTGGTGGAACGCTTTTAATTCCAGCTCTTCATGGGCTTTATTTTTCATTTTTAGCGCCTTGTTTTTAGCCTCTAGCCATTCTAAAGCGGTTTTTAGGATTTCTTTATCTTCTGAATCGGTGGCGTTTTTTAGCTCTTTTTTCAAAACGCTTTCATTGATTTTCAATCCATCAAAAAGCCCTTCTTCGTTAGAATGCTCTTCTATAAATTCGTCTAAAAGGGCTTCTTTTTCATTGAGGGCGTTTTCTAATTCTTTCTAATTCTTTTGTTTCTTTTTCAAAAAAGCGTTGTTTGATCAGGTTTTTAGGGATTAGATCGCTTTTGTAGTAGGTTTTTTGAATGACAAAATCCGGCTCCTCTAAATAATTGGCTTTTTTGTTTTTGTCTTTTAGGGGGTTTAATTTCCTTAATTCTTTAGCGCTTCTAAAGCCATTGAATGAGAGAAGGAACCAATCGTCTTGCAAGACTTCGTTGTAGTAATCTTTGAAGAGCTGATACACGCCGTATTTGTCTAAAATTTCTATTTTTTCAAATTCTTTTAAAACTTTTTGACAAACGCTTTCTATGAGGGTTTTTGGGTTAAAACCTGGCTCTAAATCATTAAAAGTTTCAAATAAATCCAATCGGTCAAAAGCGCTCAAAACAGAAGCGTGGAAGGTTTGGTATTCTGAGCTTTGAATGATTAATTCTTTAATGTTTTCGCATTCTGTTTTTAAAGCGTAATAACCCTCTTTATCGCTCTTTTTAAAAAGCGTGTTTTTAAGCTCTTTAAACACTTGAAAATAAGGGGCGTAGGCTTTTATTTCGTTTTTGGGCAAATAACTAGCCTTGTGGCTGTTGATTAAAGCGAACAAGTCTTTTTCTGATTCTTGTTTGGCGGCAATGTAGCGCGGGATATTCAAGTTATAGTCGTTAGCGCTGATTTCTTCTAGGCTCACCATTTTGGAATAATAAGGGATTTCTTTTAAAGCGTTAAAAGTGTCTATCATTTTTTGGACATCTTGATCCCTTAAGCGGTTTTTATTGCCGTCTTTTTTAAAATCCTTGCTCGCATCGATCACAAAAACGCCCTTTCTGGCATGCGCGTTTTCTTTGTCTAAAATAATCACGCATGCAGGAATGGAAGTGCCATAAAAAAGATTAGGGGCTAGACTTATCACGCCCTTAATATAGCCTTTCATTAAAAGATTTTTTCTAATTACGCCCTCAGCGTTCCCCCTAAATAGCACCCCATGGGGTAAAATCACTGCCCCTTTGCCTGTGTTTTTTAAGGATTTGATGATATGGAGCAAAAAAGCAAAATCGCCATTTTTTTCAGGGGGCGTGCCGTCTTCAAAACGATTGAAACGATCGTTAATGACTTGCTTGCTTTTAGGGTCTATGCTTAGCCCATCAGTCTAGTTTTTCAGGCTAAAGGGAGGGTTAGCCACAACATAATCAAAGGTTTTCAGCATGCCATTTTTTCTTTAAAAGAGGGGTCAGAAAGGGTGCTAGAACCCCCTTTAGCAATATCAGCAGTAGCGCTATTGTGTAAGATTATATTCATTTTACAAAGGGCTGTGGTGGAAATGTCTTTTTCTTGACCATAGATAGTTAAGCCTTTTTTGCCGGCCAAGCTAGAAGCTTTTAACAATAACGAACCGCTCCCGCAAGCGGGATCATAGATGCTTTTATCCTGTCTGGTGTTTTCATCAATGCCAAGCAAAAGGGACAATAAAAGTGAAACTTCGCTAGGGGTGTAAAACTGCCCTTTGGATTTACCGGATTCGCTGGCGAAATGGCGCATTAAATATTCGTAAGCATCGCCCAATAAATCATCGTCTAAAGCCCCATGCGCGCCCAAACTCAAATCCGCAAAGATTTTAACCAAATTAGAAAGGGTGTCCATCATCGCCTTACCCTCGCCTAGCTTAGTGTTATCGTTAAAATCCACGCTGTCAATCACGCCTTTTAAATCGTTTCGCTCTGCGATCTTGGCGATGATTTTATTGAGCTTGTCGCCTATTTCCTTATCGCTCTCTAAAGCGAGAATGTCTTCATAAAAACACCCTTGTGGCACTTCTATTTCGCTAAAACTATTGTTTCTGGCTTTATCGCTGATGTATTTTAAAAAAAGCAGGTTTAAAACGTAGTTTTTATACTCGCTCGCATCCATTCCGCCCCTTAAGCTATCCGCTCCAGCCCATAAAGAGCTATACAATTCGCTTTTTTTGATCGCCATTTTAACCGCCCTATTTTGTTTTTAGGATTATAATATAAAGCGGTAAAAAGCGTTCTTAAGGGGTTTATGATGAAAACAGAAAAAGAAGTTCAAAAACAAGTCATAGAAACTTTTAAAACCATGGGCTATGCGTATTTAGGGGATTTAACAAAGAGCGATAATGAAAACATCAATAAAGAAAGCTTGAAAGCATGGCTAGTTAAAAATCAAAAAATCAGTGATGAAAGGTGGCGTAAAATTGAGCAGAAAATCCATAACGCTTTAAAAAACGATTTATACGAAGCGAATCAAAAATTTTACGAGCTTTTAATTTATGGCGTGCCAACTAAAATAAGCCAGAATGAAAACACTCAAACGCATTGGCTCATTGATTGGAAAGACGTTTCTCAAAATGAATTTAGTGTGGCTGAAGAAGTGAGCGTTAAAGGACCAAACGCAAAGCAGTCGGACATCGTGCTTTACGTTAATGGGATCGCTTTAGGGGTGCTAGAATTGAAAAAATCCAGCGTGAGCGTAGAAAGCGGTATTAGGCAAAATTTAGACAACCAGAAGAAAGAATTTATTAGAGATTTTTTTAAAACGATCCAATTGGTTATGGCGGGCAATGAAAGTCAAGGGCTAAAATATGGCGTCATAGAAACTAAAGAAAAATACTACCTTTCTTGGAAAGAAGAGGGCGTTTTAAAAAATTTGTTTGAGACGATTGAATGCTTTTTAAAAAAAGAAAGGTTTTTAGAATTTATCCATGATTTTTTGATTTTTGATAAGGGGCAAAAGAAATGCGCCAGGTTCCACCAATATTTTGCAATTAAAAAAACGCAAGAATTTATCCAAAGAAAAGAAGGGGGGATTATCTGGCACACGCAAGGCAGCGGTAAGAGCTTGACTATGGTGTGGCTTACTCAATGGCTAAAAATGAATATCCAACAGCCAAGGGTTTTAATCGTTACAGACAGGAGGGAATTAGACGCTCAAATTCAAGGCGTGTTTAGTGGGATAGGCGAGAAGATTTATTGCGCAGACAGCAAGAAGGATTTATTGAGCGTGCTGTTTGAAAATAAGGAATTTTTGGTTGGCTCGCTTGTGCATAAGTTTGATGACAACGACTTAGAAGATTTAAAAAAACAACCTGTTTTAAAGGAATGGGTTGTTTTAGTGGATGAATGCCACAGAACCCAAAGCGCTAAATTGCATAAAGCCATGAAAAGCCTGCTCCCTAATGCGATTTTTATAGCCTTTAGCGGCACGCCTTTATTGAAGCAAGATAAAAAGACAAGCCAGGAAGTGTTTGGGAATTATATCCATTGCTATAAATTTAATGAAGCCGTTAGCGATAAAGTGGTGCTAGATTTAAACTATGAAGCCAGGAGCGTGGATCAATATGTCAGTAGCCCTGAAAAGCTAGACGAATATTTTGAATTAAAAACCCAAGGCTTGAATGAGGCGGCTAAAACAGAGCTTAAAAAGAAATGGGTTAATTTGCAAAAGGTTTTTTCCACTAAAGACAGATTAGCTCGTATTGTGCAAGATATTGTATTGGATATGGCAAAACTCCCACGATTGAGGAATGAAAAGGGGAATGCCATGCTGGTGGCTGAAAGCGTGTATAACGCATGCCGGTATTTTGAACTCTTTTTAGAAACAGAATTAAAGGATAAGGTGGCTGTGATCACAAGCTATGAACCCAATATCGCTGATCTGAAAGATTGTGGGAGCGATGAGAGCGAAGAGAGTTATAAATACCGCACTTATTGCAAAATGTTGCAAAACTTTTTTGATGAAAAAGATGAGAAAAAAGCCCTTAATAAAATTAAAGAGTTTGAAGAAAAAGTTAAAGAGCGTTTTATTAATGAGCCTAATAGAATGAAGCTGTTGATCGTGGTGGATAAGCTATTGACCGGTTTTGATGTGCCAAGTCTCACTTATTTATACATGGATAAAAAAATGCAAGATCATGGGCTTTTTCAAGCGGTGTGCAGGGTGAATAGATTGGATAGCGAAGATAAGGATTTTGGCTGTATCATAGACTATAAGGATTTGTTTGATAGCTTACAAGAAGCGCACAGCGATTACACCAATAAAGCGTTTGAAAACTATGAAAAAGAAGACATTCAAGGGCTTATTTCTGACAAAGCCCAAAAGATTAAGAAAAAATTAGAAGAAACTAGAGATCAGTTGAAATCGCTTTGCGAAGGCGTGAAAGAGCCAAAAGATGAAGAGGATTATATCGCTTATTTTTGTGGGGATAATTTAGAAAAGAGCGCTCAAAAAAGGCGGTTGTTTTACCAGCTTGTTGGCGCGTTTTTAAGAATGTTTGTGGAATTGAATAATTTAGAAAAGCCCATTTATTCTAAAGAAGAAATGCAAAAAATCAAACAAGAAGCGGAATTTTATAGGCATTTACAAAAAGCGGTTGGCTTGAGTAGTGGGGATAGCGTGGATTTAAAAAGCTATAGCGAAGACATGCGCCGGATTTTAGACGCTTACATTAAAACCACGGACAGCGAGACGCTAATCCAAATAGAAGATCAAGGGCTGTGCGAAGTTTTAGCCCAAATGGATATTAATGATTTTAATAAGGCGTTATCTCAAGTATTTAAAAATGAAAGCTCTATGGCAGAAAGCATCGCTAACAACACTAAAAAACGCATTATAGAAAAAGAAGCGAGCGATCCTAAGTATTACGAAAAATTATCTTCGCTTTTAAACGATTTGATTCTCCAATTTAGAGAAAAGAAATTAACCTATTTAGAATACTTGCAACAAATCCAAAATTTAGCCAAACAAGTTATCCATAAAGAAGATAGAAATTACCCTAAAAAGATCAACACTAACGCTTTAAAAACCCTCTATGATAATTTAGATCAAAATGAAGCCTTAGCCCTAGAAACAGACGCATGCATAAGGGGTAATAAAAAAGATGGTTGGGTGGGGCATAATCAAAAAGAAAAAAACCTTAAAATCGCTTTAAGACAAATCATAAACGATGAGGGTTTGTTAGAAAATGTCTTTAATTTAGCCAAACACATAGAGGAGTATCACTAATGAACGCTTATTGTTTGACTTTAAATAATACCAACATCGCTATAGAAAAAAAGGATATTAAGCATTTACACATTAGCGTTTGCCCACCTGATGGCTCTGTGCGTGTGTCTTGCCCCCTAGCTCTAAACGATGAGAGCCTTAGGCTTTCTTTGATTAAAAGACTCCCTTGGATAAAAGAACAGCAACAAAATTTTTTAAACCAAAACAGACAGAGCCAAAGAGGAATGCTAGAGAGAGAAAGCCATTATCTTTTTGGGAAACGCTATTTGTTAAAGATTGAACACACTATAAAAAAACACTTCATCCTTCAAAGCCCTAAATATTTAATCTTGCATGTCCATCAAAAGACAAGCTTAGAAAACCGCTTAAAAGTGTTAGAAAACTATTACAGACAAGTTTTAAGAGAAAAAATACAAACCTATATCAACCAGTATGAAAAGATTTTAAACGAAAGCATACAAAGCTTTAGAATCCAAAAAATGAAACGGATATGGGGGAGTTGCAATATTGCTAAACGCACTTTACTTTTTAATTTGGAATTGGCTAAAGCGCCTAGTGAAGGCATTGAATATGTGGTTGTGCATGAATTATTGCATTTAAAAGCGCACCACCATAACGAATATTTTAGGGATTTGCTGAGTTTGTATTTGCCTAATTGGCAAAGGGCTAAAGCCAGCCTCAAAGAAACTTATTTGGAGCGTTCTTAAATGAATGCTCCACAATATTAGTGAAATTAGTGAAATCGCTAAGCGGCTAATTTGAGCGGCTCATCATAGCACAATAACGCCCCTCCTTTTTAAAGCCTTTAGAAAGTGTAGTTCAAATACGCTGTAACTGATCTTCCAGGTCCAGGTTGCAAGCCTGCAGGGCTAGAGCCAATCCCTGTAAAATAATACTTCATGTTGAAGATGTTATTGATTTGCAAACTTCCTGTAACTCTGTGTCGTCCGTTTTCCCAAAAAATTTGGCTCACTTGGATATTCCACACCCAATACCAAGGCAAGAGTCCTTCATGCTGGGTCATACACCAAGCTTCGCATTGATAACCGCTATTGAGAACGCTTTCATAGTTGTTCCCCCCACTATAGTATTGCATCCCATAATAGCCTCCTGCTGCGCTGTTGCTAATCCCGCTATAAGCGCGGCTGTAAAAATAGCTAGAAATACCAATGGTGGTTTTACGCCAATTGTAACGAGCGTCAAGAATGAATTGGAAAGGGCTTACAAAAGGGAAATGCTTGTTATAGCTAGTCCCTTTTAGCACATCCCCGTTCAAGTCTGTTAAAGGGCTATGGCTGGTTACACGAGTGTCAATGTAGTTGAAAGCGGCATGGAATTGCAACCCTCTAATAGGCCTGTAATACAATTCCAGCTCCACGCCTTGAGAATAGCCATTAATGGGGCGCACATTACCTTTCATGGTACCGCTTGTATAGACTGAATACTGCCCGGTGGCAAAATCGCGCGCCCAAATCCTAAAATAGTCCGCATTGAAGCTAAACTTATCCTTATAGGTGTAGCGCGCTCCTGCTTCCACAGTGTCAAAGTGTTGGGTAAAATATTCCGCTCCTCCATAGCTCAAAACATCTAATTGAGGCGGGACAAAAGAGCGTTGGTAGTTAAAGTAGGTAAGCACATTGTGATCGCCTTGCACAGGGATAAAGCCAATGTTGGTTGAGGGCATCCAATTGTTCATGTGCTTGATTTTTCTTAAATCCTTCTCAGGGATTTGCATCCAGTTAGCCGCATTTTCGTTGTTGTATTGCACAAAAGCGTAGCGCAAACCAGGCACGATGAAAAAGCGCCCGTCCCAAGCTTCAATGCGATCGCTCAAATAAACTGCTGTGTAATTGTTACGCCAGTTATTCCAGTTTCTATAAACGCCATGCTTGATGTGGGGTTTCCAACCGCTCATCACATTAGCACCCTCACACAAGAATCCTGCCCCCTCACCGCTCGTTTTGGTGGGGCATTCATTGGTGTTTAAGTATTGGCGTTGTAAAAAGGTGGTGGTCATGAAACGCAAGCCCATGATAAAGGTTTGCCTGACTTTCCCAGTATTGACGATCAAACTCACTTTAGGCTCAAAAGCGTTGTTAATGGAGCGCACAGGGTTTTCTACTTCTGCCCAACCATTGTAGTTGGTGGCATAATAAGGCACAGCCAAGTTATACCCTGCCGGAAGTCCTGCCGCCCTACATGCCGCTTCGCTAAAACAAGTAGCCGTGTTAGCGCTATTGTAGCTAGAGCTCACTTGAAAGTCCCTAGTCATCAACTGCCCATAGTAAGTGAAGCTGAAAGTCCCACCCACTCTGTCTAAATCCCCGAAGCGGTTTTCATACACAGCCCCAAAGCGTTGTGAGCGCCCGCCTTTTTGGTTGAGAGGGCGTAGATTAGCGAAGCGGTTTATTTTGTAATCTTGCTCGCTGAGTGATCCCGGTTGAGCGATAGCAAAATCGTAGTATTGGTAATAGGCTTTAATCCCGTTGTTTTCGTTGATGTCATAGACCCCATCTCAGCCAATAGTTTGAAATATTAGAGCGGCTATTGTCCCTAAAGCCTTGCCCTCTAACCCAGTTAGCTTGCGCTTGGATACCCACATGCTTATTGATCATCCCTCCACTTCTCACATAAGTGTTATAGAGGAGGTTGTTGCCTAAAGACTTGATGAAAGAAGGATCGCCGGTTTTATCAGGAGGAGCGGCAAACCCGGCGTTTCTAGCCTTAGCCCAATAAGTGATCCTTTCAGCCGCTTGGTTTTCCCATTGATTAGGGATAGGCTTAGTGATGATATTGACAATACCCCCATAAGTGTTAGGACCATATTGCACGCTGCCTCCACCTTTGATCACATCAATGCGATCAATGGCTTGAAAGGTAACGGGGAAAATGTCTAGCTCAATGTGAGCGTAGGGGGTCATATAAACAGGAATACCATTGACTAACATCAGCGTCGCATCGCTATGCCCTGAACCTCCCGCTCCAAAGCCACGGATTTGGATAGTGGGCATAGCCCCTACGCCTGTGGCATTCCTAATTTGCAGACCGGGGACATTCTGTAAAGCTTCTTCAATGCTTTGGTTAGCTTGTTGGGTGAGCGCTTTATTAGAGATCACCGTGCGGCTTCCTGTGTATTTTTTCACTTCTTCATCTTGCCAACTCTTAGGCGCGGTAATCCCGCTATAACCCAAATTGACCTGCCCAGAATAATCAGATCTATCCTTTTTGCCGGCAGTAGAAACCTTGCCCAAAGTGTAATCTTTTTCCTTAGAGAACAAAGACTCTTGGCAAATCAAACTGGCAGTTAAAGCCAACAGAACTTTTTTATGCAACACAAACTCCTTAATGTTTTAAGAGATTAAAATGGTAAATTATTTAAGTTTTTTGAGTATAGTTGTACAAAAGCAAATAGCAGTCGTAGGTAATAAAAACAAAAAAACTTAATAACATGCAGAACTTTGTCATAAAATTCTTAAAATTTTATTATTCCCATGAAAATCTTTTTTTTTTTTTTTTGATTTCGCTTGGTTTTAGTAGAAAATACCCATTTTTGACACGCAATGAGCTTGCATGCGTTCTCAAAACGCACAAGACATTTTTTGGTGCTAAAAGCGGTTTAACTTTTCATCTAAACACTGCCCCTTTTCCAATTTTTTATCGTTTGGTTTGAAAAGCGATCAGCGACTCATTGCAAAAGATCGCTCCTTGTCTTTAATTTTACAGCGATTGATGATGAGATCCAAGATTTCTAAAACCTGCTTTTCTTCTTCATCGGTGTGTTTAGCGCTCACCGTGGGGTTGTATTCGGTTACTTCAACAGCCCCTAATCGGTCTTTAAAACTTTCTAAAAGCAAGCCCAGTAATTGCTTTAACTCATCAAAACTCAGCCCGTTATTTTCACGCACGCCGGTAGAAGTGAAAAGCTTGCCATCCATAATGTCTAAATCCAAACTAAGGTAAATAATATCCACCGCTTTTAACAATTCTTTGGTTTTTTGAACCACTTCTTGCATGTTTTCTCTTATCGCGCCCACGCTAAATAAAGGGATTTCTAATTCCTTAATCACATCTCTTTCGCTCTGTTCTGTGCTTCTTACCCCAAAATACACCAAACATTTAGGATCAATTTCTAACCCTCCCTTTTCTAACCCCAAAGAGCAAAGCTTTTGCCATGCCTTTTCTTCGCTCTCATTCATGCGATTAAACCCGCTACGGACACGATTTAAAACCATGCCTAAAGGCATGCCATGAATGTGCTTTGTATCGCTGTCATAAGCCGTGTGAATATCCGCATGCGCGTCTAAATACAAAATCCCTATTTTTTTGTCTTTATGAACGCTCCTAAAGGCTTGGAAAATCCCAAACATGTTCGCATGCTCTGAGCTTAAAATCAAAGGAAATTCTTTTTTCTCAAACACTTCTTTCATGCAAGGGATCAAATTTTCTTTACAAAAAAGGTAGTAATCTTCAAAATTCTTGGCGTATCTAAACTCTTTATAAAGCACGCACCGCTCTTGAGTGATCGTTTGCATGCCTTTAATCACATCGCCATGCGTTGCACTCAAAACCTCCCTCAAACGCCTAACCCCTTTATCGGTGCCTCTTTTTGACGCTCCTAATTCCGCTTCTAATCCTACTAAAATCATTTTATCGCTCCTTCAAATTCCTTTTTCTTGCTGATAGCCCCATTTGTCCTTACTCAAATAATACGCCCCATAGCAAAGCCCCATAAACACTAGCGTGAGATACCCTCCAATGCGTTCATTTGCATCCATATACGCCCCTATAAGCCCCACCAAGCACCCGCTGATGCCAATAATTTGGATCAAGGGATTAAGGGGGGCTTTATAAGGCAGATCTTTTAAGGATTTCCCCAAAGCCAGATACTCTTTCCTGAAGCGGTATTGCGCTACGCTGATACTGATCCATACAATAATCACCATAAAACTCACCACATTGATCAAGCTTGCCATGATTTTTTCTGGCGCAAACGCTTCGGTGAGCATGCCAATAAGTGTAACCCCTAAAGATAAATACAAAGCATAAGTGGGCGTTCCAGAGGCGTTAAGTTTAGCAAAAAGGGGGAAAAACATCTTTTTTTGACTTAAGCCATAAATCATCCTCCCTGAAGCGTATAACCCAGAATTAGCGGTGGATAAAATCGCAGTGACAATGACAAAATTCATAATATCTGCTGCATAAGGGATACCCACGCCCAAAAAGGGTAAGGGGATTTTTTCTAAAGCGCTCACAAAAGGGCTTTGCGTCAAACCGCTATCCGTCATGGGTAAAAACACCGATACCACAAACACCGCCCCTAAAAAGAAAAACACGATCCGCCATAAAGTCGCCTTAATCGCTTTAGGCATGACTTTTTTCGCGTCTTTAGTTTCTCCTGCTGCAACGCCGATAATCTCTGTGCCCGTGTAAGCAAAAATCACCGCTAAAATCGCCCCAAAGAACGCCCCCACTCCTTTAGGGAAAAAGCCTTTTTCTAGCCCTTGAGTCTCCCCATTAAAATAGAAATTAGCAAACACGCCTTCAAATCCATGCAAATAAAACGAATAGACAATGCCAATGCACCCGAGTATAATAAACACAAAGACCGCTAAAACCTTAATGGTGCTGAGCAAAAATTCGCCTGTGGCAAAAATCTTAACCGAAAAGAAATTCAATAAAAATAAAAGCACAATGCATGCGATGACCCACACATACACAGGAACAGTCGGGAACCATCGTTGCATAAGCAAGCCTATGGCGATGTATTCCACTACTACGGTTAAAACCCAGCTCAGCCAATACATCCAAAAGACCATATACCCGGTGCTTGGGTTAATAAAACGGCTTGCATAATCCCCAAAACTCCCTGTAGTGGGATACACGCTCGCTAATTCCCCCAAAGATAAAACAATAGAATAGACAATAATCCCTCCAATCAAATACGCTAAAAGCGTGGCTAAAGGACCTGCGCTAGCGATATTCCCCCCTGTGCCTACAAAAAGCCCAGTGCCAATCGTCCCCCCTAAAGCGATCATCATCAATTGGTTGAAGCCAATGTCCCTGCTTAAGGTTGTGTTGTCTTTCATAAACGCATCCTTTAATCGTTAAGTGAATTCTATTTTAAATCCCAACCAACGATTACAAAATAATAAGAAAATGAATAACAAACAAAATTAACTTCATTGTGTAAAAGAGTAATACTATTTAGCTTTTTAAAAGAAAGATACCCAATCGTTTAATGGAGTGAGTATAATCATAACTGACACTACTATTTAAAGGATTAACATGACTATTGGGCTAGTCAAAGAAAGCATGGATTTGGAATCACGAGTGGCTTTGGTGCCTGATGATGTGGCGCTAATCATTCAAAAGGGTGTGGGGGTTTTAGTTGAAAATAGCGCGGGCGCTAACAGCGGTTATAGTAACGAAGCGTATGAAAGCGTGGGGGCTAAAATCGTGGATTCTAAAACGGCGTGGGGGCAGGATTTGGTGGTCAAATGCAAAGAGCCTTTAGAGCATGAATACCCTTTGTTGAAAGAAAAAGCGACTCTGTTTAGTTATTTGGATTTAGCGTATCAAAAAAGCTTGTGTGAAACGTTTATAGATAAAAAAATCACTTCCATTTGCACCGAAACCATTGCCGGGTCTAAAAACGACTACCCTATTTTAGCGCCTATGAGCGTGGTGGCTGGGAGGTTAGCAGCGCATTTAGTCCAGCATTATTTACTGGCTTTAGAGCATGTTAAGGGGTTTATGGGTAAGGGGGTCATGCTTGGGGGGTTATCGGGCACACAAAGGGCTAAAATCGTCGTAGTTGGGGGCGGTGTGGTTGGCATGGAGAGCGCGAAAGTCTTAAGCCAAATGGGGGCTAAAGTAACGATTTTAGAATTAGACTACGCTAAATTGCAAAACCACCCCTATTACCATTTGTATGATTTAGAAGTTTTAAGCGTGAATGAAGCCAATATCATTCAGGCTTTAAATGGGGCAGTGGGGCTAGTGGGAGCGGTGCTAGTTACAGCGAGCCAAACCCCTAAAGTGATCTTAAGAAGGCATTTAAAATACATGCAAAAACAAGGGGTAGTCATTGATGTGGCTTGCGATTTAGGAGGGTGCATAGAGACCATACACCAGACAAGCCATTCTAACCCGGTGTATGTGGAAGAGGATTTGTTGCATTATGGCGTGCCGAACATGCCAGGGATTGTCGCTAAAACGAGCTCTACGGCTTATAGCCATGCGAGCGTGCCGTATTTGTTGTATTATTTAGAGCATGGCTTAAGGGGTTTTTTAAAAGCCAACACTAAAATCGTGGCAAACACCCTTGGAGGCTTGAGCGCTTATAACGGCTATATCACCCAAGAAGGCATCGCTAAAACTTTCAATCTAGCGTTCAAATCGCCTTTAGAGGTTTTAAAGGAGCTTTAAAAAAATAAGCTTTAGCAAGGGTTTTAAAGACCGCTTTAGAGTAAGGGTTTTTCTTTAGCTTAAGAAAGCTTTAAGCATAAATCCCTTAAAATCCTTTCACATTTAGCCTTTAATAGTTTTTGTTAAATTTTTGACGGTTACAGAAACACACAAGCACTCTTCTTTTGAACCTGTTTGACGGTTACAGAAACACACAAAAATCCTTTTTTTCCTTGTTGTTAAAACTACAAATAAGACTGAATGATACTTTGATGTTTTAAGGAGTTTTTATGCATAACGCTTGCAATTGTAACAACCAACGAGTGCCTTTTAAAGGTTTTGCGATAGACAACAAAGACGGGAAGTTCCACAAATGGGAGCATAGCCGCCATGCCATGGGCGAATACGATGTTGTCATTGACACCCATTTTTCAGGAATTTGTCATACGGATATTCACTTCGCTCATAGCGATTGGTTGCCTGGAATTTATCCTATGGTGCCTGGGCATGAGATTGCTGGGGTAGTGAGCGCGGTTGGCTCTAAGGTAACGAAGTTTAAAGTAGGCGATCACGCTGGAGTGGGTTGTATGGTAAATTCTTGCGGTGAGTGTCATACCTGTAAGCATGAACACCAAGAACAATGGTGCGAAAACAACAAAACCATTTACACTTACAGCTGGGAAGATTCTTTCCACAATAATGAGCCTACTTATGGCGGGTATTCTAATAATATCGTGGTGAGCGAAAACTTTGTGATTTCTATCCCTAAAGAAGCCCCATTAGACAAAGCGGTCCCCTTGCTTTGCGCGGGCATCACCGTGTATTCGCCTTTAAAATTTTCTAAAGTTACTAAAGGCTCTAAAGTGGGTATCGCTGGCTTTGGCGGGTTGGGGCATATGGCTTTAAAATACGCCGTGGCTATGGGAGCGCAAGTGAGCGTGTTCGCAAGGAACGACAAGAAAAAGCAAATGGCTCAAAAACTAGGCGCGACTAACTTTTATGCAAGCGTGGGAGAATGCAAAGAAAAATTTGATCTAATCGTTTCTAGCATTCCCACGCAATATGACTTGCTCGCTTACACGAAATTATTAAAATATGGCGGTGAAGTGGCGATTGTGGGTATCCCCCCAAAAGATCCGCAAAGGAATTTGGATTTTGGCGATTTGGTGCTGTTTTCAGGCAATCATAAGGTTTATGGCTCTTGGATTGGGGGTGTGAAAGAAACCCAAGAAATGATGGATTTTTCCATCAAGCATGGCATTTACCCTGAGATTGAGCTGGTTACCGGTCAAGAAATTGATGCGACTTGGGACAAACTCTTAAACGGGCAAGGGAATTTCCGCTATGTGATTGACATGAAAAAATCCATGGAAAATTTTAAGAAATAAACCCCAAAAACCCCTAAATTAGGGGTTCTTTTTTCCAACAAAAACCATGCGTCTTAATATTTAGAAATATTTCAAAAAAAAAAAAAAAACACTTTTTAATGTTATAATCTACCCCAAACAATACAAGCGATATTTATAGATTATCTTATGCGTAAAAAATTCATTCAAGTTCATTGTTTTCATTATTGCCCTTTTCTTTGTTTTGTAATCTTTCTAGTTGCTTTAAAAGCTTTTGCTCTTGGGTGTTTTTTCTGTGTTTTAAATGCCTAATAAGCGCTTCTTCAATAAAAGTGCTTCGTGTCTCTTTAAATGAGCCAAATTCTAGCAAAAATTCATCAAGTTCTTTTATCACACAAGGACTAAAGGCAATGTTAAAGCTCTTTTTCTTATCTTCATCTAACAAGCTTTTTTTACGCCCCCTTTTTTTAGGGATTTTTACTTCCTTTGTGCTAGGCTCTTGTTTTAGGGGGGTATCTTGGGCTTGTTCTTCTTGTTCTTCAAACTTCTTTTCTAGCTCATCAATTTGTTGTAAATCCATACTTGTATGCTCCTTATTGTGTTTATTTTTGTGCTTTTTAACTCTTCTAAACCGCATGTCTTTTCTCTTTTTCTAAATGGCTTTTTAATTCGTTGTGAAAATTAACCCACTCATTGATAGCCTTTTTATCGCTGTATTCTATGACCCCTAAGCCTTCGCTTACACTGCGCTTATAAACAATGCGCTCACTCAAAGAGCTTTCTAAAAGTGTAATCCTATCGCTAGGGTTATTTTCTTTAATAAACTCTATTAAGGCTTGTCTTTCTTTAAGGGTAGGAATAGTAGGCATTCTATTGATGACAATTAAGGCTCTTAGATTTTCATTAAGCTCTTGGAGTTGCTCAATTCTTTCTAGCATATTAGCTAAGACTTCAGTGTCTAATTGGCTAGGAGTTGTTGGCACTAGCACAATATCACTTAAAAGCATAGCTTTTTGGGTTTCTTTGCTGTATTCCCCCTTAGTATCAATAAGGATATTTTCATACTTAGATACCATTTGCTTTAAAGTATCGCTAAAGCCACTACTACGATTAAATAAGCTAAAAGTGGGGCGTTCTTTTTCAGCACGAATTGTAGCAAAAGTTTCCATAGACTTTTGGCTATCTGTATCTAAAACAACCACTTCTTTATTGTCTTTGAGTAATTGCACAGCTAAGTTTAAACAAAGCGTGCTTTTACCACTGCCACCCTTTTCATTAGCAATGCAAATGGTCATGTTATTTTCCTTATTTTAGTTATTTTAAAAGTATATCACAATTATATAGATTTTGAATTAACTTTAAACAATTTGATTGTTTAAGATTGTTTATATAAACATAGTAAATAATTAAACTTAGTAAGGGATAATAAAACTATGTTATTTAAAGAGTATTTAGTCTTTAATTTAATATTACAATGTTAAAAGAATTTATTCTTATTTAGCTTATATCATTAAACTATTAAGAAATTAAATTATCAATTAAATTTAAAGCATTTTAAGCGAACTTTCTCAAGAAATTCTAAGGTTTAATTTGTCTTTTTCATTTTTAAAAAAAGTTTTTTTAAACATTAAAAAGGAGCAAAAAACTATCATTTTAGCTTAAGATTAGCTTAAATTTTAACTTTTTTTCATTAAATTTTTAGGTTTATTTACTTTTCATTTACTTTTAGATTAAGTTACGCATTTTAGGGGGTTGCATGGTTTGAGCCTAAAAAATGTGTGCGTATACACTTGTGTTTTTTGCTTAAAAATAGCTTAAAAAGTGGCATATGTATACGCACACACTTTGAAAAAGTAAATAAGTCAAGACCTTGATTTCCTTGTAATTTTAATGGCATTCTAAAAAGATTTTTTAAAAACAAGGACAGAAAAAATGACACAAGATTTTTTAGAACTTAAAGAGGGAAAATACCCTATGAATGAATGGCAAATGATAGAGTTTATGCAAATGGGAGTAGAGCCTAAAAGCGAACAAGAAACAAAAATAGAGTTAGAACATTCCTTAGAAAATGAAGTCAATAAAAACAAGGAGCAGTGAATGAAAGCGTGGAATGAAATGGATATTAAAGAGCAAAAAGAGGTTTTTGCTAGGTTTTTAGCGAGCGAAATTGCTAAAAGTTTAGAATCTGGATTAGAGTTTAAGCCAAATAATAGAGCTTATAATGGTAATGCTGGCAATGCCTATAATGGCTTAAATTCTCTTATTTTAGATGCCAAGCAACATGAGAATGGCTATGAGAGTAATGTTTGGGTAGGTTTAGATGATGCCTTAAAACTTGGGGCAAACCCTAAAGAAGTGGAGCATATTAAAAACAACACTAAGAGTAAAAATAATCCTAATGGCTTTTATGATAAGGCAAGTATTGCTTATATTAGAGATTATGAAATGCGCTATGTTAAAGCAAGAGATGAACAGGGTAATTTAATCCCCCTTAAAGACAAAGAGGGCAATCTTAAGCATTATTCTAATGGCGAAGTGATTTATGAGAATGAAAAAGTTCCTCAAAGAGACAAAGAGGGCAATATCAAGTATATGCAAGATGGCAAAACGCCCTTTTACGAATTTAAAAAAGAAAAGATAGACATAGAGCCGACTTTAGAGATTAAAAATCTCTACAATGTCAATGTTTTTCAAACGCTAGACAAAACTAAGCTTAAAGAATTAGACCCTAAAACTTTAAGAACACAATACATTAGCAATACTTTCTCTATGAATAATCAAAATTTGGTGATTTATGATTTATCCAAGCATTTGAATGAAAAGCAGTATAACAAAGTGCTAGATTATGTCAATCAATATGGGGCAACCCATCATGAAAAAAGAAAGCAACACAAAATCTATCAAGAACCACAGCAACAAATTGCACCTAATACAGACAACAATGCCAAAGAAAACAACACTAAAGAGCCAAACAACAATGAAATGAATATGGCAGAGTTTTCTAAAATGCTTGAAATGGCTCAAAACAATCCCCAAATGTTAGCGATGTTGCAACAAACTCTTAATAAAGGAGCAGAGCAACAAAAGTATGACCACTACTTTGCTAATGATGAAGTAGTGCTTACTCAATCTAAAGGCAGGGGCAGATAATGCAAGATTTTATCAATGGATTTTTAAAGGCGTGGAAAGCTTGGAGTGATGATGGAAAGGACGCTTTTTTAGAGAGTTTTTTAGATGAAGTTAAAAATTCTAAAAATGACCCCACCAATTTTTTAGGCATTTTAGAACAAGAAATCAAGTCTTTAAGCCAAGAGGGCTTAAAAGATGACATTTCTTCTATGCTAGAAGTCATTGAGAGCATGAAAAATGAAATCTCTAATACAAAAGACAATGAAAATGTAAGCGATTTTTTTAATGCGTTCCAACAAGAAATCAATGAAGAGCAATCTATCTCTAATGATAATCCAAACGAGTTTGTAGAAAGTTTAGAAAAAGTGATTGTTGAGACACAAAATGCTAATAAACATGAGATACAAAATTCTAGCGAAAATGAAGTAGAGCTTACAGAAGAAAAAAGCTTTTTAGAAATGAGCGAAGATGAGTATTATGAATACCAACAAGAGCAATACATACAAATGAATGAAGATGATGGCATTGCACGAGTTAGTGCCAAGTTAGAACAACAAGAGCTTGAAAGAGAAGAGGCTGAGCTTGAAAGTAAGGCACTACAAGATTATGAAGAGAATCAAATTCAAAGAGCTGGAGAAATTAGTATTGCAGAGCATGAAAATAAGCTTGAAAAAGAAGAGCTAGAAAGATACGCCCTAGAGGGCGAAAATAAAGCCCTAGAGCAATATTATGAGAGCCAAAACCCTGATACTCTCTATGAGCAACAAGTTTTTCAAGAGCAAGAAAAAGAGCAAGAAAAAGAGCTTTTAAACCAGCAAGACTTAGAATTAGAGACATTAAGAGATAATAATACCAAGCAAGGTTTGGATAATGAAAGTGCAACACTTTTAGAGAGTTTGCAAGTTATAAGAGATGAAACAAACGAAGTTATCACTTTTTTAAATCCTAATGAGCTTGAATTGCTAAGACCTACAGGAGAAAATACTACAAGTAAAATCGCTTCTATTGCTTTAGAAGAAAGCAATAAGCTTAATAAAAAAGAGCCTAACACACAAGAACAAGGCGAATACGCACAAAAAGAGCAAGAAAAGAAAACACCTAGCAATGATATAGACCTTAAAGACAAATACGCTAGTTTGCATAGTTTCTTTAAACAAACCGAGCTTGATATTAAGCAAAAACGCATTAAGACTAAGCTTGATTTTAAAGAGAGCTTTTTAAATTACGCTAAAAACCACATGAATGAAGATGAATTGAAAGTCTTATTAGTGGTAAGCCAAAAAGAGCCAACCAAGCTCACTAAAGAGCATATCAATTTGATTAAGGATTGCTTAGAACAAGCGCATGGTAATAAGCACATGCAAGATAAGGGCTTGCAATTAAGCGTTAAGTCTATCTTGGGACACCAATTAGAAAAAGAACACCACGAAGTCTTAAAAGATTATTTAGCTAAATCTAAAGATAGCTTAGAGCCTATGGATAATAGAGTGTATGAAGTGATGCGAAAGCATTTAGACAGGCAACAAGCAAAAACACTCAAAAATTTAGATAGCGCCACTCAAAGTGTGGGGGTAAATGCTATTAAAGAGCAAAATAAGGCTAATAAAAATTCAGAGCAACCTAAAAACTCACAAAATGAGCCAAGACAAGAGACTACTAGCACTCAAACTAATAGCACCGCTACACAACAAGAAAACACAAAACAAAACCAAGCTATAGAGCAAAATGGCACTACTCAAGCAAAAGAGCCACAATCTAAGCAAGAGCCAAAGAAAACCTTGCATCCTGATGAACCATGGCTAAATTATGACCCTAAAGCTCACAAATGCTTACAAGAACGCCAAAAAGAAGAAATCCAAGAGAAAGCACAGAGTAATAACAGCGATGAGCCTTGGATTGAGTTTGGTAAAAAAGAACAAGCTAGAGCTAAAGCACACTATCAAGCTATGCTAGAAAAAGAAAAAGCTAAAGAATTAGCTAAAGAGCAAAATAACGCTCAAAAAGAAGTGAAAAAAGAAATGTCAACTATAGATTATGGCTACACACAAAATACGCTCTCTAAGAGCAGAAGGCATTAGGAAAATCCTATGAGTTATATCCCTAATCTCACTGCCTTGCCTTTGCATGAGATTTTATTAGATAATGGCTATGTTATCAACAAAAATAAGCATAGCAAGAATAACCCTTGCTTAAAGCATGAAAACGAAGAGGGAAGTTTAGTCATCTTTAAAAATCAAAATAAAGATGGCTCAATTAGTTACACCTACAAAGAAACTCATACCGATAAGGTCGGTAATATCATTACTTTTTGTAAGGATAGAAATATCAGCGTTGAAGACTTACTCGCTGGGAAGTTAGAAGGCTATCGCAATAAAAAAGATACTCTACAAGCAAGGGATAACTCTAGCGAAAATAACGAAGAAATTCAAAAAATCATCAATGAGTTTAAAAACCTTAAACCCTATGATTTACAAAACGCTACACTCATTAAAAAGCGTGGCATTGATACAAAGCTATTAGAGCCTTATAAAGAGCATTTAAAAACGGACAATTTTAATAATCTTATCCTTTCTACCTATTTAGCTTTTGAGAATAAAAATCTTAATGTCATACCCATTCATCAGTGTGGGATTAACAAACGCCTAAATACTCCCTTAAGCACAGACAAAGAGGGCAACATAAGAGACAAGCCATTAAAATCTATCGCACAAGGAAGTAAAGGCATAGAAGTCTTGTTCCCTAATAATTTAAGCTTAGTTAAAAATGTCATTGTTACTGAAAATATCTTTGATAGTCTAGCTTATTTAGAGTTACAAGGTTTAGAGCCTAAAGAGAGCGTTTTAATTAGCACCGCAGGGCAATTTAATGCACAAAAATTAGAACTCTTTTTAAAAAGTTTTTTTAAGCAATTAAAAGGGCGACAACAAGGAGCGTATAACCATTATCTAAAACAAGAAGAACAATGGCAAGAATTAGTGAGACAAGGCAGGGCTAGTGATGATTTTAATAGCGTGGTAGTAGAGACTTACACTGACATTATTAAAAATTATCAAAGAGAAAAAAATACTCTTATTTATAACAAGCAAGTTGAAAGAACTAGAGAATACAGAAAGCCTAAGCCTGTTAATAAGCCACAGGATAGTTTTAATGTCATCTTAGCCTTTGATAATGATATTAAGGGTAAAGGATACAAAGAAAAATGCGAGGGTATTTTATATGCTCTTACACAGCAATTCCCCACTATCTATACGCCTTTTTCAAAAGATTGTAATGATGATTTGAAATTAGCACACATTATAGAAAATAAGGCGATTAACATTGACACTATGGCGGAGTTTTTAGAAAGCTCTTTAGAAAAATTAAAAGACAACTACACTTCAACACAAGAAAAGGAAAATATCATGGATAAATTAGAACAAATTGATAGCATTAAGCCCTTTAATGAAAGGCTTAAGGGCATTTTAGAAAATGCTAAAGAAAATTTACAAGCACAAAGTTGTGTTAAAGGGAGGGGGCGATGAATTTTTTTGACACCCTTATGGGCATGTTTGTTGAGCCATCTCAAAAAGTAGCCAAAAGTCTTGCTGAACATGTGGGTAGCTTTTTTCATGCACAACTCATTTTAAACACCATTATTACTATTTTATTTATGATATGGGCGTATAAGCGTGTGAAAGAGGGCGATATGTTTGAGTTTAAAACCGCTATGGGAGTGGTTGTATTCATCGTGTTTGTGGGGTTTATCAATTGGGGGATTAGAAATCCTAATGATTTTAACACCTATTTCATTAACACGATATTTTATCCAGCTGAAAAGCTTGCTATACTTATCGCTCAAAGCTTAAATGATGGCTTAGAAATCCCTACCAATGCTAATGTTAGTCCTAGTGAAACCTTTAATATAGGCAATCTAGTTTCAAGTGCTTATGCAATGATAGTTAATCTGTGGGATAATGCTTTTGATGGTATTAACATGTTTAATTGGCTCACAATGATACCTAAAATAATCATGTTTTTTTTAGTGATTTTAGGGGAATTATTGTTTTTAGGCTTATTGCTTATTATTGTGTTATTAGTTACAGCAGAAATTTTTATGTGGTCAGCATTAGGTTTAATTGTGTTGCCTTTAGGTTTAATCCCCCAAACCAAAGGCATGTTATTTAGCTATCTTAAAAAGCTCATTTCCCTTACTCTTTATAAACCTTGTATGATGTTAGTAGCTTTTTTTAATTATGGAATAATCTATAAAGTCAATGCTTTAATCCCCACTAAACACGAAGTCGCACAAGGCTTTTATGGCAATGCGGATAAAATGGCAAATGAGGGAAAAATTATTGATGCCTTTGGCAATGTCTTAGAAGGAGATTGGAACTCTTATATAGCCCATAGTTCTATTGTAGGCTTTTTAACCATTATTGTTTTAGGTTCTGTGATTTGTTTCTTTCTAGTCAAACGAGTGCCTGATTTTATCAATAATATCTTTGGCACAAGTGGGGGCGTGGGGGCAGTAACAGAAATGATGCAAAAAATTGGCATGACAATAGGCGGAGCTGTATTTGGGGGTAGTGCAGTTATGGTTGCTAATCAAGTTAAGCAAGCCTATCAGAGTGCTGGGGGCGGACTAGCAGGACTTCAAGCTGGAGCTAAAGCTCTTGGACTTGCTGGACTAAGTGGAGGGGCAAATGCTGTAAATGCAAGAAGTGCTAAAGCTGGTGTGAGGCACTTTGTAGCAAGTGTTAAAAGTGGCTTTGGATTTGATAATGATAAAAATAACAAATGAAAGGTTTAAAAATGAAAAAATCAATTTTTAGTGCGCTTTTTAGCGCTCTTTTATGTTGCAAAAGTGTCTTTGCAGAGGGGGAAACTCCTTTGATTGTCAATGACCCAGAAACCCATGTAAGTCAAGCCACTATCATAGGCAAAATGGTAGATAGTATCAAAAGATACGAAGAGATTATTTCTAAGGCTCAAGCTCAAGTCAATCAGTTACAAAAAGTCAATAACATGATAAATACGACTAATTCTTTGATTAGTAGTAGTGCTATCACTTTAGCCAATCCTATGCAAGTTTTACAAAACGCTCAGTATCAACTTCAAAGCATTAGATACAACTATGAGAATTTAAAGCAAAGCATAGAAAATTGGAACACACAAAATTTGCTAAGAAACAAGTATTTATCGCAACAATGCCCTTGGCTTAATGTCAATGCTCTTACTAACAATAAGATTGTCAATCTTAAAAATCTCAATAACCTAATCACCAAAAATGGCGAACAAACCCAAACCGCAAGAGATGTGCAAAATTTAATCCAATCTCTAAGTAGCAGCGACTATGAAAACATGCAATCACTTGCTGGGGAACTGAGTGGTAGAGCGTGGGGGGAAATGTTGTGTAAAATGGTAAACGATAGTAATTATGAAAGCGAGCAAGCTCTTTTAGCAACAGGCAATAGATCAGAAGAGCAAAAACAAAGATTTTTGCTTAGAGTAAAGAAAAAGGTTAATGATAATAGGCAGTTAAAAGATAAACTTGACCCATTTCTAAAAAGACTTGATGTCCTACAAACTGAGTTTGGTGTAACTGACCCTACAGCTAACCATAATAAGCAAGGGATACATTATTGCACAGAAAATAAAGAGACAGGTAAATGCGACCCTATTAAAAATGTATTTAGGACAACTCGCTTAGATAACGAATTAGAACAAGAAATCCAAACGCTCACACTTGATTTAACCAAAGCCCCCAATAAAGACGCTCAAAGCCAAGCCTACGCAAATTTCAACCAAAGGATTAAATTACTTACTCTAAAATATTTAAAAGAAATTACCAATCAAATGCTCTTTTTAAATCAAACAATGGCAATGCAAAGCGAGATTATGGCAGATGATTATTTTAGGCAAAATAATGATGGCTTTGGGAAAGAAGAAAACCATATAGACAAACAATTAACGCAAAAAAGAATAAACGAAAGAGAAAGAGCTAGAAGATACTTTCAAAACCCTAATGTTAAATTTGACCAATTTGGTTTTCCCATTTTTAGTATATGGGATTAAGGGTTTAGTGATGAGAGATAGAATAAGTATTTTTTTTCCAAACTATTTTTATTTCAGCGGTAGTGTTGTCATAGGACTTTACTTTATTCTTAATACATTCCCAAATCTTATTTCTCCAAGTTTCTGGGACTTTTGCCTTACCAAAAAATCCCCAATCTTTATGAATGGGATATTTAGAACCATCTATTTCCATATTACAGCCCATAACATATTCTTTTTTGATATTGGTTAGCTCTATCATATTTAACAACTCTGTGTTTGACATTAAGGGTTTAATATTATTTGAACTATTTATTTGAACTATGGAGCTGATATTTGGGTTTTAACCAAGTAATTTTATAATCGTTTTCGCCACTCATATTAGCCATAGCAGATAAGGTTTGTCTAGTATCATAAGTGCTTTCTTCAAAATCTTTTTTATATTGTCTAATATAACTTCTTTCGCCAAAGGCTAATATCTTTCCTTCATCACTATATTCTTTAATGCCAAGTGCTTTATAAGTATTCTCTCTACTTATACCCCCAAAGCGTTCGTGCCAATCATCAATAAAACTTTCAGCTCCATTATCAAAAGCGTTCTCAAGCATGGTTTGAAGTTGCTTTTTATTTGGGAATTCTTTAGAGTGTTCTTTCATTTCAAAAGCCATAAATTTTTGCCTTAAAACTTTAGCTTTTTCTTTAATTTCTTTGATTTTTTTTGCAAGTTCTTCTTTATCTTTAGTGTCTTCTTTATTGATTAAATTAAGGGCTTGTTTATGTTTTTCTTCTTCTACGCATTCAAAAATCTTTTCTCTATATTCTTGCGGAAATTCTTTAGATAAATTCCAACCACTATTCAAGTATTGAGAGCCGTCCACCTTAGCATTACAGCTAGTCAGCGTATCTTCTTTGATATTGTGTAGTTTTACTCGTTTCAATAAGTCTTCATCGCTTAATAAAGGCTTTGCCATTAAGGGAGCAGTAGCACCTAGTAAAACCCCAGCTAATAAGCTTGTTTTTAAAGTTTTATTCAAACCATTTAATTTAATCATTTTTCTATTCCTTTTAACTTAACTTGAATTGTAATCATTATAGCATAGAAATTTAAAGAAATACTAATAACAATTAAATATTAAGTTATTTTGTATGTATTTAGTAGAATTTGGTTATTTTAATTACTCACTATATATTATCTTAACAAGTAATAACAATCTTTTATAACTAATTTTGTTTGTGTTATAATTTGGTTTAACAATTATTTTAAGAGACACTATGCAAGATTTACAAGATTTTAAAAATGATATTACGCTCATTCTATCCAAAGAAAGATTAGATGCTTATGACAGCCTAGAGCAATACAAAGAAAATTTAAAGCTCATTAGTCTAATCACACCTAAAATCTCTAATTTAGAGATTTATTTACGCAACGCACTAGATTATTGCCTAACTCAAATTAAAGGGAATGAGTGGGTGTTTGATGAAGTTTCTTTAATCCCCTTAATAGAAGAATTAAAAGAAAAGAAAAAAGAAATCACGCATTCTTTGATTTTATCTAAAATGTCTTTAGAAGCGGTGATTAAGCTTATCTTTTTTTACAAATTAGAGGGGGTAGCATTAGATTTGAGAGCCTATAGTCTTAAGGCTTATTACAAAGATAATAAGGATACTTTGCTTATTAAGGGTAGAAAACAACATCTTTCTAATTTATGCTAAAGCCTATATTGCTTTAAACTTACTATGGACAATTAGAAATCGTGCGTATCATTGGGAAAATTTACTAAAGCTAAGGGCAAACAACCGCCCACGCATTACAACACGCTTTATCAGAGAATTAGAAAAGCCTACAAGTAAAAGTTTTAACTTTGGTATCATGCCTAACAAAATTGTTTCATTTTTAGATGATTTAATCAAAAGTATTGGAAACAAAGACTTGGAAAAACTAAGCAGTCTATAAGCTATAAGAAAGTGGGCTTCGGTCAGCCCTACGAATGTAAGCGTATTATAGCTAAACAATCATTATAAGTCAAACCAAAACCAACACAAAATTTGCTAAACTACAATCAAATCAATTTAGGGAGGATAAAAATGTCATTTGCCCCTATGTTATTAGCTACAATCAATAACTCTATTGGCAATAAAGATAAGCATGTGAGTTTAGAGTATCTTATAGGGCTTTTTATGGATAAAAAAACAACTAATCTAAGCAATACTGACAAGTATATTATAGGCACAATTCAAACAGAGGCACTAGAGCAAGAAATAGAATGGTTTTCACAAGACTATCACATTCCTATGGAGAATATTTTACATGTCCTTTCTATCAATCCCTATCAATGAAAAGAGCCTTAGTTTTATCAAAAACAACTTTCAAGCTCAAATTCAAGCCCTAGAACAATTTTATCCCATTATTAAAAATGCTTTGAATTTAGGGCTTAATCCTAGTAGTATTAAGTTTGGAGGAGGCACAGCTTTGAGCATGTATCACTTCCAGCATAGATTAAGCTTTGATATTGATTTGTTTGTCAATGATGCTCAATGTTTGGGATTTTTTAGCCCTAAATTATGGATAGATAATTGCAGTCATTTTGATAGCACAAGATACATAGACCAACATAATCATATAGGCGTAACGAATAAAGACAACATTAAAATAGATGTTTTAGTGGATTATGCTAGTAATGAGGGATATGTAGATAATTCTAAAAAGATTTTTGCTTTTGATATTTATATAGAAAGTTTAGAAAATATTATCGCTAAAAAGATTACTTTTAGAAAAACTGATAATAAAACAAGAGATATTTTTGATATAGCAGTGGCTTTGCATAATGACAATAATTTATTTGACAAGCTTTTAAGTTCTCAAAAAATAACTAAGCAAGACTTACTAACTCTTCAAAATTCTTTGCAAGAGTTAGATAAAAAGCGTTATAGCATAGAAATAGATATGGTAGAACCCATTTCACACTATAAAGACCTTTCTTTAAGTGCTTATGATTTTTTAATAGACAAAATAGACCAAATTAAAACAGCGACTTACTCAAATTCCCATGACAACGCAGATGATTTAGACAATTCCAATGAATACACCCCCACACCTAAGCGTAGACGATAAACAATCTTGTTAAGTAGATATTTAATAGCTTTAGTTAATCTATCAGTATTTAATAGAATTTAGTTATTTGTATTGTTAATCAAATATATTCTTAATGAGTAACAATAATCTATAATTACATTGTTTTTAGAATATTTTGTAATTTAAGCTAACTCTATAAAATCTCAATGATTTTAACAACCCTTATAAAACTAATCATTTTTAATTAGCAATAAAACATTAAATAGTTAATTAAAACTATCTAATGCTAGATTATTTATCTTAATAAGATTATTTAAACTAATTACACTAAACTACCTAATCAATTTTAACCACCTTACTTCTTGTTCTCTATCAAACTATCAAACACAAGAGCCACTTTCTTGTTATGCTCTTGTGTGGTATGAATATAAATCTTAGTAGAGAGTAAGGAGCTATGCCCTAACGCCCTTGAAGTTAAAACTAAGTCTTGGGTTTCTTGATAAATGAGTGTTGCAAAACTATGCCTAAATAGATGTAAGCCTGTGCCATATTGCTTATAGTGTTTGATTTGAGCTAGTTTAAAGATTAAGGGGATAAAGTTATAAAGCGTTAAAGAATTTTGTGCTTTTTGTTTGTCTTTTTTAAAAAGATATGCCCCATTAAAATATTTTAGTCTATATTCATCACTAAGCCAAGCATTCAAGCTTGGTTCTAACAAACTCTTTTTAATATAAGCTTTTCTCTCTTTTCTACCTTTACCTCGAATTAAAATAGAGTAGTCTTGCTCTTCTACTTGAATGTGTTTTAATTCTATGTTTAACACTTCGCATTTTCTAAGTCCCCCAAGTATTACAATAAGTAGAATACACTTATTGCGTTTTTCAAAGCTTGTAGCTGGCTTATAGTCTAAGAGTGTTTTTAAAAAACTCTTTAAGTCTTTATCGTTTAAATGTCTGGGTAAGCTTTCTTTGGTCTTAGCAAAGGCTAGGTTTTTAAGCGTAAAATCAAAGCTATAACGCCTTTTTCTATCCAAATAATCAAAGAATTGTCTTAAATACATCACATACTTAGCCATAGAGCTGGGTTTTCTATTTTGAGCGAGTTCAAAGAGAAAGTTAATCACTTGCTCTTCGCTAAGCATTCTAAAACTTCTTAATTTGAGATTATCTTTAAAATAGTTAAAGAATAAAAACAAGCCTTGCATCATTATAGTGTGTTTAATGCCTTGATTATAAAGAATATGACAGAGTTGTTTTAATTGCTCTATATTATGACATTTTAAGATTTTATCTTGTGTGTCTAGGATTAAAGCCATATCCTTCACATCTTGAATGGGCGTGAAGTTTTTAGCCTTAGTGTATAAAAAGGCTTTGAGATTACAAAAGAGTTCTCTCTGAGATTTAGTGAGTTTGTTATGTGGCATATTGCTCCCTTATTAAAATATAAAAAGAAATCTTAAAGAATGAGAGTTTTATGTTTTTTAGTTTGTTAGGTTCTAAAAGCGGTATTTTTAAACAATTCCGCATTATCCATTAGAGTTATTAAGTTCCGCCTTTAAATCTTAGTTTTTAAAAAGTTCCGCTTTTAACTAAGGCATAAAAGCAAAATTTCGCCCCCTTAAAAGTAAATAATCAAATACATAGTTATTTGCATTACTCACTAAATACAAAAATTGAATTTATCAACAATTAAATAGTTTTTGAAAGTAAGCTTTAAGCGCTTTTTAAGGTTAAGAAGTGCGTGTTTATGGGTATTAGATATGAAAGCGGAACTTAAGTTCCGTATAGTTATAAAAATATTAAGGGAAAGAAAGGTTTACCTTTCTTTCCTAACCTATTGAGTAAACATGTTATTAGTAAATATCATGTCATGAGGGGGATTTCTTTTTTTTAAAAAACTTGATTAAATTAGACAACTAGGAACTTGCTAAAGGAAAAAAAGAAAAATCAAAAAAAAAGAACTTTTGATTAAAAGAGACAAACTGACTGAAAGAGCCATAAGGTTAGTTGTGGCTAGGTTTAGTTTAAGGAAAGTTTTTAATTTCTTTTATTAGTAAAAATAAGAACAAAATCAAAATAAAAGAAAAATAGGAATTACCTATCAATGACATGTTAGTTGTGGAAGGAATGATTAGTCAAGGCTTGTGTTATTTAAGTTAGGTTGTAAGCGGTTTGTCTCATTAGCATTTAGGATTAGAAAGGTTTTTGTTTAGAGTGTGTAGGGTTAAGGTTTGTTTCTAGCTCTTAGTATTAAAAGAGTTAAGTTTGATTTGATAGTAGGTTCAAGGGTTAGGTTTAAACTCGCTTTATGATTATGTTTAAGAAAACTTTAAGGTTTTAAATTTTTGCGTGCTACTTAAGAAAAATTTAAGCTCTACAAGGCGTTTTAAAGCGTTTTAGTTTTTAGGTTAATAGTTTGTCTTATCTTATGGCTTTATTTTGATTGTGGGGCATTTTAGAGTGCTTTATTTGTATATCTGTTTAAATAAGCTAATTTGTGAAAAGAACAAGAATAAACCCCTTTAATCAAAGGGTATATTCTTTATTAAGAACATTAAAGGCAATCATCGCTTGAGAGCATTATCTATTACGCCCTTTAAAGTTTGTGTTGTCATTTTGTTTTAATCCAGCATGAGCTTTAGGGTCATCATCAAGCTCATTAGAGTGCAAGGTGTTAGCTTGTTGTTTAGCTAATTCTTTAGCTTTTTCTTTTTCTAGCATAGCTTGATAGTGTGCTTTAGCTCTAGCTTGTTCTTTTTTACCAAACTCAATCCAAGGCTCATCGTTATTAGGCTCTTTTGTGATAGCTTGAATTTCTTTTTGCTCTAGCTTAGTATCTTTAGCGTGTTCTAGGACTTTTTCAAGGTTTAGGTTGTCATAGTGGGTTAAAAACCTATTAGCTCCTATGATTTCATTACAAGTATAGAGAATATCCTTAGAAATTTTAGAAAATTGTTTAATTTGTTTGAGAAAGCCTTGTTTTTCTTTTGGAGACAATGAAGTTTCTCTATAATGTTTTAAAGATTTCACATAATGTTCTTTGGCTCTTTCAAACTCTTCTTCTTTTTGTTTTAAATCTTGTTCTAAAAAAAGTAATCTCTCTTTGGCTAATAAAAGCATGGTGTTTTGATAGTCTTGTAGTTGCTTACTCACTAGCTCATAAGTGTTATCATTAAGCTTGTAAGTGGGGTCATTTTGCTTAGTCTTAAAGCTCTCTAGCATGAATTGATATTTTCTAGCACTAAAATAAGCGTTTTTAAAAGTTTTGAGAGTGGGGCGTTTATCTTTAGAAAGTTCTAAGGCTTTGGCTAAAAGAATAGGATTAGTTAGAGTGTTGTATTGGGTGTTTTGCTTGGTTTTAACTTCATTTCTTAGCTGGGCTAATAGTAAGTGTGAGTTTTTATCTAAAAGGCGTTTGTCTAGGTGTTCAAGCTTATTTAAAAGCATTTCTTTTTTCTTTAAAACAGAATAGCCCTTAGTCTCTCTTTCAAAGTCTCTGTCTAAACCATTGAGAATAGCAAAATTCTTAAAGGCTGAATGGTTTTGTTTTTTATCTAATTCTTTTTGATAAAAGCCTAAGAGTTCGTATAGCTCGTGTTTGTTAGTGTTTTTTAAGTGTTCGCTTACTGGTTTTCTCTTATCTATCCTGTCAATATCTAGCTGTTCTTTTTCATCATCGCTTGTGTCTTTGTGATTAAACAGAGCGATTTTAAATTCAGAAATCTTTTGTTTTAAAGGGGTGCTGTGGTTATTTTGAATGTCTAGGGCTTTTGCTTTGGTTTTATATTTGAGCTCTTGTAAATACTCGCTTTGTAAAGCCTTGTTTAAGTCCCACTCATCTTGTGGGGATTTGATTTGTTCTAAGGCTTTTTCTTCTTTTTCCAAGTCTTGTAATTGTTGTTTGATATTGTCTAGCTCTTTAAGTTTTGGCTCATTGACATACAAGTATTCTTTGCTCAATAAGTGGTCATTCAACCTATAAGCAAACTCACTTCTTAATTCATTAAAAAATTCTTTACAATCTTCATGCCCCTTAAAACGCAGTCTTCTTCGTGTGAGCTGATTAGTCTTATTGATAAAACAATGGATATGGGCATGGTCTTGATGAGCGTGTGGCACAAGGGCAAACTTGTATTCAGGCAATCTTATTTTTAAGCTCTCCCAAGTAGAATGTAAAAGCCCTTGCATTGTCTCTTCATCTGGCTTATCTTTGATAGAAAAAACTAAGTGCATAGTCTCGTTATAATCTTTAGTCAAATCAAAGTCATTGAGCCAACTCTCTAAGATGAATTGCTTATCGCATTCTAAAAACATTTCATTGTAAGCTGTTTCGCTATTTTCTAAAGCATAATTTAGGGCATTTTCTAAGTGGGAGCGTTTCATTTGCCCTATGTTTTTAATAAGCACAGGACTAGCTGTTTTTGTGCCAACTAGATTAGATTTAATAAACTTTGAGTTAGGGTTAAATTGATTGAACTTAATGAGCAATCTTTTATCTACTTTATGCATATAGATTTGAAAAACGCATTTCACATCATAGGCTCGTTCATTAAAAATAAAAGCGTTTTTCTCTAAATCAGCGTTTAAAACCAATTTTGCACGCTTATCAATGTGTTTTTGAATGGAATAGCGTTTGAATAAATTGGGCAAAATAAACGCTACAATAGGCGCTTCGTTTAAAGATTTGTTTAAAAAATCTAGGGCTAATTTCCCTCTATACCCAAAAGGAGGGTTGCCAATAATAACACGCTTTTTATCAAACTCAATCAATTCTAACAGATAATCTTTTTTTTGAATGCCTTGAGCTTTAGGGGCAATATCAAGGGCGTTCCAATCAGCAATCCCTAACTCTTTTAATGCATCAACAAAGCTCCCACTCCCTGCACTTGGCTCTAAAAAATGGAATGCGTTTAAGTCTAGCCCTAGATTTTGAGCGATGAGATCTTTTAATAAATCCAAGCAAAATCGCGCGATTTTGGGGTGGGTGTAAAAAGCGTCTAAATTCTTTTGCAAGAGAGTATTACTAGCCATTTTAATCCCATTTTAGTTGAAATCAAACCCGCCCGCTTCGCCTAAACTCATGCTCTCATAAGCCGCATCCACATAGCTGTTGCGGATTTCGCATTTTAAAACCTTCTCGCATTTCAAGCAACTCGCTACTTGCTTTTCTTCTTGGCATGCTTGCAATTTCAAAAGAGCGTCATTAAAACACTCTTCATATTCTAATTTTTTAGCGCTATTTTGCATCATTCTCCCTTTAAATATTTTTCTAAAATCTGAGCTTCATGCTGGCTGGCTAAATAGCATTCGCTTTTTTCATGGTAGCTTTCTACGCTTTGCTCTAGCAAACGCTTTTTAACCCCTTTATCAAAATAAAACGCTTCCCCCTTAGCTTTTTCAACCATCAAAGTCAAAGGAAAGACTTCAAAAAGCTTTCGCAATTTCTTTTGCGGGTAGGAAAACATTCCGCCTTTTTTGATTAACACATGATGGACATCAGCCACCATAGATCCTGAATATCGTAAGCGGTAATTTTCTGCAAAAAACCCTTCTAAAGCCTTTTTTAAGCCCAAAGAAAAATCCTTTTGATTGCCTCCGCTAGCGACGATTTTACCCTTATTTTCTAAAACGATGGTTTCTATAAAATGAAACTTGTTTTGATAAAAAGCGTAACGATAAACTTCTTCTAAAGCCACCACCAATTCTATTTTATGCCCAAAAACCACATAAAGGCTTGCAACTAAATTTTGCGCCTTATAATCCTTTTCATAAACCCCTATAATCGTGCCTACTAAGAAATTCGCCTCCATCACTGAGCTCCCGTCTAGTGGGTCATAAGCGATCAAATAAGAGCCGTTTTCTTTAGTAACGGGCGTTTCTTTTTCTTCGCTAAAAACGCTTTTCACATTCTCTAAACTCAAAAAAGTTTCTTCTAAAAATTTGTCTAGGGCTAAATCCGCTTTAATGGGCGTATCCCCGCTGCTGTTTTCTAGCTTAGTGTAACTCCCAGCATCTGGCTTTTCTAAAATTTCTTGGGCTTTTTTAACCCCTTTTTCTAAAAGACTGATGATTTCTATAACGATGTTCGCATGCTTGCCTTTAAAACGTTTGTAATCCATAAAAACCCTTTTATGATTTGATTAAAGATGCTAATATTTTACTTGAAAACATTGAAAATAGGGAAGTATTTTGAAAGTAGCTCCGAGCCTTTTGAGTGCTGATTTTATGCATTTAGCCAAAGAGATAGAGAGCGTGAGTAACGCTGATTTTTTGCATGTGGATGTGATGGATGGGCATTATGTGCCTAATTTAACCATGGGACCTGTGATTTTAGAGAAGGTTACCAAAATAAGCAAAGTGCCTTTAGATGTGCATTTAATGGTGGAGAATGCGAGCTTTTTTGTGGGATTGTTCGCTCCTTTAAACCCGCAAATCATTAGCATTCATGCAGAAAATGAAAAACACCCCCATAGGGTGTTGCAACTCATTAAAAATGCAGGCATCACGCCAGGTGTTGTTCTAAACCCCCACACGCATGAAGAAAGCCTTAAATACTTGCTAGAGAGCGTGGGGTTAGTGCTTTTAATGAGCGTGAATCCGGGCTTTGGCGGGCAGAAGTTTTTAGATCTGGTGCTAGAAAAATGCTTAAAAGTCAAGGAATTGATTAAGCGCTACAACCCTAGCTGTCTTTTAGAAGTGGATGGGGGCGTGAATGATAAAAATATCTTTGAACTCCAACAAGTGGGCGTGGATGTGGTGGTTTCAGGGAGTTATATTTTTAAATCTAAAGATCGTAAGCTGGCTATTGAAGGCTTACAGAATGTCAGACAGCCTCTTGCATAAAGACATCCAAGCCCTAATCGCTCACTTAAAGCACCAGGATTTAAGCTTGGGCATGCTAGAAAAATCGCTCTCTCGCCTTATTCATGATGAAATCAATTTGGAATATTTAAAAGCGTGCGGGCTTAATTTCATAGAAACGAGCGAAAATTTAATCACGCTCAAAAACCTTAAAACCCCCCTTAAAGATGAGGTTTTTTCTTTTATTGATTTAGAGACCACCGGCTCTTGCCCCATAAAACATGAGATTTTAGAAATTGGGTACGTGCAAGTGAAGCGGGGGGAAATCATCAATCGTTTTGAAACCCTTGTGAAAGTCAAAAGCGTGCCTGATTATATCGCTGAGCTTACAGGAATCACCTATGAAGACACCCTAAACGCCCCAAGCGCGCATGAAGCCTTACAGGAATTGCGGCTTTTTTTAGGCAATAGCGTGTTTGTAGCCCACAACGCTAATTTTGATTACAACTTTTTGGGGCGTTATTTTGTGGAGAAATTGCATTGCCCTTTATTGAATTTAAAGCTTTGCACTTTGGATTTATCCAAACGAGCCATTTTATCCATGCGTTATTCTTTGAGCTTTTTAAAAGAACTTTTAGGGTTTGGCATAGAAGTCAGCCACAGAGCCTATGCGGACGCTTTAGCGAGCTATAAACTCTTTGAAATATGCCTGTTAAACTTGCCTAGCTACATCAAAACAACAATGGATTTGATTGATTTTTCCAAATGCGCTAACACTCTCATCAAAAGACCCCCAAAGTACCAAATACCAGGAGACTCCACCGCCATTTTCTCTTTTTGAAAGGACAAAAGGCTTGTTCAATATCATAAAAGCAACCAGTTAAACGAACGCTGTTTAATGGGGCTTGGTTAGGGGCGAAATTTAAGCATATCCATTTGATACTTTTGGATATTGCCTAATATTTTGATTTTGTCTGTTACTTCGCACTCATCGTATATCTTTTTGTATTCTTGTAGATAACTTAAATGGATTTTTTTAATTTGGTTTAAGTAGAACTTGATGTAGGTTTTACTTAATTATTATATTTATACTTTTTTTCTGCTATTAAAATAATTTAAACAATAAAAATATTTTTTATGTTGACTTACTATTATATTTATGATATTGTAGAACCTATATTAATGGAAGCTATAACTAACTTTAAAAGCATATAGCAAAGACTCTCTAAAGTTGACTATAAAACGCTCTTTAGGGATAAACAAAACCGAAATTCCATTGACAATAGTAGATTAAATATACTAGACTTAAAGGATAGCAAAATGCAACAAGCGTTACAAGACAACAGCATAAGCCCATGTTTAGTGGATGATTGTTAACCCTTTAGTTTAACCCTACCCCACAATATCCAGCAAATGCTCTTCATGCCACAATTCAATTTCTTCTTCTTCCAAGCCAAACGCCTTAGCCCTTTGGCTGTTTGGATAGCGGTTTTTAGAGCCTTCTTTAGGGTCTTTATCGCTAATGGCTTGCATGTTTTCTAACGCCCTTGTTTCTTGGGCTAATTCAAGCTTACTTTGAAAGCTTTGCGCTAAATCCAACATATCACTTCTTGCACCCTGTTGGATAGCAGAATTTAAAGGAGCGTTTTGGTTGATATAAGTTACATTGCCTAAAGCTGAAACACCCATGCTAACCTCCTTAGAATGTTTAAGTGTCCTTTAGACTAATAGTTCGGTATTTTGAGTAAATGACATTAGCTCCTTTGATGATTTTGACAAATTTTCGTTGCGTGTAGTCAATCTCGTAACTATTAAACGCATCTTTTTGCATTTTAATCAACATTTTGGCTAATTCCATAATGATCTCATCTTTGGGTGTGTTCTTTTGGCAAAAAACGATCAAATGCGATCCGGGAATGCCTCTCACATGCATCCACAAATCATTCGCTCTTGCGTCTTGTAAGAGTTTGATATTCTCTTTTTGGTTTTTCCCTAAACCGATTTTAAAATCCTTATAATACAGCACTTCATACCCGCTCATCGGGCGTTTGATTTTAGAATTTTTAAAGGGCATAAACATTTCTAAAACGCTTTCTTCTGCAGCGTCTCTAACATAGTTGATTTGACTTTCCTTAAAAGCGATTTTTTCTTTTAGATTCTCTTCTTCTAAATACAAGAATTGCGATTTTTGTTTCTTTTTTTGCTGAGAGTGAATTTTTTATTGATAAAAGCGTTTAAGGGCATGCTCTTATCAATTTCAATCATGCATTCTTTATCTTCAAAATCCTTTAAAATCACGCAATTTTCACGCCTGTTGATTAAATGCTGGTAAGTGAGTAATAGCGAGGCTTGAGTTTGCAATTTTTTCGCTTCCAGCTGTAAATTTTTAGGATCTTCTAGTTTTTCTAATTTTTCTTTCAAGCGTTCTTTTTGAATATTTAATCGCTTGATGATTTGATTTTTTTTGTGTTCTAATTCTTTGTGCTGATAGGATAAAAAATCTTTTTCTAAAATGTCTAACAATCCCTTAAAACCCAAATCCTCTTCTTGATGCTCGTAAATATTAGGAGGCAATGCCCCTAAAATATCGTTTTTAACGACCCTGTCATTAAAACGAAAGGCTTCTATCACGCATTTTTCTTGATCTAAAATCATGAGATTGGCTTTTTTAGGGATCATTTCTAAACGCAAAATAAAATTTTCACTCTTATAAGCCAAATCTTTAGCGCCCTTGATTTCTAAAATCCGATCGTTATCAATGATGTTTGCTTGTAAAATTTTGGCGTTTTTAGTGAATTTATTCAAACAAAAATCTAACGCTAAAGTGTTTTTTAAAACGCTCTCTGGGGGTTTTTTAGACAAACCGACATAAGGCGCGCTCAAATCCACAACAAAGGCGTGTTTTTCTTTAGAAAAAGTCTCTAATAAAAAGCCAGACGCACTCAAGCGTTTGAGGTTAAAATGCGTTTGAATATTTAAAAATTCGCTGAATTTCTTTAAAAGAAAAAACTTCATCATCACACCTTTAATTTTTCCTTAGCGAAAGAAATCGCGCTCTCTATATTCTCGCTCCCCCCTATCATGTGCGCGATTTCTAAAACCCTTTCTTCATTATTAAGGGTTTTTGCAAAGCTTTTGTGGTTTTCTTTGAAAACGAGAATATGGTTTTTAGCGAGCGCTGGGATATGGACTTGGTGCGAAATGGCAAAGATTTGCGAATGGCTGCTCAAGGTTTCAAGGGCTTTAGAAACCGCCAAACTCTCTTCGCCGCTCAAATTGGAATCCATTTCATCTAACACCAACACGCCTTTAAAATCCTTTAAAAACTCCATTTCTAAAAGCATGAACGCCAGCCTCAAACGGCTGTATTCTCCAGAGCTTAAGGTTTCTAATCGGGAATTTTGCAAATGCAAAACGAGTTTTTGAGTGCCTTTTTCGCTCATGGGAGCTTCTTCTAAAACCAAACTAGGGCTTTTTAAAAGCAAATCTTTAGCCTTAACGCTTAAAAGAGCGTTAAAACCAGCTAAATATTCTTTTCTAAAGCCGCTTATTTCTTCGCACAATTTCAAGCATTCGGTTTTTAATCGCTCTATTTCTTTGTGGTAAGTTTCGCAATAATGGTCAATTTCTTTTAGGTTGTGCAATTCGTTTTTAACATGCCCTAATCGTTCTTTAGCATGCATAATACTCCCGTAATCCTTAATGATCCCACTCAGCATGCCAAGCCTTTCTAACACCTTTTCAATATCCAAACGCTCGCACTCTTCTAATTTGGACTGCTCTTTTTCCAATAAAGCGCTCGCCTCTAATAAAGCGCTTTTTAAAAACTCCGCGCTATAGCTCACGCTCTCTAAAGCATGCGTGATTTTGTGGGTATTTTCTAGCACCTCTAACGCCAGAGCGATCTTGTCGTTCAATTTTTCCTTACTGGAGAGCAATTTTTTCTGCTCCAAAAGGCGTTCGTATTCGTCTTCTTTTAAATCCAGCCTCTCTAATTTCATTTTTTCAAAATTCAAACGCTCTTCTAAATCCTTTTGGAAACGCTTTCTATCCTCTAATAACCGCCTTTCTTTTTCTAGCTTTTCTAAATGGGTGAATTTTTCTTCAAGCGCGCCTAAAAGGGGGCTAAACGCCTGGTTTTTGTTTTGGATATAGCCATCTAGTAAGGAGAGCATCAAAATATCATTGAGTTCATTCTGGCTGAATCTATCGTTGGATAGGCGTTTAATAAGCCCTTTTAATAACGCTTTGAGCGTGTTTTTAGACAGGCTTGTTTGGTTTAAAAAATAGCGCGTTTTTTCTTTTTTAATCACGCTGATGACTAAAGGTTCGTGGTTATCTTCTCTAAAAATGCCGTATTCTTCCGTGTCTAAAAAAGGCGCGATCAATTCCACTTCAATGTTTGAAGCGTTGCTCTCTTTAAGCCCAAACGCCCCTAAAAGGCTCGCAATCAGAACGCTTTTGCCCACCCCACTAGCCCCACTAATCGCGCTCAAGCCGTCTTTAAATTCTAGATCCAATTTTTCAAAAACAGCGTTTTGACGCACTTTTAAGCGTGTGATTTGAGCGTTATTAAAATCTCGCATGTTTTTTACCCTTTTTTTATCTTTTTTTGCTAGGGCTTTCCCCCCATAATAGCTTTTCTTTAAGCACTTTAAAATAATCCCTTGAATTTTTTTGTAAGAGTTTGGTGGTGGTGGGGCTTTTTTGAATGTATAGAGGTTGGTTGGCTTTTAAATCATAGGTGGTTTGCCCGTCAATAACCACAAGAGCGTCCTCATGAGCGCAAAAACTCAAGCAAAATTCCGCCCCTAACACCAAAGGGCGTTGCGTTAAAGAAAAATCGCACAAGGGCGTTAAAATATAGCTCTGGCTTAAAGCATGCACAATGGGATCATGAGCGCTCAAATTATAAGCGGTTGAGCCTAGGGGCGTGGCAATGATAAGCCCATCGCCTTTATAGGTGTTAAAGGGCGTATAGGCCGCATAAGCTTGGATGTCTAAAACCCCTAAAGCTTTTTTTTTAGCGATCACGATTTCATTGATCGCATAAAAAGAAGTGTTTCCAATACGTACCTCTAAAGCCAAATGCTCTTCTAATTTGATCCTATCTTGCTTGAGATCTTGTAAGAAATCTTTCAACCCGTTCAATTCAACCGCGCTCAAAAACCCTAAATTCCCAATCCTAACCCCAAAACATGGCTTATTGTAAGAATGCGTCATTCTTAAAGCCCCTAAAATCGTGCCATCGCCCCCTAAACACAAAAACGCGTAAGCTTTTTCTATCAATCGCACATCTTTTGCCCCATCAAGGCTATCAATCATAAAGCTTTCAAACCCCTCATCTTCTAAAAGCTTTAAAACCCATTCTTTAGCCTGCTCCAACTCTTCAAAAAGGGGGTTTTGATAATGAGTGGACTGCACAAACACGCCGATAGTTTGATGTGAATCTTTCATGCGTATATTGTAGCTTAAAGCTTGAAACAAAATTTTAAAAAAGAGGGTTTTAATTGCTTTTTTATCATCTTATGTGAAATTCATAAGAAGTTTTTATTTTGATTAATGTTTCATTTTTCAAACTTTTTTAATTGTTTTTTGGGTATTCTTTTCAAGAATGTAAGCACTATGTTAAGGAATCACACATGAAAAAAATTTTTTCTCAATCTTTGTTAGCTTTGATTGTTTCTATGAATGTGCTATTGGCTATGGATGGTAATGGCGTGTTTATAGGGGCGGGTTATTTGCAAGGACAAGCCCAAATGCATGCGGATATTAATTCTCAAAAACAAGCCGCTAACGCCACCATCAAGGGCTTTGATGCGCTTTTAGGGTATCAATTTTTCTTTGGGAAATACTTTGGCTTGCGTGCTTATGGGTTTTTTGACTACGCCCACGCTAATTCCATTAGGCTTAAGAACCCTAACTATAACAGCGAAGTGGCGCAATTGGCGGGTCAAATTCTTGGGAAACAAGAAATCAATCGCTTAACGAGTCTCGCCGCTCCCAAAACCTTTGAGCCAAACATGCTCACTTATGGGGGGGCTATGGATTTAATGGTTAATGTCATTAATAATGGCATCATGAGTTTGGGGGCTTTTGGCGGGATACAATTAGCCGGCAATTCATGGCTTATGGCGACGCCGAGTTTTGAGGGCATTTTAGTGGAGCAAGCTTTGGTGAGCAAAAAAGCCACTTCTTTCCAATTTTTATTCAATGTGGGGGCTCGTTTAAGGATCTTAAAACATTCCAGCATTGAAGCGGGCGTGAAATTCCCCATGCTAAAGAAAAACCCCTATATCACTGCAAAAAATTTGGATATAGGGTTTAGGCGCGTGTATTCGTGGTATGTGAATTACGTGTTCACTTTCTAGGGGTGCGTCCCTAGAGCTTAAGCACGCTCTCAATGCGTCTAATCAGCTCTTCTTTTCTTTTTTCTAAGCTTTTGGGCGTCCATTCTGTGTAGCGGCACACATCGTTTTTAGTCATATCATAGCAAGTCATCACCTTAAAAGTTTTCTTATTGTCTAGCATGATAGTTTTCCCCATGTAGATTTCTTTTTTCTCTTTGAAATCTTGGTTTAAAGCTTGGTTTAAAGCTTTGGTGTTTTTCTTGCCCCCTAAAAGCGTGAGGTTGGCTAAAGAATGCGTGTATAATTCCCTTTCTTCTTCACTAAAGTCTTTCACCCATTGGCTTGAAGAGCCAGGTTGTTGAGGTAAAATATGTTCAACATGCAAATTTTTATCCATTTGAATGCGTTTAGGGCAAGGATCATCGCTCATGGAATATTCCACTAAAATGAGAATGGGTTTGAGCCATGAATTTTTTTTAGGAGGTTTGCCATTGATTATGTAGAATTTCGTGTATAAATTATCATCTTTTAGGTTTTCCTTAAAGTGTTGTGTTACATTATTACTATATAAGTATTTTTTTACAACAATAGAAGCGATGTCTCTTATGCTTTTCTTTTCTTTTAGGGCATTAATGATGTTGCAACAAGTTTGGCTGCGTGTGGATTTTGTCTGCCCTGCAACCCAATCTTGGTAGTAAAACTTGACCAACAACTCCTTTAAAGCCTCTATGTCTTGATCGCTATAGCGGTGTAACAAACTGGCGCACAAAATAACACGCAAATGATCATCGTCTTTATACGAGAGCAAATGGGCATGCCGATCTTGCATTTCTAATATCTCGCAATAAGCGTTATAGAAATCTTCTACGCCCTTAAGATATTCTAGGGGGGTTTGTTAAGTATGTTGAACCAAGTAACGAGCCTTTTTTCCATTTTTTCTCTAGAAGTTTTCGGTTCGAGATACTCTAAATACCAACTGAATAATGTCTCCATTGTTAAATCATTATCTGAGCATTTTTGGCTTAAGGCGTTCCAACGAGACACAAGCTTTTTTTGATCCTCTTCTTTAGCGAGTTCTTTTAACAACTCTCCCTTAAAAATATCTGTCACATTCAAAGGCAAACCCCTAGCGTTTAAAACATTAAAAATCCTTAACGCCTTGTCTATATTTGGGCAAATGATGGTGATAAATTTAACATTAGAATACAGCCATTCAATAAAATTGTTAATGTTTTTAATCTCTTTCTCTCTAAGATAGTCTTTTAAACAAACCGCATTTTTTAAGTAATTGTTTTCATCATTTTTACTTACATGATGAGAGTCATCAAAAAAATCTAATGCATCTTGAAAATCATATTCAGTGTTAGACCCTATAGCGTTAAAACTCAGTCGTTTTCTTTCTGTATGCCTATCTTTCCAACTCTCTTGTAAATGTTCTAAATTCTTAGGGTTAGAGATTAAACAATCATTATAAAGATCGGCTAAAACTTTTGCCAACAGAATGAAAGTGCTTAAGCGTTGCTGGACATCCACAATATCATAGGTTTCGGTTTTGGAATTGGGATCGGATTTGACTAAGACTAATGAGCCGCAAAAATAATCGCTTTCTCTATCCTCTTCATAGTCTTCAAACAAATCGTCTAAAAGCTTTTTGCAGTTTTCTTCTGTCCATTGATAAGGGCGTTGGTAGATAGGGATTTGGTAATAGAGTTCTTCTTTTAAAGTATTTTTTAGATACCACTCATAGCTTTCAATTTTTGCCGTGAAAATATCGCCCTAAATCTTAAAGACGAACGCATCATTGCACCCCCAAAAATCCGCCATAATGACTTCATCACTTATATTCATAACAACACGCCACACACCCTTAAATATTTCAACAAAGAAAAATACCAATGGGATTTTGCGGTGGTGAGACAAGGCTTTTATGACTACAACGAAAAGATCACCAATGCAAATTTACTGATTAAAAACCGACAATATTTTTTCATCAAAGCCCATTCTAAAGAAGCTTTAAGGATTATCCATAAAATTGATTTCAACAAACTCGCTCATAAAAACACGCAAGTTTTAGGGTTTTCTACTTATGATTTTGTGGAAGAATATTGCAAATTAAAGGAAATGCATGCTTGAAAAAGTGTTCCAAGAAATTACCAATAAAAGAAAGTTTTTTGCAAGTTCTAGCACAGGGGAGCAGTTTGAAAACCAATTTAGGAATGAATTAAAAAAACACTTTAGCGAAATCAATGGCGATTTAACAGAAGAATTAAGCCATATTGAAGAAAAGCCTAATAAGGAAATCAAAACCGCTTTTAACCAACTCAAAAAGCAAGTTTTAGAAAAAAATCACCCACACACCCTTAAAAACCCTTTTTCAAACCTTACAAGCCATTTTTTATACCAACCTTTTGGCTCACAAAATTACCCTGATTTTTTGGTTTTTATTTTTGATCATGTGGTGGGGATTGAAATCAAGTTTTCTAAAAACGATAAGGGTGAAAAAAATCTTCAAACTTCTCGCCCCATGTGGAATTCAAACCTGCCTAAACCCAATGCGATTTATGTGTATGGAGTCGCTAATGCAAACATCACTTTTTTTAAAGGTTCAGATATTTTGAGTTATGAAACCAGAGAGGTCTTACTCAAGTATTTTGATACTTTAGATAAAGATGAAGAAAGTTTGAAAAACGCCTTAAAGGATTTAGAAAACCCCTTTGCCCCCTACATCAGAAAAGCTTATGAACATAAAAAGGAATTTTCTAACCACCACCAGATTGAAAGTTTCTTTTCGCCCAACCACATTTTAAGAGAGCAGAATGTCTTAGAATTTTTGAAAACGCTCACTCATTAGCATATTTTTTCCCATTTATCTATTTCTTGTAAAATACAAGTTTATTTTTAGCGTGAAGAAATTGATGATTAGCCTGATAGAAAAAGCCCCTTACATTCCCTACCCCCTAGCTCTTTATGAAAAGTTAGAGCAACCACACACCTTGCTTTTTGAATGTCATGTTGGAATACAATAAAGATTTATTGCATTCTAAAAACGGCTGATAAAATAAGGCGGTGTCTTTTTTAAGGGAGCGTTTTTCATAACCGCTTTTGGTATAAAGGCAATTAGCGCTACAATACCCCCATGCAAAAAAAGATTTTTTTACTAGAAGACGATTACCTTTTAAGCGAGAGTATTAGGGAGTTTTTAGAGCATTTAGGCTATGAAGTGTTTTGGCGCTTTTAACGGGAAAGAAGCTTATGAAAGGCTCTCGGTTGAGCGCTTTAACCTCTTGCTTTTAGACGTGCAAGTGCCTGAAATGAATAGCTTGGAATTGTTCAAGTGCATCAAAAACGATTTTTTAATCTCTACGCCTGTGATTTTTATCACCGCCTTACAGGATAACGCTATTTTAAAAAACGCCTTTAATTTAGGAGCGAGCGATTATTTGAAAAAGCCCTTTGATTTAGACGAATTAGAAGCACGCATTAAAAGGTTTTTCAATGATGAACCCATAGAAATCATGCCTAACATTTTTTATCATCAAAATTGCTTGAGTGTCATGGGCAAAAAAGAGATCTTGCCGCCCAAAACCGCACAACTTTTAGAATATTTTTTAGAGCATAAAGGGCAAATCATTAGCTCTCAAGCGTTAGAAAACAACTTGTGGGAGCAAGCGATTGATGATTCCACCTTACGCACTTACATTAAAGTGTTGCGCAAGCTTTTGGGTAAAAATTGCATAGAAACGCATAAGGGGGTGGGCTATCGCTTTAACCCACTATGAAAAAAAATCCCTTAAACTCTTTTAACTATATTAGACTTAGCTTAAGAGCACTTAAATTTTGGGGTTTTAGGGGTTGTTGGAAAAACTATAGCGTTTAGAATTTAGCTAAAAAAAACAAGATCAAATAAAGAAAGTTAAAAGGTTAAAAGAAAACAACCTTTAAAGGTCGTTTCCTAAAAACTCACTTCATTTGCAAAGCCACTTCTTCAGCGAAATTCTCTGTCTTTTTCTCAATGCCTTCGCCCAATTCAAAACGCACATACTCAGTGATTGTTAAATCATCATCCCACTCTTTGGAACAATCAGCAACCACTTGAGCGATAGTTTTTTTATCGTCCATGACATAGAATTGCCCTAAAAGGGTTAGGCGTTGATCAATAAGGGTGTTATCAGCGATAAATCTTTCCATTTTTCCAGGAACGATTTTATCCCAGATTTTTTCAGGCTTGCCTTGCGCTTTCAATTCGTCTTCAAAAGCCTTTTTTTGATGGGCTAAAACTTCATCGCTCAATTCAATGCGGCTCCCAAAAGTGGGGATGTTTTTTAAAGGTTTGCCCAAGCGTTTAGCCTCTTCATTGTCTTTTTCAATTTCAGCAATCAAAGCTAAAGTTTCTTTTTTGACAAAATCAAGGCTAAAGTCTTTGCAATCTAGCACTTGAGGTTTCATCGCTGCGGCATGCATAGCGATATTTCGGACCAGTTCAACCACTTTTGGAGCGTTTTTCTCATTATCGTATTTTATACCGATTAACACGCCCACTCTAGCGTTAGAATGCGCATAGCCATTGACAATATGAGAGCTAGGGGCTTTTAAATGAGCGATTTTCCTCACTAAAATGTTTTCACCGATCACAGCGATTTGAGAATGCAAATATTCTTCAAAAGGCTTGTTGTCTAACGGGCTTTTAAGCAGTTCTTCTGGGGTATGAATGTTATGGGCTTTGATCGTTTCTAAAGTTTTTTTAACCAATTCCTTAAAGCCCTCATTTTTAGCCACAAAATCCGTTTCGCTATTGATTTCTACCATCATCGCGCTTTTAAAATCAGGCGCTACTTCTAAAGCAACTACGCCTTCAGCAGCGATCCTATCGTACTTTTTAGCGGCTTTACTCAAGCCTTTTTCGCGTAAGAAATCAATAGCCTTTTGCAAATCCCCAGCCACTTCCACAAGGGCTTTTTTGCAATCCATCATGCCCGCATCGGTTAAGTCCCTTAATTTTTTGACTAATTGAGCGCTAATTCCTGACATTATTCGGCTCCTTGAGTGATTTCTTTTTGGATTTCAGCGAGCATTTCTTCTTTTTCTTCATTGCTCACGAACTCTATCTCTTCGCTATTTTCATCCGCATGGACGATTTCTTCTTGCATGAGTTCTCGCCCCTCTAAAATCGCTTCGCTCATTTCTTTACAAAATAGCCTAATAGAGCGGATCGCATCGTCATTTCCAGGAATGGGGTAATCCACTAAATCAGGATCGCAGTTAGTGTCTAAGGGAGCCACGATAGGGATATGGAGTTTCCTGGCTTCAGCGACAGCGATTTTTTCTTTAGCCAAATCAATCACAAAAATCATATCAGGGATTTTTTTCATGTGGCGCACCCCGCCAAGATACTTGTCTAGCTTTTCTTTTTTCCTTAAAATCATGAGCTTTTCTTTTTTAGTCAATAAATCAATTTGACCGCTATTTTCCATTTCTTCAATGATTTCTAATTTTCTCACCGATTTTCTAATGGTGCTAAAATTAGTCAGCATGCCGCCAAGCCAGCGGTAATTGACATAAGGGACTTGAATGCTTTCAGCAAATTCTTTCAAAGTCTCATTGGCTTGTTTTTTAGTGCCTACAAACATGATGCTCTTGCCTTGAGCGCTCGCATCGCGCACGATATTATAAGTGTATCTAAAATAGCGCAAGGTTTTTTGCAAATCAATAATATGGATATTTTTCCTAACGCCAAAAATGAATTTTTTGGTTTTAGGGTTCCAACGCCTTGTTTGGTGTCCAAAATGCACACCGCATTCTAATAAATCTTTCATGGTTACCATGAGAATATTCTCCTTAAAGTTATTTTGGTTCTCTTCCTCCATGCTCATTTGATTCTTAAATTCTTAAGAACACCTAAATACAAGGATTAGCATGTGTGAATTTGACGCTGTCTTTGCCTTTGTTCCTATTAAAATGATAGAAAAACGACAAAACCCTATGATTATAGCAAAAGATTAGGGTTTTTTAGCTTAAGTAAAAAAGGCTTTTAGGTTATAATAAAGACAAAACAGAATTTTAGGATAGATCTCAATGGATACAAAAAGACAATGCATGGCTTTAAAGGCTTCAGCAGGGAGTGGGAAGACTTTCGCTTTGAGCGTGCGGTTTTTAGCCCTATTGTTTAAGGGGGCTAATCCTAGCGAGATTTTAACGCTCACTTTCACTAAAAAAGCCACCGCCGAAATGAAAGAGCGCATTTTAGACTATTTAAAAATTTTGCAAAAAGAAAACCTTGAAAATGAAAAAGAAAAATCCCAAAATATCCTGAAAGAATTAGAAGAAAAATACCATTTAGACCCTAGTTTAGTGCGAAATAGCGCTCCAAAAATCTACCAACGCTTTTTAAACGCCGAAATCAGAATCAGCACCATTGACGCGTTTTTCCAAAGCATTTTAAGGAAATTTTGCTGGTTTGTGGGGTTGAGCGCGAATTTTGAAGTCAATGAAGACACCAAATTGCACCAGCAACAGCTTAATGAGGGTTTTTTGAGCGCTTTAAATGGCGAACAGCTTGAGGAATTGAGCGTTTTTATCGCTCAATGCTTGAGTTATGATAATTACACAAGCGACTCTATTTTAGAGCGGTTGCGTTTTTTAAAAAACAAGCTCTACTTATTTGATCCTAATAAGAAAGAACCTGCATTTGATGAAGAGGGTTTTTTAGAAAAACTAAGGAGCTTAAACAACCAAATTCAAAGCATAGAAACAGCATCAAATGAGGCTAAAAAAGCCATTAAATGCGATAGTTTTAGGGGATTTTTAAACAGCTCTTTAACCTGGCTTGAAAAAAAGAGCGAGTACCTCTATTTTAAAAAACTCAAAAATGAAATCCCCACTTTAGAGAGCGAATGCGAAGAGATTGAAAACGATTTAAAACGCTATTATGAAGCCAAAGAAACCGCAATATTTAAAAAATTCCCTAAATTCATCCAGCTTTATAGTAACGCCACTTCTAAAATCCAAGCCTTAGATTTTGATGCGATTAAAGATAAGGTTCATGTCTTATTGAATGGTTATGAAGAAATGCCGGCGGAGTTTTTTTATTTCAGGTTGGACAGCAAGATCGCGCACATTTTGATTGATGAATTTCAAGACACGAGCTTGAACGATTATAAGATTTTAGCCCCTTTTATTGATGAGATTAAAGCCGGGATAGGGCAAGCTAAATGGCACAGGAGCGTGTTTTTTGTGGGCGATGTCAAGCAGAGTATTTATGCTTTTAGGGGGAGTTTTAGTTCCTTGTTTGAAAGCGTTTCTAAGGATTTTTACCACGATAATTTACAATTCAACCACCGCAGTGCACCTTTAATCATTAATTATGTGAACACCATTTTTAAAAAGGCTTATCAAAATTCCCCCACCGCTTATTTGGAGCAAAAATACCCTAAAACTTCTCAAAATAAACATGCTACAGACGGCTATGTTAAAGTCTCTTTAGTGGCTGATGAAAGAGAATTGCTATTAGATCAGGTCTTACAAGAAGCTCAAAACCTTTTAGAACATTGTATTGATCCTAAAGACATTACCATTTTATGCGCCACCAATAAGGACGCTTTAGAAATCAAAAATTATTTGCAAGAGAATTTGAGCGACATTCGCCCAAGCACGGAATCTAGTGCTAATTTGTCTCAATTTGTAGAATCTAAAATCATTAAGAACGCTTTAAAATACGCTCTAGCGGAAGAACCTTACAAGCCCTTTTATAAGCACAGCGTTTTAAAACTCGCCGGATACTTGCATGATGATGCGATCGCTTTAGCTGGTTTTAACCCTAAAAAAGAGAGCGTGGCAGGCTTTGTGTGGAAGGTGATGGAGCAATTTGAGCTTTATGGAGAGCCTGCACAAAGCTGTTTGGAGTTGGCGGTTGGGTGCGAAGACGCCGATGGATTTTTGGAAAAATTAGAGGCTAAAAAGATCGCTTCTTTCAATTTAAAAGGCGCGCAGATCATGACCATTCACAAATCTAAAGGCATGCAATTCCCTTATGTGATCGTGTGCGAACGCTTGGGCAAGCCTAATTCAAGCCATTCCAATCAACTCCTTGAAGAATATAATGGCGCAGAGCTTCTTCGCCTTTATTACAGAATGAAAAATCGTGAGGTCGTGGATAAAGATTACGCTAGGGCTTTAGACAAAGAAGAAGTGGCTAAAAATCACGAAGAAACCAATGTGTATTATGTCGCATTCACTAGGGCTGAGTTAGGGCTGATTGTCGTGGTCAAAGACAAAAAAGAAAGCAAAAACAAAACAATGCGCGAACAATTGGATCTTACGCCTTTAGAAGAGGGAGAAATTACGCCGGTTATTTCTCCACAAAAAGAGCCTTTAATTACAAGCACTCTCATCAAGCCCCATGCCTATGGCGAGCAAGTCCAAGAGATAGAAGAAGAGCCAGAGAGCGATTATGAAAAGAATAACGACCAGGAAGCGATCAATTTTGGTATCGCTTTGCACAAGGGATTAGAATACCAATACGCTTACAACATTCCTAAAAAAAGCGTTTTAGAATATTTAAACTACCATCATGGTTTTTATGGTTTGGATTACCAAGCGTTAGAAGAGAGTTTAGAGCTTTTTGAAAACGATGCAGAGATACAAGTTCTTTTTAAAAATTATGCCTTAAGGGGTGAAGCGGCTTTTTTATTTGAAGGGGTTGTGTCTAGGATTGATGTTTTGTTGTGGGATAGGGGGCAAAATTTGTATGTTTTAGATTATAAAAGCTCTCAAAATTACCAACAAAGCCATAAGGCTCAAGTGTCTCATTACGCTGAGTTTTTAAAAACTCAAGCCCCCCATTTTAAGATACAAGCGGGCATTATTTACGCTCATAAAAGACTGCTTGAAAAATTATGGGTTTGAAATTAAAAATTTTAAGGTTGTCTATGAATGTCAAAAAAACAGAAAACGCGCTCAGTTTGACGCTTAAAAACTTCATTAAAAGCGAGTCTTTTGGAGGGATTTTCCTCTTTTTAAACGCTGTTTTAGCGATGGTGGTGGACAATTCGTTTTTGAAAGAAAGTTATTTTGCGCTATGGCACACCCCTTTTGGGTTCCAAATAGGGGATTTTTTCATCGGCTTTAGTTTGCATAACTGGATTGATGATGTTTTAATGGCGTTATTCTTTTTAATGATAGGCTTAGAGATCAAGCGAGAATTGTTGTTTGGGGAGCTATCTAGTTTCAAAAAAGCTTCTTTTCCTGTGATAGCGGCTATAGGGGGCATGATAGCCCCAGGATTGATTTATTTTTTTCTTAACGCTGACACGCCTTCTCAGCATGGTTTTGGGATCCCTATGGCGACAGATATTGCGTTCGCTTTAGGCGTGATCATGCTTTTAGGCAAGAGGGTGCCAACCGCTTTAAAGGTTTTTTTAATCACTCTAGCGGTGGCTGATGACTTGGGGGCTATTGTGGTGATCGCGCTCTTTTATACCACGAATTTAAAATTCGCATGGCTTTTAGGGGCTTTAGGGGTGGTTCTCATTTTAGCGGTATTGAACCGCTTGAATATCCGCTCGCTCATCCCTTACTTGCTTTTAGGGGTGTTGCTTTGGTTTTGCGTGCATCAAAGCGGTATCCATGCGACGATCGCTGCAGTGGTTCTAGCTTTTATGATACCGGTGAAAATCCCTAAAGATTCTAAAAATGTAGAGCTTTTGGAACTGGGCAAACGATACGCAGAGACGAGTTCAGGAGCGCTTTTAACCAAAGAGCAGCAAGAAATCTTGCATTCCATTGAAGAAAAAGCGAGCGCTTTACAAAGCCCCTTAGAAAGATTGGAGCATTTTTTAGCCCCCATCAGCGGGTATTTCATCATGCCCTTATTCGCGTTTGCAAACGCTGGGGTGAGCGTTGATTCAAGCATCAATTTAGAAGTGGATAAGGTGCTTTTTGGGGTTATTTTAGGGCTTTGTTTGGGCAAGCCTTTAGGGATTTTCTTAATCACTTTTATAAGCGAAAAGCTCAAAATCACCGCGCGCCCTAAAGGCATCAGCTGGTGGCATATTTTAGGGGCTGGGCTTTTAGCAGGGATTGGCTTTACCATGTCTATGTTTATTTCTAATCTGGCTTTTACGAGCGAGCATAAGGACGCTATGGAAGTGGCAAAGATTGCGATTTTACTCGGATCTTTGATTTCTGGGATCATAGGGGCTTTGTATTTATTTTTATTAAACCAAAGAGCGGCTTTAAAGAAATAGCTAAAAATGCTATAATTTGAGATTAAAACATCTTTTAAGGAAATTAAATGGGACAAACTAAAGACATTCTAACGACGCTTTTACCCCTTGTGGTGTTGTTTCTTATTTTTTATTTTTTGATTGTTCGCCCGCAACGCCAGCAACAAAAAAAGCACAAAGAAATGATAGAGGGCTTGACTAAGGGCGATAAAGTTGTCACTCAAGGCGGGTTGATCGTTGAGGTGCTTAAAGCGGAAGCGAATTTTTTTAACGTGAAACTCAATGATGACACCACCGCTAAACTTTCTAAAAACTATATAGCGTTCAAATTAGACGAAGAAGCGACGCAAAATAACAACTGAATGAAACTTTTTAACCCTCGCTTAATCGTTTTTATTTGCGCGCTTCTTTTAGGGGTAGGGTTTTCTGTGCCTTCTTTGCTAGAGACTAAAGGCCCTAAAATCACTTTAGGTTTGGATTTAAGGGGGGGGTTAAACATGCTTTTGGGGGTGCAAACCGATGAGGCTTTAAAAAACAAGTATTTAAGCTTGGCGTCCGCTTTAGAATACAACGCTAAAAAGCAAAATATCTTGCTTAAAGACATTAAATCCAGTTTAGAAGGGATCAGTTTTGAGCTTTTAGATGAAGATGAAGCGAAAAAATTAGACGCGCTTTTAGTGGAATTGCAAGGTCATAGTCAGTTTGAAATCAAAAAGGAAGCGGAGTTTTATAGCGTGAAGCTCACCCCTTTAGAGCAAGAAGAATTGCGTAAAAACACGATTTTGCAAGTGATAGGGATCATTCGTAACCGCTTGGATCAATTTGGTTTGGCAGAGCCTGTAGTCATCCAGCAAGGTAAAGAAGAAATTTCGGTGCAATTGCCTGGCATTAAGACTTTAGAAGAAGAACGGCGTGCTAAAGACTTGATTTCTCGATCCGCTCATTTGCAGATGATGGCGGTGGATGAAGAACACAATAAAGATGCGATGAAAATGACGGATTTAGAGGCTCAAAAATTAGGCAGCGTGTTGTTGTCTGATGTGGAAATGGGGGGTAAAATCTTACTCAAAGCGATCCCTATTTTAGATGGCGAAATGCTTACAGATGCGAAAGTGGTGTATGACCAAAACAACCAGCCGGTGGTGAGCTTCACGCTGGATGCGCAAGGGGCTAAGATTTTTGGGGATTTCTCAGGCGCGAATGTAGGCAAACGCATGGCGATCGTTTTAGACAATAAGGTTTATTCAGCCCCAGTGATCAGGGAGCGTATTGGCGGAGGGAGCGGGCAAATTAGTGGGAATTTTAGCGTGGCTCAAGCGAGCGATTTAGCGATCGCTTTAAGGAGTGGGGCGATGAGCGCTCCCATTCAGGTTTTAGAAAAAAGGATTATAGGCTCGAGTTTAGGGAAAGACAGCATTAAAACTTCCATTATCGCTCTGATTGGGGGCTTTATTTTAGTGATGGGCTTTATGGTGCTTTATTACTCTATGGCGGGGGCAATCGCTTGTTTGGCGTTAGTGGTCAATCTTTTTTTGATTGTGGCGGTCATGGCGATTTTTGGAGCGACGCTGACTTTACCTGGAATGGCGGGGATTGTTTTAACCGTGGGGATTGCCGTGGATGCTAATATCATTATCAATGAGCGCATTAGAGAAGTCTTAAGAGAGAATGAGGGCATCGCTAAGGCGATCCATTTAGGCTATATCAATGCGAGTAGAGCGATTTTTGATTCCAATATCACTTCCTTGATCGCTTCGGTGTTATTATACGCTTATGGCACAGGAGCGATTAAAGGCTTTGCTCTCACCACAGGCATTGGGATTTTAGCCTCTATCATCACCGCTATTATAGGCACGCAAGGGATTTATCAAGCCCTTTTACCTAAACTCACCCAAACAAAAAGCCTTTACTTTTGGTTTGGCGTGAATAAAAGAGCTTAGGAGGTTTTATGGAATTATTCAAACAAACTAGAATCTTAAGCTTCATGCGTTATTCCAATTATGGGGTGGTTGTTTCAGCGATCTTAGTGCTTCTAGCGTTAGGGCTTTTGTTTTTCAAAGGGTTTTCTTTAGGGATTGATTTTGCGGGGGGGAGTTTGGTGCAGGTGCGTTACACTCAAAACGCTCCCATTAAAGAAGTGCGCGATCTTTTTGAAAAAGAAGCTCGCTTCAAGGGCGTGCAAGTGAGCGAATTTGGCTCTAAAGAAGAAATTTTAATCAAATTCCCTTTTGTAGAAACGGCCGAAAATGAAGATTTGAACGCTATCGTGGCGAACATTCTAAAACCCAGTGGCGATTTTGAAATCCGTAAATTTGACACTGTAAGTTCTAGAGTGGGGAGCGAATTGAAAGAAAAGGGCATTTTGTCGCTGATTTTAGCTTTAATGGCGATCATGGTTTATGTGAGTTTCCGCTATGAATGGCGTTTCGCTTTAGCGAGTGTTATTGCACTTGTGCATGACGTGATTTTAGTAGCAAGCTCGGTGATCGTTTTTAAGATTGATATGAATTTGGAAGTGATTGCGGCTTTGCTCACTTTGATTGGGTATTCCATTAATGATACGATCATTATTTTTGATCGGATTAGAGAAGAGATGCTCTCTCAAAAAACCAAAAATGCCACTCAAGCCATTGATGAAGCCATTTCTAGCACGCTCACGCGCACGCTTCTAACTTCTTTAACCGTGTTTTTTGTGGTGTTGATTTTGTGCGTGTTTGGGAGTAAGATCATCATTGGCTTTTCATTGCCCATGCTAATAGGCACGATTGTAGGGACTTATAGCTCTATTTTCATCGCCCCTAAAGTAGCGTTATTGTTAGGCTTTGATATGGGTAAATATTATGAGAATGAGGCTAGAAAAATCAAAAAAGCTCAAGAGAAAGAAAAAATGCGCCGTTTGTATGAGGGCGGTCAAGTTTAAGGAGTTTCTATGGATTGGGGTCGGGTCATTCATGTGCTGTTCAGCCTTATTTCTTTAACGACCATTGCAGGGTTTTTGTATGAGCCTAATACGGTGGTGTTGTTTGTAGCGTTAGCTTTAAACCTTATTTCCGTTACGCTCAAAATTGGGGTGTGCAAGCGTTTCGCTTCAGAGCTGTTAGTCAGCTCTTTAGCCACTGTGTTGCATCTCATACCGGCGTTTGTGTTTTTACAGATTTTAAACAATTTGGTTACAGCTTACATGCTCATGATTGGGGCGTTGATTAGTAACGCTTTCAGCCTCATCTTTTTGTTGATTGAAAGCGTTGTAACGAGCGAAACGGATTAAGGGGTAGTTGATGGATTTTATCAATATAGAAAAAAAATGGCAAGAATTTTGGTGGAAAAATAAGAGTTTTGAACCTAAAGACGATTTTAACCTCCCTAAAAAATACATTCTAAGCATGCTGCCTTATCCTAGTGGGGAAATCCACATGGGGCATGTGCGCAATTACACCATTGGCGATGCGTTGGCACGTTATTATCGTTTGCACCATTACAATGTGTTACACCCTATGGGGTTTGATTCTTTTGGGATGCCTGCAGAAAATGCGGCCATTAAGCATGGTATCCACCCTAAAACCTGGACTTATGAAAACATTGAAGCCATGCAAAAAGAGTTTGAAGCTTTAGGGTTTTCTTTTTCTAAAAACAGGGAATTTGCCACTTCAGATCCGGATTACACGAAATTTGAACAGCAATTTTTCATTGATTTGTGGGAAAAGGGGCTAATTTATCGCAAGAAAGCCATGCTCAATTGGTGCCCTAACGACAAGACCGTTTTAGCTAATGAGCAAGTCATTGATGGGCGGTGTTGGCGTTGCGACACAGAAGTCATTCAAAAAGAACTCTATCAATATTATTTGAAGATCACAAACTACGCTGAAGAATTGTTAAAAGACTTAGAAACTTTAGAGGATCACTGGCCTTCTCAAGTCCTAACCATGCAAAAAAACTGGATAGGCAAATCTAGCGGGTTGCAATTTGGTTTTAAAATCGCTGATGAGTGCTTGAAAGCTTGCAACGGCATTCAAGAAATTGAAGTTTTTACCACAAGAGCGGACACCATTTATGGCGTAACTTACATCGCCATCGCCCCAGAACACCCTTTAGTAGAGCATGCCATTAAGCGAGTGAGCCAAGAAGATTCAAAGATTATTAAAGCGATTTTAAACACGACTCAAAGAGAAAGAGCCTTAGAGAAAAAAGGGGCGTTTTTAGGCATTTACGCTATCCACCCTTTAACGAAGCAAAAAATCCCTGTTTGGGTGGCTAATTTCGCCCTAGCCAATTATGGCTCTGGAGCGTTAATGGGCGTGCCAGCTTGCGATGAAAGGGATTTTGAATTCGCTAATCTTTATCATATCCCTATTAAAGTGATCACTCAAAGCCCTCAAAATTTGCCCCACACTAAAGAAGAGGTTTTAAAAAATAGCGGGGAGTGGAGCGATCTTTCTAGCTCAGTGGTAAGAGAGCAAATCATCGCTTATTTTGAAAAAGAAAATCTCGGTAAAAGGGTGATCAACTACCGCTTGCAAGATTGGGGAGTGAGCCGTCAAAGGTATTGGGGAGCGCCCATTCCTATGATTCATTGCAAACATTGCGGGATTGTGCCTGAAACCCAACTGCCGGTAACTTTACCTGAAGACATTGTGATTGATGGGGAGGGCAATCCGTTAGAAAAGCATGCGAGTTGGAAATTCGCTCAATGCCCCAAATGCCACAAAGACGCTTTAAGAGAAACAGACACTATGGATACTTTCATCCAATCTAGTTGGTATTTCTTGCGCTACACCACCCCCAAAGATAAGCGTGAAAATCAAGCGTTTGATCAAAATTACTTGAAGTATTTCATGCCGGTGGACACTTATATTGGCGGCATTGAACATGCGATTTTGCACTTGTTATACGCGCGCTTTTTCACTAAGGCTTTAAGGGATTTGGGCTATCTTCATTTAGATGAGCCTTTTAAACAGCTTATCACTCAAGGCATGGTCTTAAAAAATGGCGCTAAGATGAGCAAGTCTAAAGGCAATGTCGTTAGCCCTAAAGAAATACTCAAAAAATACGGGCTCGATGCCGCAAGGCTCTTTATCCTTTTTGCTGCCCCACCGGCTAAAGAATTGGAATGGAATGACAGCGCTTTAGAGGGGGCGCACCGGTTTATCAAGCGTTTATACGATAAAGCGAACGCCATTACCCCTACCACTTCTAAGCCTGAATTTAAAGGAGTGGACCTGAATGAAGCGCAAAAACTAGGGCGTAAAAAAGTCTATGAAGCGTTAAAAAAATCGCATGAAATTTTCAATAAGGCTGAAAGCGCTTACGCGTTTAACACTTTGATCGCAAGCTGCATGGAAGCCTTAAACGCTTTGAGTGCGCAAAATAATGAGCGGATTTTATGCGAGGGTTATTTTGTGTTGTTGCAAATTTTAGAGCCTATTATCCCGCACACCGCATGGGAGTTGAGCGAGATGCTTTTTAAAAGAGAGAATTTCAAGCCTATAGCAATTGATGAAAGCGCTTTGATGGAAGACTTTATGACTTTAGGGCTTACCATTAATGGCAAAAGGCGTGCGGAATTGAAAGTCAATATTAACGCCAGCAAAGAAGAAATCATTGTTTTGGCTAAAAAAGAATTAGAGAAATATTTAGAAAAGGCGAGCGTTAAAAAAGAAATTTATGTGCCTAATAAGCTTGTTAATTTTGTTATCGCATGAGGGCTTTACTTTTTTTTATTTTGTTGCTTTTGTTCAAGGGCTGTGGGTATAAGCCCATCGCCGCTTACGCTCAAAACGCGCTTGGCGATAGCGTGTATGTAAAACTCATTGTGAATTTGCCTAACCCTGAAAACTCTGTAGAGTTTAAAGACTTGATGAATCGTTTAGTCGTGCAACGCTTCCAAAACCGCCTAGCGAGTGAAAAGGATGCGGATTCTATCATTATCATAGAAATCACGAACGTAACCGATACGAGCATCACGCAAAATAAAGAAGGCTTTACGACTTTCTATCGCGCGGCTGTGTCTGTAAGCTACACTTACGATAATAAAAGAGGTATACAAAAGACTTTTCAAAATAGCGGGTATTACAACTACGCTGTGAATTTGCAAGACCCCCTTAACACCTACCAGAACCGCTATTACGCAATCAATCAGGCTGTGGAGCAAACTTTGACTAAATTTGTCGCACAAATCGCTTATGAGGGGAAATTCAATAATGAAAAATAGCCATGGATTAAAGGCGTTTTTAGAAACAAAGCCTAAAGAATACCACAAGTTTGACCCTAGCCGTTTCATTCAAATTTATAAAGATTTTAAGAACGCTTTTTTTGAGATTCAAGCGAAAGTCATTCATGTGGTAGGGACTAATGGCAAGGGCAGCACGGGGCGGTTTTTAACCCTTTTATTGGCCGATCAAAATTTTAAGGTGTTGCATTTCACCTCCCCTCATGTTTTTGAATTTAGGGAGCGCTTTTTTTTGAATGGCTCTGTTGTTGAAGAAAGCGTTTTAGAAAACGCCCACCAGCAATTGCAATCGCACGCTTTCAGTAACGCTTGCTCGTATTTTGAATACGCTACCTTACTAGCCGTCATGCTCGCTAAAGATTGCGATTATTTGGTTTTAGAAGCGGGGCTTGGGGGGGAGTTTGACAGCACGAACGCTTTAGAAAAAACCCTAAGCGTTTTCACCCCCATTGATTACGATCATAAGGAATTTTTAGGGGATAGTTTAGAAAGCATTGCGACTACTAAATTAAAAGCGATGGGTTCTCTTAATATCATCGCTCCCCAACAAGAACTGGTTTTAAATATCGCTCAAAAAATCGCCAAAGAAAAACACGCAAAATTGATTGTGGTTCAAAATGAGATTTCAAAAGGAGTCAAGGATTATATTGAACGCTACCATTTAGCCCATTTTTTAGCGATGAATTTAGAAGTGGCTCTAAAAGCGTTTGAAACGCTATTACCATGCAATAAACAAGAAGTTTTAAAAAACCTAAAACCCCTAAATTTAATCGACTGTTGCGAGCTTTTAAGCCCTAATATCTTAATAGATGTGGGGCATAACCCCCATAGCGCCAAAGCCTTAAAAGAAGAAATCAAGTGCATTTTTAACGCTAAAATCATTTTAATTTATAATTGCTACCAAGATAAAGACGCTTTTTTGGTGCTAGAAATTTTAAAGCCTGTGGTTAAAAAGGTTTTGATTTTAGAATTGCATAATGAAAGAATTATCCAATTAGAAAAGCTTAAAGGGATTTTAGAAACTTTAGGGTTAGAATACGCTTTGTTTGAAGATTTGGAAGAAAATGAAAATTATTTGGTGTATGGCTCATTTCTAGTGGTAAACGCTTTTTATAAACGCTATCAAAAGAAGAGGGATTGATGCCGCAAAACCAGCTTGTGATCACCATCATTGATGAATCAGGCTCTAAACAGCTCAAATTTTCTAAAAATTTAAAACGCAACCTCATCATTTCTGTTGTCATTTTTTTATTGATCGTGGGGCTTGGCGTGGGGTTTTTAAAATTTTTAATCGCTAAAATGGATACGATGACAAGCGAGAGGAATGCGGTTTTAAGGGATTTTAGGGATTTGTATCAAAAAAATTACACTTTGACAAAAGAAATTAAAAACAAGCGAGAAGAGCTTTTTATTGTGGGGCAAAAGATTCGTGGGTTGGAATCCTTGATTGAAATCAAAAAGGGTACTAATGGGGGCGTGCATCTCTATGATGAAGTGGATTTAGAAAATTTGAATTTGGCTCAAAAACATTTAGCGCTCATGCTCATTCCTAATGGCATGCCCTTGAAAACTTATAGCGCGATCAAACCCACCAAAGAAAGGAACCACCCCATTAAAAAAATTAAGGGCGTTGAATCCGGGATTGATTTTATCGCGCCATTAAACACGCCTGTTTATGCGAGCGCTGATGGGATTGTGGATTTTGTAAAGACTCGTTCTAATGTGGGGTATGGGAACTTGGTGCGCATTGAACATGCGTTTGGTTTTAGCTCCATTTACACGCACTTAGATCATGTCAATGTGCAGCCCAAAAGCTTTATCCAAAAAGGGCAGTTGATTGGCTATAGCGGGAAGAGCGGTAATAGCGGCGGCGAAAAATTGCATTATGAAGTGCGCTTTTTGGGTAAAATTTTAGACGCAGAAAAATTTCTAACATGGGATTTGGATCATTTCCAAAGCGCTTTGGAAGAAAATAAATTTATTGAATGGAAGAATTTGTTTTGGGTTTTAGAAGACATTGTCCAGCTCCAAGAGCATGTGGATAAAGACGCGCTCATAAGCCAGTAAGGATTTTAGTGTTTTTAGACAGGCGTTTGATTGTGATGGTTACGGACTCTAAAGGGAGCCGTTATATTAATGTTCATATACTATTTCGTCAAATTGGCTTGTATGCACTTTTGAGCGTTGTGGGATCTTTATTGTTTTTAGGCATTTCGCTACTGGTTTTAAATAAAGAGATTAAAAACATTGACAAGCAGCATGCTTTAATCACTAAGGAATTTGAGAAAAAAAGAGAGACGAATGAAAAACTTTCTTTGCAAATGGATGAATTTTTAGACGATTTGCAACTTTCAGGGGAACGCATCAACGATTTAGAAGAAGTGGTGGGGGTGAATAGACCTGAAGAAGAAAAAGAAGAGGGCAATTTTTCCAGCCGCTTAGATGTCGCTGGGATTACCGGGCTTCAAAAAAGCTTTATCATGCGCCTTATCCCTAATGACTACCCGCTAGAATCCTATCGGCGCGTTTCAGCCGCCTTCAATAAAAGAATCCACCCTATTTTGCATGTGTTGCACAACCATACCGGGCTTGACTTGAGCACCGCTATTAACACCTCTGTGTATGCGAGCGCGAGCGGGGTAGTGGGGTTAGCGAGTAAGGGGTGGAATGGGGGGTATGGGAATTTGATTAAAGTTTTCCACCCTTTTGGTTTTAAAACCTACTACGCCCATTTGAATAAAATCATCGTAAAAACGGGCGAATTTGTCAAAAAAGGGCAGTTGATTGGGTATAGTGGTAATACTGGGATGAGCACAGGACTGCATTTGCATTATGAAGTGCGTTTTTTAGATCAACCCATAAACCCCATGAGTTTCACCAAATGGAACATGAAAAATTTTGAAGAAGTTTTCAATAAAGAAAGGAGCATCAGATGGCAATCTTTGATAACAATAATAAATCAGCTAATGCAAAAACAGGACCAGCGACTATCATCGCTCAAGGCACAAAAATAAAGGGTGAGCTTCATTTGGATTACCATTTGCATGTGGATGGCGAATTAGAAGGGGTGGTGCATTCTAAAAGCACGGTGGTGATCGGGCAAACCGGCTCGGTAGTGGGTGAGATTTTCGCTAATAAATTAGTGGTCAGTGGCAAATTTACTGGCACGGTGGAAGCGGAAGTGGTAGAAATCATGCCTTTAGGACGCCTTGATGGTAAAATCTCTAGCCAAGAGCTTGTGGTGGAAAGAAAGGGGATTTTGATTGGGGAAACGCGCCCTAAAAACGCTTCAAGGGGGGGCGTTGTTAATCAATGAGCAAGAAAAGAAAATTGAAAATAAATAGGGAATGATCCAATCCAGTCTTTATAGAGCCTTAAACAAAGGCTTTGATTATCAAATACTCGCTTGTAAGGATTTTAAAGAATCCAAGCTCGCTAAAGAAGTCATAAGCTATTTTAAGCCAAATACCAAAGCCGTTCTTTTCCCAGAGTTTAGGGCTAAAAAAAACGACGATTTGCGTTCGTTTTTTGAAGAATTTTTACAGCTTTTAGGGGGTTTGAGGGAGTTTTATCAAGCCTTAGAAAACAAGCAAGAAACTATCATCATTGCCCCTATTAGCACGTTATTGCACCCTTTACCCAAAAAAGAACTTTTAGAGAGCTTTAAAATCACTCTTTTAGAAAAATATAACCTTAAGGATTTGAAAGACAAGCTCTTTTATTATGGCTATGAAATTTTAGACTTAGTGGAAGTGGAAGGCGAAGCGAGCTTTAGGGGGGATATTGTGGATATTTATATACCTAATTCTAAGGCGTATCGCTTGAGCTTTTTTGACACGGAGTGTGAGAGCATTAAGGAATTGGATCCCACCACTCAAATGAGCCTTAAAGAAGAGTTGTTAGAAATTGAAATCCCCCCCACGCTTTTTAGTTTGGACGAACCATCTTATAAGGATCTAAAAACAAAAGTGGAACAAAGCCCCTTAAATAGCTTTTCTAAAGATTTAACCAGTTTTGGTTTGTGGTTTTTAGGGGAAAAAGCAAACGATTTGTTGCATGCCTATAAAAGCGTTATAAGCCCTAGAGCTTTAGAAGAAATTCAAGAATTAGCGGGCTTAAACGAATTGGATTGTGAGCGTTTCAAATTTTTAAAGGTTTTAGAAAACGCGCAAGGCTATGAAGATTTAGAAATCCATGCGTATGCCCTAGAAGGCTTTATCGCTTTGCATTCGCACCATAAAATCACGCTCCTAGCCCCTAATAAAACGATTTTAGACAATGCGATAAGCGCGCTTGATACAAGCAACATGGATTGTGTGATCGCCCCCTTTGTGTTAAACTTTAAAACCCCTGATGGGATTTTTATTTCGCTCAATTCTTTTGAAAGGAAGAAAAAACGCCAAAAATCCAAGCTCGCTTTGAACGAATTGAATCCGGGCGAATGGGTGGTGCATGATGATTATGGGGTGGGCGTGTTTTCTCAATTAGTCCAGCACAGCGTTTTAGGGAGCAAGAGGGATTTTTTAGAAATCGCTTATTTAGGCGAAGACAAACTGCTATTGCCAGTAGAAAATTTGCATCTCATCGCTCGCTATGTGGCGCAAAGCGATAGCGTGCCGGTTAAAGACCGGCTAGGGAAAGGGAGTTTTCTCAAATTAAAAGCTAAAGTCAGGACCAAGCTTTTAGGGATTGCAAGCAAGATCATTGAATTAGCGGCTGAACGCAATTTGATCCTGGGTAAAAAGATGGACACGCATTTAGCGGAGTTGGAAGTCTTTAAATCGCATGCGGGGTTTGAATACACCAGCGATCAAGAAAAGGCTATCGCTGAAATTTCAAAGGATTTAAGCTCTCACAGGGTGATGGACAGATTATTGAGTGGGGATGTGGGTTTTGGGAAAACAGAAGTGGCGATGCATGCGATTTTTTGTGCGTTTTTGAACGGCTTTCAAAGCGCGTTAGTCGTGCCTACTACTTTATTAGCGCACCAGCATTTTGAGACTTTAAGGGCGCGTTTTGAAAATTTTGGCGTTAAAGTGGCTCGTTTGGATCGGTATGCGAGCGAAAAAAACAAGCTTTTAAAAGCGGTGGAATTAGGGCAAGTTGATGTTCTTGTAGGCACGCATGCGATTTTGGGCGCGAAGTTTAAAAACTTGGGCTTAATGGTCGTAGATGAAGAGCATAAATTTGGTGTGAAACAAAAAGAAGCTTTAAAAGAATTGAGCAAAAGCGTGCATTTTTTAAGCATGTCCGCTACGCCTATCCCACGCACTCTAAACATGGTGCTTTCTCAAATTAAAGGCATTAGCTCTTTAAAAACCCCGCCCACAGACAGAAAGCCCAGTCGCACTTTTTTGAAAGAAAAAAATGACGAGCTCTTAAAAGAGATTATTTACAGAGAATTACGCCGTAACGGGCAAATTTTTTACATCCATAACCACATCGCTAGCATTTCAAAAGTCAAAACCAAGCTAGAAGAGCTCATCCCTAAGCTTAAAATCGCCATTTTGCATTCCCAAATTAACGCTAATGAGAGCGAAGAAATCATGCTAGAGTTTGCTAAGGGGAGCTATCAGGTTTTGTTATGCACTTCTATTGTGGAATCAGGGATTCATTTGCCTAACGCTAACACGATCATTATAGATAACGCACAAAATTTCGGGCTGGCTGATTTGCACCAATTAAGAGGTCGTGTGGGGAGAGGTAAAAAAGAAGGCTTTTGCTATTTCCTCATAGAAGATCAAAAAAGTTTGAATGAACAAGCCCTAAAACGCTTGCTCGCTTTAGAAAAAAATTCGTATTTAGGCAGTGGGGAGAGTATCGCCTATCATGATTTAGAAATCAGGGGGGGCGGGAATTTGCTTGGGCAAGATCAGAGCGGGCATATTAAAAACATTGGTTATGCGCTCTATACGCGCATGCTTGAAGACGCGATTTATGAATTGAGTGGGGGGAAAAAAAGGCTTGAAAAAAGCGTAGAAATCCAACTTGGTGTGAGCGCTTTTTTAAACCCTGAACTCATTGCAAGCGATAGTTTGAGGCTGGATTTGTATCGCCGTTTGAGTTTGTGTGAAAATGTAGATGAGGTGGGGCAAATCCATGAAGAAATAGAAGACAGGTTTGGCAAAATAGACGATTTGAGCGCTCAATTTTTGCAAATCATTACGCTTAAAATCTTAGCCAACCAGCTTGGCATCCTTAAACTTTCTAATTTCAATCAAAACATCACCCTTACTTATAACGATGAACATAAAGAAAGCCTGAAAGCCCCAAGCAAAGATGATAACGATATTTTAGAAACCCTTTTGAAACATTTGCGCGCTCAAATTTCTTTAAAACGGCGTTAAAAGCGTTTGATTTTAGTCTCAATTTTGTTATTTTAAAAAGATTATTAAGAGAGTTTGTTGTAAAATAGGGATTTGCTAGTACCTTTAGTCGTTAAAAGGTAATTATCATTAAGGAGTTTTTAATCATGGCAGATATTCAAAGGCGTGATTTTTTAGGAATGAGCCTTGCTAGCGTTACAGCTATAGGGGCGATAGCCAGTCTAGTAGCGATGAAAAAGACTTGGGATCCGCTTCCAAGCGTTGTTTCAGCCGGTTTTACAACCATAGATGTGGCGAACATGCAAGAAGGGCAGTTTTCCACGGTGGAGTGGCGTGGGAAACCGGTCTATATCCTCAAGCGTTCTAAAAAAGAGGGCTTTAATGAAAAGCGCGATTTTAAAATTGGCGAGAGCGTTTTTACCACAGCCATTCAAATTTGCACGCATTTAGGGTGTATCCCCACTTATCAAGATGAAGAAAAAGGCTTTTTATGCCCATGCCATGGGGGGCGTTTCACGGCTGATGGCGTGAATATTGCCGGCACCCCCCCTCCACGCCCTTTTGATATCCCGCCTTTTAAAATTGAAGGCACTAAAATCACTTTTGGTGAAGCCGGGGCTGAATACAAGAAAATGATGGCTAAAGCGTAAGGAGAATTCCATGGCAGAGATAAAAAAAGCGAAGAATTTAGGCGAATGGCTAGACATGCGTCTTGGCACTAACAAGCTTGTTAAGGTGCTAATGACAGAATATTGGATCCCTAAAAATATTAATTTCTTATGGGCGATGGGGGTGATTTTATTGACCCTTTTTGGCGTGCTTGTGATCTCAGGGATTTTCTTGCTCATGTATTACAAGCCTGATGCGAAAATGGCGTTTGATAGCGTGAATTTCACGATCATGCAAGAAGTGGCTTATGGCTGGCTTTGGCGCCACATGCATGCCACGGCAGCGAGCATGATTTTTGTCATCATTTATATCCACATGTTTGTTGGCATCTATTATGGCTCTTACAAAAAGAGTCGTGAGATGATTTGGATTAGCGGGATGGTTTTGTTTGTGGTCTTTAGCGCGGAAGCCTTTAGCGGGTATATGCTGCCTTGGGGGCAGATGAGCTATTAGTACGCAGCGGTTATCACGAATTTATTTGGGGGCATTCCTTTCATTGGGGCTGATGTGGTGGAGTGGATTAGGGGCAATTATGTTGTGGCGGATTCCACTTTAACGCGCTTTTTCATGCTCCATGTCTTTTTACTGCCCATTGCGATCATTCTACTTGTTGGGGTGCATTTTTATTCTTTGCGCATCCCGCATGTCAATAACCAAGAAGGCGAAGAAATTGACTTTGAATTGGAAGAAAAGAAATTCATTGAAGGCAAGAAAAAAGAATCCAAAGTCATTCCTTTTTAGTCGGTGTTCTTGTCTAAAGATATTTTTGTGGTTTGCGCGTTCATGGTCTTTTTCTTTTACTTGGTGTGTTACCACTATAATTTTGCGATGGATCCCATTAACTTTGAAAGGGCTAACAGCCTTAAAACGCCGTCTCACATTTACCCTGAATGGTATTTCTTATGGAGCTATGAAGTCTTAAGGGGCTTTTTCTTTAGCGCTGATTTAGGGCTAATGGGCTTTGGCGTGGCGCAAGTGATTTTCTTCTTACTGCCCTTTTTAGACAGAAGCCCTGTGGTCGCTCCCGCACACAAACGGCCAGCGTTTATGGTGTGGTTTTGGCTTTTAATTATTGATATGATTGTTTTAACGATCTATGGTAAATTGCCTCCGCTTGGGATCGGTAAATACATCGGCTTATTTGGTTCAATCACTTTCCTAGCCCTTTTCTTTGTGGTATTGCCCATTATCACTATCGCTGAGAGCAAGAAACAAGGGGGTGTTAGATGAAAGAATTTAAAATTCTAATCATCCTTATTGTGGTGATAGGCGTGATTTATTATGGGGTTGAGCCCTATGCGCATTCGGTGATGCACCCTAAAGTCGCTCCGGCGGATTTTGCTTTCAAGGATTTAGAGCCGATGGATTTAAAAAATGGCGACGCTAATAAGGGCAAACAGCTTGTAGCCGAAAATTGCACCGCTTGCCATGGCATTAAATCCCAAAACATTCCAGCCCCTATGGATAGCCTTAGCGCGAGTAACTCTTTTGGGGTTGTGCCACCGGATTTAAGCCATGTGGCGGGGGTTTTGAATTTGAATTTCTTAGGCCACTTCATCAAAGATCCTGTGAAAACAGCGAAATTGAGCCATAAGTTCAACGATGAAAAGCCCTATCCTATGCCGGCGTTTTCTCAATTTAGCGATAAAGATTTGAGCGATATTGTGGCGTATCTCACTTCTATTTTGCCTAAAAATTTGAGCGATAAGGAAGTGTTTGCACAAAGCTGTCAAAGGTGCCATAGCCTAGATTACGCTAAAGATAAGGCCTTTAGCGATCCTAAAGATTTAGCCAATTATTTAGGCTCTCATGCGCCTGATTTGTCCATGATGATTAGGGCTAAGGGCGAACATGGCTTGAATGTTTTCATCAACGATCCGCAAAAGCTTTTGCCTGGCACGGCTATGCCTAGAGTGGGGTTGAGTGAACAAGCTCAAAAACAAGTCATCGCATATTTGGAAAAAGCGGGCGATAGGAAAAAACATGAAAGGAATACCTTAGGGATCAAAATCATGATTTTCTTTGCGGTTCTGTCGTTCTTGGCTTACGCGTGGAAAAGAAAAGTTTGGAGCGAAGTGCATTGAATTGAAAAAAAGGGGGAGGTTTTATGATTTTTGATTTATGGTGGGTTACTTGAATGGTGTTTTCAAAACAACCCTTATTTTGGGATCTTATTATTATTGATATGCCCCTATAAGATTTTATGGCTACAAAGCTTTTTGAGTGGTTTAAACTCAATTTGAGAAAGCTAATACTTGTAAAAATCAAGGGTTTTTATTGGGTTTATTTTAAAAAATCAATCAATGCTTGAAGTTCCTTTGAGTCAAAATTAAAAAATTTCTTAAGAATTTCTGTATTTTTTGGCTTATCTAGCATTTTAGCGGTTGCAGTAACAGGATCTAGATCGTTTAACCCACAAGGAATAAAACCTCTCTTTAAACAAATAGAAAGCGTGATATAGGGTTGTAGCCAACATTTAGTGCGTTTTTTTCTCTCTTAACAGATGTTTCATCTCCATTGATTTCTTCAAAGGCTTCATCAAAAAGCACATTGTAATGTTGGCGGAAACTTGTGTAAAACGCCTTATTTTCACTTTCTTTTGCCATTTTTTCTAGCAAATGCTCTAACTCGCAATAGTTGGGGTGGTGTTTAGTCTCATCATTTTCTGGCAATAAAAAAATCTTAATCTGGTTAAACTCTTCATCATTTAAGCGGTACTCTTTTGTTGGTTTTTTTTGGAGTTGTTTCTTTATTTCTTGAATTTTAGTCTCTTTTGTTTGGTTGTCTGAATCAAAAACGATGTAAATATCCTTAATTTTTAGGTATTCTTTAATACTCTCTGCTTTTTTAAAAAGCTTGGTATTGCTCTTACAACTAACGATACCATCAATGCATAAATTTTTGACTTTGTTTAAAAGCGTTAAAAAGATTTTATCTGATTCGCCCTCCACATAAACGATTTTTTTTCTCATTAGCCTCTAACCTCCATGCCCTCATGGAGCGCTTCTTCTAGCATAGAATAGCTGTGTCTGATAAAGCCAGAAGCGCTTTCTTTTTCAAGCTCAAACAAGGCTATATCTTTAAAAACTCCCGTTTCATTATTGGGCATGGTGTTGATAGCGTTCAATAAAAATTCCTTATTGTGCGTGGTGGCAAAAATTTGAATCTGTAATTTTTGAGCTAACTTAAACAGAGCTTTTAAAAACTCTTGCATTTTTGTATGGTGCAAACCGCTTTCTATTTCATCAATGAAAAGATACTTGACACGATTGTCTATAAGAATGCTCACCATGATAAAGAATTTGATAAAACCCCAACCAAACGAATTTAAAAGCCTTTTGGGACTTTCTTCTAGCGGTGTGTTTTCATCTTTGATTTGGATATAGACAGACTTTCTTATTGTATTAGCATTTAAAATATTAGGGTTGAAACATTGTAGGATTTCAATCAATTCTTTTTCTTTGCTTGCTAATTGTAAATTTTCCAATGCTTTAAGAGAATTAACAATAGATAATTCTATGGGAATAAACATCGCATTTTCTTTATAGGTTTGAGCGATTTTATCTAAATTAGAATGGATTAAACCTAGGTTTTGCCTTTCAAATTCATAAGTCATTGTCATGGGGGAAAGGGATGGATTGTAGGAAAATTGGAGCTGTGGCTTCGTTATTGTTGTGTTTATAAGGTTTGTCATATGAGCATCATCGCTATTCAAATTGATGTCTTTGCTGTAACTGGTTTGTGTGGGGTATTGGATAGTAAGAGGGATAGTAGCATGTTCAAATTCAGTGCGGATACTAATGGGATTAGCGGTGTTTCCTTGATAAAAAAAGGTTTTTAGGTTGTCGGCATCGAGTTTGATTTTTCTGAATTCACTAATATTCACGGCATGTTCAGGAGGAAGACTGACTTGATTGGCAGTAGGATCACAAAGGCCTGTGTTGGTATAAAGAGCTTCTAAAAGATTGGTTTTACCCGCATCGTTTTGACCGGTAAAAAAGTTGATGAGTTTAAAATTTTCCATTTTAAGGTGTTTGAAATTTTTGTAATTTTCAATCTCTATGCTTTTAATCATTTGAATTTCGCCTTTTAGTTAGCTTGAATTGATGCCACTAGACATCGGTATAGTTGCTCTAATTTTACATTATTTTGATTAAATTTTGAATACTCACCTGTTGCAAACCTTGCGTTTAAATTATAATAGCAAGCTAATCCGCATTCTTTTTGATTTAAGGGTTAGTTTTGATTATTTTTCTAGGGATCATGCAGATCTCATTTTATTTAATTGGGATCAATCTAACTTAAACAGACTTTTTCTAATCTGTCCTCTAAATTTGGCGTTAATGCCACAGAGCCGGCAACTTAAGACTCCTTTTTTGGGGTTTGGGTTGAAAAGAGCCTTTTATTTTATCTTAAAGCGGTTTTTCTCCAACGCATTTTGAATCGCAATAGAGGGCGATAGATAATTGTAACGCACTAAAATTTCGGTGATTTCTTTAAAAATGGGGGCTGCAATCTTGCTAGCGTAATACTCTTCCTTGCCATGCGAGCCTAAGATAACCACGCCGATAGTAAAAACCTGCCTTTCATCTTCAGCGAACCCAAAAAAAGAGCTGTTGTAGGACTGCGCACTATAACTCCCGTTTTTAGCAACCCTAGCCGTGCCGGTTTTGCCCCCTATGTATAGCCCTTCAAATTGAGCGTTTTTGCCTGTGCCGTAACGCACCACTTTGATTAAGGTTTCTTTCATTTTTCTAGCGCTTTTGGGGTTGATGACTTGAAAGGTGGGTTTGGGGCTAGGGATGTAAATATCGCCATTAGGGGCAGTTTCTCGTTGCACTAAATAGGGGGTAGTCAATTTGCCTTCATTAGAAAACACCGCATAAGCCCTTAAAAGCTGCAAAAAAGTCGCGTTCAACCCATAGCCATAAGAGACGCTCCCCTTTAACACTTCACGCTTGAAAGCGGACAAAGGAGGGATCTTTCCTGTGGCTTCTAAGGATAAGTCAATGCCGGTTTTTTGAGAAAATCCATAGCCTAAAAGCCCGTTATAGAAATCTTCTGGGTTGAGATTTTTACTGATTTTTATCATGCCCACATTGCTAGATTGGATCAAAACGTCTTCCACAACGGCTTTTTTACTAGGGATAAAGTCGTCTTTTATGGTGTATTTTCCTAATTGGTAATAGCCATGGTTTAAATCAATGCGTTCTTTGGGGTTGATTAAATTCTTGTCTAACAGCAAGGAATAAACAATGGGTTTGATCGTGCTGCCTGGCTCAAAAACCTTTTCGGCAACGCTCAAATTCAAGCTTTCATAATCGCTGGTTTTAATCGCATTAGGATCAAAGCGGTTGCTTGAAGCCAAGGATAAAATTTCCCCGCTTTTAGGGTTAATGATGCCCACTAGGATTTCTTTAGCCTTGAGTTTGTCTTTGGTTTTATCCAATAGGGTTTCAATTTCTTTTTGGAGTTTTAAAGGAATGCTCAAATACACCTCATAGCCATCAAGGCGTTCAACCTCTGTATAAGAGTGGTTTTGGATAAAGTTAAAACTCACATCTCTTTTGCCTGTTCTTATGCCATTTTGTTGGGCTTTAAGCAAGTGATCTTGAGATTTTTCAACGCCTTTTTTACCGGTAGTTAAAGTGAGTTTGTCTTCTTCTTGTTTTTGCACATAGCCAATGATGGGCTCTAGGCTATTTTGATAAGGGTAATGCCTGGAAACGCCGCTCACTTCAATGTTTAGCCCTTGTTTTTGCCACACTTTATCGTGCGCGTCTTTGAAATTTTGGAAAACCCCAAAGGCTAAAAATTTCTTATTCAAGTCTCTAATGTTAGCAGCCATATTGGGCGTGAGATCATAGGCTAGAATGATATAGCCTTTTGTATTGATAGCGTCTTTTAAGGATTTTTTAGGGATATTGCTATAAATAGAGAGAAAATCAATGAAAAAATCTTCTTTATCCGGGTTTAAAAACCTTGTGTCAAAGCCCAGTTTGAAAAGGGTTTGTGAAGTGGCTAGGCTGTAGTTGTCTTGACTATAAATAGTCCCCCTAGTAGCGGTGTCTTGTTTAATCATCACCAAAGTGGGCATGTTGGCTTGCGCAAAAAAAGCTTTTTTAAAAGCGACCATCAAAAAAATGAAAAAAAGCAACAAAAAGATTAACGCCGTAACCACACCCTTGTCTCTTTGGATTTTTAGAAATTGCTCTGGGTTGAAGTAAGGATCAATATTCTTATTATCCATAAGCGCTTACTTGAAAATGGCGTGGCGTTGGACTTTCACAACGCATGAGAGCATGAATTTTTGATGGCAAAATCCGTTAAAATGGGGTGTAGCAACAACAAACCCTCTCTTTAAAAAGGACCAAGCGATCATTTAAAGAGAAGCCACTTAAGAGATTAGATCTGCGTTCTCAAAAGCTCTTTATAAGCGCTGATCGCTTTGTTACGCACTTCAAGCATGAGTTTCATGCTCGTTTCAGCCTTCCCTATGGCGATAGCCGCTTGGTGCAAGTCCTTGATCTGCCCTGTCGCCATGTCGGCTAAGGCTTTATCAGACTGCTCTTGAGTGTTGTTAAGCTCGTTGATAGATTGTTTCAAGAGTTTAGAAAACTCCCCACCTTTTTGTTCTTTAAAGGTGCTACCTGATTCTTCTCTTTTAGTCCTGTTGTCCGTGTTAAGCTCAGAGAAAGGACTCAATAAGCTTTTATCATTGTGTATGGCTTGCATAGAACCTCCTTAAGCTCTTTTTTAAAAATTTAACTCTATTAAATATTTTATTCATTTCTGTATTCTACTGATCTTTGGCTAATACTACCTAAATTTTCTTATACTACCATAAATTGTTGAAAATCGTTCATGTTTGTAACATACCAATCGCGTTTTGTGCCATGTTTTTAGCGCTTTGAAAGGCTGCAACATTGGACTGATAGGCTCTAGTCGCTTCCACTAGATCCGCCATTTCAACCACCGCATTCACATTGGGGTAAGCCACATAGCCTTGAGCGTTAGCGTCAGGGTGGCTGGGATCGTATTTCATCAAAGGCTCGCTATCATCGCGCACAATCTTATCCACCACCACGCTTGTAATAGGGATTAAGGGGTTGTCATCGCTTTCATCTAAGGGGTCTTCATAGGGGGTAATTTGATTGTTTTGGGCGATTTTTTGGTTTAAAATCTCATTGAAATCAAAAGCCTTAAACACCGCTTCTTGCCTCCTATAAGGACCTCCTTCGCTCGTGCGTGTGGTGTTAGCGTTAGCGATATTAGAAGAAATCAAATTAGCCCTTAAGCGTTGGGCGGACAAACCATAACCGCTAATATCAAAAGAAGACAAAAACATGCTTTCTCCTAATTATAAATTCTTACTAGAGTCAATGGCGTAATTGATCACGCCTCGATACTTTTTTAAGTACGAACTCAAGGCTAAATACATGGTAGAGTTCTTGCCCATTTCACTCGTTTCTATGTCTAAATCCACGCTGTTGCCATCATTTTTAGCCAAATGCCCGTCTCTAAAAAAAAGGCTCGCCCCATTTTTAGCACTATTTTCAAAGTCTAAATGCCTGGGGTTAGTGTGGGCTAAAGGCAAAACTTTACTGGATTGGTTTTCAAAAATTTCTGCTTTTTTCTCCGCTAAAACGCTTTCAAAATCCAAATCCTTTGACCTGTAAAAGGGGGTATCCACATTAGCGATGTTAGAAGTGATCATATCTTGCCTTAAAGCCCTATAATCTAGCGCTTTATAAACCAATCCAAACGCTTTAGAAAAATCCATCAAAACCCCTTTTTAAACCCTTGCAAATTTAAAGCATGCAAAAAGCATTCCAAAAATAGCTCATTTCCTCATCAAAGAATGCGATCAATTTCAAAGCATGCTTAAAGCTTGAGCGATAAGCCAATTCAGAGCCATTATAGTGTAAAATACCCCTAAAATACCTTAAGATAACGCCTATTCAAAAAACCAAAATAAGGAAATCCTAATGACTACAGACAGAAACCTGTTTTTTTGCGCTTCGCTATTGATTTTTTTGGGGGTATTGATGAGCTATTCGCTCTCAACTTACACCACAGTGGTGCTGTATCATTATGGAGAATTCCATTTTTTCATACGCCAACTTGTGAGTGCGATCATAGGGATTGTTATCATGTGGGGGTTGTCTAGGGTTGATCCTAGCAAGTGGTTTAGCCGTTTGGGGTTTTTTCTTCTTTTTATCCCACCATTACTCATTATTGGCATGTTTTTTTTGCCAGAAAGCCTTTCTAGCAGTGCAGGGGGGGCGAAGCGCTGGATCCGTTTGGGGTTTTTCTCTCTAGCGCCTTTGGAGTTTTTAAAGATTGGTTTCACCTTTTTCCTTGCGTGGAGTTTGTCCCGCACCTTTGTGGCAAAAGAAAAGGCTAATGTCAAAGAAGAACTGATCACTTTTGTGCCTTATTCGTTTGTGTTTGTGGCCTTAGCGATTGGGGTGGGGGTTTTGCAAAACGATTTGGGGCAGATTGTTCTTTTGGGGGCGGTTTTAGCGGTGTTATTGGTCTTTTCTGGGGGGAGCGCGCATTTATTTGGCTTGATTGTTTCAGGGGCGTTTGCGATCAGCGTTTTAGCGATTGTTACAAGCGAACATAGGATTTTGCGCCTGAAATTGTGGTGGTCTAATTTGCAAAATTCGCTTTTCACACTCTTGCCGGATAAATTAGCGAACGCTCTTAGAATAAGCGACTTGCCCGAATCCTATCAAGTCTTTCATGCAGGCAATGCCATGCATAATGGGGGGTTATTAGGGCAAGGGCTTGGGCTAGGGCAAATCAAGCTTGGGTTTTTGAGCGAAGTGCATACGGACATGGTTTTAGCCGGGATCGCCGAAGAATGGGGGTTTTTGGGGTTATGCGTTTGTTTTATTTTGTTTTCTGTCATGATTGTTTTGATTTTTAGGATCGCTAACCGCTTGAAAGAGCCAAAATATTCGCTATTTTGCGTGGGCGTGGTGCTACTAATAGGGTTTTCTTTGGTGATCAACGCCTTTGGGGTGGGTGGGATTTTTCCGGTTAAGGACCTAGCGGTGCCGTTTTTGAGCTATGGAGGGAGTTCGCTTTTAGCGAATTGCATCGCTATAGGGCTTGTTCTAAGCCTAGCACGATACATTAAGGGCTAAATTAGCCCTTTTTTAAAAATCAGTGCCATAAGAATGGCTCAACTTCTGCGTCATTCAAATCAAAAACCACCTTATAGTAATCTTTGACTATCGCATTAATATCCACGCCCTTAAAGGCTTCAGGGTGGGCTTTTAAAGCGATATACAAGCTAATGAGTGGGGCTCTAGTACCGCCAATATCCATTGTGGGGAGTTTATAAACTTGCTTGTTTTTAATGGCTTTGATGGTAGCAAATTTGGGATTGTTTAACACATCTTCAGGGCTAAGCGGGCTTATCCACCAAATGAAAATGATTTCAGGGTTTTCTTTAACGATTTTTTCCACGCTAATGTCAGCGCGCCCAAATTTGACATATTTTAGACCAAAATTGTCTATGCCCCCTTTTTCTAAAATATCTGAATCAAGGGCTTGATAGTCGCTGATCTTATTGGCTTTGTGGAAAAGCTCCACTCCCTTTTTCTTTTTGACGCCCTTCAAACGCTCTTTGATAAAATCCAAAGTTTCTTGCATTTTGGCGAGTTTTTTAGAAGCGTCAATTTCTAAGGCTTTAGCTTGAGCGTCAATATCTTCCATGACTTCTGCAATGGTTTTTTCTTGGAAAGAAAGGAATAAAATCCCAAATTTTTTCGCATGCTCTACCGCTTTAGGGTTGCCCACAAAGGTTACCACAAGATCAGGTACAAGCTTTTTTAAAAGCTCCACATTCAATGCCGCCACATGATCGCTGCTCATGGATTTAATGCGTTCAGGGTCTTTGAGAGTGGCTTTAACAATATCAGATTTAAAAGCGTAATCCGAAATGCCCACGACCCTATCCCAAGTATGGAACATGGCAGGCACTTCTGCAAAGCTGCCCAAGTAGATTATTTTAGAAACAGGAAGCTTTATGGTTTGCTCCCCGAAATAATCCTTGACTTTGACTTCTTGATTAGAAGCGTTAGCCACGCCCAATAACGATGAAACAAGAAGAACCCCTAAAGAACAAGAAATTAAGGCTTTTTTCAAACTAAACATAACAATTCCTTTCGTGTGATTTATAAAATGATTATAACACCATTAAGGAAATACAAGCAGTAAAAATGAAACTATTTTTCACAAAATCCTAAAATATTAAAGAAAATATTTTTTCATTAACTTTTTAAGATTATACTCCACCATGTTTCCGCTGATTGAGTGGAAAGCATAATAAAATTAAATCTGTTTTAGGTTTAATTTTGATCCAACAAAATTTTAAAACACTTAAGGAGTTGTATATGTTAGTTACAAAACTTGCCCCCGATTTTAAAGCACCTGCCGTTTTAGGAAACAACGAGGTTGATGAACACTTTGAGCTTTCTAAAAATTTAGGTAAGAGCGGTGCGATTCTTTTCTTTTGACTAAAAGATTTTACTTTTGTATGCCCTACAGAAATCATTGCGTTTGACAAAAGAGTGAAAGACTTCCAAGAAAAAGGCTTTAATGTGATTGGCGTATCTATTGACAGCGAACAAGTGCATTTTGCATGGAAAAACACCCCTGTAGAAAAAGGCGGTATTGGTCAAGTAACTTTCCCTATGGTGGCTGATATTACTAAGAGCATTTCTAGAGACTATGATGTGCTGTTTGAAGAAGCGATCGCTTTGAGAGGAGCTTTTTTGATTGACAAAAACATGAAAGTAAGACATGCAGTGATCAATGACTTGCCATTGGGTAGGAATGCAGATGAAATGCTTCGCATGGTAGACGCTCTCTTGCACTTTGAAGAACATGGTGAAGTATGCCCAGCAGGTTGGAGAAAAGGCGATAAAGGCATGAAAGCAACTCACCAAGGCGTTGCAGAGTATCTTAAAGAAAATTCCATTAACCTTTAATGGTTCAATTCGCTGTTTGATCAAGAGAAACTTCGTTTTTCTTGATTGAATCCTTTTCTTTTTATTCTTTGCCAGTTTCTAAAATTTTCGTATCGTTTTATCTTTTTATCATTTTTGAATTAATTTTTTTTAATAAAGGGGTTTTTATGAATGCATTCAAGCGTATTATTAGTGTGGGGGTAATTGCTTTAGGTTTGTTTAACCTTTTAGACGCCAAACACCACAAAGAAAAAAAAGAAAACCACAAAATCACTCGTGAGCTTAAAGTGGGCGCTAACCCTGTGCCGCATGCGCAAATCTTGCAATCAGTCGTGGACGATTTGAAAGAGAAAGGGATCAAATTAGTGATCGTGTCTTTTACGGATTATGTGTTGCCCAATTTAGCGCTCAATGACGGCTCTTTAGACGCGAATTACTTCCAGCACCGCCCTTATTTGGACAGGTTTAATTTGGACAGAAAAATGCACCTTGTTGGTTTGGCCAATATCCATGTGGAGCCTTTGAGATTTTATTCTCAAAAAATCACAGACATTAAAAACCTTAAAAAAGGCTCAGTGATTGCCGTGCCAAATGATCCTACCAATCAAGGCAGGGCGTTGATTTTACTCCATAAACAAGGCTTTATCGCTCTCAAAGACCCAAGCAATCTATACGCTACGGAGTTTGATATTGTCAAAAATCCTTACAACATCAAAATCAAACCCCTAGAAGCTGCGTTATTGCCTAAGGTTTTAGGGGATGTGGATGGGGCTATCATAACAGGGAATTATGCCTTGCAAGCAAAACTCACCGGTGCGTTATTCTCAGAAGATAAGGACTCGCCTTATGCTAATCTTGTAGCCTCTCGTGAGGATAACGCGCAAGATGAAGCGATAAAAGCGCTGATTGAAGCCTTACAAAGCGAAAAGACCAGGAAATTCATTTTGGATACCTATAAGGGGGCGATTATCCCGGCTTTTTAAGCCATTTAGGCAAAATTCACCTTTAGTTTGAATGGCGCTTTATAGGTGCTAATCAAAAGCTTTGTTCTCATTGGACATTGATCAAAAATACTTAAAGTATTTTTAAAATAAAACGAAAAGAGCTCGCGCTAATCAAGCGATAATTTCTTAAAAAGCACTATTGGTTGAGGGGAGAAATGGCGCAAAATACCCCCCCCTATTAGAAAAATTGTTGCTATTAAAAAATCTTAAACAATGAAGCGATTGACTAAAACCCCATTTTTAAAAAGATTAAATAAGGCTTTAGCTGTCAATATGCGATTAGAACAAAGCCAAACATACAGCAAGCCTAAATCTCACTGAAGTTACGCTTTTAGATTTTCCTCTAATAAAGGAAACAATTATTAGGCTGAGTGAGTTATAGAGCGATAGAATCAGTTGGAAACAAGTTGGCTGATTGTCTTTAGCGTTTGGGTTAATGCGTTTTTGAAAAGATTTGGAGTTTATTAAAGATAGCCAAGCTCATAGAGTTTGTTGCTCATTTTCACTAACAACCCCCCCAGTTTTGACCCTCCCTCCCCATGTTCTACTAAAATAGTGATAGCGTATTTGGGTTTTTCATAGGGCAAGAATGCGGTAATCCACGCATGGGATCGATGGAAATATTCCATATCCTTTTCTTTCATGCGATTGACGATGTTTTGAGCGATTTCTACGACTTGCGCGGTGCCGGTTTTACACGCTAAGGTAACCTTAGAACCTCTTGTGGAATGATAAGCCGTGCCGTCTTTATGGTTGCACACTTCATACATGCCCACGCGCAAGGCTTGGAGCTTCTTTTTTTGAAAACTATTCAGGGGATCTTTGAGCGGCTGTTTATTGTTGATAGCAAAATGAGGCGTTGCCAGTTTGCCTGTCGCAATGAGTCCTGTGTAGGCTAAAACTTGTAAGGGCGTGGCTAAAAAAGAGCCTTGCCCAATAGCAGTAATGAGCGTGTCCCCAACGCGCCAATCTTGATTGAAGCGTTTGAGTTTCCACAAATTATCCGGCACAATCCCTACAAATTCATTCGGCAAATCAACGCCCGTTTTTTCCCCAAAGCCCACTTCCCTTAAAGTTTTAGAGAGTTTTTCTATAGAGATTTCAAGCCCAAACTTATAAAAATACACATCCACGGACTCCCTAATGGCTTTATACAAATTGGAATTGCCATGCCCTGTTTTTTTCCAATCTCTGAATTTGCGCTTGCCCACTTCAATAAAAGGCGGGGTGGGTATGGTGGTGTTTTCTGTGATGTTAAGGTTTTCTAAAAAGCTTAACCCCACGCCCATTTTAACCACAGATCCCGGCGGATACAAGGCGTTAGCGAAGCGGTTTAGTAGGGGGTCATAAATATCATCTTGAAGTTTTTGCCATTTGTCTTGACTGATCCCGCCTACAAAATCGTTCAAATTGTATTCAGGGTAACTTCCTGCAACGAGCAATTCCCCATTTTCTGCATCCATCACTAAAATAGCCCCTCTTTTGTTTTCAAAGAGTTTGTCCGCTTCTTTTTGCAAGCGTTTGTCTAAACTCAATTGCAAGTGATTGTTGGTGCTTGGCGGCACTACTTCTAAAGTGGCTAATTCTTGATTGAGCGCATTGACACGCATGATTTTATAGCCCACCTTGCCTTGCAAAAGCTTGTTGTATTCTTTTTCAATGCCGGTTTTGCCTACAATCTGGCTGTATTGATTCTCTTCATCGTCTTTTAAATCTTGCAAACTTGCCACCCCCACATAACCTAAAACATGCGAAGCTAGAGCGTTATTAGGGTAGTAACGCTTGTCTAAAGGGCGCACAAAAATGCCTTGAGTTTGGATGAGTTTGGTATAAAGGGATTGCATGGTGGCATAGGGAATGAAGCCCACCACTTTAATGAGGTTGTGGTTATAAAGCGAATTTTCTTTTTGGTAATTGTTTAAAAGCGTTTCTTTGGGAAAATTAGGGAAAAACTTTTGGATCACTTCAATTTTTTCTAAAAGCTCTTTTCGTTTCAATCTGCTGGGCAAAAACACGCCAAACACCAATTCATTAAGGGCTAAAAACTCATTATTTCTGTCTGTAATATTGCCCCTTGTAGGGACTAAAAATTCCTTTTTAGTCATGTTTCGTTCAGCCAGTTTTTCATAGTATTCTTGATTTTTAACGCTTAAAATAAATAAATTTAAAACCAATAACCCCCAAAACCCTATAAAAACAAAGAGCAAAAGCTTATAGCGAAGACTTTTCATTTAAACCCCACAAAGCGCTCTCTATGAACGCAAAAAGAGCGAGAAAGCCGAGTATTTTCAAACTCAAGGACACCGAAAAAAAGCGCGATAAATAAAGGTAATAAACCAAAAAAACATGCAAAGTTTTGAATAAAAAGCCGTCATTAAAAAGCTTTAAAGAGTTTTTATAGACGATTTGGTGGTAGATTAAAAACAATAAAGCCAAAACGCCTAAAGTCTTTAAATACATGCTCTCAAACCAAAACAAACAACCAAACACGCTTAGGCTTGGCAGAAAATGGTCGTATTTTTTGGCATAAAACAAGAATAAAAACCCAATCATGGGGGGTAAAAAAGGCATTAAATCTCTCAAAAGGCTATAAAAATAAAAACCAAAAATCCCTAAACATAAGAAAAAAAAGGAATCTTGTTTTAAAGAGAGCATGGTTTTTGCGGCTTATAAGGGGTTAGTGAGCAAGTATTTCAAAAGGGTTTGGCGCACTATTTCAAGGGTTGGGTATTTTGAAGAAAGAGCGTTAAAATGGGTGGTATTGATTAAAAAAGGTTTAGGGGCGTTTAAAAAAAGGCGGTGCTGTTCGTTTTTATTCAACTTGTCAAATTTCGTAAAAAGAGAGAGGTAGGCTTGATCAGGCTTTAAAAGGGCTTGAATGTTTTCTTTAGCGTTTTTGTCAATTTCTAAATCCAAATGGCGCGCATCTATCAAATGGATAAAAAGCTTGATTGAAGTCCTAACGCTCAACAATTCCCATAAAAACCCCTCCCATTCTTTTTTCAAGCTTTTAGAAACTTTAGCGTAGCCAAACCCAGGCAAATCAATCACATTAAAAGTACTCGTTAAGGCGTTTTCTTTATCTTCCCAAGTGGTGGAAAAAAAATTCGCTAAACGGGTTTTTCCCGGCGTTGCTGAACTTTTGGCGAGATTTTTCCCTAACAAGGTATTAATAAACGAGCTTTTGCCTACATTGCTGCGCCCTAAAATCACCATCTCAGAAGTCAGGCTTGCGGGGCATTGAAAAAGTTGGCTAGAAGAAGTGAGAAAATGAGCGTCTTTAATGGCGATCATGGTTTTTCCTTAGCGCCTTTCTTCTTCAATTTAGCCTTACGATTTTCTTCATTAATATCTTCCATATCAAACACGAATTTAGCGGGTCGTTTCGCGCTCCCCAACACATCAGCATAACCCTTAGCTTTGTTTAAAATGATTTCATCGCCGGTGATGACATTAGATTTCCCCACTTCTCTAACCACCGCATTTTGCAACAATTTGTATTCCCCATTCAGCGCGTTATAAATGAGCTTGTCAGCGCTCCCGCTGATTTCACGATTGTCCTCTGTAAAGATGTTAAAATGCGTGTTCCCTGTGGCTTCATAGCGCTCTGGCTTTCGTTTATCGTTTAAAAACACGCTCACCTTATCCGCAAACAACCGGTCTTTACCTTTTTTGATCTGCACATTGCCTTGAATAACGGCGGTTTTGGTTTTGTCGTTCGCTACAAATTGGTTGCCGGTAATTTCTAAAAGCTCTCTTTCTTTTTTCAAACCTTTATTGTCTGTTTTTTGAGCGTCCATCACGCTTAAAATACCAAAACAACACACCAAAAAACACCACCAACGCATTAAAAACCTCCTTTGAAAGTGGGGAATTTTTTCTTTTCTTTCTGGCTTTGTTTGATTTCATCTAAGAATAAATACGCTTGAATGCTTTGAGCTTCAATAACGGCTAAAGCATGCGAATAAGAAATGTCAAGCCCTTCAACCTTGCTATCTTTTGAAGTGAGAATGAAGCGACTCTTGCCTTTAAAATTTTGCTCTTTATGGTTGTAAATCCCTGTTTCGCTCCAAAAACTAGAATCATCGCTTCTTTTATAAGTAACCCCATTAGGGAAGAAATACAAATCCTGCTGCCGCTTGGCTTTAGGGGATTCAACGCTTTCAATGGTGTCTTCATCATAGCGCTTGATTTTGGAATCAAAAAAGATCTCGTAATCATCGTATTGTAAAGCTTTTTTGCCTTCTATGGAAAGATCAAGGATTTTATCGTTGATTTGAAACGCTTTAAAATTTTCTAATTCAATTTTAGGGATATTTTCTTTAGAGACCACGCTAGTGGGTTGGGAACGCAAAAAGAAAAAGACTAGCCCTATCGTGATGAAAGATAAAACCACAAAAAAGTTTAAAACGCTATTAGAGGTAAAGCTTGAGCGCTTCATCTTGCAAGCCTTCTAATGTTAAAAGATAATCAATCGCTTCCCTAACAGCCCCCTTGCCCCCTGAATTTTGCAACACTTTATAGGACTTGCTTTTAAGCAAGGGGTGCGCATCAAAAGGAGCGAAACTCAAAGCGCATGCCTTAAACATGCCTAAATCGTTATAATCATCGCCTACGCATGCGATTTCTTGCGCACTCAATTGCAAGTCTTTTTTGAGCCACTCCACAACCACGCTTTTATTTTCAACGCCCATAAAAACAAACTGAACGCCCAAACTCTCCATGCGTTTTTTCACCATGATTGAAGTTCTTCCTGTAATGATAGCGATTTTTTTGCCTAATTTTTGCCATAGCGTCATGCCAAGCCCGTCTTTGACATTAAAAGCCTTGATTTCGTGAAAATTTTCATCAAAATACAACGACCCGTCCGTGAGCGTGCCATCCACATCTAAAAGCAATAACTTAATCATTCTCTCGTTAAAACCGCATTCTGGTTATTTTTTTTCATAAAATCCCTAGCCTCTTCTTCGCTTTGAAACCCTTGAACTAAAACTTTATACAAATCGTCTTTAAAAGCAACCTTGACGCTGTAATTTTTATTCTCTGCTTGCAATTTATCCGCTAAAGTTTGAGCGCCTATTTGGTTTCTAAAAGCCCCCATTTGCAAAGAAAATTTCCCTCCGCTCACGCTTTTTTCGCTCTCGCCGACTTTAAATTCCTTGTGTAAGATCTTTGAAGAGCTGGCGTTAAAGGATTGTTCGTATTGCGTGGAGATAACCCCACCAAAGCCCAAAACAATAAGACGCACGCTGGCCGTGCCTTTTTTAACCATGTCAATATCCCTAGCGACCGCATTAGACAAATCAATGATGCGATCGCTCACAAAAGGCCCTCTATCATTAATGCGCACGATGGTGCTTAAGTTATTATCAACATTGATGACTTTCACCACGGTGTTCATGGGTAAAGTCTTGTGCGCAGCGGTGTGGGCATACATGTTATAGATTTCCCCATTACTGGTTTTTTTGGCATGGAAGTTAGAGCTATACCAGCTCGCAATGCCATCAAATTTTTCGCCTAAATCCACTTTAGTGGGGTAATACCACTTGCCCCCCACTTGATAAGGGCGCATGGTGGCTCTTTGGATCGCGCTAGAATCGCGCATGCCGTTATCTAGGGGTTGTTTTGTATTGCTATCTTGCGAATCGGAGTGGTGTTTGAAATGGCGTTCAAAAAAATTGCGTTTATAGGTGGCTTTTTTGGTTGTCGGATCATAGTCTTTAGCGTTTTCATAAGCGCGCAAGCTTTCATGCTTGTAAGACAAATTCTTTACCCCATTTTTTTTAACCGCGCAAGCACTAATCAAAAAAATAACGCCTAAAAAACAAACTTTTTTTAACGCCCAACCCATTAAAATTCCCTTGTAGCGATCAATTTCTTATTGGTAGGGATGGTTAAGCGCTGGTGGATAAAGATATTAGAGTCTTTAAGGTTATTGGCTAATTGGATACTGGAAATGCTGACTTGATAGCGTTTAGCGATAGAAGATAAGGTTTCTTTAGGCAAGACCACATGGGTGATGAAAGGGCTTTTAGGATTAGCTTGAGCGTTTTTATTTTGTTTGAGTTGGCGTTGTTTGAAAAGGGCGAGTTTTTCATAAGGGATATAAATGGTGTAGGTGGGGTCTTTAGAGGGCAGAATGTTATAGCGGAATTGGTGGTTGTAGGATTTTAAGGTTTCTAAACTCAAGTTTAAATTCTTAGCCACCTGGACTAATGAAGTGTGCCTTTTAAACGGGACGCCCACTAAACTCACCCTCGCCCCACGATTGAGCAGATATTCTTTATCTTTGAGGTTGTCTAGGCTGTTGAATTTCAACGCTAGGCTTAGAATGGAGCGGATATACTCTCGTGTTTCTTTAGGGAGGTATTTTTTATCTTCATCCAGCAAAATCTTAATGTCCGAAGTGCCGGCGGCTTTAATAGCGTTTTGAACCTTGCGTAAGCCGTAATTATACGCCATAGCGACCAAATACCACTCTCCGGTTTGCTTGTAGAGCCGTTTCAAATAAGTGATCGCCGCTTGGGTGCTTTTAATGGGATCTCTTCTTTCATCAATATAATGATTGACTTTAAGCCCTAATTCTTTAGCCGTGCTTGGCATGAATTGCCAAATCCCTACCGCTTTTTTCCTGCTATAAGCCCTTGATGAAAATTTAGACTCTGCCATGGCTAAAAACAAAAATTCTTGCGGCACGCTCGCTTCTATGAGCATGTTTTTAATGATGGGGATGAACTGGTAATTCACATCAAATCTTTTGACAAGTCTTTTCCATTCTTCTTCTTCATTCATTTTTTTTAAAACACCTGGCATCTGATACAAGAAACTCGCGTTAATTCCAAAGCTACTCTAGCGCTTTGGTGTCAATATTAGATTCAAAAGCAATCTTAGCGTGGCTTAAAGAAGTCAGTAAGAACCAATGAGTCATTAAAAAAAACAACCATTTGGTATTAAAATATTTCATTCTTTTTTAAAATCCTGATCATTTGATAAGTTCAATAATGGCTCTAATTATAACCAAACTTGAATAACGCTTTCTAACACAGCCTTATTTTTAGGGGAAACTAAAGAGCGTGTGAGCGTTATGCGTGCTTAAAGAAGCGAGCTCTTCAGTCTCTATGTTGATGATTTCGGCAATTTTTTGAGCGATTAAAGGGATATGAGTAGGGCTATTCCTGGTGCCTCTAAAAGGGTGTGGGGTCAAATAAGGCGAATCCGTTTCTAAAAGAAGCCTGTTTTTAGGGATTTTAGGGAGGATCTCTACCAGTCTTTTAGCGTTTTTAAAAGTGCTAACCCCTCCTATCCCATAATAAAAACGATCGCTCAGTTCCAAAAGCATGCTATCGGCGTTAAAGCAATGCAACACCCCAAAAGCTTTAGGATAGCTTTTTAAAAGATTCAAACTATCAAAACTCGCCTCTCTGATGTGGATGATCAAGGGCTTGTTGTGCTGGATAGAAAATTCAATCTGTTTGGTGAAAATTTCTTTTTGCTTGCTTTTATAATCCTCTCTTTCATTCAATTCAGGCAAGCGGTAGTAATCCAATCCGCATTCGCCTATCGCCACGCATTTTTGATGCCCAACAAATTTTTCAAACAAGCCTTCATCAAAGCTTTCCACATCATAAGGGTGAGCGCCTATGGCAAAAAACACGCCTTCAAATTTTTCGCTAATTTCTACCGCTCTATTCAGATCCTTCATGTCTGCGCCCGGAATCACGCATTGAGTAACGCCTTTTTCCAGGCTTTCTTTTAACACTTCTTCTAAATCGTTTTCATAATCCTTGTGATCCAAATGGCAATGCGTGTCTATAAACATGCTTTTATCCTATGGTTTTATTTAGTATGTTACAATACTTAAGCATTCTAACATAAGGAAAATAATCATCAACTATGTTCAGCGGTCTAATCAATCAAATAGCTAAAGTGAAAAGTTTCCACAACAATATTTTAAGCGTAGAGAGCGATCTCAATCCCAAGCTTGGCGATAGCATTGCGATTAATGGAGCATGTTTGACCGCCATAGAAAGTTCAAAAACGCATTTTAGCGTGGAATTGAGCCAAAAAACCCAAAACAGCGTAGCGTTAGAAAATTACAAGGATTTAGTCCATATTGAGCCAGCCCTAAAAGCGAACGCTAGTTTAGACGGGCATTTTGTGCAAGGGCATATTGACGCTATCGGGATCATTGAAAAAATCATTCACAACGCTAATCAAGTGGATTTTTTCATCAGCGCTTCTAAAGAAACGCTTTTATTGTGCGTTGAGCAAGGCTCTATCGCCATTGATGGGGTGAGTTTGACTTTAAGCAAGGTAGAAGAAAAGGGGTTTTGGCTAACGATTATCCCTTACACTTTAGAGAACACCCTTTTTAAGACTTATAAACTCAAACGGCGCGTGAATATTGAAACGGACATGTTAGTCCGCAGCGTTGCGTCTATTTTGAAAAAAACAAAAGGGTTTGAAAAAAATTTCTCTTGGAATGACGCCGATTCTTTGACTTTAGGGTATTAGATGAATAAAACCATAAAAGCCGCCGCTCTAGCCTATAACATGGGGCAAGATCATGCCCCAAAAGTGATCGCAAGCGGGGTGGGTGAAGTGGCTAAAAGGATCATTCAAAAAGCAAAGGAATACGATATAGCGCTCTTTTCTAACCCCATGCTGGTGGATTCGCTTTTAAAGGTGGAATTAGACTGCGCGATACCTGAAGAATTGTATGAAAGCGTGGTGCAAGTGTTTTTATGGCTCAATAGCGTGGAAAATAATGCGCAAATGTCCAAGTGAGCAAAATACAAAGTTAAAACGATGGTAGTAGAATTAAAAAACATTGAAAAGATTTATGAAAATGGGTTTCATGCTTTAAAAGGCGTGAATTTGGAATTGAAAAAAGGCGATATTTTAGGCGTGATAGGCTATTCAGGGGCGGGGAAATCCACGCTCATTCGCCTAATCAATTGTTTAGAGCGCCCCAGTTCTGGCGAAGTGTTAGTCAATGGGGTCAATCTGTTAAACTTAAAGCCTAAAGAATTGCAAAAAGCGCGCCAAAAAATAGGCATGATTTTCCAGCATTTCAATTTATTGAGCGCTAAAAACATGTTTGAAAATGTCGCTTTCGCTCTAGAAATCGCCCGATGGGAAAAAAATAAGATCCAATCCAGGGTGCATGAATTATTGGAATTAGTGGGGTTAGAAGATAAAACGCATTTTTACCCTAAACAGCTAAGCGGCGGGCAAAAACAACGAGTAGCGATCGCTAGGAGTTTAGCGAATTGCCCTAATTTGTTGCTTTGCGATGAAGCCACATCCGCTTTGGATTCTAAAACCACGCATTCTATTTTAACGCTTTTAAGCGGCATTCAAAAAAAGTTTGATTTGAGCATCGTTTTCATCACGCATGAAATTGAAGTGGTTAAAGAATTGTGCAATCAAATGTGCGTGATCAGTAGCGGCGAAATCGTGGAAAGAGGCTCGGTGGAAGAAATTTTTGCCAACCCTAAACATGCCGTTACTAAGGAACTGCTTGGCATCAGAAACGAGCATGCGGATCAAAAATCGCAAGACGTTTATCGCATCGTGTTTTTAGGGGAGCATTTAGACGAGCCGATCATTTCTAATTTGATCAGGCGTTTTAAAATAGACGTGAGCATCATTTCAGGCAATATTGAAGAGCTTACGACTAAAGATATAGGGTATTTGGTGGTGCGGTTTTTAGGCAATGTTGCAGAAATACAAAGGGCTTTAGAGTATTTAAACGCTTTAGGCTTGCAAGTGGAAAAATTAAAGGATTAAAATGATTTCTCAAATGCTCATTCAAGCCACGCTAGAAACGCTTTATATGGTGTTTGTGGCGAGCTTTTTGGCGGTTGTTTTTGGCTTGCCTTTGGGGGTTTTATTGTTAGTGAGTAAAAAAGGGCATTTGTTAAACAAACCCCTTTTGCATAAGATTTTAGACACTTCCATCAACATGACTCGCTCTTTCCCTTTTATCATTCTCATTATTTTGCTCTTGCCTTTATCGCGCTTTTTGATTGGCACGAGCATTGGCTCTAGCGCGAGCATTATCCCGTTAGCCATTTCAGCCATTCCTTTTGTCGCAAAGCTTTTTGAAAATTCTTTAATGGAAGTAGAGCATGGCAAGATTGAAACCACTTTAAGCTTGGGAGCGTCTCATTTGGAAGTCGTTAAAATGATGCTTTTAGAGAGCCTGCCCTCTTTAGTGAATAATATCACCATCACCTTAATTTCTTTAATAGGCTATTCGGCTATGGCGGGAGCGTTAGGGGCTGGGGGCTTGGGGGATTTAGCCATTAGGATTGGCTATCAAAGTTATAGGGGCGATGTGCTTTTTTATGCGGTGGTTGTGATTATTGTTTTAGTGCAAATCATTCAAAGCGCGGGGGATTATGTGGTGAAACGCCTAAGAAAGCATAAGTATTAGGGATTTGGCTCTCATCAAATGCGAATATTCAAAGCCAACTTTAATACGCTTTGGCTTTTTAAATAGGATCGCTAAGCTTTGTTTGTGGCGAAACTCAATTCTCTAAGAACGCTTTAAAAGGTTATCGCTCAACACTTGAATTAAAGCTTTTTACAATCAAATATTCAATTAAATCGCTATGCAAAAATGGGCTTTATTTTGCAGCCATTGATAAATTTATCCATCTGTTTTTCTAAGTCTATGATTTGCGTTATCGCTCTTTCTAAAATTTCAAAATTTTGAGCGTTTTTGGGGGCAACGCATGCGAGTTTGTTGGAAGCTTTTTCTAACGATTGGATGTCTTTAAGCAAGGTCTTTAAAACTCCTACGCTTTTAAAATCCTTCTCAAAATAACCATCAAATTGTTGCTCTGTTTGAGACAAATTCTCTAAAAAATCGTTTTGAAGGCGTATTTGAGTGCGATCATGCCCGGTTTCAATACAGGTTTTATAGGTTTTATTGATCGCAATAAAAGCGTCTTTGGCTTTCAAAAAAGCCTTGGAAAGCTCAGCGATGATTTCATAATGTTCGCCCTCTGCTTTTAAAAACCCTAAAAAGAGCGAAATGAGCAATAACTTTTTTAGCATTTTATCCCTTTACCATTGATAAGAAAAGCTCACCCCATAGCGGCTACTGCCCTTAAAGTCGCTAGAAATTTCAGGATAGAGCATCCATCGCTTGGGTTTGTAGCGTGAAGTGAATAAATAAGCAAACCCCCATGCGATAAGGCTGCCGATCGTAACTTGCAAGATCGTGTGTTGTCTTGCCACCACTCTGCTGGCGTCAGTGAGTATTGCAAGAGCGATCACAGGAAGAGCCGGCTTCCACCCGTAGCGGTAATACACAAACCCAGCCGCGCTAAACACCCCCCCAGCATGCCCGCTTGGCATGCCTCTCCAAGAATTACAGCATAGTAGTTTAGCAAATCCCACTCTAGCCCCATCTTTATGGGCGGTGCTAAAAGCTCCTTTAAAGTCATAAATCACTCCTTGAGTGACTAATGTGCCGACCGCTAATTCCCCTAAACCTCTATAATCGCGCATCGCTAAACTGACCGTGCCTACAAAAATAGGCAAAAACCTAAGCACATCGCCAATCTCTTCTAAAATGTATGCCCCCTCATTAATCGACTCACTCCTTAGAGGATACACCCATAAGAGCAGGATCAAAAAAAGATTTTTGAGCTTTTTCATTAAAACGCTCGCTTTTCTAAGGCGCAAACTTGCCTACTCAAATAAGCATAGCCTATTAAATAGCATGCGATAAAGACTAGGCTAATCACAATGAGCGCGTAAGAATTTAAACGAAACAAAACGCTCATTAAAATAAAAGGCAGGTTGCACAGAATAAGGATAAAAGCGCATAAAGGGTTAGGATAATTGAAAGAGCGTTGTTGCAAGAATTGGAATAAAAGGGTGTGCAAATGCAAATTATCCGGCATGGTGGCTTTCTGGCGTTTTATTTTGCGCCTAAGGATACTAAAAAGCACTTCTATGACCGGATAAAGCATTAAATTGAGCCCAAAAAACACGCTGATTTTTTGCTCCAAACTCAAATGCAAGAGGGAAATCCCGCACACCAAACCCAAAAAATACGCCCCCCCATCGCCTAAAAAAATCTTTCCTAAAGGGAAATTTAACACCATAAACCCAAGCACCATATAAGCCAACAAGCACGCCAAACTACTAGGCTCTATATAATGGATGACTAAAAGCGCGATCGCACAAATCCCGGACGCAAGCCCGTTAAACCCGTCAATGATATTAATAGCGTTACTGATGCCCACTAGCATAAAAATTGCGAATAAAAAAGCGATAAAATAAGGCAAGCTAAAAAGGGGCGAAAAATCGCTCACCACTAAAGGCGTTGATGAAATGATGCAAACGACCCCTACGGCTTGCAAAATAAGGCGTATTTTGGGGCTTAATGAAAGGTTAATATCTTCTAAAAAACCGCTTAAAAAGACTAACAACAACCCCAAGAAAACAAAAAACCCCTTAAAAGGCATCTCAAAAGGTTCAAAATAACAAGCCAACGCAAAAGAAAGAAAGATCCCAAGCCCCCCAGCTCGTGGGGTTCTTGCATGATGGAAGCCTTGGATTTTATTGGCGTTATCCACAAAAAGCATGGATTTTTTAGACCACAGAACAATCAAAGAGCAAATAAATAAACTGGTTAAAAAATATAGCACCCACAACACTTTTTATTGGATTTAATTGGTATTTTGTTTTGGGTATTATAGCAAAAGATAGCTTGATGATAAAATCTTATAGGTATAAGAGGTGGGTTTTATGTTACAATTCCAAAAATCATTATTATAAAATAAAGGATAGTCATGCGTTTTGGATTGAATATTGATCACATTGTTACTTTAAGAGAGATAAGAAAAACTTACGAGCCTGAGATTTTAGAAGCCTTATTCATCGCTAAAAACACCCATAAAGTGGATTTAATCACCATTCATTTAAGAGAAGACAAACGGCACATTCAAAATGAAGATGTTTTGAGATTGCTTGAAATAAGCCCTTTGCCTATTAATATTGAATGCTCTATCAACGCTCAAATCACTGATTTTTTATGCTCTTTGAAAAATAAGCCCAGTAAGGTTACGATCGTGCCTGAAAACAGAAATGAGGTTACGACAGAGGGGGGTTGGATTGCTCATTAAAGGGTTTGGGGGAAGTTATTAGAGCGTATCACAATAAAGGCGTTGAAGTGTCTTTGTTTGTTGATCCTTTAAAAGACGCTCTGCATTTTGCAAAGGAGCATCAAGTCAAGCAAGTGGAGTTCCACACTGGGGTGTATGCGAATTTACACAACGCTTTATATTCTAACGCTAACAATCAAATCCATGCCATTAGCGCGCTCAAAGACAAAAGCCCTAAAGAATTGAAAGAAGAATTGCACAACGCCTTTTTGCAATTAAGAAGAATGAGTAAAGAAGCGTTTTTTATGGGTATCACGGCGTGTGCGGGGCATGGGTTGAATTATTCTAATGTGAAAGAATTGTTAAAAATCCCCTCTTTAAGAGAGCTTAATATCGGTCATAGCGTGGTTTCAAAAGCGGTTTTAGTGGGATTAGAAAAAGCGATTTTAGAAATGGCGCAACTCATTAAGCGATAAAATGGCTAAAAAGAAAATTGCGATCAGTTGCGGGGATATTCAAGGCGTAGGCTTAGAATTGATCTTAAAAAGCCATAAGGAAGTGAACGCGTTTTGTGAGCCGTTGTATCTCATTGATGGCGAACTTTTAGAGCGGCTCAATCAATTGCTTCATAACGTTTATGAAACTAAAACGCTTAGAACGATCGCTATTGATTCCCCCTTACCCTTGCTAAATTCCAGCACGATAGGCAAAGTCAGTGCTCAAAGTGGGGCGTATAGTTTTGAGAGTTTTAAAAAGGCTTGCGAGTTAGCGGATAGTAAAGAAGTGGATAGCGTTTGCACTTTGCCTATCAACAAACTCGCATGGCAACAAGCTCAGATCCCTTTTGTGGGGCATACCGATTTTTTAAAACAACGCTATAAAGAGCACCAAATCATCATGATGCTTGGGTGTTCAAAACTCTTTGTGGGGCTATTTAGCGACCATGTGCCTTTAGGGGCGGTTTCTCAACTCATTCAAGTGGAATCGTTAGTCCGGTTTTTGTTAGCGTTTCAAAAAAGCACTCAAGCCAAAATCGTTCAAGTGTGTGGTTTTAATCCTCATGCGGGCGAAGAGGGCTTGTTTGGGGAAGAAGATGAAAAGATTTTAAAAGCCATTCAAAAGAGCAACCAAACGCTGGGTTTTGAATGCTTTTTGTGACCACTGCCCGCTGATAGTGCTTTTGCCCCTAATAAACGCAAAATAACCCCCTTTTATGTGAGCATGAGCCATGATGTGGGGCTAGCCCCTTTAAAAGCGCTCTATTTTGATGAAAGTATCAATGTGAGTTTGAACGCTCCCATTTTACGCACCTCCACTGACCACGGCACAGCGTTTGACATTGCTTATCAAAACAAAGCAAACAATAAAAGCTATTTGAATGCGATCAAATACTTGGCTTAAAGGCTTTTTCTAAAAAGGGGGCTTATTTCATTCAAAGCTTTAATTTTAGATTCCATCTCTTTATTCTTCATGCTCAATGTTTAATTCTAGCTTTCTATAATCATTGGTATTTTTGTCATTGGTATTTTTGTAAATCCGCTTTTTAGTTTTTGTTTAAAGGTTTTAGAATGCCGCTAACAAGGTATAATTCAAGCAAAAACACCACCCAAAGATAAAGAAATGATTTTAAGCATTGAAAGTTCTTGCGATGACAGCTCTTTAGCCCTTACAAGAATAGAGGACGCCAAACTTATCGCTCATTTTAAAATCTCTCAAGAAAAGCACCACAGCTCTTATGGGGGCGTTGTGCCTGAGCTTGCATCGCGCTTGCATGCTGAGAATTTGCCGCTCTTATTAGAACGCATTAAAATAAGCTTGAATAAGGATTTTTCCAAGCTCAAAGCCATCGCTATCACTAATCAGCCAGGTTTGAGCGTTACTTTAATAGAAGGTTTGATGATGGCAAAAGCCTTGAGCTTGTCTTTGAATTTGCCCTTGATTTTGGAAGATCATTTGAGAGGGCATGTGTATTCGCTATTCATCAATGAAAAACAAACCTGCATGCCTTTAAGCGTGCTCTTAGTCTCTGGGGGGCATTCTTTGATTTTAGAGGCTAGAGATTATGAGGATATTAAAATCGTTGCCACGAGTTTAGACGATAGCTTTGGGGAGAGTTTTGATAAGGTTTCTAAAATGCTTGATTTAGGCTATCCAGGAGACTCTATAGTGGAAAAATTAGTCCTTGATTACGCGCACCAAAACGAGCCTTTAATGTTCCCTATCCCTTTAAAAAACAGCCCGAATCTGGCTTTTAGTTTTTCAGGTTTAAAAAATGCGGTGCGTTTGGAGGTTGAAAAAAACGCCCCTAACTTGAATGATGAGGTAAAACAAAAGATTGGCTATCATTTCCAAAGCGCGGCTATTGAGCATTTAATCCAGCAAACCAAACGCTATTTTAAAATCAAACGCCCTAAAATTTTTGGCATTGTGGGGGGAGCGAGCCAGAATCTGGCTTTAAGAAAGGCGTTTGAAAATTTGTGTGCTGAGTTTGATTGCAAGCTTGTTTTAGCCCCTTTAGAATTTTGCAGCGACAATGCCGCCATGATAGGGCGATCAAGCCTAGAGGCTTATCAAAAAAAGCGCTTTGTCCCTTTAGAAAACGCCAGCATTTCGCCAAGAACGCTGTTAAAAAGTTTGAGTGAATGGGTGCAAAAAAGAAAACGCATGATAAAACGCCCTAAAATTTATCAACCTTTTATTTGTATTTGAGATGATTATTGAATAAAAGCGCATTAAACTGAATTATTATCTAAAAAACCGCTATTATTTAAGCTAAATTTAATGATTATCGTATTATATTTCTCAAAGAAAAAGGGTTTAAAAAATCCTTAAGAGTTGGTAACTCTTAAGAATCTGTGTTTAGTGTAGTGGTGTTACAATCACTATTAACGCTACCATAATTATGATCAGCTTCATGCTTACTCCTTTTTCGGAAATTTTTGCGTGTTTCAAAGAGGCATTGTTTTTGTTCAAGCCATTAGTTCTTGGTTTAATATTGATGGTTTGAAGTGTCTTTAAATGTCTTTTAAAAAACACATGTTGTGAATTGTATTATAAAATAGCCCTATTAGTCTAAATCCCATTAAATAAGATATTAAGCGTAAAATGAAACTTCTATAAATTCCTGATTTCAAGTTGGATTTTGGCGTATTTCTTCAATGAAAAGCATGTTGTTGTAAAAACGCTTAGAAAATCAAAATAATGCCACTGACAAGGTTTTTATAGCGTTTAAAAGCGCTAACGCATTCACTTCAAGCGCTAAAGGCGCTTAAGGTTTCTGCATGAGACTAGGTTTAAACCTTTTTTAAACCTTTTTGTTAAAAAAGCGTTTCAAGTTTTGTCAAATTTGATCTTATTTTTGTTATAATTTCAAGTTGTTAAGTTTTAGTTTAAAAAGGGAAAAAATGCTCCGCTCTCTCTATAGTGCCACTTCAGGGATGCTCGCCCAACAAACGCATATTGACACCACTTCAAACAATATCGCCAATGTCAATACCACCGGGTTTAAAAAATCTCGTGCGGATTTTAACGACTTGTTTTACCAAGCGATGCAATACGCCGGCACCAACACAAGCAACACGACTTTATCGCCAGATGGCATGGAAGTGGGCTTAGGCGTGCGCCCTAGCGCGATCACTAAAATGTTTTCGCAAGGCAGCCCTAAAGAAACGGAAAACAATTTAGATGTCGCTATTACGGGTAAAGGCTTTTTTCAAGTCCAGCTGCCTGATGGCACTACCGCTTATACAAGAAGCGGGAATTTCAAGCTAGACGAGCAGGGCAATCTTGTAACAAGCGAGGGCTATCTTCTCATCCCTCAAATCACCTTGCCTGAAGACACCACGCAAGTAAACATCGGTGTGGATGGCACGGTGAGCGTGACTCAAGGCTTGCAAACGACTTCTAATGTGATCGGGCAAATCACTTTGGCTAATTTTGTCAACCCGGCGGGGCTTCATTCTATGGGGGATAATTTGTTTTCCATCACCAACGCTAGCGGTGATGCGATTGTGGGCAACCCGGATTCTCAAGGCTTAGGCAAGTTAAGGCAAGGCTTTTTGGAGCTTAGTAATGTGAGATTGGTAGAAGAAATGACGGATCTAATCACCGCCCAAAGGGCTTATGAAGCCAATTCTAAAAGCATTCAAACCGCTGACGCCATGCTCCAAACCGTCAATTCCCTCAAACGCTAAAAGGGGATTTTACTCTCCTTAACGCTCTTTAATCTCTGCTCCCTTGTTGTTTTTGTGCTTGGGGTGGTTTTGTGTTTTGGAGCGGTTGTTGCCATTCTTTAATTCTTGTGGCTAGGATTTTTAAGGTTTTCAACACCGCTTTTTGGGTTATTGTTTGGTTGGTGTTTTCCTTTTATGAAAAAAACAGCCAAAACAGCCAGATCAATGAGAATACAAAAAACAATAACCAGACACCATGTTTTATTGGTTTTATCCGCTTCTTGTTCCGCTTTCAGCCTTGCTTGTTCTACTTCTTATTCTGCTTTTAATTTTTTGCGTAAGGTGGCAACTAAAACGCATGCAGGCACGGTTACCCTATAAGCCGAGCCAGCAAGATTGATGCTCACTAATGCGCCCGTAATGACCCAACCAATAGGACCAGCTAAAATGCCTAGAGTTTTCTTAAGCACTACTTTACCCACCACAGACGATAAACCATGCCCTAGAGTTTGTCTTACCATTGCATCTGCAACAGATACAGCCAACGCATAAGAATGAGAGCCGCCCGCTTTAAACAGCGTTAAAACAGATGCGATTAGGACTTGTTTGTTTTCACCAATCACTTTATCAATATTTGTCATGCCTAATTCATGGGTGAGTTCTTTAATCTCTCTCCCACTCATTTTTTCTAAACTATCTTTCAAAAGTTTAGAAAGCATGTTTTGCTCAATCAAAGAGGTTGCAGATTTTTCATTGTAATTAACCTTTAAATGATCGCACGCATCGCACAAAATCTCTTTGTATAAGACCCCTTCGTTTCTAAAAAAATTCATGAAACTATTGCCCCCATAACGCTGCAATTCTTCAGCGATCCTTCTTGGGTATTTGGCGTAATCATGACCATACCTTTGGTATTCTGTTGAACTTGTCAATTATTCATTCATTCTTAGTGTGCCATTTTCATCATAAACAAGCACATCAAACAAATCTTTCAAATCGCTAGAGCTTAATCGCTTTAAAAATTCCAAGTCGCTATTTGTATGCCATGCAATCCCTTTAATTTTATTCCTACCGCTCGCTCAAATCCCACCAACCCCCTTTTTTAGGATCAGTGATTAGTGATTAGTGATTAGTGATTAGTGATCAGTGATTAGTGATTAGTGATTAGTGATTAGTGATTAGTGATTAGTGATTAGTGATTAGTGATTAGTGATTAGTGATTAGTGATTAGTGATTAGTGATTAGTGATTAGTGATTAGTGATTATAGCATCATTTTTTAAAATCATGTTTAACGCCCTAAAAGGCTTAAACACACCCGCTAACTGCATATAAAGATAGCGCTACAGACGCTAATGAGCTTTATTAATTCACAACCAGAGAATGATGGCAACTATAATGATTAAAATATTTTGATGTGCTTATCATTTTGGATAGGAATGCCTAATTCTAGCGATAGCGATTTCACTCGTTATATCAATAAAGCGAATGTTAATAATGTAAAACAAATCTGAATTTGGAAGCAGAAATTTATTTAATTTTTTCTTTGGGTAAGGCTAATTTAAACGAACCGCTATTTTGATTTTTGACACAAGAAAACCCCCCTCCTTTAACCCTCTAACCCTTACTTTTTATCGTTTTTATGTTCGTGGTTAGCGTTGCATTGATTGGCTTGGTTTTGGCTATTTTTTTGACAACTTTCGTTGTTTTGATTTTTAGCATCACCTTTTTGATTGTGGTTTTGATTACTGCAACTATTACTCATTTTGTCTCCCTTTTAAATTAAAATAAAAACCAGATGCATTTTCGCACCTAGGTCTCCATTCTATACCCTTTTTTCTAAAAAAAAGCTTAAATGGATTCTATTTGTAACGACTTCTTATCTTCACTGGCTTGCTGTGTTTTTAGGCGTAAAGTGGCAACCACAATGCATGCCGGTATGGTTACCCTATAAGCCTAGCCTGCAATATCAATCGCTGTCCATACGCCTGTAATGATCCAGCCAATAGGACCTGTTAAAAAGCTCAGAGTTCTTGTAAGCACTTGATTGCCCGCAAGCGATAAACCACGCCCTAGAATGGTTTTTGCAACCGCATTCGCAACAATGACCGCTAATTGATAAGATTTAAAGCCTCCCATTTTAAACAGCGTTAAAGTCGCCGCGCTTAAGGCTTGTCTGTTCAAATTGTCGGTGTTTTTTATGGACAATTCATCGCACATTTCTTTCACTTCTTCATCATCCATTTCTTCTAGGCTTCTTTCTAAGATTTTAGAAAGCATGTTTTGTTCAATTAAAGTCGTTTCAGTTTTCTTGTTGTAATTGACCTTTAATTTATCGCACACATCGCATAGGATCTCTTTATATAAGACTCCTTCGCCTTTAATGAAACTCGCAAAACTATTGCTCCCATAGTATTGCAACTCTTCAGCGATTCTTTCTGCATATTTAGCGTAATCATCGCCATGCCTTTTGTATTCTATGGAGCTTGTGAGTTTTTCATTGTGTCTTTTTTCGCCGTCTTTACCAAAAACAAGCACCTCAAACAAATCCAATAAATCACTAGATTCCAATTGCTTTAAAAATTCCAAGTCTCTATCATATTTGTATGCCATATTATTCCTTCATATTGTTTTATCACTTATTAAAAACAAACGACTTTTCACGCTCCATCGTTGTTTTTCTAAAGTGATTACTGATTTTAATATCATTTGTCTAAAACTACACTTAATATTCTAAAAAGGCTTAAACTCAAAAACCTAACGCTCTTAAGATTGCTTTAAAGCATCAATTTTCTCAAACGCTAAAGGGGGGGATTTTTATCCCCATTTTTCCAACCTTTACTTTTTGCTCTTTTATTCAGGGTTATTAGGGGTTAAGCGGTTTGGAGCGGTTGCTGCCATTTTTTAATTCTTGTGGCTAGGGTTTTTAGCATCAATGCTTGGGTTATTGCTTAATTGGTATCCTCCTTTTATAAAAAAAGCAACTAATAAAATAATGGCTAAAAAGAAAATAAATACACAAATAAGAATGCGGGTTGCATCAGCTTCGTTAGAATTTGTTTTAGAGGTTTCACCAATAGATTGTTTCATATCATTAGCTTCATTTGTTTGTTGTGTTTCTAAGTGTAAAGATTTACCGGAATTTGCTTTAACAATTCCATTAATAACATTAATAAGTTGTTCCATGTCTTCTTGCTTCTGATCTGAATGCATGACTAAACAGCACCAAACAGTCAGTATTACCCACAAAAAAAATGACTCTAAAATCAAAGAAATACCGAAAACCCCACCTCCTGAATAAACAATATCAAAAATATTATAACCAAGAATGACCCAAAGAATAAAGCTAAATATAGCCGAAAAAAATCCTACCTCTCAAGAAAAAAGCTAACCCATGGAAGGAATACAGCTAATGCATAAATCACAATCGACTCCTTTAATTTGATTTCTACCGCCCGCTCAAATCCCACCAACCCCCTTTTTAGTGATGAGTGATGAGTGATGAGTGATTAGTGATTAGTGATTAGTGCATTATTTTTTAAATTTAAGCATAAAACGCCCTCAATTCAAGGGTTTTTGAGCGAGTTTTTTGCTCAAAGAATCCAAGATAGCGTTTAAAAATTTAGGGGTGTTAGGCTCAGCGTAGAGTTTGCCAAGCTCTATGCATTCATTGATGATAATAGGGTTTTGTGTGGGCGTGAAGCCAATTTCATACGCTCCTAAGCGTAAAATCGCCTTTTCCATGCTCCCTAATCGTTTGAAATCCCAGTCTTTTAAATGCGGTTCAATAAGAGCGTCAATTTCATTGATTTTTTCTAACACGCCATTAAAAAGGCTTAAAGCGAAAGCGAGCTGGTTGTTTTTAATCTTTTTTTCTTCTAGCATGCTAGAAGCGATTTTTTTAATTTCTTCATTACCGCTCTCAAACGCATACAACAATTCAACCACAGCCCCCCTGGCTTGAGTTCGTGTCGCCATTTTAGCCCTTGAGAGTTTGGCACAAGCTCAACAATTCAATGAGGGTGCTCATCGCTTCAAAGCCCTTATTGCCGGCTTTACTGCCCGCTCTTTCAATCGCTTGTTCAATATTGTCTGTGGTCAGCACGCCAAAGCTTACCGGCATGCTGTATTTGAGCATCGCACTGGCAATGCCCTTAGTCGCTTCCGCGCTCACGTAGTCAAAATGCGGAGTCCCCCCTCTAATGATCGCTCCTAAAACGCACACGCCATCGTATTTTCCGCTCTCTAACAATTTGTCTAAAATCAAAGGCAATTCATAAGCCCCAGGCACCAGCACGAGATCTAAAAGCTCCTCATCGCCCCCATGCCTTTTAAAGCAATCCATCGCCCCTTCTTTTAATCTGTCTGTGATGATATGATTGAAGCGCGAGGTTAGAATAGCGACTCTTTCATTCCCTTGCAATTGCAATTTCCCTTCTATGATTTGCATGAAATTCCTTTAAAATAAATTTTGGATTTTTAACATGTCGGTTACTAAGTGTTCTAACTCATCAGGTTTGAGCATGTTTGCTCCGTCGCTTAGGGCGTTTTTAGGATCAATGTGCGTTTCAGCGAATAACCCATCAATCCCCACCGCCGCCGCCGCTCTCGCTAAAATAGGGGCAAAAGAGCTGTCTCCTGAACTTTTCCCGTTCGCTCCCCCTGGCATTTGCACGCTATGGGTAGCGTCAAAAATCACAGGGGCAAACTCTCGCATGATTTTTAAAGAGCGCATATCCACCACTAAATTCCCATACCCAAAGCTGCTCCCCCTTTCACACAACCACACGCCATTTTTTAACGCTGTTTCATAAGTGGGGCTTTGAATGCTACTATCCCTTGTTTTAAGGGCTTTTAAGACAGAATATTGCATGTCTTTTGGGTTCATGAATTGCCCTTTTTTGATATTGACAATAGCGTCAGTCTGGCTCACTTCTACAATCAGATCCGTTTGGCGGCACAAAAACGCCGGGATCTGTAAAATATCCGCTACTTTGGCTGCCACGCTTGCCTGATAGCTCTCATGCACATCGGTTAAAATTTTATAGCCAAATTCCTCTTTGATAATTTGTAACATTTCTAGGACTTTTTCTAAACCAGAGCCTCTGTAACTCTCTAAACTCGTGCGGTTAGCCTTATCAAAACTCGCTTTAAAATAAAAATCCAACCGCTCGTTGTTGGCTAGGGGTTGCAATTTAGTAGCGATACTTCTTAGATTTTCTAAGCTCTCAATGACGCATAGTCCAGCGATTAAAACGGATTTGGGGGGTTTTGTGTTAGAAGTTTTCATGACTTATCCTTTGTTTAATGGTTTCTTCAATCGGCTCAAAAAAATGGCTTTCAAAATTATAATTATAAATCCTGCCTGTTTCTATAATGTAGTGCCAGCCAAAAATTTTCAATTCGTTATCCATCACTCTTTCTTGAATGAAATCATAGCTTAAGAGGTTGTTAAGTTGCAAACGCACGTTCAAACGCTCCGTAAGCCATGAACGCTTGGCGGAATGGCTGCTGAATTGCGGGTGGTTTTTTAATTCTTCTTTAATAGGCTCTAAAAATTGTATCCAATCTGCAATGTAAGGGGTTTTAGCTTTGGTGGTTTCATCATGGATTAAATGAATGCTCCCGCAAGCCCCGCAATTACTATGCCCGCAAATAATAATGTTTTGAATACCCACATGCGCGATAGCGTATTCAATGCTCGCAATAGTAGAAAGGGATTCTTTATAGCTTGTTTTAGGGGGGATCACATTGCCCATGTTGCGGATCACATACAATTCGCCCGGTTTGGTGCCTGTGATTAAACTAGGCACGACTCGTGAATCCACGCAAGAAATGAACAAAGTGTGGGGCTTTTGCTTAGTCTTTAAACTCTCATAAAGCTCTTTAAGCTCTTCATATTCATTCTCTTGAAACTCTAACGCTCCTAAAAACGCTTTCACTCTTTAACCCTTAAAATCTCATTTTTTTAAACTTGGTTTTCATTTTAAAACGCTTATCATAGCTAAAAATCTTGCATTTCTTTTTGTTATAATGGCGTTATTTTACACTTTAAAGGGCTTTCATGCAATTATGTGTCGCATTGGATTTAGAAAAAAAAGAGGACAATCTTTCTTTATTGCAAGAATTGAAGGGTTTAGATTTATGGGCTAAGGTGGGGCTTAGATCTTTTATAAGAGACGGGGCTGTTTTTTTAGATGAAATCAGAAAGATTGATGAAAATTTTAAGATTTTTTTGGATTTGAAGCTTTATGATATTCCTTATACGATGGCAAATGCCGCTCTAGAATGCGCGAAATTAGAAATTGATATGCTCACCGTGCATTTAAGCAGCGCTAAAAGCGCGCTAACCATTTTAATGCAACGCTTAAACGCTCTTAAAAAACGCCCCTTGATTATGGGCGTGAGCGCTTTAACCAGCTTTAGTGAAGAGGAATTTTTGATGGTGTATAACGCCCCTTTAAAAACTCAAGCGATTAAATTGAGCGCTATGGGTAAAGAGAGCGGGATTGATGGGGTGGTGTGTTCGGTATTTGAAAGTTTAGCGATCAAAGAGAACTTGGGTAAGGATTTTTTGACTTTAACCCCTGGCATAAGGCTGGATAAAAGCGATAAAGAGGATCAAGAAAGAGTGGCGAACGCTAAAGAAGCCAAACAAAATTTAAGCGATTTTATCGTGGTGGATCGCCCCATTTATCAGGATAAAGAGCCTAGAGAAGTGGTTTTAGAGCTTTTAAAGGATTGTTAAATGCGGGTGTTAGAAACGATTGCTACTTTAAGAGAATATCGTAAAAGTTTGAAAGAAAGCGTGGGGTTTGTGCCGACTATGGGGGCTTTACACAAAGGGCATCAAAGCTTGATAGAAAGGAGTTTGAAAGAAAATCCCCACACGATTGTGAGCGTTTTTGTCAATCCCACGCAATTTGGGGCTAACGAAGATTTTAGCGCTTACCCGCGCCCTTTAGAAAAGGATTTGGCTTTGTGTGAAACATTAGGCGTTAATGCGGTGTTTACGCCAAAAATCAGCGAAATGTATCCCTATGAAGCAAAGCAACGCCTAAAACTCTACGCCCCTAAATTTTTATCCCACTCTTTAGAGGGAGCGGTGCGTAAGGGGCATTTTGATGGGGTGGTTCAGGTTGTGTTAAGATTGTTCCATCTTATCAATCCTACTAGAGCGTATTTTGGTAAAAAGGACGCCCAACAGCTTTTAATCATCCAGCATTTAGTTAAAGATTTGCTTTTAGACATTGAAATAGTGCCATGCGAGATTGCGCGCGATAGCGATCATTTGGCTTTAAGCTCTAGGAATGTGTATTTGAATGCCACAGAAAGAAAACAAGCCCTAGCCATTCCAAAAGCTTTAGAAAACATCAAGCAAGCCATAGATAAGGGCGAAAAAGCGTGCGAAAAACTTAAAAAACTAGGGCTTGAAATTTTAAAAAATTTAGAAGTGGATTATTTGGAATTTTGTAACCACAAGCTAGAGCCTTTAAAAACCATAGAGCCAGCTAACACGCTCATTTTAGTGGCGGCTCGTGTGGGTAAAACCAGGCTTTTAGATAATTTATGGGTGTAGTTTGGAATCTTTGTGGCGACCCTTGAAAGATTTGAACTTCCGTTTCCACCGTGAAAGGGTGGTATCCTTGACTACTAGATGAAAGGGTCATTTTTAACGATTGACTATTATATTGGAAATAAAGCGTAAAAAATGATTTAAAAAGTTCTTGGTGGCGGAGCGGACGGGACTCGAACCCGCGACCCCCTGCGTGACAGGCAGATATTCTAACCAGCTGAACTACCGCTCCCTATCCAAACCCCATAGCCTAAAAATGCATGCTTTAGTCATGGTGGTCGCTATAAGACTCGAACTTATGACATCTACCTTGTAAGGGTAGCGCTCTACCAACTGAGCTAAGCGACCAAAATATTGAGATAAAATCCAACTAAACCCGTATAAAAGAGTGGTGACCTCTAGGGGATTTGAACCCCTGTAACCACCGTGAAAGGGTGGTATCCTAACCACTAGATGAAGGAGCCACGATGCTCATGGTGACCCGTGTTGGATTTGAACCAACGTACCATTCCTTAAAAGGGAATTGCTCTACCAGCTGAGCTAACGGGTCTCACAAAAAAATATAATGATACAATTTTTTTTAACGCTTGTCAAGAATAATTGAAAAATATTGCGGTTTTCAAAGAAATGACACGCTCTTAAAACGGCATAACAGCTTTTGCTTGAATAAAAACTTGGTTGCGCTTTAATGCCATAAGGATCACAATAGATGCGTTTTGGTTATTGGTTAGTATTGTTTTTTTGGGTTTTTAAAAAAGCTTTATCAAGATCTAACAAATCTTATTAGGATTTAATGCTTTTTTTGTTTAAAAAATTTCATTTTTAAAAAATGGGTTTTTAAAATTTGTTTTATTGTTTTAGCTCTCATTTTGTTGTAAAAATCATTTTATTAAGTTTTGTTTTATTAAAGTTTTATTTTATTCTCTTAAAGAGATAGGAAGCATTTGAAACCATTCTCCCCCTTTTACTCCAACTTAATCCCCCTAAAGAAGCGCTTTTTAAAAACTATCGCTTAAATTAGTATCAAGTTTTCCACTAACCAAATCGTCAAAACACTAAAAAGGATTTTTTCATCAAACCCCCAATAAAACTAAAGATTAAAAAGCGAAAGCAGTGGGGATTGGCAAAAAGAAAAAGATCAAACCCCCCCCCAAAAAAAGAGAGTTTAAAAAAAAGAAAGTTTAAACAAAGGGTTCAAAACAAAAGGTTCAAAAAAAGGTTCAAAAATTTAAAAAAAGGGAGTTTAAAAAGGGAGTTTAAAAACAAAGGGTTCAAAAAACAAAGGGTTCAAAAAACAAAGGGTTCAAAAAACAAAGGGTTCAAAAAAGAAATCCCTTAAAAAGAAGCCCCCCAAAAAACAAAGGGTTCAAAAAAGAAAGCTTAAAAAAAGAAAGCTTAAAAAAAGAAAGCTTAAAAAAAGAAAGCTTAAAAAGAAATCCCTTAAAAAAAGAGAGTTTAAAAGAAACCCCTTAAAAAAAAGAGTTTAAAAAACAAAGGGAGTTCAAAAAAGAAACCCCTTAATAAATGAAACCCCCCAAAAAAGAGGGTTCAAAAAGGGAGTTTCACAAAGAGCCAAACATTAGTAAGCGAACACGTAATTCAAATACACGCTATACAATCTTCGGTATTGGAGTTGAGTGCCTAGCAAAGAATAGTAATTCGTGTTGATCGTAGGGATCTTCACGCCTAATTCCACGCCATGCTGAGCGGCATGATCGCTCGCTTTCTTTTTGTTTTTAGCGAGATTCATTCTCAAGCCCAAGTTGAATAAGAATTGGAAATTCGCCACATTCATTTTAGCGCTATAGAAATTATTGAAAGTCGCTAAATTCACATACTGGGAATTCAGCCATGAAGTGCCGGCTAACGCAATCCCCCCAAACACCCCAAAAGAAATCTTGCTGTTTTTGGTGGCTTTGTCATTGATAAAATTATAGAGGACATCTGTCCCTACCCCATAAGTGAACACATCAGAGGCGGAGTTGAAAAAGCTGGATTTGATATAAGCATGGTTGTAATCAAAAAAGCCGTAATACCTTAATCCCCATCTTCTTTTTTCACCAAAAAATTGTTTATACCCTATTTGCACGCCGATCCCATTCATGGCGCCGTTGTTGGTTTGAGAGCTGATCAAGCCAACGCGTCTGAAAGGGTTATGCCCTAATTCTTGCGTGGCGCTTAATAATTGCGAATAAGCGCTTTGGTTGACTTGATAAACGGCCTGTAAGCCCCCGGGGTTATTAGGGTTAGTGGATTGGCTTATCAAATTTTTAAGGAATGGGGAATTAGGCGTGTTTGAAGCGGTCGTGGTGATGCTGTTATAAGTGTTGTTTAAAGTGCTAAGACTGCCTCTAAAATCAAGTATGGTGCGCGCCAGCAACTCAGATTGCTTGATTTGCTCGGCTTGAGTGCCAAAATGCACAAGGCTGTTATTTAAAGCCGTTATCGTCTCTTCCACATACGCGCAACCCGCTCCCCAAGTGTTGTTAGTAACCCCTGCATCAGGTAATGTCCCACCCCCATTGCGGCAAGCTGCCAAGTAATTTGTGATAAATTGGCTTGGGATAGTGTTAAGGTCTTTTTTCATTTGAGCGGCTAGTTCAAGCATCTTGGCTTGCGCTTGCGCGTGATTGAGCATGTTTTGAGCGAAAGCCCTATCAGCAGAGGTGTAAGGATTGAAATCTTGTGGCGCGTTTTGATTGTTTTGCTGGTTGTTAAGGCTTTGAGCTTGCGTTACGATTTCTTGGGCGTTTTTGATCATGCTAGTAACGGCGCTAAATTCCGTGGCAAAAACCTGACACACGTTCCCTGCCGTATTTAAACCCCACGGCGCCCCTCCATTTTGTCCTGGATTGTGATTTACCCATGGGCAGTTTGTAGTGAGGACGCTTATCATTTTACTGGCTTCTTGCAAAAGGGTTTGAGCGTTATTGGTAATAGTAGTAGTAGTAGTTTCCTTACTATTTTGCCCATTAGTTTGTGTTGTTATAGTTATAGTTACTTGTTTTCCTTTACCATCCAAAACAGGAAATCCGCTATCTTGTTTTAAAGATTGTTGGATAGTTTGATAAGCTTCGTTAAGCTTTTTAAAATTCTCAATGGATAAAGGTACGCTAACCCCGTTGCTATAACCGGTTAAATTGCAATTAATGGAACTTGAATTATGTCCTGGCTGGTACCTTGAAAAATTACGCTTTGCTGACCACTCTTACCAGGACCGCATTGGACATTATAGGCGATGACATTCCACAGCCCCACCGCCGCATTCAACGCCAAATACACCGCTTGATACGCCGGAGAATTGGTTTTTTCGCCGGTCAACCCTTGCGTGTTTGCTTTCAAATTATCGATCGCAGCATTGATTTCTGAAGGGCTGCTCGCGTTCGTTACCGCCTGATTGAGGTTGTTGAAATTGGTTAAAAGGTTGCTCAAATTCTCATAAGTGTCTGAGAGTTTTTTCAATTCGCCGGTGTTTTTCACCATTTGAGCGGCTTCACCGATTTGATAGCCCGCGCTGATAAAAAAGCCGTTGTCTTCAGCGTTTAAAAGCGATGAAGCGAGAGAGAGAGAGAGAGAGTAAAAGGGTTTTTTTCATAAATATTCTCCTTGGAATTAAATTGAGTGATTGAGATTTGATACATTAAGAATGTATTTAAAGCATTGTAGCATGAAATCGTTTTTTTTTTTTTTTGTCATTTGGAGAAATTTTAGAATTTTGCATTTTTTGGCGCTTTTGTTTGGGTGGTATTGGAAAGGGTTTTTAGATTTTGTTTTAATGGAGTGCTAACGATAAAAGCTTAACAGAGATTTTTGTTTGCGCGTTTTTCAAAAAAAAGCGGTTTTGTGAGATAAAAGCCCCCCCAAAAAAGGGATTTTAGAAAGGGGGATTTTAAAAGCAGATGATACTAAAAAGCAAGGGGGCTTACATCATGCCGCCCATGCCTCCCATACCGCCCATGCCACCCATATCAGGCATTGCTGGGGTTGCTTTTTCTTCTTTGATTTCATGCACGGTGGCTTCTGTGGTTAAAAGCAGGCTTGAAACCGAAACCGCATTTTGTAAGGCGATCCTTTCTACTTTTAAGGGGTCAATAATGCCTTCTTTAAACATGTCCACATACTTGCCATTGCTAGCGTTAAAACCAAAATGCCCTTCGTGTTTTTCTACTTCATTCACGACCACACCGCCATCATAACCAGCGTTAATAGCGATTTGAGCTAATGGGGCTTTAATGGCGCGCATGATGATTTCATAGCCCACTTTTTCATCATCGTGTAAATTCAAATGCACTTTTTGAGCCGCGCGAATGAGAGCCGCACCGCCACCAATCACAATGCCTTCTTCAACCGCCGCTTTAGTCGCGCTCAACGCGTCATCCACCCGGTCTTTTTTCTCTTTCATTTCCACTTCACTCGCAGCGCCCACTTTAATCACAGCCACACCGCCAGAGAGTTTAGCCAATCTTTCTTGCAATTTTTCTTTGTCATAATCGCTTGTCGTGCTTGCGATTTGGGTTTTGATTTGCGCGACTCTGTCTTTAACGTCATCGCTATGGACTTTGCCATCTACGATCGTGGTGTTGTCTTTGTCAATCACAATCCTTCCGGCTTTGCCTAAAAACTCCACTTCAGCGTTTTCTAGACTCAAGCCCAATTCTTCGCTAATAACTTGACCGCCGGTTAAAATAGCGATGTCTTTTAGCATTTCTTTTCTCCTGTCCCCAAAGCCTGGAGCCTTAACCGCTGCGATATTCAACACGCCTCTTAATTTATTCACCACTAGAGTCGTTAAAGCTTCGCCCTCAATGTCTTCAGCGATGATTAAAAGCGGTTTACCCTCTTTCATGGTTTTTTCCAATAGCGGAAGAATGTCTTTCATGCTAGAGATTTTTTTATCCGTTAAAAGGATGTAAGCGTTATCCAATTGAGCGGTCATTTTCTCAGCGTTGGTTACAAAATAAGGGGAGAGATAGCCTCTATCAAATTGCATGCCCTCTACGACATCTAATTCATCTTCAATGCCTTTAGCTTCTTCAACGGTGATCACGCCGTCTTTGCCCACTTTTTCCATAGCGTCAGCGATGAGTTTCCCGATATTGTGATCCGAGTTGGCAGAAATGGTCGCCACTTGGGTGATTTCTTCTTTACCGCCTACTTTTTTGCTCGCTTTTTTAAGCTCATTGATGATCGCTTCAGCGGCTTTATCCATGCCTCTTTTCACTTCAATAGGGTTAGCCCCAGCCGTGATATTCCTCAAACCTTCTTTAAAAATGCTATAAGCCAGCACGGTTGCGGTGGTCGTGCCATCGCCGGCAGCATCAGCGGTTTTGCTCGCTACTTCTTTAACGAGTTGAGCGCCCATGTTAGCCACCGGGCAACTTAATTCAATCTCTTTAGCCACGCTCACGCCATCTTTGGTGATGCTTGGAGCGCCATAGCTTTTTTGGATCAACACGTTCCTGCCTCTTGCTACCATGGTTACTTTGACAGCGTCATGGAGTTGTCTCACGCCTTCAAATAAAAGGTTTCTCGCACTATCTGAAAATTTGATTTCTTTTGCCATTTTGTATCCTTAATAATAATGTTTTTAGTGTTTTTTGTGATCATGACAGCAAGCTTCGGCATGCTTGTGATCTTTATGATCATGGCTATTAGCATGACAACAAGATCCCGCGCCCACGATGCCCAGAATGTCTTCTAATTCTAGCACTATGTATTCGGTGCCGTCTAAAACGATTTCTGCGCCTTTGTATTTGCCAAAAGCGATCACATCGCCTTCTTTAACGCATTTGCAACCCTCACTGATTTTATGGCTAACGGCTTTGATTACGCCCATTAAAGGCTTTTCTTTAGCGTTATCAGGGATGATGATGCCTGAACTGGTTTTGTTCTCTTCTTCAAGTCTTTCTACTAAGACCCTTTCTCCTAATGGTTGAAACTTCATTTCAGTTCTCCTAAGTTTTGATAAATAAAATAGAAATTTAGCGCTTATTGTTATTAAGCAACACAACTATAGCGCATTTTTAGGGATAAGTCAAGCCATAAAAACAAATATAAGAATATAACTATAAGGATTATTAAGTCTATTTGTATAAAGTTTCATTAGTTTAAAAATATAAGGATTAGAAAAAAGGGGCGTTATCAACAAACCTTTTTGAAGATTTTATTTATTGAGTATAATTCATTCAAACAGCTTAAAACAAGAAAGCAAGATGAAGAAAGCATGAAAAATGATTCTTAAAAGTTCCATTGATCGCCTTTTACAAACGATAGACATTGTAGAAGTCATTAGCTCCTATGTGGATTTGAGGAAATCAGGTTCGAATTACATGGCTTGTTGCCCTTTTCATGAAGAAAGGAGCGCGAGTTTTAGCGTCAATCAAATTAAAGGGTTTTACCATTGCTTTGGGTGTGGGGCGAGCGGGGATAGCATTAAATTTGTGATGGCGTTTGAAAAGCTTTCGTTTGTGGAAGCATTAGAGAAATTAGCCCACCGATTCAATATAGCTTTAGAGCATGACAAAGGCGTTTATTACGATCATAAAGAAGACTACCACCTTTTAGAAATGGTGAGTTCGTTGTATCAAGAAGAGCTTTTTAACGCCCCGTTTTTTTTGAATTATTTGCAAAAAAGAGGGCTTAGCCTAGAGAGCATCAAAGCGTTTAAATTAGGCTTATGCACGAATAGAATTGATTACGGCATTGAAAATAAAGGCTTGAATAAGGACAAGCTCATTGAATTAGGCGTGCTAGGCAAGAGCGATAAAGAGAATAAAACCTATTTGCGCTTCTTGGATCGCATCATGTTCCCTATTTATAGCCCTAGCGCTCAAGTGGTGGGTTTTGGAGGGCGCACCTTAAAAGAAAAAGCGGACAAGTATATCAATTCGCCCCAAAGTAAGCTTTTTGATAAATCCAGTTTGCTCTATGGCTATCATTTGGCTAAAGAACACATTTATAAACAAAAGCAAGTCATTGTAACAGAGGGGTATTTGGATGTGATTTTATTGCACCAGGCTGGTTTTAAAAACGCCATAGCCACGCTTGGGACAGCTTTAACGCCATCGCATTTGCCCTTGCTTAAAAAAAGCGATCCAGAAATCCTCTTAAGCTATGATGGGGATAAGGCAGGGCGGAATGCGGCTTATAAAGCGAGCTTGATGTTGGCTAAAGAGCAAAGAAAGGGGGGGGTGATTTTGTTTGAAAACAATCTCGATCCAGCGGAGATGATCGCTAATGGCCAGATTGAAACCTTAAAAGACTTGTTATTGCGCCCCATGGCTTTTATTGAGTTTGTTTTAAGGCGTATGGCGGATTCCTATCTTTTAGACGATCCTTTAGAAAAAGATAAAGTCCTTAAAGAAATGTTAGGGTTTTTGAAAAACTTTTCCTTGCTTTTACAAAATGAATACAAGCCCTTAATCGCTGCACTTTTGCAAGCGCCTTTGCATGTTTTAGGGATTAGAGAGCCAATCTCTTTTCAGCCTTTTTACCCCAAAACAGAAAAACCCAATCGCCCTCAAAAGTTTGCGCATGTTTCTAACACGCTCAGTTTGGAATTTTTAGAAAAATTAGTGATCCGCTATCTTTTAGAAGACAGAAGCCTATTGGATTTAGCGGTGGGCTATATCCATAGTGGGGTATTCTTGCATAAAAAACAAGAATTTGACGCTTTGTGTCAAGAAAAATTAGACGACCCTAAATTAGTTGCGTTATTATTAGATGCGAATTTACCCCTAAAAAAAGGGGGTTTTGAAAAGGAATTGCGTTTGTTGATTTTGTGCTATTTTGAGCGGCAACTCAAAGAAATCCCTAAAAGCCCGCTCCCTTTTAGCGAAAAAATGATCTGTTTAAAAAAGGCTCGCCAAGCCATTATGAAATTAAAACAAGGAGAATTAGTCGCCATATGAAACAAATAAAAGCTTTAGCCTTATTCAGTGGAGGGTTGGATAGTTTGTTGTCTATGAAATTGCTCATCGATCAAGGCATTGAAGTAACCGCTTTGCACTTTAATATAGGGTTTGGGGGGAATAAAGATAAAAGAGAGTATTTTGAAAACGCCACCGCGCAAATTGGGGCTAAGCTCTTGGTGTGCGATATTAGAGAGCAGTTTTTTAACGATGTGTTATTCAAGCCCAAATACGGCTATGGGAAGTATTTCAACCCTTGCATTGACTGCCATGCCAACATGTTTAGGAACGCTTTTTATAAAATGCTTGAATTGAACGCGGATTTTGTTTTGAGCGGGGAAGTGTTGGGGCAACGCCCTAAATCCCAAAGGAAAGAAGCACTCAATCAGGTGAGAAAACTAGTCAGAGAAGTGGGCGAAGAGGCGCGTTTTGATAAAGTTTTAGACCGAACGCAAGCAAGCGGTGAAAAGCCTCAATTTTTAGATGAGTTATTATTACGACCCATGAGTGCTAAACTCTTAGAGCCAACTTTTATGGAAAAAAAGGGTTTTGTTGATAGGGAAAAGCTTTTAGATGTGAGCGGTAGGGGGCGCACTAGGCAATTGCAAATGATCAAAGATTATGGCTTGAAATATTATGAAAAGCCGGGTGGGGGGTGCTTGCTTACGGACATTCAAGTGAGTAATAAGATTAAGAATTTGAAAGAATACAGAGAAATGGTGTTTGAAGACAGCGTGATCGTTAAAATTGGGCGCTATTTTGTCTTACCCCATAACGCTCGTTTGGTGGTGGCAAGGAATGAAGAAGAAAACCATAAGCTAGACATTGAGCACCCCTTAATGGATAAGATTGAATTACTAAGCTGTAAAGTCACTTTGAGTTTAGTGGATAAAAACGCCAGCCAAGAAGATAAAGAATTGCCGGCTTACCGTATCGCTCTAGGCTATGCTAAGACTTTAAAAAATCAAGCTTACCTCATTCAAATAGGGAACGAAAAGCGCGAGCTTTACCCTTTGGATAAAGAGAGTGCTAGAGAGTATTTATTCGCTTGAAAGGGAGTTTTTTTGAGGGTTTTTAGGGGTTTTCTTTTTATGCTATAATGAAAAAAGCTCTATTCAGCGTTAGGCTGTTTTTTTAGGAGGTTTGCATGCAAGAGTTTTTAGGTTTTGGTGTGGTGGGGAATTTTGCAGGGCATTTGGAGCAAGCAGGAGAGAGTCATAGTTTTATTAACATGAAAAGCGAAGAAAAGGACGCCCCTAAGGGACTATTCCCTTTTTATATCCCCTATGAAAATTGTTATTTGGGGCGTTGTTGCATTGATAACCATAAGATTATTTTGCCTAATGATCCAGATTTAAGGGTGCAAGCAGAGCCAGAAATCGCTTTAGAATGCGATGTTAAATACGATGAAAAACATTTGGTAACCAAGCTTGTACCTAATTTTTTCATGGCGTTTAATGACGCTTCTGTGCGTAATTTAGACGCCGCAAAACTCTCCCAAAAAAAGAATTTTTCACCAGCTTCTAAAGGTATAGGGCAGAAATTGCCTATTGACAGGTTTGTTTATGGGGGGGTGTGTAATAATTTTTCTATCGCATCTTTTTTGAAATACGATAATGTTTGGCACATTTATGGGGAAAACAGCAAATTGCTCAAATACGAATTTTTTTATCAAAAGCTTTTAGATTGGATTAAAGATCAATTAAACTACCAACAAGATGGTGATTCTTTAGAGGCTCTAAGACCTTTTTTAGAGCGCCATAATTTCCCCACTAAAATGATTTTTGCGATTGGGGCTACCCCTTATATGCCTTTTGCGCAAGAGCATTTTTTGCAAAAAGGCGATGAGGTGGTGATTGTTGCTTACAACCATTTACAATATAGTTTTGAAAAGATTCAAAGCCTCTTAGAAGAAGACACCCTACAAACCAAAGAACACACTAATCTTTCTTATGTCTATCAAATCGTAGAGTAGTAAGGCTTTTTCTCTTTAGCTTTGCTTTTTTACCCTTTTAAAGATTAAATGCACCCCTTTTAACCCCCTTTTAGAGGATTTTTATGGTTTTTTTGAGATAATAAAGCGTTATAAAGTTAATTAAAATTAAACAAAAGGGTTTTGATGTCCGCTCATTTTTTAAAAATCGTTTTTTTAGTAGGCATGTGCGTTTCAAGTTTGTTCGCTGAAGGTTTAGAGGGGTTTTTTAACGCCCTAGAAGCCCAGCTCAAAAGCCCCATCGCTAAGGGGATTTTAATGGTGATTTTCATAGGGATCGCTATTTATGTGTGGAGGAATTTAGACCGGTGGAAAGAGATTTTATTCACGATCCTTGGCGTGGTGTTTGGGATTTTTTTATTCTTTAAAGCCCCGAGCTTAGCGAACTGGTTTATGGGAATTTTTTAATGATTATCCTCTCAGCGAGCGTGAAGAATTTGCGTGAAATTTCGGTTAAAGAAAAATTTTTATGGCTGAACGCTAAATCTTATTTGATTTCTGTTTTTGTGCCTTTTATTTTGCTCCCTTGGATTGATTTGTTGAGCGCTTTTTTATTGTATTTAGGGTTTTTAGCGCTCTTTAGCGTGCTGGAATTTTTTGATGAAGATATTGCAGATATTATCGTGGCTAAAAGCAAAATAAAGACTAAAACCAAATGTTATAGAGCGTAGAATGTTAGAAAAGCTTTTGAGCGCTATCAAACAAAAAGTTTCAAACTATTTTTTAGGGGTTTTGCCTAAAAGCTATTCCATGAGCGAAGAAAACAACATTTTAGGCTTGTATGATGAGCATTTTTTACTCACTAAAAACGAAAACTTAGTGGGTATTCTCCGTTTAGAGGGGGTTAGCTACACCCATTTAAGCACAGAGCAATTGCAAGATCTTTTCACCGAGCGCCAGATGGCGTTGGATTCTTTGGAAAAAGTCGTGGCGCGCCTCGTGGTTAAAAGGCGTAAAATTGATCACCAACAAAACATTCAAGCTGACTCTCAATACTTGCAAGCGATTTTGAATCAATTTGAAAATAAAGAAGTGTATGAAAATCAGTATTTTTTAGTTTTAGAAAGCACTCACTCTTTACAAGGTGTTTTGGAGCATAAGAAAAAATCTCTCATGCATGCTAATAGGGAAAATTTTAAGGATATTCTCTCTTATAAAGTGCATTTTTTGCAAGAAACTTTAAAAAGCCTAGAAATCCAGCTCAAAAATTATGCCCCCAAACTCTTAAGCTCTAAAGAGGTTTTGAATTTTTATGCAGAATATATTAATGGGTTTGATCTCCCTTTAAAACCCCTAGTAGGGGGGTATTTGAGCGATAGCTATATCGCTAGTTCCATCACTTTTGAAAAAGATTATTTCATTCAAGAAAGCTTTAACCAAAAAACCTACAACCGCTTGATTGGCATTAAAGCTTATGAGAGCGAACGCATCACTTCTATAGCGGTGGGAGCGCTTTTATACCAAGAGACTCCACTAGATATTATCTTTTCTATAGAACCTATGAGCGTGCATAAAACGCTGAGTTTCTTAAAAGAGAGAGCCAAGTTTAGCATGTCCAATCTCGTTAAAAACGAGCTTTTAGAATACCAAGAATTAGTCAAAACCAAACGCCTATCCATGCAAAAATTCGCCCTAAACATTCTTATCAAAGCCCCCAGTTTAGAGGATTTAGACGCTCAAACGAGCTTAATTTTGGGGCTTTTATTTAAAGAAAACTTAGTGGGCGTTATAGAAACTTTTGGCTTGAAAGGGGGGTATTTTTCCTTTTTCCCTGAACGCATCCACTTAAACCACCGCTTGCGTTTTTTAACCTCTAAAGCCCTAGCGTGTTTGATGGTGTTTGAAAGGCAAAATTTAGGCTTTAAAGCTAATTCATGGGGGAATAGCCCTTTGAGCGTGTTTAAAAATTTGGATTATTCCCCTTTTTTATTCAATTTCCACAACCAAGAGGTGAGCCACAACAACGCTAAAGAAATCGCCAGAGTGAATGGGCATACTTTAATCATAGGGGCTACCGGGAGCGGTAAAAGCACGCTGATTAGCTTTTTAATGATGAGCGCTTTGAAATACCAAAACATGCGCCTTTTAGCCTTTGACAGGATGCAGGGGCTGTATTCTTTCACCAAATTTTTTAAAGGGCATTACCATGACGACCAATCTTTTAGCATCAACCCCTTTTGTTTAGAGCCTAATTTGCAGAATTTAGAATTTTTGCAATCCTTCTTTTTGAGCATGTTGGATCTTGCCCCTTCAAGGGATAAAGAAGCCTTGGAAGACATGAATGCGGTTTTTAGCGCGATTAAGAGCCTTTATGAGACCTTATACCCTAAAGATTTTAGCTTGCTAGACTTTAAAGAAACGCTTAAAAGAACCTCATCTAACCAACTAAGCTTGAGCTTGGAGCCGTATTTGAATAACCCTCTTTTTAACGCTTTGAATGACGCACTCAATTCCAACGCTTTTTTAAACGTGATAAACTTAGATGCGATCACCCAAAACCCTAAAGACTTAGGGCTTTTAGCCTATTACTTGTTTTATAAGATATTAGAAGAGTCCAGGAAAAACGACAGCGGGTTTTTGGTTTTTTTAGACGAGTTTAAATCCTATGTGGAAAACGATTTGTTAAACACTAAAATCAACGCTTTAATCACGCAAGCCAGGAAAGCTAATGGCGTGGTGGTGTTGGCCTTGCAAGATATTTACCAATTAAGCGGGGTTAAAAACGCCCATAGTTTTTTAAGCAACATGGGGACTCTTATTTTATATCCGCAAAAAAACGCTAGGGAGTTGAAACACCATTTCAATGTGCCTTTGAGCGAAACTGAAATTTCTTTTTTAGAAAACACCCCTTTGTATGCCAGGCAGGTTTTAGTCAAAAATCTGGGTAACGGGAGTTCCAACATGATTGATGTGAGTTTGGAGGGCTTGGGGCGTTATTTGAAAATCTTTAATTCAGACTCTAGCCATGTCAATAAAGTGAAAGCGTTACAAAAAGACTACCCTACAGAGTGGCGTGAGAAACTTTTGAAGAGTTAGTTTTAAAAAGTTAATATTATTTTGAAGCACTCCTATTCAGATGGCTAAGGCACACAAGAAATTAGGGGACTCTGCTGTATTCCTACCCTGAAGCGTTACCCTAAAGTCCTATTGCATAGGTCTAAATAAGAGCTTAGGGATCATTTTATCCATAAAAAGCTTATGTTTTCATTAAAAATGTTATGATACGCTCAAATAGTCAAGCAAAAAAATGTCAATTAAAAGGGTTAGATTGAAAATATTCGTTCTGTTGATGTCGGTAATTTTAGGAATATCATTAACAGGTTGCATAGGCTATCGTATGGACTTAGAACATTTTAACACGCTCTATTATGAAGAAAGCCCTAAACAAGCTTATGAATATTCCAAACAATTCACTAAGAAAAAAAAGAATGCTCTTTTATGGGACTTGCAAAACGGCTTGAGCGCTTTATACGCAAGGGATTATAAGACTTCTTTAGGAGTGTTAGATCAAGCCGAGCAACGCTTTGATAAAACCCAAAGCGCTTTCACAAGAGGGGCTGGTTATGTGGGCGCTACCATGATTAATGATAACGTGCGCGCTTATGGGGGGAATATTTATGAGGGCGTTTTAATCAATTATTACAAAGCGATAGACTACATGCTTTTAAACGATAGCGCGAAAGCTAGGGTGCAATTCAACCGTGCGAACGAACGCCAGCGCAGGGCTAAAGAATTTTATTATGAGGAAGTGCAAAAAGCCATTAAAGAGATCGATTCTAGCAAAAAGCACAATATTAATATGGAACGCTCTAGGGTAGAAGTGAGCGAGATTTTAAACAACACCTATTCTAATTTAGACAAATACGAAGCTTATCAAGGCTTGCTTAACCCGGCGGTTTCGTATCTTTCAGGGTTGTTTTACGCTTTAAATGGGGATAAGAATAAGGGGTTAGGCTATCTTAATGAAGCCTATGGGATCAGTCAAAGCCCTTTTGTAGCTCAAGACTTGGTTTTTTTCAAAAACCCTAACAGGAGTCATTTCACTTGGATCATCATTGAAGATGGCAAAGAGCCGCAAAAAAGCGAATTTAAAATTGATGTGCCTATTTTTATGATCGATTCGGTTTATAACGTGAGTATAGCCTTGCCCAAGCTAGAAAAAGGGGAAGCGTTTTATCAAAATTTCACTCTTAAAGACGGAGAAAAAGTAACGCCCTTTGACACTTTAGCCTCAATAGATGCGGTGGTCGCTAGCGAATTCAGGAAGCAATTGCCCTACATTATCACTAGGGCTATTTTATCAGCCACTTTTAAAGTGGGCATGCAAGCGGTGGCGAATTATTATTTGGGGTTTGTTGGAGGGTTAGTAACTTCGTTGTATTCAGGTGTGAGCACCTTTGCAGACACCAGAAACACGAGCATTTTTGCCCATAAAATCTATCTTATGCGTATCAAAAACAAAGCTTTTGAAAATTATGAAGTTCGAGCTGATTCTATTGACGCTTTTTCGTTTTCATTAAAGCCTTGTAAAAGATCGCTTGAAAACCTTAAAGTCATTGACGCTAGGGAATTGCTCTCTGGGTTTGTAACAGCCCCACAAATCTTTTGCTCTAACCGCCATAATATTTTATACATCCGCAGCTTTAAAAACGGGTTTGTTTTGAGTCATTTAAAATGATTCCAAAACTCCCACCAAAGGAATTTTAGTTTTTAAGTGTCGTTGGCATTAAACACAAACACGATATAATTATAAAACGATACGAAAACCTAAATTAAGGGGAAGTCATGGCTGATAGTTTAGCGGGCATTGATCAAGTTACGAGTTTGCATAAAAATAACGAGTTGCAATTGTTGTGTTTCAGGCTGGGTAAAAACAAGGATTTGTATGCGGTCAATGTCTTTAAGATCCGTGAAGTGGTGAAATATCATGGCAATCTCACCATCATCAGCCACGAAAACAATTCGCTCGTTGAGGGGCTAATCATTATAAGAGAGCTCACCATTCCCTTGATTGATATGAAAAAATGGTTTTATTATGACAGCCAGAACAAAAACAAGGATTTACGCCCTTATAGGATAGAAAAAGAAAAAGGCGAAGACGATATTGTCATGATTTGTGAGTTTTCTCGCTGGACCATAGGGGTTAGGATCTATGAAGCGGATAGGATTTTGAGCAAGAAATGGACTGAAATGGAGCAAAGCGCTGGATTAGGGGGATCTGCAGGCAATAACAAACTCGTGAGCCGCACGCGCTATTTTGACGGGCGCTTGGTGCAAGTGGTGGATATTGAAAAAATGCTTATAGACGTGTTCCCTTGGATTGAAGATGAAAAACACAACGATTTAGAGACGCTTTCTAAAATCCATTCTAACCAATGCGTTTTGCTCGCTGATGACTCCCCAAGCGTTTTAAAAACTATGCAAATGATTTTAGACAAGCTGGGCGTCAAGCATATAGATTTTATCAATGGTAAAACCTTACTAGAGCATTTGTTCAACCCAACAACCGATGTGAGTAATATTGGACTGATTATTACCGATTTAGAAATGCCAGAAGCGAGCGGTTTTGAAGTGATCAAGCAGGTTAAAAACAATCCTTTAACTTCAAAAATCCCTATCGTGGTCAATTCTTCTATGAGCGGGAGCTCTAATGAAGATATGGCCAGGAGTTTGAAAGCCGATGATTTCATCTCTAAGTCTAACCCCAAAGACATCCAGCGGGTGGTTAAGCAATTTTTGGAATTAGCATGAAAAAATACAGCGCTATCCCCACCCCTTGCTATGTGCTAGAGAGCGAACGCTTAGAAAAAAACGCCAAGATTTTAGAAATCGTGCGCCAACAAAGCGGGGCAAAGGTCTTGCTCGCTTTAAAGGGGTATGCGTTTTGGCGTGAGTTTGGGATTTTAAGGCAAAAATTGAACGGGTGTTGTGCGAGCGGTCTTTATGAGGCTAAGCTCGCTTTTGAAGAATTTGGGGGGCGAGAGAGCCATAAGGAGATTTGCGTTTATAGCCCGGCTTTTAAAGAAGCTGAAATGAGCGCGATTTTACCCTTAGCGACAAGCATCATTTTCAACTCTTTTTACCAATACGCCACCTATAAAGACAAGATTTTGGATAAAAACAAGCAATTAGAAAACTTGGGCTTAAGCCCCATTAAAATGGGCTTGAGGATTAACCCTCTTTATAGCGAAGTAACCCCAGCGATCTATAACCCATGCTCTAAAACAAGCCGGTTAGGGATTACGCCTAGCGGATTTGAAAAGGGGGTGAAAGAGCATGGCTTAGAGGGGGTGAGCGGGTTGCATTTCCATACGCATTGCGAGCAAAACGCTGACGCTTTGTGCCGGACTTTAGAGCATGTGGAAAGGCATTTTAAGCCTTATTTAGAAAACATGGCGTGGGTGAATTTTGGTGGGGGGCATCATATCACCAGGAGCGATTATGATGTGAATTTGCTCATCCAAACGATTAAGGACTTTAAAGAGCGTTATCATGATATAGAAGTGATTTTAGAGCCTGGGGAAGCCATAGGGTGGCAATGCGGGTTTTTAATCGCAAGCGTGATAGACATCGTTCAAAACAATCAAGAAATTGCGATCTTAGACGCTTCTTTCAGTGCTCACATGCCCGATTGCCTAGAAATGCCTTATCGCCCTAGTATTCTTAAGGTTTCTGTAGAAAACGATGAGGAAATTATTGAAGTTGAAAAGGGCGAAAATCAAGGGGCGTTTTCTTACTTTTTAGGCGTATCCACTTGTTTGGCGGGGGATTTTATGGGGAGTTTTAGCTTTGAAACGCCTTTAAAAAGGGGCGATAAAATCGTGTTTCAAGACATGCTCCATTATACGATCGTGAAAAACAACTCGTTTAATGGCGTGCCACTGCCAAGCCTGGCTAAAATAGATTCGCAAGGTTTTAAGATCCTCAAAAGCTTTTCTTATGAAGATTACAAAAACAGGAATTAAAGCTTTAATTAAGTTTTTTTGATTAAGTTTTTTTGATTAAGGTTTTTTGATTAAGGTTTTTTGATTAAGGTTTTTGGGGCTTGTAAAAAGACCCACGCACAACATTCCAACGCCAAGCCCGACCAACACCGCGCCAATGGTGTGCATGTCTAAATAAATGCGAGCGAGCATGGTTAAAGGGACTAGGGGTAAGAGCCAAAAGTATTTTTTAAAAGAATAACGGCGCATTAAAAACGCCACCGCCAAACCCACCATGGACGAATGCCCGCTTGGCATGTTGAAATTACCCCCATAAGGGCGCTCGCCCAAACGCTGATCGTTGATTGTTACATGGTTTAAGGCTCTTTTGGTGGCATGCGTGAGAAAAGTTGTGGCGATAGAAGCGTTAGCGACTTGAAAAAGCCCTATCGCATCTCTTTGAATTAAAGGAATCGCCACAGATAAAATCGTAGGGATAAAGCGCGCATAATGCTCGGTGAAATGAAACATTAAAGGCACGCTTTGGTGTTTAGGGACTTTAGGGAAAGGTGCAAAAATGCCTAATAAAATCAAACCCAAACTGAGCGCTAACAAAGTTTTAGAAAAACTTTTAGGCAGGCTTTCACAAAATTTTTGTTTAAATAAGAATTTTTTCATGCGTGTTATTTTACTCTTTTTTGTGTTTAAACAAATCTAAAGAAGGGCGATAAACAACGCTTGGGTTTTTAAAATCCAAAAACACCCCTAAAACGCTATGGAAAATCACATTTTGATTAATGGGGGTTTGGGTTTGGATAATGGAATGCTCCTTTTTAAAAAGATCGTTGGCATAAACGATAAAGGGGATCTCGTATTGCTCTTTGGGGGCGATGCTTTTAGGAATGCCATGCAAATAGAACGCTTCTTCGCCCAAACTTTCGCCATGATCGCTTAAATAGATCATTAAGGCGGGTTGCTTGGCTTTTTTGAGCATGCTAATGATTTTGTCTAACAGATAGTCGTTATAAAAAATGGTGTTGTCATAGGCGTTAATCAGGCTTTCTTTGGAGCAAGAAGACAGATCAGCGCTTGAGCAATAAGGCTTAAACACCCTAAAATTTAAAGGCACTTTGTTGTCATAGTTGGAACTATGCGAACCTGCAAGGTGTAAGATGAGTAAGACATTTTCATTAGAGTGTTCTTTTAAAAGGTCAGGCAAATTATAGAGTAAGGATTCATCATAAGGGGCGATCGCTTCGCAATTGGGGCATTTTTGAATCAATTCATAGTTTTTAAGATAGCTGGTAACCTTAACGTTCTTTTCGCCGTCATTCGCGCTATACCAAAAGACTTTGATACCGGCTTTAGTCAAGTAAGTGGGCAAGTTTTCATAAACGCCCAAGCTGTTTTTAAAAGAAGAATCTAAAATGCATTCCAAACTCGCTGTCGTGTAAGTGGCGCAAGAAGTGGCGTTGAAAAGAGTGAGTTCATTATCGGCTAATCGTTTGCTTAATCTTGGGGTGGTGGGTTTTTGATAGCCATAAAGGGCGTAATTATGCTTCCTAGCGCTTTCGCCAATGACTAGCACCACAAACGAATGAGAATGATTGGGCGAAAAGAGAGGGAGCGGCTTGATAGTGGGGGCGAAAAATTTAAGAGCGCTCACTCTAAAAGCGTTCACGCTATAAGCGAAGGGCAAAATTAAGCCCCCTATGAATTTCGCATGCTTGTCAAACCACAGCCAATTTTTAGCGTTAGCTAAAGCGCTAGCGATAAAGATAAACACTAACGCCAAGATCGCTAAAAAGGGCGCTTTTTTAGAAGAATTTTTGATGGGGATTTTATAAATGATATAGCCGGGTAACACCCCAAAAACAACGATAAAAACGAATAATTTAACGCTCAAAAAGCCTAAAACTTCATGCGTGTTGGTGTTTAAGACATTACCCATCATGCTTTTATTTAAAAACACCTTATAAGCGCTAATGAAATAGAAAGCAACAGAATTGAGCCAACTAAAAACAACCGCGCTTAAGCGCATCAAAGAAGCAGAGATCAAGCCTAACGCCAAAAAAAGAGCGCCATTAACGCAAAAAAGCACCACAACCATCATGGCTATAAAACTAACTTGGTTGCTTTCTTTATAAACATAAGCGAACAAAGGGAAATGGTATAAAACGCCAAAAATAAGGCTATAAAGCAAACCGGCTTGCAGACAACTTAGGGGCTTTAAAAACTTTAAATGGAATAATGATGCCAAACACGCCCCTTAAAATCAATCGATCTTAGGATTATATCGTAGGTATGGGGATTTTATGGTTTATTTTAAGGGTGGTTGCGTTTAAGAGCTTTAAAGCGCGTTTGTTGTAGGGTTTCATCACGCCCCATAGTTAGGATATGGGGCAAATAAGGGGCATGCCATAAAGCTAAAAGTGGGAAGCGTAAAAATAGCAAACGCTTTTTTAAACGATTATGCCTTGAAATTTCTTTTTCTTGGTTTAAGGTAGTGTTTTTGAGGGAACGCTAATTTATGGAAAGATTAAAAAGCGAGTGAGAAGTCAGCGAAAAAAGATTAAACCCCCCAAAAAAGAGAGGGTTCAAAAAAGAAATCCCTTAAAAAGGGAGTTTTAAGCTTTTAGTAAGCGAACACATAATTCAAATACACGCTATAAAGCCTTCTGTATTGCAAGGTAGTGCCTAGCAAAGAATAGTAATTCGTGTTGATCGTGGGGATCTTCACGCCTAATTCCATGCCATGTTGCGCGCTATGATCAGCGCCTCTTCTCTTATTTCTGGCGAGATTGGTCCTTAAGCCCAGATTGAATAAGAACTGGAAGTTAGAGGTGTTGATTTTAGCCTTATAGTAATTGTTCACATTCGCCAAATTCACATACTGAGAATTAAGCCATGAAGTCCCGGCTAGTTGGATGCCGCCAAACGCGCCAAAAGAAATTTTATTGTGTTTAGTGGCTTTATCGTTGATGAAATTCACTAACAAATCGCTCCCCACGCCATAAGTCCAAACATCAGAATCGGAGTTGAAAAATTGGGATTTGTTATAGGTGTGGTTGTAATCCACAAAGCCGTAGTATCTCGCGCCCCATCGTTTGTTTTTCCCAAAGAATTGCTTATAGCCCACTTGAAAGCCGATCCCATTCATCGCGCCGTTATTGGTGGTAGAAGCGGCGATTAGCCCGGCGCGTCTGAAAGGGTTACTGCCGAGTTCTTGACTCCTAGATTGCACTTGAGAATGGATGTTGGAGTCAATGTAGTAGTTGTCCTGTATGCCTTGCGGGCTGTTAGGGTTAGTTTTTTTGCTCACCACATTTTGTAAAGATTGCGCATCAGGCAAGCTTGAAATGGCCGCTGTGATGCTGTCATAGTGTTCGCCTAGCTTTTTATACTGGCCGCTGAAATTCGCTAAAGTGTAGGCGAGATTGCGCGCGTTATGGATTCGCTCCGCTTGGTCGCCAAAATGAGCGATGCTGTTTTTTAGATTCGTTACGGTTTCTCCCACATACGCGCAGCCTGCCCCCCAAGTGTTAGAAGTAACCGTGCCAGATGGCGTGCCACGGAGATTGCCATCGCTACCCTTTTCATGGCACACCCCTAAAGAGTCTTTTACGAACGCTGCAGGGATTCTTTCAAAGTCTTTCACCACTGCTTGGGCGCGGTTTAAAATCTCCGCTTGCGCTTTGGCGTTAGCGAACATGCTTTGGGCGAAGTTGGCGTCTTTATAGGGGTTGAATGTCTTCCCGGTGTCTAGGTTGTGCTGGTTTTGCGCGTTTGCAGCAACGATCTTGGATTGCTCTACGGCTATTGCAGCGTTTTTGATCATGTCTTGAATCGCGCTGATTTCATTTTTGAAAATCCCGCACGCGCTCCCATCGCCTTTCAAATGTATTCCTTCCCATAAACTACCACTGCTTGCAGGACCTGCACCACCATTATTGATCCATGGGCATGCGCTATTAAGGGTAGTTATAATGGTGCTAGCCTGTTCTAAAAGAACTTGAGCGTTATTTTTTGTAACAATTTCTTCTCCATTATTATTGTTATTATTGTCCCCATTTTTTTTGTTGATTGTAAATTTAAGTTCTGTGTTGGTGTCGCTTAAGGCAGGAATATCTTGCCCGCTTGCTCCAAAAGCCTTTTGGATGATTTGATAAGCTTTATTGATTTTCGCGTAATTTTCAGTGGATAAAATGCTGTATGGTCCTGGTTCATATTTAGTAGTGTTACAAGTAATGGTAGTGCCTCCCCATTGATTTGAAGGTGTGTTGTCAAAGGTTTGGACGCCCCCATTTTTACTGCTGTCTTTACCGGGACCACAAGGGCTGATCGCATAGCTCATGACTTGCCACAACCCCGCTGCCGCATTCAAGGCTAAAAGCACGGCTTGATACGCCGGGGAATTCTTTTTATCATTGATCAAATTCTTCGCGCTCGCATTCAAATTGCCCCTTGCGCTATTGATAGCGTTCGGGTCTGCGGACTGCCTGATGAGAGTGTTTAAAACGCTATAATTCGTTAAAAGATTGTTCAGTCTTTCATAGCTGTCTGAGAGATCTTGAATGCCTTTGGTGTTTTTCACCATTTGAGCGGATTCGCCGATTTGATAGCCTGCGCTCACAAAAAAGCCGTTGTCTTCAGCGCTTAAAGTGGAAACTAAAAGCGAACCTAAGGTTAATGACAGAAATTTTTTCTTCATGTTTTCTCCTTTACTTTATTAAAATAAGACTGAAATTGTTAGTAAATCTTGCGGAAGTGTGTCTTTAAGTAAGACCATACCGCAATCTTTTGTTAATATAGTATAAATTAATGGGATTTTGATACTAATTAGGCGTTTTTGCCCTTTCAAAAAAAAAAAAAAAAAGGTTTTTGTAGCGTTTCTAAACAAATATTAAACCAATAAAGGTCATTTTAAAAGAAATGAGATTGTTTGAATGGGGGTAGTTACAAAAAGGGTTTTTAACTTGGATTGTTTTGGGTTTGTTGCAAGAATGATTTCTTAAATTGTAAAAAGGATTTCCTTAAATTGTAAGAATGATTTCTTAAATTTTCTTAAGAGGCGTGTTTTGCCAATCGTTTCCCCCAAAAACTCAAGGGTTTTTTAAAAAGTGGGGTTATCCTTGAGTTTTGGGGCGTTTGCATGCGGTTATTTAAAAATTATCGCTCGCTTGATGCGAGATCCTTACTCTTTTAAAAAGGCTTTAAGCGTTTCTTAAAGCCTAACCAACGCTCTATTCAAACAAAGCCTAATCCCCTACATAGACTTGTCTTGGGCGCGTGATCCTAGCTTGCGGGCTTTTGACATGCTCTAAAAGCTGAGCGCACCAGCCCACGGTTCTGCCAATGACAAACACCGGCGTGAAAAAACGCACTGGGATTTTTAAAGCCCTTAAAATCGTGCCGGAGTAAAAATCCACATTAGGGTAGAGATTCCTTTCAATGAAATACTCGTCTTTTAGCGCGATTTCTTCCACTTTCGCGGCGATTTCGCTCAATCTCTCGTCCATTTTAACGCCTTTTTGGTGCAGTTCGTCTTTCACGCCTTTTAAGATTTTAGCGCGCGGATCGTAGCTCTTATACACCCTATGCCCAAAGCCCATGAGTTTGAAACTGTCGTTTTTGTCTTTCACTCGCACAATATATTTATCCACATTTTTCACATCGCCGATTTCTTCTAATTGGATAAGCACTTTTTCATTTGCTCCGCCATGCAAATGCCCCCACAAAGCGCTAATGCCAGCGCTTATAGCTGCATAAGGATGCACGCCGGTGCTAGCGACATTCCTTACCGTGGTAGAAGAGGCGTTTTGGCTGTGATCAGCGTGTAAGGTTAGGATTTTATCAAAGGCTTCTATTTCTAGGGGTGTGATTTCTACTTCGCCTTGAGTGGTGTGTTTCAAGCGGCTGTAAGGATACCCTCTCAGCATGAAAAGGATATTTTCCACATAAGAGCGCGCGATATCCGGATAAATGATAGGCGCTCCCACTTCATTACGATAGCAAATAGCCGCAAGCGTGGGGATCTTAGCGACAATCCTTCTGAGCTATCGTTTGGTAATCTTCTTCAGTGTGCATGTTTTGGTGCGTGGAATAAAGGGTGGATAAAATAGACACACCGCTAGAGAGCTTCGCCATAGGGTGGGCGTTACTAGGGAAAGCTGAAAACATGTTTAACAAGCTCTCATGTATAAAACTTCTGTGGCGCAATTCCAATTCAAATTCCAAGCTTTCATCTTGATTTTTGGGTAATTCCCCTGTGAGGAGCAATTTGCACACATCTACATATTTGTATTTGGCGACTAAATCTTCTATTCTATGCCCTCTGTAATACAATTCGCCTTGCTTGCCATTGACATAGCTGATCTTAGATTGGCACCCAGCGGTAGAAGAATACCCTGGATCGTAAGAAAAAAACCCGGTCGTTTCAAAAAGCTTGGAAAAATCCACCGCTTTAGACTCACGAGTGCTTTCAATCGTTTCAAATTCATAGCGTTCATTATTTTCATTATTGATTAGAGTAACAGACATTTGACTTCCTTAAGTTTTTAGAATGATAGCACTCCATTATAAGCCAAAAAATTAAATGATTTCTTTTTAAAAACATTGCGTTTTTTCAAGTTATTTCCAACCGCTACTTTTAAACACGCATTCAAAAAAAGATTTTTAGGGGTTATATAGTATTTTTGCGCTAGTATAGTTACTTAAATTTTATAAAAAGGATAAGAGATGGCTTACAACCCTAAAATTTTACAAAAGCCTAAAGAGGGCGAAGAAATTACGATTAAAGACAACAAATTGCATGTGCCAAACCACCCCATTATCCCTTTCATTGAGGGCGATGGCATTGGATCAGATATTACCCCGGCGATGATTAAAGTGGTGGATAGCGCAGTTCAAAAAGCGTATAAGGGCGAGAAAAAAATCGCATGGTATGAAGTGTTTGTGGGCGAAAAATGCTATCAAAAATTCAAAGATCATAAAGAATTAAGCCCTGAAGAGCAATGGCTGTTACCGGACACTATTGAAGCGATCAACCATTATAAAGTCTCTATTAAAGGGCCTTTGACCACGCCTATTGGTGAGGGGTTTAGATCTTTGAATGTAGCGTTACGCCAAAAAATGGACTTGTATGTGTGCTTGAGACCGGTTCGGTGGTATGGAAGTCCTAGCCCGGTGAAAGAACCACAAAAAGTGGATATGGTGATTTTTAGAGAAAATTCTGAAGACATTTATGCGGGCATTGAATGGCAAGAAGGCAGCACGGAAGCGAAAAAACTCATCCATTTTTTACAAAATGAACTAAAGGTTAAAAAAATCCGCTTCCCTGAAAGCAGTGGCATAGGGGTAAAACCCATTAGTAAGGAAGGCACAGAGAGGCTGGTTAGGAAAGCGATTGAATACGCTATTGATAACGACAAGCCAAGCGTAACTTTTGTGCATAAGGGCAACATCATGAAATACACCGAAGGGGCGTTCATGAAATGGGGCTATGCGCTCGCTCAAAAAGAATTTAACGCTCAAGTCATTGATAAAGACCTATGGTGTTCTTTGAAAAACCCTAAAACCGGTAAAGAAATCATCATTAAAGACATGATCGCTGACGCGTTTTTGCAACAAATCTTATTGCGCCCTAGCGAATACAGCGTCATTGCGACCATGAATTTGAACGGGGATTATATCTCTGATGCGTTAGCGGCGATGGTGGGAGGCATTGGTATCGCTCCTGGGGCTAATCTCAATGACACGGTGGGCATGTTTGAAGCCACCCATGGCACCGCTCCTAAATACACCGGGCTAGATAAAGTCAATCCGGGGTCTATTATTTTGAGCGCAGAAATGATGTTAAGGCATATGGGCTGGGTGGAAGCGGCTGATTTGATCGTCTCTGCTATGGAAAAAGCGATTAAAAGCAAGAAAGTAACTTACGATTTCGCTCGTTTGATGGATGGGGCTAAAGAAGTGAAATGCTCTGAATTTGCTAGCGTGATGATTGAAAACATGTGAAAGAGCGTTTTTTAAGCTCTGGTGTTTGAATGCGAAAAAAGGCTAATACTATCATAAGGAATGAAGTTGATAAAATTCGTGCGTAATGTGGTTTTATTCATTTTAACAGCGATCTTTTTAGTGCTCATGCTTTTAGTGAGCTATTGCATGCCCCATTATAGCGTGGCTGTCATTAGCGGGGTGGAAGTCAAAAGAATGAATGAAAATGAAAACACGCCCAATAATAAGGAAGTAAAAACCCTTGCTAGAGATGTCTATTTTGTGCAAACCTACGACCCTAAGGATCAAAAAAGCGTAACCGTTTATCGTAACGAAGACACGCGCTTTGGCTTCCCTTTTTATTTTAAGTTTAATTCGGCTGATATTTCAGCCCTCGCTCAAAGCTTAGTCAACCAGCAAGTGGAAGTGCAATACTATGGCTGGCGGATCAATTTGTTTAACATGTTCCCTAATGTGATTTTTTTAAAGCCCTTAAAAGAGAGTGCTGAGATGTCAAAACCCATTTTTAGCTGGATTTTATACGCCTTGCTACTAGTGGGCTTTTTTATCAGCGCGCGTTCTGTTTGTGCTTTATTTAAGGGCAAAGCTCATTAATTCCTTTAGGCTTTGTTGGAAAATCACAATGGGGTTATTGGAGCGTGTATTAAAAAGCTCAATATAGGGCAAACTGATGCTGTGAAAAGCGGTGTTATTTTCCCTCAAATTGATAGCGATTTTATAGTCTAGTTGGTGGGATTTCAATAAAAAGTCATTCAGCAAACAATCATTAATCAAGCCCAAATTGTCATGGCTAATCAAAAGCATTTTGGCTTTTAATTTTAGGGCCAAATCCAGCATGTTTTCTTCTAAAGTGATAGGCACGCATAGCCCCCCAGCCCCTTCAACGATGACTAAATCGTAAGTTTTGGTGAAATTTTGGAGGCGTTGGATTAAATGATCTATATCAATGGGAGCGTTTGGATCTTCTTCTTGTTGGGCGATGAGGGGGGCTGAGGCTTTATGATAACGATAGAATGAAATGTCTTTTAAGGTTAAAGAGCGATCCAAAAGGCGGTTATCTTGTAAGAACAAATGCGCATCGCTAAAGTGGTTGGTTGCATCATTAACGCCCGTTTCAATGGGCTTTAATAAAATCGTTTTAACGCCACAAGCGTTGCAATATTGGGCTAATAGCCTAGCGCATGTGGTTTTTCCGGCATTGGTGTTAGTCGCGCTGATAAAAAGCATGGTTTAACCTTTAAACTTATAGTCGTTACCTCTAAAGTGGTAAGCACCCTCAAAGATTTGAGCGGTCAATACATTTTTGATTTGTGGTAGCTTCACATTTTTAAGTGCTTCTCTTGGGACTTCAATCACCAACTCCTCAAACACTTGGTCGCTTAAGGGGTTATCAATATCAAAAATGAAACTTAAGATATTGTGGAGCGAATTATATGTGATTTTGTCAATTAACGCATAATTAAGTCTAACGCCCTCTGCTTGCTCTATGGCGGTAACGATACTCTTGGATAGTCTAGGGCTGATGTTACCAAGTTGTGTCGCTAAATCTGTCGGCGAAATAAAGCAATAACCCGCATCGGTGTCTATGGTGTTAGCAAGCACTTTAGCAATCAATGTCCTACTCACTTTTTTACCTTGTCTTAAAGCCTTAACAAGGTTATTGACTTTAATGTTTCGCTTCATACCTTGTCGGTAATCCTCGCTTACCGCACATTTTCGTGCTTCTATGCGTTTAATCGCTTGTTCTTGTCTTTCTATCATTGCGTCCAAAAAGAACTCTTTAGGGTGTCCATACCCACGAGTGATTTTCTGTAATGCTTTAATATTGCTTCTAATGTCCTCGCCAATAGTCTCTATACCCAATTTAGAGTAATCATAGGGCATACAAGTCGCTTTTAATTCTGTCTTAACGACTTTATTGAGAGCGAGTTTATTAAGACCGATACCCTCTTTATTCCTAGAAAGAAAAGTATAAACGCTGTCATTTATGCGTGTGAGAGCTTGTGGTAAGTCGCTAGGAACTGAAAATTTAATCCCTGTGAATTTAGCCCATACCTTACCAAAACTATTAGGGCTAGAGCTTATCAAATCTATCCTATAAGTCTTATTCTTATTAGCAAGCATTTGTCCGCCATAGCAAATCGCTGCTTGTCTGAATTGTTTTCCCCATATCAATAAGTGGTTTTTCAAATCAAATGTGCTACTAGGTTCGTTTTGAAATACAAAAAAGCTAACCTCTTTGTCTGGTAAAATATTGTCTTTAGGGTTGTCTTTCCAATATCCTAACACTTCAATGTAACCAGTGAAGTCCCTATCAATATTCAATATGTCTTTTAGCTGTTGTGTCCTTGCCATATTTTCTTTTCTAGTGTAGCGATACCTCTCAACAAATTTATCACTAGACATAAGGTCTCTCATTGTGGCGTTTTTCTTAAAAAATTTATCCACATAAAAATTGCCTAATTTGTTATAGAGTTTCGCATAAATGTCCTCAATCATATCCTTGTATTTTTTAAATTTTGTGGTCTCTTTACCATTTTCAGGTTGTGGGTGAAAGAACTCATCAATTTTAATAGGGTCGTATGAGTCTAAATCCACAGAGTTGCTTAACCAATATTGAGCTATTATGTCCGCATTTTTAGGGTCTGCTCCGCTCTTATAAGCATAGATTAACGCTTTTTGTTGTTTTTCAGTAAAGTCTTTATAAAAAGCGTCTTTAAAAGGTCTAAATGCTGAAATAGTCCCAAAAGGTAGTCCGCTCGCAATCTTTTTATAAATGCTGATAAGATTAGAGCTTTCAATTGTAGAGCCTTTAATCGTTTTGTGGCTCATATCATATTTAAGTCGTGAGATTTCATCGCCAACAGCATCTAAAAACTTGCTTAAAGGCATTGCCTTACCAAGCACCCTAACGCCAGGTTTATTTTGTCTAGCTAATTTCTTGTCCGCTAACGCCTTATCAATAGATGCTGTCAAAGAATTGTTTCTTTGTGGTTCATCAACAAATTCTAAAAAGTCGTAATTCAATAGCATTTTCGTGTCCTTTTCTTTAAGCGAGATTGTAGCGCTTTATCTTTGAGCTTTCAGCGGGTCATTAGGGTTTATTTGGTATAATATCAAAACTTCATTTAAGGTTGGTTCTTATGAATATTTTATTTGGGATTAGCGACACGCAAGAATGTTATAACGCTATTAAATTCGCTGTCAAATTAGCCCATTCGCTTAAAGAGGTCCGTTTCACCTTATTGCATGTGAGCATGGAAGTGTTTATTTATAGCGAAAGCGGGATGATGGATTACGGCCAAACAGAAGCCTTAGAAGAAGAAAAAGCTAAGGCTTTGTTAAAGCAGTTTGAAGACGCTTTCAAAAAAGAAAATATAGAGTGCGAGAGCGTTCTAAAAAGCGGTGATTTGATTGATGTGGTCTTGGATATGGCTAAGGATTATGATTTGTTATTGATCGGGGCGAGCGAGTCTAATTTATTGTATCGTTTGTTCATTTCGCACCAAAATAGCCTTGTTGAGCAATCCAGTATCCCTGTTGTGATCGCTAAGTAGCATGAAAATGCATCAAATACCCACCCCCACCATGTCGCAAGTGATCATGCTTAATGACTCCATTACGACAGCGGAATTTATGGTTTCTGCTTTAAGGGATTTTTTTGACAAGCCTTTAGAAGAAGCTCAAAAACTCATGCTAAGCATCCATCGTGATGGCGATGGGGTTTGTGGCGTTTATCCTTATGAAATCGCCATATATAAGGCGGTATGCGTGAGGGACAAAGCCAGAGCGTTAAGATTCCCTTTAAGATTAATGGTACAAGAGGTAAAATAATGGACAAATTCAATAAAGATTTGAATGAAGTTTTATCTCATGCTTTAGATTTAGCCCTAGATTTTAACCATGTCCTTTGCACCACAGAGCATGTGCTGTTAGCCATTTTAGAGCATGGGATTGGAATAAGGATTTTTAATACTTTAGAAGAAGATAACTACCATAAAATGGAGCAAATCCTTAAAGATTACTTGCAACAATACATTCCTTTAAAAAACGATCCAGCCAAAATACCAGACAGAAGTCCCGTATTAGCAAGAGTGTTTAAAAAAATGTATGCGAGTTACTTGGATAGCGTTGGCGTGGAAGAATTGCTTATTTTCATTTTAGAATACGATGATTGTTACGCTTCAAAACTCCTGGATAGTTTTGGCATCACTCGTTCGTATTTCAAGTCCGCTTTATTGGATTTTGATAACCCTAATGATATTAATGATAATGACATTAATAATGAAGAAGCGCCCAAAAACACTCCCCTAAAAAAATACGCTAAAAACTTGAGCGCTTTAGCCCAAGACAACGCTTTAGATCCAGTCATTGGCAGAGAAGAAGAGATTTTAAGAGTGATAGAAATTTTAGGGCGCAGAAAAAAGAATAACCCGCTTTTAATTGGCGAAGCGGGCGTGGGGAAAACCTCCATCGCTGAAGCTTTGGCTTTAAAAATCGCTCAAAAAGAAGTGCCGGAGTTTTTGCAAGAATATGAAGTCTATTCTTTGGATTTAGCTTTAATGGTGGCTGGGGCAAAATACAGGGGGGATTTTGAAAAACGCTTGAAAAAAACGCTCAAAGAAATCCAACAAAACGGCCGTATCATTTTATTCATTGATGAAATCCACACCCTTTTAGGCGCAGGGAGCAGTAACGCTGGGAGCTTGGACGCGGCGAACATATTAAAACCGGTTTTAACGGATGGGAGCTTGAAATGTTTAGGAGCGACCACTTTTGAAGAATACCGCAGCGTGTTTGAAAAAGACAAGGCTTTTAACAGGCGTTTTTCAGTCATAAAAGTTGAAGAGCCTTCTAAAGAGGCGTGTTACTTGATTTTAAAAAAGATCGCTCCCCTTTATGAAGAACACCACCAGGTGCGTTATGATGAAAGCGTGTTTAAGGCATGCGTGGATTTAACGAGTGATTACATGCATGATAAATTCTTGCCGGATAAAGCGATTGAATTATTAGATGAGGTGGGATCGAGGAAAAAAATCAACCCTAAAAGGGGCAAAAAAATCGGCGTTGATGACGTGAAAGAAACGCTCGCTCTCAAGCTTAAAATCCCTAAAATGCGTTTGAGCAGCGATAAAAAAGCCCTTTTAAGGAACTTGGAAAAATCGCTTAAAAATAAGATTTTTGCCCAAGCAGAAGCGATCAGTCTCGTCAGCAATGCGATCAAAATCCAGCATTGCGGGCTTTCTGCAAAAAATAAGCCTGTGGGGAGCTTTTTATTCGTGGGTACTAGTGGGGTGGGGAAAACAGAATTGGCTAAAGAATTGGCTTTGAATTTGAATTTGCATTTTGAACGCTTTGACATGAGCGAATACAAAGAAGCCCATAGCGTGGCAAAACTCATCGGGAGCCCTAGCGGTTATGTGGGGTTTGAGCAAGGGGGGCTGTTAGTGAATGCGATTAAAAAACACCCGCATTGTTTGCTGCTTTTAGATGAGATAGAAAAGGTCCACCCTAATGTGTATGATTTGTTGTTGCAGGTGATGGATAACGCCACTTTGAGCGATAATTTAGGCAACAAGGCGAGTTTTAAGCATGTGATACTGATTATGACTTCAAATGTGGGGAGTAAGGATAAGGACACGCTGGGGTTTTTTAGCGCTAAAAACGCCAAGTATGATAAAGCCGTTAAAGAGCTTTTAACCCCTGAATTACGATCTAGGATTGATGCGATTGTGCCGTTTAACGCGCTCAGTTTGGAGGATTTTGAACGCATTGTTTCTGTGGAATTAGACAAATTAAAAGCCCTAGCGCTAGAGCAAGACATAGCCTTAAAATTCCATAAAGAAGTTGTGAAATTTATTGCGCAAAAAAGCTACCAAACGACTTTAGGAGCGAGAGAAATTAAAAAAATCATTCATAATGAAATCAAAACTAAATTAAGCGATCTACTGCTCTTGCAATCGCTTAAAAAACCTTGTAAGATCGCTTGCTTATTGGAAAAAAACCAATTGGTTCTAAAAGAAATCAAGCATGTGCAAAAGGTGAAAGAAAATGACTTTTGAAATGCTTTATAGTAAAATCCATAGGGCGACTATCACGGACGCTAATCTCAACTATATAGGCTCGATCACCATAGATGAGGATTTAGCCAAGTTCGCTAAGCTCAGAGAGGGCATGAAAGTGGAAATCGTGGATGTCAATAACGGCGAACGCTTCAGCACCTATGTGATTTTAGGGAAAAAAAGGGGCGAAATTTGCGTCAATGGCGCAGCAGCCAGAAAGGTAGCTATAGGCGATGTGGTGATCATTTTAGCTTATGCGAGCATGAACGAAGATGAAATCAACGCGCACAAGCCAAACATCGTGCTAGTGGATGAAAAAAACGAAATTTTAAAAAAGGGTTAGAGATGGATTTTAGTCAATTGGGCGGGTTAAGTGGGTTATTAGACGGCATGAAAAAAGAGTTTTCCCAACTAGAAGAAAAGAATAAAGACACGATCCACACTTCCAAAAGCGGTGGGGGAATGGTGAGCGTGAGTTTTAATGGGTTGGGGGAGTTGGTGGATTTGCAAATTGATGACAGCCTGTTAGAAGATAAAGAAGCGATGCAAATCTATTTGATGAGCGCTTTGAATGACGGGTATAAAGCCGTAGAAGAAAACCGAAAAAATTTAGCCTTTAACATGCTGGGGAATTTGGGGAATTTTGCTAAATTGTGATGTTTCACAAAGCCTTTATCATTCTACTGGTTTTTTTGAACGGATTAGGGGCTTATGATTTCAAGCATTGTCAGGCTTTTTTTAAAAAAGCGAGCCTTCAAAAAGGAGGCGTGGCTTTAAAAGAATTGCCTAAAGGCGTGTATTTATATTATTCCAAAACCTACCCCAAACACGCCAAAGTCATCAAATCCGATCCTTTTGTAGGGCTGTATTTGTTGCAAAGCGTGCCAAGCGAGTATTTTTATACCTTAAGGGATTTGGACAAAGACGCCCTTATAAGGCCGACTACATGGTACCAGTATAGGGGATAAAGAAGCCCTAGAAGCGCGATTATTAGTGGGGCAAAAAGGCTATGATCGCTACGCTCAAATTTCGCAAAAGACTCAAAAAAATGGCGTTATCAGCAATATTTGCTATCAAATGTTAGGGCTAGGGGTAGGGGGGAATGGCTTTATAGAAACGAAATTTATCAAGCGCTTTTTAAACCAAAAAGAGCCTTATTATGGGGATATTGGGGTGCGTTTAGAAGAATATCATAAGCGTTTAGTGGTAGTGCAATTTGATCCCTTTTTCCCTAAAAACCCTTTTTTAAAAAACGATGAAATCCTAGCGATCAATAATCAAAAGGTCCACTCATTAGCGGAGTTTGAATGGGTGGTGAGCAATCTTAAATACCAAAGCCTTGTAAAAGTAAAAATCAAACGAAACCATAAAATCAAAGAAGTAACGCTCAAAGTCAATAAGCGTTATGGGGGGTTTTTACTCAAAGACACTTTTTTAGAGCGCTATGGCATCGCTTTAGATGAGCGTTTCATTATCACTAAAATAGGCAGTCATTTGCCCAAAGGCTTGAATTTTTTAAAGCTTGGGGATAGGATTTTATGGGTGAATCGTAAAAATGTGGCGTCCAACCCAAAGGCTTTAAGAGAAGCGTTAAGCGCGCCTAAAATTGAATTATTAGTCTGGCGTAAAGGCTTTGAATTTTACATTAAAGTCCGTTGAAGTATTGATGAAAAATGACGCTTATGAGATTATTCTTTCTTGGTTTATCACGCCTCTCACGGCGATTTTAGGGCGTTTCGCTGAATTTTTCCTCTACACCTTGCATGCGCAATCGGTGTTTAATAGTGCGGTCGCTTTGGCGTTCATGCTCTTTGCTTATAGGAGTTTGAAAGAGCAGAATTTTTTCAGCGCTAGCGCGCTTTTAGAGGCGTTATGGTTTGTGGGGTTTTTTGCGCTGTTTAATTACGCTTTAAAAAACCCTTCGCGCTTTTATGAATTGTTTCAAAACGCTATTTTTATTGCGCCTAATATGATCGCGCAAAGCCTCTCTCAAAGCTTGAGCAACTTTTCTAACCACGCGCTTTCTTTAGATTTTATCTTTAATCATGGTTTTTATGCCCTTAGTTTTATCAGCGATTTGAGCCATAATGAAATGTCTGTGTGGCTTTTTTTAAGCATTTTGCAAGCGCTTTTTTTGAGCGTTTTGTTTGCAATTATCATTTTAGTGTATTTGGAAGTGCATGTGTGGTGTTCTTTAGGGGCGCTGTTTTTAGCGTTTGGGTTTTTCAAAACCTGGAGGAGCGTTGTGATTATATGCCTAAAAAAATGCTTCGCTCTTGGGTTTTACAAGCCTCTTTTGTTGTTGGTGGGGTTTTTGAATGTGTCGGTTACTAAGGCTTTGATAGACGCTCATATGCAAGAAAAACAAGACTTAAGCCTTTTATTGGTGGTAGCGTTATTTTTGTGCTGCGTTTTTATCATCGGCGTGCCTTTTTTCATCAACGCTTTGTTTAGGGTGCAAAACAGCCTTAAAGAAACTTACAAACTCGCCACCAATTTGAGCGCTAACCTCACTCAAAGTGCTTTGCAATCTTTACAATATATCACGACCCCACCCGCTCCCTCTAGCGTTTCTACTTCTACAAGCGGTAGCGTTTCTAAAGAAAAAGAAACGCATTCCCCCACATTTAAGGTAGAAACCACTCAATTAGATGTAAAAATCCCAAATTTCAAGCAAAAAAAGGTTAAAAAGGATACAATAAATACAAAAAATGAAATTTAAATAAATAGGAATTTAATGAGAATTTTTTTTGTTATTATGGGACTTGTGTTTTTTGGTTGCACCAGTAAGGTGCATGAGATGAAAAAAAGCCCTTGCACCTTGTATGAAAACAGGTTAAATCTCGCATGAGAGAAAAGCCTTTCAACAGCGAGCAGTTGATCTATTTAGAAGAGCTTTTAAGCCACCAAGAAAAGCATTTAGAAAACAAGCTTTCTGGTTTTTCGGTGAATGATTTGGACATGCAAAGCGTATTTAGATTAGAGAGAAACCGCTTGAAAATCGCTTACAGGCTTTTAGGTTTGATGAGCTTTATCGTGCTTGTCTTAGCGATCGTTTTAATCAGTATCCTGCCCTTACAAAAAACCGAACACCATTTCGTGGATTTTTTAAACCAGGACAAGCATTACGCCATTATCCAAAGAGCGGATAAAAGCATTTCCAGTAATGAAGCGTTGGCTCGTTCGCTCATTGGGGCGTATGTGTTAAACCGAGAGAGTATTAATCGCATTGACGATAAATCGCGCTATGAACTGGTGCGCTTGCAAAGCAGTTCTAAAGTGTGGCAACGCTTTGAAGATTTGATTAAAACGCAAAACAGCATTTATGCGCAAAGCCATTTAGAAAGAGAAGTCCATATCGTCAATATTGCGATCTATCAGCAAGACAATAACCCCATTGCGAGCGTTTCCATTGCGGCTAAACTTTTGAATGAAAACAAGCTCGTGTATGAAAAGCGTTATAAAATCGTATTGAGTTATTTGTTTGACACCCCGGATTTTGATTACGCTTCCATGCCTAAAAACCCTACCGGCTTTAAAATCACTCGCTACAGCATCACTGAAATCGCGCCGACTAATAGGGGCGATTGATGCGGAAATTTTTATACGCTCTCATGGGCTTTTTGTTGGCTTTTAGCGCTTTAAGAGCCGATGATTTTTTAGAAGAAGCTAACGAAACAGCCCCGGCGCATTTAAACCACCCCATGCAGGATTTAAACGCCATTCAAGGGAGCTTTTTTGATAAAAACCGCTCCAAAATGTCCAACACTTTGAACATTGATTACTTTCAAGGGCAAACCTATAAAATCCGCTTGCGTTATGCGATGGCGACCTTATTGTTTTTTTCAAAACCCATTAGCGATTTTGTTTTAGGGGATAAGGTGGGCTTTGACGCGAAAATCTTAGAAAGTAACGATCGCATTTTGCTTATCAAGCCTTTACAAATTGGCGTGGATTCTAATATCAGCGTGATAGATAATGAGGGCAAGATTTTTTCTTTCTATGTGTTTTCTACCACTTTCACCAGCTCCAAACACCCTAATTTACAGGTTTTCATAGAAGATAAAAATTATTATTCCAACGCTTTTATGAAGCCGCAAAATAAAGAAAATGCCATTGAAAACGCCCCCACAAACAACAAACCCTTAAAAGAAGAAAAAGAAGAAACCAAAGAAAAAGAAGAAGAGACTATAACTATTGGCGATAACACTAATGCGATGAAAATCGTTAAAAAAGACATTCAAAAAGGCTATAAGGCTTTAAAAAGCTCTCAAAGGAAATGGTATTGTTTATGGGCTTGTTCTAAAAAGTCCAAACTCTCTTTGATGCCTGAAGAAATTTTTAACGACAAGCAATTCACTTATTTCAAATTTGACAAAAGATTAGCGCTCTCTAAATTCCCGGTGATTTATAAGGTCGTTGATGGCTATGATAACCCGGTGAATACAAGGATTGTAGGCGATTACATTATCGCTGAAGACGTTTCGGCTAAATGGACTTTAAGGCTGGGTAAGGATTATCTGTGTATCCGTTTTATCAAAAGGGCTAGAGATGAATAAGTGGCTTAAGGGGGCGATTGTTTTTATAGGGGGTTTTGCAACGATTACAACCATTTCTTTAGTCTATCATCAAAAGCCAAAAGCCCCCTTAAATAACCAGCCTAGCCTTTTAAATGACGATGAGGTGAAATACCCCTTACAGGACTACACTTTCACTCAAAACCCACAGCCAACCAACACAGAAAGCTCCAAAGACGCTACCATTAAAGCCTTACAAGAACAGCTCAAAGCCGCTTTAAAAGCTCTAAACTCCAAAGAAATGAATTATTCTAAAGAAGAAACTTTTAAGAATCCTCCCATAGATTTAAAAGCAAACACAACCCCCCCTAAAAAAGACTTTTCTCTAAAGCAATTAGATTTACTAGCCGCTCGCATCACCCCTTTCAAACAAAGCCCTAAAAATTATGAAGAAAACCTGATTTTCCCTGTGGATAACCCTAATGGCATTGATAGTTTCACTAACCTTAAAGAAAAAGACACCGCCACTAATGAAAACAAGCTTTTACGCACCATTACAGCTGACAAAATGATACCCGCCTTTTTGATCACACCCATTTCTAGCCAGATCGCTGGTAAAGTGATTGCGCAAGTGGAAAGCGATATTTTTGCGAGCATGGGAAAAGCTGTTTTGATCCCTAAAGGCTCTAAAGTCATAGGCTATTACAGCAACAATAACAAAATGGGCGAATACCGCTTGGATATTGTATGGAGTCGAATCATCACTCCCCATGGCATTAATATCATGCTCACTAACGCTAAAGGGGCGGACATTAAAGGCTATAACGGCTTAGTGGGGGAATTGATTGAAAGGAATTTCCAACGCTATGGCGTGCCGTTACTGCTTTCTACGCTCACTAACGGCTTATTGATTGGGATCACTTCGGCTTTAAACAACAGAGGCAATAAAGAAGAGGTGACTAATTTCTTTGGGGATTATCTTTTATTGCAATTGATGAGGCAAAGCGGCATGGGGATCAATCAAGTGGTCAATCAAATTTTAAGAGACAAGAGCAAGATCGCCCCCATTGTGGTGATTAGAGAGGGGAGTAGGGTCTTCATTTCGCCCAATACTGACATCTTCTTCCCTATACCCAGAGAGAATGAAGTCATCGCTGAGTTTTTGAAGTGACTCAAAAATGTCAGTTTAAAAACGCTATAATAACCCTAAAAAACAAAAGAGAGCCTAGCAAGAAAGCCCATGAAAATTAAAAATGTCTTATTGAGTGGGGGGAGCGGCAAACGCCTATGCTATTTAAGCCGTAGCCTATACCCTAAGCAATTTTTAAAGCTTTTTGATCATAAAAGCTTGTTTGAGTTGAGTTTTAAAAGAAACGCTTCCTTAGTAGATGAAACGCTCATCGTATGCAATGAAAAGCATTATTTTTTAGCCCTAGAAGAAATAAAAAACGAAATCAAAAACAAGAGCGTGGGTTTTTTACTAGAGAGTTTGAGTAAAAACACCGCTAACGCCATTGCTTTGAGCGCTTTAATGAGCGATAAAGAAGATTTGCTCATCGTTACGCCAAGCGATCATTTGATTAAAGATTTTCAAGCGTATGAAAATGCGATAAAAAAAGCGATTGATTTAGCCCAAAAAGGCTTTTTAGTCACTTTTGGGATCAATATTGAAAAGCCCAACACGGAGTTTGGGTATATTGAAAGCCCTAACGCTCTAGATGTCAAGCGATTCATTGAAAAGCCAAGCCTAGAAAAAGCGATAGAGTTTCAAAAAAGCGGAGGGTTTTATTTCAATAGCGGCATGTTTGTTTTCCAGGCGGGCGTTTTTTTAGACGAACTAAAAAAGCATGCCCCTACTATTTTAAAGGGGTGCGAAAGAGCGTTTGAATCGTTAGAAAACACGCATTTTTTTGAACAAAAGATCGCGCGTTTGAGCGAAAAGAGCATGCAAGATTTAGAAGACGTGAGCGTGGATATTGCTTTAATGCAACAAAGCCACAAAATCAAAATGGTAGAATTGAACGCCAAATGGAGCGATTTAGGGAATTTTAACGCTCTTTTTGAAGAAGCGGCTAACGGCACTAAAGAAAATGTCAGCCTGAATCAAACGCCTATTTTTGCCAAAGAAAGCGAGAATAATTTAGTGTTTTCTCATAAAGTGAGCGCTCTTTTAGGGGTTGAGGATTTAGCGATCATTGACACTAAAGACGCTCTTTTAGTCGCTCATAAAGACAAAGCTAAGGATTTAAAAGCCCTAGTGAGCGAGATAGAAATAAATAACCAGGAATTGTTGCAAACGCACACTAAAGTGTATCGCCCTTGGGGGAGTTATGAAGTCTTGCATGAGAGCGGTTGCTACAAGGTTAAGATTTTAGAAGTCAAACCTAACGCAAGGCTTTCTTTACAAAAGCATTTCCACAGGAGCGAACACTGGGTGGTGATTAGCGGGATGGCGAGCGTGGAGTTGGATCACCAATCGTTTGAATTGCAAGCTAATGAGTCTACTTATATCCCTAAAAACACCCTACACCGCCTGGCTAATTACGGCAAAATCCCTTTGATTATCATAGAGGTCCAAGTGGGCGAGTATGTCGGTGAAGACGATATTGTAAGGGTTGATGACGATTTTAACAGGCAGAATCAAAACGCCTAATAAAGAAAGTTTAATAAATAAAATTCAATAAAGGAAAAATAATGAAAGAAAAAATCGCTTTGATCACCGGGGTTACCGGGCAAGACGGGAGCTATCTGGCCGAATACCTGCTGCATTTGGGCTATGAAGTGCATGGGTTAAAAAGGCGCTCTTCTAGCATCAACACTTCTAGGATCGATCATTTGTATGAGGATTTGCACAGCGAACACAAAAGGCGTTTTTTCTTGCACTATGGGGATATGACCGATAGCTCTAATCTTATCCATTTAATCGCTACCACTAAGCCCACAGAGATTTATAATTTAGCCGCGCAAAGCCATGTGAAAGTCTCTTTTGAAACCCCAGAATACACCGCTAACGCTGATGGTATTGGCACGCTAAGGATTTTAGAGAATATGCGGATTTTAGGCTTAGAAAATAAAACACGCTTTTATCAAGCCAGTACGAGCGAATTGTATGGCGAAGTCTTAGAAACCCCGCAAAATGAAAACACCCCCTTTAACCCACGAAGCCCCTATGCGGTCGCTAAAATGTATGCCTTTTACATCACTAAAAATTACAGAGAAGCTTATAATTTGTTTGCGGTTAATGGCATCCTTTTTAACCATGAGAGCAGGGTAAGGGGCGAAACTTTTGTAACCCGCAAAATCACACGAGCCGCTAGTGCAATAGCGTATAACTTAACGGATTGCTTGTATTTAGGGAATTTAGACGCTAAAAGAGACTGGGGGCATGCCAAAGATTACGTGAAAATGATGCATTTAATGCTCCAAGCGCCCATCCCACAAGATTACGTGATCGCCACAGGGAAGACCACGAGCGTGCGCGATTTTGTGAAAATGAGCTTTGAATTTATCGGCATTGATCTAGAATTTCAAAATACAGGGATTAAAGAAATCGGTTTGATTAAAAGCGTTGATGAAAAAAGAGCGAACGCTTTACAATTGAATTTAAGCCATTTAAAAACAGGCAAAATCGTGGTGCGCATAGATGAACGCTATTTCAGACCTACTGAAGTGGATTTGCTCTTAGGCGATCCCACTAAGGCTGAGAAAGAGTTGGGTTGGGTTAGGGAATACGATTTAAAAGAGTTGGTTAAGGACATGTTAGAATACGATTTAAAAGAATGCCAGAAAAACCTTTACTTGCAAGATGGGGGTTATATTTTAAGGAATTTTTATGAATGAGATTATTTTAATCACCGGCGCTTATGGCATGGTGGGGCAAAACACGGCGTTGTATTTTAAAAAAAACAAGCCTGATGTTACTTTACTCACCCCTAAAAAGAGCGAATTGTATTTATTGGATAAAGACAACGTTCAAGCTTATTTGAAAGAATACAAGCCTACAGGCATTATCCATTGCGCCGGGAGAGTGGGGGGCATTGTGGCGAACATGAACGATCTTTCAACTTACATGGTTGAAAACCTGCTGATGGGCTTATACCTCTTTTCTAGCGCTTTGGATTTGGGCGTGAAAAAAGCCATTAATCTGGCGAGCTCTTGCGCTTATCCTAAATACGCCCCTAACCCTTTAAAAGAGAGCGATTTATTGAACGGCTCTTTAGAACCAACGAATGAAGGCTACGCTTTAGCCAAACTCTCTGTGATGAAGTATTGCGAATACGTGAGCGCTGAAAAGGGCGTTTTTTATAAAACCTTAGTGCCTTGCAACCTTTATGGCGAGTTTGACAAGTTTGAAGAAAAGATAGCGCACATGATACCAGGGCTTATTGCTAGGATGCACACCGCTAAATTAAAAAATGAAAAAAATTTTGCGATGTGGGGCGATGGCACTACCAGAAGAGAGTATCTAAACGCTAAAGATTTAGCCAGATTCATCGCTCTCGCTTATGAGAATATCGCTCAAATACCTAGCGTGATGAATATCGGCTCTGGCGTGGATTACAGCATTGAAGAGTATTATGAAATGGTCGCTCAGGTTTTAGACTATAAGGGCGTGTTTGTTAAAGATTTATCCAAACCAGTGGGCATGCAACAAAAGCTTATGGATATTTCCAAACAAAAGGCTTTGAAATGGGAATTAGAAATCCCTTTAGAGCAGGGCATCAAAGAAGCTTATGAGTATTATTTGAAGCTTTTAGAGGTTTGATCTAAAATCAAGGCTCTTATAGAGCTATAAAAACGCTCCGCTATTAGGCGTCAGGCTAGCGATAGTTACGATATTGCGATCACAAGTTCGCTTCAAAAAGCTTGAGCCATTAAAGGGGGGTTGCATGCTTTGCTCTCAATCTCAAGCGTTTTCAAAAAGCAAGGCGTGTTGCTCTGATTTTTCATAAAGAACTAGGGGGTGGGGAATGTAAGGGGCTTTTCTATGAGATTAACCACCGCTTGCTTTAAATCAAAAATTGTATTTTACAACCAGTAGCTATGATTGGCATGAGATTTATCTTTTATATGAGCGGGCAATTCCCTCTATTAAATTGAATATTTTGGATTTTTATGCTGTCTGTTTTTAGAGATGATTGCCAGTTGGTTTTTACTTTCCAAAATCCCAAGTCCCTTTATCAGTCTTTATACTGACTTCTTTGATATGCTGACAACGAAGTATATAAAATTGATAGCTATCGCCAAATTTTAGCGTTTTATTAATCTTAAAATAAGGAAATCCCTCATTGTTAGCGCAATTCCCATGATTGATTTTTGCACTCAATATAGCGATACTATCAACATTTGAAATGGTGTCTATCCAATAAAGACCGTGACCATACTTACTGAAAGTTACTTCAATGTCTATTGGGGGTTTTTCACTACCACTACACCCCACAAAAAACACAGCAAACCCAAAAATGACCGCTCATACCAAGCCCGCTTTTTTTTGTAACACCCACTATTAAAACCCTCTCTTACTGTAAGTTTTATTTCAAATGGATTGAGTATAGTAGACTTAGGCGATCTCTAAAAATTTTAGAGGGCAAAGGCGGTGGGGTTTTAAAAAACGCCTTGGTTTTAGCAAATCCTAGGCAATAGTTCGCCCTCTGGTATCTCTAAAATCCTTTCAAAACCCCATGCGTTCTTTAAAACCACGCTAGGATAAAGGTTTTCAAACACTCCGCCGATCACGCAAGCGTTTTTCGCTTTCTCATTACTTTTTAAAATTTCTAAGGCTTTAGGGGCGTCCTTTTGATTGAGCGCTAACACAAACACCCCCTCATTAGCCAGCGCGTAGGGTTCTAGCCCTAAAATCTCGCAAATCCCTTTAGTTTCTTCTTTTAAGGGGATTTTTTCTTCTTCTATGACGATTTTCACTCTAGAGCTGTTCGCCCATTCGTTCAATACGCTCGCTAACCCGCCCCTAGTCGCATCTCTTAAAGCACTAATTTTGAGATCGCTTAAAAATAGGGGTTTTAATAAGGGATAGAGCAGTTGGCAATCGCTTTCTAGATTGGTTTTAAGCTTGATTTCATGACGCATCGCAAACAGGCTTGCCCCATGATTGGCGATCGTGTCGCTTAGGATAATGGCTTGCCCTTGCTTTAAATGGCGCGAAGAAATCCCTGGCTTGATGATTTTACCAATGCAAGTTGTGTTGATAAAAAGCTTATCCACGCTCCCTTTTGGCACGACTTTAGTGTCTAGGGAAAGGAGTTTTAAGTTGGCTTTAAACAATTCTTTTTGTATGGATTGTAAAATTTGCTTTAAAAGAGGGATTTCTAAGCCTTCTTCTAAAATAAAACCCATATTCAAATACAAAGGTTCGACCCCTTGCATGCTCACGTCATTCGCGCTCCCGCAAACGCAAAGCTTGCCTATATCGCCTCCGTTAAAAATTAAGGGCGTGATGACAAAACTATCCGTGCTTACGCAATATTCCCCACTAGCTTCAAATTTAGGGGCGTCTTCATCAAACGCAATAATCCATTCTTTTAAATAGGGCATGAAGACTCGCTCAATCAAAGCGTTTGTTTCTTTCCCTCCGTTCCCGCATGCTAGAGTTACGCTATCCATTTTTATCCTTTTTATCCTTTTTTGATGATTGTAGGGTTGAAATACGCCATTAAGGCTTGACCGACAGGGATACTGCTGTCATTAGGGGGGAAATGCTTGTGGAAAAAATACTCCCTTTGAAGCTTTTTCAATCGTTGGGCTAATTGTTCGCACAACAATTGGTTGCAAAACACGCCCCCACTGCACACCACGACATGCTCTTTAAAAGGCACAATCAAAGCGGTAATGATTTCTACTAAGCTGTTAAAAAATTTCTTAGCGATGCGTTTGGGTTCTAAAACGCCCAAATCCTTTTCAAACGCTTGATAAAATTCTTTCAAACCCACCACGCTGTTTTTGATTTCAAAAGGGTAAAAAGCACTCTCATCGCTTTGTAAGGCTAGATTTTCTAAAACCTGCCCGCTCTCGGCTTCAAAACTAATCGTTCCTGTTAAATCCAAACTAAACGCTACTATATCAAACAAACGCCCTATGGAGTTGGTGGCTATGCTTTGAATTTTTTTGTCATGCATTTGTTGGAAAATTCCTAATTCGTCTTCTTTGAAATGCTTTTGAACGCGTTTTAAAAGCTTGTTGAGTTGGTGTTTTAAAGCGATTTCTAAAACCAAGCGTTTAGGCTCTTTAATCGCTTTTTGCCCCCCTAAAAGCCAAAATTCTTCAAACCTGGCGGTTTCTTCAATGCGTTCCAAATCCCCCACAAAACACTCTGCCCCATAAATCTTATTTTCATAAGCCCCACTCCCGTCCCAAACAATACCTATAAAGGGGTGGTTTAAATGCGGATCTTGTAACAATGCGTCTAAGACGCTCGCTAAAAAGTGGGCATGGTGGTGCTGGACTTGCAACAAGGGCGTATTAAATTCAAAAGCCATTTTAGTGGTGGTGTAGTTTTTATGCTTATCGCAAGCTAAGAGCGTGGGCTTGAAATCATAGGTTTTTAAGAAAAAATTCAAAGTTTCTTTAAAGTGTTTTTCATTTTCTAAAACGCTCAAATCCCCACAAAAAGGCGAGAGTAAAAGAACAGAAGTTTTGCTATCCAATAAGCTAAAATGTCCTTTTTGCTCCGCTCCAAGTGCTAAAATCTTTTTTGGCGAACCATTAGAGCGTTTAGGCAAAGCAAGGTAAAGGGGGGCAAACCCTCTAGCCAAACGCATGGGGCGAATGATATTATCCACACGCTGTGCGATACTATCATCAATCCTGTGGATGATGGCACGGTTGTGCGTGAGCTTAAAATCAAAAATAAAATGAAGTGAATCAATCTCTTTTTCATCGCTCGCTAAAGGGAGGGAGCTGAAATTCGCGCTCAGGAACACAATAGGGAAATCCAATAAATCCAGTAATAAAGCATGCAAAGGGGTATAGGGCAAGATAACGCCATAAAAGGGGGAGTTTTTAGCGATATTGGGGGCTAATTGGGTGTCAGGTTTTTTACGCGCTAAAAGAATGGGGGCGCTTGCAGAATTCAAGCTCTCGCATTCTAACGCGTTCAAAAACGCATGCTGTTTGGCTGTGTTCAAGTCTTTAAACATGAGCGCGAAAGGCTTTAAGGGGCGGTTTTTTAAAAGCCGTAATCTTTCTATGGTTTGAAAATTCCTCGCATCGCACAAGAGAGCAAAGCCTCCCAAACCTTTAAGAGCGATGATTTTACCTTTTTGAATGTCTTTAGCGCATTCTAAAAGAGCGTCATCGTTTTTGAATCGCTTATAATTGAGCGCGATACCGCACTTTTTGCAGCTGATGCCTTGAATGTGGAAGCGCTTATTGGTAGGGTCTTGATAAATAGAAGCACAAAATTCACAGAGTTTGAAAGGTTTTAAGGCGGAGTTTTCTCTGTCATAAGGTAAGGCGTTTAAAAGGCTGTATCTCGCCCCGCACTTTGCGCAAGAATTGAAAGCGTAATGAAAATAGGGGGAGTTTTTATCTCTAATTTCGCGCAAGCAATCCTCGCACACGCCTAAATCTTTAGGGATTTGACTGAGCAAATTCAAGGGGTGGTTCTTGCTTTCTAAAATCCTAAAATCATTGAAATGAAGCACCTTATCATAGGGGCTAATAATGATTTTTTCCACCAACGCTAAAGGGGGTAATCCTTTTTTTAGAGCGTTTAAAAAAGACTCTGTTTTGTGAGCGGGTAAGACAATCTCTAAAGCCGCTTGGGCGTTACGCACAAAGCCTACAAGCCCTAATTTTTGAGCCAGGGTATAAATAAAAGGGCGCATGCCCACGCCTTGAACCACGCCAAAAAGCGTGATTTTATTCAATAAAGCTGCATCGTTACACAATGCAAACTCCCATGCTGTTTGATTAAGGTATTGCAATCAACCCCTATCACTTCTAAGGGCGTGTGTTGTTTTAAGGTTTCTAAAATGAGCGCGTCTTTAGGGTCGTTGTAAGTGGGGACGATTAAAGCGTTATTGCACAATAAAAAATTCACATAAGTTGCCGGCAAGCGCTGTTGGTTTTCATCATAAATGGCTTTAGGGATTTCTAGGGGGATGAGTTTATAAGGCGTGCCGTCTAGTTTTTTAAAGGTTTTTAATTCTTCTTGCATTTTTTTTAAGGCTGTGTAATGCTCATCGTTTTCATCTTCGCATGCACTATAAACAATGGTGTCTTTATCCAAAAAACGAGCGAGCGTGTCGGTATGGCTATCCGTATCATCGCCTTTGAGATAGCCATAAGAATACCACAGCACTTGTTTAGCCCCTAATTCCTTTTTAAGCATGTTTTCTATTCCATTTTGATTCAAATGGGGGTTACGATTTTTTTCTAGCAGGCATTGGGTGTTGGTTAAAATGCTCCCAGCCCCATCGCTTTCTATGCTCCCGCCCTCTAAAACATAGGGCATCGTTTTTAAAGGGTGTTTTAAAAACCCTAAATGTTTGAGCTTGAAATTCACTAAATTGTCTAAATTGGACGGGTATTTTAACCCCCAGCCATTAAAACCAAAGTCCAAGCACTCTAAAACACCATGATTTTCAACGCTGATCGCTCCAAAATCCCTAGCCCATGTGTCGTTAGTGTCAATCCTTGCGATCTTTACACCGGGTAAATTTTTAAGCGTCTCATAACCGATAGTGTCGTTAGTATGGACGCACACCAACACTTTAGCGTGTTGGGCTATGGTTTGAATGATGTGTAAAAAGCTCTCCTAGTACTCTTCAATACAATACGCCCAGTCGCCAAACTCATGGGGGAACGCCATTAAAATCGCTTGGATTTTTTCAAACTCCGCTAACATTCTTTTCATTAAAATATCCTTTTAAGCAACTATAACACAATCTCATTCAAATAGCGTTTTTAAAAGCTAGCTCAAACGCTTTTGCGCGATTTGAAAATATTCTTTTTCTGATTCTATGCCGATAAATTTTCGTTTTAAATTTTTGCATGCTAAGCCGGTGGTGCCGCTCCCCATGAAAGGATCTAACACGATGTCATTAGGGTTTGTGTGGATAGAAACGATTTTTTCCATTAAGGCTAGGCTTTTTTGCGTGGGGTGTTTGGTCTTTTCAAGCCCGCTCACCACAGGGCTTTTTAAAATCAAAGTACCGTAAATATTTTTCATTTTCAGGTTTGTTAAACACCCATTTGGCTTTCTTTTTAACCGCCCATAAGGCAAATTCCGTGTCTTGGACATAGCGCCGGTGGATGTTTCTTGGCATGGGATTAGTTTTAACCCATTGGATAAAGTCTTTGACCACAAAGCCGTTTTCTTCTAAAAAATCAGCGATATAGCTTATAAACCTGTAAGAGCAAAAAATAATTATGCAGCCGTTTGGATTGACTAAGGGGGCGTAGCGCGTGATCCATTCTAAAAGCTTGAAATTTTTATCCCATTCCCCAAAATCTATACCTTGCCTTTTAGCGCTCTTTAGGGTGGAAAAATTGTTTTTAACCGAAATGTTGTAAGGAGGATCCGTGATGATCGCATCTACTTTTAAATTTTGTTGGTAAAAATCCTTGATGATTTCAAAAGCGTCAGCGTGATAAATTTGTATCATTTCTTAAGCTTTTTAAGATCGCTTTGCCTAAGGCTAGGGCTAGAAGAGGAGGCACGGCGTTACCGATTTGCTTGCAAACGCTCGTTTTATTACCATAAAAGATATAATCATCGCTAAAACTCTGTATCCTGGCGGCTTCTCTGGGCGTGATAGAGCGGTGCAATTCAGGGTGGGAGTTGGTGCCATTGCTCGGAGTTATTAAATGAGAGCGGTTAAAAAAGTCGTTGTCTATGAGCGAGTTTAAAAGTTTCTTGTAAAAAGAGTTTTCATCTAATTGCAAGTCGTTTTCTAAAATGAAAACAAAAGTTCCTTTGATTTTTGTAACGCTCTCTTGATTGAATCGCCAAATTTGATGCGCGCTTAAAGTATTGAGAGCGGTTAAAACTTGCGCTTTGCTTTCTTCATAGCCACAGATAAATTTTGAAGCCTTATAAGAACACACCCCATAAATACAACCATTTTTAATTTGAAAACGGCTCAACAACACCCCTAAATTAAAAGGGTCAATATTGGCGTTTAAAAAGCAAGAAACAAGCAACAATAACCTTTCATTTTTTAAAAGGATTATAAAACAGCGCTCATTAGTTTTTGTTTAAAGGTTTTAGAATGCTACTAACAAAGCATGGCTGTAAGAAAGACTAAGATAAGTCAAGCGGGTTTTTATAGCCGGTGTCAATAAAACTTATTAAAATTTTAGCTTGAAAGCTCTTAAATCGTTTTTATCTAGCAAATATTGCCAACTTGGATCTTTGCTCTTGTTAAAATCAAAATAAAAAGTATCTATTGCTCGCAATAATTCCCATTTATTATTGACTTGAGAAAAGATAGTTGTTTTGAGACCCATATTCAACACAAAAATGTAATGTTTCCAATCATATACATCTTGAGTGTCATTAAAAATTGTATTTGTTTTAGCTAATAAACAGATATATTGAAAATCTTTATCAATCAAGCGGGTTTGATTATTAGGGTGGGCGTAAATAAAATGCTGATTGGGCGTGAGCGCGATAAGATTTTCTATACAATCAGCAATAAGAGGAAAGTCTTGAACAGGGAAAATATGGTGCATTTGTGTGGCTTGCACTGTTTCATTTTCTCCCTTTACTTCAGAAAGAGAATGATTGAATTTATCATTATATTGCTTCACCACTTTCTTAGCTTTTGAAATAAGATAGTTAGAATTAGCAATCCTTTTAGAGTTTATAAGATCGTATTCTTGTCTGGTGATATTTTTATCTTTTCCTATATCTCGCCAATTGATACGATTGTAATTAAGCTCATCTTTTGTAATTATAGTGTTAGATAAAAACCCTTTTCTTGTGCCTTTTTTACCATAATAAAAAGCTAAAGGATTGATAATTTTAGTAAAAATCCTAAAACATTCTGTAGTGTTTTTGATTGCTGTGTTATTGATAGTAAAATGAGTGAAACCATCTTTTAGTTGTTTAAAACTTTCTGTGTCTTGTTTTTGTAAAAAGTTGTCAAATATAGGATCAACCCCACTATCCATCAATACCTTTTGAATGTATAAAATAAGGAATTTTAAAGCGTTTGTTTCTCTTTGCATGAGATATTCTAATAACTCTGTGTTTTGTATGGTATAAATATTTCTATTGCCAGTTTTTGTTTCAAATAAAATACCGCTATAGGCTAATAATTTAATAGGCTGAGAAAAAAACTTATCGTATTCATGCATGGAAAAGTCAGAATTTAAATCAGGTTTAGAAAAAATCATTTTAACATTTTCATTGGTGTAAGGGCTATCCCAAATATCCCTAATAGAAAATGATTTTTCAATATTATATTGCGTAAACTCTAAAATACAATCAGCAACAATAGACAACACATCAGGGGTGCATTTTTGATCTATCCATCGCGCGTTTTGTGTTTTTCTAATATCATAATTTCTAAGTTTTAAAAAATCAATAATTTGCTGTTCTTTCATAAGCTACTCTTTAAAATCCCAAACCAAAAGCAACTCATGCTATCAATATTCAAGGTGCGCGTTTGATAATTCCTAGCGATTTTATAAAAATCTCTAAATTCAACGCTAGAGATATAATCGCATTGTTTCTTGCTTAAAGATATAGGGTTTTTAGGGATTAAAATAGCCACAGATCCATTAACCACATAGCCTTTTTCTTTTTTTAAAATCCTTGGTTTATAGGTCATATTGGGGGTTAAATAGACATCATCTCTGTTTAAAAATGAAGCTATCTTGAACGGGTTTAAAACCTCTTTTTGAATGTAGCTATCGTAATTTTCAATGCTAATAATCTTTCCGTTTTCATCAATGTTGCGAGATTTAATCACACGAATACCATTTTTAACCAACACAGAATTAGTGATTTGTCTGTCTCTAAACACTTCAAAAAGACCAAACTGCATGGAATGAAACACCTTATCAAAAAAAGCGTTACGATAGATAACCCAATAGGGTAATTGTTTGTCAAAAATATAGCTTGGCTTTTGCTTGATGCTTAGATTTAGAGGTAACGAACGCGCTAAAATTTCTTTTGATTTTTGTGTAACAATAGCAATTGTTTCTACTAAAACACCCTTAAAACCAAGCTCGCCAAAATCTAAAATCGCTCCTACTCCCTTTTTTTCAAGTTTAGTTCTGGTTTTTGCATACTCTTTAGTGTTTAAAAGGTTTTTAGGCATAACCATCGCTGTAAAGTTGGCTAGTTTTAAAGACTTTTCTAAAAAAATCCCTGCTAAATGAGTGAGTCCTAAACTATAATCTTTAAATCTTTCATGTGTTTTGCCAAAAGGCGGATTGCCCACAATTAAATCCACTTTGCCGCATTCATAGGCTAGAAAATCTGTGCAAATCAACTCCATTTCAAAATTGTTAGGAATGCAATCTTTATATAAAATCTCTAAAATTTCTAAACTATTTTTATCAATATCTATACACTTTAAATAAACTTTTTTAACAGAAGCGTATTTTTTAAAAAGAGCGCTTAAGAAATTCCCACACCCTGCACTTGGCTCTATAATAGTAACGCTCTCTTGTTTAAAGCTTGGCAATAACTTCGCTATCTCATTAATAATAAAAGGGTTTGTAAAATACGCGCTTTTTTCTATGCGTTTAGAATTAGACATTTCTGCCAAACTCACCAAACTCGCTCTTGCAATCTTGTTTTTATTTTCTAAAATAAATCGCTTTAAATTTTGTGGCTCTGATAAAGAATGCAAATCAATAAACTTAATGATTTCTTTATAGCTTAAATGGATTTGAGACATGAAGTTTTTTATTTTTATAGCAATTTGCTTAAAAATAATCGTTGGAACAGCTTCACCGATACTTTGTCTTATATTCATTTCGTTTTGTTTGGAGATTTTTTCTTTTTCTTGTTGCTTAAGGGCGTTTAATTCTTGTAATTCTAAATCTAACCACTTAAAACGGCTAGGGATATTCATTAAAAGCATCAGCTCTCTAATGGAAAACACTCTGTCATCTTTGGGGTGGATCGTGTTTTGGCTAGCCATTTGGTCGTTTCTTGTATGAATGCAAGGGGCAACGCTATGATATTTTTGCCTTTTATATTTATCGCCATTTTTAGAAACATTTAAGACAATCTTATTGCCGACCATTCTATGAGGCTTTTTGTTTAATTCTGTATTCTCAAACGCGCTTTGTCCTTCTTTTAAATCCTTAATCCATTCTTGCATATGCTTTGGATAAGTTCTAAAACTATGATAAAAATCTGCACTATCATACTCGCCCCAAGTAAGTGGTTTTAACGAGCCTATCACTTCTTTTAAGGTTTTTTCTTCTTTAAAATCAGGGAAAAATTCTAACGCACTCACAAAATCTTTAAACTCTTTACAAACCCCTATCACTAAAGTTCTTGTTCGGCTTGAATTAGCTCCAAAATTTTTAAAATTGATTACCTCATCATAGAGCCTATAATCGCCACTCAAATTTTGCTCTATCATAGTTCCTATTTCTAATAAATTATCATTTTTGTCTATACAACCTGTTTTATAAAAACTAGGGACATTTTCTAAAATAAAAAATCGGGGCTTGATTTGTTTGATCAAATCAACGCTCTCAATAACCAAAGAATTCCGTTTGATTTCATCGTTTTTCTTTTTATGATTGGCTACGCTCATGCCTTGACAAGGTGGGGTTGCTACCACTAAATCAACCCTATCATTACCAAAATTTTTAGAATAAAATTCAATTCGTTTTAAAATTTTTTCTTTTATCTCTAGCTCTTTAATGTCCCCACAAATATACCCTTCATCAAATTTGCATTTATTGTTGATTCTTTGGATATTCAAGCGTTTTTCTAAAGTTTCATTGGTTGCAATGCATTCAAACCCCTCTTCTAAAAGCCCATAGCACCCCACTCCTGCCCCAGAAAATAAAGAAACATAGGTTAAAGTTTTATCCAAAAGCATAGGGGCGTTAAAAGACTAAACAAGATTTATTCATCTTAACGTTTCAAACTTTCAATTTCTTTAAGCATGGTTTCAAAAGCCTCTTTAGTGCCTGCTCGCACGCTAGAAAACAAACTAAACACCACAATAGCTATGCTCGCCACAATAAAGCCCGGAACGATTTCATAAATATCCAAAAAGCTTTTGCCAAATTTATCGTATAAAATCACCGTGCTAGCCCCAGAGAGCATGCCAGCAATCGCGCCAATGCGTGTCATTCTTGACCAAAAAAGCGAGAATAAAATCACAGAGCCAAAACTCGCGCCAAAGCCAGCCCATGCGTAACTCACGATGCTAAGGATGCTAGCGTTTCTATCCGTTGAAATGAAAAAAGCGATGCAAGCCACCCCTAAAACCGAAAGCCTAGAAATGACCATCACTAGTTTTTGGGGGGCATCTTTATTGAAAATCGTCGCATAGAAATCTTCAGCAATGGTAGAAGAGCTTACAAGCAGTTGCGAACTGGCAGTGCTCATCACCGCCGCTAAAATCGCGCTCAACAAAATGCCTGTGATCCAAGGGTTAAAGAGCAATTGACTCATCACAATGAAAATCTTTTCAGGGTCTTGTAAGCTCAAATCAAATTTATGCACATACGCAACGCCTAAAAGCCCCATAACGCATGCCCCAATCAAAGAAATAACCATCCAAGAAATCCCAATAGTGGTCGCTTTAGGCACATCTCTAATGGAGCGGATAGACATGAAGCGCACTAAAATATGGGGTTGCCCAAAATAGCCCAACCCCCAAGCAAGGCTTGAAATAATGGCGACTACGCTAGAGCCTTGCAAGAAAGAAAGGTTTTCAGGCTTGATTTCTTTAATGATTTTAATCCCCTCTCCAATCCCTCCAAGATGGATTGTCATCACAATCGGCACCACGATTAAAGCGCTCATCATCAAAAGCCCTTGAATCAAATCCGTCCAGCACACCGCCTTATACCCTCCTAAAAAGGTGTAAGAAACAATGATCAGCGTGCCAATGCTTAAAGCGTAGTTGTATTGGATGCCAAAGGTCGCTTCAAAGAGTTTAGCCCCACTCACTAGCCCTGAAGAAATGTAAAAAATAAAAAAGATTAAAATCACAAAAGCTGAAATCAAGCGCAAGATGTGTTTGTCATCGCTAAAGCGCGTTTCAAAATAATCTGAAATGGTGATAGAATTAGCGATCACGCTCGTATAAATGCGTAAGCGTTTGTACCACAAAAACCCAGTTAATCAATGCACCCAAACTTAAGCCTATGGCGATGTGCGAGTTGATTAAGCCCCCCACATATAAAGCTCCCGGTAATCCCATTAAAAGCCACCCGCTCATGTCACTCGCCCCCGCGCTCAAAGCGCTAATCACAGACTCCATAGAGCGATCGCCTAAGAAATAATCTTCAGTCGTTTCATTTTGTTTGTAAAAATAAAAACCAATATAGAGCATTAACAGCGAATAAACGACAAACATCGTAACAATAGGGGTGCTTAAAACAACATGTCCCATTTTGATCTCCTTATTTAATACAATATTTATTTTTCAGCACAACATGATTTGTGGCAAGTGGGTTGCCTTAAAACCCTTGAGCCTAAATTCCCGTAACGATGATACGAAATACTAACCGATCGCTCTAAGTGGTAATACAGCAATTCAAAACGCCCGTTCAAGCAGGGTTTAGCCGTGGCTAAAACCATCCCTAGAGCGCTCGCTTGCTTGTGCAATAAATCCAAATCGCTTTTTAAATAACGGACACGATTGAAAGCATGCAATTTCTCGCTAAATTTTTGCAAGCTTTCATAAACGATAGGGGCGTTTGCTCGGAGCGTTTTTAAGCATTCTAAGAAGAATGTTAAATCTTTGTTCGCTCGCTCGTTTTCTGCGCTGATTGTTAAAGGGATTTGAGAGATTAAACACGCTAAAGCCACGCCTAACATATCGCTTAAGGTGTCTTTTTCGGTGATGCGATAGCCCACGCTTTTAACTTTAGTGTAGGAAAAAAGGTTGTCTTCGCCTCTGATTTTGACATAGTCTTTAGCTTGGCTGAATTCATGCTTGTAATGATAAGCGTAACTCTTTGCCATAAAAATCGCGCGCTTCAACTCATGCGTGTGTTCATCATAGCCTTTTTGAGTTAAGCCCTCTAAGGCTTCGCTTAAGGGGTTTTTTAGGGCGTTTTCATCTTCTTCTTCTTGGTGGATATTCACAAATTGCGTGATATAGTTAAAAATACCTACCTTCCTCCCAAACCCCACAGCGGATTTTTTAACCCCTCCAAAAGGCTGGCGCAAAACAATCGCTCCCGTGGTGGGTTTGTTGATATAGATATTGCCGGCTTCAATGCGTTCTAAATAATATTCCCACTCCCTTTCGTCCAAAGACTCTAGCGCGCTCGTCAGCCCGTAACCGGTAGAATTGACTATTTCTATCGCTTCGTCTAAATCTTTTGCTTTCATCACGGATAAAATGGGTGTAAAAAGCTCAGTTTGGTGCGTGAAATCGCCTTTTTTAGTGCCGTATTTGATGCTTGGCTTCATCAAATAGGGGTTATCACCAACAAAGCTTGCCGGGATTTCGTAATTTTCATAGCTTTTCAATTCATCTATGGCTTTGATGACCTTTTCATTAGGCTTGTCCGCTAGAGCGCCAATTTTGTTTTTGAAATCAAAAGGATCGCCCACGCTAAGGCTTAGAGTCGCGTCTATCAAAGTCTTTTTGAAATTCTCATCTTCATAAACTTCTTTTTCCAACACTAAAAGCGAAGTGGCGGAGCATTTTTGCCCCGAATTGCTAAAAGCTGAATGGATAACGTTCTTAATCGCTTGATCCCTGTCTGCCATTTTGCTCACAATGGTGGCGTTTTTACCGCCCGTTTCAGCGCTCAAGGCTAAAGTGGGGTTAGCTTTTAGCATTTTATAAGCGGTGTCTTCGCCCCCGGTTAAAATAGCAAACTGGATGCTTTCATCTTTTAAAAGGTGTTCGCTAATATCGCTCCCTTTGGAGGGCAAGTAAATGAGCGCATCTCTTGGCACGCCCGCATCCCAAAAACACTCACAAAGCTTATAGCCGGTTACGCTAGACAAGCTTGAGGGCTTGTAAATCACCCGATTGCCAGCGGCTAGGGGGGCAGCGATAGTGCCTACAGAAATGCCCACAGGGAAATTCCATGGGGCGATGACCACGCCCACGCCTTTGGGGGTGAATTGCGTTTTTTCATTTTGCTCTTGTAACACCCTTAGGCTGTAAGGGTAAAACTCTAAAAAGTCAATGGCTTCGCTCACTTCAGCGTCCGTTTCAGCGAAAGTCTTACCCACTTCTAAAGCGGAAATCCCTACTAAATCGCCTCTCCTTTCTCTAAAAATCTGGGCGGTTTGACTCAATAAAGCATGGATTTCTGTGAAGCTTTTTTGACTGAAACGGCTCTTATCGCTTTTAGCCACTTCTAGGGCTTTTAAAATCGCTTCCTTATCCGCTAAATGCACGCTGGCGATTTTTTTATGATGGATTTTATCAAAGACTTCTAAAGGGGTTAAATTAGGATCTTCAAACCTCCCATCTATTTCTGGGTAAAGCTCTAAAATAGGGGCGTTATGCATTTTCTCGCGCACTTTTTTAGCCCATTCTCGGTTGGCTTTTAAGATAAAATCGGTATCGCTTTCGTTTTTAAAGGAGTGGTTTGGGTAGGTGGTATGGACCGGTTTGCTTAGTGCTTCTGTCTTGAGTCCTGTGGGTGGCGTTGTCTAAAGTGGCGATTCCTTTAAGGCTGTTTAAAAAGCGTTGCTCTTGGTCTTTCCATTCGCTCGTGCCTACTTTGAGGTTGAAGAAAGCTTTCATGAAATTATCGCTTGAAGTGTTTTCATCTAACCTCCTCACCAAGTAAGCGATCGCATTGTTGAAATGCGCTTCATCGCACACCGGCGCATAAAGAATGAGCTTATGCATCTCTTTTAGTTCCTGGCTCGCTTGCAAGCTCATGCCCTCTAGCATTTCAAAGCTAAAATGCTCCAACACAATAGGGTCATTAAGGGCATGGATGCGCGTATAGACATAAGCGATTTCAAAAATATTATGGCTCGCTGCGCCAATATGAATGTATTTATAATTATCGCCCTCTAAAACAAAATCCAGCATTTTATTGTAATTAGAATCGGTGTCTTGCTTACTAGAAAATGTGGGTAACGCCCAGTCTTTCACGGAAGCGATCGTCTCTTCGCTCTCCATGTTCGCTCCCTTAACAAAGCGGATTTTAATGGGCTTTAACCCTTTTAAAACCCTTTCTTTAGAAAAAACATGCAGTTTTTTCAAATATTCATAAGAATCAGGGATATAGGCTTGCAACACAATACCGGCGTTCAAATCAAATTTAGCGATAGATTCCATAAAAGACTCCACCGTAAGCTCTAAATCCCTAAATTCTTCCATATCCAAATTAATAAATTTAGGCATGCCTTGCTTTTTTTCTTCTTCTAAAGCTAAAGCGTAAAGAGCGTCTAATCGTTTGACAATCTCTTTTTTAGAGTATTCAAAATCAAGGATATTGATTTGGGAAAAAATCGTCGTGATTTTAATGGAAATGTATTGGATGTAGTTGGATTTTAAGGCTTGGGAGTATTTTTCAAAACGCGCATTAGCTTCTTCTTCGCCTAAAACTTCCTCGCCAATAAAATTCACATTCAAAATGATTTTTTCATTTTTTCTCTTTAAAATCCGCTCTTTCAATTGGCTCTCTTCTTGATCCAAGACCATCGCTTTCGTGTCGCTTCTGATTTTATTGACAAAGAAAGGCACGCTCATATCAGGCAGCATTTTCCCAAAGCTTAAAAACCCCATTAAAAGCAATTTTTCAAACGGAGAAAAAATCTCACGGCTTTTGTATTTGTCTAAAACATGCTTAATCATTTCAAAGCGGGCTTTATTGTCCAAGCACCTGAAACTCCGATCCATAAGCTCTATGAGCATGACTTTGTTTTCAGGGTTATTTAAAAGCTTTTGCATTTTAGAGTGGAACGCTTTTTCCTGCTCGCTCAAATGGCTACTGATACTATCTTGCAGTTTTTTAGCTAATTCTAATGAATCCTCAATGATTTTTTGCATGAGCTTACCTTTTATTTAAGAATTTGGCTTGATTGTAGCATGTTTTAAGCGGGTTTTTTAAGCGGTCATTTTTAATAATGCTTTTTAATTTGTGATTGTTTTCATACTAAATGAATTTAATTATTAAAATTGATTTTTTTAAAAGTGGTAATTATTTACCGCTTAAGACAAAAATTAGAGGAATTTTTTATCGTTTAAAAAGTTCATTTACTTTTCGTTTAAAAATTAATTTTATCATTCTCGCCGTGTAATTTAAAAGCTTCAAACCAATGAAACGATTTTAAATTAAACGGATTTATAACAAATTTTACAAGACAAAGGATATAAAATGAAAACAATTAAAAATGGTATTATGATCGGCACACTCGGCGCGTTGTTGTTGAGCGGTTGTTCTAGCTTTGATGCTCAGCGTTTCGCTTGTCTCCCTAAAGACCATTCTTCAAAAGACGCTTCCACCAAAAAAGAAGCACAATACATGCCTAAGGGCTTTTTTGACCCTTATTCTTCTAACTTAAACCATTGGGATTCTACATTCTAGGGGTTTATTAGAGGGGGCGAAAAAAGGGGGGGGAAAATAAAGCTCATTTTAAGTTTTCTCAAATTGCAATAACAATCTTTTTAACACTGATATAATATAAAAAAGGAGATATTCTTATGAGTGGTGCTCATAGTGTAGAAAATACGAATAATGAGAAAATAGAAAAACCAAATATTCCAAATCCCACCGCTTCCACCCCCCCCCAATAATGAAGAGCTTTTAAAATCTATTACAGATCTTAAAGATCGCATTAAAAAATTAGAAGATCTTAAATTAGAAGACTTTGAACCCCTTAGAAAACTCTCTCATTTTATAGGCTCTTTCTTTTCGCTTGGAAAATCCCCTAACGACACCCAAGAAAACTCAAAAGACGCTTTAAAAAAAGAGGAAGCGCTTAAAAAATTCCAAGAGAAACACACCAAACCAACTGAAAACACCGAGCTAGTTGAAAAAAATCAAAATCTAACCACAGAAAATCAAAATCTAACCGATCAGCTTAACGCATCACAAAAACAAGTGAAAGCGTTAGAACAATCTCAGCAAGCTTTAAAAAATGAAAAAGCCGAGCTGACTAACGAAAACACCAAGCTAAAAGCAGAAAACACCGGGCTAACTAACAAAATCACCGGGTTATCCAAAGAAAAAGAAAACCTAACCAAAGAAAAAACAGATCTGACTGAAAAAAATAAAGTTCTAACTACAGAAAAAGAAAATCTAACTAAAGACAAAGAAAGGCTAACTAAAGAAAGAGATGATCTAACTAAAGAAAAAGAAAAACTCAATACAGATCTATCAACAGCAGAAAGCCAAGCCAGCCAAACGAGCCAAAAACTAAACGAGCTAGAGCGAAAACACGCTCCATACCAAAAATTAGAAAAACTCTATGAAGTCTTTTTGGAAGTCAAAGATCGTTTGAATTTTGGGTTCGTGGAAAAAACTCACAGCGCAATGGATTTGATCGCATCTGTTCTTAGCGATAGCAAATACTATTTAGAAAGCCTTTATAACAAAGCGAGCCAAGAATTAAGCGATAAGAGGAGCGATAAAGGCGAAAAATTAGCTGAATTGTTTGATTTGCTTTTTGAATACGTTAAGGACAATAAATTTGAACGCTTGAAAGAGCCAAGCGCTTATGACTATTCATGCAAAACGCTATACCCAGAGCAAAACTCTTCTCAAAAGATACAAAGAGTGGTCTTAAGAGGCTACACATACGACAAAAAAATAGCATGTTACACTATCGTGGATATGGGATCATAAATGGGAACGCTCATTGAAAAATGGTTTGGCTTCTCTCAAATCAGAGAAGAATTAGAAGCTCGCATCGGTGAGTTAGAAGACGAAAACACCGAGTTGTTAAGAGAAAGAGAATACTTAGCTGCAGAAACTAGCGAGTTAAAAGACGCTAACAATCAATTACGACAAAAAAACGACAAACTATTCATAACAAAAGACAATCTAACCAAAGCAAACACCGAACTATATAGAGAAAGAAATGATCTAGCTAGAGAAAAAGAAAATCTAAACAATCAGCTTAATGCATCACAAAAGCAAGTGAAAGAGTTAGAACAATCTCAGCAAGTTTTAAAAAATGAAAAAGCCGAGTTATCAAAAGAAAAAGAAAATCTAACTAAAGCAAACACCGATCTGAAAACCGAAAATGACAAGCTCAACCACCAAGTTATCGCGCTCAATAAAGAGCAGGGCAGCCTCAAACAAGAGCGAGCGAAATTGCAAGATGCACATGGGTTTTTAGAAAAACGATGCACCAATTTAGAAAAAGAAAACCAACGCCTAACCGAAAAACTCAAACAATTAGAAAGCGCTCAAAAAAGCTTGGAAAACACTAACAACCAATTACGGCAAGCTTTAGAAAACTCTAACGCCCAATTAGCGCAAGCTGAAGAAAAAATAGCCACAGAGAAAACCGAGCTGGAGCGAGAAATAGCGCGCTTAAAGAGCTTAGAGGGTATGGAAGCCAAAAGCGACCTAGACTTACACAACAGGCGTTTAGCGAGCGCAAACCAGGATCTCAAACGCCAAAACCGAAAATTAGAAGAAGAGAACATCGCCCTCAAAGAGAGGGTTGATGGCTTGAAAGAGCAACTCTCCAAACCACAAAAACCACAATAAAGGAAATATCATGGTAAAAGAAAAAAGTTTAGAACTGCCTCTTAGTCACCCCTTAGTAGAGAAATTGTGCGATCGGTCTTTAAAAGATGGAGTCAAATTCAATGAAAAAATTGAGCTGAATTTCAAAAAAGAAGTGCTAGAAGAGTATCGGACCAAGTTCAAGCAAGCGCTGCGGGTGCTTCATGTGATCGTCAATAACAGCGCTTCTTTAAGGTATCTTTCTGATGACAATCAAAAATTCCTAGAGGATTTAGCGCAAGCTGAAAAGATCACTAATGAGCAAATAGAAAAAGCCTTAGAGATCGTTTCTACTAGCGATGTGGATGTGGATTTTGAAAAATTTAAAGAGTTGATGCTCAATGTGGATAACATAGCGGCAAGCCTTAAGAGCTATAGCCAAAGCCAATTGCTTGATTTAAATGGAGGGCATTGGGATTTAGAGGTGCCTAGCGCGCCTAAAGAAAGGGTAACCTTTAGATTTGATAATTTACCTAAAGACGAAAACAACAAAGAAATGAACTTCTATGCGCGCTCAAGTTTGAAGGATTTAAACAAGGGCGTTGTCGCTATTGACTTTGGGACTAAAAGCACGACCGCAAGCTATATGGATAAGAACGGAGATTACCGCTTGCTCTCTATTGGCGGGCTAGCAGATGACGCAAGCCCAACAAAGTTTGAAAACCCTACGATCATGGAGTTTAGACACAGAAAAAAATTTATTACAGAATACAACGCGCTAGATCACCGCCCTTTCACAGAAAAGAACGATATAGAAGTGGCGCATGAAGCCCAAAAGAATGCTGCAGGCGTTAAAGGCAATGATTTGTATCGGTTTTTTTCTCAATTGAAGCAATGGGCTGGAGCGGATGAAAAACAGAATTTTAGGGATCTCATAGAGGATTTTCCTTTAGAAAGCTTCACTAATTGCACGGATTTTAACCCCATAGAAATCTATGCTTACTGCATCTACTGCTGCATCAACAACATGGAAAATGGCGTGTTTTTGAAATACTTTTTATCCTATCCGATCAAGTATGAAAAGCATCAGGCTGAAAAAATCAGAGAGAGTTTTGAAAGAGGCTTGAAAAAAATCCTTACCTCGGCATGTTTTTGACGATGAAAAAACGGCTAAAACTTTCAAAGTGGAATTGAGAGCGAGCCTTGCGCGTATGCCATTAGCACTTTAAAAAGCTACGGGTTTTTTAAATCAGAGAAGTTAGACAAGCCGGTTTATTACGGGGTGTTTGATTTTGGGGGCGGGACGACGGATTTTGACTTTGGCAAATGGGAAAAAAGCGCTAATCCTAAGTTCGCTTACAAAATGACGCATTTTAGCAGTGGAGGGGATAAATATTTAGGCGGTGAAAATTTATTGGAATTGTTGGCTTTTGAAGCGTATGGTCAAAATTTTCAAACGCTAAAAGCAAAAGACATTGTCATCGCCAAACCCAACTATGACAGGATCGATACGCAACGCTTCGGATCGTTTATGCAAAATTCCAGTGGAGCGCGCTTGAATTTGCAAACGATCGCTTCTACATTACGCCCTTTTTTAGAAAATTTAGACGCCAATATTATAGAAGCGATAGAAGAAAATGAAAACTTTGAGATAAAGGGTTTTGAAAAGGATTTTAAAGCCATGCTGTTTGATAGGAATGGGGTAGAAACAGAATGCGCTCTCCAAGTTGATTGCAAAGAGCTTTTAAGCCTTTTAAGGGGCAAGATAGAGGAAGGCGTTGCCAACTTCTTTGCCGGATTTTCTAAAGTGATGGCTGAAAACATTGATGATCAGTGTCGGGCGTTTCACATTTTCTTAGGCGGGAATGCGAGCCGTTCAGTGATAGTCAAACAAGCGTTTGAAAAAGTCAAAGAAAAGCAGCTCAAAGATTACCATCAAAAGACTTCTAAAAATGATTTTAAATTCATCATTTATGAGCCGCTAGGCACGGAAAAATCAGACAAACAGATTTTAGAGCTTACGGGAGAAGACGTTTCTAACACGCCCGCTTATTTGAAGCCCACTTGCAAAACCGGGGTGGCTTTTGGGCTTTTAGAAAGCAGGGACAAGCCTAAAGGGATTGAAAGGCCCTCTATCTATAAGCTCCAATCCTGTGTTTAAATACGATTTAGGCATTGAGATAGAGGGGAAATTCCACGCTAAAATCCACAGGGATTCTTTAAAACCTAATGAATACCAGATTTTCCAAACTAAAGAGGAATGGGGAGGCTTTGATGAGCTAGAGATACGCTACAGCGACAAGTCTCTCGCCAACACCAACACTCTGGACATTAAAGATACGCAAATGATTTCCATAGCGCTAGAAGAGGTTGAAGAAGTGGATGCGAAGGTGTGTTGCGTGGATTCCCAAAGCATTAAAGTGGGGCTGTTTAAAGACAGCCAATTAATCTATGAAAGCGAGGTAGAAAAATTATGATAATTAAGAACGCTTACGCGTTTGTCGTGATTGAAAAAAGCGTTATGGTGTTTAAACGCACCAAAGATAAGGAGCTAATCAATATCACTGAAGGCTTTGCGCCGTTAAAAGAGGGCTTTTTGAGAAGTTTTAAAGAGCGTTGCAATGTGGAATTTTTAGAAAATTTAGACCTTTTGTTTTTGTATGACTACCAGTTTCCAAGCGAGGTTTTTTCCTTGTGTAAGGATTTGAAAAATTCCATTTGGGACAGGAAGCTTGTGGTAGCGTTAGTGGAGGCTTTGGAGGGGTTTGAGGGCTTGAATTTGTCTCTTAAAATAGAAGACAGGCATTCTAATAGCTTGGGTAATGGCGCTAAAAAATTGCTCACCAACGCTGATTTAGGGAGTTCTCATCAAAAAATAGTGATAGACAGCATGAAAACATACCACCAAAGCCAGCAAGAAAAATACAAAAGAGAAAGAGGCGAAACGCTAGAGATTCGCCCCACAACACCCCCTAGCTATGGGGGTGGGAGCATTAGGATCAGCGGCGATAAAAAGCCTGATTCTAATGAAGAAAATTTTTAAAAGAAAGGACAACCGATGAGCAAAGTGCAAATGGATACCGAAGAGGTCAGGGAATTTGTAGGGCATTTAGAACGCTTTAAAGAGTTGCTGAATGATGAAGTGAATGGCTTGAGCGACCATTTCCATAATTTGGATTCATGGCAAGACGCTAAAAGAGAGAGATTTAGCGAGGTGCTGGATAATTTGAAAAGCACTTTCAATGAATTTGATGAAGCCGCGCAAGAGCAAATCGCATGGCTTAAAGAGAGAATTAGGGTTTTAGAGGAAGATTATTAAGGGGTGGTTTATGGCTGAATGGAAAACGGACACAGAAGAAGTCAAAAAGGTTGTTGGAAGATGCAGGGATTTTAAAGAATCCCTGCAGGAAAAAAGGTGTGGTGGTTTTATCAAAGACCTTGATAGTTACGCGCTAAAAATCATAGTGGAGCGCAGAAAAATTGAAATGCAATTGGAAAATGCTAGAGAAGAATTAAAAAAAGCCAAAAGCAATGAAGATGACGCTAAAGTTGCTTTAAGAGTCTTGCAAGGTGCTTCTGTCGTCTTGTGGATTTGGCCTCCTGCTAGAATAGCTGCTGCGGCAGCCATTGCAACCGCTGAAATAGTTTTAAGGCGTATGAAAGAATACACAGAAAAATGCAAAAGGAATGTGGGGCTGTTAGAACGAATGCTTGAAATCTACTCTAATCAAGCCAAAGCGAGCGTGGAGCTTGTGGAGGGAGCTTGGAAGAGCGTTAAGAAGTCGTTGAACTTTTATACCGATAAGCACCAGGAATTTATCAAGCGTTTGAATTATGCGAGCGTGGCGATAGATAATGAATACAATATTGCACCCACAGAAAGTTTAAAGGAGCGCGATTTTGAAAGCCATAAGATTGCTTATAGCCCTAAAAAAAGCGTTTTTGATGAGCACTTGAAAGATTTGAGGGAAGATTTTAGCTTTTCTTTATACGCTGATTTGAAAGACAAGATCAGCGCTTTTTCTTATAGGGATCGCGCCACAACTTCTAAAGAGCGAGAATTGGATTTGACGGGCGTATCTTCTTATGATGAAAACCCTAACGATGAACTGGATCGCATGGCAAGCTCTAAAGAGCGAGAATTTGAAAAGAGTTTAGAGGATTTGATGCCAAGCGTTTTAAGTGTGCTTTCTTATAACGAAAGCTTGACTCTAGCCAAAAAGAATTGCGTTAAAAATTGTAAGAAAGTTTTACAAGATTTTACAGAAAAAATCAAAGAAGCCCTTAACGATTCAAACGCTATCAATGAAGCTTTTGATAATTTAGAAACAGAGTTGGAGCGTGCTACAGAAAATTTGAGTCAAAAAATCGATCCCGTTTTAGAACGGAATGAAAATTATACGCAAAAAGCGTTGGAGTATAGAGAGTTTTTAGAAATCCGTAAAGAGGGCTTTATTGTAGATGAGCAAAACCCCTACCCTGATGAGGTCAAATTCAATGAGTTGCGTTTAGCGGAATTTGATAGCGTTTTTAGCGCCATTGCACCTTTAGAAGATTGGAATAAAACCGCATACGCTCACCATGCCCTAAAGGCTTTACAAGCCGCGCTTAAAGACAACGATTTGGGCTTTGATGCGACAGATTTGGAACAGATCGCAAAAGGATTCATCCCTAGGGGCTATTTGTGGCATTTTGATGCGAATGTTTTAGGGAATTTAGCGTTGGTGAGAGAAGAATTATTATTAAGCGTGAAACACACGAAAGGATACAAACTATGGACAACATTCCTACAAACACAGAATTGAATTGGGAATTTGTAGAGCCGCTCAATGAAAATGCGTTGAACAGGTTAGAAGAGCGGTTGAAAATAGGCTTGAGCGATGCGTTTAAGGACTTCATCAAACGATCAAATTATGGTTTTAGCCAATGGCGTTCTTTTGTGGTGGGCAATGAATCCTACACATTCAAACATGTTTTGAATTTCAATTTAGAGGGCTTATTCACTGATTTCATGCAGAGCTTAAAAGAATGGTTAGAGCCTGAAGAAATCATCTTCGCTAATGACGGGTATGGGGGGTATTATCTTTTGAATACGACTACTGATGTGGTGCTGTTTTTAGACACTGATGATGGTTCAAAAAAAGCGCTATTAAATCTTAAAATGTTTTTAAAAAAACTGGAATCAAGGGGTTAAAATGTTGTCTCATAAAGTTTTTTTGGAGGGTTGCACCAATGAGTTAAAAAGGATTTGCGACTATTTTGTAGAAAACGCCATGCAAGATGATTTAGGGCAGAAACTTAAAAGTGAGGCGCTAGAGGAGATGCTAAAAATTGCGCATGATTTAGAAAATTTAGAGCAGGAAACTCAATACGAAATGAGAAAAATCAACGAGCAACTTGAAGAAGCCAAGCGTTTGGAGAAGCAAGTTGATATGGATCGCCACTCACCAAGCGAGATCGATAGGCTTATGCGTGAAGCCAAAGAGCATGAAAGAGAAGCCAAGAGGCACTATGATGAATATCTTAAGGATAAAGATGATTGATGCGGGTAATTTATTAAAAGAATTGGACGACGCCTTAGATAAGGTTGTTGCTAAAAAAGAGCCAGAGAGTTTTCTCAAGCCGATCGCCTCACCAATAGAGGACTATCAAAAGAGTATCAGGCAAATTCAAGCGCAATTTACAGACGCGCCAAAGTTCAATGAAACGACCACTTACCCTAAATTTTTAAGCTGTGGTTTATTGCAAGTTAGGGGCAAAAATGGCGCTAATATGGAATTTTTATTGCCTAAAGTTTATCCTTTCCCCCCTAAAAGCTTGTATATAGAGCATGAAAAAGACGGGCAGTTTTTGAGAGAAATGCTCATGCGCTTACTCTCCAGCGTGCCCTTGGTGCAATTAGAAGTGATCTTGGTTGATGCGCTGAGTCTAGGGGGCATTTTCAATCTGACTAGAAGGCTTTTAGATAAAAACAATGATTTTATTTACCAGCAAAGGATTTTGACCGAAAGCAAGGAAATAGAAGAAGCCCTAAAGCATTTGTATGAATATTTAAAGGTTAATTTGCAAGAAAAATTGGTACGGTTTTAGAGATTTTGCGCATTATAATGAAGAAAAAAAGACCGCTTGCCTTTAAAAGCGCTTTTTTTAAGCGGGGTAGATGCTTTAAGTCAAAACGTGCTTTATTATTTGGAAAAAATCATGCGTTTTGGCTCTAAAAATGGGGTTTTGAGCTTTGTCAATTTGGAGAGCGAAAAAAACAATCAATCCGCAGAAGACTTGAAAAAACATGCGGAGTTTTTTAGGGATACGACAAGTTTTGAACGCTTGAAATATCTTAGTGTAGAAGTGATCAATGATCAAGGTATTAAATCCCAGCACATGCAAGACTTTGCCGATAAAATTAAAGCGTATTACGAGAAAAAGAAAGCCGTTAAAAGGGAGTTGAAAGACTTACAAAAAGACGAAAAATTTTGGACTAAAAGTTCTCAGTCTAAAGTGTCTGTGCCGGTGGGGTGGGATATTAACCATAAGAAAGTGTGTTTTGAAATCGGTAACGAACAAAACCACACGCTCATTTGCGGGCGCAGCGGGAGCGGGAAATCCAATTTCTTGCATGTGTTGATCCAAAATTTAGCTTTCTACTACGCACCCAATGAAGTCCAACTCTTTTTGTTAGACTATAAAGAGGGGGTGGAATTTAACGCGTATGTAGCAGATCCCACTTTAGAGCATGCGAGGTTGGTGAGCGTGGCGAGTTCAATCTCTTATGGCATCACTTTCTTGAAATGGCTTTGTGATGAAATGCAAAAAAGAGCCGAGCTGTTCAAGCAGTTTAATGTGAAAGATTTGAGCGATTACCGAAAGCATGAAAAAATGGCTAGACTGATTGTAGTGGTTGATGAATTTCAGGTGCTTTTTAGCGATAATAAATCCACTAAAGCGGTGGAGGGGCATTTAAACACCCTGCTTAAAAAGGACCGCAGCTATGGGGTGCATTTAGTTTTAGCCACTCAAACCATGCGCGGCACTGACATTGATTCAAGCTTTAAGGCTCAAATCGCTAACCGCATCGCTTTGCCTATGGATGCAGAAGACAGCAGTAGTGTTTTGGGCGATGATGCGGCTTGTGAGCTTCAAAACCAGAAGGCATTTTCAACAACAACGGAGGGCATAGAAAATACCACACCAAGATGAGTATCCCTAAAGCCCCCGATGATTTCAAATCTTTTCTCACAAAAACACACGCTGAATTTAACCAAAGAAACCTCGCGCCCATAGATCGTAAAATCTATAATGGCGAGACGGCTTTAAAAATGCCCAACATCCTTAAGGCTAATGAAATGCGTTTGCATCTGGGCAAAGAAGTGGATTATGAGCAAAAGGACTTGATAGTGGAGTTTGAAAACAACGAATCGCATTTGTTAGTGGTGAGCCAAGATTTAAGCACTCGCATCGCTTTAATGAAACTCCTGTTCCAAAACATTAAGAGCGCGAACAAAGAATTGGTTTTTTGCAATAAAGAAAAACGCTTGATAAGGTCTTTTGATGCGCAAAAAGAATACGGCATCACGCCTGTAGAAAATATTTTAAGCGTTTTAGACACCGCTATGAATCCTAATAGCACGCTTGTGATAGACAATCTCAACGAAGCGAAAGAATGGCATGACAAAGTAGGGGCGGAAAAGTTAAAATCGTTTTTAGAAAAAGCCACAGACAACGAGCAGTATTGCGTCATTTTTGCGCATGACTTTAGGCAAATTAAAACTAATTACCATTTTGACAAGTTAAGAGAATTGTTAAACAACCACTTCAAGCAATGCCTAGCCTTTAGGTGTAATGGGGAAAACTTGAACGCTATCAAAAACAATTTGCCTCCACCAAGCACTCTCAATAATCTCAACGCGCTATTTGTAGAGCTTTCTAAAGACAGCGTTACTGAGTTTAGGTACTTTCAGCTTACAAGGTTAAAAAAAGAGAGTTAAAAAAAGAGAGTTAAAAAAAGAGAGTTAAAAAAAGAGAGTTAAAAAAAGAGAGTTAAAAAAAGAGAGTTAAAAAAAGAGAGTTAAAAAAAAGTGGGGGGGTTAAAAAGACTAAAGGAATTTAATCTTTTTGAAGTGTTTTTAAACCTTTGGCGTAATCGTTTGCGTGATTAGGCGAGCGATTTTTTCTCTTAAATGCAACAAGGGTTCTGAGCCTTTCGCTAAAGCCTTTAGGCATAGATGAGAACTAGCAATCTCGCTCACGGCTCCATCCACTCCTTCGCTCTCTTCAATCAATCCTCGCACACCAGACAGCTCTATGGGGCAATTGACAAGCACCAAATTCAAATAATGCGTATAGCCATCAAACATGCACATATTTGTCATGTTGGTGGTTTTGGGATCTAAAATCGTGTTATCATAATAGATCGGTTGGTTATCTTTTAAAATAGAGATTTTGGTGTGCAAGCGGTTGAATTGGAACAACTCATTTCGCGCCACTCGCCCGGCGACAATGATTTCACTATAGAGCAACTGAGAACTAGAGCGTAAAGAAATCGTGGTATTGCCCTTAAAATGCGCGTTTTCAAAGGGGATCAAAGGGAAGGGCGCAAAGTCCAAAAAGGCGTTTTCCCCCACAACGATATGCATGTCTCTGCTAGCAAATCCGTCTTCAGTGTTATGGATTTTTTCAAAGGATTGCGAAGTGATCCTTAACTTGCAATTGTGACCGATGTGTAATTGCATGTCTTGCGCATCGCCTTTCATTAAGCCAGGGCTTACCGCTAAAAGCATGATTTCAGCTAAATCGTCTTTAGGGTAAAAGGGCGCCATGAGCTTAAAGGGGGGCGTGAAGAAATTGTCTTCAATCACGCACCGCCCATCAGCCCCTATTTTGGTTTTTAACCTGAGCTTGGATTCTTGAGCGTAAGTGTTCATCAATCTTCCAATAAAGCGTTGCGCTTAATCCATGCGATCACATCATCTAGGCCTTCTTTAGCGCGGATATTCGTAAAAATAAAGGGCTTTTCGCCGCGCATTTTTTTAGAATCCCTTTCCATGACTTTCAAGTCCGCTCCCACATAGGGGGCTAAGTCAATTTTATTGATGACAAGCAAGTCTGATCGCGTGATTCCTGGTCCGCCTTTCCTAGGGATTTTATCGCCCTCAGCCACATCAATCACAAAAATCGTAAAGTCCGCTAGCTCTGGGTTGAAAGTCGCTGAAAGGTTGTCGCCTCCGCTTTCAATCAAAAGCAGTTCCAAATTAGGGAAACGACTATGCATTTCTTCTACCGCCTCTAAATTCATAGAAGCGTCTTCTCTAATGGCGGTGTGCGGACAGCCTCCTGTTTCTACGCCAATGATCCTCTCTCGTGGCATCACCGAATTTTTACACATAAACTCTGCGTCTTCTTTCGTGTAAATATCATTAGTGATGACCGCCATGTCATAATCTTTTGACATGTGGCGCGTTAAAGCTTCAATCAAGGCGGTTTTACCGCTTCCTACAGGACCACAAACTCCAATTTTTACCATAAAATTCCTTTCAATTTGAGATTAAAATTCAAGACATATAAAGGCGCGAGTATAAACTCTCATGCTGCATCGCCTTAATGTCGTTTTGAACGCTTGCCGCGCACAAGTGGCTTTCGTCTAGTTCTAGGGTTTTTTCTATGAGTTGGTTAAAAGGGTTTTGCAAGCTCAATAAGATTTTTTGCCCATCGTTTTGGGACAAAGGGACGCTTTTAACGCAGTTGATCACCATGTTAGAAGTTTGCGCATAAAGATAATGCCTTAAAGCCTTTTTCAATTCAATATTCAAACTCGCCGCAAAAACGCCATAGCTAGTGGCATGGGTGGGATCTTTGGTTTGTTGAGCGTAAGCGTTAAAAAATGCACCCATGTCTAATTCGTTCATGGCTTGTAAGGTTTTAATGAAACGATTGCCTAGCTTTTGATTGGCTAATCGTAATTCCATGGGGCTTGTGGATAGCCTAATCATTTCTTCAACCCCTAAGATTTTTTTTAAATCTTGTTGGAGGGTGCTTTCATAGGTGAGTTTCAAACTCAGCATTTCCGTGTAAAGGAACTGGCTAGAGAGATTGGCTTTTAAATACTCTAAAGCGCTTTCTTTATTGGTAACCTTTTTTTGCTGGATGTAAGTTTCTAGCCCAAAAGAATGCGTGTAAGATCCAATGGGGAACACCGCATCATTGACTTGCAAGATCAGAAATTCATTATCCACATGAGCGTTATTGTCTGCCTTTGGGGTTTTTGGGGGCATACCCACGCTTTTTTCAGTGCTTTTCACGCTTTTTCCTTTATCCATCTGTTATTTTTCTATTTCATGACCACTTTAAAATCGCTCGCTAGTGAGACCTTAAAATTAGGCTCACTATGGGGCATGCTCACGGTTAAGCGTTCTTTGGAATCCAATTTTGAACTTAAAACACGATTTTGAACCCCTAGCTTTTCTAATAACGCTAGCGTGGGCTTTTCAAATGGTGTTTTAAATTCAAATTGAGACTCGCCATAGTATAAAGCCGCATGGCGGTTCCCTATTTCGTAGCATATTTTCGCTACTTCAGCCACGCTCTTGGCTTGGATGTGAATGACTTCAGAATCCAAGATATTAACGGCGATAATTTCCTTCTCTTCTTTAAATAAAATATCCCCTTGAGAGAGACCCAACTTGGGAGCGTCTTTAAGGCGTATGGCTATGTCTTTGCCTTGCCTGGTTTTAAAGCGAGCGATTTTTTTTCTCGTTTCAAACCATTCCAAATCCACATAATCCACGCTGAAATCCAAGGGGTTTAAATCCCTTAGATTGCCAACTAAACGCTCTATGATCATCTCACACCCAGTGTTGGATAAAGAGCAACCAAGCAGGGATCCAAGCGGTTAAAATACCCTCAATGATAGCAAGCCATGGAGTGAATTTCCCTAAAGGGATTTTCAAGATGTTTTCAATGAAAGCGGTAAGCCACAAAACACCCCAAGCCAACCATATGATTGCCCACCAATCGCCTTCAGTGATGCCTAACACTTTGTGGTCATCAAGCATATCGCTATAATGGGATAAAATCGCAGCAGGAACAGTGTTGATCGCTACGAATAAGCTATACCAAGAATAGGGCCTCCAATCCAAACCAAAAGTGTGGTTGATAGCGGCATACAAGTAGGTAAAACCAAACAATAACCCAGTCGCTGACCCATAGAAACTGGTCAAATGGTGCGATACTTGAACAATATCTTCAGCACCTTCTACAGGGGCTGTAGGGTGGAGCGCGGAGTAAGTGATTACAACTATATTACAAATAATGGAGAGCCCACCCACAAAAAAGTTCATCACCGCAGTGCTTTTAGGATCGACTTTGGTTAATCCGCAAATCCCATTGCTGATTAAAACAATCCCAACATATAACAATACAAGTCCTAGCATTGCCTTATCCTTCCAAAACAAAATTTTTACAACAAACGCACCTTACGAATAACCTTTGTTGCTTGAGCTAATCATAAAGAAAAATAGTAAATTGACAAAAAATAAAAACAAAAAAATAAGCCCCTAACTTTTAATAAATAATAAAAGTCAGAGAGCTTAAAAACTAAGATTTAAGGAGGAACGCTCCAAAAATCCTAGAAAATTAAAAATCCTAGAGAAAATCCTAGAAAATGCTAAAGAGTTGCGCCAAGCTCACTTTATTGGCTGGTTTAGAAGTTACTTCTTTGCCATCCACGAACACATGGTAAGTTTCAGGATTGACTTCAATGTGAGCGGTAGTGTCGTTGAATTGCATGTCTTTTTTGGTGATGTTTCTGCAATTTTTTACCGGCAACACTTGTCTTTCAAGCCCCAATTCTTCTTTAATGCCTTTGTCATAAGCCGCTTGAGACACAAAAGTGATGTTTGCATCGTATTTAGCTTTACCATGGTGAGCGAACATTTCTCTGTAATAAACCGGTTGTGGGGTAGGGATAGAAGCGTTCGCATCGCCCATTTGACTTAACGCAATGAATCCGCCTTTGATGATCATGTTGGGTTTCACGCCAAAGAATGCTGGACTCCACAATACCAAGTCAGCCACTTTGCCCACTTCTACAGAACCTACATACTCGCTAATCCCATGAGCGATCGCTGGGTTAATGGTGTATTTAGACAAGTAGCGTTTGATCCTGAAGTTGTCGTTATCGCCTTTTTCTTCTTTCAAGCAGCCAAATTCTTTTTTGTTTTTGTCAGCTGTTTGCCAAGTTCTAGTGATAACTTCACCCACACGACCCATAGCTTGAGAGTCAGAACTAGTGATTGAGAAAATCCCCATGTCATGCAAAGTGTCTTCAGCCGCAATGGTTTGAGGGCGGATCCTTGAATCAGCGAACTGGACATCTTCTTTAATGCTTTTATCCAAGTGGTGGCACACCATAAGCATGTCCATGTGTTCGGCTTCTGTATTCACAGTGAAAGGGATAGTGGGGTTAGTGGAAGCGGGTAGAATGTTGTGTTCACCGACCACTTTAATAATATCAGGAGCGTGTCCGCCGCCAGCGCCTTCAGTGTGGAAAGTGTGCATAGTGCGCCCAGCAATAGCTGCCATAGTGTCTTCCACGCAACCGGCTTCATTCAAAGTGTCTGTGTGGATAGCGACTTGCACATCGTATTTGTCCGCAACATCTAACGCATGATTGATTGCAGAAGGAGTGGTGCCCCAGTCTTCGTGGATTTTAAAGCCAATCGCACCGGCTTCAATTTGATCGGCTAAGCTCGCATCGTTAGAAGCGTTACCTTTAGCTAAGAAACCTAAGTTCATAGAATATTCTTCAGCCGCTCTGAGCATCCATTTTAAGTTTCTTCTACCTGGAGTGATAGTAGTCGCATTAGTGCCATCAGCAGGACCGGTTCCGCCACCAATCATGGTTGTTACACCGCTTGCAAAAGCTGTAGGGATTTGTTGGGGTGAAATGAAGTGGATGTGTGTGTCAATACCACCAGCCGTTACGATCAAGCCTTCACCGGCTAAGGCTTCGGTAGCAGGACTCACGCTAAGATTGTTTTTAACGCCATCTTGCATGTCTTTGTTACCGCCTTTACCGATGCCAGCGATTTTGCCATCTTTAATACCAATATCCGCTTTATAAATACCGGTGTAATCCACGATTAAAGCGTTAGTGATGATTAGATCCAGTTCTTCTTTGCTGGGGTTGTTAGATTGGCTCATGCCTTCTCTTAGGGTTTTACCGCCGCCGAATTTAAGCTCTTCGCCATAAATGGTGTAGTCATGTTCTACTTCAGCGATCAAGTCTGTATCGCCCAATCTCACTTTATCGCCTGTAGTAGGCCCATACATAGAAACATATTCTTTTCTGCTAATCTTTTTCATTTCTTACTCCTTAATTGTTTTTACATAGTTGTCATCGCTTTTAGCGCCATGAAAACCACGCTCTTTAGCTCTGTGTAAAGCAATTTTTTTGCTTTCGTTGTCTGCTTGCCTATCAACCAATGCGTTAAATCCAAAGATTCTTCTGTTACCGCCAATGTCAATCAATTCTACGGATTTTTCTTCGCCAGGCTCAAACCTTACCGCTGTCCCGCTCGCAATGTCTAAGCGTTTACCGAAAGTTTTTTCTCTGTCAAAGTCTAAGCATCTATTCACTTCAAAGAAATGGAAGTGTGAGCCGATTTGAACCGGTCTGTCGCCAACATTTTTAACTTTCACGCTAACGGCTTTTTTGCCTTCGTTGATAGTAATGTCTTCATTTTTTAAGAACAACTCACCAGGAACTAATTTACCATTGTACCTCAATAGGGGTATGCACGGTTACGAGTTTAGTCCCATCAGGAAACATCGCTTCAATACCCACTTCATGGATCATGCTTGCCACGCCATCCATCACATCATCCGGTTTTAAAAGAGTGCGCCCTTCTTGCATCAATTCAGCCGCAGTCTTTTTACCAGCTCTCGCTTCTTCCATAATATGGGCACTAATCAGAGCTACCGCTTCTACATAGTTAAGCTTAATGCCTTTTTCTTTGCGTTTTTTAGCCAATTCTCCAGCATAGTGGAGCATCAACTTATCTAACTCTTTTGGGGTGAGTTTCATCTCATTCTCCTATTCTTAAAGTGTTTTTCCTTGAAGACATAACGCAATCAAGGTTGGATGTAATTGTAGCAATGTTTTGATTTACTAAGATTAACAGAAGCGTTCATTAACTAATTATTATTTAAAATGAATTAGTGTTATATTTTTGAAGCGCTATAAAAGCGTTATTGGAAGCGCGTTTAATACCCCTTTAGAATTTATAAAGATCAAAAACTCGCAAAAAAATGAGAATTAAAATTGGAGTGATAATGGTGGACACGACTGGACTTGAACCAGCGACCACTACCATGTCAAGGTAGTGCTCTACCAACTGAGCTACGCGACCTTTTATTTAAAAAGGGTAATTATGCCTTAATTTTGTTTTGTTTTTGCTTAAAAAAGAATTGTCTTAACAATAAAACGCCCACGCCCACATCTATCATGACATCAGCGAAGTTAAAAATGGCAAAATCAAAGCCATAATGATAATACACATAATCCACCACGCCCCCATGCACAAACCGGTCTAAAACATTAGAGACCCCAGCACCAAACACCATGCCAAACTCTATGGCATGGCTTTTAAAAAGCTCCTTTTGGCGCATTAAAAAGATAAAAAGCCCCAAAATCAAAAGGATTTGCAAGTATTTCAAACCCCCCTCTAAAAAACTGAGCAAGGAAAACGCCACGCCTTTATTGAACACTAAAACAATATCTATAACTAAACTTTCATAGCGAAACCCCTCTAAAATAGCGTATTTAATCGCTTGATCCACGCCAAAAATAAGAAAAAAAACCCCTATAAAAACCAATAGGCTTTTTTGGGTGGTTTTTAGCACAAATGCCCTTCAAAAAATTCTTTCAATTCTTGCATTTTGGATTCTAAAAGTTTTTCGTCTTTAGCTTCTAAAAGGATTCGTAATTTGTTTTCAGTGCCGCTATAACGGATCAAATGGCGGATCTCTAGTTGGTCTAATTCTTTTAAAAGAGCGCTATAACCTTTCAGGCTTTCTAAAGGAGGCTTTTTTTGGATATTCAAATTCACTAGGCTTTGGGGGTATAGTTCAAAGGGGTTTAGTGCAACAGAGCTTACCTGCTTGCTTTCTAGCACTAACGCGCTCACTTGCAAAGCGCACACCAAACCATCGCCGGTTTTAGCGTAATCGCTAAAAATGATATGCCCGCTTTGTTCGCCTCCAAAATTGGCTTTGTTCAATCGCATGCATTCGCTCACAAACTTATCCCCAATCGCGCAATGCTTCAATTCTAAATCTTGGGATTTTAAGTATTCTTTAAGGGCTAGATTGCTCATGTTTGTAGCGACAATCGCTTGAGAAGAAAGGGCGTTTTTAGATTTTTGATAAACCCCTAACACCCCTAAAAGCTTATCCCCATGCACGATATTCCCTAAATTATCCACCACCACTAGCCTGTCGGCATCGCCATCAAAAGCAAAGCCTAAATCCGCGCGGTATTTTTTCACTTCCTGGCTCAATTGGTTAGGGTGTAAAGCCCCGCATTGTTCATTAATGTTACACCCGTTAGGCTCATCATTAATCACTAACACATCAGCCCCAAGCTCACTAAAAACGACCGGAGCCACCTTATAAGCCGCGCCATTAGCGGTATCTAGCACGATCCTTAAATTTTGTAAATTCAAATGTTTGGGGAAAGAGTGCTTCAAATGCGCGATATAGCGCCCTATCACATCGTCTATCCTTTTAGCGCTACCGACGCTCTCGCCTACTTTATAGCTAGAATGCAGTAATCCTTCATCATGAAAGATTTCTTCAATCGCTTTTTCTTCTTCTTCTTTAAGCTTATAACCATAAGAATTGAAAAACTTAATGCCATTATCTTCAAAAGGGTTGTGGCTTGCACTTATCATAATACCCGCATCACAGCGCATATCTTCGGTTAAAAACGCAATCGCAGGGGTGGGCATAGGCTCTATTTGAATCACATTATAGCCTATGGAAGTTAAAGCGCTCACTAAAGCGTTTTCTACCATGTAGCCGCTTTTTCTGGTGTCTTTGCCAATTAAAATTTTATTCGTTTGAGAATGTTTTTTAAAATACAATCCGGCAGCAACGCCCAAACGCATCACAAACATGGGGGTGAGTTTCACCCCAGCTTTACCCCTCACGCCATCAGTCCCAAAAATTTTCATCGTTATAAAATACCTTTTAAACTATTTTTAATCAATTTTTAGATAGAATTATGCCAAATTTTACATTACAAAGGGATTAAAACAAGGCTATGGCAAATCATAAGTCCGCAGAAAAGCGAATCAGACAGACCATTAAAAGAACCGAACGCAACAGGTTCTATAAAACTAAAGTTAAAAATATCATTAAGGCCGTGCGTGAAGCGGTCGCTGTCAATGATGTAGCAAAAGCTCAAGAGCGTTTGAAAATCGCTAATAAAGAGTTGCATAAATTTGTCAGCAAGGGGATTTTAAAGAAAAACACCGCTTCTAGGAAAGTCTCAAGGCTTAACGCTTCAGTGAAAAAAATCGCTCTCGCTTAGTTTTGGGGCGTTTTTGACTTCTTCAAGCTCAGTAGTGGGTTTTTATTATTGGGCTTCTTTTTAAGTTTTGCGTTTTTTAGATTGTTGTATTTTTTATTCACATCTTTTTATAGGTAGTCTTGCATGTCTATTCTAGCTGAAAAGCTTTCTTCCATTCTCAAACGATACGATGAACTCACAGCGTTGCTTTCCAGCGTTGAAGTGGTTAGCGACATTAAAAAACTCACCGAATTGAGCAAAGAGCAAAGCTCCATTGAAGAAATTTCTGTAGCGAGTAAGGAGTATTTGAGCGTTTTAGAGAATATCAAAGAAAATAAGGAGCTTTTAGAAGACAAGGAATTGAGCGAACTGGCTAAAGAAGAGTTAAAAATTTTAGAAATCCAAAAAAGCGATCTAGAAACTGCCATTAAGCAACTCCTTATCCCCAAAGACCCTAACGATGATAAAAACATCTATTTAGAGTTAAGAGCCGGCACGGGGGGCGATGAAGCGGGCATTTTTGTAGGGGATTTGTTTAAGGCGTATTGCCGTTATGCGGATTTGAAAAAATGGAAAGTAGAGATAGTGAGCTCTAGCGAAAACAGCGTAGGGGGCTATAAAGAAATCATCGCTTTGATTAAGGGCAAGGGCGTGTATTCAAGGCTCAAATTTGAAGCAGGCACGCATCGAGTCCAAAGAGTCCCCGAGACAGAATCTCAAGGGCGAATCCACACTTCCGCTATCACAGTAGCGATCATGCCTGAAGTGGATGATGTGGAAGTTACTCTCAACCCTAGCGATTTAAAGATTGAAGTGTTTCGCGCTGGCGGGCATGGGGGGCAATGCGTCAACACCACAGACTCTGCGGTGCGCATCACGCACCTTCCCACCAATATCAGCGTGAGCATGCAAGATGAAAAATCCCAGCATAAAAACAAGGATAAAGCCCTAAAAATCTTAAAAGCGCGCCTTTATGAAAAACAAATTGAAGAGCAGCAACTCGCTAACGCCAAAGACCGGAAGGAGCAAGTGGGTAGTGGGGACAGGAGCGAAAGGATCCGCACCTATAATTACCCGCAAAACCGCTTGAGCGAACATAGAATCAATTTAACTCTGTATAGTTTAGAAGAAATCATGCTTTCAGGGAATTTAGATGAAGTGATCAACCCTTTAATCGCTCATGCTCAAAGCCAGTTTGAATAAGACCATTACTAAAACGATAAAACAAAGCGATAAAACAGCCTTTTTTAAGATAGCCACCCATTACGACCAAAAACCCTAAAAGCTCTAAATTTTCGCCCCACACAAAAATAGCGTAAAAGCTTCCATAAAATATAGTTAAATATAATTTTAAATTCTTATATATATAAATACATTTTTAAAAAATAAAACGATTTATTTAACCCATTCTTAACGAAAAATTCACTTTTTTGTGATACAACTCAAAAGCTTAATATTTGTAAGAGCGAATTGTATTCTGTAGAAGCGAATGTATTCAAGGACAACTCTCAAATTTTGATGATCCCCTATATTTTTGCACCATAGCATGAATGCAATAAAAAAAGAAATCCTTAGGATTTCTCACATTAAGGAGTTTTAAATGAAAAAAGTTTTTTTAGGTATGGCATTAGCCTTTAGTGTGTCTATGGCAGAAAAAAGCGGTGCGTTTTTAGGAGGGGGGTTTCAATATTCTAATTTAGAAAACCAAAACACCACCCGCACCCCAGGTGCTAACAATAACACCCCGATAGACACTTCAATGTTTGGCAGCAATCAAACAGCTCCAGCCCAAGAAACGCAAAGCGCTTCCAAACCGGACACTAAAGTCAATCCAAGCACAAGCTGGATGAAAAAATAAGGGAGGAAGTTATGAAAAAGTCATTCAAAAAATTAGGCTTTTTCTCTTTAGCAACGAGTAGCGTGCTTTTAGGGAGCATGAACGCTACCGATTTAGAAACCTACGCAGCATTGCAAAAACCATCGCATGTTTTTGGTAATTATGCTGAAAAGGATAAGGATAGTAAATTAACAAGCGATTCACCAACGCAACAACAAGCCCAAAAAGCAGCCCAAAACACTGCTCAAAGCGACAGCAAAGAAGCGACAACGCTTGAAAACACCGCTTCTACTGACAACATAACCGCCACAACTGATGAAGCTTATACAACAAGCACTGACACTACTGTAGCTGATGCGGCTAAACAAGTAGAAACCGATAACACAGCCGTTCAAAACGCTGAAACAGCTTTACAAAAAGCTGTAACTAAAGTTGAAAACGACGCTAAGGCTACAAATTTTGATGAAACTACTTTTCAAGCCGATCAACAAGCAGAGCAAACCGCTGAAACAAATTTACAAAAGGCTGAAAATCAGCTCACTAACGATCAAAGCACTTTAGAAACAGCACTAAAAGATCAGACACCATCAACCCCACCAGCAACAAGTGGTGGCACTGGTGGCGATAAACACACCGCTTCAAGTGGCACACCAGCTCCAGAAACCCCACCAACCCCAACGCCATCAACTAGTGGTGGGAACACTATAACAAGCCAGCTAACCAAAGATACCACTATGGTTAATAATTTTAAGAGTGTGAGCGTGAGCGCGATGAACACCACTTTAAGTGGGGTAACGCAACTCTCTCAGCAAACCGCAGCGATCAGCAATCTTTTGAGCGGTAATCCTAATTTAGGCAGCGTGATTTCCAACGCTCAAGGGCTAAGCAGCGCGTTTAGCGCGTTAGAAAGCGCTCAAAACACTTTAAAAGGCTATTTAAATTCTTCTAGCGCGACGATCGGACAATTGACAAACGGATCTAATGCGGTCGTGGGCGCGTTAGATAAAGCTATCAATCAAGTGGATATGGCTCTAGCCGATCTTAATGCAGCTGATACGCAAAAAACGCAAGCCGTTACGCTTGCGACTACCGGTAGTAGCACAACGCACGACAGATGCCATCAATTTCTTAAACGCGCTAAAAACCAATCTAATGGCTCAAAAAGACGCTTTCATGAATGTGCATAAAAACATTCAAACCGCTGTCGCTCAAGCCCAAGCAACCTACACGCCAAGCGTGATCAACACCAATAATTACGGGCAAATGTATGGGGTAGATGCGATGGCAGGGTATAAGTGGTTCTTTGGCAAAACCAAACGCTTTGGCTTTAGATCTTATGGATACTACAGCTATAACCATGCGAATTTAAGCTTTGTGGGGAGCCAGCTTGGAATCATGGAGGGCGCGTCTCAAGTGAATGACTTCACTTATGGCGTGGGCTTTGATGCGCTCTATAACTTCTATGAAAGTAAAGAGGGCTATAACACAGCAGGGTTGTTCGTGGGCTTTGGGTTAGGAGGGGATTCGTTTATCGTTCAAGGAGAGAGCTACTTGAAATCTCAGATGCACATTTGCAACAACACCGCCGGCTGTTCAGTGAGCATGAACACAAGCTATTTCCAAATGCCTGTTGAATTTGGTTTTAGGAGCAATTTCTCTAAACACAGCGGGATTGAAGTGGACTTTAAATTGCCTTTATTTACCAACCAATTCTATAAAGAAAGGGGCGTAGATGGATCGGTAGATGTGTTCTATAAAAGGAACTTCTCTATCTATTTTAACTACATGATCAACTTCTAAACCTTTTTCTTCTTTCCAACAGAGGGTTTTCTCTCTGTTGGTTTCTTTTTTCTTTTTTTGCGGTGTTTGTTGTGTTGGGGGGGGCTAGGTTTTTGTTTAAGAGGGTTTTTTAAAAACTAAAGAAGCGCTTAAAACAGAACCTTTTGTTTTTTAGGTTTTATTTTTTACTTTGGCTTGTTTTCAAAAATCATTTTGATTTCTAAAAATAGTCTATAATGCTCGCAAGAGATATTTTTTAAGGTTATCAATGAAAGCTATAAAAATACTTTTTATAATGGCACTCAGTTTAAACGCTATCAGCGTGAATAGGGCGTTGTTTGACTTAAAAGATCCGCAATTAAAAGGGGAATTAACGCCAAAAATAGTGGATTTTGGGGGTTATAAAAGCAGCACCATAGAGTGGGGGGCTAGCGCTTTAAACTATATCAATGCGGCTAATGGCGATGCGAAAAAATTCAGCGCGTTAGTGGAAAAAATGCGTTTTGGCTCCGGTATATTGGGGAATTTAAGAGTGCATGCGCGTTTGAGGCAGTACCTAAAATTGCAAAAGAATTTGAAATATTGCCTTAAAATCATCGCTAGGGATTCTTTTTATAGTTACCGCACCGGTATTTATATCCCCTTAGGCATTTCTTTAAAAGATCAAAAAACGGCTCAAAAGATGCTCGCTGATTTGAGTGTGGTAGGGGCGTATCTTAAAAAACAACAAGAGAATGAAAAGGCTCAAAGCCCTTATTACAGGAGTAACAACTATTACAACTCTTACTATAGCCCTTATTATGGTATGTATGGCATGTATGGAATGGGTATGTATGGCATGTATGGCATGGGCATGTATGATTTTTATGACTTTTATGATGGCATGTATGGGTTCTACCCTAACATGTTTTTCATGATGCAAGTTCAAGACTACTTGATGTTAGAAAATTACATGTATGCGCTCGATCAAGAAGAGATTTTAGACCATGACGCTTCCATTAACCAACTTGATACGCCTACTGATGATGACAAAGACGATAAAGACGATAAATCTTCGCAACCAGCAAATCTCATGAGCTTTTATCGTGATCCTAAATTCAGCAAGGATATTCAAACCAACCGCTTGAATAGCGCTTTAGTCAATTTAGACAACAGCCGCATGCTCAAAGACAATTCGCTCTTCCACACCAAAGCCATGCCCACTAAAAGCGTGGATGCGATCGCTTCTCAAGCTAAAGAGCTTAACCATTTAGTGGGGCAAATCAAAGAAATGAAGCAAGACGGGGCGAGTCCTAGTAAGATCGATTCAGTGGTCAATAAAGCTATGGAGGTTAGGGACAAATTAGACAATAACTTGAACCAACTAGACAATGACTTAAAAGATCAAAAAGGGCTTTCAAGCGAGCAACAAGCCCAAGTGGATAAAGCCCTAGACAGCGTGCAACAATTAAGCCATAGCAGCGATGTGGTGGGGAATTATTTAGATGGGAGTTTGAAAATTGATGGCGATGATAGAGATGATTTGAATGACGCGATGAATAACCCTATGCAACAACCTATGCAACAAACGCCTATTAACAACATACTCAACACCCATGCAAATGACAGCAAGGATCAAGGGGGTAACGCGCTCATAAACTCTAACAACGCCACCAACGATGATCACAACGATGATCACATGGACACTAACACCACTGACACCGGCAACGCAAACGACACCCCCACTGACGATAAAGATGCTAGCGGGAACAATACCGGCGATATGAATAACGCGGATACCGGCAACACAGACACCGGCAATACGGATACCGGTAACACTGATGATATGAGCAACATGAACAACGGCAACGATGATACGGGTAACACTAACGACGACATGGGTAATAGCAACGACATGGGCGATGACATGAATAACGCGAACGACATGAACGACGACATGGGTAACAGCAACGATGACATGGGCGATATGGGGGATATGAACGATGACATGGGTGGCGATATGGGAGACATGGGGGATATGGGCGATATGGGGAATTGAGATTAAACCCCAACATCAAAGAGTGATAGCCAAAACTTAATATTTTTATTTATAATTCTTTTAAGGGGGGTATTTTGGCGATGAATACCCCTTTAACCCCCAACTAACTCCCCCTAAGAACGCTTTTAAAAATCCAACCAAAGCTTTTTATCATCAAACTAGTGCAAAAAAACTCCGTCCTTTAGGGTGCAAGATGTAAGCGCTTAGGCTATATTCAAGCTAACAAAATACCTCTAATCTTTTTAGGGTAAGAAATGCCCATGCAGACTTTAAAGATCCTTTCATGTTAGCGTCCGTTAGAACACTTTACAGCTAGAAAGCCCCTTGCTTTAGGCGGTTTTATATTTTAGACGCTCAAAATTAAAGGCAGAAATCAAAATTTCTTCTTGCTCACATCTTCTAAAATATCTTGGGAAATCCCATCAATTTTAGCGCTGACTTGTAAAGAATGATTAGCGATAGTCAAATTATCCTGCACATCTTGTTGCAAAGCGTTAATGGAGTTGTGGATGTTTTCTACGCCCTTATTTTGCATTTTGATAGACTCAGCGTTATCGGCGATGCTTTGAACGAGAATATTAATATTGGCTTCAATCTCGCTGAGAGATTTTTGCGTCCTTTCAGCGAGTTTCCTCACCTCATCAGCCACCACCGCAAAGCCTCTGCCATGCTCACCGGCCCGTGCGGCTTCAATAGCAGCGTTTAGGGCTAATAGATTCGTTTGATCAGCGATGTCTCTAATCATATCCACCACGCTTTTAATGTCTTCGCCTTGAGAGATCATCTCTTGGCTTTTAGAATCAATTGTTGTGATAATATTAGTGATTTCTTCTAAGGATTGGGTAGTGTTTTTCAGGCTCCTTTCTTGCTTGTGGGCGGTTTTAGTCAAGTTATCCACGCAAGTTTTTAAATCTTTGGATTCATGATTGAGCGCGTTCGCAAACCCTAAAGAAGCTTTAAGCATGCTAGAAATTTCTTGCCCTAAAGTGTTGAGCGCTTTTTCCATGTTGGCTTTAGGGTTTTGGATGTGGTGGGTGAAATCCAGGTTTTTATAATGCTCTAGGGCGTTATTTAGGGATTCAATATTGGCGCCAATTTGGTTGCGGAAATACTGGATAATGCTATTAATCGTATTTCTTAAAGCTTGCAAATCTTTGTTTTTAGGCACGCATGCGATTTCTTGGGTGAAATCCCCATTTTCCACATAATTTGTTACTTCAATGCTGTTTTGAATGGCTTTGTTATCGGCTTGAATGCTTTCTTGGGTTTTAAGAATGTTTTCATTGATAGAAGCTTGCATTTGCCCGATTTCATCATAAGCGCTTGGAGGCGTTAGGCTTATGGCATGGTTATTTTTGGGGTTATTAAGCAAGTTGAAAAAATCATTTAGGGTGTTATTGACCCTACTGATGCGTTTGGTTATGAGATTGGAAACGATGATAAAGACTAAAAAGGCTAACACCAGCACGCCTAAAATCAAAGTGGTGATGATAATGAATTTGGTGTTTGTCGCTTCTTGAAAGACTAAAGATTTATTGACATATTTTCCGATTGCCCAACGCCAATGATTGCCGTTATTCCCTTTTTCTTCAAAAAAATCAAAGGGCTGTATGGCTAAAAAGGTTTCTGTATCCCCGCTCAATGAATGGTAACTCAAAGTGCCCGCTTCGTTTTGATTGTAATACTCCACAGCTTTAGCGACTCGCTTGTCCGGATTGATGGCGCTTAAGATTTTATCTTGAATCCCACGATTAGGGCTGATTAAAAGCCTGCCATTTTTCCCCATTAAAAAGGTGTTGCTCTTTTTCTTGCCCACCACATCGGTATAAAAAGCGTCAATGTTTAAAAAGAGGTTTAAAGCGCCTATAACATTTTGATTTTTACCCATTAGGGGGAGGGTAATATCCATGCCATAGATTTTATCGCCATTAACCTCCTTATAATAGGGATCTGAACGGGTTATACTTTTGAGCGAATGGATTTGATTGATCATGTTTTCATTGAGCGTGGTATTAGGGTAGGCGATTTTTGAATCCATGCTCATTGCAGTGATAATTCGTTCATTATTATTCGTATAAATCGCACTAATCAATAACACATGAGGGTTTGCTAGCAAAAACTCAGAGAGCATGCGTTTTTTTAGGGTGTCATTGATAGAGCCATTTTCATCGCTTAAGAATTTTTCAAGGGTGTTAGCACCCATAAAAATACGCTTCATAATGCCTTGAATCTTAAAACTGACTAACTGAGCCTTTTTTTGCAACAATTCTGTGGCTTGGTGTTGCAACACGCTTTCAACCTTGTGATTGATAATAAAGCCCATAATAGCGCTAATCGCTATAACGACCGCACACACCATCATGACAATTTTAGAACCAATTCTTGTAGATTTCATTCCCTTTGCCCTTTTAAAACTATTGATAGAGAACGATTATTATACATTACTTATTTTGAAATTTTAATAAAATAAGAGAGAAAAAAAAGCAGAAAATAAAAGAGAGCCAAAGCCCTCCAAAGCTCCCCCCAAAGGAGAGGCAAATAAAAATTACCTTTTGGAGAATTGCGGGCTTCTTCTGGACTTTCTTTTACCATATTTTTTGCGTTCAACCACCCTTGAATCCCTAGTGAGCAAACCCTTAGGTTTTAAAATGGCTCTAAAAGCAATATCATAAGCGTTCAAAGCTTTAGAAATGCCATGCCTTAAGGCTTCCGCTTGCGCTGAGTAGCCCCCACCAAAAACCACCGCTTTAATATCCACAGATTGCTCTTGTTTGGTTAAAAGTAAGGGCTGCATGACTTTCATTTTAATGGCTTCATGCCCACCTAACCATTGATTCAGGCTTTGCTCATTGATACTCAATTCGCCTTTACCGGGAGTGAGCCACACTTTAGCGATAGCGGTTTTTCTTTTACCGGTAGCATAGATTTTTCTCATTTAGCGTCCTTTTTGCTAGTTTGTGCGGTGTGAGGGTGCTTATCATCACGATAAACTTTGAGTTTTTTAATCATCGCTTTCCCTAATTTCGTTTTAGGGAGCATGCCCCTAACGGCTAAGTGGTAGAGCTTTTCAGGGGCTTTTTCTAGCATTTCTTGGAGAGTCTTGCTCTTGGTGCTACCAAAATAGCCTGAATGGGTAAAATACTCTTTATCTTCTAATTTCATGCCTGAAAATTTAACCTTATTGGCGTTGATAACCACCACAAAATCCCCACAATCCACATTAGGGGTATAAAAAGGGCGGTGTTTCCCTCTTAAAAGCACAGCGATTTCAGTGATCAAGCGGTAAAAAACTTTGTCCTTAGCGTCTAAAACGACCCAATCACGAACGATGTCATTGACTTTAGCGGTCTTTGTCATGAGAATCCTTTGATAAAATTAAAGCACTCATTATAAGGAAATAAACTTAAATATTGCTGAATTTAAGCGTAGTTTAAAGTTTAAAAATAGGGTTTTTTAAAAAATTTGTTTGATTGCTTTTGATTTTATGGTAAAACTCATTTCCTAAGTAAAACGCATTTCTTTAAGGGAATAGGGGGACTTTACAATAATTCTCTCCCACAGCCCCCAACCAAAAACCCCCTAACCCAAAAAGACCGCTTTTTAAAGAGGCTATCACTTGCTTATGCAAGCTCTTTTATTGTATTTATTTTAAAAAATGCCTTTGAGCTTTTTTTAATTTTGTTACTCATGCTTAATAAGCCAGAGTCTTTATTTTTGCTCTTGGTTGAGCCTTTCTTCTATCTTTTTGATTTGTTGGCTCATTTTAGCGCTCGCGTTGATTTGATTGATGAGCATGTAAAGGTTTATCATCATCAAAAGCACCACCACAAGCCCTAAAAAAAACACGATTTTAACGGCTTTTTTAGCGATTTCTTGGGCTTCTTGTTCTTTTTGCATGCGTTTTTAATTTTCCAATTCTTCTGGGGATAAATCTTTATAAAAGCGTTCTAATTCAAAGCTCTCGCCCAAATACGCAGCGATTTCTTGGGAATCCACAAGGGCGTTTTGCAAGCAACTCGTCGCGCCTGGAGAGGGGGTCATGTTGAAAGTGATGCCTTTATGGGTGCAAATCTTCTTTTCGCCTAATTCTAGCTTTCGCTTGGTTCTGTCTAAAACTTGCGGGCGCACTTCGCCAAAACCATGAGCGTATTCTAAATCTTCTAGGCTAAGAGAGGGGATGATTTTTTGAGCGTCTTTTAAAAATTTCCTTTTACCGATAACGGGCAATTCAAAAACCATGTTCTTAAACACATAATTACGGATTTCTTTATCGCTCATCAAATCAAATGCGATTTTAAACACATCTTTATTCAAATCCATTTTCAACAATTCCAAGCTAATACCCTTAAGCCAGCATTTGTTGCGCTCTAATTTAGGCATCGTTAAAGCGGTAGACCTAATGCGCGTTTTTCCTTTAATGACCGCATCAGGGTCGCCATATACGGCTGCAAAAGGGAGTTTGGGGTTTTGAACGGTATAAACCTTACCCCTTAATAAATTAGGCACAAAATAAAAGCTACCCGCCACAGGCAAGCACCCTAAATCCAGTACCATAGCCCATGCTCTGAGCCAAAGGCAAAGCGTAAGAGCCGGCATTGACTAGCACGAATTTAGCATACACTTCTTCAGCGTCTTCAGAAGTTAAGGCGTAAGTGTCGTTGCGTTTTTCAATCTTTTTCACTTTGAAATTTAAAAACACCTGGTTGTTAGGCTTTAATTTTAGGGCTTCTTCAACGAAGTTTTCACTCAACTTCGCAAAATTCATGGTACTCCAATCTTTTTGATAACCATGCCCGACAATATTTTCATGCCTGTCTATGCCATTAGCCCCTAAAATCACATTAGGCTCTAATTCTTTAATCTTTTGCTTGTCAAATTCTTCTAGCCCCACAAAGATTTCTTTAAAGGATTCGTAGCGTTTTTTCATGAACTCGCATTCTTCATCGCCCACGCCTATAGCCATTTTCTGGGTTTCAAAAATCACTTCATTTTGCAAGCCTTTATTGAGCGCGTATTGTCTGGTTTTATAAGCGCTCAAACGCACTTTTTTAGCTTTTTCAGGAGTGTAATTCGTTTCAATAGAGCCATCATGAATGGTTTGCGAATTAGCTTTAGCGCTGGAGCTGATTTGAGCCAATTTAGAGCATTTTTCCACGATAGCCACGCGCTTTAAGGAGCTGTATTCGCTCAAAGTATAAAAGGTCGCACACCCTGAAACCCCACCTCCAATAATAACAGCATCAAATTCCATACTCATTGTCTTTCTCCAAATGTTTTAAATTGATAAATCGTAATCATAGTATAAGAAAATCAATTCGCATTCAAAGGGCTTGAAGTTTTATTGACAAAATCTTTCAAATCGCTCATTCCAAGCACCCTGTCAATCAATAATTTCTTTTTAGAAAACGCCCCATTATGTTCTTCGGCTAACCATAATGAAGTGATCACCACGCCTCCTATTTTATGGCTCAAGGTTTTAAAATGCTTTTGGGTTTGCACCGACCAAATGCTGTGAGCGACTATCGCTTGATGGTTGTATGCGCCTAAATAGAGCATGATATGCCCTTTTAAATAGATGAGCGTTCCAAAAGGCGTGGCGTTTTTAAGGATATAATCTTCTTTTTCTTTGGCTTTCATAGAGCTTAAATCCACATAATTGTTCGCGTAACGGCTTTGCGCGTAGGAATTTCTGGGGAGCAAAATACCAAAATTAGCAAAACTATCTCTAGTGAAAGCCGAGCAATCCCTATTACCCAATAGCCCCCCCCAGCCGTATTTTTGCCCTAGCATGGTGTCTATAAAATACGCCATGTTCTCGCTAGTAAAAACCTTAGGGAAAACAAAAAAATCCTTTTCTTCTAAGATCACGCTTTGTAAATCTGCATAACCCTTAGCGTCTCTCAAAAAACTATAGGCTTTCAATTCCTTTTTTTGGGGTTTTTGAGGTGTGTTTTGACTTTGGGGGATGAGAGCGAACAATTCGCCCACCCTAGCATCGGTGTAAAAATCCCCATAGTCTGTATAAAGGGGGATTTTATCTTTTATAGGCATGACATAACTTTTAAGCTTGGTTAAAAGCTCTATGTCTTTATCGCGCATGTAAGCTAAATCGCTAACTTTGATCCAACCATAAACAAAACTGCTTTGAATGTGGGCGTAAGTTTTATCTATATTAAAATGCGTGATCAAAACCGGCGTGCCTTGAAAAATCAGCGAATTTTGATACCTATCAAAAGGATAGCCTTTTTGAGAAAGATAAAAAGGCTTGTTAGTAGGCACAGCCCTAACATCGCTATCTCGCACTACAACAGCCCTAATCTTAGCGCTCGGGTAACGCTCAATATCCATGCTCTTAATCAGTTCATCATTGAAAGCTTTTGCGTTGGGTTTTAGATCTTCGCCATAACCGGTGGATTTATTCATTTCCTTAAGGATCCAAAACACTTCTTTTTTATTGCTTTTGATTTTCGCATCTAGCCATGGGGAATACCACGCTTTGAGGTAGCTCTCTTTTAGGTTTTCTCTTAACGCTTGGGGGTCAATGCTTTGGTTATTATGACTGCCATTTTGAGAGCTTGCAAGATAGCTTGAAGCCTCTTGGGGCAAGGATAAATCTTTGAGCGTGAAATCCTTTTTCATGCAACCCACAAACAAAAACAAGAAAACTACAAGAAAATAACGCATGCTTTAGAGAACCTTAATGTCAAATACGCAAATAGTTTCTTAAAATGCGCCCGTATTGCGGGCTTCTCAATTTTTTGATCGCAGAGCTTTCAATCTGGCGCACCCTTTCTCTAGTAACATTCAATTCCTTGCCGATTTCTTCTAAAGTTCGATCGCTTTCATCGTCCAAAAGCCCAAAACGCATGCGGATCACCGCTTTTTCTCGCTCATTCAACTGATCCAAAACGCTTTCAATCTGGGCTTTTAAATCTTCGCGCATGATGTGATCAATGGAGCTAACGATATTTTTGTCTTCCACGAAATCCCCAAATTTGCCGTCATCATCATTGCCGACTGGGGTTTCCAAACTGATAGGCTCTTTAGTCACCTTAATCACATTCTTCACTTTATCTAACGAAAGCCCCACTTCTTCAGCCACCACTTCCAAATCAGGCTCTTTGCCGGTTTCTTGAATGTGTTTGCGCATGACTTTATTGATGCGATTAATGGTGTCAATCATGTGAATGGGGATGCGGATAGTGCGGGCTTGATCGGCTATGGCTCTGCTGATAGCTTGTTTGATCCACCAGGTCGCATAGGTAGAAAACTTGAAGCCCTTTTCATGCTCAAACTTATCCACTGCTTTCATCAAGCCGATATTGCCCTCTTGAATCAAATCCAAGAAGGGTAAGCCTCTACTCGTGAATCGTTTAGCGATGCTCACTACCAACCTTAAATTGGATTTAGCCATTTTGTTTTTAGCGCGATCAGAAATCAATTTCCCTCTTTTGATTTGCTCTAAAATTTCTTTTAGCTTGTTGGGGGCTAAATCAAAGCCTTCTTCGCTCGCTTCTTTGGTCAAAAAGAGTTTTTTGAGATCCATATACACGCTCACCATAGTCGCTTCTGGCACTTGAGCGATAATATCTTCTTTAGTCATGTTAGTGATATTGGCGAGGATTTTTTTATGGTTAGCGATGAGAGTGTCATTGAATAAGGGCAATTTGTATTCCAAGCGTTTCAACTCTTTTTCAAACCCATCGCCGCTTTTTAAAGTGGTCTCCATCGTTTTGACTAATTCATTGATCAGTTTGCTAGTAGGCTCTAAATCATAGAGTCTGTCTTTGAGCGTTTGGCGTTTGTAAGCTAGGGTCAATAAACGCACCAATTCATCTTCTTTTTCATCTATGGGGGCTTCAAGGGCTTTAAGCCATTCTTTTTTAGCCTTGTCTAGGGCTTTAAAGCTTTCTTGAACCTTTTCTACACGCTTCTTGTCTTTTTCAGAAACGACTTTTTTCCTTTCTTCGTTTTCTTCGTATTCTTCGCTGTCATCATCTTTTTTAGAATCGCTCACGCTATTTTCATCGTCATCATCAAAGCTCCTGAAAAGCTCCTTAACCCTTCTTTCACGATTGATTAAAGCGTCTTTATACGCATAGATAAAATCAATCAAATACGGCACCGAGCAAATCGCGTCTAAAATAATGTCTTCGCCCAAGCGGATTTGTTTGCTCAATTCAATCTCTTCATCTTTGCTTAAAAGTTTTATATCCCCCATTTCGCGCAAATACATGCGCACCGGGCTATCGCTCCTGCTCCACTCTAAAAAATCCTTTTCTTTCAAAAAGTCATAGCCATCTTCTAATTCTTCATCTAAAACTTTTTGTTTTTCTTCAGTTTTTTTAATCTTGTCAATCGCATTGAGTTTTTTAGCGTATTCTGAAGAGCTGACCAATTTCTTTTGGTATTTTTGGCACAATTCTTTGATTTTTTTGACTTGGGCTAGAGTGGGGACTTTCGCACTGATTTGAATGATGGACTCATAAGAAACGCAATCGCTTAAGGAATTAGCAAACAATTCTTCTAATGCTTCATTAAAGCTAAGCTTTTTAACAGGAACAGGTTCTTTCGCTGTTTCTTTGACTTTGCTTTCTTTGGTTCTAGTTTCTTTAATTTTGCCCTCTTTGGCTTTATTGTTTTCCTTAGTTTTATTTTCTTGTGCGACTTCTTGTGCGACTTCTGCTTTGGCTTCCTGTTTAGCTCTTTTGGGGGCTTTTTCTTCGTTAGCTTTCTTTTTCATTGGACACTCCATAAAATAAGAACCCATGCTTTCAATCAAAAGCTAGATCCATAAGATAAGATACACCTAATCCTTTGTTATTTTACTAAAAAATAGCTTAAATTCTAATTATAAAATGAGTTTAAAATAAAATTTAAAACCCCCATTTTTTAAAAAATAGGGTTTTAATTGTTTGCGTTTAATAAAAACAAACCTTAAAGCTTATCCACCATGCTTTTTAGAAATTTCGCTGAAGTTTGAGCGCTTTTTTCTAAAAACGCATCAAAGCTCATGTTAGCTTCCTCATCAGCGTTATCGCTAATGCTCCTTAGCACACAGCATGGCACGCCAAATTTTTGGCACACAAACGCCACGCTCGCCCCCTCCATTTCCACCGCGCTCGCCTTAAATTCGCTAACTAAAAACTCTTTCCTTTCTTTGCTATGCACAAACTGATCGCCTGATGCGATGACGCCTTCTTTGAGCGCGATATGTTGCTCATTAGCGATCTTTTTAGCTAAAGCGTTTAAGCTTCCGCTCGTTTCAATAAAAATCGCGCTTTCAGGGATAAACCCTAAAGGGTGATCAAACGCGCTCAAATCCACGTCATGCTGGACTAATTGGTTAGCCACTAACAAATCATTGATTTTTAAATCTTTAACCAAACTTCCAGCCACCCCGCTAAAAAGCACCTTTTGAACGCCAAACGCTAAAATCATGCTCGTTGTGGTTAAAGTGGAATGCACCTTGCCAATCTTGCTATAAGCGACAATGATTTCCTTATTATGATAAACGCCTTTGTAGAAAACATTCCCCCCTAAAGGGATCTCTTCAAAACCCACGCCAAACAATTCTAGTATAGGGGTTATTTCTTCTCTCATCGCCCCTAAAATGCCAATTTTTTGCACCATTTTCTCCCCATCACACGTATTCTTCTAAAAATTCAATGGCTTCATCAAGCCCTTTATTATCCCCCACGCTTATGGTGGGCTTGTTGCTCAAGCGCTTGTTAAGCCCCTTTAACACACTCCCACAGCCTAATTCAAAAAAGACATCCACTCGGTCATTGTTGGATTTCACGCAGTCTTGATAACGCACCGGCTGAGTGAGTTGCAAGCTCAATAATTCAACGGCTTTGGCTTTGTTATGATACGCTTCATTAGTCGCATTGGAGATGATTTCAAAATGGAATTTATCTTTCAGGCTTTTTTCTAGCAATTCCTGGAATTTAAAAATCATAGGCTCTAAAAAAGGGCAATGACTCGCCACGCTCATTTCTAAAAAAACCACTCTTTTAGCCCCCATTTCCTTTAAAGTCGGCTCTAGGGCTTTCAAATCGTCTTTAATCCCGGCTAAAACCACTTGCATGCCACCATTGAAATTCGCGCACCACACATTTTTGGTTCTTTGACACAAACTCAAAAGGCTTTCTTCAGAAACGCCCAAAACGACCATCATAGAAGCGTCTTTATTCGCGCACGCTTCTTGCATCATTTTGCCTCTTTGGTGCGTGAGTTTAAGGGCTTTTTCAAAATCTAACGCCCCACTCAAAGACACCGCGCTCACTTCGCCGAGCGAATGCCCTAAAGCAAAAGCGGGTTTTAACCCCCCATTTGCTTGCTTGTTGAGTAATTGGTAAGCGATATAGCTCACTAAATAAATGGCAGGCTGGGTGTAAGCGCTCTCTTTTAAAAGCTCGTTTTCTTCAAAAAGCGTTTTTTTCATATCCACTTTAAGCGCGTTAGAAGCCCTTTCAAACAATTCTTTAGCTAGGGCGTGGCTTTCATAGAATGATTTTCCCATTCCTATACATTGCGAGCCTTGCCCTGGAAATAATAGCGCGTATTGCATGGTGTTATCCTTTAAATTTTATTAATCCATAATTTGAGATTGTAATATAAAAGCCCTTAGTTTTGTTTAGAAACCATTAAAGTTTAAGGTTTATTTTAACTTATTTTTACTATAATTCTACTTTTTGAGAGGACAGGTGGGTGAGTTGGCTGAAACCACATCCCTGCTAAGGATGCGTAGCCGTCAAGGTTACCGAGGGTTCGAATCCCTCCCTGTCCGCCAGCCTTTTTGCCTTTAAAAACTTTTTGTTTAGAATGTATTAACGAGACACCATAGTTTCTAAGCATTCCTTTTACGACACTCCTTTTACAGATTTTACAAATACAAATTTTAGGTTGGGTGAAGAGAGACACCCAGCCTAAACCCTATAAGGGTTGTAAAGCGCAAAAAATATATAATTAAAGAAAGACATTAAAACGGAGTAAAAATGAAAAATCATCTGCCTTTTGATACTTTTTTAAAAAGCCTTAAGACAAGCAATAGGACTTTAGATTTTTTCACCGATTGGCAAAAGTGTCTCAAAAATAAAAATGAAATAAGTATCGCTTTAAACCACTTGAATTTTTTACTTGGGAAAGATACAAAAGAGCTTAAAAATTGTATTAAAAGTCTTTTTAAAGAATACCCCAAAGCTTTTAATGTTTTAAATATTCTCATTGCTGTGAGGGATAAAGATGATGTAGTGCTTGATGCTAATGGCAATTTTTACCCCTTATATTCTTATTTTGAAGATGATGAAAAAGTTTATGAGTTTATTCGTCAAACGGGGTTGGAGCAAATTTTTTGTAACAGAAATATTAAAGATTTAAATGATTTTGTTTTTGGTATAGAAGTGGGGCTTGATAGCAATGCGAGAAAAAATCGCAGCGGAAAAGTCATGGAAAATCATCTTAGCGGTCTTTTTATTCAAGCTCAATTAAATTTTAAAGAACAAGTAGATATTAGAGAATTTGAGGATTTATGCCAGGCTTTTGGAAATGATATTAAAAAATTTGATTTTGTTATTTTTAGCAAAAATAAAACTTATTTTATAGAGGCTAATTTTTATACCATTAGTGGGAGTAAGCTTAATGAGGTCGCAAGATCCTATCAAGACTTAGCTTTAAAATTTGAAGCATTCCCCAATTACGAATTTATTTGGATAACTGATGGCACAGGTTGGCTAGACGCTAAAAGCAAACTTCAAGAAGCTTACAAATCTGTAGAAATCTATAACTTAAGCTATGTGAATGATTTTATATCAAAGGTGCAAAAATGATAATCGTGCATTCTAATGAAATCGCACGCCCCATTTTTAAAAGTGCAGACGAGCTTTTCACTCTTTATCAAGGGGATTGTAATGAGATTTTGCCCCAATTTGAAAATGCTTTTGATTTGATCTTTGCCGATCCGCCTTATTTCCTTTCTAATGACGGCTTAAGCATACAGAGCGGTAAAATCGTGAGCGTCAATAAAGGCGATTGGGATAAAGAAAATGGGATTAATGATATTGATGAGTTCAATTACCAGTGGATCAACAACGCCAAAAAGGCTTTAAAAAACACAGGAAGCCTTTTAATCAGTGGGACTTACCACAATCTTTTTTCTTTGGGGCGCATTTTACAAAAATTGGATTTTAAGATTTTAAACCTCATCACTTGGCAAAAAACCAACCCTCCTCCCAATTTCAGTTGCCGTTATTTGACGCATTCGGCTGAGCAAATCATTTGGGCGAGAAAAAGCCGCAAGCATAAGCATGTTTTTAACTATGAGGTTTTAAAAAAGATCAATAATGATAAACAAATGCGTGATGTGTGGAGCTTCCCAGCGATCGCTCCTTGGGAAAAAACAAATGGCAAGCACCCCACTCAAAAACCCCTCGCTTTATTAGTGCGCTTGCTTTTAATGGCGAGCGATGACAATTCCCTCATTGGCGATCCTTTTAGCGGGAGTTCCACCACAGGCATTGCGGCCAATCTTTTGAAAAGGGAATTTATTGGCATAGAAAAAGAAAGCGAATTTATCAAAATATCCATGAACAGAAAATCAGAATTAGACGCTCGCTATAAAGAAATCAGATCTAAAATCAAAGATTTGAATTTCCAATAAGCCCTTTTTTTAAGCCACTTTAAGCGTTATACTTTTCAGATTTTATCTCAAAATGGGATTCTATTTTCACCCATTCCTTACAAAGGATATTTTCATGCCCAAAAAGCCAGTGTTTGGAGCTAATGATGATTTTTTCTGGATTGTTTATCAAATAAGCCGCCCACCAGCTATAAGTGCTATTAGCGATAATGCCATGCTTGCAAGATTGCATGAGCAGCATGTCCCAATACGCCTCTTCTTCTTTATCCCTAGTGGTCATGTCCATAAAAGGGTAGCCAAGATCAAGGTTTTGCGTGAATTCTAAGTCTTCGCAAAACACAAAAAGTTCCATGTTTGGCACGCGCTTTGCCATATACTCAAGCGCCTTTTTTTGATAGTCAATACCAAGCTGACAACCAATCCCCACATAATCCCCTCTTCTTATATGCACAAACACGCTGTTTTTAGCGGCTAAAATCAAAGAGAGCTTGCGGTGGTATTCTTCCTCTTTTTTTTTATTATTCTTATTATTTTCGGGGGGGGGGGGTAGAGTGAAGGTTTGTTTGATTAAAGGGGATATAGCATCAAAATATCGTGGATCTTGGAAATAGCCAAAAAAATAAGTCAAGCGGCTTGGTTTTAACAATTCAGGCTCGTATTCAAACACAATTTCTTGGCTCACCCTGTCAAACCCCATGCATTTGAGCGCGTCTCTTACTAGCTTGGGGAGGTGTTGCATTTTAGCTATAGCGATTTCTTTTGCATTCGCATAGGGCAAATCAATAGGGAAAAGCTCTAATTGCATTTTCCTATCGCTCCAATCAAAAGAAGTAATATCTAATAGCACAGGCGTATTAAGGTGTTTTTGCAAACTTTTAGCGAAAGCGTATTGAAACATTTGATTCCCAAGCCCCCCACAAATTTGCACCACCTTAAAAGCCATTCAATCCCTTTATATTGTCAAATGAAACGCTCATTTTAGCTCATTTTAAAGCCCTTTTTCAATAAAAACCTAAAAAGTGGGGAGTAACGCTTTCAAATCATTTGAATTTTTTATTTGAAAAAGACGCGTATGAGGGTTCTAGCAAGCGTTCTTGGTATTCTAAAAGAATCCTGTCTTCGCTATTGAGCGAGTAGGCTTCATCGTATTTGCGCTTGATGATGCCCTTTAAAATGGTGTGCTGGACCTGGTATTTATCTTCTTTAAGCATTTCATCGACTAAAGCGTAAAGCTGGATGTCTTGAATGAGTAAATCTGAAATTTTAACGCTCTCTTTATCAAATAATTCTTCATTAGCGCAATATTCATTCACTAAAATAAGCACTCGGTTATACACATCAGACGCGATTTTAGCGTTTAGGGTTCTATAAATGTAATCTTTGATTTTTTTGAGCTGCTCTTCTAAATCTTCGCTGGCCTTGCTCGCTAAGGCTAGAATGCTTAAGATTTGAATCAGAGTCATCATTTTATGGCTTAAAGAGCGGGTGCGCCATTTAATGAGAAAGCGCATGAAATAAGACATTTTGATAGAAAGGCTACAGGGGAGGGTGTTTTTCTTGGGTTTTGGCATGCTTAGTTTCTTTTAAAAAAGGATTTTGTGGTTTAATTATATAACTTTAAAACTAATTCTAGGAGTAAAGAGATGGAAACATTCAAAAAAGGCGTGGTCTTAGACGCTAAAAGCGTGGGGTTAAAAGCGCTAGAAGTTTTAAAAGAAGTAGCGGATTTTGATTTTTATGAGATCACTTCGCCCAGTCAGGTGGTTGAACGCTGTAAAGACGCTGAAATAATGGTATTGAATAAAGTCGTGATTACTGAAGAGATTTTAAGCCAATTGCCTAAACTCAAACTCATTTGCATCACCGCTACAGGAACGGATAATGTGGATATAAAAGGCGCGAAAGCTTTAGGCATAGAGGTCAAAAACGTGAGCGCTTATTCTACGGAATCTGTAGCCCAGCACACTTTAGCGTGCGCGTTGTCTTTGTTGGGGAGGATCAATGACTACGATCGTTATTGTAAAAGCGGGGAATATAGTCAAAGCGATATTTTTACGCACATTAGCGGTATGAAAATGGGGCTTATTAAAGGGGGTCAATGGGGGGTTATTGGTTTAGGCACAATCGGTAAAAGAGTCGCCAAGCTCGCTCAAGCTTTCGGGGCAAAGGTGGTGTATTTTTCCCCTAAAGATAAAAAAGAAGAATATGAGCGCTTGAGTTTAGAAGAATTGCTTAAAACAAGCGATATTATCAGCATTCATGCCCCCCTAAATGAAAGCACGCGCGATCTAATCGCTCTCAAAGAATTGCAAAGCCTAAAAGAAGGGGCGATTTTAATCAATGTGGGGCGTGGGGGCATTGTGAATGAAAAGGATTTGGCTGGAATTTTAGAAACCAAAGATTTGTATTACGCGAGCGATGTGTTTGTGAAAGAGCCTTTTGAAAAAGATCATGCGTTTTTGAACCCAAAGATCCAAAATAAATTGCTTTTAACCCCCCATATCGCATGGGCGTATAGCGACAGTTTGAAAACCTTAGTAGAAAAAACCAAAGAAAATATCCAGGATTTTTTAGCTTCTCAAAAATAAACGCAAAAAAAAGGGGGGGGGGGTTTGATTGTTTGGTTTTTTCTTTTTTACCATAAAATCTAAAAAACGGGGTTTAATCGTTTTTAATGGTTATCAGACAATCCACTAGATTTAACCCATTAAGAAAAAAGCCTTTAAGGTGGATTGACTCCCAAAGGCTTTTATTAAAGGGGACGATCACATCTTAGAAATATCAATTTTAAAGGTGTGGATTTCATCTTCTAAAAAGACTTTAACCACCACCACACCCGGGGTTTTAAGGTTTTTGGTATCCACCACCACAAACCCTCCCTTAGCCTTGTTTTCAACATTAAGGGTGTTGTTCTTAAGGTAATTGATCGCTAGGATCTTTAAAGCCTGGCGGCTTTCTTGCATGACTTCTTGCTCTTCTACATCATCCATCATCATCATGCCAAAGCCTGACCCATACATGCCCATTCCCCCATACATAAAGCCATTATAAGCTAAAAATCCCCCTTGCCCGTAATAAAACATAGGTGGGGTGATCATATTGACATTATTAATAGGGGTGGTCGGCACGGCAATATTAAAACTTTGTAAAATACCCTCAAAATCAAAACTGGATTTCATCACCTGTCTTAGGCTTAAGACCGGTAAATTCGTTTGGTTGATAGACACTGAAATGGCTTTACGGCTAAACACCACAGGATTTCCCTCTAAAACTTGCGCCGCTACATACAGCACTAAGGGGGACTCGCTTAAGCCTTTTAATTTGCTTTGGGCGATTTCTAGCTGGACTTTAGATTTGGCTTGCGCAGAAGTCATCACTTGAATCCCATTATTATAGGATGTAACATGTTCAGGCGTGATCTTATAGCTCGCGCAAGCGCTCATCAGTAAGGCTATCGCTACTAAAACGATTCTTTTCATCAAAACCCCTTTCATTCAAAGTTTAATTTTCGTTTAGAATTTCCTTATTATAGTGTAGTTTGACTTAAAATTAAGATTTTATCAGAAACAAGAGCTTAAAAAAGCTTTAATGCGTGTTTTCTAGCCACAAAAGGATAGAAGATTTGATCTCATTGAGTTTTAAAACTTCTTGGTGCTTGATTCCTCTTTCAAATAAATCATCAAGGCGTTGGCTATCTGGGGTGTTGTAGTTGTTTTTAAGCGTTTCTAGGGCGGTTTTGTCGTTATCGTTTTTCTTTTGCTCGTTTAGGGCTAAAAGGGTGGTGCTGGGGAATTTTTCATAAGAGGCAGTGGCAGAAACAAGGGTTTTTTCATGAGTTTTCAAGCTGGCGTTTAAAGCGGTGGCGGTGTGGGGGTCAATCAGGTATTGGTGCTCTGCATAAACTTCTTGGATTGTTTTCAAACAAGCTTCATCTGAGCAGCTCGCGCAAGAAAAATGCTCCTGTAAAAGGGCTAATTCTTTAGGCTTTAATGCATAAAACTTCTCTTCTTCTAAAGCTTGCATCAATTCTAGCGTGCGTTCAAACCCAAAGAGATCAAAAAGCACCCTTTCCACATTAGAGCTTTTTAAAATATCCATAGCCGGCGAGTAAGTTTGCTTTAAAGAACGATGGGTTAAATCGTAACGCCCTGTTTCTATAAACTCCCTTAAAACATCATTGCTGTTGGTTACAACCTTGATTTTAGCAATATTCAAGCCCATTTTTTTGGCATAAAACGCCCCTAATGCGTTCCCAAAATTACCGCTAGGTATGGCTAGGGTGATTTTTTCTTTAGAACTGATCGCGCCTTTTTTATACAATTCTAAAAAGCCCCAAATATGATAGACGATTTGAAAAGCGATGCGCCCAAAATTCACGGAATTAGCCACGCTTAATTTTAATTGGCGCGCTTTTAAAGCGCCGTTAAAATCATCGTCTTTTAAAAGGTTTTTGAGCGCGTTTTGTGCATCATCAAAATCCCCACTCACCCCAAAGACCTTTAAATTGCTAGCGCTTTGGGTAACCATTTGGAGTTTTTGGACCAAACTTGTGCCGTCTTTGGGGTATAAACACACCACAAAAACATTAGGCATGCCCGCCAAACTTTCTAAAGTCGCAGGCTCGGTATCCCCGCTTGTGGAAACGAGCATTAAATACTTTTCATTTTTTCCTACCGCTAGGTTAGAAAACAAGCTCGCTAAAGGCTGTAACGCCATGTCTTTAAACGCCAAACTAGGACCATGGTAGAGTTCTTGGACAAAAAGCCTTTCATTGAGCGCAAAAATAGGAGCTGGATTTTTAGGGTTATCAAAATTTTCATAGCGTTTTAAAGCGTCTGTCAATAAACCCTTAGGAATCTCTAAACCCAATCGTTCAAACACGCATTCTACTAGCTCGTTATAGCTCAGATTCAAACAATCTTGCCATTTTAATGTTTCAAAATTTTCTAAAGTGTAAAGCCCGCCTTTGGGGGCGTTGGGGTTTAATATCGCTTCAATAAAATCAATCTTTTTTTCTTTCAAAGAACGCGTGGGGACAAAAGGCATGGTGATTCCTTCTTATATTTGGATAATTTCAAGTCGTAGCATACCCTAAAAGAGCGAATGCAACCTTAAAATGGTTTTTTGATGAGAATGATTGATCGCCTTTTTAATCCGGTTTAATTTTTGATTTATGCTTATAATACTATAATGCGGTTTAAAATTTTGCCGCAAATGGGCAAAAAATTCCATCATAGTAAGGTTGTGTTTTGTCTAAAGGTTTGAGTATCGGTAATAAAATCATATTGTGCGTGGCGTTGATTGTGATCGTGTGCGTGAGCATTTTAGGGGTGTCCTTAAACAGCAGGGTGAAAGAGATTTTAAAAGAAAGCGCTCTGCATTCTATGCAAGATAGTTTGCATTTCAAGGTTAAGGAAGTGCAAGGGGTTTTGGAAAACACTTATACGAGCATGGGCATTGTCAAAGAAATGCTCCCTAGAGACACCAAAAGAGAAATCAAAATCCGCTTGTTAAAAAACTTCATTTTAGCCAATTCGCATGTCGCTGGGGTGAGCATGTTTTTTAAAGACAGAGAAGATTTAAGATTAACGCTTTTAAGGGATAACGATACGATTAAGCTAGTGGAAAATCCGTCATTGGGGAATAACCCTTTAGCGCAAAAAACGATGAAAAATAAAGAAATTTCCAAAAGCTTGCCTTATTATAGGAAAATGCCTAATGGGGCGGAAGTTTATGGGGTTGATATTCTTTTACCCTTATTGAATGAAAACACCAAAGAGGTTGTAGGGGCTTTGATGATTTTTATTTCCATTGACAGCTTCAGTAATGAAATCACTAAAAACAGGAGCGATTTGTTTTTAATTGGCGTTAAAGGTAAAGTGCTTTTGAGCGCGAATAAGAGTTTGCAAGACAAATCCATCACCGAAATTTATAAAAGCGTGCCTAAAGCCACTAATGAAGTGATGGCTATTTTAGAAAACGGCTCTAAAGCGACTTTAGAATACTTAGATCCCTTTAGCCATAAGGAAAATTTTTTAGCCGTTGAAACCTTTAAAATGCTAGGCAAAACAGAAAGTAAAGACAATCTTAATTGGATGATCGCTTTAATCATTGAAAAAGACAAGGTCTATGAGCAAGTGGGATCGGTGCGTTTTGTGGTGGTTGTAGCGAGCGCTATTATGGTGTTAGCCTTGATTATAGCGATCACTCTCTTAATGCGAGCGATCGTGAGCAGTCGTTTGGAAGTCGTTTCTAACACCTTGTCTCATTTCTTTAAATTATTGAACAATCAAGCCAATTCCAGCGGTATTAAATTGATTGAAGCGCGATCCAATGACGAATTAGACCGCATGCAAACAGCGATCAATAAAAATATCTTGCAAACCCAAAAAATCATGCAAGAAGACAGGCAAGCCGTCCAAGACACCATTAAAGTGGTTTCAGATGTGAAAGCAGGGAATTTTGCGGTGCGCATCGCAGCTGAGCCCGCAAGCCCTGATTTGAAAGAATTGAGAGATGCGCTAAATGGGATCATGGATTATTTGCAAGAAAGCGTAGGGACTCACATGCCAAGCATTTTCAAAATCTTTGAAAGCTATTCTGGTTTGGATTTTAGAGGCCGGATCCAAAACGCTTCGGGTAGGGTGGAACTGGTTACTAACGCTTTAGGGCAAGAAATCCAAAAAATGCTAGAAACTTCGTCTAATTTTGCCAAAGATCTAGCGAACGATAGCGCGAATTTAAAAGAATGCGTGCAGAATTTAGAAAAGGCTTCCAACTCCCAACACAAAAGCTTGATGGAAACTTCCAAAACGATAGAAAATATCACCACTTCCATTCAAGGCGTGAGCTCTCAAAGTGAAGCCATGATTGAGCAAGGGCAAGACATTAAAAGCATTGTAGAAATCATTAGAGATATTGCCGATCAAACCAATCTTTTAGCCCTAAACGCTGCTATTGAAGCCGCAAGTACCGGCGAGCATGGCAGAGGCTTTGCGGTGGTGGCTGATGAGGTGAGAAAACTCGCTGAAAGGACGCAAAAATCGCTCAGCGAGATTGAAGCCAATATCAATATTCTCGTTCAAAGCATTTCAGACACGAGCGAGAGCATTAAAAACCAGGTTAAAGAAGTAGAAGAGATTAACGCTTCTATTGAAGCCTTAAGATCGGTTACTGAGGGCAATCTAAAAATCGCTAGCGATTCGTTAGAAATCAGTCAAGAAATTGACAAAGTTTCTAACGATATTTTAGAAGATGTGAATAAAAAGCAGTTTTAATGCTCATTCATATTTGCTGCTCGGTGGATAACCTGTATTTTTTAAAAAAGGCTAAAGAGGCTTTTGCGGGTGAAAAAATTGTAGGGTTTTTTTATAACCCCAATATCCACCCTTATAGCGAATACTTGTTGCGTTTAGAAGACGTAAAACGCACTTGCGAGATGCTAGAAATTGAATTGCTTGAGGGCGATTATGAATTAGAAAAATTTTTAGACAAAGCTAAGGGTAAGGAATTGTTAGGGGAAAAAAGCGAGCGCTGTTTTGAGTGCTTTGATTTACGCTTAGAAGCGAGCGCTTTGAAAGCCTTTGAATTAGGGGAAGAAAGATTCACCACCACCTTACTCACAAGCCCTAAAAAAGACCCTAACCAGCTCATCGCTAAGGGGCAACACATCGCGCAAAAGCACAATTTGGAATTTGTTGTGTTTAGAAACGATAATTTTGAACATTTCAAAAGCGAGTTGGATTTAAATTTGCAAGCTTTGGCGAGAGAAAATGAGCTTTACAGGCAAAATTATTGCGGTTGCCAATTCGCTTTAAAAATCCAAAAAGAATCCCAAAACAGAAGCCCCTTTGAGCTTTATTCGCCTTTAAAACGCCAGATTTTACCCGCAAGTATTGAAGAAAGAACGCAAGTTTTTAGAACATTAGAAGCGGCTAAAAAGGACGCTAATAAGCCTTTTTTAGCCCAAAAAACGATCGCAACTTACCGCTTATTAAATGGGGGCGTGTGGCTTTCTAAAAATTCAAACCCTTTGAATTGCTGCATTCTAGCACGCTCTAAAAGTAAGGCTAAGGTTAGGATCAACGATTTAAGGTGGGTTTTTTCTCAGCGTTTAAGCGCTCTAGTGGGTTATAGCCAAAGAGATGAAACCTTGTTTTTAACTTTAGAAGGCCTTAATACCCTTATGGCAAAAAACTACGATAATTTAAAAGAGTTAAACCTTAACCCCTTAAATTATGAAGAAGAGTTGTCTTTAAGGGCGTTGGTGAGCGGGAGCGAGAGTATTAACCCTATTATCGTGCTAGAAGAACGCATAGAAAAAACCCTTTTTGTAGAAATTAAAAGCGTTTTTCAAGAAGAAAAGGTGTTTTATTTGCTGTAAGCTAAACTTTAATTAGGCGATAAATTCTTGTAATGAAAAATGATTAAAGTTGGCTTTAGTTATCCATGCTTGATGGGAACAAAATCTCAATAGATTGTGTTTTTAAATATAGCGTTGCGTGTGAGTGGGGGGTTATAGTAAAAACATACAAGTAATTTAAAGTTAATTTAAGATAATTAGGCACAATAGCCGTAAAAAGTTTAAGGCTGTATTTGAAAACTCTATTTAGTATTTATCTCTTTTTGTCGTTGAATCCACTCTTTTTAGAAGCTAATGAAATCACTTGGTCTAAATTCTTAGAAAATTTTAAAAACAAGAATGAAGACGACAAACCCAAACCCCTAACTATTGAAAAAAACAATGAAAAACAGCAAATCTTAGACAAAAACCAGCAAATCTTAAAAAGGGCTTTGGAAAAAAGCCTTAAATTCTTTTTTATTTTTGGATACAACTATTCGCAAGCCGCTTATTCAACCACTAATCAAAACCTGACTATTTTGGCTAATAGCATAGGGTTTAACACCGCTACGGGCTTGGAGCATTTTTTAAGAAACCACCCTAAAGTCGGTTTTAGAATCTTTAGCGTCTATAATTATTTCCATTCTGTTTCCCTCTCTCAGCCTCAAATCCTAATGGTGCAAAATTATGGGGGCGCGTTAGATTTTTCTTGGATTTTTGTGGATAAAAAGACCTATCGTTTTAGGAGTTATTTAGGAATCGCTTTGGAGCAAGGGGTGTTATTGGTGGATACGATTAAATCCGGCGCTATCACAACAATCATCCCAAGAAGTAAGAAAACCTTTTTTCAAGCCCCCTTTCGCTTTGGTTTTATCGTGGATTTTATCGGCTATTTGTCTTTACAGTTTGGGATTGAAATGCCTTTAGTGAGGAATGTTTTTTACACCTACAATAACCATCAAGAAAGATTCAAACCACGATTTAACGCTAATCTTTCTTTAATCGTTTCGTTTTAGACTCGCTTTGCTCTTTTAAATAAGCCCATGATCTTTCTAGGGTATTTTAAAAGCATGGAAAAAACATTCGCTTGAATGCCGTTTTCTTGGCACGCCCTCAAATTTTCTTTATTCCTTAATAAAAGGCTTTTAAACCCCCTTGCGCTAGCCCCCCGGTGCGCATCACCACTAACACTTCTTTCAAATAAGAAAAGCTTATTTTTTGCACCACAAACAAGCGGATGATCATCTCAAAATCCGCTGAAATCTTATAATCGGTTTTGTATAAGCCGTAGCGTTCATAAATGGCTTTTTTGACAAAAAGCGTGGGGTGCGCTGGCACCACGCCATAAAGCAAGGTTTTAGGGCTAAACTCCCCGCTTTCATAATAGCGCACCACTTTTTCTAAACAATCCGGTTTGACAAACACCAGATCCGCATACACGCTATCGCAATTTTTGTTTTCAAACTCATGCACCACTTTTTCTATTACAAACTCATCTTTGTAAAAATCATCGCTATTCAATAAAGCGATAATATCCCCACTCGCACGCCTTATGCCCTTATTCATAGCGTCATAAATGCCCTTATCCTTTTCGCTCACCACGCAAGCGATTTGATTCTTATATTTTTGAATGATTCCTAAAGTGCTATCCGCGCTAGAGCCGTCTATAATGATGTATTCAATGTTTTTATAAGTTTGATGAAGCACGGAAAGAATGGTGTCTTCAATGGTTTTTTCGCTATTAAAACACGCCGTGATCACAGAAACTTTTAACAATCCAACCCTTTTTTGATAAACTCCCCCTGATTAAGTTTTAAACAAATTCACTTGTTTGTCTAAATTCATGGTCGTTCCACTCACATGCGTAGCGATGTTTAAAATATCTGAAGAATCAGCCAAAGTCTTAGAAGCCACTTTTTCCACTCCTACAAAATCGCTTACCATAGCTTCAATTTGGCGTCCGGATTTAGCGTAATCGTCCATGCTTTGATTGCTATCTCGCACGACTGAGCTTAAATTAGAACTCATTTTTTCGTAAGTTTCTTGCACGCTTTTACTCATGTCGCTCAAGCGCTCCATTTTTTGCGAATTGAGATTCATTTGCGAACTCACGGCATTGATTTCTTGGACAATCACCATGATAGTGGAATTGATTTCGGCTAAAGACTTTTGAGTGCGCCCGGCTAAATTCCTAACCTCATCCGCCACCACCGCAAAGCCTCTGCCATGCTCACCGGCTCTTGCGGCTTCGATAGCGGCATTTAGGGCTAAAAGATTGGTTTGATCGGCAATATCATTGATAATATCCAGAATGGATTTGACATCATCAGCGTTACGGCTTAGCTGCTCCACTTTACTAGAGAGTTCCTCTTCAGTGTGTGCGCTCTCTGTGATTTGAGAAAATAAATCCCCGATCGCATCCTTGCTTTCTTTGACCAACCCTTGCGTTTCAATCAAACGCTTCCTTAACCCTTGAGACTGCTCTATGGAAGCATTCATCATGCTCGCTACATCCGTGGCTTTATTTTTTACGGAATTTAAGGTGGTTGAGGAATCTTTCATGCTCTTTTGGGTTTCTTGCGCGATTTGGACTAATTTATCCATTGAAGTTTTATTGGAAGTGGAAATGCCTTTAATCTCTTCCATAATCAAGCGGGCGTTTTCCACAAACAAATTGACCCCACGGACCACTTGCGAGATTTCATCGTTGCGATCACCCACATCAATTCTGGACCTCAAATCCTTAGCCCCATGGCTAAAAGCGTTGATTTTAAGGACCAGTTCATCAATGCGTTTCACGATCCTTAATTTGGCGTATATGAGCGTCAAAACCACTAACGCTATCGTCGCTGTCAGTATCCAAAGGAATAATTTCGTGGTGTTTTCATTAAAAACCTTATTCACGCCTTCTTTAATCGCTTGATTTTCTGTGTTAATGTCAGTGTAATAAGAAGTCGCTGCGATCACCATTTGAGACACCTCATCATAATGCGAGTAGGCGAATTTTTTCTCCAGCACGCCTCCATCGTATTTAGGCATTTTATAATAAGTGTAGCCTCCCCCTTTTTTAGCCGCCTCCAAATACCCCCTAACGTAATACACCCCATCAACGCTCTGAGCGTCAAGCCCTGATTTACCACGGTTTTAGGATTGACCGGATCAAACAATACCACCCCGTTTTTATCCACCACCACCATATAAATCATGCCCTTATCGTCGTTGATGCGTTTGAAATAATCCAACGCCATTTTTCTTGCAGTAGCATTGTCAAAATTTTTGTAATACTCATGAATGCCCTGTTCAATAATTTTTGTCATGTAAGCGAGCGTTTTTTCACGCTTTTTGTATTGCCCTGTTTCTAAATGCTCCATGAGTTGCACTAACACATCTTTTTGTATAACCTTTACAAAACCAATAAAAAGCCCCCCTAAACCTAAAAGAGCGGCTAGCACGACAAACATAATACGAGTCCCTAGCGAAGCAAACATTGAAGAAAACATCATTTATCTCCTATAAATTATTTTTAAGCCAAACCCTAATTTGAGAGTTCAGCCTCCAAATGCACCCCCCCCCCCCCCCGAAAAATGAGTGGCACAAAGTAAAATTAAAATCCGGTTGTTTGAAAACAGTCAAAAAAGTGAAAAGCCAACAATTTAGGATTATAGAACATTCCTTTTTAAGTTAGGCTTAAAGAATAAATAATAAAAATAAAAAATTTTATTTAACTTCACTTTCCTTAATGGATTTGACATTCAAAGTCCTCCCGTCTTTTGAAGTGGGGATTTTGATGCTCCCCTCTTTTAATTTTTCTGCCAATTTTTTTAGCAACGGGTTTTTGAAATCGTAGTTGATGATTTCCCAATTACCCTCCAATTCAGGGGTTACCTTCCCACCTTTTTCTTCTGTGATGTATTGGATGATCAAATCCCGTATTTGCCCGTTATCTTGCAGTTCATCGTAAGAATCATAATACCTATCAGCGTCTGTAACCAATTTTAAAGTCGTGGATAGTGTCCCGAATCGGTAATTGTTGATCGCTAATTTATAGACCGCTTTAGGGTCAATTGGCTTTCCGTTAATTGTCGGATTGATAATCCTTTGTCCGGCGGGTTTGGTAACATCAACTTGGTATTTCACGCCAGAAAACATATCAAAATTATAGCCGCGAACGTTTTCATTAAAACTGATCGTCAAATCGCCCGGTTGCAACTGGTTGTAAAATCTATATGACCATTCCATGTATTTCAACAGATTTTCACCTGTTATACGCACTCCAATGAGCGTGTTAGCGAACTTGTAAATGTAAGCGACATCTTTTCTTTTGAAAGTCACTTTTTTCAAATTCGCCCCAAAATTGAATAAGGCTGCCGCTGAAACATCGGCTTTTGCGTAATATTTTTGCACTTTATTAATCAATTCTATCACCGGTGTTTCTTGCAAGGCGGCGGTTGGCATCGTGGTGATTTTTTCTTCTCCTGTGATAAAATCAGACTTGTCAATAAAGGTTTTTGTCACTTCGCCAACCACTTCATTAGCGTATTCCTTTGATTTTTTATCCACATATTCGTATTTTTTCGCTAACTCTTCGTCTTCTGGCGCATCTTTTGTGGGTAAATTTTCAGTCGTTACGATTTTTTTCTTCGTTTGAGTGTCAAACACCACCACGCCTTTTGCCAGATAAGCCCCATACGCTCCAGGCTCAATGGTATGCACCTTTCCTATTTTAGTGTTATAAACCGCATGCTCATGCCCGGCAAAAATGATGTCAAATTGCGGGAATTTTTTCGCTAAATCCGGTATCCCATCGCCACCTTTCTCATCTTCTCGCCCCAAATGAAAAGCGCCAATCAAAATATCATACTTCCCTTTTAACTCTTTCAAGGTCTTTTTTAACGCTTCTTCAGCGTCCAAAAACTTCAACCCTGCAAAATGTTCAGGCGTAGAAGCCTCCCAAGTGGGGATGTGCGGCACCAAAAACCCCACAACCGCCACCCTCACGCCATCAATTTTCTTGATCGCATAAGGCTTCACAAACGGCTTATTGTCCGCAATTTTGATAATATTCGCATTCACGACACCGCCATTAAACCCCTTAATATTCTTTTCTAAAAAATCTTTACTGAAATTGAACTCGTGATTGCCAAGCACACGAATGTCAAATTTCAAATCGTTTTCGGCTCTAACTAGCGGATGAATTGGCTCATCATTAAACAACTCCGCGCTATTGCCTTGTAACAAATCCCCGCTGTCAATCAAAACCACATTTTTATTTTCAGCCCTTTGCTTTTTGATTAAAGTCGCAATCCTTGTCAAGCCGTTATTGGGTTTTTGTTCGCCAATCGCATAATCATACGAAAAAAGCCGCCCATGAATGTCTGAAGTTTCCAAAAACACGATTTTGACTTCTTTTGCCGATATTGAAAGCGTCAGCGTGAAAAATACGGCTAAAATTAATTTTTTCATTGAAATTTTCCTAGTGAAAGATATTCATAGCATTGTTTTTACATAAAATTAACGCTGATGCGATGATTTTGATTGGCATGCAACGCCTAAAACGGGTAAGGGGGTAGGGGGAGTAAAGATCATTCCCCCCCTTAATCAAACCCCCACTTCAGACCACTCAGCGCGTTTGTCTAAAAAAGCGCGTGCTAAATTCTTAGCACCCTCTAAAGTGTGGTTAGCCGCCCAACCGCATTGCTTTTCATTGCTGGCAGGCACTTCTGTAGCCTTTAACACGTCTTGCATCGTCTTTTCTAAAACCTCTAAAATCTCTGTGTAATTGTCATGGTTTAACACCGTGAGATAAAATCCCGTTTGGCAACCCATAGGCGACCAATCCACGACATAACTGGCATGGTTGCGGATAATCTCAGCGACTAAATGCTCTAAAGAGTGTAGGCTAGGCATGTCCATGTGATCTTGGTTGGGCTGCTTGAAGCGCACATCGTATTTGACAATCACATCCCCATTAGCGCCCTTTTTGCGATCAGCGATACGCACATAAGGGGCTTTGACTTTGGTGTGATCCAAATTGAAACTCTCTACATTCATTTTCATGTTTTTAACTCCTTTATTCATAAATTGTAATGAAACTTTAGCTTATTTTAGCGAACGCTTGCTCTAAATCTTCTAACAAATCCTGTTCATGCTCAATCCCCACAGACAAGCGCACCAAACCATCTCTGATCCCTGCAGCTTCTCGTTGCGCTTTAGGGATACACGCATGGGTCATTAGCGCTGGAATCCCTACCAAGCTTTCCACTCCGCCCAAACTCTCGCCTAAAATGAATAATTTAAGGCTTTCTACAAAAAGAGCCGCCTCGCTGTCATTTTTGAGGGTGAAAGAGAGCATCCCGCTAAAGCCACGCATTTGGGCTTTGGCTAGCTCGTAATTAGGGTGGGTGGGTAGGACTGGGTAATAAACCCTTTCCACTTTAGGGTGTTTTTCCAAAAACTCAGCCACGCAAAGAGCGTTTTTTTGATGGGCTTGCATGCGTAATCCTAGCGTTTTAATCCCTCTTTGCAACAGCCAGCTGTCTTGAGGGCCTAAAACCCCACCGATAGCGTTTTGGAAAAAGGCGATCTCTTGGGCTAGCGCTTCATTATTGGTGGTTACAAGCCCAGCGACCACATCGCTATGCCCGCCTAAGTATTTTGTGCCGCTATGCACCACAATATCCGCTCCCAAAAGAAGCGGGTTTTGGCAATAGGGGGTGGCAAAGGTGTTATCCACGATAGTGAGCAAACCATGATCCTTAGCGACACTAGCGCATTGCACTAAATCCGTGATTTTAAGCAAGGGGTTACTAGGGGTTTCTAAATAAAGGGCTTTGGTGTTTTGCTTGATAGCCTTTTTGATTTGGGATATATCGCTAGTGTCTATAATGGTGCAAGAAAGCCCGTTTTTGACAAGCACTTTATTAAACAAGCGGAAAGTCCCCCCATAAACATCATCGCCCAATAACACATGATCGCCTGATTGCAAGAGGGAAAAAACGGCGTGGATCCCGGCTAGGTCAGAGGCAAAAGCAAACCCCTTAACCCCCGCTTCTAAATCGGCGATGAGTTCTTCTAAAGCAAAGCGCGTGGGGTTGCCTGAGCGAGAGTATTCATAGCCCTTGTGGCGGTCTATGGCGTCTTGGCGGTAGGTGGAAGTTTGATAAATAGGCACGCTCACCGCCCCTGTTACTGCGTCCTCGCTAATGCCCCCATGGATTAATTTGGTTTGCATACGTATGGTTTTTCCTTTTTATTGAATTTATGAATAAATACCTTTAGAAAGATAACGATCGGCAACATCCGGGAAAATGGTTAAAACCTGGCTGCCTTCGGGGAGGCGTTGCACTTCTTTCAAGGCTGCCGCAAAAGCTGCCCCGCTAGAGCTCCCCACTAATAAGCCGTTTTTCTTGGCTAACTTCCTAGTGTAGCTAAAACCCTCTTCATCTGAAATCGTTTCAAAGCCATCAATATCCAAGTTTGCGAAAAAAGGAGGGATGAATTCCACGCCAATGCCCTCAATCTCATGAGACTCAGGCTCGCCCCCATTCAAAATAGAACCCTCCGGCTCCACCCCAATCAAGCGGATATTAGGGATGCGTTCTTTTAAATACCTAGCCGTGCCTGCAAAAGTGCCGCCGCTCCCTATCCCGGCTACAAAGCTCGTAAAATTTGTGCCTAATTCTTGGACAATCTCAGGGGCTAGGGTGTGGTAGTAAGCGTTAGGATTATCAGGGTTTTCAAATTGCAAGGGCAAATAGCTATCAGGGATACTTTCGGCTAACTCTTTGCTTTTTTTAATGGCGCCAGAAATCCCCTCGCTAGTAGGCGTGTTGATTACTAAAGCCCCCAAAGCTCTCATGATTTGTTGTTTTTCTGTGCTGAATTTTTCCGGGACAACAAAGATGGTTTTGAGATGGTGCTTGATTGCCACTAAGGCTAGAGCGATGCCGGTATTGCCTGCGGTAGGCTCAATGATGGTCGTTGTGGAAGTGATTTTGTGCGTTCTAAACGCTTCCTTTATGAGATATTGGACTAAGCGGTCTTTAACGCTCCCTCCCGGGTTTAAATGCTCCAGTTTGGCGTAAATGGCGGAATTTAACGGAATGGGGTAATCCTTGTTAGTGAATTTAAAAACGGGGGTGCGGTCTATGGCGTCTTGCATTGTGGTAAGGATCATTATTTCTCCTATAATAAAGATAACGATAACTCAATTTTAGCGATTATGCCTAAACTCATTAAATGGAGTAGGATTAAGGATAAAATTTGAGCTTATTAAGATCGATCAAGGAGCTTTCATGAAAACGATAGAATGGAATGAAGAGCAAAGAAAAGCGTTTCAAGACTTGTTAAGAGAGTTTGTAGCGTCAATTGACGCTAAAATGCAAGAGGAAAAGCAAACAGGCAGAACTCCAAAAATACCAAAGTGGGCTTCATGCCAAAACGGGCTGAACAAGTTTTTAGCGCCATGGGGTTATGCGTGTAAAATCAGTCTTGGCTCTGGGAATTTATCTAATGAGCCATCCATCGCCTTTTGCCGTCAGGATATTTTAGGGGAAGAGTTTGTCAATGGTGAAATACCAACCCCAAAAAAAGGTTTTTACCTCTGGTTTGCTTACTATTGGAAGAACGATGCAGAAAAGTTTTGTCTCTGTATAGGTCGATCCATAGAGGAGAATGGGGAAAAAGAGTGTCAAAAATGCCTGGCGTATGACAAAATCATTGATCCTGATGGAGACGCTTATTATCAAGAGAGTTATGACGATTTAGAAGCCGATCTTGAAAACATTACCGACTATTTTTTACACCTTGTTAATGAATTTAATCAAATCCCCACTGCGTATTTTGAATTAGAGCCATCTAGCGCGAGCCATTGAAACAACCCTCATACCAAAAAGAACTCTCTCATAAGGGATTTTCCTAAAATCCCACCAATATTTTTTAAGCTAAACCTTGAAAAGCTATCGCTTGATTAAAACCAAGCTTTAATATTTGGATTAAAAACGCTATTTTTTAGATTTTGCAATCGGTATCCCATTGATAAAAATGAGGAAAGCAAGCGGGTTTTGATTAAAACCGCCCGCTTGAAAGAAGTTTTAAAAGCGTTTTTACTCCACTTCCGCATCAATCACATCATCGTCTTTTTTCTTGGGCTGCTCGGCGTTGTTTTTATTCGCCATGGCTTCGCTTAATTTTTGAGCCGCTTGCACTAATGATTTGGTTTTGTCTTCAAGCTCCGTTTTAGTAGCGTTATCGTTTTTGATGCAATCTTTAAGGGCGTTAATGGCGTTTTGGATCTCATTAGCATCGTTTTCGTTCAAATTCGTTTTATGCTCATCAAGGCTCTTTTGGGTTTGGTGCGCCAAACTATCGGCATGGTTTCTCGCTTCAATCACTTCTTTTTTCCTAGCATCTTCTTCTTTGTGCAATTCAGCGTCTTTCACCATTTTTTCAATCTCGCTATCAGACAACCCACTAGATCCAGAAATTTTAATCTCTTGGCTTTTGCCGGTATTTTTATCTTGCGCTGAAACGGTTAAAATCCCGTTAGCGTCAATATCAAAGGTTACTTCAATTTGCGGCACGCCTCTTGGAGCGGGAGCGATGCCTTGCAAATCAAATTTACCCAACGATTTATTATCCCTTGCCAATTCCCTTTCGCCTTGTAAAACCATAATGGACACAGCGGGCTGGTTGTCTTCAGCGGTTGAGAACACTTGAGATTTTTTCGCAGGAATGGTCGTGCCTCTATCAATCACTTTAGTCATCACGCCCCCTAAAGTTTCAATCCCAAGGCTTAAAGGCGTAACGTCTAATAAAAGCACATCTTTCACATCGCCTTTTAACACGCCCCCTTGAATGCTCGCTCCCACCGCTACGACCTCATCAGGATTGACGCTTTTATTCAAATCTTTATTAATAAACGCTTTCACCCTTTCTTGGACTTTAGGGATACGAGTGGAGCCTCCCACCATCACCACTTCTGAAATCTCGTTTTTGGTTAGCCCCGCGTCTTTGATCACGCTTTCAATTTTAGAAATCGTTTCTTCCATGAGATCTTCTGTCAAGCTTTCAAATTTAGCCCTAGTGAGTTTTTTAACCAAGTGTTTAGTACCGGTAGCGTCCGCTGTGATAAAGGGCAAATTGATTTCAGTCTCCATCGCAGAGCTCAGTTCTTTTTTAGCGTTTTCAGCCGCTTCTTTCAAGCGTTGCAACGCCATCACATCGTTTTTAATCTCAATGCCCGTTTCGCTTTTAAACTCACTCGCTAAGAAATCAATCACACGATTGTCAAAATCATCGCCCCCCAAAAACGCATCGCCCCCTGTGGCTAAAACTTCCACGACATTATCGCCTGTTTCTAAAACGGTAACATCAAAAGTCCCTCCACCCAAATCATAAACCATGATTTTTTCGCTTTCTTTTTTATCCAAGCCATAGGCTAACGCCGCGCTTGTAGGCTCATTGATGATCCTTAAAACATTAAGCCCTGCAATCGTGCCGGCTTCTTTAGTCGCTTTTCTTTGGCTGTCGTTAAAATAAGCCGGAACCGTGATCACCGCTTCTGTAACGCTCTCGCCTAAATAACTCTCAGCGTCTTCTTTGAGCTTCATTAAAATTTTGGCTGAAATCTCTTGAGGGGTATAAACTTTACCCGAAATCTCAATCGCGCAAGCCCCATTCCTATCCACAATCTTATAAGGCAAGCGTTTTTCGGCTTCTTTAGCCTTATCTTCATTAAACATCAAACCCATGATTCTTTTAATAGAATAAATGGTCTTTTCTGGGTTGGTTACCGCTTGTCTTTTGGCGCTCTCGCCCACTAAAATCTCGCCCTTATCTGTAAAAGCCACAATAGAAGGAGTGGTGTTTTTACCCTCTTTGTTCGCAATAATCTTCGCTTCATTGCCTTCATAAACCGCCATTGCGGAGTTGGTTGTCCCTAAATCAATTCCAATAACTTTTCCCATGCGTTATCCTTTCTTATTAAAATAAATGTTTTAATCGTTTTTAGCAATGCTCACCATTGCCGGACTCAAAACCCTACCCTTATACTTGTAACCCTGTTGCAAAACCTGCACGATTTTCCCGTTTTCTTTTTCTTCGCTTTTGACTTGCATGATCGCATTGTGGAAGTTGGGATCAAATTCTTCCAAGCATTCAATCCCCTCAATGCCATGCCTTGCCAAAACTTCATGCAACTTTTCCATCGTAAGCTCCAAGCCTTTGGTTAAAGCACTCTCTTTATCCACTTCTAAAGCGCTCTTGTAAGCCCCAAGAAGCGCATCAATCACCGGCAATAGATCCAATGCGATTTTTTCATACGCATACTCTAACGCCATGCTTTTGTCTCTTTCTAAGCGCTTTTTCACGTTTTCAAAATCCGCATGCACTCTCAAGTATTTTTCGTGCATTTCTTGGTATTTAAGCTCAAAATCTTCCTTGATCTCGCCTTCTTTTTCGCTCGCTTCTTGTTTTTCTTCACCTTGTTGTTCTTTGCAAGCGCAAGCCTTTTGATAAGACTCTGGCTCTTTTGGGCTTAAATCGTGTTCTTGGTTGTGTTCATCTTTCATTATTCCTCCTCAGAAATCGTTTGAAAAAACCCTTCATAATCGCATTCTAATTTCCCCACGCAAAGCAGTTGCATCCGCTCGTTTTGAAATTCTATAGGGCGTGTTACTAGCATGCAATCAGGCTCTATAAAATGCAACCCCTTTTTGAAACGCTCCAAAACCTTACCCTCTAAAATGTCAAAAAATAAAGGGCTGTTTAAAAGCGTTTTTAACCCCATCAGATTAAAGCGCGTAATTTGCGCGCTGGAATACTCCAAACGCTCTAATTGCCTGGCCAAACTCAACGCATTGACAGAAGCAGCGATTAAGCACACTTCTTTAACGCTTCTGCCCACAAGCTCTAATAAAAACTTCTCCATTTTAACGCTGTAACTCAGCGTGCAAGAAAACGCCAAAAAATCCAAAATCAAAAAGCGTTTTTCGCATTCAATGACTCTTTCTAAACGCTCCAAGCTGGGTTTTTTTAACAGCGTAAAAAGCCCAAAGTTTTCACTCGCGTTTTTTAAGCGTTTTTCATTCACCTTTAAAACTTCAAAGCGCAACGACTTTTGCCAATAGTTTTCAAACGCCTTAAAAGTGGGCAATCTAGCGCCGCTAGAATGGGCTTGATGGAGCATGCCTTCTTTAGAAAGGATTTGAAAATAATTCCTGATCGTCGCGCAAGATATTTTCAAGTCCGCCAACTCTTTTAAGCGTTTAGAACTAATGGGTTCTAAAGTCTGCAGATAGGTTTTAACAAACGCATCTAACAAACTCTCTTTTTTATTCAAATCAGAACCTACTTTAATTCTTCTTAACATCATTATTTGAAAAATCTCGTCAATCACCATTCTTGATGAAAGAACTCTCGCATTATAGCGCAAAAAGTTAATAATCTATCACTTTTTTTAAAAAAGTGATAAAAATTACCCGATTTTTCTTTAAAGTTTAGTCTATATCACTAAATTTATTTACTAGCATTAAATTAGGATTTTTTATAGAGTTGATTTAATTTAGATCTGATCTCATTTAAATATGGATAATCCTTTTTGTTTTATAATGAAACTCATTCTCTTAAGGGGATAGGGGGTATTTTGAAATAACTCTCCCCCTTAACCCCCTTAAAATCCCCCTAACCCAAGAAGACCGCTTTTTTAGTAAAGTTATCGCTTGCTTGACGCAAGCTCTTTACTATTTTATTATCTATCTTTTATTAAAAAAACTTGTTATCATGCTAAACATGAACACACACACAAGAGGCATTGACAGCAATCTGATTCATTCGCTCCAAAGCATTTCATTATCCATGTTTAGAAAGGGTTTTTTTGGGCTTTATCAAGGCTCTATTTCAGCGCGCATTGGCACTAACCAATTTGTGATCAATAAAAGAAACGCTGTTTTTGATCAATTGAATGAAAACACCTTACTGGTTTTGCATGACAAGATAGATTACCGCTGGAAAGAAGCGAGCTTGGATTCGCCCATTCATGCGAGCGTGTATAGGGAGTTTTTGGACGCTAAATTCATCGCTTACGCGCGCCCTCCTTATAGTTTGGCGTATTCCTTGCGCCACAACCGATTGCTCCCTAGGGATTATTTAGGGTATCGTTCTTTGGGCGAAGAAATCGCCATTTTTAACCCCAAAGACTATGACAGCTGGCAAGAAAGAGCGGATACAGAAATTTTACGCCAACTGCAAGAGAGCAAAAAATATTTTGTTTTCATTAAGGGGTGTGGGATTTTTGCCTACCACAGAGAGCTTCCTAAACTCATGGAAGTTTTTGATTTGATTGAAAACTCATGCAAGGTTTTACGATTGGGCGATTTAATGGATTATTGCTATAATGATGATCCACGATTGAGCGTGTAAAAAGCTAAAAAGGATAAAACATGACCATCAACACCCATTACACCCCTAATTTCACACAGCTCCAAACCTTGAACAATATCAATAATGACGCAACCATAAAGGATAGGAATCAAGTAGAGCAGGATTTACAACAAAGCAGTATTCAAGATGGTTTCAGCCAAGATAATGCGCCAAACGCCCCTGATTTTGACAGGTTACAAGCTTTAAACGCTATCAATAACGACGGCGAGATTAAAGATAGATCCCAAGTTGAGAAAAATCTTGTTGATGGCGAAAATATCCCTGAAATTTATTCCAGCCTAGACACATACGCTTAAAAGGGGTTTTACCACTCTTTCAAAGCCATTTTGATCGCTTCTATCACGCAGTCAATCCCACCCGCTAAACTAAAAAGCCAGTATTTGTGCGTGTAAATGTATTCTAATTGCTTAGCCCTTAATCCGTATTCATTATTCGTTTTTTTACACACGATTTCAGCGATGTGCAATTCCTGGTGGAAGATGTAAGATTGTATCGCATCCATAAAATACGAATTGAATTGCTTGTCATCAAAAAGCTCTTTAATGTTGTCAATTTCAGCGCTCAAATGCTCTAATTCTTTAAAATCCAACTCTTCTAATTTGTTTTCTTCATGAAGCTTTTCCACTTCTTCTAAAAATTCTGCCACCTTTAGAAACGCTTCTTCAACTTGCGTTTTTTTCTCATTGGCGTATTTGATGATTTCTTCGCATTTTTGCTTGGCGATCTTTAAATTTTTAGCCTGCTCTGATTGGGTGGGATAAATAAGATTGATAGGAGGCTTTGGCTTGGATTTGTCTATGTTTTCGCACACTTCTTTAAAGGGCATTTCTTTAGTCCCTTTAATCCTAGCCCCCCCTTCAGTAGCGTTAATGACTTCTAATTTATAGGGCGTGTTAAAAATATCTTTTTCAAAAAATTCTAAGAAAAGTTTCCACACTAAAGTGGTCTCTACTTCCCCATTACCTCCGTATTTTTCTATAAAAATCTTGTCTTTATCCTTTTTAGGCTTAATCTCCCTATCGCCATAAATCGCCCCACTGGCATGGCTGTTACCGCTTTGCGAAAAGCTCAAATCTTGCCCGATAAACACGCACCTTTTGAAACGAGAATGCACCACTAATTCATACGCCATGTTCGCTGCGCTCATGCCTATGCCCACATAACCATACTGGTGCAAATCAAAAAGGTTGGTATAGCCAAAGGGGCGGAAACTGAATTGCTTAACCCCCTTTTTAATCGCTTGAATCAATCGTTTATGCACAATGGAAGTCAAAGCAAAAATAACGCCTTCTTGAAAATCTAAGGGGGTTTCTTCATAGAATTTCGCCGTTAAATCCACCCTTTCTAAAGACAGCACAATATCAGGCTTGATACCGGCTCTGGCTAGAATAGGGAAAGAAGCGTCTATGCAAAAAAGCGTTGCGTAAGGAGCGATTTCTTTTAAAAGGGGGAGTTGCTTATTTAAACTAGTACCGGTTGAAACGATAATAGCGGTGTCTCTGTTTTTTAAAGCGTTCACAAAATCCACTAAACTAGGGCTTTTGATGACTTCAGGCAAATTAGCGGCATGCTGTTTGATGCCTATGAGCGCGTCTTTAGCGTCATTGCCTACGCTAATAGCGCCATGTTCTAAAGCGCGCGTGAAATGCTGGTTGATTCCTATCATTTGATGGGAGTATCGTTCATAATAAGCGTTAAAAAGTTTTAAATCATACATTCTTGCGTATAAACGAGACTTTTTATCCATATCAAACAATGAAGCGATCATGTTGTAATTGCAAAAACTTGCATGCAATAAAATCAAGCGGTTTTCTAAAATCTCAGTGGAAAAATCCAAAAGATTCAGCACAATGAAAATAATTTCTATTTCAGGCTCAATGACCACCAAGCGTTTTAAATTGCCATTGCCTAAAAGCAAGCGATAAAACACCCCATTACCCAAGCCAAAATAATACAAATAAGGATAAAGCATGTAAATTTCGCTATTTTTATATAGCTCTAAGCTTGAATCTAGCGGGCTTTTTTCAAATAAGGGCGTGTTTGTTTCTTTATCTAAGAGGTTGAAATTCGCGCTATCATTCCCTAAAAACACTTCGTATTTTTTGTTTTCTTTAATGGCTTTGAGCTTTGCGAACAAGAGAGGATCTTTTTTGAAAAGAGCTTGTAAGTTTTTTTGATAAATATCCATCATTTTAACTTATAAAAAGGGCTAACGCCCCCTTAAATTAAGGGCTGTTATTGTAAAAGCCTTAAGACATTTTGTTGCACTGCATTCGCTTGCGCCATAGCAAAACTCCCGCTTTGCGCCAAAATATTGTATTTAGAAAAGTTCGCACTCTCTTCAGCAAAATCCACATCTCTGATTTGAGACTCAGCCGCTTTGACATTCACTTGGGTTACAGAAATATTATTAATGGTGGTAACCAATTCCATTTGCACCGAACCCATATCCGATCGGATCTTGTCTAATTGCGTGCGCGCAGAATCTGCCATATCCATCACAATCATCGCCCCTTTAAGGCTTGTTACCCCAGCCCCTATACCTTGAGAATTGGTTTCCGCTTGCGCGCCATTAGCGTTCGCTCCGGCTGCGGAAGCCACATTCGCATCAAAAATGCCCCTAACCGCTCTCAAATTCACGGTGTATTCTGCCACCCCTTGAGCGGAATGAAAGCCCACATGGCTAAAATTCACACCGCTCACAATGATGTCTCTAGCGTCGGTTCTGGTCAAGGTTAAGCGCCCAATAACCGCATGTTGTGTCCCAGAAATCCCTGCAAAATTCCCTCCCCCAAAAACCTGACCGCTCGCACTTGCTGCATGCACTGAAATCGCGCGCCCATCAATGGAGTGCAAATTAATGCGCCCTTGAATATCCAGGCTCGCTTCCACACCGGTCCTGTCTTTGACGGAGTTGATCGCATTAGTCAATCTCCCATCAGCGTCATTTTTATGCACATCATTCACGGTTCCAATTTCTACGCCATTAATGGTGAGCTCCCTAACGGTTCCTGATTGCACGGGAGTGCCGCCGGTAGCCATGACATTATAAGACGCCCTAACGCCTAAAGTGTTAGAAAAGCGGTTGATGATTTCGCTTAACGCCCCAATCCCTGTGCCAGCACTTGTAGAAATGCGCACGGTTTCAATCTTATAATCATTCACGCCATTGACTTGTTTGAAATTCAAACCCACTTCAGTCAAGTTTTGCGCCGCCGCGCTAGCGAGCATGCCTGCACCGCTAAAAGAAGAGGTTTCCATGCTTATATGCCCAATCTTATCTGAACTCGTTGAGCCAATAGACGCCTTAACCGTGGTGTTAGAATACGCGCCAATTTGAAATTCTTTGTTAGAAAAACTTCCTGAAAGCATTTGTTGGTCGTTAAAGCTTGTGGTGTTAGCGATATTGTCTAGTTCTTCTAGCAACCTTTGAATATCGCTCTGGAGCGCTTTTCGGCTTTCTAAAGTTTGCCCATCTTGAGCGGCTTGAACGGCTTTGGTTTTAATGGTGTCTAAGATTTTGATTTGCTCATCCATCGCTTTATCTGCGGTTTGAACCATACCAATAGCGTCATTAGCGTTGCGAATCGCCTGTCCTAAATTCGCGCTTTGACTCCTTAAGCTATCAGCGATCGCCATCCCACTAGAATCGTCAGCGGCTTTATTGATCCTAAGCCCTGAGCTTAACTTTTCAAGCGAGCTTGAAAGGTCTCTGTTGTTTTGAACCCCTACCGCATGAGAAGTTAAAGCGGCGATATTGGTATTTATCCTAAAACTCATGTTTGCATCCTTTGCATAGATATTTGCTGTTAGTCAAGCAAAGGGTGTTCCAACTCTTTGATTTTTAGCGCCGTTATGGTTTTTGTGGTTTAATAGGGCGTTTAGTCAAAATTCTATGCTACAATCATTCATTAATAGGTATAAACATTTCATTAAAGGCGTTCCATGAAGCACCTTATTATTGTAGAATCCCCCGCAAAAGCCAAAACCATTAAAAATTTTTTGGATAAAAATTACGAAGTCATCGCCTCTAAAGGGCATGTTAGGGATTTGTCTAAATTCGCTTTAGGCATTAAGATTGATGAAACAGGCTTTACCCCTAATTATATCGTGGATAAAGACCATAAAGAGCTTGTCAAACAGATCATAGATCTTTCTAAAAAGGCATCTACCACCTACATCGCTACCGATGAAGACAGAGAAGGGGAAGCGATAGGCTATCATGTGGCATGTTTGATTGGGGGGAAATTAGAGAGCTATCCTAGGATTGTTTTTCATGAGATCACGCAAAATGCGATTTTAAACGCTCTAAAAACCCCACGAAAAATTGACATGTCAAAAGTCAATGCCCAACAAGCCAGGCGCTTTTTGGATCGGATCGTGGGTTTTAAGCTCAGCTCGTTGATTTCATCAAAAATCACTAAAGGTTTGAGCGCTGGGCGGGTGCAAAGCGCGGCTTTAAAGCTTGTGATTGATAAAGAGAGGGAGATTAAAGCCTTTAAGCCTTTAACCTACTTCACGCTAGACGCTTATTTTGAGCCGCATTTAGAAGCACAACTCATTAGCTATAAAGGTAACAAACTCAAAGCCCAAGAGCTTATTGATAAAAAAGAAGCTCAAGAGATTAAAAACGAATTAGAAAAAGAGAGCTACACTATTTCTAGTATTATTAAAAAATCTAAAAAATCCCCCACACCGCCCCCTTTCATGACTTCTACTTTACAGCAAAGCGCTTCCAGTCTTTTAGGCTTTTCGCCCACAAAAACCATGAGTATCGCTCAAAAATTATATGAAGGCGTATCCACCCCGCAAGGGGTTATGGGGGTGATCACTTACATGAGGACCGATAGCTTGAACATCGCTAAAGAAGCTTTAGAAGAAGCGAGGAATAAGATTTTAAAAGACTATGGCAAGGACTACTTACCCCCTAAAGCCAAAGTCTATTCCAGCAAGAATAAAAACGCCCAAGAAGCCCATGAAGCGATCAGTACCACTTCTATTATTTTGGAGCCAAACGCTTTAAAAGACTACCTTAAGCCTGAAGAATTAAAGCTCTATACCTTAATTTACAAACGCTTCTTAGCTTCTCAAATGCAAGACGCTCTTTTTGAAAGCCAAAGCGTGGTTGTGGCTTGCGAAAAAGGCGAGTTTAAAGCCAGTGGCAGAAAACTCCTTTTTGATGGCTATTATAAAATTTTAGGCAATGACGATAAGGACAAATTGCTCCCCAATTTGAAAGAAAACGACCCCATTAAATTAGAAAAATTAGAGAGCAACGCCCATGTTACAGAACCTCCAGTGCGCTATTCAGAAGCGAGCTTGATTAAAGTTTTAGAAAGTTTAGGCATAGGCAGACCCAGCACCTACGCCCCAACGATTGCGCTTTTGCAAAATAGAGACTACATCAAGGTAGAAAAAAAGCAAATCAGTGCTTTAGAGAGCGCGTTTAAGGTGATAGAAATTTTAGAAAAGCATTTTGAAGAAATCGTGGATTCCAAATTCAGCGCTTCTTTAGAAGAGGAACTAGACAATATCGCTCAAAATAAAGCCGACTACCAGCAAGTCTTAAAGGACTTTTACTACCCCTTTATGGATAAAATTGAAGCCGGGAAAAAAAATATCATCTCTCAAAAAGTGCATGAAAAAACCGGCCAATCATGCCCTAAATGCGGGGGGGAATTAGTCAAAAAGAATAGCCGTTATGGGGAGTTTATCGCATGCAACAATTACCCTAAATGCAAATATATCAAACAAACTGAAAACGCTAATGATGAAGTTGAGCAAGAATTGTGCGAAAAATGCGGAGGGGAAATGGTGCAAAAATTCAGCAGAAACGGGGCGTTTTTGGCTTGCAACAACTACCCTGAATGCAAAAACACCAAATCGTTAAAAAACACCCCTAATGCCAAAGAAACAATAGAAGGCGTGAAATGCCCAGAATGCGGGGGGGATATTGCCTTAAAAAGGAGTAAGAAAGGCTCGTTTTATGGCTGCAACAATTACCCTAAATGCAATTTTTTATCCAACCATAAGCCCATTAACAAGCGTTGCGAGAAATGCCATTATTTGATGAGTGAAAGAATCTATCGCAAAAAAAAGGCGCATGAATGCATCCAATGCAAAGAGCGCGTGTTTTTAGAGGAAAATAATGGCTAAAGAAAATCCGCCTGTCGTTTTTGGACCTGTTTTATCCAGGCGTTTTGGGAAGTCTTTGGGCGTGGATTTATCGCCCTCTAAAAAACAATGCAATTACAATTGCATTTATTGCGAGTTGGGTAAAGCCAAGCCCATTGAACGCATGGAAGAAGTGATCAAAGTGGAAACCTTGATTAACGCCATTCAAAACGCCTTAAACAACCTCACCACCCCCATTGATGTTTTAACCATTACCGCTAATGGCGAACCCACGCTATACCCTCATTTATTAGAGCTTATCCAAAGCATCAAGCCTTTTTTAAAGGGCGTTAAAACTTTGATTTTAAGCAACGGCTCGCTCTTTTATGAGCCAAAAGTCCAGCAAGCCTTAAAGGAATTTGACATCGTTAAATTTTCTTTAGACGCTATTGATTTGAAAGCCTTTGAAAGAGTGGATAAACCCTATTCTAAAGACATTAACAAGATTTTAGAGGGGATTTTGCGCTTTTCTCAAATCTATCAAGGGCAACTGGTGGCTGAAGTGCTGTTAATTAAGGGCGTGAATGATAGCACGAACAACTTAAAACTCATCGCTGCATTTTTAAAAAAAATCAATATAGCCAGAGTGGATTTAAGCACCATAGACAGAGCCTCAAGCTTTAAAGCCCCTAAATTGAGCGAAGATGAATTATTAAAATGCTCTTTATTTTTTGAAGGGCTTTGCGTGAGTTTGCCTAAACGATCCACTGCTCAAGCCAAAAAATTGATTTCTTGCGGTATAGACGAATTGCTCGCTTTGATTTCCAGGCGCCCTTTAAGCGCAGAAGAAGCCCCCTTAATACTAGATCCTAACGCCTTTAAGCATTTAGAAACTTTGTTAAACCATAAGCAAATTACGATTAAAAAAGTCGGCTCTTTGGAGTTTTATTGCGCGTTTTAATCTCCATTGGTAACCTGTAGTTTTACCTTACTTTAGTGAGCTTAAGCTTTTAAATAAGGATCTCTTTTATTGTCAAATAACGCTACCATAAAAAATGTTTTCAAAAGCCGACAGATAATTAAAAACTTGGTAATGTTTTTAATCCCTACATCCTTTTACTATAACCATAACCCGCTTTTTCTACTTTTTTCTCGGTATTAGCAGTTGCTTTTATTTCTTTATTAATATCAGCAAATATTTTTTGAACGAACAAAAGGCTTTGAGAGGTTGGAAAGTGGGCTTGTGGGTTTCTCATTTCAAGCATTTTAGCTTGAGCTTTAGAGCGTATTTTTAGATTTTCTTTTTGCCATTCTTCTGTAGCGTTAAAATCTCTAGGGTCTAGTTCTAAATAAGCGATAGAACTTGGTTTATAAAAATCCACTTGTTTAGCGATAGCTTTTTGTGAATAGGGCAGAGATTCTAGCTCTTTTTGCAAATAAGCTATAAGCTCTTGCGCTTTTGATCCTCTTTGAGAGCGGGGTTGTTTAGAGTTTGGGAGGTGTTTTGGTTGGATAGGGGTTTGATTGGTTTTTGTGGGTTTAGGGGTTTTGCATTCAGCTTCTACTTCTATAGCAATACCAGTAGTAATACCGGTCTTAATTCTTGCTTTTTTAATAAACAATTGAGTATGTTTTTCTTGGCAATTTTGTTCTGTTTCTTTAATGAAATCTTTCTGTTCTTTAATCAAATCTCTTTGTGTATTAATTGTCTTTTGTTTTTGCTGTTCTAACTCTATCGCACTCTTATTTGCTTTTTGTTTTTCTTGTTCTGTCTTTTGTCTTTCTTGTTCTGCTTTTATTTGACTATTAGCGAGTTCTATCCCACTCTTATTTGTTTTCTGTCTTTCTTGTTCTAACTCTATCTCACTCTTATTTGTTTTCTGTCTTTCTTGTTCTGTTTTCTGTCTTTCTTGTTCTAACTCTATCCCACTCTTATTTGCCTCCTGTTTTTCTTGTTCTAACTCTATCTGTTTATCAGTATCACCAACGCTACAAGCGGCTAATAATAAACTTGCCGCTATTGTTAATCCTGAATATTTCCACCAATTGATTTGATTTTCTTTTTCAGCTTGTTTGGATTTATCTTGGACTTTATCGTCTAATTCTTTCGCTTTCCTACACGCAACATGGGTCAATACTACTAATGCCGCCCTGCTTTTCTTGGGGTGTTTTTTTACAAGTTCTCTAACTCTCTTTGCGATCTTTGTAAAAAAACTACCAATTGATCTGATCATATTTGTAATGGCGTTCGCTTGTTTAAAATGAGTCTCTTTATTTGCCTTTGTGTCAGCTGTCTCTGTGTTTTTGCCAACTTTATTTGTTTTTCCTGTTTTTACTGATTCCATTACCAACCTTTTTTCAAAAAACAATCCCACTTTTCTAAATTATATCATGGAAACTAATACGAAAAACCCACTCAAGTTAGATCAACCCATTTATTATCAAGTTAAGCCATGGTCTTTCAACTCTTTTTCTAACTTGGCTACGGCGTTCCAAGTGGGGATCACGCTATCAGGGTTTAAAGAAATGGAAGTGATGCCTTCTTTGACTAAAAACTCTGTCACTTCAGGGTAATCGCTTGGGGCTTGCCCGCAAATCCCGCAATATTTGTTGTGCCTTTTACAAGCTTCAATCGCTTTTTTAAACATTTTTAGCATCGCTTCATTCCTTTCATCAAAGACATGGCTGACTAACTCGCTGTCTCTATCCACGCCTAAAGTGAGCTGGGTTAAATCGTTTGATCCAATAGAAAAGCCATCAAACAAGCTCAAGAAATCATCAGCCAAAATGACATTCACCGGCAATTCACACATGATATAAATTTCAAGCCCGTTTTTACCGGATTCTAAATTGTTTTTTCTTAAGATTTCTAGGACTTTTTTACCCTCTTCAATGGTTCGCAAAAAGGGGATCATCACTTTCATGTTCGTTAAGCCCATTTCTTCCCTTACTAGCGCTAAGGCTTCACATTCCCATGAAAACGCTTCATTATAACTTTCTGAATAATACCGACTAGCCCCCCTATAACCAAGCATGGGGTTTTCTTCATTAGGCTCATAGCTAGAGCCGCCAAGCATATGCATGTATTCGTTGGATTTGAAATCGCTAGTCCTTACAATGACAGGTTTAGGGTAAAACGCCGCGCTGATCATGCCAATGCCTTCAGCGATTTTTTTCACAAAAAAATCCTTAGGGTTAGCATAGCCTGCCATAAGGTTTTCAATTTCATTTTTTTCTTTCACGCTTTTTTTGTGGTGCAAATCCACTAAAGCTAAGGGGTGGGCTTTGATTTGATTTAAAATAATCATTTCCATTCTGGCCAGCCCTACGCCATGATTAGGGAGCTGAGAAAAGCTGAAAGCTTTTTCAGGGTTTCCAATGTTAATGTAAATTTTTGTTTGAGTTTCTTGCATGTTAGAAAGCTCCACCCTTTCAATTTCATGCTCATAAATGCCTGCATACACATAGCCCTCTTCGCCCTCAGCGCAAGAAACCGTGATTTCCATGCCGGTATAAAGGCTATCAGTCGCCCCACTCACCCCAACAATGGTAGGCACGCCAATTTCTCTAGCCACAATAGCTGCATGGCAAGTGCGCCCTCCACGATTAGTGATAACCGCACTCGCTTTTTTCATGCAAGGCTCCCAATCTGGGTCGGTGTTATCCGTAACTAAAATTTCGCCCTCTTTAAAAGAATTCATGTGTTCCAGATCATTGATGATGCGCACTTTCCCTGAGCCAATTTTACTCCCAATCGCTCTGCCTTGTAAGATAATTTCTTTTTTTTCGTTAGGGTTTTTGAATTTGAATTTTTCAAAGACTTGACTTTCTTCTTTACTTTTTTGGCTTTGAACGGTTTCTGGGAGCGCTTGAACGATAAAGATTTCCCCGCTCTCGCCATCTTTAGCCCATTCTATATCCATAGGGCGGTATTGTTTGGCTTCTTTAGAGTAATGTTTTTCAATTTCAATGGCGTATTTGGCTAAAATCAGCACGTCTTCATCGCTCAATGAAAAGGACTGCCATTCTTTTTTGGTGGTTTTAATGTTTCTGGTAGGGTGTTCGCTACCCCTTGGGGCATAGACCATTTTTTGCGTTTTATTGCCGAGTTGGCGTTTGATAATGGGGCGTTTGTTTTGCTCTAAAGTGGGCTTAAACACATAAAATTCATCAGGGTTTATCGTGCCTCCCACCACATTTTCGCCTAACCCCCACGCTGAAGTGATAAACACTGCGTCTTTAAAACCGGTTTCGGTGTCAATAGAAAACATCACGCCCGCGCTGCCTTTATCCGCTCGCACCATTTTTTGCACCCCCACACTCAAGGCGACTTTTAAATGATCAAACCCACGACTCGCTCTATAGCTAATCGCTCTATCGGTAAAAAGCGACGCTAAACAGGATTTGATATAGTGGATCAATTCGGTTTTACCTTTAATGTTTAAGTAAGTGTCTTGTTGCCCGGCAAAAGAAGCGTCCGGCAAATCTTCTGCAGTAGCGGAACTCCTTACCGCCACATCGGCTTCTTTCATGTCGTATTGTCGGCTTAAAATTTCATAAGCTTGAAAAATCTCATCTCTCAAATCGCTAGGAAAAGGCGTGCCAAAAATAAGCTCTCTGATTTGTTTGGAGCGGATTTTTAACACATCAATTTCCGTGGCATCAACATTTTCTAAAAGCTCTATGATTTTTTGTTTAGCCCCCCCTTGCTCTAAAAGATACCAATACGCTTCGCTTGTGATCGCAAAGCCATCAGGCACTTTAATGCCAATAGGCACTAATTCTTGAAACATTTCACCAATGCTAGCGTTCTTGCCCCCAACCAGATTCACATTCTTATTGTTCAACTCTTTGAAAAACTTGATATATCGCACAAAACTCCCTTAAAATTATCATTAAGTCTCTTAAAACAAAAATATATTAATGATAGCATGATAGAGCTTTAGTTTTAGCCAGTTTGTATTCTAAGCTTTTTAATAAGGGTGTATTCTTTTTGGTTTATGATTTTATTGTATAATGAGCGGTTAGTTAGGTATTTTTGAATAGAAAGGGTGGTTTTGTATAGGCGGTTATTGTTGAATTTGTTTTGTATGGTATTTTTACAAGCGTGTTTGAAGCCTATGAGCGACCCTAAAGCTGAGAAAGTGGATTCGCAAGTGCAATGCGGGTTTGGCTCAAAAGATTGCTAAATTTTAAGGTTTTAAGAAAGGAAACATAAGTTTTAAAGAATGAGTGCGGAACTGATTGCTGTTTATAAAGACGAGCAAATAATAGATTTAGAGAGCGCGAAAGTCTTAGGGCTGAGCGATGGGATTAAAGCGTTAAACGGGACAGAGCCGATATATTTTGATGATTCGCCTTTGGCTTTAGAAGTGATCAGGCATTCATGCGCGCATTTGCTCGCGCAAAGCTTGAAAGCCCTTTATCCGGACGCGAAATTTTTTGTAGGACCTGTGGTAGAAGAGGGGTTTTATTACGATTTTAAAACCGCTTCAAAAATCAGCGAAGAGGATTTGCCTAAAATTGAAGCGAAAATGAAAGAATTTGCGAAATTAAAGCTCGCTATCACTAAAGAGGTTTTAACCAGAGAGCAAGCCTTGGAGCGTTTTAAGGGCGATGAATTAAAGCATGCGGTCATGAGTAAAATCAGTGGCGATGCATTTGGCGTATACCAACAAGGCGAGTTTGAAGATTTGTGTAAGGGACCACACCTCCCAAACACTCGTTTTTTAAACCATTTCAAGCTCACTAAATTGGCTGGGGCTTATTTGGGTGGCGATGAAAACAATGAAATGCTCATTAGAATCTATGGCATCGCTTTTGCCACCAAAGAGGGCTTAAAAGACTATCTTTTCCAAATAGAAGAAGCGAAAAAACGGGATCACAGAAAGCTAGGCGTGGAGCTAGGGCTTTTTAGCTTTGATGATGAGATAGGGGCGGGTTTGCCTTTATGGCTGCCTAAAGGGGCAAGGCTTAGGAAACGCATTGAAGATTTATTGAGCAAGGCGTTACTTTTAAGAGGCTATGAGCCGGTTAAAGACTCTGAGATTTTAAAGAGCGATGTGTGGAAAATCAGCGGGCATTATGACAACTATAAAGAAAACATGTATTTCACCACGATTGATGAGCAAGAATACGGCATAAAGCCCATGAATTGCGTGGGGCATATTAAAGTCTATCAAAGCGCTTTACACAGCTACAGGGATTTGCCCTTAAGGTTTTATGAATACGGCGTGGTGCATCGGCATGAAAAAAGCGGCGTGTTGCATGGGCTTTTAAGGGTTAGGGAATTTACCCAAGACGATGCACATATTTTTTGCTCTTTTGAACAGATCCAAAGTGAAGTGAGCGCGATTTTAGATTTCACGCATAAAATCATGAAAGCGTTTGATTTTAGCTATGAAATGGAATTATCCACTAGACCAACTAAATCCATAGGCGATGATGAAGTTTGGGAAAAGACCACTAACGCTTTAAAAGAAGCCCTAAAAGAACACCACATTAATTATAAAATTGATGAGGGGGGAGGGGCTTTCTATGGACCTAAGATTGACATTAAAATCACCGACGCTTTGAAGCGTAAATGGCAGTGCGGCACGATCCAAGTGGATATGAATTTGCCTGAACGCTTCAAGCTCGCTTTCACCAATGAACGCAATCACGCTGAACAGCCGGTGATGATCCACAGAGCGATTTTAGGCTCGTTTGAAAGGTTTATTGCGATTTTGAGCGAACATTTTGGGGGGAATTTCCCTTTCTTTGTCGCACCCACTCAAATCGCTCTCATTCCTATTAATGAAGAGCATCATGTTTTTGCTTTGAAATTAAAAGAGGAATTAAAAAAGCGCGATATTTTTGTAGAAGTTTTGGATAAAAACGACAGCTTGAATAAAAAGGTGCGCTTAGCCGAAAAGCAAAAAATCCCTATGATTTTAGTGTTAGGGAATGAAGAGATGGAGACAGAAATTTTATCCATTAGAGACAGAGAAAAACAAGCTCAATATAAAATGCCCTTAAAGGAGTTTTTAAACATGGTTGAATCCAAGATGCAAGAGGTTAGTTTTTGAGTAGAAACGAAGTGTTGTTAAACGGAGACATTAATTTTAAAGAAGTGCGTTGCGTGGGTGATAATGGCGAAGTGTATGGGATTATTTCTTCCAAAGAAGCGCTAAAAATCGCTCAAAATTTAGGCTTGGATTTGGTTTTGATTTCAGCGAGCGCGAAGCCCCCTGTGTGTAAGGTGATGGATTATAATAAATTCCGCTACCAAAATGAAAAGAAAATCAAGGAAGCCAAGAAAAAGCAAAAGCAAATTGAAATCAAAGAGATCAAGCTTTCCACTCAAATCGCGCAAAACGATATTAACTACAAAGTCAAGCATGCGAGAGAATTTATTGAATCCAACAAGCATGTTAAATTCAAAGTGGTTTTAAAGGGTAGGGAGAGCCAAAACTCAAAAGCCGGGCTTGATGTGCTTTTGAGAGTCCAAACAATGATGGAGGATTTAGCCAATCCTGAAAAAGAGCCAAAAACCGAGGGGCGTTTTGTTTCATGGATGTTTGTGCCTAAGGCTAAAGAAACCCCCAAAAATGAAAAGAAAACCAAAGAAAATAACCCGCCTTTTAATCGTATTAACCTTATGAAAGGAGAAAATCATGCCAAAAATGAAGACTAATCGCGGCGCGTCCAAGCGTTTCAAAGTCAAAAAAAACTTGATTAAGCGTGGCAGCGCTTTTAAGAGCCATATTTTGACTAAAAAAAGCCCTAAGCGTAAAGCTAATTTGAACGCGCCAAAACATGTGCATCACACTAACGCGCATTCTGTCATGTCGTTGCTTTGCAGGGCTTAGGAATGCTCATTAGAAAGTGGAGTTAATCCCCTTATTTAAGGGAAAGTCGTTTGAAAAACGCACCTAAAAATATTTTAAAAAGAAAGGTAAAGAAATGAGAGTTAAAACAGGCGTTGTGCGCAGAAGACGCCATAAAAAAGTCTTAAAACTCGCTAGAGGGTTTTATAGTGGCAGAAGAAAGCATTTTAGAAAGGCTAAAGAACAGCTTGAAAGGAGCATGTATTACGCCTTTAGGGATCGCAAACAAAAGAAAAGAGAGTTCAGGAGTTTGTGGGTGGTAAGGATCAATGCGGCTTGCAGGATGCACGATACAAGTTATTCGCGCTTCATGCATGCTTTAAAAGTGGCTAACATTGAATTAGACCGCAAGGTTTTAGCAGACATGGCGATGAACGACATGCAAGCCTTTAAGAGCGTGTTAGAGAGCGTGAAAGAGCATCTTTAACCTCTATTGGCTGTTAAGGTTTTATATTGGCTGTTAAGGTTTTAGTTTTAGCCTAAAAAAGGTGAGAGGATTTAGGAATTTTTACTAAAAAGTTCCTAAAATTGATTTTTGTTTCAATTTATTCTCATTCAATCGCTATATTTAATCAAAAAGAAAGCAATTTTATAGTAGAATGTAGCATTTAGAACTCAAATAGAGAAAATGTAGAAGGAAGGAATACATGAAGAAATCTGTTATAGTAGGTGCTATCTCTCTAGCAATGACAAGCTTGTTGTCAGCAGAGACCCCTAAGCAAGAAAAAGCTATTAAGACTAGCCCTACCAAAAAAGGTGAAAGAAATGCTGCTTTTATAGGGATTGATTACCAGTTAGGTATGCTTAGCACTACCGCTCAAAATTGTTCCCATGGGAATTGTAATGGTAATCAAAGTGGGGCTTATGGCTCTAATACGCCTAACATGCCTACAGCGTCAAACCCCACAGGAGGGCTTACTCATGGCGCTCTAGGGACTCGTGGGTATAAAGGCTTAAGCAACCAACAATACGCTATCAATGGTTTTGGGTTTGTTGTGGGGTATAAGCATTTTTTTAAGAAAGCCCCACAATTTGGAATGCGTTATTACGGATTCTTTGATTTTGCAAGCTCTTATTATAAGTATTATACTTATAATGATTATGGCATGAGAGACGCTCGCAAGGGTTCTCAAAGTTTCATGTTTGGCTATGGGGCTGGCACAGATGTGTTGTTTAACCCAGCTATTTTCAATCGTGAGAACTTGCATTTTGGGTTTTTCTTGGGCGTTGCGATTGGTGGCACCTCTTGGGGTCCAACAAACTATTATTTCAAGGACTTGGCTGATGAATACAGAGGGAGTTTCCACCCTTCAAATTTCCAGGTCTTAGTGAATGGAGGGATTCGTTTAGGCACGAAACACCAAGGTTTTGAAATTGGCTTGAAAATCCAAACCATCCGCAACAATTACTACACCGCTAGTGCGGATAATGTGCCTGAAGGGACTACTTATAGATTCACCTTTCACCGCCCCTATGCCTTTTATTGGCGTTACATTGTAAGCTTTTAAGGTGTTTTAGGGTTAATCTTATGGGGGGCATAGAAAAGGGCTTTTGCTCTTTATGGTCTTTTATGACTTTCTTGTATCAAAGCCGTTGTTTAATCAATACGACCACTCGGCAAAAATTAAAGCACAATCCTTACAAGCAATTGAACTTACCAACAACAGCACACAAACAATTCTTTGAAAAATCAAAAATAAATTGATTATTTTTGAAAATAATGATAGGGAATATAGGTTAGCTGTTTTAATGGAGCACTGATCATAAAATCTAAAAATCAATTGGCTATTAAAGCACTATAAGTTATCTTTAATCAATCAGATGATAGAATTCATTTTTTATTTTTGAATTGGGAGCATTTGATGAAAAAATTGGCGTTTTCTTTATTATTTACAGGGACTTTTTTTGGGCTTTTTTTGAATGCGAGTGATTTTAAGAGCATGAATGATAAGCAACTATTGGAGCAAGCAGGGAAAGTCGCTCCTAGCGAAGTTCCAGAGTTTCGTGCAGAAATCAATAAGCGATTAGCAGTGATGAAAGAAGAAGATCGTAAAAATTATAAAGCGGATTTTAAGAAAGCGATGGATAAGAATTTAGCTTCTTTAAGCCAAGAAGATCGCAACAAGCGTAAAAAAGAAATTCTTGAAGCGATTGCTAACAAAAAGAAAACAATGACCATGAAAGAATATCGTGAAGAGGGGCTAGATTTGCATGATTGTGCATGTGAAGTACCTTTTCATGATCATGAAAAAAAGGGAAAAAAGGGAAAAAACCAAGCCATCATAAGCATTAACGCTTAGGGTGTGCTAACTTTTTTTGATTTTTGTAAAACCACGCCGTAAATCCCTAGCTTTTGGCTGTGGGGATTAGGGCGTTTTCGTGTTATAATTGTCATGGCGTTTGGGCGTTGACTCTTAAAATAGAGACTACTTGCTTGGTGGGTGGGCTTTGCTACTCTTAAAATCCTTTAGCTGTGAATGGTATGCCAATTTTTTAGGGTTAAAGTTTTTGGAGTGTTTGTATTTTTTGGATATTTATAGTATCATACCCAAATGATAAATACCCTTTGAAAGTCTGTATTTTAAGATGATCAAAATAGCTTGAATTCTGAGTGGTTTTTATAAATAGAAGAAGATTTTAAAAGAGGGCTTAATGAATAATAGCGTCTGTTTTTGTTGTGGTTATGGATATAGGAGTTTGGTGTGAAACGGATTTTATTTTTTTTAGCGGCTACGACTTTTTTGTTGAGAGCAGAAACGGCTTCTGCCACTATTAACACTACAGTTGATCCCAATGTTATGTTTTCTGAAAGCTCCACAGGGAATGTGAAAAAAGACCGCAAGAGGGTTTTAAAGAGCATGGTTAATTTGGAAAAAGAGCGCGTGAAGAATTTTAACCAGTATTCTGAAACCAAGATGAGTAAGGGCGATTTATCCGCTTTTGGAGCTTTCTTTAAGGGGAGTTTGGAAAGCTGTGTGGAGCAAAAGGTCTGTTATTATGAGCATAAAGATGGTAAGGTTTCTTTTGTGGTGAATGACAGGGAGAAATTTTATAAACATGTGCTTAAAGACTTAGGGACAGAGCTTTCACTCCCTTTGTTCAACTGGCTTTACAAAGGCTCGGATTTTGGGGCTTTGCATGAGCAGTTTGGGGACATGTATGATGGGTATATCAAATACTTGATCAGCATGGTTAGGGTGAGCCAAAAAGAAAAGGCTAGAAAACTGGATGCAGCCACTTTTAAGAGAATGGAAGAGCAAGCTGAGAAAGACACTAAGGCAGCGTTTCAAAAGAGGAGCAGTGGGGAGCTTGAAAGCCATACTGATAGCCCTGAATTTATAAGCTCTTCTAAGAAAACACAGACTTCTAATCCGGAACTAGATTCTATAACTAACGCTAACACGCTCAAAGAAACAGCTTCAAAAGAGCCAGAGACTTCTTCAAACAAAGAGAAAAAGCCCAAGAAAAAACGCCGCCTTTCAAAGAAAGAAAGGCAACAACAGACTTTGCAACAAGAGTTTGAAAAGCAAATTAGCGACTCTAGTAAGTCTGAAAAATAGTAAAATAGCCCTAGCTTACCTTTTAGTAGGGGGCTTTAAATAAGTTTCTTAAATACTCCTTTTTGGGCTTTTAGCTTTCTATCACTCTGTCTTATGTTAAGGCTATCTCTTGAAAAACCACCGCTTTTTTAAAATCTTTAGACTTTAAGCTTTTTGGCTTTTTTTGTGGTAACGATTGGTAAGCTTAAGGTTTTGTTACGCAAAAATCTTTGAATATAATGGTTGATAGAGTTAAAAATAATCTCCTTTTAAAACTCCTTAGCAGAAATCCCAAATATCTTTAGCGTTTGGAATGAATGCCACTTAATTCATAGTAATATCCCCATTCGTATCTAGTATAGGAAGTGTGAAAAGTTACGCCTTTGGAGATGTGATGTGTGAGAGAGAATGCGTTGGAGCTTAAACTCTGTAAAATCTCTACGATAGGGATACAGAGTGAGAACCAAACTCTCCCTAACATCAGTCTAGGAAGCCCAAAGCGTCTTTGGCGATTGGGCGCTTCACGATATTTCAACGCATTTTATGAAAGCGTGTAAAAATTTTTGGTTTTATTTTAATGGAATATTAGTAATCAAATTTAAAAAATACCTTTGAGTATTTTTACAATCAAAATAAAAAGCTTGTGTAAGCAAGCGATCGTTTTTCATGATGCGCTCTTAGGGGATTTTAAAAAAAGGGGTTGTAGGGGAATGATTTCAAAAAATATCCCCATCCCCTTATGAGTTTTAAATAAACTTTTTACTACAAAATGAAATCCAAAACGATGCAATAACGCTTTAAAACCCTATGTTTAAAATTTTTGAAGGATATTAAAGTTGGGTAGGGCTTATTTGTGTTTGATAAAAACAAAGCCTTTTTTAGGAAATAAAACCCCTAAAGATTAGAGCTATCCCTTAGCATTCTAAAGTCTTAGCTAACCCCCCTAACGAAGTCTCTTTGTATTTTTCATTCATGTCTTTTCCGGTCGCATACATCGTAGCAATCACTTCATCTAAGCTCACTTTAGGCTTGTATTCATCTTCTAAAGCCAGTTTAGAAGCGCTGATCGCCTTAATCGCCCCTAAAACATTGCGTTCAATGCAAGGGATTTGCACCAAGCCCCCCACCGGATCGCATGTCAATCCTAAATGGTGCTCCATAGCGATTTCACTAGCGATCAAAACCTGTTGCGTGGTCGCTTGGCACAAATGAGCTAACCCCCCCGCAGCCATAGAGCTTGCCACGCCAATTTCAGCCTGACACCCCGCTTCTGCGCCGCTCAAGGAAGCGTTTTTCTTGTAAAGATAGCCAATCGCCGCACTGGTGAGTAAAAAATCATTGATAGCCTTTTGCGATAAATTTTCAAACAAATGGTTTTTAGCGTATAAAAGCACGCTTGGCACCACCGCGCACGCTCCATTAGTGGGGGCGGTTACCACCTTGCCTCCGCTAGCGTTTTCTTCAGCAATGGCACGAGCGTAAAGCGAAATGTAATCAATCAACGCTAAGGGGTCTTTCTTGCTTGTGGGGTGCTTTTCTAGGCGCGTTTTAACGCTTGGGGCTAATCGTGTTACTTTCAAAGAACCAGGCAGATACCTTTCTTTAGAATTAGCCCCATTATGATAACACTCAAGCATCGCATGATAGATTTTAGTCATCGTTGCATCAGGGCGGTTTTTCAGGGCATTTTCTCTCAAACGCACGATTTCAGCGATGTTTTTTTGGTGTTTTTGGCATAATTCTAGCAATTCCTTAGCGCTTGAAAAATCATAAACAATACTTTCATTTCCACCTTCTTCAGATAAGTTGTCTAATTCTTTTTCAGTATAAACAAACCCTCCACCAACAGAATAATAAGTCTCTTCTTTTAAAACCTCATTCTTAGCGTTAAAAGCTTTTAGAATGAGGGCGTTTTGGTGTCTGGCTAAAGGTTTGTTGTCAAAAATCAAATCTTTAGCATAATCAAAATGAATGCAATGCTGGTTAGCGAGTTTTAAGACTTTGTTTTCAAGCGCTTCATGCAATAAGGCTTTTTTGGTTGTTATATCTAATTCGTTAGCGTAAATGCCATGCAAGCCAATTAAAACCGCCTCATCGCTCAAATGCCCTTTGCCGGTTAAAGCTAATGAGCCATGCAAGGTGATTTGAACGCGTTCAACTTGCTCTAAAATGCCTTTTAACAACCCACAAAATCTCGCTCCCGCTTCCATAGGACCTATGGTGTGTGAAGAGCTAGGTCTCACGCCGATTTTAAAAATGGATAAAATGGAAAAACTAGCCATTAAAATAGTCCTAAAAACACGCTCAAAGCCGTCAAGCTCCCAAAGACAAACACAAAAACATCCACTTTGAAGTTTCTAAAACGCTTCAAACTAGAAACGCTATAAAAAGCGACCATGGGCATCACAAACAGAATGAGCGCGATAATGGGACCGCCTAAATTTTCAATAAAATCTAAGATATTGGGGTTAATATAAGCCACCAGCGTGATAGTCAGCCATAAAAAAATCGTTACGCTAATACTCAAGGTTTTAGAAGCTTTTTTCAACTTTAAACTTTGAATAATAATGCCTTCTAAACCCTCTTTAGCCCCATAATAATGCCCAAAAAAAGATGAAAAAATCGCTAAAAAAGCCACCACAGTACCCGCATAGTTGATTAAAGGGTTGTTTAAGGTGTTAGCAAAATAGCTTAAAATGGGGATATTTTGTTCCCTTGCTTTCACAAAATCATCAGCATTCAAGCACATGACGCACGAAAACACAAAAAACATCACAAACCCTAAAAGCATCAGCGATGTTCCTAATTCAATTTGATTGAGTTTATACTCTTTGAAAGCACCGTATTCTTTTCCCACATTTTGGGTGAAAGTTGAAATAATGGGGCTATGGTTGAATGAAAACACAAGCACCGGCAAGGTTAGCCAAATCGCCAACACAAATTCTTTAAAACTCGGCACCACAAAAAGGTTAGCGCCTTGCCAATAAGGGATAAGATACAAAGAAAAAAGCAATAAAATCAAGCATAAAGGATACACTAAAGCGTTACAAATGCGCGTCACAATCGTAGCGTTAAAAACCATCACCAACATCATTAAAGAGACTAATACCACAGCCAGTAAGCCCCGATGAAAAGGCGCTAAATGCAACTGGTTAGTGAAAAAATGATCAAACACGTTAGTGATACCCACCCCATAAGCCAAACAAATAGGATAAATCGCCAAGAAATAAAGCAAAGTGATAAGAAAACCCCATTGAGTGCCAAAATGAGAGCGAACGACCATGGTAATGTCTTCTTTGTCTTTAGAACCTATGAAATAAGCTAAGGCTCTATGCCCTAGATAAGTTAAAGGGAAGATAATCGCGCTCATCACCACAATAGCCCATACCCCATGCCCACCGGCTCTAATAGGCAAAAATAAAATCCCAGCCCCCACCGCCGTGCCAAATAAAGACGCTATCCAACGCAAATCAAACAAATTGAGTTTTTTAGGATCTCTTGGAACTGCTTTTTCTTGTGCCATGCTATTAAACCGCCCTTTTATCGTGTTAAAGAGCTTTCATTGTAGCATAAAGCTTTTTATGATTGGGGTTTTTTGAGATTAAGGGGTGGTTTTGGGTGCGCATTTATTTTCTAAAATCCACGATTTAACCCGCACAAGCTATAATAACGCTTAAAAAAAGATTAATAAAGGATTATAGAAATGTCAAACACAAATTGGTCGCCCACTTCATGGCATTCTTTTAAGATAGAGCAACACCCCACTTACAAAGATAAGCAAGAATTAGAAAGGGTCAAAAAAGAATTGCACTCCTATCCTCCTTTAGTGTTTGCTGGCGAAGCGAGGAACTTGCAAGAGCGTTTAGCCCAAGTCATTGACAATAAGGCGTTTTTGTTGCAAGGGGGCGATTGCGCGGAGTCGTTTTCTCAATTTAGCGCTAACCGAATTAGGGACATGTTTAAAGTGATGATGCAAATGGCGATTGTCTTAACTTTTGCTGGCTCTATACCGATCGTGAAAGTGGGGCGCATTGCCGGGCAATTTGCCAAGCCTCGCTCTAATGCGACTGAAATGCTGGATAATGAAGAAGTGTTGAGTTACAGAGGGGATATTATCAACGGGATTTCCAAAAAAGAAAGAGAGCCAAATCCTGAAAGAATGCTTAAAGCCTACCATCAAAGCGTAGCGACTTTAAACCTTATCAGAGCCTTTGCCCAAGGCGGGTTAGCCAATTTGGAGCAAGTGCATCGTTTCAATTTGGATTTTGTCAAAAACAACGATTTCGCACAGAAATACCAGCAAATCGCTGATCGGATCACGCAAGCTTTAGGGTTTATGCGAGCGTGTGGGGTGGAGATAGAGCGAACGCCTATTCTTAGGGAAGTGGAATTTTACACCAGCCACGAAGCGTTACTGCTCCATTATGAAGAGCCTTTGGTGCGTAAGGATAGTTTGACTAACCAGTTTTATGACTGCTCCGCGCACATGCTATGGATTGGCGAAAGGACAAGAGATCCTAAGGGCGCGCATGTGGAGTTTTTAAGGGGGGTTTGTAACCCTATTGGCGTGAAAATCGGGCCTAATGCGAGCGTGAGCGAAGTGTTAGAATTGTGCGATGTTTTAAACCCGCACAACATTAAGGGGCGTTTGAATTTGATCGTGCGCATGGGTTCTAAGATGATTAAAGAGCGTTTGCCTAAGCTTTTACAAGGGGTGTTGGAAGAAAAACGCCACATTTTATGGAGCATTGATCCCATGCATGGCAACACGGTCAAAACCAGCTTGGGGGTTAAAACAAGGGCTTTTGATAGCGTGTTAGATGAAGTGAAAAGCTTTTTTGAAATCCATAGGGCTGAAGGGAGTTTGGCTTCAGGGGTTCATTTGGAAATGACGGGTGAAAATGTTACAGAATGTATCGGTGGCTCGCAAGCAATCACCGAAGAGGGTTTGAGCTGCCATTACTATACGCAATGTGATCCAAGATTAAACGCCACTCAAGCCCTAGAACTTGCTTTTTTAATCGCTGACATGCTTAAAAAACAACGCGCTTGATTGAAATCAAGATAATAAGAGGCTTTAGTCAAGCGATCGTTTCTTGTAATGCGTTCTATAGGGGGATTTAGTTGGGGGTTGTAGGGGGGGAGTTATTTCAAAATACTCCAGTTATCCCCTTAAGAGAATGAGTTTTGTGTAAAATAAAGTTTTAAAAATTAAAGGATAATAAGGTTAAATAAGGTTTTGAGTGCCGACATTTGATGAAAACAGAGCCAAGTATTAATCTATCTTTAACTCTTTTTCTTTATAATTATCGTAAGCATTTTAATATTCAAAGGAGCTTGAAATGAGAATCTCTCTTTTAGCTGTAATTTTAGCGTTATTGTTTGTGGCTTGCCATGAAACTAAAAAACAAATCTTACAAAACGAAGCCGATAGCACCCCTCCAGAAAAAACCATTTGGCAACCTGAACAAAAATAAAAATTGTAAAAATACTCAAAGGCGTTTTTAAAATAACACAATCAAAAAGCTAGTGGGTGATAGTTTTTTGTAAAGCGATCTTAGGGCTATTAAGGGGGAATGGTTTCAAAATACCCCCTATCCCTTATGAAGTTTATTACCAAACTAAAATAAAATTTAAAACAACAAGTTTTTAAAAATAAGAGAATGGTCAAAAAGCCTAAAATTAAAATGGGCGAAAGCTAGAGAGTTAAACTACAAACTCTCTAAAACCTTTTGAGCATGGTCTTTCGCTTTGACATTGTAGAAGCATTTTTCTAAAACGCCTTGCGTGTTGATAATGAAAGTGGAGCGGATAACCCCCAAATGCTCCTTCCCATAAAGCATGCGTTTGCCATAGGCTTTGTAAAGATTGGCGGCTTTTTTATCTTCATCGCAGAGCAAAATCACATTCAAAGAGCATTGGCTGATAAATTTTTGATGCGATTGTGCGTTATCAGGGCTTACGCCCACGACAACAGCGTTTTTCTTTTCAAATTCATTAAACAGAGCGCTAAAGTCTTTGGCTTCTAGAGTGCATCCGGGGGTGTTGTCTTTAGGGTAGAAATACAGCACCACTTTTTTATGGAGCAAATCTTTTAAAGAAATTTCTACGCCATCGCTGTTTTTCAACCTGAAATCAGGGGCTAATTGCCCTACTTCTAATTTTTCCATTCTTATCCTTTAATAGAGAATGACAGCGACTTTTTGATACCTATGCACCCCAAAAACGGTTTTTAATTCAATATCGGCTGTCCGGCTAGGCCCGCCAATAAGGAGCATGTTTGTGGGCAATGCGCCGTTTTGGCTTTGATTTTTTAAAGCTTGTACGCCTTCACTCAAGTTGCGCACAATGGATTCTTTTTTCAATAAAATGATGCAATTAAGGGTGATGAGTGAAAGCAACCGTGGGCTTGCATGCGAAGAAACCGCCCCAATCATGCCCAAGCTTGAAATCCCACAAACCCCATGCAATAAAGCCGTATCAATCTCAAACAACTCTTCACGCATCGCTTCAATTTCTTTATCATAGGGCTGTAAAGTAAAATCCTTAAACGCTTCAAAATTCAAATTTAAATCCGTAGAGTGTAAGACTTTTTTGCTTTGAAAATTTTCTAAAGCCTTTAAAATGGCTTGCTCTAAATTTTCTTTAGTGCTTTCAATGACTTCAGCTTTATTCAACACCTGGAAATGCTTGTATTCTTCCACCAAGTCTTCAAACTCCACTTTAATGATATTCCTGTAAGCAGGGTTTGCTCCCTGAATGGCGTGCTTGGCTCTGGCTTCTTTAATGCGCTTTAAAATAAGCTCTTTACTCATAAATCACCCCTTCTAAGTGTTGGACTTTGGCATGCAAGCTCGTGTCCATATTGGGTAAGGTCCTAACACTCGCCCACTCTTTGACTAAAGGCAGTATAGGCGCTAAAAGCTTGCCTAAAGGCGAGAAAAATTGAGCCATTTTCAATTGGAAACGCCACTTAGCCCCATCGCTTGCCATTTTGGCAAACATTTTCATAGAGAATTTTTCCATCCCGCTGTGTTGGGCGCTTTTAGCCCCCCTAACTACACCCCTGCCCTCGCCCACTTTATCGGCTCGTAAATCCCTAATGAGTTCCGCTAAAGGGATTTCTACAGGGCATACTTCAGTGCAACGCCCGCAAAGACTGCACAAATTAGGGATATGCCCGTAATTATTCAAGCCAAAGAGTTGGGGGGATACCACCACGCCTATAGAGCCAGGATAAGTAGAAAGATAAGCATGCCCACCGATTTTATCATACACAGGGCAGTGGTTCAAACAAGTCCCGCAACGAATACATGAAAGAGCGCGGTAATACTTTTCATCAGCTAAAATATTGGAGCGGTTGTTGTCTAATAAAATGATGTGGGCTTCTTTAGGTACGTCTAAATCGTCGTTTTTTCTGGAGTCTGTGATGATGTTTTGATAACAAGTGATAGGCACACCCACCGCACTCGGGGCGAGCAAATTGTTTAAAATCGCTGCATCATCAAAGCTTTCTACTAATTTTTCAATCCCACAAATTGCGACATGCACATCGCATGCGGTGGTGCTCATTCTCCCATTACCCTCATTTTCCACTAACCAAATCGCCCCCTCATTAGCGATAGCGAAATTAACTCCACTAATCCCCATTTTAAAGCTTTCAAATTCTTTGCGCATGTGTTTTCTGGCGATCGCGTTAAGCTTTTCAGGCTCTTCTTCATAAGCGGCGTTGAGTTTTTCTTCAAAAATCTTACCGATTTGCTTGCGGTTTTTATGGATAGCCGGCACGACAATATGCACAGGGTGTTCATTGATGAGTTGGATAATCAATTCGCCCAAATCCGTTTCTTGCGCTTGAATGCCCTTTTCTTTCAAGTAATGGTTCAAGCCAATTTCTTCGCTCGCCATGGATTTTTGCTTCAAAATGCGCTTGATATTTTTTTCTTTAGCGAGATTGTAAATGATTTCATTAGCTTCATCGCCGTCTTTAGCGTAATGGATTTTAAAGCCGTTTTGAGTGGCGTTTTTTTCAAACAATTCCAAATACTCATCAAGCCTGGATAAAATCTTAAGCTTGACTTCCTTGCCTAATTCCCTTAAATTTTCCCATTCGCTGTAACGATTTTTAATCAGATTCTTACGATTAGCCCTTAAGGTATCCATTGCAGAACGCAAATTTTCCCTTAATTGCATATCGCCTAATTGGTCGGTGATGATTTCTTCGTATTCTTGGTCGCTATGATATTTTTCCATGATTATTCCTTAAAATAATTCTTTAATGTTAAAGCCCAAGCCTTGAGGCTAAAAAGTCATAAAAATGCATGGGTTTTGTCAAAGAGCCCATTTTTTGCATAGCGGTGCTGATATTCATCAAACACCCAGCATCCGCTGAAACGATCACATCCACATGACGGCTTTCTATGTCTTTAATCTTTTCTTTGACCATAACCGCTGAAATTTCAGGCTCTTTGACCGAAAATGTCCCCCCAAACCCGCAGCATTCTTCTTCTTTTTCCAATTCAATGAGTTCCACATTTTTAAGCTGTCTGATGAGATTTTTCGCCGAGTCAATCACTTTAGCCACCCTTAAGGCATGGCAATTAGAATGCCATGTGATTTTAAGGGGTTCGCCCTTATCTTCATACTTGACTTGCAATTTTTTATCCAAAAATTCGCTCAATTCATACACCCTAGAGCAAAAATCTTTAACCATGTTAAATTCCGCATGCCCTTCAAACAATTCCAAATAATCATGCCGCATCATTCCTGTGCATGAACCGCTAGGCAAAATAATAGGGTAGTCGTTATTGGAATAAAGTTTGATATTGTATAAAACGACCTTTTTAGTCTCTTCATAGTATCCTGAGTTGTAGCTTGGCTGACCACAACATGTCTGGTCTTTTTTAAAAACCACTTCCAAATTTTCCTTGCGGAGTAATTTGATAGCGTTAAGCGATGCGTTGCTATAAATGGCTGCTCCTAGACAAGTGGCAAAGAAATTGACTTTCAAAGAAGGCTCCTTAAAATTCTAAATTAAGAGTTTCAAACACAATATAATACTCAAAATTAGTAAGATTGTAATCACAAGTTGATAAACCCACTCGCTCAAATGTTGTTACTAAAATAAACCACAAACCCATTAAATTTGACTTAATATTAAATGCTACTTAAAATTAGTTTTTTCTTTTAAGTAAGATAAAAGAATACTTTTAATTATTCAAGGAAAATTTATGGAATTTTATCAAGTCTATGACCCATTAGACCATATTTGGCTGAGCGCTTTAGTCGCACTTTCGCCTATTGCGCTCTTTTTTATCTCTCTTATTGTTTTTAAACTTAAAGGGTATAGCGCTGGGTTTTTAAGCTTAGCGCTTTCAATCCTTATTGCGTTATTTGTGTATAAAATGCCTGTTCAAATGGTGAGCACGAGTTTTTTCTATGGCTTTCTTTATGGCTTGTGGTAGATCGCATGGATTGTGATCGCTGCGATTTTTCTTTACAATCTTTCAGTGAAATCCGGGTATTTTGAGATTTTAAAAGAAAGCATTTTAAGCTTGACGCCGGATCATCGCATTTTAGTGATTTTGATCGGGTTTTGTTTTGGCTCGTTTTTAGAAGGAGCGATCGGTTTTGGAGTACCGGTAGCGATCACAGCGGCGATTTTAGTGGGTCTTGGGCTAAACCCCTTATACGCTGCTGGGTTATGTTTGATCGCTAACACCGCTCCTGTAGCTTTTGGTGCAGTGGGCATCCCTATTACGGCAATGGCTAGCGTGGTGGGTATCCCTGAATTAGAGATTTCTCAAATGGTGGGCAGGGTGTTACCCATTTTTTCCATTGGTATTCCTTTTTTCATCGTGTTTTTAATGGATGGTTTTAGAGGGATTAGAGAGACTTTTCCTGCAGTAGTCGTTACCGGGTTTAGTTTCGCTATCGCGCAATTTTTAAGCTCTAATTATCTAGGACTACAGCTTCCGGATATTATTTCAGCTTTAGTGTCATTGATTGCTACCACTTTGTTTTTAAAATTCTGGCAGCCCAAGCACATTTTCACCAGCAATGGCAAAGAGCCTACGATAAACACAGAAAAACACCATATTTGTAAGGTGATCGTGGCGTGGATGCCTTTTGTGTTGCTCACGATTACAATTATCATATGGACGCAACCCTGGTTTAAAGCGCTCTTTAAAGAAGGCGGGGCTTTGGCGTTTTCTAGCTTTGCGTTTGAATTTGATTCTATCAGTCAAAAGATTTTTAAAACCGTTCCCATTGTTACTGAAGCGACTAATTTTCCTGTGGTGTTCAAACTCCCTTTGATTTTAACGACAGGCACTTCCATTTTTTTAGCCGCTCTTTTAAGCGTGTTTTTGTTGCGCGTGAAAATCAGCGATGCGATAGGGGTGTTTGGAGCTACTTTAAAAGAAATGCGTTTGCCGATTTTAACCATTGGCGTGGTTTTAGCGTTCGCGTATGTGGCTAATTATAGCGGCATGAGCGCTACGCTCGCTTTAGCGTTAGCGGATACTGGGCATGTTTTCACTTTCTTTTCGCCTGTTGTAGGCTGGCTTGGGGTGTTTTTAACCGGAAGCGATACGAGCTCTAATCTTTTATTTGGCTCTTTGCAAATGCTCATCGCTACACAGCTTGGCTTGCCTGAAGTGCTTTTCTTAGCGGTCAACACTTCAGGGGGCGTTGTGGGCAAAATGATAAGCCCTCAAAGTATCGCTATCGCTTGCGCAGCGGTGGGGTTAGTGGGGAAAGAGAGCGAATTGTTCAGATTTACAGTAAAATACTCTATCGCTTTGGCAATCATTATGGGGATTGTCTTCACTCTTATTGCTTATGTCTTCCCCTTTATTATTCCAGTTACTCCTACTTAATGGAGGGGGTTTAGGGGAGTAAGAGAATATTTTTTAAAGGGATTTTTAGTGTCAGAATTTCATCAAATTTATGACCCTTTGGGTAATATTTGGCTGAGCGCTCTTATAGCCTTATTGCCGATTTTGTTATTTTTCTTATCTTTAATGGTTGTTAAACTCAAAGGTTATACAGCGGCATTTTTGAGCGTGGTCTTATCAGCCGTTATTGCGGTTTTAGTGTATAAAATGCCTGTTAGCATGGTGGGTTCAAGCTTCCTTTATGGCTTTCTTTATGGCTTATAGTAGATCGCTTGGATTATTATTGCGGCGATTTTTTTATACAAACTCAGCGTTAAATCCGGCTATTTTGAAATTTTAAAAGAAAGCGTCCAGTCCATCACTTTAGATCACCGGATTTTGGTGATTTTGATTGGCTTTTGTTTTGGCTCGTTTTTAGAAGGAGCGATCGGCTTTGGAGGGCCTATTGCCATTACCGCAGCGATTTTAGTGGGCTTAGGGTTAAGCCCTTTGTATTCTGCCGGGTTATGTTTGATCGCTAACACCGCTCCTGTGGCTTTTGGCGCGGTGGGTATCCCTATAAGCGCTATGGCGAGCGCGGTAGGGGTGCCAGCGATTTTAATTTCAGCCATGACGGGTAAAATCCTCTTTTTTGTGAGCTTGTTAGTGCCGTTTTTTATTGTGTTTTTAATGGATGGCTTTAAGGGGATTAAAGAGACTTTTCCGACCGTTTTTATTGCGGCTTTTTCTTTCGCTGGCGCGCAATTTTTAAGCTCTAATTATTTAGGTACAGAATTGCCTGGTATTATTTCAGCCCTTGTTTCACTGGTTGCAACGGCACTCTTTTTGAAATTTTGGCAGCCTAAAGCGATTTTTAGAAGCGACGGCAAAGCGGTCTCATTCACTAAAACTAACCATCATATCTGTAAAATCTATGTCGCTTGGTCTCCTTTTGTGATTTTGGTTTTAGTGATTGTGCTATGGATACAGCCTTTTTTTAAAGCCTTGTTTGAAAAAGACGGCTTGTTAGCTTTTTCTAATTTTTATTTTGAGTTCAATAACATCAGTAACCACATCTTTAAAAGCCCGCCCTTTGTAGAAGCCAATCAAAGCGTGAGTTTTCCGGTGGTGTTTAAATTTTTCTTAATCAACACGGTTGGCACTTCCATTTTTTTAGCCGCTCTTATTAGCATGCTCGTTTTAAGGGTGCGAGTGAGCGATGCAGTGAGCGTTTTTGGCGAGACTTTAAAAGAAATGCGCTACCCCATTCTCACTATTGGTTTAGTCTTAAGCTTTGCCTATGTGTCTAATTACAGCGGGATTTCTTCCACTCTAGCCTTAGCGCTCACCCATACGGGTTTGGCTTTTACTTTTTTCTCGCCCTTGATCGGATGGGTAGGCGTGTTTTTAACCGGGAGCGATACAAGTTCTAATCTTTTATTTGGCTCTTTACAGCAACTCACCGCCCAACGATTGCACCTCCCTGAGATTTTAACCCTAACGGCTAATACCGTGGGTGGCACTTTGGGCAAGATGATAAGCCCTCAAAGCATCGCTATCGCTTGCGCGGCGGTGGGGTTAGCCGGGAAAGAGAGCGATTTGTTCAAATTCACCGTTAAATACTCCCTTATTTTTGTAGCGATCATGGGAGTCGTGATTAGCACGATTGCGTATTTGATCCCTGAAGTGGTGCCTGCGATAAAGTAGGCTCATTTTAGATTTGGCAGGGTTTAGCCCCCAAATAAATTTTTTTGTTTTAAAAAATGCAAGATTTTAAGCGTCATAGAGCTTATGGGTAAAGTTTCTAAGTCTTTAAGGCTATAAAAACGAACGGGGTTTTTTAGATCCTTTATTGCAGCTGAATAGAGGTTTAAATTGAGCTTGAATTTAGTGTGGCTGTGCTTGATAGCACCTAAAAAGGGGAGTTTGAATTCTAAATTTTCTTTTAAGTCAGGGAAATGGTGCATCCCCAAATAGAGTTTTTGCTCTATTTTTTCTAAAGCGATTTGGTTATTTTGGATCACAACGCCCAAATAACGCTCTTCTTGAATGATCTCTTGTTTTTTCTTAAGCGTGTGTTTTTCTGGGTTATTTTTACCTAAACAATAAGGATTGAAAGGGCAAATCGCGCATTTGGGTTTAGGGGAGCAGATTAAAGCCCCTAGATCAATTAGGGCTTGGTTATGATTAAAGCTTTCATTAGGATTGAGAAAGTCATTCGCCTTAATTTGTAAGTCTTTAGCGTGGATATTAGGATCCAAACCAAAAAGCCTTAAAAGCACGCGCTTGATATTAGCGTCCACGCATGCGCTCTTTTCTCTAAAGCCAAAACACAAGATCGCATTAGCCGTGTATGCGCCAATCCCAGGGAGTTTTAACAGGCTTTGATAGTCATTAGGTAATTGTGAGTTATGTTCTTTCACGCAAATTTCAGCGCTTTTTTTTAAATTTTTAGCCCTTGAATAATAGCCAAGCCCTCGCCAGAGCAATAAAACCTCTTCTAATTGAGCGTTCGCTAAGTCTTTTAAAGTGGGGAAAGCTTCTAAAAAAGGGGAATAAAAACGCTCAACCACCGTGTTGATTTGGGTTTGTTGGCTCATCACTTCGCTGATATAGACTTCATAAGGAGCGTTAATGCCCTTTAAATTCCTAAAAGGTAAATCCTTTCGCCCAAATTCTTCATACCATTTTAAAAGGGCGTTGTGTAAAGTTTCCAGCTACAACCACCTGTAAGCGATGAATTTGACCCAAGGCGTGCACACGCTTAAAAACACGATTAAATACAAAAAGCCAAAAATAAACCCCCATTTCCAAAAATCCTTGCTTTGAATATACCCGCTCCCATAATAAATGGTGGATGTACTTGTGCCATAGGGGGTTAAAATCCCCATAATCCCTAAAGAAAACATTAAAAACAAGCTCAATTCTTGCAAATTGACCCCTTGAATGTGCGAACCAATCCCTACAAAAAGCGCAAATAACGCGCTCACATGGGCGGTGATACTGGCGAAAAAATAATGCAACAGATAAAAGAGGGCTATAATAAACAAGACCGCTATTAACGGATCCAAGTTAGCATGCTCTAAAAAATTTTTAGCCGCATTGCCGATAAAATTTAAAAACCCTACATTTTTAAGCCCGCCAGCCATCGTGAGTAACGATCCCAGCAATAAAAAAATGTTGAACGCGCTCTTGTTTTTGATGATGTCTTCATAGCTTACAATCTTACAAAACGCCATTAAAACCATGACAATCAAAGCCGTCGCGCTCGCATGCAAGCCTAAAGGTTTGCTAAAAATCCAACCCAATAAAGCTAGTAAAGTGAGGCTGAGCATTAAAATTTCTTTTAAAGAAAACCTTCCCATGCCCTCTAATTCTTTTTTAGCCCACAAACTCACTTCTTTTGAGCCTTTTAAGGTGGGTTTGCAGGTTTTATACGCCAATAAAGGCACCAATAAGATTAAAACCACCCCACAAGGCAAGAACGCTAAAAACCACGAAAACCATGAGATTTCATTCACGCCCATTTTGGTAGCGATCTCCATTGCTAGGGGGTTAGGAGCGAGCGCGGTTAAAAACATGGACGAAGTGATGCAAGTTGAAGCCAAAGCGACCCACATCAAATACGCGCCGATTTTGTTAGGGTTATTACTAGGAGTAGAACCCATTAAAGGCGGGATAGAAGAAACTATGGGATAGAGTATGCCCCCACTTCTAGCGGAATTGCTAGGGATAAAGGGGGCTAGACACAATTCGCTCAAACTGATCGCATAGCCCAAACCTAAAGGGGTTTGCCCTAAAAACCTAATCAGTAAAAGAGCGATCCGTTTCCCTAACAAACTTTTTTCATACCCTAAACCCAAAATAAAAGCGACAAACACAAGCCACACCGTTTTATTCGCATACCCGCTCAAACCCCATGAAATAGCCTTATTAGCGCTCGCTACTTCACTGCTCGCCCCAATTTTTAACGCTATACACAACACTAACGCACTCAATGCCACTAAACCTGGTGGCACCGGCTCTAAAATTAGCCCTATAATCATGCCCATGAAAATACAAAAATAAAGCCATGCGTTAGGGTTTAACCCATCCGGTGTGCCTAAAAAATACAATAACGCTGCCATAAAAAAAGGGGCAAGAATGGTGAGGATTTGTTTAATCATGTTTAACCTTTAGCCAAAGATAGTAATAATTTGGCTTAAAAATATCATTCAAATGGGATTGAGTTATTACAATGTTACAGAAAAAGATTAAAAATTAAGCTTTTTGAAAAAGATAAAATTTTATAATTACATTTATCTTTGTTGAATTTACTACAAATAGGAGTATTGCATGCAAGAAAATGTGCCTTTGAGTTATGATTATTCCATTAGCAAATTGTTTCTTTATGCGATGGTTGGCTTTGGGATAATAGGCATGTTGATAGGGATTGTGTTAGCCTTTGAATTGTCTTTCCCTAACTTGAATTACATCGCAGGGGAGTATGGCGTTTTTGACCGCTTACGCCCCTTACACACGAATGCAGTGATTTATGGTTTCACTCTTGGGGGGATTTGGGCGAGTTGGTATTATATCGGTCAAAGGGTGCTTAAAATCACTTATTACCAACACCCCTTTTTGAAAATTGTAGGGTTATTGCATTTTTGGCTGTGGATTATTCTTTTAATTCTAGGGGTTATTAGCTTGTTTGCTGGTCTTACTCAATCTAAAGAATACGCTGAATTGATGTAGCACTTAGATATTATCGTGGTTGTAGCATGGGTGCTATGGGGGGTTAATATGTTTGGGAGCATGAGCGTTAGGAGAGAAAATACCATTTATGTGTCTTTATGGTATTACATCGCTACTTATGTGGGTATAGCGGTGATGTATATCTTCAATAACCTTTCTGTCCCCACCTATTTTGTCGCTGATATGGGGAGCGTTTGGCATTCTATTTCTATGTATTCAGGCAGTAATGATGCGCTCATCCAATGGTGGTGGGGGCATAATGCGGTCGCTTTTGTCTTTACGAGTGGGGTGATTGGCACGATTTATTATTTCTTGCCTAAAGAGAGCGGTCAGCCTATATTCTCTTACAAACTCACTTTGTTTTCTTTTTGGAGCTTGATGTTTGTTTATATTTGGGCGGGCGGACACCACTTGATTTATTCCACCGTGCCTGATTGGGTGCAAACCCTTTCTAGCGTGTTTTCAGTGGTGTTGATCTTGCCTTCGTGGGGGACAGCCATTAACATGCTTTTAACGATGCGAGACCAATGGCACCAGCTCAAAGAAAGCCCTTTGATCAAATTCTTAGTTTTAGCTTCAACTTTCTACATGCTTTCCACTTTAGAAGGCTCTATTCAAGCCATTAAGAGCGTGAATGCGTTGGACCACTTCACCGATTGGATTATAGGGCATGTGCATGACGGCGTGCTTGGTTGGGTAGGCTTCACTTTGATTGCGAGCATGTATCACATGACGCCTAGGCTTTTCAAAAGAGAGATTTATTCAGGCAGGCTTGTGGATTTCCAATTTTGGATCATGACTTTAGGGATTGTTCTTTACTTTTCGTCCATGTGGATTGCAGGGATCACGCAAGGGATGATGTGGAGAGATGTGGATCAGTATGGGAATCTCACTTACCAGTTCATTGACACGGTTAAGGTGCTAATCCCTTATTACAATATTAGAGGCGTTGGGGGTCTTATGTATTTTATTGGATTTATTATTTTTGCCTACAATATTTTTATGACAATCACGGCAGGCAAAAAATTAGAGCGTGAGCCCAATTACGCCACGCCTATGTCTAGATAGGGGAGGTTGGAAATGTTTAGTTTTTTAGAGAAAAACCCGTTCTTTTTCACTCTTGCGTTTATTTTTGTGTTTGCGATCGCGGGCTTGGTGGAGATTTTGCCCAACTTCTTCAAATCTGCTCGCCCGATTGAAGGCTTACGGTACCTACACAGTTTTAGAAACAGCGGGGAGGCAAATTTATATTAAAGAAGGTTGCTATCATTGCCATTCCCAACTCATTCGCCCTTTCCAAGCTGAGGTGGACCGATATGGCGCGTATAGTTTGAGTGGGGAATATGCGTATGACAGACCATTTTTGTGGGGTTCTAAAAGGATTGGACCTGATTTGCATAGGGTGGGGGATTATCGCACAACCGATTGGCATGAAAAACACATGCTAGATCCTAAAAGCGTTGTGCCGCACAGCATCATGCCCGCCTATAAGCATTTATTCATAAAAAAGAGCGATTTTGACACCGCTTATGCGGAAGCTTTGACGCAAAAAAAGGTTTTTGGCGTGCCTTATGACACCGAAAACGGCGTGAAATTAGGGAATGTAGAAGAAGCGAAAAAAGCCTATTTAGAAGAAGCTAAAAAAATCACAGCCGACATGAAAGACAAGAGGGTGCTAGACGCCATTCAAAGAGGTGAAGTGTTAGAAATTGTGGCTTTGATCGCTTATTTGAATAGCTTGGGTAATTCCAGGATCAACGCTAATCAAAACGCTAAATAAGGGGTGAATGATGGATTTAGAAAGTTTGAGAGGTTTTGCGTATGCGTTTTTTACCATTCTTTTTACGCTCTTTTTATACGCTTATATTTTTAGCATGTATAGAAAGCAAAAAAAGGGCGTCGTGGATTATGAGCGATACGGGTATTTAGCGTTAAATGACGCTTTAGAAGATGAGTTGATTGAACCACGCCATAAAGAAGTTCATGATAAGGGCATAAAGGAAAGTTGAAATGGATTTTTTAAACGACCATATAAATGTTTTTGGCTTGATTGCAGCGCTTGTGATTTTAGTTTTAACCATCTATGAATCCAGTTCGCTCATTAAAGAAATGCGCGACAGCAAATCTCAAGGTGAGCTTGTAGAAAATGGGCATTTGATTGATGGGATAGGGGAGTTTGCCAATAATGTGCCAGTAGGCTGGATCGCAAGCTTTATGTGCACGATTGTGTGGGCTTTTTGGTATTTTTTCTTTGGGTATCCGCTGAATAGCTTTTCTCAAATCGGGCAATACAACGAAGAGGTTAAAGTGCACAACCAAAAATTTGAAGCCAAATGGAAGCATTTGGGTCAAAAGGAATTGGTGGATATGGGGCAAGGCATCTTTTTAGTCCATTGTTCGCAATGCCATGGCATCACCGCTGAGGGCTTGCATGGGAGTGCTCAAAATCTGGTGCGCTGGGGTAAAGAAGAGGGCATTATGGACACCATTAAGCATGGCTCTAAAGGCATGGATTATCTCGCTGGGGAAATGCCTGCTATGGAATTGGACGAAAAAGACGCTAAAGCGATTGCGAGCTATGTGATGGCAGAAATTTCTAGCGTTAAAAAAACCAAAAACCCTCAACTCATTGATAAGGGCAAGGAGCTGTTTGAAAGCATGGGCTGCACAGGTTGTCATGGCAATGATGGTAAGGGCTTGCAAGAAAATCAAGTGTTTGCAGCCGATTTGACCGCTTACGGCACAGAGAATTTTTTGAGAAATATCTTAACGCATGGCAAAAAGGGCAATATAGGGCATATGCCATCATTCAAGTATAAAAACTTTAGCGATTTGCAAGTTAAAGCGTTAGCCGAATTTATCCAATCGCTAAAACCCTTAGAAGATTAAAGGAAAAGAGATGAAATTTTTAAACGGATTAGCAGGGAATTTACTGATTGTGGTTATTTTATTGTGTGTGGTCGTTTTTTTTACGCTCAAAGCGATCCATATCCAAAAAGAGCAAGCCACCAATTATTACCGCTATAAGGATATTAACGCTTTAGAGACAAAAAACACCCAAAACCGGACTAACTATGAATTAGTCAATCAAGGGAGTAAAAAATGAAATTCACGACTTTAGAAAAAATCTTAGCTTTGATGGTAGTAGCGACCATTTTAATGACGATTGTTATTTCTTTTGTGCCTAACTTGTTTTTGTTTAGCACATGAGAATCTTATGGCTTGTAATAGCCTTTGTTTGTTGTTTGGGGGCTGATGATTATGTTTTGAATAATTCTAAGGGGCGTTTGGTAGAAAAAAGCGTTGCGTTTGTGGAGGGCGTTTCTAAAGAGCTTTATCTTAAAACCGGCGTGCGTTTTGCGATTGATATGACGGATTTTGAAAAAAATCCTATCGCTCTAGCGACTAAAAAAGAGCGCCAAAGCTATCAAGAGGGCTTTTTAAAGCAGCTCAAACCCCCTTTTGTGGTATTCTTTTTTTACCATGACGCTCAAAAAATAGAATTAGTGGCTGACCCTAAAGATTTGTTAGACACTGATAAGATCTTTTTTGAAAAAATCGCTCCCTTACTCCCTACCAACGCCAAAGAATACACGCCTCAAAGGATTTCAGCCATGCTCATTAATGGCTATTCGGTCGCAGTAGATGCTTTAGCGGAAAAATATCGTGTGAATATCGCACAAAATTTTAACGCCCCTAAGGGAGCGACTTTTGTAAAAGTCATCATCTATATTTTATTATTGACGCTTTTAGGGGCGTTTTTGGGGCTTTATTTTTTTAAAAAATCTTAAGAGAGAAATCAATGAAAGAAAAAAACTTTTGGACTTTAGGAATCATGAGCGTGCTCATTCTTGGGCTTGGGATCGTGGTTTTTTTGGTGGTGTTTGCCCTAAAAAATTCGCCTAAAAACGATTTAGTGTATTTCAAAGGGCATAACGAAGTGGATTTAAACTTTAACGCTATGCTTAAAACCTATGAAAACTTTAAGTCTAATTATCGTTTTTTAGTGGGTTTAAAGCCTCTTACCGAAAGCCCTAAAACCCCCATTTTGCCCTATTTTTCTAAAGGCACGCATGGGGATAAAAAACTCCAAGAAAACCTTTTAAAAAACGCTTTGATTTTGGAAAAATCCAACACGCTTTATGCGCAATTGCAACCGCTCAAACCCGCTTTAGATTCGCCAAATATTCAAGTGTATTTAGCGTTCTATCCCAGCCAATCACAGCCCAGATTATTAGGAACGCTTGATTGCGCAAACGCATGCGAGCCTTTAAAATTTGATTTGTTAGAGGGCGATAAAGTGGGGCGTTATAAGATCCTTTTTAAATTTGTTTTTAAAAATAAAGAAGAATTGATTTTGGAGCAACTGGCTTTTTTTAAGTAGCATGGCTTGTATGGGTATATCAATTTTAAAAAACGCTAAAGCATTTTTTAAATACAAAAAATAAAAGAGCTTGCGAAAAAACAAGCGATAATTTTTAAAAAGCGGTCTTTATGGGTTAGGGGGATTATAAGGGGGTTGTAGGGGGATTTCAAAATACCCTCTATTTCCTTAAAAAAATGAGCTTATAATAAAGGGATCAAAATCCCATTTTTAAAAATTAAAGAGTGATCCAAAACAAACAAAAAACCCCCATAAACTCGCATCAATTTATTCTAAAAATTTAAAAAACCTTTCTTGTTGTAACGCTCTTTTTAAGGAGGTTACAAAAATTAAAATGGCGCTAGCTTTTAAAAAAGTTTGTTAAATTGTGAGACAATTAAGAGAGCATGGGCTTTTGGGGATTTGAAACCTTGAAAACGCTCGGATTTTTCAAATTAACTCGCTTTGCGCGGTCGTTTAGAAATCGGTTTTTATTGTCGTCTTGAGTGGATTTTTTGGCTAATCAAGTTTTTTGTTTTGTGAGATAAAGAGCGATTAAAGTAAGACTTTTAGTTATCAGTATTTGATGATGAAAAGCCTGAATTTTCTATCCAAACGGGTATAATAAGGCTATGGGTTTTTTAAAAGTTTTTAAACATGACGCCTTGGGGCAAGTAGGGAATGTTGTTGTGGGGAATTTTTTAATAACGCTCACTATTTTAGCGGTTTGTTTTTCCTCTCAAAGCGCTGAAGAAACGACCATGCTCACCCTAAGCTACACGCTCTTTTTTGTCTTGGGAGCGTTTTTACTGATCGCAATCAGTGTGGGAGCGATCAAAAATCTCAACGCGCTTTTTTCTAAAAGGGGGGTTTTAAGCTTTTCCTTACCCATTAGTTTAGAGTCTTTATTGCTCCCTAAAATCTTGCTCCCTATGGTGTTTTTTATCTTCAGTTTGTTCTGGTTTGTGGCGAGCGTGCGTTTGGGCTATTATCTTTTTAATGCGCAATCCAGCGTGCTGTTTATCTTGCACACCGCTTTAAAAACCTTTGTGTTAAAACCCACTAAAACCCTAGGTATTACGCTGTTTTTAGGGCTTGTTTTAATGAAATTTTTATTTGTTTTGAGCGTTTTAAACGCTGCTAGGATCAAAAAAGCGCGTTTTTTACTAGGGGGGCTGTTGTTCATTCTTGTGGGGGTTGTTTTGGAATTAGCGTTTAATTCGTTACTGCCCTTAATGAGCTCTAGTTTAAGCATCAATGAGGGGTTTTATTATTTCTTGCAACAACAAGAATTGCAAGAAAATAAATACTACCTTTTATGGGGGGTGGATTTTTTAAAAATCCTTTTATTGTATGCGATGAGCCGTTACTTGCTTGCACATAAATTAGAATTGGATTAAGAAAAGCGGTATTGCAAATATTCATCAGTGAGTAAGCAATCTTTAGCCTTTAACAAATTGGCATAAAATCCGTGCTGATAGCCTAATTCAAAAAGCTTGTCTATGGCGAGAATCTGAATCTCGCTTAAGCGCGTTGAAGTTTCATTCGCATACAAGCTTAAATAAGTTTGTAGCCGCTCCATATTGACACGAATGAGCGAGCGCTCTAAGAGCATGTTAGAGAGTAAATTTTGGTGTTTTAGCGCGACTTCAACCGCTTTAATCAAAGCCTTTTTAATCAAAATCGCGCGATACAAGGGGATAGATCGCCTAATCGCCATGCCCCCTAAAGGCAAGGGCAAATCCGCTTCAATGAGTTCTTTCCAAACATCCCACAATTCTTTTTCCACTTCTAATTCATCATGGAAATCCAAAATATTTTCATGGATCAATACGCCCGCATGCACTTTTTCTTCCAAAACCGCTTTTTCAATGTCTAAAAAATTCATGTAAGCGATGCGCGCATGTTTGTAATAGATCTTAAACAAGAGGGCGTTGGTGGTGTGCTCCCCACTTAATGCGACTCTAAAATCTTTTTTCAATTTCACGCCCTTTTTTTTCACTAATTTAGGCCCATAGCCATTCCCAAAGCTTGTCGCTGTGGGGAGCAAAGCATAATCGTTCGCAATTTTAGGGTATAGCCCAAAGCTTATCGCGCTCACATCATAAGTGTTTTTTAGGGCTTCTTGGTTTAGGGTTTCAATATCAAGGGCAATGTTATGGAATGTTTTATTTTTAATGGGGCAATCTATCCAGCCAAACTTAATCGCATAATACATGAAAATATCATCAGCATCAGGGCTATGAGCGACACTAATCAAAGTAAAATCCTTTTGTGATAGGGTAAGTCCTTTTATTATAATAGATTTTAGGCTAGGATTTGATAGAATAAACAAATCAAATTCAATAAGGTAATTTAATGGCAATAGATGAAGACAAACAAAAAGCGATTTCTTTAGCGATCAAACAAATTGATAAGGTTTTTGGTAAGGGGGCGTTGGTGCGCCTTGGGGATAAGCAAGTAGAAAAGATTGACGCTATTTCTACAGGCTCGTTAGGATTGGATTTAGCTTTAGGGATTGGGGGCGTTCCAAAGGGTAGGATCATTGAAATTTATGGGTCAGAGTCAAGCGGGAAGACCACTTTAAGCTTGCATATTATTGCAGAATGCCAAAAAAATGGCGGTGTGTGCGCATTCATTGACGCTGAGCATGCCCTAGATGTGCATTACGCTAAGAGATTGGGCGTGGATACGGAAAATCTACTCGTTTCCCAACCTGATACAGGCGAGCAAGCTTTAGAGATTTTAGAAACGATCACCAGAAGCGGAGGGATTGATTTAGTGGTGGTGGATTCTGTGGCGGCTCTTACGCCTAAAGCGGAGATTGATGGGGATATGGGCGATCAGCATGTGGGCTTGCAAGCAAGGCTTATGAGCCATGCGTTAAGAAAAATCACCGGTGTTTTGCACAAGATGAACACTACTCTCATTTTTATCAATCAAATCAGGATGAAGATTGGCATGATGGGTTATGGGAGTCCAGAGACCACAACCGGAGGTAACGCTTTAAAATTCTATGCGAGCGTTAGGATTGATATTAGAAGAATCGCCTCCCTCAAACAAAACGAACAGCATATCGGTAACAGAGCTAAAGCCAAAGTGGTTAAAAATAAAGTCGCTCCGCCTTTTAGAGAAGCGGAATTTGACATCATGTTTGGGGAGGGGATTTCTAAAGAGGGCGAAATCATTGACTATGGCGTGAAATTAGACATTGTGGATAAGAGTGGGGCATGGCTTAGCTACCAGGATAAAAAGCTAGGGCAAGGTCGAGAAAATGCTAAAGCCTTACTGAAAGAAGATAAAGCCCTAGCGGATGAAATCACTCTTAAGATTAAAGAAAGTATTGGCTCTAATGAAGAGATCATGCCCTTACCGGATGAGCCTTTAGAAGAAATGGAATAAAAAGGATTTTGATGCTAACCATTAAAGATATTCATGCTTTAGAAGTGATGGATAGTAGGGGCAATCCTACCATTCAAGCCAGCGTGATTTTAAGCGATAACACTAAGGCGAGTGCGATTGTGCCTAGCGGGGCGAGCACCGGTAAAAGGGAAGCGTTAGAATTAAGGGATAATGACAAAACCCGTTTTTTGGGTAAAGGGGTTTTAAGGGCATGCGAGAATGTCAATAGCGTGATCAAACACCATTTAATAGGGCTTGAAGCGATCAATCAAGCCTTTGTGGATGAGAGGTTAAGGGCTTTAGACGGCACGCCTAATTACGCTAATTTAGGGGCGAACGCTGTTTTGGGCGTTTCTATGGCGTTAGCAAGGGCTAGCGCGAAGGCTTTAAATCTGCCATTATACCGCTATTTAGGGGGGGCTAACGCTCTGACTTTGCCGGTGCCGATGCTCAATATCATCAACGGCGGAACGCATGCGAATAATTCCATAGACTTTCAAGAATACATGATCATGCCTTTAGGGTTTGAAAGTTTTAAAGAAGCTTTAAGAGCGAGCGCGGAAGTCTATCACACGCTTAAAAAACTTTTAGATGAAAAGAATCAGCTCACAAGCGTGGGCGATGAGGGGGGTTTTGCGCCTAATTTTAACAACAATGTAGAACCCCTTGAAGCCATTTCTCAAGCCATTGAAAAAGCCGGCTATAAATTAGGCGAAGAGATAGCGCTCGCTTTAGATGTGGCGAGCAGTGAGTTAGTGGATGAACATTTTAATTACCATTTAAAGGGTGAAAATAAGATTTTAGATTCGCATGAATTAGTGGCTTATTACAAAGAGTTGGTGGCAAAATACCCGATCGTGTCCATTGAAGATGGTTTGAGCGAAGACGATTGGGAGGGTTGGGCGTTTTTAAGCAAGGAATTAGGGCGTCAAATCCAATTAGTGGGCGATGATTTGTTTGTAACGAACGCAAGCATCTTGCAAAAAGGCATTGAAAAAAACATTGCGAACGCCATTTTGATCAAACCCAATCAAATCGGCACCATTAGTGAGACTTTAGAAACCATAAGATTAGCCAAACACCATGCCTATCAATGCGTGATGAGCCATAGAAGCGGGGAGAGTGAGGACAGCTTTATCGCTGATTTTGCTGTCGCATTGAATACGGGAGAAATCAAAACCGGATCCACCGCAAGGAGTGAAAGGATCGCTAAATACAACCGCCTTTTAGAGATTGAGCATGAATTAAAAGGGGGGATTTATATCGGTAAAGAGTTGTTTAAGCATGGCTAGTGGACTTTTTGAAAACGATGAAATCAAAGACAACAAAGCACGAGATTTTTTCTATAGCCATAGCTCCCTTATTGTCTTTTTCCTCTTACTGCTTGGGTTTGGGTATTATTTAGGGAAGTTGCTTTTTGGGGGTTCTTCTTTAGAGGTTTATTTGGATTTAAGAGACAAGCATGAACGATTGCAACAAGAAATCACCGAATTGCAAAGCAAGAATGTGCGTTTGCAAAAGCGTTTGTTTGAGTTGAGAGAATTACGGACTAGAGATTAGATTTAAGGAAATGGTAGTGTTAAAAAAGATGATAGGTTTGGTGGCGGTTTTAAGCGTTTTATTAGCCAGAGACAACCCTTTTGAGCCTGAAATCAATTCCAAGAATTTGCAAGGGGGCTTTAGCGGGATCTATGATGACTACCTCAAAGAAATCCATGTGGATTTGCCCACGAGCGCTAGGATCTTAAAAAAAATCACGCTCACTTACCAGGATATTGATGGCTCTATCCATTCTAAAGTCGTGGGTATTGATAAAAGCATTGATTGGCACTACCCCTTAAAACTTTCCCAACACACCCTTAATCAAACCCCCTTTGAAAAACGCTACCAGATCCAAGATTTTGATTTTTTAATGGCAAACAACACGATGATTTTGCGTTCCCCTTATAAAATTTTACGCTCCTTTGTGCTAGTCAATCCTTATAGAATCGTGTTAGACACGCAAAAAGTCACTTTGGATATTTATCAAAATAGGGATTTAAACCAGAAGTTTTTTTCTCAAATTAAAGTCGGCACGCACAAAGATTATTACCGCATCACGCTCATTTTAGATGGGAAATACCGCTATCTTTTGGAAGAAAAAAACGGGGCGTATGAATTAAAATTGAAATAAAAGCATGCAGCATTTAGTCTTAATCGGTTTTATGGGGAGCGGTAAAAGCTCTTTGGCGCAAGAATTGGGGCTTGCTTTGAAATTGGAAGTGTTGGATACGGATATGATTATTAGCGAGAGGGTGGGCTTGAGCGTGAGAGGGATTTTTGAAGAGCTTGGCGAAGACAATTTCAGGATGTTTGAAAAAAATTTGATTGATGAATTAAAAACGCTCAAAACCCCCCATGTTATTTCTACCGGTGGGGGCATTGTGATGCATGATAACTTTAAGGGTTTAGGCACAACTTTTTATCTCAAGATTGATTTTGAGACCTTGATTAAGCGTTTGAATCAAAAAGAAAGGGAAAAACGCCCCCTTTTGAATGATCTCACTCAAGCCAAAGAGCTTTTTGAAAAACGCCAAGCCCTCTATGAAAAAAACGCCTCCTTTATCATTGATGCAAGGGGTGGTTTAAACAATTCTTTAAAACAAGTGCTACAATTCATCGCATAAATTTTTTTTAAAGGCCTTTTGATGTTAAGTAGAGACATTGTCCAATATTCCAAGATCCGCACTGAGTTATACGCTTATCTTACCTATTTGTTTTCGCACAATATCCGCAACCACCTCCCTGAAATCACTTTGGATTATTTAAACAAACAGATCAGAAAAATGCATGCTGAAATCAAAATGGCAAAAAGTTTTTTTGTGTTAGACGCTAAGGGTATGCTAATTCTTAAGCCAAGCCAGCTTAAAGAACAGGGGCATAAGGAAGGGATATTAGAGCATGATTTAACAGAAGGGATTGAATTAGAATCGCATGCCAGTTTTAGCGATAAGTATTATTTTTATCAAGCCGTGAGTGAAAAGCGTTGCATTTTAACGGACCCCTATCCTTCTAAAAAAGGAAACCATTTGGTAGTGAGCGCATCTTACCCGGTATATGATCAAAATAACGATCTAGCGTTTGTGGTGTGCTTGCAAATCCCTTTGAGGGTGGCGATTGAAATCAGCTCGCCTTCAAAGTATTTCAGGACCTTTAGTGAAGGGAGCATGGTCATGTATTTTATGATTTCTATCATGCTCACTTTAGTGTCGCTGCTTTTATTCGTGAAATGCATTTCTAGCTTTTGGACAGCGATCGTGCATTTTAGCAGTTTTGACATTAAAGAAGTGTTCCACCCCATTGTGCTTTTAACCCTAGCTTTAGCCACCTTTGATTTGGTCAAGGCGATTTTTGAAGAAGAAGTGTTGGGTAAAAATAGCGGGGATAACCACCATGCGATCCACCGTACGATGATCAGGTTTTTAGGCTCTATCATTATCGCATTAGCCATTGAAGCGTTAATGCTCGTGTTTAAATTCAGCGTGAGCGAGCCGGATAAAATCACTTATGCGGTGTATTTGGCTATCGGCGTGGCGGTGCTTTTGATCAGTTTGGCGATTTACGTTAAATTCGCTTATAGCGTGTTGCCCAAACGAGAACGCTAAGAGTTTAAAAACCTTTCTTTTAAGCGTTTGAAAATCTTACTCAATCTAAAAAAGACGTATTCTAAAAGGGTTTTTGGGTTGAGTAGGGGGGCAAGAAATTCAAAGGTTTTTTGTTTGTCTTTAAGGCTTAAACATTCTGTCATTTGCTTAAGGAATTTCACGGAATATTCAGCGTAAAAAGGGGTTTTTAAAAGAGTCTCATGCCATTCTTTAGAATATAAAGCAGTGGGTAAAACCCAAGGTTTTCCTACAAAATAAAAATGCAGCATGACGATTTCTTTTTTGTCAGGGATGAAGCGTTTTTGATTGGACTATGAAAGGGTGGGTGTTATAAATATAAGGTAAGATTAAAACTTTTTGATAGCATGCGAGCGTTAAAAGATCCTGTTCAGGGCAAAACACGCACTGACCTTTTTGATGGGTTAGATTGAGTAGGCGTTCTTCTAAATGATCAGCACGCCACAGCTTTAAATTCACGATTAAAAACCCAACATTATAGTGGTTTTCACAAATGATTTTCATGTCTTTTTCTTTAAGGTAATGCTCATAGAGAAAAAATTTTTGGCGAGGCTCTCTCTCCCTTTCTGTTTGGAAATGTTTAAGGCTTTTAGGAGAAGAAAAATCCTTAGCCGCTCCAAAATAATAGCCATCTAGCGGGATAAAAAAACTCTCGCTCACATCGTTTAAAAACAAAGTGTCCGCATCAAACATGATGATTTTGTCGTATTGCGGGAATAAAGAAGCCAAAAACAAGCGGCACATGACCATTTTAGAAAAGCGAGTCTTAGCATAAATATTGAGTTGCAAAAAAGCTTCATGGATTTTATCAATCGCAGAGGGTTCTACTGAAGGGGTGTAAAGATTGGGGGTTGAAATGTCTAAAAAATCCACGCTCATAAAAGCATCAAAGGGGGCTAGAGTCTCTTTTAGTTTTTGTTGGTTTTCAAGGCTTAAATTATCCACCAGGCAGTGGATTTTATAAAAAAGTTTTTTATCATGGTGTTTTGTTTTAGTGCAAGCCAGCATGGAATACAGGCTCACGCCAGCCGGAATGGCGTAATGATTGTCAAAAGCGATAATAATAGGAATAGTAATACTCATTTTAAGTGGTTTCCCTAAAATAGGTTTTTTAAATCAATTTAATCCAAAAGTTGAATTTATTTTTTTACATAATTATACTATAATAACCAATTAAATTGGGGTTTTACTGATTTGTCTTTGTGCGAGCTTTGGCTTAGTTTTGTAAGGAATGAGATGATAAAGAGTTGGACTAAAAAGTGGGTTTTGATTTTATTTTTAATGGCAAGCTGTTTTGGTCATTTGGTGGCTACAACCGGTGAGAAATATTTTAAGATGGCTAATCAAGCCCTTAAGAGGGGGGATTACCATAGAGCGGTGGCTTTTTATAAGAGGAGCTGTAATTTGAGGGTGGGGGTTGGTTGCACGAGTTTAGGCTCTATGTATGAAGATGGCGATGGCGTGGATCAGAATATTCCAAAAGCCGTTTTTTATTACAGAAGAGGGTGTAATTTAAGGAATCATCTCGCTTGCGCGAGTCTAGGCTCTATGTATGAAGATGGCGATGGCGTTCAAAAAGACCTTCCAAAGGCTCTCTATTATTATAGGAGAGGGTGCCACTTAAAGGGTGGGGTGAGCTGCGGTAGTTTGGGTTTTATGTATTTTAATGGCACGGGCGTTAAACAAAATTATGCCAAAGCCCTTTCTCTTTCTAAATACGCTTGCAGTTTGAATTACGGCATTAGTTGTAACTTTGTAGGGTATATGTATAGGAGCGCCAAAGGTGTGGAGAAGGATTTGAAAAAAGCCCTTGCGAATTTTAAAAGAGGGTGCCATTTGAAAGACGGAGCGAGCTGTGTGAGCTTGGGATACATGTATGAAGTCGGTATGGATGTCAAACAAAATGGAGAGCAAGCCTTGAATCTTTATAAAAAGGGTTGTTTTTTAAAAAGGGGGAGCGGTTGTCATAATGTGGCGGTGATGTATTACACGGGTAAGGGAGCTCCAAAGGATTTAGATAAAGCCGTTTCGTATTATAAGAAAGGGTGTGCTTTAGGCTTTAGTGGTAGTTGTAAGGTGTTGAGAAGTGATTGGCAAGGAGTCTGATAATTTGCAAGATGATGCGCAAAACGACACGCAAGATGATACGCAATAAGCTAAAGTTTAAGAGCTAATCGTTAAGATTCGTCTTATAGAAATCTTTCTACTCTCCTATTATCAAATAGGGATTAATCTTCTCTATTGATGGGTATTGAGATTAAAAATCTAAAATTTTAGGATTGGGAACTGCTTTTATTGAGTCATTTTTGCCTTTAGCGTTCTTTAAAGATTAAATAGTAAGGGCTTGATTTTAACAAGTTACAGCTTTATAAAGAGCGGTAGTTAGAGGGATTATTTCAAAAACCCCCTTTAAGAAAACAACTTTTAAAATCTCAAACAAAGTAGTCAAAACCTTATTTTTAAAAAACTAAAGCTTTAATTTTTAGTTTTAAAAATCCTTTTTAATAAGCCCTTTTTTTGCTCATTTTTTAGAGTTTAATCAAATTTAAAAAAGTTTCAAAATAGAAAACTCACACTAACAGAGAGCCAAGATGGATTGAAACATTTGATCTGTAGTGTCCACTATCAATTTTTTAAGACTCCTTGCTGTTTTTTTAGATAGCGTGTTTTCAATGATTTCACTTGCGCGCTTTGGTGTTGCCCGTAAAAAAGTTTTTTATGAATTGAAAGGCATGCTCATTTTGGCTAATTTAAAGGCGCTTTAGCTAGCGGTTTTAAAATCTTTGCTAGCTCCTAAAGTGAGCGTATCAGCAGCAAGGGATAACGCGCTTTCGTTTAAAAATCCAATGAAAGATTAAAGAGAGTTTTATCATTCTTTATAGGATTTTATAAAGTTGTAGTAATAAAATTTTTTGTTATTTTTCCTTGTTAAAAAATGCTTTTGAGTGTTTTTACAAAAAGTTAATATTCTATACAAAATGATCCTTATGGGCAAAAAACACTTTTTTCAAACTAGAGACATAGGGGCGAATAAAAAAGTTGATGATCTCTTTGGAAGTGCGAGTTTAGGAAACTGAAGAAAAAAATGATCAAGGCTAAACTTATCACACCCAACAATAAAAAACGCTCTTTTGACAAGCGAGAAGTTATTGCAGGTAAGCGTGGCTTATGGGACTTTATTGCTTACCACCTAACACCGTAAAACCCCTAGCTTTAGCTATAGGGAATATGTCAAATTTCACTCAATATTCGTATAAAGCGCGACCACATCATCATCGTCTTCAATCCTGTCCAATAATTTTTCGGTAAGCTCCATTTGTTCGTCATTCAATTCAATGGGCGTTGTGGCGATGCGTTGCAAACTCGCTTTTAAAATGGGTAATTTCAAGCTTTCAAACCCCTCATTTAAGAGCTTGAAGCTGTTATAATCCCCCCTAATAATGATTCTATCTCCCACTTCTTCTAATTCTTCCAAACCATAATCAATGAGAGCGAATTCTAAATCTTCTAGGCTGAGTTTTAAATTTTCCACCTCATTTTTCAAGCATTCAAACACACTTTTTCTATTAAACATAAACTCTAAAGAGCCATTAGGCACGATACTTGCCCCTTGCGTTTTATTGAAATAGCTTTTAAGGTTGGCAATGGTTCTAGTGGGGTTATCAGTCATGCATTCCATGATGATTAGCACGCCAAAATTCGCCTTACCCTCATAAGTGATTTCACTCAAATTCCCCTCTTTACTGCTCGCTCTTTTAATCGCCGCGTCAATATTGTCTTTAGGCATGTTTTGCACTTTAGCGTTTAAAATCGCTGTCCGTAGTTTGGCGTTCGTGTCCGGCTCGCTCCCGCCATCTTTTGCCGCTAGAGTGATCGCTTTAGCGAGTTTGGGGAAAACCTTACTCATCTTATCCCATCGTTTTTCTTTGGCCGCTCTTCTGTATTCAAACGCTCGTCCCATTCAATTCCTTTGTAATAAGTTAGCCACTTCTTTAGCATGATAGCTAATAATCATATCCGCTCCCGCCCTTTTAAAACAAGTCATCGTTTCTAATAAAACGTTTTCATAATTGATCAGGTTGTGTTTTTGAGCGAGTTTGAGCATGGCGTATTCCCCGCTCACATTATAGAGCGCTAAAGGGAGCAAAGTGTGATCTCTAATCTCTTTAACAATATCCAAATACGCTAAAGCCGGCTTCACCATTAAAATATCCGCGCCCTGTTTTTCATCTTCCAAACTTTCTAAAAGCGCTTCTTTTTGATTAGCGTAATCCATTTGATAGCTTTTACGATCGCCAAAACTCGGGGCAGAGTTTGCCGCATCTCTAAAAGGCCCATAGTAACTGCTCGCAAATTTAGTGGAATAGCTCATGATAGGCGTGTGGGTATAGCCGGCGTTATCTAGCGTTTCCCTCAAGCTTAAAACATTGCCATCCATCATGTTGCTTGGGGCTAGAATATCCACACCGCTTTCAACCAGAATAAGCCCTTGAAGATTTAAAATCTCTAGCGTTTTATCGTTAGACACAGAATCGTTTTCTAAAATCCCGCAATGCCCATGGTCGGTGTATTCACAAAAACACAAATCCGCTATAACGATTAAATCCTTAAATCGTTTTTTAATTTCTCTCGTAGCTTTTGCGACAATGTGATCCTTATTTAACGCATGGCTTCCTGTAGCGTCCTTATGTTTAGGAATGCCAAACAATAAAACGGCTTTGATGCCTAAACCCACTAATTCTTCGCATTCTTTTAAAAGAGGCTCGATACTCATTTGATACACGCCGGGCATGGAGCTGATTTCGTTTTTAATATAACTATCGCTTTCTATGACAAATAAGGGAGCGATGAAATCATTAATATTTAAATGCGTTTCTCTTAGCATCGCCCTTAAATTTTCGCTGCTTCGTAATCTTCTCAATCGTTTGAACATGTTCTCTCTTTATTGTTTTTCTTTAACCCCACAATTGGCTTTTTCTGTTCCGCTTCATTCCGCTCACCTCTCTCAAATTTTCGGGGGGGGGGGGGTAGCTATTCATTATCCTCTTCTAAATCGTAAAAACTATTAAAAACGCAATCATGGATAGTGAAACAAATTCTTCCATTGCCATAATGATAGCTCAAATTCAACCCCATAGCCTCCAAAGCGTTTTTAATGATATACATGCCTAACCCAAACCCATGGGCTTGGCTGGGGTTAGAAGATTTAAAGTAGGGTTGCAAATACTTTTCAAAATCTTCTTTTAAAGGTTTACTTTTATTAGACACCACTAAATTATTCCCTATAAAATCCAAAAACACCTGTTTGTCATCGCTGTATTTAATCGCATTATCTACCATGTTTTTTAACGCTATAGCAAACAATTCAAAATCCGCTTCAATAATGTAATTGGAAGAGGACACATGGATAGGGCTTTCTTTATCCTCATCAATTAAAAGCATTTTTTCAATTTTATCGATCAAATCGCTCATTAAAAATTTTTCTTTATTGCTCCCATAGTTTTTGGAAGCGAGCTGCTCAATGCGGGCAAATTGCTCAATCAGCGTGTTTAGGTGATCAAAAATGGAAATGAAGCGTTTTTGAGACAGCTCTTCTTTGAGCATAGAGCTTAGTATCTTGCCCTTAGTGATAGGGGTGCGCAATTCATGCATGATAGAGCGCAAAAATAAAACCCGAGACTCATTCATCGCATTGATTTTTTGGATGCAATTGTCAAATTCGTTAGCCAGATCCCCTATTTCATCTTTTTGCTTGCTTTTACAACTCACGCTTTTATCCCCTTGAGCGAAGCGTTTCACTTGGGATCTTAACTCTCTTAAGGGCAATAAACTCTGTAAAACAAATAAAAAGAGGAATAAAATCAATAACAAACCCACCGTAATGGCTAAGAAATAATTCCTATAAGAAACCGAATGCAAATCTTTATAAAGCACAAAATGTTCATCCTTTTTTAAAAGGATAAAAACCATATCGCTGAATTTAAACACTTCAGCATACCCAATATTCCTATGGTGCAACTGGTGGCGTCTTTTGGCTAAAACCTTTTCTAAATTTTCCATTGTGGTTTCTTTAAAACCAATTTTATAGAGGTAATCTTCTATGGCTCTATAATCAGAGTAGTTATTTAAAATTTCATTGATGGTGGTAACAAACTGATAATGGCGCATTTCGTTTTGATAGTTTTCGTGATTGATTTGAGAAGACACGAAATAGTAAGCGAACGCTCCAAAACTAAAGAGCGTTATCATAAACAAAGCGACAACTTTAAAAAAGATAGAAAAACGCAAAACCCCTTAACTCCTTATTAGAATGTCAGTATTCTAATTTATAACCAATCCCTCTAACAGAGATGATGTATTGCGGTTGTTTAGGATTTTTTTCAATCTTGGATCGCAAACGGCCAATGATCACATCAATGCTTTTATTAGAGCTTTCAGGGTTGATGCTTCCGCTCTCAATCGCAATGCTTTCACGGCTAAACACATAACCTTTTTTGCTAATGAGAAGCGAAAGGATTTCATATTCAGCCCTAGTCAAGTCTAGCTTTTTTTCATGCATATACACTTCTCGGCTATCCTTATCTACCCTAAAGATATTCGCATCGCCTGGCTCACTCACTTCTTCTTTTTTATGAGAACGCCTGAGTAAGGATTGGATACGAGCTAACAATTCCTTAGGATCATAGGGTTTAGGGAGATAATCATCAGCCCCATAATCTAGCGCTTTAATCTTATATTCCACATCACTTCTCGCTGAAGAAATAATAATAGGGATATGTTTTTGTTTGGAGATGCGCCTACACACTTCAAGCCCGTCTAAATTAGGCAAAGTCAAATCCAACAACAACAAATCATAATTTTGTGTGTTAGCCGCACTAATGCCGGTATATGGCTCATCGTAATTGGTTACATGAATGCCATGTTGGAGCAAAAACTCGCTCAAAAACTCGGCTAATTCTATATCATCTTCTATCATTAAAACTTCTATCATACTTCAATTAACTCCTTCAATGATTTTTACAACTTCAAAAACGATTAACTCTGTTAATGTTTTAAGGGCTTGATTTTAGCATTTTATTACTAAAGATACCTTAAAGATGTCTTAAAAATAAAAATTCAAAACATTATCATAGTTATTAATGGGAATTTAAGGCTTTGTTTTCATGGAATATTAAAAATTAAAAAGCACTTTGAGTGTTTTTTACCCTCAAAAGAGCCTGCGTAAGCAAGCGATAATTTCTTATTTTAGGGGGGTTAAAAGGGGGAGAATGATTTCAAAATACCCCTATCCCCTTTAAGGAAATGGGTTTAAAATAAAGTAACTAAAACCCCATTTTTTAAAATTAAAATAAAATTTCAGCGTCAGTATTTAATTAAAACAAAACTTTATTTTTGCATGCTACTTTGTGTTTTCTCGCTCCAAAGATTCTAATCGTTTTTCAAGCACGCTCAATTGGTATTGCAAGAAACGCGCCACTAAATCCAATCGCTCTAGGGCTTCCTTTTCTTCTAAAGTCTGCATGCCTTTCAATAACACTAAAGTTCTCTCTAGTAAGTTTTTTAAAAAAACCCGCTCGCTTGAAATTGGCGCTTGCGTGGGGTTTTTAGGCGTGATTTCTTCTATAGTGATTCCTTTTGCTTCTTCTTCTTTTTCTTCTGTATTTTCTTCTGCGATTTTTTCTTGGGTTTCTATTTTAGCAGCGTTTTTTGGCTCCGTGTTACTCATTGGGGGCGTTTCAGCATTTTTGGCGTTTTGCAAATAAGGGGGCGTTTTGAAAAAAGAGGGCGTTTTTTGTGCCGCATCAAAGTTATTATCAATCGTTTTAGCCATTTTCTCAATTTCATTAAGGGTTTCTGAAATAATGTTTTTCAATTCCATTCTACCAGCCATTGTTCTAAATTCTCAACGCTCAAACGATCCCCTTTGATAAAATTTAAATAGTGCCGCTCTAACAATGCATCGTGTTTGAAAGGAGCGCCATTTTTTTGGATTTTTTCCAAACGCTTCATTTGCTTTAACGCCTCTGCATGGTCAGGGGTTTTTTTTAAAATATTAGTATAAATTTGCAACGCTTCTTCAAAAAACCCTTGTTCTTCGTAAATATGAGCGAGCGTGATAGTTTCTAAGGGCATGCGTTTCTCTTAATCGTTTGTAATACCTAATCTCTAAACGCCATTTTTAGACTCTAGATTGGGCGCGTAAAAAACTAAAAGCTGGTAAGGGTGCGGGCAGTCGCACTAAATTCACATTCCCGCTATGGATAGTTTCTAACTCGGTGTTATTTTCTAAAAGGATTTTATACAGCACTAAATAAGAGCGTTTTTCAAAGGTATAAATTTTGCCAATTTCATTGACTATGGGCGTGATAGCCGCATTTTTGGGGGCGATGATTTCATAAGCGGTGTTAGTGGTAGTGGTGAATTTGCATGCAAAAAAACGCCCGTCCTCTGTTATTTCGCCATTGACCTGAAAATCCCCTTCGCTAATGGCTGTTTGGTGGTTTTGAGTGTCTAGCCTTTCAAAAGGCCTTCGCATCAAATAGCCGTCCGTAAAACCCCTGTTTTTAAGCGTGTTCAATTCGCTAGCATAAAAACTCGGCTTTAAGGTGTTATGGTAAAAATCATCAACCGCTAAACGATAGATGCGCGTGGTTTGCGCGGCGTAGTAACTGGACTTGGTGCGCCCTTCAATCTTAAGCGCACTAATGGCGTTGGAACTTAAAATTTCAGCGATATGGACAGAGAGGTTCAAATCTTTAGCGTTAAAAATATGCGTGCCTACGCCCTCTTCTTCAACCAACCTCATCATCACGCCGTTATCAGGGTTTTTCACATAATATTCATAATCAAACCGGCAATCGTTCGCGCAACTCCCTCTATTAGGCACGCGCCCCTTTTGTAAAGCCGAAATCAAGCAACGCCCTGAAAAGGCAAAGCACATGCTCCCATGCACAAAGATTTCTAATTCCAAATTAGGTAAGGCTTTTTTAATTTCAATCGCATCATTCAGGCTCAATTCCCTAGCGCACACAATGCGTTTAACCCCTAAATCATAAAACACTTGCGCATCGAGCAAATTTAAGACATTCGCTTGCGTGGATAAATGGATAGGAATATGCGGGGCGATTTTTGAAGCGAGCTTGATGACACCAGGCGCAGCGATAATAAAAGCGTCTGGTTTTAGCTCTGCCATTTTATAAAGATGCTCTTCTAAAAGTTTGAGCTGTGAATTGAAAGGGAAACCATTGATCGTGGCATAGACTTTTTTATTTAGCGCATGGGCGTAGTCAATCCCTTCTTTAAAGGTCTCTAAAGTGAATTCCTTGCTCGCGCGATTGCGTAAAGAAAAATGGCTCACTCCCCCATAAACCGCATCAGCCCCATAGTTGAGAGCGATTTTAAGTTTTTTTAAATTACCAGCTGGAGAGAGTAATTCAACTTGGTTCAAAACTATTTGGCTCCAAAAGAAGCGATCAAAGCTTCAATATCATCAGCGCTGGCTAAATCTTTATCGTCATCGCCGGTGATAAAAGTCGCTGAACTCACGCGCTTAGAATCATCAATTTTGCCTTCAAAAAGCGAATTCATGTATTGGCTGAGCGCTCGCATGACATTGACCACTCGTTCAATTTTTTGGCGGTGGATGTCTTGAAACTGCATAATATCCATCGCTTGCATGGAGCTATCAGAGCAATTAGTGGCTTCTTCTTCAATACTTTTAAGGGCGTTTAGGATTTCTTGTTGCTCATTGAGCGCGGTTTTAAAAGATTCAACATGGGGGAAATGACTATGCAAATTGTCAAAAATTTCTTGGTGTTTTTGCAAAGGTTCTTGGATTTTTTTAACCATTTTAGCGATCTTTTCAGCGCTAGCTCCGATCAAATCCAATTGATCAAAAATCTGCGTGGCTTTCACTTCAGAATCTCTTGTAACATCGTCTAATTGATGCACGACCTTATGCTCTTCAGTGGGAGGAGGGGGAGACCATTCATTGGGGCTAATCTTGCCGTATTTTTCAGCGTCTTCTTTTTTGACGGTCATTTTTTCACTAGAACCGGAATTCTCTTTACTCTCTTTAGGCTCTTCTTTAGTTCCTTCTTTAGCCTCCTCTTTGGTTTCTAAGGCTTCCAAGTTTTCTAAATCGCCACCACTCATCAAAGCGTCTAATTCTTCTTGTGTCATTGTTGTTCCTTATGCGTTTAAAAAGCGTTTTATAGTAACCATAATTTATCGGCTATCATTTTAGCGCACTTAAGCTTTAGCAATCAAAACGCCCTCTAAAATCGCATCAATATCGCCGTCTAAAATCGCTTCCACATTGCTATAAGCAATATTGGAGCGCGCGTCTTTGACTTGCTGGTAGGGGGCTAAAACATAGCTTCTTATTTGATGCCCCCAACCGATCTCGCTTTTTTCTTCATTTTTGGCGCTGCTTTGTTGCTTTTCTAATTCCAATTCATAAAGCTTGGATTTAAGCATTTTTAACGCGCTCGCTTTGTTTTTATGCTGGCTCCTGTCGTTTTGGCATTGCACCACAATACCGGTAGGGAAATGCGTGATCCTGACCGCACTTTCTGTTTTATTGACATGCTGACCGCCTGCCCCACTGGCTCTGTAATAATCATAACGGACATCTTTTTCATCAATTTCTATATCAATATCATCGTCTAATTCAGGGCTAATTTGCACGCTCGCAAAACTCGTGTGCCGTTTGGCGTTCGCATCAAAGGGTGAAATCCTTACAAGCCTATGCACCCCATTTTCATTTTTCAAATAGCCATAAGCGTTTTCGCCCTTAATGATAAAGGCGACCCCTTTAATGCCCGCTTCTTCGCCATCTTGATAGTCTAAAATCTCGCTTTTAAAGCCTCTTCTTTCTGCCCACCTCAAATACATGCGATACAAAATACTCGCCCAATCCTGGCTTTCAGTCCCCCCCGCTCCAGGCTGAATGGTGATAATAGCGTTTGAAGCGTCGTTTTCACCGCTTAACATGATTTCAATTTCCACTTTTTGCACGCTGTGTTCTAAAGTAGGAGCCTCTTCATAGAGCAAGGATAAAGTAACCTCATCGTTATCGTTTTGAGCGAGTTCAAACAATTCTACGCTTTCATCTAAAGAATTTTTCATTTTTTGATAGGTTTCTAGCAAGCGGTTTAAGCGTACTTTCTCTTTATTAGTGTCTCTAGCCTTTAAGACATCTTGCCAAAAATTAGGGTCTTCTTGCTCTTTTTCAATGCGTTCTAATTCCTGTTTGATCTTTTCAGGCTTGATGATTAAGGCGATATTATCGCATTTGTTTTGCAGGCTTTTTAACAATTCGCTATAGGTGTAGTTATCCACAAACAGAACCTTTATGAGTGGGGTTTTGAACTTGCCATTATAGCATTGTTAGAGGCCATTTTAATTCTCAAACCTTAAAATTTCAATTTCGCCTTGAACCCATTCCACTCCTTCATCAATTAAAGCGATAGAATCCACTTGTGCAAGGGCTTGAATCGCTCCTGATTCATAGCGGTTGTTGTTGTAAGGAATGAATTGGTGGTTTGAATAGTTGCCTAAAATCAAATGCGTGCGTTTGTTATTAAGCTTTAAAGGGGCATTGATTTGAGCCTTAAAGGGGTTTAGTTTAAAATCTTTATTCAAGGATAAGCGCTCCAATAAGGGTAGAATCAAAACTCGTAAAACCAGTAAGCAACTTAAAGGATTACCCGGTAAGCCTATAATAATGCTTTGATTGAGTTGGGCTAAAGTTACCGGTTTTCCCGGTTTGAGATTGATTTTTTCGTAATAAAAAAGGGCGTTTTTTTCTTTCAAGGCGTCTTTAAAAAAGTCTTTATCCCCCACGCTCACCCCCGCGCTTGAAAGGATGACATCATAGTCTTGCAATTCAAGTATTTTAAGCTGTAAATTTTTATCGTCTTTTAAAACCCCTAGAAAATGCGTGTTGTAGTTTTTAAGCATGTTAAAAATACCCACTGAATTAACATCATAAACCTGGCATTCTAGGGCGTTTTGCCCTAAAGGCACTAATTCATCGCCGCTGCTAAAGAGAGCGATTTTTAATTTCCTAAACGCTTTGATTTCTTTGAACCCTTGAGAGGCAATGAGCGCGATATGCCCATAATTCAAACGGGTATTTTTAGGGACTAAAACGCTGTTTAAAGAAGCGTTTTCGCCCTTTTGACGGATATTAGCGTGAATTTTAAAATCTTTAGGAGCTAGGGCGAAATCTTTATGACTCTCTAGCATGCACTCTATGGGAACGATCGTTTCTATTCCCTTTGGCACCATCGCTCCAGTCATGATTTTAACGCATTCATTTTCTTTGACTTCTAAAGCGCTCACATCATCTCCGGCAAAAATGTGCTGGATAACTTGAGTTTTTTGTACCAAGTCTTGCATTTTAAACCCATAGCCATCCATTGCGCTTTGATTGAATTTAGGCAAGGCGTGAGTGCAAATAATATCCTCTGCTAAAATGCGCCCTATACTTTCAAACAAAGAGACAACCTCTATTTCTAAGGGTTTTAAGGGAATGCTAGAATGGATTTTTAGAGCTTCTTTAAAACTAATCATGTTTATCCTTTAAAAAATTTTGCTAATGGCGCTAAAGGCCAAGCTGATTTCTTCTTTAAAACGCCCCATGATAGCCGAAGCGATTAAAATAATGCCCACAAACCCGATCGCAATTTTAACCGGAAACCCGATAGCGAGCAGGTTGAATTGAGGGTGGGTTTTCATGATCATGCCAAAAATAATATCGCTCAATAACACCAAGCATAAAATAGGGAACGCCATAGAAAACCCTATGACAAACAAGTGCGAAAAGGCTTTGACAATGTTTTTAGCTAATTCTGGCTCAAAGACAAATCGCCCTAAAGGGACGGCTTTTAAGCTGTGATCTACAAATAAAATGATTTGATGGTGGAACGATAAATCCAATAAAATTAAAATCGCTAACAATAAAAGGGCTTGCCCCACAATGGGTTTTTGCGATCCTGAAATGGGATCATAAGCGCTCGCCATGGTAAGCCCCATAGAAAAGCTAATGCTGTCAGTGGCAAACACTAAGCTCGCAAAAACGATTTGTAAAAAGACAGACGCGCACACCCCTAAAAACAGCTCGCACAAGCAAGCGATAATAAAACCCTCTGGCGTGTAAGCGGCGCTTGAAAATTCTAAAGTGGGGTAAAAAATCGCGCTCACATACAAGCTCAAAGCCCCACGCACCGACAAAGGCACTAAATGGTTTTCAAAAAAAGGGAAAAAAGACAGCACGCCACTAACCCTTAAAAACAACAAGAAAAAATCCCTGACATGGGGGGTGCTAAGCTCTTGGAGAAAATCTAACATTCTTTTTCTTTAAGGATAAAAAAGTAGTGCGCTAGCATTAGGGTTTGCAACAAGGTGGCAAAAAAATTAAAAAAAGGGATTAAGGAAAAAAGATAGCAAAAAAACGAGAAACGATAATGCTTTAACCGGTGCTGTTTGAGTAAATTTTGATAGCTTTGATAATTAAAAATCATGCTGGCTATATCCAAACTCATGGTGTTTTTGAAAAAAAGAAAATGCGGGACTATAGAAAAAAAGACCCCAAAGACCCCTATAAAGGGAATGAAATAAAGGGGCGTTAAAACCGCTAAGAATAAAAGCATAAAAGCGAGCGATTTTAAAAAATATTTAATAGAAAAAAAATAGAGCCAAATTCTTCTAAAACAACATGGGGATAATATTTTTGGTGCAAATAAGAAACCACTAAAGGGGTGTAAAAAATAGACGCAAAAATATTGATGACTAAACTCAAAAGAATCACGATCCAAAAAATAAGAAAATACACTAACGCTTTAAAAACCCATGCGAACACACCAGCAAAAAAGCCTTGAGAATGAGAGTAATCGCTTAAAGATTGCGGTAATAAAGTTTGGTAATAACCCACAATACTCCCGCCATTGTAGTAAAAAACAGCTCCAAAAAACGCCAAACTCAAAAGGATAGGGCCAAGATTGATTAAAATCATTCTAGCGCTTAAAAAATCATTAAAGCTTTTTTTAAGGATAGATAAAGACAAAACCATAGCCTGAAATCCTTCTTATTTTGATAGGGTAATTTAAGCGCAAAGTCCCTTAATCTTATATAGTAAGCTTATCAATATGAGATTGACTAAAGGTATAGAAATTACTTAATATGGAATAACTTAATATGGAATAACTTAATATGGAATAATATGTAATGCTAAAAGACCAAATATAAAGAATAATAACCCTGGTAACCAAGGAAAGAGAATACATACAACAATAATTACGAATATTATATTCATAATTGCATCGAGAATTTTTGAATCCTTTTTAACATTCTTTTCCTTTCCAAAAAGAATAAAACTAACACCAAAAAAGATAATAAATATTATTACAACATCTGAGGCGAACATTTTTACCCACTTTGAACGGAATGAATAGCTTTAAGCATTTCTTACCCCTTAATGTGAGTTTTCTATAATTATGATAGCTGATTTTGTTTTAAATTTGCTATAATGTGAATTTAATGATGAAAATTAGTTTAGAGTGGAGAACACACAATGAAAAAAAATATCTTAAATTTAGCGTTAGTGGGCGCGTTGAGTGCGTCGTTTTTGGTGGCTAAGCCGGCTCATAACGCAAATAATGCTACACATAACACGAAAAAAACGACTGATTCTTCAGCAGGCGTGTTAGCGACAGTGGATGGCAGACTTATCACCAAAAGCGATTTTGACATGATCAAACAGCGCAACCCTAATTTTGATTTTGACAAGCTTAAAGAGAAAGAAAAAGAAGCCTTGATTGAGCAAGCTATCCGCACCGCGCTTGTAGAAAATGAGGCTAAGGCAGAAAAGCTTAATCAGACTCCAGAATTTAAAGCGATGATGGAAGCGGTTAAAAAACAGGCTTTAGTGGAATTTTGGGCTAAAAAACAGGCTGAAGAAGTGAAAAAAGTCCAAATCCCAGAAAAAGAAATGCAGGATTTTTACAACGCTAATAAAGATCAGCTTTTTGTCAAGCAAGAAGCCCATGCTAGGCATATTTTAGTGAAAACCGAAGATGAGGCTAAACGGATTATTTCTGAGATTGACAAACAGCCAAAGGCTAAAAAAGAAGCCAAATTCATTGAGTTAGCCAATCGGGATACGATTGATCCTAACAGTAAGAACGCACAAAATGGCGGTGATTTGGGGAAATTCCAAAAGAACCAAATGGCTCCGGATTTTTCTAAAGCCGCTTTCGCTTTAACTCCTGGGGATTACACTAAGACCCCTGTTAAAACGGAGTTTGGTTATCATATTATTTATTTGATTTCTAAAGATAGCCCTGTAACTTATACTTATGAGCAAGCTAAACCCACCATTAAGGGGATGTTACAAGAAAAGCTTTTCCAAGAACGCATGAATCAACGAATCGAGGAATTAAGGAAGCACGCTAAAATTGTTATCAACAAGTAATTGATGAGGTGTTATCATGTTAGTTAAAGGCAATGAAATCTTATTGAAAGCCCATAAAGAAGGTTATGGGGTAGGGGCGTTTAATTTCGTGAATTTTGAAATGCTAAACGCTATTTTTGAAGCAGGAAACGAGGAAAATTCCCCGCTTTTCATTCAAGCGAGTGAAGGAGCGATCAAATACATGGGGATTGATATGGCGGTGGGCATGGTGAAAATCATGTGCGAACGCTACCCCCACATTCCTGTAGCCTTACACCTAGATCATGGCACGACTTTTGAAAGCTGCGAAAAAGCCGTGAAAGCGGGTTTCACTTCTGTGATGATTGATGCCTCTCATCATGCTTTTGAAGAAAATTTGGAATTGACTTCTAAAGTGGTCAAAATGGCGCATAACGCTGGAGTGAGCGTGGAAGCGGAGTTGGGGCGTTTGATGGGGATTGAAGACAATATTTCAGTAGATGAAAAAGATGCGGTGTTAGTGAATCCTAAAGAAGCGGAGCAGTTTGTCAAAGAATCTCAAGTGGATTACTTAGCCCCAGCTATTGGGACAAGCCACGGAGCGTTTAAGTTTAAGGGCGAGCCAAAATTGGATTTTGAACGCTTGCAAGAAGTTAAAAGGCTCACTAATATCCCTTTAGTTTTGCATGGAGCGAGCGCAATACCAGATAATGTGAGGAAATCTTATTTGGACGCTGGAGGCGATTTGAAAGGCTCTAAGGGCGTGCCTTTTGAATTTTTACAAGAATCCGTGAAAGGGGGGATCAATAAGGTCAATACCGACACGGATTTAAGGATCGCTTTCATCGCAGAAGTGCGCAAGGTGGCTAATGAAGATAAGAGCCAATTTGATTTGAGGAAGTTTTTTTCTCCGACTCAATTAGCGCTTAAAAATGTGGTCAAAGAGCGCATGAAACTTTTGGGCAGTGCTAATAAAATTTAATCAACAAGGAAAGAGTGTAACATGGCAATTGGGATGAGCGAGCTCAAAAAGGGCTTGAAAATTGAATTGGGTGGTGTGCCTTATAGGATCGTGGAATACCAGCATGTCAAGCCCGGTAAGGGTGCGGCTTTTGTACGCGCGAAAATCAAATCGTTTTTAGATGGTAAGGTGATTGAAAAGACTTTCCATGCGGGGGATAAGTGCGAAGAACCTAACTTGGTTGAAAAAACGATGCAATACCTTTATCACGATGGCGATACATACCAATTCATGGATATAGAGAGCTATGAACAAATCGCTTTAAACGACTCTCAAGTGGGCGAGGCTTCTAAATGGATGCTAGACGGCATGCAAGTGCAGGTTTTATTGCATAATGACAAGGCAATTTCAGTGGATGTGCCGCAAGTTGTGGCTTTAAAGATTGTGGAAACGGCTCCTAATTTTAAGGGCGATACTTCAAGCGCGAGCAAAAAGCCAGCGACTTTAGAAACCGGTGCGGTTGTGCAAGTGCCTTTCCATGTTTTAGAGGGTGAGACGATTAAGGTGAATACGGAAACAGAAGAGTATCTTGAAAAGGTGAAATAGGTAAAATGGTCTTTTATCTAGGTTGTGTGCAAAAACTCTGCCTTTTAGGGTAAAGGTGTGATACTTTGTAGTTTTAGAATTAACGCATTCGCTGTTTAGGAAATGATCTTGTGAATGCAAAACTTTAGCGTGCTTTGGGATACTAAAAAGCCTTAGGTTTTCAGTGGGGGTGTTTCACTGATTGGCGAGTGCATGCCTTTTTTAGGGGGTTTTACTCTCTTGTTTAAGTTGTGGTAGTTTGAGTTTCGTTTGAAGCGTGTGTAAAATGGGCGGTTGCTATATTTTATCAGTCATTCTTTACAATTAAAAATCATTTTAAAATTTCTTTTCTCTGTTCTCGTTTGGCATTGATTATAGAATATAAAAAATGCTTTAGTATTTTTTACAATCTAAAAAGAGATTGGTCTCAATCAAGCGGATAACCTCTTAAAAAAGCATTCTTTGGGGGTTAGGGGATTTGATTGGAGGTTAGGGATTAAACGCAAAATATTCCCTTAAAAAATGGGTTTTATGATAAAGTTTAAAGCGATAAAACAAAGTAATCCTATTTTTATTAAAAATTAAAGTTGATTGAAATTCAAACAAGGTTCTAGTTGCAATATTTGATGAGAGCGATGCCCCTATCCCCTTAAGAGTTTAAAATAGAAAATGAGTTTAAAATCAAATCTAAAACCATAAAACAAAATTTAAAAATCCCATTATTCACTCAAAACAAACCTACAATGAGCGTTCTATATCATCAGCGTTTAAAGGGGTGTTGGCTTTTAAAAATTTTGACGCCTTTTGTACTAAAATTTCTTTATAAAATTTAGGGTGTAAGCCAAGGTTGGGGCGTAAGGCTTTGATATTGCCGCTAGTCAATGCTTCGCCTTTTTGAATATCCTTAATGACGAATAAAGAGCGAGCGAAAGAATCTTCGCTTTTCTAAAGTCTTTGGATTGATTTTTGGCTCTTCTTCGCCTAAGGCTAAAACGCTTTGCTTGATGGCTTCAACCATGCTTTTAAATTCGTTAAAATCCATGCTAAAAGCGCTGTCTGGGGTTTGTAAGGATTTGTTTAAAATGAAATGCTTTTCTATCATGCTCGCTCCTAAAGTGGTGGCTAAAATGGGACAAAGAGAACCAATCGTGTGATCGCTTAAGCCAAATTTAACGCCAAAGGTTTCGCCTAATTTAACCATGCTTAATAGGTTAGCATCTTCTATTTTACTGGGATAAGCGCTCACGCATTTTAAAAGGGTGATGTCAAAATTACCCACTTCTCTGCACAACGAGATAGCGTCTTGCAATTCAATGCCTGTAGCGATACCGCTAGAAAGGATAATGGGTTTTTGTGTGCGAGCAGCTTTTTCAATCAAGTCTAAATCAACGATTTCAAAACTAGCGATTTTATACATGGGGCAATTCAGGCTCTCTAAAAGTTCTAAAGCTTTTGAGCTAAAAGGCGAGCTAAAAATGCCTAGATCAAGCTTTCTAGCCAATTCAAACAATTCAGCATGCCATTCTATGGGGGTGAAAGCCTTTTGATACAATTCATACAAATTTTCTTTATCCCATAAAGTGCCTTGAATGATGAAAGGATCTTCTTTAGAGTTTAAAGTCATGCAGCTTGGCGTGTAGGTTTGGAGCTTGACAAAATCCGCGCCGCTTTCCTTGATGGCATGAAGGCTTTCTTTAGCGAGGTTTAAATCCTGGTTATGATTAGCGCTCAATTCAGCGACAATTTTAGGGCGTTGTAACATTTCTTATTTTTCCTTAATCAAAACTTCTTTTTCTAAGCGATAGACTTGAGAGCAAGTGAAAGCCAAATGCTCATCATGCGTGGCTAGAACTAACGCCCCTTCTTTTTCTGTAATGTAATTTTGCAGCATGTTGATGACTTGATTAGCGCTAATGGTGTCTAAATTCCCGGTGGGTTCATCAGCGATAATGATTTTAGGTTTTTTAGAAAGCACTCTGGCGATGCTTAAGCGTTGTTGCTGACCACCGCTCAATTCACCCACGCCTTGTTTTAGGGTGTGGGCTATGCCTAATTGTTCTAAAAGGGAATGATTTATTTCTTGCTTGGCTAGGATTGAAGCGACTTGCAAGTTTTCTAAAGCGCTAAAACCCTTAAAAAGGTAATGCGATTGAAAAACGATGCCCACTTTTAAGCGCCGTAGTTCCAAAAGCTTTTTGGGATTTAGGGCATAAATATCTTGGTGTTCTAACAAACTAACTGTTCCGCTATCCGGTTTTAGCATGGTGGCTAGATGGCTTAAAAGCGTGCTTTTACCGCTCCCGCTCACGCCTAAAATCGCTAGGCTTTCTTTGGGCTTGATGTGTAAATTCACGCCATTATAAAGAGGCTTTTCAAAAGCATGAGAAATATTAATCGCTTTAATCATTATCGTTTCCTAAAAAGAATATCGCCCAATAAACTAGGGCTTAAAATGTAAGAAGTTGAAAAATTCGCGCTGTGCAAGATGATTTTATCATAACGCCTTGCGTAGTATTTTAAAAGCGTTCTTTGTAAGGTGGGTTCAATGCTTGGGCTAAACCATGCGTTATTGCTCATTAGGATAAAAATTTTTGAAGGGCTGTTTGAATAAGCGGCTTTGGAAGTGCCTTCATAGCAAATCAAGGGGCGAAAAGTAAAATCATTTAATGTGAAATCGCTGAAATGGGGAGCGTTGCGGTATGAATAAGCGCTCTCGCCAAAAAAGAGCTTTTCAAGGGGTTTTTGAAGAAACTTGGGTAAAGGCATGGTCTCGCCAAAGGGGGCTAAGATCACTTTATCAGCGATCTGAACGCCTTCTTTAGAAAATAAAAACGAGCTGTTATAAAGGCTATAGCCTTGGGTGCGCAATGTCCCTATTAAAATGGCGATCTTGTCGCTTAAATCTTCTAGTTGGGTTTTAAAAGGGGAGTTTTCTAAAGCGATAGGGTAAGCGGTCTCTGGAAAAACAATCAGGGTTTTTTGCTTGCTTTGAGCGAGCTTGATTTCTTTAAGAATATTGTTTTCAATGTTGTTAAGGTAGTTTGAATCAAATTTCAAATCTTGGGGCGTTCTTGTGGAAACTAATTCAATATTTCCAACCTTTTTTAAATCGCTTGTTTTAAAGAAATGAAAATCCAACGCGCCAAGCAGCAATAAAACCCCTATCATTCTGTATTTTTTAAGATTTTGAGCGCTCAAAAAAATGCAAGCTAAAAAAACAAGCCCTAGCGATAACTTATCCACCCTAAACACGCTATAAGAAAAAAAACTATCCGGGACTAACCAATCAAATCCAAAAGGGTGGATAAAACTAGAGCCTAAAAAACTCAAAAGCCTGAAGTAGGGGTTTTCAAAATAGAGCAACAAATAAAATAAAACCCCATAAACTAACGCTATTAAAACAATGATTAAGGGCAATAAATAAGTGAAATCCGAGTAGCGAAAGCTTAAAGCGCACCAGTAAAACAATAACGCCCCCACGAAAAAACCCAAAGCAAAAGCGCTATTTCTGGGGGTTTTTAAAAACGCCAGCATGCTTAAAGGGGCTAATAGGCTTGTGAGTGTGATAGTGATATAGGGGTTTTCAATCGCATAAGCGTCCAAAACAGCGTTCGCATACACGCTTGAAACAAACATGCACGCTAATAAAAAAGCGTTTTGATTGAATAGAATAAGACGCATGGCTAAATTTTGAAACCTTGAGATTGTTTTAGTGTATTATAGCTATATTTTAATTTAAGAATTTTAGATTGATTTTTTTAAGGGTAGTTTTTTTTAAGTTGTGTTATTATTTTCAAATTTCAAGTCTAAAGAGCGTGAATTGGCATGATTTAAGAGTAATGGGTGTTTGTTTTAAAACGCTACGACTATCCTTATATGAGATAGAGATAATGAGAGAAAGGTTTGGGTTTAGGGTTTGAACTATATTGATTTGGCGTTACTTGTGGTGGTGGTAGCCTTTGGGATTAGAGGATTTTATCATGGCTTCGTGAGTGAAGTGGCGGGGACTTTAGGGATTGTGCTTGGCGTGTATTTAGCGTCTCGCTATTCTGTGGCTGTTGGGAATTTATTTTCAGAGCATTTGTATGATTTAAGAAATGAAACCATGACGAATCTCATCGGTTTTTTATTGGTGTTAGCGTCTATTTGGGTGTTTTTTTTAGCTTTTGGAGTGTTGCTAGGCAAGGTGTTAGTCTTTAGTGGGTTAGGCATTATAGACAAAGCGTTAGGGTTTATTTTTTCATGCTTAAAGACTTTTTTAGTGCTTTCTTTCATCCTTTATGCACTCTCTAAAATGGATTTAATGAAAGACGCTAACGCCTATTTGCAAGAAAAGAGCGCTATTTTCCCCACCATGAAAAGCATCGCTAGTAAGATCATGCGCCTTGATGGCGTCAAACATGTGGAGAAAAACCTTAAAGACAACCTTGAAGAAATGAGCGATGAAGTTAAAAATAAAGAATCTATTGATAACGCCAAAGAATCTTTTAATAAGGCTACGGATAAGGGCGTAGAAGCTTTAAAAGAAAAGGCTAAAGATTTGCCTAAAAACATGCTAGAGCCAAAACACAATAAACCCAACCAAACCCCACCAATCCCAACCCCATCTAATAAAGAACCCCTATAAAGGCACGACATGTTTTCTAACCAATACATCCAACAACGCATCCATAAAGCCAATAGCTTGAGAGAAGAAGGCAAAAACCCTTATAAAAATGGCTTGAAACGGAGTCTGACAAACGCCGCTTTTTTAGAAAAATACGCTTACGTTAAGGGTTTAGAAGAGCCTAAAGACAAAGAAAAATGCGAGAGCGTTGTAGGGAGGGTCAAGCTTTTGCGTTTAATGGGTAAGGCATGTTTTATTAAAATTGAAGATGAAAGCGCGATTTTACAAGCTTATGTTTCGCAAAATGAATTGAACGATGAGTTTAAAAGCTTGAAAAAGCATTTAGAAGTGGGCGATATTGTGTTGGTGAAAGGTTTCCCTTTTGCTACCAAAACCGGTGAATTAAGCGTTCATGCCCTAGAATTTCACATTTTAAGCAAAACCATCGTGCCTTTACCTGAAAAGTTTCATGGACTGAGCGATATAGAATTGCGTTACCGCCAGCGCTACTTGGATTTGATCGTCAATCCTGGCGTTAAAGACGTGTTTAAAAAGCGCAGTTTGATCGTCTCTAGCGTGCGGAAATTTTTTGAAATGGAAGGGTTTTTAGAAGTGGAAACCCCTATGATGCACCCCATTCCTGGCGGGGCGAACGCAAAGCCTTTTATCACTTACCATAACGCTTTGGAGGTGGAGAGGTATTTAAGAATCGCCCCAGAATTATACCTTAAACGCTTGATTGTGGGGGGTTTTGAAGCGGTGTTTGAAATCAATCGTAATTTCAGGAATGAGGGCATGGATCACAGCCATAACCCCGAATTCACGATGATTGAATTTTATTGGGCGTATCACACTTATGAAGATTTGATTGAACTTAGTAAGAGGCTATTTGACTACTTGCTAAAGACTTTAAATTTAGATTCAAAAATCATTTACAACGATATGGAAGTGGATTTCAACCAAACGAGCGTGATTTCCTATTTGGACGCTTTAGAAACAATAGGGGGCATTAGTAGAGATATTTTAGAAAAAGAAGACAGGCTTTTGGCTTATTTGTTAGAGCAAGGCATCAAAGTAGAGCCCAATCTCACTCATGGCAAATTGCTCGCTGAAGCGTTTGATCATTTTGTAGAACATAAGCTCATTAACCCCACTTTTGTAACCCAATACCCTATTGAGATTAGCCCCTTAGCCAGACGCAACGATAGTAACCCTAATATTGCTGACAGGTTTGAATTGTTCATTGCAGGTAAAGAAATCGCTAACGGCTTTAGCGAGCTGAATGATCCTTTAGATCAATTAGAACGCTTTAAAAATCAAGTGGCTGAAAAAGAAAAAGGCGATGAAGAAGCCCAATACATGGATGAAGATTACGTGTGGGCATTAGCCCATGGAATGCCCCCTACTGCAGGGCAAGGCATAGGCATTGACCGATTAGTGATGTTACTCACTGGAGCTAAAAGCATTAAAGATGTGATTTTATTCCCAGCGATGCGTCCTGTTAAAAACGATTTTAATATTGAGAGTGGAGAATAATGGCGTATTTTTTAGAACAAACGGATAGTGAAATTTTTGAATTGATCTTTGAAGAATATAAGCGGCAAAATGAGCATTTAGAAATGATAGCGAGCGAGAACTACACTTTTCCTAGTGTTATGGAAGCTATGGGAAGCATTTTAACGAATAAATACGCTGAAGGCTATCCTAACAAGCGCTATTATGGAGGCTGTGAAGTGGTGGATAAAATAGAAAGCTTAGCCATAGAAAGGGCTAAAAAGCTTTTCAATTGCCAGTTCGCTAACGTGCAAGCGCATTCAGGCTCACAAGCCAATAACGCTGTCTATCACGCCCTTTTAAAGCCTTATGACAAGATTTTAGGCATGGATTTAAGCTGTGGAGGGCATTTAACGCATGGCGCTAAAGTGAGTTTAACCGGCAAGCATTACCAGAGCTTTTCTTATGGCGTGGGTTTGGATGGCTATATTGATTATGAAGAGGCACTAAAAATCGCTCAAAGCGTTAAGCCACAAATCATTGTGTGCGGGTTTTCAGCCTATCCAAGGGAGATTGATTTTAAGAAATTTAGGGAAATCGCTGATGCAGTGGGGGCGTTATTGCTAGGCGATATAGCCCATGTGGCAGGGCTTGTGGTCGCTAATGAGCATGCCCATCCTTTCCCGCATTGCCATGTGGTTTCAAGCACCACTCATAAGACTTTAAGAGGCTCTAGAGGGGGGCTTATTTTAACCAATGACGAAGAGATAGCGGCTAAGATTGACAAAGCGATTTTTCCAGGGACTCAAGGCGGACTTTTGATGCATGCGATTGCTGCTAAAGCGGTGGGGTTTAAAGAGAATCTAAAACCAGAATTTAAAGCTTACGCAAAATTAGTGAAATCTAACATGCAAGTTCTCGCTAAAACATTAAAAGAAAAAAACCATAAATTAGTGAGCGGTGGCACTTCTAACCATTTGCTTTTAATGGATTTCTTGGATAAGCCTTATAGCGGGAAAGACGCTGATATTGCATTAGGGAATGCCGGGATCACCGTGAATAAAAACACCATTCCTGGCGAAACGCGCAGCCCTTTTATAACGAGCGGGATAAGGATTGGCTCAGCGGCATTGAGCGCAAGGGGCATGGGAGCTAAAGAATTTGAAATCATAGGGAATAAAATATCAGATATTTTGAATGATATTAATAATGTTAGTTTGCAATTGCATGTGAAAGAAGAATTGAAAGCTATGTCTAGTCAATTCCCTGTATACCACCAACCCATTTTTTAAGGGAGTCAAGATGACAGAAATGGAATTAAAGCTCATTAAGATAGATACAAGCCATTATTTTGAAAAAAAACCAGGCTTGGGGGAGAGAGTGGATTATGCGGGGCGTTGCTATTATAATAAATTCCAAAGAGTGAATGCCATGCTCACAAGCTCGCTCATTCAAAAGCATTTGAAAAGGGAGATAGAAATCGCGCACAATCTCATTTTGCGTAATGATAAGGTGGAAAACATCGTGTTTGATTATAACGGGAGGAACCCGGAGCGTTTTTACCATAAGGCGCAGTTATTGCTTCGTGAGGAAGGTTTTATGAATTTTACCGCTTATAACACCAAAACGCCAGGGCATTTGCATTTGTATGTGCATAAGGGGCATACGGAATTAGGCGAGGGTGAAAGGTTGGTTAAAACTTTGTCCATGAAATTAGCGCAAGGGTTGCCTAAAGAATGGAGGGTTTTCCCTAGCAATGAATGGACTAAGGAATTTAATATTTTAGCTTTACCTTATGAAGTGTTTGCAAAAGAGCGAGGGAGCTCTTGGGCGAAGCATTTATAACAATTTTTGAAAGGATTTTTGATGTCAGAAAAAGAAAGACTGAATGAAGTGATCTTAGAAGAAGAAAATAATGGGGGCGGCACTAAAAAGGTGTTTTTGATCGTGGCTATAGCCATTATCATTTTAGCGGTGCTTTTAATGGTGTTTTGGAAAAGCACGAGAGTCGCTCCTAAAGAGACTTTTTTACAAACCGATAGCGGGATGCAAAAAATAGGCAACACTAAAGACGAGAAAAAAGACGATGAGTTTGAAAGCTTGAATTTGAATCCTTCCAAGCAAGAAGACAAGCTAGACAAAGTGGCTGATAATGTTAAAAAACAAGAAAATGATGCGTTTAACATGCCCATTCAAACCAATCAAACTCAAACGGAGATGAAAACAACAGAAGAAACGCAAGAAGCTAAAAAAGAATTAAAAGCTGTTGAGCACACTAGCGCTCAAAAAGAATCTCAAGCTGTAGTCAAAAAAGAAACCCCTCATAAAAAGTCTAAAGCAACCCCTAAAGATAAGGAAGCTCATAAAGATAAGCATGCGGCTAAAGAGCCTAAAGTTAAAAAAGAAGCCCATAAAGAAGTTTCTAAGAAAGCTAATTCTAAAACCAATCTTACTAAAGGGCATTATTTGCAAGTGGGGGTTTTTGCGCACACGCCTAATAAAGCGTTTTTACAAGCGTTTAACCAATTCCCCCATAAGATTGAAGATAGGGGGGCTACTAAACGCTACCTCATAGGCCCTTATAAGAGCAAGCAAGAAGCCTTAATGCATGCTGATGAAGTCAGCAAAAAGATGACTAAACCGGTTGTCATAGAAGTGCGGTAGGGGTTTGGGCTAAAAATTCTTATTTTTTTCTTGGGCGTTTTTAACGGATCGCCCAAGCGCCAAAACGATGGGGTAGCTTACTCCATCGGCTCGGATAATTTTAACAGAGAATCAAGATAAGCAGATTTTTTTGATCAATATACCTATTTGGTCTTTGAGGAATTCAGATAATTCTTGCGTTTGAATTCAGCCTTAAAGAGCATTCATTCGTTAAAAGTATTTGTTTGTTGTTTGAAAACTACGAAGCGTTTAAATTTTGTAAAATTATTGCTTGCTGTTTGATAACCCATAACTCTCCAAAGAAGAGAGCGGTTTGAAACTAGCTTTATGGGTGCGATGGTGGGGCTAGAAGCAAGAGAGCAAGCGTGCTCACGCTTCTTTAATCTCACGCTTAGTGGGTGGCGAAATCCTTAAAAAAGGTGTTGATCAGCCATTTTTCCATTTCATCATTCCTTTCTATCAAAACCTTTTTGTTGAAACCTTTTGCATTAAAGCGCCTGTTGAAAGGGATCTCACTACTTTTGTAGATTTCATCTTTTTCATACAGATTCTCATCTTTTGCTTTACTATTGAGCGGTTTTTCTAGGGAGATGAGGTTGCCGTATGTGTCAATATAATCTTCGAGATCTTTCTTGCTTTCAAAACCAAGATCTCTGATCTTATTGTTGGATCTCTGTTCTAATAAATTGGTGGGGATGATGTGCTCTTTTTCTTGGGAGAATTGCTTCCCAGGGATCAATTTTTTGAGATCGGCAAGACCCATCTCCTGGCAGTTCTTTTCAAAGAAGACATAGTGGAAGCATGATGAGTTGGATGCGTTGTTTACAGACTGCCAAGAAGCCAGCTCTATATGATTTCTGCATTGATCGATCATCTTGCTCTTCAATCCCTCTTTGCCCTTTTCAAGATACTCATCAATCAGGTTGTAGACCGTTGTTCTCATCTTTTTACCAGATTTGAAAAACACAATATCGGTTTTGGCAAAGAGTCTCAGCGTTTCATTGTCTAGTTCGTTGTCGATTTTCAGGCGGATGAGCGAATTGAAAAAAAGCGGGTTGATCGTGTTGATGAGCATGACCTTAAGGGTGGTTGGGTTGGTGTCAATCTCGCTCAATAGATCAAGGAAAGCCTGATAGAAATTTTTCAAATCGCTGACATAGGATCGGATGAAACTTTTCAATTTGCTTTTTTTGATTTCTTTTAGTTCATCTTTGAATTTCTCGTATATGTCTTCTGTGCTTGTTGAGTAGTGCCCTAAAAACTCGATTCTATCAAATCTTTGGCTCCCTGCGTGGTAGCGGAAGATATCGCCTTCATCAAAGCCTCCAACGCTGGAGATGTGGTTGCTCTTTTTGATCTTGGCAAAGATTTTAAAAATTTCTCCAAAATGATCGTTGATGAACTGGTCTAGCCCCCTTTTCCCATCGCAAAAAGTGTTGGAGTAATAGATGAGAAGGGATTTTAGTTTGTCTAACAAGAGGAGAGGCACGCCTCTATCATTCACGCTCTGAAAGGTTCTGATAGCTCTTCCAGGATCGGGCTCTTCAAGCCGCATCAAAACCATTTCCAACAGCACCTCCAAACGCTCATTCACTTCTTCTTCACTCAATTTGCTGACCTTATCCAAGATAGCCTCCAAAACTTCAAAGAGATTTTGCTTGCCCTCGGTGTCTGCATCTTTTTCTGATATTCCCCTTTTCTGCCGCTTCCAAGAGCGTTTTGAAGAAGCTTTGGTTTTGAGGGGCGACTTCTAATTTTAATTCCCCCTTTTGGTATAGATATTTTCTTGTTTCTTGCTTGTCTTTCTCGTTTTGTTTGTTCGCCAAGACATGCAAGAGCATGAAGATGGTAGTCGTTCGCTGCTGGCCGTCAATGATGTCATACAATTTTTTGTTGTCTTCATTCTTAGCGACAACCATGGTGCCTATAAAATGCCTATGACCCTTTTTGTTGTATTCTATCGCTTCTTCTAGATCTTCTTACAGATCCCTAAAATTCTTATCCTTCCAGGCGTAATCCCTCTGATAGTTGGGGATGCTGTATCCTTCCTCTTGAAAGATCTCTTTTATAGTGGTTTTCACTCAGTTCTCCTTTATTGCATGCAGTAGTCAAATTTATACCATAAATACCATAAGAATGGCTTGAGGTTTCACTCCATCAAGGCGTTCTGTTAGCCACTCGGGGCGTTTTATTAGCTATAATCAAGGCTTCAAAAATCCATAATTAAAAGAGTTTGGAGATGTTAGAAAAATTGATTGAAAGAGTGTTGTTTGCCACTCGTTGGTTGCTAGCCCCTTTATGCATTGCCATGTCGTTAGTGCTGGTGGTTTTAGGCTATGTGTTCATGAAAGAGTTGTGGCACATGCTAAGCCATTTAAACACGATCAGCGAAACGGATTTGGTTTTATCAGCCTTAGGATTAGTGGATTTGTTGTTTATGGACGGGCTTGTTTTAATGGTGTTGCTCGCCAGTTATGAAAGCTTTGTTTCTAAATTAGACAAGGTGGATGCCAGCGAAATCACTTGGCTAAAGCACACGGATTTTAACGCTTTAAAGTTAAAGGTTTCACTCTCCATTGTAGCGATTTCGGCGATTTTCTTGCTCAAACGCTACATGAGTTTAGAAAGACGTTCTATCCAGTATTCCTAAGGACACGCCCCTATCGCATAACCCCATTTTTTGGCAAGTGGTGATCCATTTGGTATTTGTGTGTTCAGCGCTTTTAGCCGCCGTTACCAATAACATCGCTTTTTCGCAAAATAAAGCGCATTAAAAGTTTTAAAGCTCTCTTTCAGGAAGGACTTTAGACCATTCTTTAATCAAGCGCAAAAAGAAGGAAGTGTCAGGCGAATTTTTTTCATGGATTAAAATCCCTTCTTCCACCGCTTCCCAAATCACTCTATGCCGATACACCACCAAATGCCATGATTGTTGGGCATGATCTTTAAGCGACAAACGCACCCTTTTAGCAAAAGACGGGTTGTCAAACAAAACCGCGCTTTCAGTGTTGATGTATGCAGAGCGCGGATCAATATTAAAACTCCCTAGAAGCGTTAAATTGTCATCAAAAACAATCGTCTTGCCGTGCAAGGAATGTTTGGTGCTAAAGCGCCCTTTAATCTGGCGGTTGAAAAAATCGTTTCGTATTTCATAGACATTCGCGCCCATTCGCACTAATTGGTTGCGATACCTTTCCCATGCCCCATAGACCACTATTGCATCAGTAGATGAAAGGGAATTGGTAAGGATGTTCAATTCAATCCCCTTAGAAATTTGATTTTTAAAGATTTTCATCATCTTTTTGCCTGGAATAAAATACGATGAAGCGATAAAAACGGAGTCTTTAGCGTTTTTAAGGGCTTTCTCAAAAGCGATTTTGATAGGCGAATACAAGGGCGTGTCAATTTTTTTGGGCAAATCGGCTAAAAAAATGGCATTCCCATAATAAATGGGGTATTGGTATTTTTGGAAGCGTTCTATAAAATCATTGACTTTTTTTTCAAACTGGTTTTTGTCTTCAGCGCTGATAGGGATTTTTTCATGGAGTTTGGCGATTTCTTTAGCGTTGTTTTTGAGTCTTTTGTGGGTTCTTAGTAATGAAACAGGAATAGAGCGGTGGAATCGCCAATAGCGTTCAAAACTTTCTTTAGTCTTTGAAGCAACCCCCCCCAAAAATAAAGCGTCTAAATCTAAAAAATTCGTGTCTAAATCGTTATCAAAATAATTGTCCCCAATATTACGACCCCCTATAATGACAGCGAAATTATCCACGATGAAAAGCTTGTTGTGCATGCGTTTTTTAATGCGCTCATAATCCGCAAGCATTTCAAAATAGCGCAAGCCTTTATTGCGGATATAGTAGGGGTTAAAAATTTTCACTTCAATGTTTTTATGGAAATTTAAAAGCATAATATCTGAAAAATCTGAATCCAATCCGTTATCATCTAAAAGGATGCGTATTTTTACCCCACGATTGACCGCATTTAAAAGTTCTTTAGCGATCACTTGAGAGGAAAGATCGTTCTTATAAATATAAGTTTGCATGTCAATGCTTTTTTGGCTCATCCTAATAAGACCCACTCTGTGCAATAAGGCATCAAAGCCATCTTCTAAAAGAATGGCTGCACTATGGTTAGGGTTTTCTTTTAAATTTTTAGCGTATAAGCTCCCAATGGTGGTAGTGTAGGGATCATAAGAGATAGGGGGGCTTGAAATGGGAGTCTTATAGACTAACCCAAAACACCCATTAAAAAAAAAGACGCTTAAAAAAACTAAAAAGATTTTCAAAAACGACCCACAAAAGAAATTAGCGGCTTTTACCCACTTTCAACATTCGGTTACGCAAAGTAGCGATACTGCTTTGCAAGGGTAATTCTTTAGGGCAAGTGTCATGGCAAGCGATTAAGCTCATGCACCCAAAAACGCCATCATCATCGCCGACTAATTCATAAAAATCGTCATCGCTTCTTTCATCGTGGCTGTCAATCATAAAGCGCATGGCTCTGTTCATGCCAGCAGCTCCAATGAAATTAGGGCGCATGAGTTTAGTCCCGCAAGAAGCGATACAGCACCCGCATTCAATACACCTGTCTAGTTCAAAGACTTCTTGGGCTTCATCAGGCTCAATCCTTTTTTCCGGCTTAGTAATATCCACTTCTTCTTTAGAATGCGCCCAGCTCTCCACCCTTTTAGTCATATCTAAAAACCAATCGCCTGTATTCACGCTCAAATCTTTAATGAGCGTAAAACTGGGCATGGGCATGAGCGTGATCACCCCGCTTTCAAAGCTAGAAGTTAGGGTTTTACAAGCCAGTCTCGGTCTCCCATTAACCATCATCGCGCAAGAGCCGCAAATCCCAGCGCGGCACACAAAATCAAAGCTCAAATCTGGATCTTGATGCTCTCTAATGAGGTTTAAAGCGATAAAGAGCGTCATGGATGGCGTTTCTTTCAATTGATACTCTTTAAAATGCGGCTTGCTCACCGCACTTTGAGGGTCAAATTTTAACACTCTAATTACAATCGTTCGTTCATTATCACTCATGGTGTTCTCCTTTTAAATTAGCGTTGTGTTGGTCTAATAAATCATGGACGTTGAAAGAATACAAATGTTCCCCCCTAGCCCTGACTTCCTCATCTTCTAAACGCATGTTCCTGGCTTTGTATTTTTCTTGCAGTTCAAAAGGCATGAGCGCATGTTGGACTTCTACCCTGTCTTTCCCGAGCTTTTCTAATTCTAAAATCGTTTTCAAAATCTCAGCGTCGCGCTCTTCTTTTTTGGGGTGGGGAATGAAATTGCCCTTTTTGCCATAGCCCCTAAAATCAGGGCTGATTTCCATTTTCATCACATCTAATTCTTCGTATTCAATCGTGGGCATGTCTTGCTCAGCACTAGGCCAGCTCGCTAAAGTCCGATTAAGCCATTTTTCATCGTCTCTTTTAGGGTAGTCAATCCTTGTGTGAGCCCCTCTGCTTTCAGTGCGCAGTAACGCTCCTTGAGTGATGCAAAGCGCGAGTTTGAGCATTTTTTTGGTGCGGTAAGCGTCTTCTAATTCAGGGTTATTGTGTAAAACCTTGTTTTTCACGCAAATGTTTTTGGAGCGCGCATAAAGCTCTTGCAATTCTTTAAGGGCTTCTTCTAATTTTTTGCCTTCCCTAAAAACGCCTACTTTTTCATCCATGACTTCTTTCATGCGTTCTCTGATTTCATACACGTCTTCCTTGCCTTCATTATGCAACAAGAAATGCATGTAATCCTGGCTTTCTTTAATGAAAGCTTCAACTTTTTGCGTGTTGATTTCAATTTGCGCTTCCAAACAATGTGAGGCGAAATAATCCCCTATGATCATGCCAGCGACCACCGCTTCACTCACGGAATTACCCCCCAAGCGGTTAAACCCATGCAAATCCCAGCATGCCGCTTCACCGGCGCAAAACAAGCCTTTTAAATGGGTTTCGCCTTTAGGGTTTGTCCTAACCCCACCCATAGAATAGTGTTGCATGGGTTTTATGGGGATCCAGCCTTTTTGCTTGGCCATCGCTTGCCCGTATTCAGGCTCATTTGTGGGCATTCCTTGCATGTTGTCTTTGGTTTGCTCTTCGCTATCAGCCGGATCAATGCCCGCAAAAGTCATGGCTATATCGCGCACATCCCTTAAGTTTTTTTCCACATGGTTACGCCCTAAAATAGCAATATCCAGCCACACATGATCCCCATAAGGCGATTTGGCTCCATAGCCTTTTTGGATATGCTCTAAAATCCGCCTTGAGACCACATCTCTGCTTGCAAGCTCTTTTTTCTCCGGCTCATAAGCGGGCATGAAGCGTCTGCCGAACTTGTCTCTTAAAACCCCGCCATCGCCCCTACAACCTTCAGTCATTAAAATCCCGCTTGGCACTAAAGCGGTAGGGTGGAATTGCACCGCTTCCATGTTGCCTAATTTAGCCACGCCGGTTTCTAAAGCGCTCGCCGCCCCGGCTCCATCGCAAATCACGGCGTTAGTGGTGTGTTTATACACGCGCCCATAACCTCCGGTAGCTAAAAGCGTGCCTTTAGAAACATACGCTGAAATTTCGCCTGTGATCAAATCCCTTACCACCGCCCCGTAACATTTATTATCATGATGGATGAAAGCGAGCATGTCCTTTCTGTCTTGAATATCCACTTTGTGGTGTAAGGCTTCATTAGCGACCGCATAAAGCATGGTATGCCCTGTGGCATCAGCCGTAAAGCATGTGCGCCATTTTTTAGTGCCGCCAAAATCACGGCTTAGAATATAACCATGCCTGTCGTCTCTTTCAGTGATAGTTACATGCTCACCATTGACGACCGCAGACCTATCGCCCTTTTTAATCCTAGTCCAAGGCACCCCCCAACTGGACAATTCCCTAATGGCTTTAGGGGCAGTGGTTACAAACATTCTAGCCACTTGCTGATCACACCCCCAATCGCTCCCCTTAACCGTGTCTAAAAAGTGCAAATCTTCATTATCGCCCTCGCTTTTTTTAGCGTTCGCAAGGCTCGCTTGCATGCCCCCTTGAGCGGCTGCAGAGTGCGAACGCCTGACAGGCACTAGGCTTAAAACGATGGTGTTTAAACCCTTTTGTTTGCATGCGATACTAGCCCTTAACCCAGCTAGTCCGCCTCCAATAATTAGCGCATCACAATATGTTATTTTCATTTTCTACCCTTATTCTTTGTGGAATTTCCCATCAGCTTCTATGGCTTCTTGCATGGTTTTAATGCCATTGTCCTTATTTTCTAAACCTTTTTTAATGTAAGCCCCATAGGTGCAAAGCCCTAAAACAATGAAAAACACGCTCATCGCCCATTTGACTTTTCTCAAGCCTTGAATGCTCACATTCTTAAACCACCCCCATTTAATCGCTAAGCGATACAACCCAATAGAGCCATGCAATTCTACGGCAAACAATAAGAAAATATACAAAAGCCAAAAGTTTTGCGTGACAAAACGATAGCTTGAGCCATGATACCTAATACTTTCAGGCTCTGTGAGCATGACAAACAAGTGGATACTCGCTAAGAAAAACATCGCAAATCCGGTTAAAGCCTGGATAAACCACAAGCTCGTATCGCCATGTTTCATCAAATGCTTGTGGGTTTTAAAAACCTTGTATTGCCTGTAATTGATAGGGAATTTCCTTAGCGCCAAAAAAGCATGCGCGACTAAAATAAAAATAATCCCTACTGCAACCACGCTCACAATAGCCGGCTCGCCTGCTTTTAAAAACAAGCTCCCTTCAAAAAATTTCGCCACTTTATACATGGCTTCATCGCTAATTAAGATGCTTGAGACCAAAAACATGTGCGCTATCATAAAGAGCGCTAAAATCAATCCTGTAGCGCTCTGTAAAAAATCCAGCTTAGCATAAATACCGCTTTTTTTAAGCCCTTTGCTAGCGCCATAATAACCCTCTATAATCTCTTCTTGTTGCATAAAAACTGCTCCTAAAAACTCAAAATTAACCTAGAATCGCTTGACGCAAAAACACTGCCTTAATTCTACTACATTTGAAATAATTTTTCTTATAAACAAAACCTAAATTAAGAAAAAATGCAATTCAAAGGGGCTATTGTTTAAAATTTACATTTTTTAAACGCTATTAGATATAATAAGGGATAGTTACCACCTATGAAATAAGGATCATTCAATGACAAAAATTGCTATGGCTAATTTTAAATCCGCTATGCCTGTTTTTAAAAGCCATGCGTATTTGAAAGAATTAGAAAAGACTTTAAAACCGCAGCATTTTGATAGGGTGTTTGTATTCCCTGATTTTTTGGGGTTATTGCCTAATTCGTTTTTGCATTTCACTTTAGGAGTGCAAAACGCTTACCCTAGAGATTGTGGGGCTTTTACCGGTGAAATCACTTTAAAGCATTTAGAAGAACTCAAAATCCACACGCTTTTAATAGGGCATAGCGAGAGGCGAGCGCTTTTAAAGGAAAGCCCTAGCTTTTTGAAAGAAAAGTTTGATTTTTTTAAAGGTAAAAATTTTAAAATTGTCTATTGTATTGGCGAAGAATTGATGACCAGAGAAAAGGGTTTTAGGGCTGTAAAGGAATTTTTAAGCGAGCAATTAGAAACTATCGATCTCAATTATTCCAATTTGATTGTGGCTTATGAGCCTATTTGGGCGATTGGCACTAAAAAAAGCGCATCTTTAGAAGATATTTACCTCACGCATGGTTTTTTAAAGCAAATCTTAAATCAAAAAACGCCTTTATTGTATGGGGGGAGCGTGAATATACAAAACGCTAAAGAAATTTTAGGGATTGATAGCGTGGATGGCTTATTGATCGGGAGCGCGTCTTTGGAATTAGAAAATTTTAAAACAATCATTTCATTTTTATAAAGGAAAATCATGGGATTTTTAAAAGGTAAAAAAGGGCTTATTGTGGGGGTGGCAAACAATAAATCCATCGCTTATGGGATCGCTCAATCTTGCTTCAATCAAGGGGCTACTTTGGCTTTCACTTATTTGAATGAGAGCTTAGAAAAGCGCGTGAGACCTATCGCGCAGGAATTGAATAGCCCCTATGTGTATGAATTGGATGTGAGCAAAGAAGAGCATTTCAAGTCGCTATACAATAGCGTTAAAAAGGATTTAGGCTCATTGGATTTTATCGTTCATAGCGTGGACTTTGCCCCTAAAGAGGCTTTAGAGGGGAGCTTGTTGGAAACTTCTAAAAGCGCGTTTAACACCGCTATGGAAATTTCTGTTTATTCTTTAATAGAGCTGACAAACACTCTAAAACCTTTATTGAATAACGGAGCGTCTGTTTTGACTCTAAGCTATTTGGGTAGCACCAAATACATGGCGCATTACAATGTGATGGGGTTGGCTAAAGCGGACCTAGAGAGCGCGGTGCGTTATTTAGCGGTGGATTTAGGCAAACATAATATTAGAGTGAATGCCCTATCGGCTGGGCCCATTAGGACGCTCGCTTCTAGCGGGATCGCTGATTTTAGGATGATTTTAAAATGGAATGAAATCAACGCCCCTTTAAGAAAAAATGTGAGTTTAGAAGAAGTGGGCAATGCCGGGATGTATTTGCTCTCTAGCTTGTCTAGTGGCGTGAGTGGGGAAGTGCATTTTGTGGACGCTGGCTATCATGTTATGGGCATGGGGGCTGTGGAAGAAAAAGATAATAAAGCTACGCTATTGTGGGATTTGCATAAAGAACCATAAGGGGTATTGATGAAGTTAAGCGAATTGTTGAGCACCTATTCTATTGAAACGGAATTTTCAAACGATTTTGAAGTGCATGCTTTAGCGGAATTGGATAAAGTCACGCCTAATGATATTAGCTATATTGACCAAGCGCGTTACCTTAAACTTTTAAAAGATTCCAAAGCCGGGGCGGTGTTTATCCGTAAAAAAGAATCTTCTAAAGTGCCAAAACACATGCAAGCTTTAATCGTAGATAACCCGCATTTAGCCTTTGCCAAAGCTTCGCATGCCTTTAAAATCCCTTTTTTTAAAAACCCAGAAAGCGTGAATGAGACTAAACATTTTGAAAAAGTAACGATCATGCCTAATGTTGTGATTGGAGAGGGCGTAGAAATTGGCGAAAACTCTTTGATTTATCCGGGCGTGGTGATCGCTGATGGGGTCAAAATCGGTAAAAATTGCGTTTTGTATCCTCGTGTGATCTTGTATCAAAACACGATTTTAGAAGACAATGTTACTATCCATGCAGGCAGCGTGATCGGAGGCGATGGCTTTGGTTATGCGCACACCGCTTTAGGAGAGCATGTCAAAATTGAGCATGTGGGGATTGTTAGGATTCAAAAAAATGTAGAAATTGGCGCTAACACGTCGATTGATAGGGCGGTGTTTGGCGAGACTTTGATTAAAGAGGGCGTTAAGATTGATAACTTGGTTCAAATCGGGCATAATTGCGTTTTAGGCGAGCACAGCATCGTCGTTTCTCAAGTGGGCTTGAGCGGCTCTACAACCACAGGCCGTAATGTGGTTTTTGGCGGTCAAGTGGGCATTGGGGGGCATTTGCATGTGGGTGAGTTCACTCAAATTGGGGGTAAAAGCGCGGTGGGTAAAGACTTGCCCCCTAACACTAATTTTGCCGGAGCGATCCCTGCTATGGAAATCCATGAATGGCACCATTTCCTGGCTCATTTACGAACGAATTTCAGGAAACAGCAAAAAACGAGTTTGTTGCAAAAAGCTAAAGGGTTTTTTAAGTCTTAAAGAATGAAATAAGCTATAATAAGCCCATTTTGAATACGAATGATTATTTTAATAAGGACAATCAATGAAAGATAGTTTTCTTTTCACTTCCGAATCAGTAACCGAGGGGCATCCTGACAAAATGGCTGATCAAATCAGCGATGCGGTTTTAGATTACATTATTGAGCGGGATCAAAAAGCCAAAGTCGCATGCGAGACTTTAGTTTCTAACGGGTTTTGCATGATCACTGGCGAGTTAAAAACTTCTGTTTATGCCCCTATGCAAGAGATTGCAAGAGAAGTGGTTAAAAAGATTGGCTATACAGACGCTCTTTATGGCTTTGATTATAGAAGTGCGGCGGTTTTGAATGGCGTTGGCGAGCAAAGCCCTGATATTAATCAAGGCGTGGATAGAGAAGATGGCGAGATTGGGGCAGGGGATCAAGGGCTTATGTTTGGTTATGCGTGCAAGGAGACTGAAACGCTCATGCCCTTACCCATTCATTTAGCGCACCAGCTCACTTTCGCTCTGGCTCAAAAAAGAAAAGACAACACTCTGCCTTTTTTAAGGCCTGATGGCAAGTCTCAAGTGAGCGTGCGTTATGAAAACAACAAGCCTGTAAGCATTGATACGATTGTCATTTCCACCCAACATTCCCCAGAAGTTTCGCAAAAACATTTAAAAGAAGCCGTGATTGAAGAGATCGTGTATAAGGTTTTACCCAAAGAATATTTGCATGACAATATCAAGTTTTTTGTCAATCCCACAGGAAAATTCGTTATCGGTGGACCTCAAGGCGATGCGGGCTTAACGGGCAGAAAAATCATCGTGGACACTTATGGGGGGAGTTGTCCGCATGGCGGGGGAGCGTTTAGCGGGAAAGACCCCAGTAAAGTGGATAGGAGCGCGGCTTATGCGGCCCGCTATGTGGCTAAAAATTTGGTAGCGAGTGGGGTTTGCGATAAAGCGACCGTGCAGTTTGCTTATGCGATTGGGGTGATAGAGCCAGTGTCTATTTATGTGAACACGCATAACACGAGCAAGTATTCAAGCGCGGAGTTGGAAAAATGCGTGAAATCGGTTTTCAAACTCACGCCAAAAGGCATTATTGAAAGCTTGGATTTGTTAAGACCCATTTATTCGCTCACTTCAGCTTATGGGCATTTTGGGCGCGAATTAGAGGAATTCACTTGGGAAAAAACCAACAAAGCTGAGGAGATTAAAGCGTTCTTTAAGCGTTAAAAAAATATTTTAAGGGTAATATTTTAGGAAATTTTTGTATAATCAACAATTCACAAGGAGTTTAAATTGAAACAAAGAACGCTGTCTATTATTAAACCGGATGCACTTAAGAAAAAAGTGGTAGGCAAGATCATTGATCGCTTTGAGAGTAACGGCTTGGAAGTGATTGCTATGAAACGCTTGCATTTGAGCGTTAAAGACGCTGAAAACTTTTATGCGATCCACAGAGAGAGACCCTTTTTTAAAGATTTGATAGAATTTATGGTCAGTGGTCCGGTAGTGGTTATGGTTTTAGAGGGCGAAGATGCGGTGGCTAAAAACAGAGATCTTATGGGAGCGACTGATCCCAAACTCGCTCAAAAAGGCACTATCAGAGCGGATTTTGCTGAAAGCATTGACGCTAATGCGGTGCATGGGAGCGATAGCTTGGAAAACGCGCACAATGAAATCGCTTTCTTTTTTGCCGCTAGAGATCTTTAAGGTTTAAGGGCGTTTTAAGTTAAGCATGCAATTTGAAATGCGTAAAATCGCTTTTAATGCACCTAAAGCGTTTTCTTTAGAGCATGAGGGAGTGGTTTTAGAGGGCGAAGTTGTGCGAGTGGGGGCGAAATTGTTCCGTTTGGAAGCGCGCCTTAAGGGTGAATTGATGCTTATTTGCGATACAAGCGGTAAAGAGTTTAAAAAGAGCCTTGATGAGTCGTTGGTTTTGCATATTTCAGACGGGTTGTGGGATACGCAAAGCCAAAGTTTGGATTTTGATAATTTAGATGTTATTGAATCTTTCAATGGTTTTATTGATTTGAGCGAAATTTTACGCTCTGAAGTGGAGTCTATTAAATTAGACTACCATTATGCAGATTGAAATGAAGGAGAATTTATGGCAGTACCTGATAGAAGAGTGAGTAAGACAAGAGCGGCAAAAAGGCGCACGCATTATAGCGTTAAGTTGGCTAAACCTGTGAAAGCCAAAGATGGCACTTGGAAGCTCCCCCATCATATTAACAAATTTACTAAAGAATACTAATATAAAAGCTATCTTTAGTGATAGAAAGTATTTAAAGGATTGCAACAAGCCTTTTAAGGACGCATGATGAAAATTGTAATAGACTTAATGGGGGCTGACCATGGGGTTTTACCCATTATTGAGGGAGTCTCAAGGGCTTTAGAGAATAAGAGTTTTAGTGCGGTTTTAGTGGGGGATAAAGACAAAGCGACCCCTTTTATTTCTAAAGAGTTAGCCAGCAAAGTGGAAATGATCCACACGCAAGATTACATTAAAATGGAAGAAGCCGCCACTGAGGCGATCAAGCGTAAGGAATCTTCCATTTACTTGGGTATGGATATTCTAAAAAATGGGGCTGACGCTTTGATTTCAGCGGGGCATAGCGGAGCGACTATGGGTTTAGCGACCTTGCGTTTAGGGCGTATCAAGGGGGTTGAAAGGCCTGCTATTTGCACTTTGATGCCTAGCGTTGGCAAACGCCCTAGCGTGCTATTAGACGCAGGAGCGAACACGGATTGCAAGCCTGAATATTTGATTGATTTTGCTCTTATGGGGTATGAATACGCTAAAAGCGTGTTGCATTATGACAGCCCTAAGGTGGGTCTTTTGAGTAATGGCGAAGAAGATATTAAAGGGAATGCGCTCGTTAAAGAAACGCATAAAATGCTGAAAGCTTATGACTTTTTTTATGGCAACGTGGAGGGGAGCGATATTTTCAAAGGGGTTGTGGATGTGGTGGTTTGCGATGGCTTTATGGGGAATGTGGTTTTAAAGACAACAGAAGGGGTCGCTAGCGCAATAGGCTCTATTTTTAAAGATGAAATTAAAAGCTCTTTTAAATCTAAAATGGGGGCTTTGATGCTTAAGAACGCGTTTGGCATTTTAAAACAAAAAACCGATTACGCTGAATATGGAGGAGCGCCGCTTTTGGGCGTGAATAAAAGCGTGATTATTAGCCATGGCAAGAGCAATGCTAGAGCGATTGAATGCGCGATTTATCAGGCTATTAACGCTGTTGAAAGTCAGGTCTGTTTGAGGATTACTAAGGCGTTTGAGAGTTTGAAATCTCAATCTTTTGAGAGCCAAAGCGATCAACAAGACGCTTAAAAATAATGTAAAGGGATTGAATGGAATTTTACGCCTCTCTTAAATCCATTGCGATGCATGTTCCAAGCGAGCGTGTGAAAAATGCAGAGTTTCAGCAATTTTTGGATACCAGCGATGAATGGATAGAAAAAAGGACCGGTATCAAAGAACGTCGTTTCGCTAGCAATGAAGAAAAAAGCAGCGATTTAGGGGTGATAGCGGCTAAACAGGCCATAGAGAGAGCGCGTTTGACTCCAAAAGACATTGATTTAGTGGTTGTGGCGACTTTAAGCCCTGATTTCTTGGCTATGCCTTCAACCGCTTGCGTGTTGAGCGCGAAATTAGGCATTGAAAACAAGCCGGCTTTTGATATTTCAGCCGCTTGCACAGGTTTTATTTATTTGCTATCGGTGGCTAAAGCTTATGTTGAGAGCGGGATGTATGAAAATGTGCTGATTGTGGGGGCAGAAAAAACGAGCAGCGTGTTGGATTTTAAGGATAGGGGGACTTGTATTTTATTTGGCGATGGGGCTGGGGCGTGCGTGATAGGCAGGACCGAGCACTTAAAAGAAAGTATTTTAGACGTGCAGATTTCAGCGAATGGGAATTTTTCTAATTATCTCTATACGCCAAGGACTCTAAAACCCACGCCCTTTAACGCTAAAGAAGAAGCTTTAGAGCCTTTTTTGTGCATGAAAGGCAATGAAGTGTTTAAGCTAGCGGTAAAAACGCTTTTAAAAGATGTGGAGACGATCTTAGAAAAAAACGCTCTCAAACCTGAAGATGTGCGTTTGTTCATCCCGCATCAAGCTAATTTTAGGATCATTCAAGCGGTGCGGGAGCATTTGGATTTTAAAGATGAGCAAGTGGTTTTAACCGTGCATAAATACGGCAACACTTCAGCAGCCAGTATCCCTATGACTATGTGTGAAGCTTATGAAGAAGGGCGCTTGAAAAAGGGCGATTTAATGCTTTTAGACGCTTTTGGTGGGGGATTGACTTGGGGTTCAGCGTTGGTGTATTTTGGAGGAAGTTAAGAAAAGATTGAAGGAGTATTGATGAAAAAGATATTTTTTTTATTTTTAATGGTGTTGGGGGGGTTAAAGGCGCAAAGCAGTTATTGCAGCGATTTTTGCGAAGGCACTCCAGAGAGTCGTATCCCTCCTATGGGGTTTCATTTCAGTTTTGTGCATTCAGTGAAATATTATTTGCAAGATCCGCAAGAGCGCGATCACAAGCTTGAAAAATGCCACAAAGCCTTTGATTCTGACGCTTAAAATCAATTACATCACGAAATCTTTTAAAAAGGATTGCAAGCATGCACAAATGGCTTTAGAACAATCTCAAAAAGGAACTCCATAAAAGGGTTTCTTTAGGGATTTTATTTCTTATAGCAGAAATTATTTTTAAAGCAAAAGACAAATAATGCTTAAAGGCATTCTAGTTTTTTTAGTACCTATTCTTATTGGGTTAGTATTAATAGCTATTATTATTGGGTTAGTAGTATTAACAGCTATTAGAGCTACTATAATGGCATTTAAAGGCGATACTGATGGTTTTTTTAGTAGAATATGGGATAATTCGTTGAATATCTCGGCTATATTCTAGTTACTATAATAATAATGTTTTTTCCTTATATAATTGGTCCAATTATTGTCATAATATTACTATTATTATAATTAGTTATATCTATGATTTTATTATTTTTTATATTTTTCTGAACCCAATTCTTCCAATGACTAGTAGCGTCTCAACCAAAAACTCAACCAACAACCAATTGAGAACCTAATATAGAAATTAATATTCTTTAGTCTGTTTTTTTAAAAAAGGGGGCTTTGGTTGCTTTATTTTATGGCAAACTTTTAAAGGGATATGGGGATATTTTGCGCTTTAATATCCCTTTAACCCCCCAACTAAATCCCCCCTAACCCCATAATACCGCATTACAAGAAATTACCGCTTGCTAAACAAACTTTTTGATATTAAAAAAGTTTTTAGCATTTTTAAATTTTATCCCCAACACCCCATTAGAACAAAAACCAAATTTTATTTGGAAAATTTATGGTAATACTCGCCCTTGTCCGTGATGATTTTAACTTCTAACAATTGGTTAGGCTTGCAATCTAGGCGGTAAAATATCTGTTGCGAGTATTTTAATTCATGATCAAAGAGTTTTTCTTTTTTAAACTTATCGCCCAATTTGGGTTCTACTTTTTTAGTCGCTTCGCATGAATTTCCCCTATTGACAATCAGATTTTTAATCACCACCGGTTCATCGTTCATAGAAGTGATGCTTAAAAGACTAGAATCCGTCATTTTCCCCATGAGTTTCCCCCCAGTCGCGCGATAATCCAATTTGAAATCCAAATCCTTTGCCCCCACACAAACACCGCTTATCATTAGCAAGCTCAAACACATTTTTTTAAACATCAAAATCCTTTCACTAATAGTATTTGTGTGGTATTATAATCAAATTTGATATATTCTTTTTTAATCGTTTGTTGCGTTTAGTTTTTGATCAAGTTTGTAGCCCATGCAACCCATTTGAATAATTTTAAAAAATTTCTTTTTGTTTGTTTTTCTACCGCATCTTCTCCGCCATACAAAAGCCTTGTTTTGAACGCCATTACCAATTCCATTTGCTTATTTTTAGCGTATTTTTTTCTATCGTTTGCACTGAAACAATCTTCAATTTGTTTGAAATGCCTATCGCAGTCTGAGAGTTGTAAGATGGTGATGGGATTACCCAAATCTTCATTAGCCCTTTTAAATCGTTCGCTCGTTGCGTTTTGGTCAGAATCGCATTTTCTGTCATCATCTGTCAAAACAATAGGGTGATTGTCTAACTCGCAAAGTTTTTTAATGGTTTCTTTCATCTCATTTGGATTGTTTTTAAGCCCTGAAATGGGTAAGAAAGTGAAAGGAATGGGGTTGTCTTTGAATTCTCGCTCATTGAAATACAATTTGAAAGCGCTCAAATAGCAATAATCGGTGATGCCTTCCACAAAGATGATTCGGTGTTTTTGGGGGTTGTGAAAAACATGCTGACCCACCCCTAAAGAACGCTTGATTTGATACAAGGCATCGGAGTTTTTGCTCGCATTATTTAGGGGATAGTTAAAGTGATTCTTAATTACAGAGCCTTCTGTTTCTTTTTCCACAATCCTTATTTCATCTAAATGATCCGTATCCACTAAAAAGGGGTCATGGGTGGCTAAAACAAAAGTAACATGATTTTTATGAGCGTATTCTTTTAAAAATCTCCTGAATTCCTTTCTGGCTGGCACGCTCAAAGGAGTGGCTGGCTCGTCCATGACATAGATAATATTCTCGTTAAGGCTAAAATGTGATCCCCAATTATAGAGAAAACCAAACATGAAATTAAACGCCCATTGGAAGCCGGTGCTTTGCTGGCTTAAGATAATTGGCTCATTTTGATTATCAGATTTTCTGCAATCATGAATTTTAAGTTTTATTTCATATGCCGTAGATTTCTTTGAATAATCATAAAATTTGTTATTGTGTCGGACACGAATTTTCAATTGGTAACTATCTTGAGAACTATCTTCAGCGATCGCTAAAAGCCTGTTAAATTCTTTTGTAATCAAAGAATCTATTTTTAATTGCATGTTGTATTCCAAGATTTCTGCAAGATTTTCTAATATTTCTGTAAAATTTACCTTAAATAAAAGATGGCTTGTGTCTTTTTTAAAAAATTCAAATTGACATACATTGTTATTGTATTTGCGTTTTACTTCAATTGGAAAAAGATGTTTTGATTGTCTGATCTCTTTTAGTAATTCTTGGTCTATTTCTTGCAAGTATTTTTCAGGGATATTGAACGATTTTTCAGAATCATAGATTACTAAATCATTATTTTTATCAAACATTATTATTTGTAACGCTTGACCATCTTTTAAAATGCTCCCAAAAAAATTCCAAATTGCATTAGGGTGAAAGTCAATTTTCCTAAATAATGAATTTCTAAAGAACCAATCCCATTGGTCAAATTCAGAAGGGGAAGAATAATCAATGCAAGTAAATAATACAGTCTTAAGGTCGTTATCTGTAATTTTTAGATCTTTGTATTCTTTCATGATTGGCACGAGTTTGTAAGACTTATAAGATAAACCACCGCTTAAAGGGAATTGAACTTTATTTTTTAAGTTTTGAAACGCTGTATAAGGGTTACACTCTCGGCAATATTCTGCGAACTCAAAATAGTTTTTGCTTTGTTTGACTTTTTCCTTGTTTGCTTCAAATTTATCTTTGATTTCACCAATATTTTTAGGGAACAAATGAACGCCACTCTTTTCATCTAAAGTTTTTATGTCTTCCCACAGAAATTTTCTTGCTGATTCAAGAAAATCATTGTATCTGTATTGTTCGATTTCTGAATTGACTAATAAATCTATCTTTTTCAAGTGAAACCACCCCTTGCTAAAGCAAGGAGCTTCCTAACTAAAGCATTCTATTGAACGCTAACACGAAAGGCTTTGTTCTTTAAAGTCTGCATGGATATTTCCTACCCCAAAAAGACTTAACCCTTTGCTTAAAATATTGTTCGTAGCGTTGATGTCTCTGTGTTCTCTATACCCGCATTCTAAACACCAATATTGCCTATGATTTAATTTAAGCTTGTGGTTGATATTCCCACAACAATGGCAAGTTTTACTCGTATATTGTGGGGGAACTTTCACTAACAATTTGCCATTATGCTGTTGTTTGTAATCTAAAAAAGAAATGATTTGATAGAATGAAGTATTGTTGATAGATTGATTAAGTCCACTCTTTTGTTTAACATTTTTGAGTTTAGCTCTTTTAGTCATGTTTTTTACTTGCAAATCTTCAACTACTATCAATTCAAATTGCTTTGAAAGTTCGCTTGTGATTTTATGGTATCTGTCTGTTTTTTGATGACTAGACTTGTCAAAGGCTTGGTTTAATTTCTTTTGGGTTTTGTAAAAATTACCTCCTAATTTGGTTTTGTTTTGTTTAGACTTTAACACCCTACGGCTTTGTTTTCTTTGTAATCTTTTAAATTTTTTAGAGTATTTTTTTAAAGAATACAATTTGGAATAAGTAGGGATGAGTCGTTTAGTATCCATCTCTTCATCTATTTCTATCCCTAGTAATTCTTTCATGTCTGTTTGGTATTGCTTAAAGTCCGTTAGTTTTTCATGGTTGTTTATCTCACAAGAACAAGCTATATCAAGGATATTCAAATCTAGCCCCACACCATTTTTAGTGTTTTTGATGGGAGTAATGTCTTGTTCGTATTCCACGCTAAAGCTAACAAAATATTTTCTATGGCTGCAAGAGATACTAATTTGTTTCACTTTAAAATTAGGGGGGAAGTCTCTATGCATGCGCATGAGTAAAGGCATTTTCATCAGAGTGAATGTCTTGAAGCGCTCATCATCGCTCTCTTTGATAGAGAAGCCTTGATTGTTCCACAAAAAAGATTGTTTGGCGAATTTAGAGTTTTTGAATTTAGGAAAGCCCCTGTTTTTAACTTTAAAAGCATCTTTTAAAGCCCTTTCAACATTCATGCGTGATTGTTGGGCTATCACACTACTAAAGCTTAACCCCCTAGCGTTCAAGTGGTGTTTAATCGCTTTATCTAACTCGCTTGATCTTTTCCACTTTCTTTCTTTGGGAGGTAAATCTTTGTTTGTTTTATATTGCTCTTGCAGTAAATTCAAGCCAATATTATAAGCTTGATTATAGACAAAAAAGCAGTGTTGCAACTTATCTTGTTGTTCTTTAGTGGGATACAAGCGGAATTTAAAACCCTTATTGACTTTCATAGAAGTATTTTAACCTCTTTTTGTTAAAATAGGTCTATGAAAAAAATTGATGATATGAGACACGGAAGACATTGTGTTTTTTTAATGCATGTGCATTTGGTATTTGTTACTAAATACAGGCGTTCAGCGTTCAACAAGGAAGTGATAGATTTTTTAGGATCGGTGTTTGCCAAAGTGTGTAAGGACTTTGAGAGCGAATTGGTAGAATTTGATGGGGAGAGCGATCATGTGCATTTGCTTATCAACTACCCTCCAAAAGTGAGCGTGAGCAAGCTAGTCAATTCTTTAAAAGGCGTTAGCAGTCGTTTGACTAGAAAACACCATTTCAAAAGCGTTGAAGCTAGTTTGTGGGGGAAGCATTTATGGTCGCCTAGTTATTTCGCTGGGAGTTGTGGGGGTGCGCCTTTAGAGATGATTAAGCAATACATACAAGAACAAGAAACACCGCATTAACTAGCTAACTTTGATTTTTAATAGAATGCGCTAAAAAGCGAATGGATCTAGGTGAAACGATATTCAAATAGCCTAACGGCTAAACGCTTACATCTCCGCCCTAAAGGACGGAGTTTTTCGCGCTAGTTGGATAAAACTGACACATCATGGATTTAATATCTTTAGATACATCATTAACAGCATGACTTGCTATATAATTTTTGCATATTTGTTGGATATTATCCAACAAAACATCATAATTAAACTTTAGCACTTTTTGATTTTTGCAGTCATTTTCAATTTCTCGGATCAATCGCTCTTTTTTTCGCTCAAAATCCTCTCTTATTTTTTCAAGGTATTTTAAAGAATTTTTAATTTTCTTTTTAAGGTTGCCTATATTTAACCGGAATGTTCTAAATTGCTGTTTAAAATTTTCATTGATAGGGTATTTTTCATCTATTTCTTTAATAATGTCTTTCACTTCAGTTTCTGGTGTGAATTTTGTAAAGTCGGTAGTCTTAAAAATTTCATCTAAACTTTTTAGCTTTTTTAAGATGTCTTCATTTTGTGGTTTGATTTCACCTTCACTAAGTTTTTTAAAATAAGAATAAATTTTTGCTAATTGATTTTGTTTGTGTTGCCCCATGACAAAAAATTCATCTGTGTTGTATTTTTTATCAGGCGTATTGCGCTTTATGATTTCTTTGATGCACTGACAAAAATTTTTAATCCATTCGCTATTACCGCTTACATGTTTGATTAATTCTTTGAAAAGCAGATTGTCGGCTTGTCTAGTTGCAAATGCACTCAATTTTAATTTTTCTTTGTAGAATTTCAAAAACGAATCTAATGTGCCATAAGACATGATGAGATTGATAAAACCCCCCACAAAAACACAAAAAGGATAGCTGATTAGTGTTTTTGATAATTCCTTTAATCCCTCGCCAATCTCTTCAGTCCGGATCCTCAAATCCACGCAAGAAAAATCTGTGATTTTGTGATCAAGGATTGTTTCTTCTTCTAAACTTAAAAGGGTGTCTTTTTCATGGTTTTTCATGGTCTTTGAAATAATCTTCTTCATTACAAAGTTTAATATCCGCATCATTAAAGATTGTTAAAGCTTCTAAAACATTGCTTTTACCGACATTGTTTTCCCCCACTAAAACCACCAACCCCCCATGTTTTTCAAAACTTGAATTTAAAAGCAATTTGGCAGGCGATTTTCTACCCAAATTCCTAAAATGGTGCAATTTCAAAACACGCTTATGAAGTTTCATGCCTTATCCTTTAAAAACGCAAATTTAATTTATAATGCAAAATTAAACAAAACATGCTATAAAGAAAATTCAAACACTATCATTTTAAGGATTAAAATGCTCACCCAAGAAGATGTCTTGAATGCGTTAAAAACGATCATTTACCCTAATTTTGAAAAGGATATTGTCAGCTTTGGTTTTGTTAAAAACATCACCTTGCATGATGATCAGTTAGGGCTTTTAATAGAAATCCCCTCAAGCTCTGAAGAAACGAGCGCGATTTTAAGGGAAAATATCTCCAAAGCGATGCAAGAAAAAGGCGTGAAAGCTTTGAATTTGGATATTAAAACCCCGCCTAAACCGCAAGCCCCAAAGCCCACCACTAAAAATCTGGCTAAAAACATCAAGCATGTGGTCATGATAAGCTCAGGTAAGGGCGGTGTGGGTAAAAGCACCACTAGCGTGAATTTAAGCATCGCTTTAGCGAATTTAAACCAAAAAGTGGGGCTACTAGACGCTGATGTGTATGGTCCTAATATCCCTAGAATGATGGGCTTGCAAAACGCTGATGTGATCATGGATCCTAGCGGTAAAAAACTCATTCCTTTAAAAGCTTTTGGCGTTTCTGTGATGAGCATGGGGCTTTTGTATGATGAGGGGCAGAGTCTCATTTGGAGAGGGACTATGCTTATGCGAGCGATTGAGCAGATGCTAAGCGATATTATTTGGGGGGATTTAGATGTGTTGGTGGTGGATATGCCCCCAGGAACAGGCGATGCGCAGCTCACGCTAGCCCAAGCCGTGCCATTGAGCGCAGGAATCACCGTTACTACGCCTCAAATAGTGAGTTTAGATGACGCTAAACGGAGTTTGGACATGTTTAAGAAACTACACATTCCTATTGCAGGCATTGTGGAAAATATGGGGAGTTTTGTGTGCGAGCATTGCAAGAAAGAGAGCGAGATTTTTGGCTCAAATTCCATGAGTGGATTATTAGAGGCTTATAACACGCAGATTTTAGCCAAGCTTCCTTTAGAGCCTAAAGTGCGTTTAGGGGGGGATAAGGGTGAACCGATTGTAATCTCTCACCCTGATAGCGTGAGCGCTAAGATTTTTGAAAAAATGGCAAAGGATTTGAGCGCTTTTTTAGACAAGGTGGAAAGGGAAAAACTAGCCGATAATAAGGACATCCAGCCCACACAAACCCATGCCTGCTCGCATTAGTTTAAAAAGGGTTTTAAAAAACCCTTTTAACCAATCGCTTCACTTTTTGTTTGACTTTAAAAAGCAAAAATTCTACAAGGAGTTTAGAAGAAAGCCTAGGCAGAAGAAATTCAAAAGAATGCCGTTTGTCTGAAAAAGATAGGGCTTTATTGAAAGCGTGGATTTCTTGGGTTTCTTTGTCTTTGTTTTGAAGCGGATTCAAAGAGGTGATCTAAAAAAGAAGCGTTAAAATAGGCGTCTTTAAAAGGCGTTTGGATCAAAATTTCATGCCATTTTTTCGCGCCAATGACGCTTAAGAGTTTCCAGGGTTTATCGCCCCAAAAATGCAACATACGCGCTTCTTTGATGCTAGGGAATGAGGGCGTATCAAGGAAACTAGGGTGGGCATTGTAGGAGTAAGGCAATTCTAAAATCCTCCCACGGCACACAAAACACAAAGCGTCTTGATCGTTAAATAAAAGTTTTTCATTTTTCAAAAGGAAAAATCCAATCAATTGGTTTTCCAGATTTTCTTTACGCCATGATTTTAAATTTAAGGTTAAAAACCCGGCGTTAAAGTAGTTGTCAAAAAGGATTTGCGCTTCTTCTAAGTTAGGGAAAGCATCAGCAACGCCGATAGTTTTTGCATGCATTTGGCGTAATTCGTATAAATCCTTAGCCGAATTCCTGTTCATAGCGATCAAATCTTTTTCCCTCACAGCCCCAAAATAATGCGCTTCAAGGGGGATAAAAAAGCTCTCGCTCATATCATCCACAAACAAAGTGTCCACATCAAACATGATCATCTTATCGTATTGGGGGAAAAGGGAAGCGAAAAAGAAACGGCACATGATCATTTTAGAAAAGCGTTTTTGCGAAAAAGCATTGAGTTTTAAATACAATTTTTTAATTTCACTCGCTATTAAAGCATCAAGCTTATAATAATTATGGCGTGGTTCTAATTTTTCATTAGAAATATCCAAAAACTCTATGCTAGAAAAAGCGCTAAAAGGAGCGATCGTTTCTTCTAATTTGGCTATATTTTCAGCACTTAAATCCTCCACCAAACAATGGATTTGATAAAAGAGTTTTACTCTCTCTCTCTCTCTCTCTCTCTCGTTTGGCGTTCGCTAGCATGGAATACAAACTCACACCAGCAGGGATACAATAATTATTATCAAAAGCCACCACAACAGGGATAACCTCTTGCATGCATAGTCCTTAAATCTTGAAATTGAACCCGCTAAAAAAGGGGGATTTTTGTCATTTTATCGTTTTTTTTTTTTTTCAAAACCAAAATGGTGAGTTTGTTTATGGCATAATATCAGACTTCAATAAAAAAGGTGTTTGATAAAAGGGTGCTTAATCAAAAAGTTTGGCTAGGGTTTTTAACTTTGCATGGGGTTTTTCTCAGCACTTTTGAGTATCAAGTGAGTGCTAGAGTGGGATCGTTTTCGCGCATCGCTTTGAATCAGTCAATCATCAATTCCAAAAAAGGGATTTACCCTACAGGGAGTTATGTAACCACTACCGGAGCCTTACAAGTTGATGCCAGTTTGCTCCCTAAAGGGATTGAAAACCACAAACTGGGTTTTGGGGTGGGGGGCGAGATCGGGGCGTTAGCTTATGATTCCACGAAGTTTTTGATTGATGAAGCCAACCCTAAGGCAGGGTTTCAGCCAGCGAACTGGTATTACATGGGGCGATGGGAGGGCTATTTGATGCAACACAGCCAAAATTGGACCAGAGAGCAAAAGGCTCAAAACGCCAGACCTTATGTGTTATACAATTTGTATTTAGATTATCAGTATAAGGACATTTTTGGGATTAAATTAGGGCGTTACCCCTCTAAAGCTTTGTTTTTGAGCGGGTTTAATCAAGGATTTGAGCTTTTTTACCGGTGGAAAAAGTTTAAGATAGTGTGGTTTAGCACCTTTGGAAGGGCTTTAGCCAATGAACAATACATTAGGGATTTTTACGCTCCTGTCAATTACAAACAAAAAATCAACTACGGCATGCACAATTTCAATCTCATTTACGAAAATAAATACATTAGAGTTGCACCTTTTATTTGGTTTTACCCCAAGAATTTTAACGCTCCTGGATTTGAAATCACCCATGACACAAAGTCTTATTGGAAATCTCTTTGGCGCATCCAAACGACTTTTTACGCATGGTTCCCCTTTTATAGCGATTATTTGTCTAAAGATTATTACAGAGCCGCTTTAGTGGGTAAAAAAAGCGCGAGTTTGTTCGTGTTTCAAAGAGTGAATTTCCGATCTTATCGTTTTGGCTGGAGCGTGTATAAGAATTTTGGGAACGGGAGCGCTCAATTAGGCTGGAATGGCTCGCCAGCAGATCCTTTTTACGACACTAAAGACGACACCCCTTATGAAGACGCTTATTCCAATTTTTACAACGCTAATTCCATAACGATTAACGCTTTTGTAGGGAAGAGCATTAAGAATCTTTTGGTGCAATTGTATGGGAAATTGACCTATTCCCCAAGGGCTGATGCGCAAAGCTTAGGGGTTACTTTTAAATATAACCTTAAAAAACATATCTATTTCATGCTAATGGTTAATGGCTATCAAATCACGATGCATAAGGGTTATAAGGTAGGGTTTTTTACAAGCGGTTACAACCCTGATTTCGCTCAAACCATTCAAAACAGAAGCTATTTGATGAGCTCTATGAGTTATCGTTTTTAAGGAATTAAACATTCTTTTATGTTATTTTTTAAGCCATAGTATCCCCCTTTTAAGCGCGCTTTTATTGTATAATCTTAAAAATTTTATTAAAGGAAAAAGTTCAATGTCTAATCAAGAATACACCTTTCAAACTGAAATCAACCAGCTTTTGGATTTGATGATCCACTCTTTGTATTCTAATAAAGAGATTTTTTTAAGAGAGTTGATTTCTAACGCGAGCGACGCTTTGGATAAGCTGAATTATTTGATGCTAACCGATGAGAAATTAAAAGGGCTCAATATCACGCCTAGCATTCATTTGAGTTTTGATAGCCAGAAAAAAACCTTAACGATTAAAGATAATGGTATAGGCATGGATAAAAACGACCTCATCGAGCATTTAGGCACGATCGCTAAATCAGGCACGAAGAGTTTTTTAAGCGCTTTGAGTGGGGATAAGAAAAAAGATAGCACACTAATTGGTCAGTTTGGCGTGGGCTTTTATTCGGCGTTCATGGTAGCGAGTAAGATTGTCGTTCAAACCAAAAAAGTAACCAGCGAGCAAGCGTATGCATGGGTGAGCGATGGTAAGGGCAAGTTTGAAATCAGCGAATGCGTTAAAGAGGAGCAAGGCACAGAAATCACCCTCTTTTTAAAAGATGAAGATTCTCATTTTGCGAGCCGTTGGGAGATTGATGGCATTGTTAAAAAGTATTCTGAGCATATCCCTTTCCCTATTTTTCTAACTTACACCGATACGAAAATGGAAGGCGAAAGGGATAATCAAAAAGAAGCTAAAGAAGAAAAATGCGATCAGATCAATCAAGCGAGCGCTTTATGGAAAATGAATAAGAGCGAATTGAAAGAAAAGGATTACAAAGATTTTTACCAATCGTTTGCGCATGACAACAGCGAGCCTTTGAGCTATATCCATAATAAAGTGGAAGGCTCTTTAGAATACACAACGCTTTTTTATATTCCTAGCAAAGCGCCCTTTGATTTGTTTAGGGTGGATTATAAAAGCGGGGTCAAACTTTATGTTAAAAGGGTGTTTATCACTGATGATGACAAAGAATTGTTGCCGTCTTATTTGAGGTTTGTTAAAGGCGTGATTGACAGCGAAGATTTGCCCTTGAATGTGAGCCGTGAAATCTTGCAGCAGAATAAGATTTTAGCCAATATCCGTTCGGCTTCAGTGAAAAAGATTTTAAGCGAGATTGAAAGGCTGAGCAAGGATAACAAGAATTATCATAAATTCTATGAACCTTTTGGGAAAGTGTTAAAAGAAGGCTTGTATGGGGATTTTGAAAACAAAGAAAAACTTTTAGAATTGTTAAGATTCTATTCTAAAGACAAAGGAGAATTGATTTCTTTAAAAGAATACAAAGAAAATTTAAAAGAAAATCAAAAGAGCATTTACTACCTTTTGGGCGAAAATTTAGACTTACTAAAGGCGTCCCCGCTTTTAGAAAAATACGCTCAAAAAGGCTATGATGTTTTGTTGTTGAGCGATGAAATTGATGCGTTTGTGATGCCAGGCGTGAATGAATACGATAAAACGCCCTTTAAAGACGCTAGCCATAGCGAGAGTTTGAAAGAGCTTGGCTTGGAAGAAATCCATGATGAGGTAAAAGATCAGTTTAAAGATTTAATGAAAGCGTTTGAAGAAAATCTTAAAGATGAGATTAAAGGCATAGAGCTTTCTAATCATCTCACTTCAGCGGTGGCTTTAATAGGCGATGAACAAAATGCGATGATGGCTAATTTTATGCGCCAAATGGACCAAAGCGTGCCTGAAAGCAAGAAAACTTTAGAATTAAACCCTAACCATGCGATTTTACAAAAACTCTTAAAATGCGAAGATAAAGAGCAGTTGAGCGCTTTTATCTGGTTGCTTTATGATGGGGCGAAGCTTTTAGAAAAAGGGGCTTTGAAAGACGCTAAAAGCTTTAACGAACGCCTAAATAGCGTGCTATTGAAAGCGTTGTAGGGGTTAAAAACCCTTTTTAAGGGTTTGAACAAACTCGCTTTAACCTTTCAAGCACCAATCTCAAAACGGCGTTTGGAATGAACGGATTCGATAAAAGTCTTTTATGATCATTAAAAGATTGGTTCGTGGGGTTCGTGTTTTTCATTAAAACATTAAAAAGCGTAAAAGCCAGCTAAACATGGCGTTTAGCTTAACTTTATTAAAACTAAAGTTCTATTTTCAATTCCTTGAGAGCGTCGCATGCTTCTTTAACGCCTGATTTGCAACCTTTTTTAAAGTTTTCTACCGCTTGCTTTTCGTCCTTTGCTGTGCCTTGGGCGTTGTATTGCATAACCCCTAAATTATAACACCCCCTACCATCTTTTAATTCGCATGCTTTAGAATAACGAACGATAGCCTCCTTAAAATTCTTTGCCACACCATACATGTATCCTGCATTAATACACCCGGGGCTGTCTTTTAAATCGCAAGCTTTTTCATACAAATCAAGAGCCTTTCTTAAATCCTTAGGCGTGCCTACGCCATAATGGTGTAAGCTTCCTAATACCGTACACCCTTCAGCATGGTTCAATTCACAAGATTTAGAGTAATATTGTGAGGCTTTTTTGGCGTCTTTAGAAACGCCTTGTCCGTTATAGTATAAATTTCCTAGTAGGCGACACCCATAACCATCATTTAATTCACAACCTTTAGTGTAAAATTGAATGGCTTTTTTCAAGTCTTTTCCCACTCCTTTCCCTTCTTCATAAAACGCCCCTAAAAAAACACACCCAAAACCTTCTTTTAACTCACACGCTTTTTCAAAATGCACTTTAGCTTGAGCGAAATCTTGTTTCTTCACGCTTTCTATACCTGAATTAACAAGTTCTTTAGTGTCTGGCTCTGCCATTAACCCTCTCAAACACAACGCGCCCAAACACAAGACCCCAAAAAGGTTTTTTTTAACGCTTCCTAGCATGATATATCTCTTATTAAAAAAATGTAATTCTTTATAATTATAATCAAATATTGATGATTAAAGCCTTATTGAATGCCATTTTATTGATGGAATAAAGAAAATGATTGAGAATTGCTTCTCTTTTAAGTGCGTTCCAACGCTTGAGCTGGATTGCCATGCGATAGGGGATACTAGTGAGAAGCTGTATTAAAAGAGTTTGTTTTAAAAAGTTGATTGAGCTACCCCTTTAAGAGTGGCTTGGTAAGAGCCCCTTAAGAAATTTAATTTTTAACAACAGGAGCATGTAAAAACTGCAAAAACAAAAAAGGACCAAAAGATTATAGCGAGATTTGGTTATTTTGTTAAGCATGACCCCACTCTTAAGGTCATGATAAATGGATACTAGCATGCTAAAGCTTGAGTTGGTATCGGCTAAAAAATCGTTGGCGTTAAAAACAAAAACCCACTTAAAACGATTATCTTATTCCATCTATTTTTCGCTCAAGCCCTCCAAAACCCCTAAAAACACTTTTTCCAAAAGCTCTAATTCCTTCAAGCTCACCCTTTCATCAACGGCATGGATCCTGTCATTAATGGCGCCAAATTCCACCACTTCTATGCCGTGAGCGCTAAAAAATCTCGCATCGCTCGTGCCGCCTTTGGTGTTTAAAAGGGGGTGGTGCGGCATGTCTTTAAAATATTTTCTTGTAAAACGCTGGTAAGCTTTGAATAAGAAGCCGTGATGAAAGGCGAACTGCTTGATTCTAATTCTAAAGTATAAGGCAAATCTTTTAAAACTTTTTCCAAATACTCTTTCAAACTCTCTTGGGTGGTTTTTAAAGAATGGCGCGCATTAAAGGTAATTTCTACGCTCCCTGGTGTAACATTATTAGCCCCTAACCCTGCGTGCAAGTTGGTGATGACTAATTTTGAAGCGGTCAAAACACTCATCGCCATTGTCTAAATGAACTCCTGAAATTAAGGGCAAAACCGAAGCGAGCGTATCAATAGGGTTTTGGCATTTTTGCGGGTAAGCCACATGCCCTTGAACGCCTTTTAAAATGAGTTTGCCATTAATGGAGCCTCTTCGACTAATTTTGATGCTATCGCCTAAGACTTTTTCGCAAGTGGGTTCAGCCACAATCGCCATATGGGGCAGCAAATCCTTTTCTTTGAGTTTTTCTAGCATGAGTTTGGTGCCAAAAATCCCTAGTACTTCTTCATCGCTCGTGAGTAAAATAGAAAGCAAAAAAGGGGTTTTAGGGTTAAATTGTAAGCTTGCGCTCAAAAACGCCCCCACGCCCCCTTTCATGTCTTGCGCCCCACGGCCGTATAAAAACCCTTCTTTAATAACGGGTTTAAAGGGATCGCTTTGCCAGTTATTACCAGGAGGCACGACATCAATATGCCCTGCAAAGCAAAAATGCAAGGGCTTAACATTTTCTTTTGCATGTTCTTTTTCTGCATGTTCTTTTTCTGCATGCTCTTTGGGGGGGTTAAAAATGCGGTATAAAAAAAGGTTTTTCACGCCATTTTCCCCACACTCTAGAGTTTTAAAATGAGGAAAAAGCGATTTAATGTATTCAAAAATACCGCATTCTTTGGGCGTAATGGTGGGGTAGCTGATGAGTTTTTGGGTGATTTCTAAAGTGTTCATTAAAAATCCTTTAAGAGTTTTTCCGCAAATGGATATATAAATGCAAAACGTCTAAATTCGCTGGAGTGATCCCACTGATTTCTGAGGCTTCAAAAAGGCTTTTGGGGCGGAATTTTTCTAATTTTTCTACCGCTTCTAAGCTAAAGTCTGGAATGCCTTTAAACACAAAATCTTTAGGGATAGACACTTTGAGCATGCTATCCATTTTAGCGATATTTTCGTGTTGCTTTTCAATATAAATATTATACTTGCATTCAATTTTAATCTGCTCTAAAACCCGCTCATTCAAGGGGGCTAAAAAGCTAAAAAAGGAACGCATTTTTTCTATATTAAAACTATCGCGTGCTAAAAGGCTAACGCCATCCATTTTGTCATTGATAGGGTTTTCACCTAATTCACTCAAGCGTTTTAGTGCTTCTTTGCTAGGGGTAAGGACGCATTCTTTAAGGCGTTTGAGATTTTCTTGTATTGCTTGTTGGTCTTTTTTCAATTCCTTATAAAAATCTTCTTCCATAAGCCCTAAACGATAGGCATGTTCGCCTAACCTAAAAAGCGTGTTGTCTTCTCTTAAAAGCAAGCGGTATTCGGCACGGCTAGTAAACATCCTGTAAGGCTCATTCGTGCCTTTAGTAACCAAATCATCAATCAAAACGCCGATATAGGCTTCATTGCGCTTTAAAATAAAGGGGGCTTGATTCTTTAGGGCTAATGCCGCATTAATCCCAGCCATAAGCCCTTGAGCTGCCGCTTCTTCATAGCCGGTAGTCCCGTTGATTTGCCCGGTCAAATAAAGCCCTTTGATTTTTTTGGTTTCTAAAGTGTGGGTCAATTCTGTGGGCTGGATAAAATCATACTCTATCGCATAGCCATAGCGCGTGATGAGAGCGTTTTCTAAGCCTTTGATAGAATGAATGACCTTTTCTTGCACATCTAGGGGTAAAGAGGTACTTAAGCCGTTGATATAATATTCGCTTTTATGAATGGTTTGAGGCTCTAAAAACAGCTGGTGGCGTTCTTTTTCGCTGAAGCGGTTGATTTTATCTTCAATGCTAGGGCAATACCTTGGTACTATGCCTTCAATTTGACCGCTAAATAGGGGAGCTCGGTGGAAATTATCCCTAATGATTTGGTGGGTAATGGGGTTAGTGTAAGTGATAAAACAAGAGAGTTGGGTGGGGTTAAAATCTTTGGTTTTATAGCTGAAATAGGGAGGGTTTGCATCCCCAAAATGCTCTTCTAAGCCTTCAAAATCAATGCTATTGCCGACCACTCTTGGGCAAGTGCCTGTTTTTAACCTCTCCACTTTAAAGCCAAGCTCCCTTAAATTCAAGGCTAAAGAATTGGAAGCGTTTTCCCCAAAGCGCCCGTTTTGGTTTTGGTGCTCGCCAATATGCACCACCCCTTTTAAAAAAGTGCCTGTGGTGATGATCACTTTTTTAGCTCTGTAAGTATTGTTAATGTTTGTGGTTACGCCCACTACCTCATCGTTTTCAAGGATTAAACTTTCGGTCATTTCTTGAGAGACGCTCAAATTAGGGGTGTTTAAAACAAGATTTCTTGCAAAAATGCGGTAAGTATCCATATCAATTTGCGCTCTAGTCCCCCTAACCGCCGGACCTTTAGAAGCGTTTAACACACGATATTGCAAACCGCTATGATCCGTAATAATCCCCATAGCCCCCCCTAAAACATCCACTTCTTTAGTCAAATGCCCTTTACCCAAGCCCCCAATGGTAGGGTTACAGCTCGCTAAACCGATCGTGTCTATGAGCATGGTGATTAAATGCACTCTAGCCCCCATTTTAGCCGTAATCAAGCTCGCTTCAATGCCTGCATGCCCCCCACCAACCACTAAAATATCACTTTCTTTTACCACTCTTTTTCCTATTTTGATATGATTTTTCTAAAATCTTAGTTTTGAAAAAGTTTTATTGTAGCATGTAGGTTAGTAATTTTAAAGGGTAAAATAAAATGGAAAATCATTCGCATGCCAATACGCATACCGATACGCGCGCCGATGATAAAAGCACTAAGATCGTGCGCTTGTTGGGGTTAATAGGGGGAGCGTTAATCGCGCTTGTTATCTACTATGCGCTTAATGTTCAAATGCCTCATATTGTAGAAGAAATCCCCAAGCTCAGTTCTTTGAATTATAAGGCGATGCCTGTTGTGGCGGGGGTGGCTGTTTTAATGGGGATATGGTGGATGACTGAAGCCATTGACTTGCCTGCAACCGCGCTCTTACCTTTGGTGCTTTTTAGCGTCTTTAGCGTGGATCAATTCTCTAGCGTCAGCTCTTCTTACGCATCGCCGATCATCTTTCTTTTTATGGGAGGGTTTATTTTAGCTTTAAGCATGCAAAAATGGAACTTGCACACACGCATCGCTTTAAGCATTATTTTATTAGTAGGCACAAGCCCTAGGAGGTTGATTTTAGGTTTCATGATAGCTACAGGTTTTCTGTCTATGTGGGTGAGCAATACCGCAACGGCGGTGATGATGTTTCCTGTTGGCATGAGCGTTTTGCAATTAGTCGCTAAACTTGTGGGTAAAGAAAACGCCTCTAATGCATTCTATCAAAAAGAAGAAATCACCAAAGCGCATGGGGGTATTATGAGTAATATCGTGCATAAGGGCAAAGATATTACCCAAGCCATTCAAGAAAAGACGATCATTTATCGCACGAATTTCAGCATTTGCTTGATGCTTGGCATCGCTTATGCGGCTTCTATTGGCTCTTTAGGCACTTTGATTGGCACGCCGCCTAACGCTTTATTGGACGGCTATATGAAAACCGCTTTCAATATTGAAATTGATTTCGCTCAGTGGATGGTGTTTGGAACACCATTAGCCTTTATCATGCTCATTTTAGCGTGGCTCTTGCTCACTTATGTGATTTTCCCTTTAAAGATTAAAGAAATCCCAGGGGGTAAGGAAGTCGTTAAATCGGAGTTAAAAAAACTAGGTCGTTTGAGTCAGGCGGAAATCTCTGTGGGGATTCTTTTTATATTAGCGTCTTTAGGGTGGATTTTCTTAGATACGATTTTAAAATCTTGGGGCATTAAAATAGATAAAATTGATTCCGTGATCGCTATGGGGGTTTCTGCACTTTTATTCATTTTGCCCGCTAACCATCAGGGCGATAGGCTCATTGATTGGGGTGTTGCCAAAAAACTCCCTTGGGACGTGTTGCTTTTATTTGGCGGTGGGTTAGCCTTGAGCGCGCAATTTTCTAAAACCGGGTTGAGTTTGTGGATCGGGCATTTAGTCTCTGGCTTTTCGCATTTACCGATTTTATTCATCATTGTCATGGTAACTTTAATGGTCATTTTCTTAACCGAAATCACTTCTAACACCGCCACCGCTGCCGCGTTTTTACCGGTGATTGGGGGAGTGGCGATGGGCATGGGTTATGAAAATTATCAGAGCTTGTTATTGACCATTCCTGTAGCCTTGAGCGCGACTTGCGCGTTCATGCTCCCTGTCACTACCCCACCGAATGCGATAGCTTATGGCTCTGGGTATGTTAAAATAACGGATATGATTAAAGCTGGTTTGTGGCTTAATTTGGTGGGCGTTGTTTTGATTAGCATGTTTAGCTATTTTTTGGTTTCGTTAATATTTAATTGATTAAGGAAAAAAGTGAAAGAAGAGTTATTTAAAGAAAAGTCTCGTTACATTACAGGGTTTGTTTTAATCGTTGTGGCGGGCTTGATTTTGTATGCGGACAATTTGTTGTTGTTTTGGGCGGTTTTAGGGGGGATTTATGCGGTAGGGTTTTCTGAAGCGTTAAGGTTGTTCCAGGTCAAAGCGAGCTTTAGCTTGTATCTCATTTTAGTGTTGTCATGGGTGGCGGCGTATTTTAACGGGCATCCTGTAGAATGCGCTCTTATCAGTGCGATGGTCATGGCTAGCGTCATCGCTTATCAAAAAGCGCACCACAGCGAAGCCATTTTACCCTTTTTGTATCCGGGCGTTGGGTTTTTTGCGCTTTTTGGGGTTTATAAGGATTTTGGCGCAGTAGCGATCATTTGGCTTTTAGTCGTGGTGGTGGCAAGCGATGTGGGGGCGTTTTTTGGAGGCAAGCTTTTAGGCAAAACCCCTTTCACGCCCACTTCACCGAATAAAACCTTAGAGGGTGCGTTGATTGGCGTTGTTTTGGCGAGCGTTTTAGGATCGTTTGTGGGCATGGGGAAATTGAGCGGAGGCTTTCTTATGGCGCTTTTATTTAGTTTTTTAATCGCTCTTACGGCGGTGTTTGGGGATTTGTATGAAAGCTATTTGAAAAGAAAGGTTGGGATCAAGGATAGCGGTAAGATTTTACCCGGGCATGGGGGCGTTTTAGACCGATTGGATTCCATGCTTTTTGGGGCTTTAAGCTTGCATGTGTTGTTGTATTTTTTAGAAGTTTGGAAAGAGACAGCGGTGTTTTTAGGGGACTGAATGGTTGTTTTAGGAAGCACCGGCTCTATCGGGAAAAACGCCCTTAAAATCGCAAAAAAATTTGGCGTAGAAATAGAGGCTTTGAGTTGCGGGAAAAATATCGCTTTAATCAATGAGCAAATCCAAGTTTTCAAACCCAAGAAAGTGGCGATTTTAGATCCTAACGATTTGAATGATTTAGAGCCTTTGGGTGCGAAAGTGTTTGTGGGGTTAGATGGCATTGATGCGATGATAGAGGAGTGCACTTCCAATTTAGTCCTTAACGCTATTGTGGGCGTGGCAGGATTGAAAGCGAGCTTTAAAAGCTTACAAAGGAACAAAAAACTGGCTCTAGCGAATAAAGAGAGCTTAGTGAGCGCGGGGCATTTATTAGACATTTCACAAATCACGCCCGTTGATAGCGAGCATTTTGGTTTGTGGGCGTTGTTGCAAAACAAGACTTTAAAGCCTAAATCTTTAATCATTAGCGCGAGTGGGGGGGCTTTCAGGGACACGCCTTTAGAACTTATCGCTATTCAAAACGCGCAAAACTCGCTCAAGCACCCTAATTGGAGCATGGGATCTAAAATCACCATTGATTCAGCGAGCATGGTCAATAAGCTTTTTGAAATCCTAGAAACTTACTGGCTTTTTGGTGCGTCTTTAAAGATTGATGCGCTGATTGAAAGAAGTTCTATCGTGCATGCTTTGGTGGAGTTTGAAGACAACTCTGTCATCGCGCATTTAGCGAGCGCGGACATGAAACTACCCATAAGCTATGCCATTAACCCCAAATTAGCTTCTTTGAGCGCTTCCATTAAGCCCTTAGATTTATACGCTTTAAGCGCGATTAAATTTGAACCAATCAGTTTAGAGCGCTACACTTTGTGGCGTTATAAAGACTTGTTGTTGGAAAACCCAAAGCTTGGCGTGGTGCTGAACGCGAGCAATGAAGTGGCGATGGAGAAGTTTTTAAATCAAGAAATCGCTTTTGGTGGTATTATCAAAACCATTTCTCAAGCCTTAGAATTGTATGCTAAAAAATCTTTCAAGCTCTCTAGTTTAGAAGAAGTGCTAGAATTGGATAAGGAAGTTAGGGAGCGTTTTAAAAATGTAGCGAGAGTGTAGTATAATAAGGTTTTGCTTTTAATAGCGTTTTATTTCAATTAGGGGTTTTTATATAACCATGAAAAAAGGGTTAAAATAGATAACATGGGGTTTGATTGGGTTATTTGCGATACCGACGAGCCCTATATTAGAAAACGAAACATGGAGGCTTATGAGGATTTTATTAATAAGGGGGGGTTGCGTCAAAATAGAAAAAATCATGCATAAATTGGATTGTAGCGGATTTTTGTTAAAAATGGCTAGCAAAATCCGCTTCTTTTGTTTTTTTTGATGCATTTCAGAGAAAACAAGAAATCCCCATCCCTTATCTTAATATTTGGGGTGCTGTTTTTGATTTTTGGGGTTTGTTGGATTTGTTGGAAAAAATAGAAAAAAGCGCGGGTTAAAAAATAGCTATTAATGGGGGGGGGGCTTTATTTGGGGCATGGTAAAAACCACGCCCCTTTTTTTTTGGCTTTATTTGGGGCATGGTAAAAACCACGCCCCAAAAATTAAACTCTCGGCGGTTATTGTTTAAATGTTAAAAACCGCCCTTCTTTGAAAAAAAACACCATGAGTTTTTCAAAAATTAAAACGCTCTCATCTTTTTCTTTTAGATATTTTTCAAACTCTTCCCATGTTTTTTCTAAAGTGCCTAGGCTCTCTAATGAATAGCGCGGGTTAACTTAATTTTAACTTAAATTAAGCTAAATTATATAATATTATTTTAGTTCAACATTATAACAATGTTACCACTTTGTCAGTCTGTGTTAAATTTTTATGACTTTGTAATAAAAGTTTTATTTTGATTATTTAGGGGGCGGTGTTAAATTTTCACGACTTTGTAATAAATGCTTTATTCTGAGTATTTAGGTGAAAAAGTTGGAAGCGAAAACCTTACCTAAAATTTATAATTTTTGAAATAATACTATAATATTTTTAAAACATATATAATTATTTTTATTGAATATTATCATTAATTTTCATTTAAGTTTTTTTTTAATTATCATTATCATTAAAAAATAAAGATTGTAAAAACTTGACTTATTAGTTTTTTTTTGCTATTATTTCAATACTTACACTTCTTTTAATCTACATTCTCATTAAATCAAATAATGTTAAAAACTGCCAATCAAAACAAGCAAGGGCGGGGCTTTGTAAGGTTTGAAAAGTATAATTTTCATAACTAAATTTTTTTTTAAACTTTTAAATTAAACGATTTAAGGTGTTTGTTGTCTTTTCTGGCTTTTCTGGCTTTTTTAGCGAATGCGTGCCATTTTACGCCTTACCCCCCTAATCAAAATTTAGCCCCCTTTAGATCTGCCTTTTTGTTCCCCCGCCCTCATTTGTCTTATAAGCTAACACCGCCCTCATTTGTCTTATAAGCTAACACCGCCCTCATTTGCTAACTTATTTAACTTCATTTAACTTCATTTAACTTCATTTAACTTCATTTAACTTCATTTAACTTCATTTAACTTCATTTAACTTCATTTAACTTCATTTAACTTCATTTAACTTCATTTAACTTCATTTAACTTCATTTAACTTCATTTAACTTCATTTAACTTCATTTAACTTCATTTAACTTCATTTAACTTCATTTAACTTCATTTAACTTCATTTAAGCATTTGTCTTATTTTTTTCGCTTTGTAATAAAGTAAATCAATGTTAAACACGATCCCATAAAAACCACATTAAAGATAAGGAGATGGTGCAATGGCACTTCCCTTTAGCTAAAAAGAGGCGAAACGCTATCGTTTATGACGATTTGATCCCTTTAAAAGAATTTAAAAAACGCCATGCCGATTTGATAGGCACAAGGATTGAAGAAAGCATGCTAGATGAAAAGAGGATTTTAGAGGTATATCAAAAATTCCGCTTGCCTTAAATCAATCATCGTTTTTTGCTCCCATGCTCTATTTGTAGGTTTATTGAATTAAACCTACAAACACGCAGTTTATTTCCTTACAAACTGCTTGTATAAAAATTCCTTTCTCCCTATGGCGATGATATGGTTGCGCATTTTGTCATGCAAATCGCCTAAGAAAAAAGGGGCTTTTAAGGCGAGTTTAGGAATGTCTAGGGCATACACTTGAATCAAGTAATGGTGATCGCCATTAGGGGGCATGGTACTGATATAGACGCTGTTATTGAGATTGGAGCGTTGTTTTTCGCTTTCGTTGAGCGGTGAACGGATGAAGCCTTGAGTGAGCGAATTGACCCCTTGAACAATCCTTTTATCCATCATGGAAGCGTTTTCTTCTAAAACATTGTAAGAAATATTGCCCACGACCCAATGGACAAACGACATGCCGCACACTTTTTGCGCGTCATGATCGATGAGTTCTAACGCATAGCTTTGAGCGCCTTCCACTTTTTGCCATGAGATTTTAGGCGAATAAGTGGGTAAGCCGTTTGGGTTGAGAAACGCTTTAGGGGCGTTACCGCCAAATTTAGCGTCCAAATACCCTTCTGAATCGGTTTGAATCATCACTTCAAAAGTTTTCATTTTAAGCCCTTTTTCTTTGAAATCGATTTTCCTTTATTGTAGCATGATCATAAAAACACATCTTAATTTGGAGCATGGTATTAGAATAATCATTTTTAATGATTAAATAGTTATTTATTTTTACTAGTTACCATTGAACGCATGGAAAGTAAAATAAATCGTTTGAGCGCCAAGATAGACGCACTATTGGAACAGCAAAAAAGAGTGATTTCTTTACTAGAAACTTATTTGAGCGTTTATCCCGCCCAAGAGGCTTCAAATAAGTTTTTTAAAGGCGTTAGTCAAGGGATGGAGTTAGCCCCAGAAATCGCACAAGAAGATGAAGAAAAACGCCTTTATGTGTTGCAATATTTAAGCCATGTGGATATCACTAAAAACAAGCAAGACTCCCAGCTCAAAAAAGATTGTTTGGAATTTATCCAAAGGTTTAATGTCCCAAAGCCCATTATCGTTACCGCTCTTTATAACCTTAGGGGCATTAAGCCCACTAAAAAAGAAGTTGCGAAACAATTGCAAAAACTCTATGTGTGGGAGAAGCGTTACCAACAAGGGGGGATAGACGCTTTAAAAGACAGGCGTGGGAGACCCCTTAAAAAGCCTTAAGCGGGTTTATGGGTGCTATTTTTAGTTTTTAATGGAGGTATTCGTGTTTCTCAAAATGTTTTTTAAAATTCATCTTATTTTAAGTTAAAATTAAGAAAATATCTTGTATTTAATCATAATTTAGACTTAGATAAGAAAATCTATGTAAAATTTTTAAGGAGAACACTCACTTGTTACAACGAATTTATTTAGACAATAACGCTACGACTAGGATTGACCCTAAAGTCAAGGAGATCATGGATCCTTTTTTAAGGGATCATTACGGGAACCCTAGCTCGTTGCACCAATTTGGCACAGAAACCCACCCAGCCATTGCAGAAGCGCTAGATAAGCTTTATAAAGGCATTAACGCTAGGGATATAGATGATGTGATCATCACTTCTTGTGCGACAGAGAGCAATAACTGGGTTTTAAAGGGCGTGTATTTTGATGAATGCTTGAAAAAGGGCAAAAACCATATTGTAACCACGGTTGCAGAGCACCCGGCGGTGCGATCCACTTGTAATTTTTTAGAAAGCTTGGGGGTGGAGGTTACTTACTTGCCTATTAATGAGCATGGGAGTATCACCGCCGATCAAGTCAAAGAAGCGATCACAGAAAAAACCGCTTTAGTGAGCGTGATGTGGGCGAATAATGAAACCGGTCTCATTTTCCCTATTGAAGAAATTGGGGCTATTTGTAAAGAAAAGGGCGTGTTGTTCCATACTGATGCGGTGCAAGCGATTGGTAAAATCCCTGTAGATGTGTTAAAAGCGAATGCGGATTTCCTTTCTTTTAGCGCGCACAAGTTTCATGGGACTAAAGGCATTGGGGGATTGTATATTAGAAGTGGGGTGGGATTGACCCCTCTTTTTCATGGCGGGGAGCATATGAATGGCAGGCGCAGCGGGACTTTGAATGTGCCTTATATTGTGGGCATGGGCGAAGCGATGAGATTAGCCGTAGAGCATTTAGACTATGAAAAAGAAGTGGTAGGGAAGTTGCGCGACAAATTAGAAGAAGCGCTTTTGAAAATCCCTGACGTGATGGTGGTAGGCGATAGAATCCATCGTGTGCCTAACACGACTTTAATCAGCGTGAGAGGGATTGAAGGAGAGGCTATGCTGTGGGATTTGAATCGCTCTAATATCGCCGCTTCCACAGGGAGCGCGTGTGCGAGTGAGGATTTGGAGGCTAATCCTGTCATGGTAGCGATTGGAGCGAGTAAGGAATTGGCTCATACCGCTATCAGGCTCTCATTGAGCCGTTTTAACACGGAAGCTGAAATTGATAAAACGATTGAAGTTTTCTCTCAAGCGGCTGTAAGATTGAGAAACATTTCAAGCTCTTATTAAAAAGAATATAAAGGAATCAAAATGGCAAAACATGATTTAGTGGGTTCGGTTCTTTGGGACGCGTATTCTAAAGAAGTTCAAAGGCGCATGGATAACCCCACGCATTTAGGGGTCATCACCGAAGAGCAGGCTAAAGCCAAAAACGCTAAGCTCATTGTGGCGGATTACGGCGCAGAGGCATGCGGTGATGCGGTGAGGTTGTATTGGCTTGTAGATGAAAGCACGGATAGAATTGTTGACGCGAAGTTTAAAAGCTTTGGTTGCGGGACAGCGATCGCAAGCTCGGACATGATGGTAGAATTGTGTTTGAATAAAAGAGTCCAAGATGCGGTAAAAATCACGAATTTAGATGTGGAAAGAGGCTTGAGAGACGATCCGGACACGCCGGCGGTGCCTGGGCAAAAAATGCACTGCTCGGTGATGGCGTATGATGTGATCAAAAAAGCTGCCGGCATGTATTTGGGGAAAAACGCTGAAGATTTTGAAGAAGAAATCATCGTGTGCGAGTGCGCTAGGGTGAGTTTAGGCACGATTAAAGAAGTGATTAAGCTCAATGATTTAAAAAGCGTTGAAGAAATCACTAACTACACCAAAGCCGGTGCTTTTTGTAAAAGCTGTGTGAGTACTGGAGGGCATGAAAAAAGGGATTATTATTTGGTGGATATTCTTAAAGAAGTGCGCGAAGAAATGGAAGCTGAAAAACTTAAAGCCGCTGCGAATAAATCCCAAAGTGGGGAATTGGCTTTCAGGGAAATGACTATGGTTCAAAAGATTAAAGCGGTGGATAAAGTCATTGATGAGAATATCCGCGCTATGCTTATGATGGATGGGGGGGATTTAGAGATTTTAGACATTAAAGAAAGCGATGATTACATTGATGTGTATATCCGCTACATGGGGGCATGCGATGGGTGCATGAGTGCGACTACCGGGACTTTATTTGCCATTGAAAACGCCTTGCAGGAATTATTGGATCGCAGCATCAGGGTGTTACCGATTTGATTTGTTCTTTTTAGGGGGTGAAGCGCTTTTTGAGCGAAGCGCTAATAAACTCACAATGAGGAATGATTAGCGCTTGCGACATTATTCATTATACGCTACTTTTATGCTAATATGCTATTTTGAAGCGATTTGCGATGATGATTGAAGGAACTTGATGAAAAAGACAGAAAACACAGATGAAACTCACTTAAGGGGAACTAAAAATAAACTAGGACGCAAACCAAAAGCAGACGCTAATAAAAAAACTCGCGCTGTAAGCTTATATTTTTCTGATGAGCAATACCAAAAACTAGAGAAAATGGCTAACGAAGAAGAAGAAAGCGTGGGATCTTATATCAAACGCTATATTTTGAAGGCTTTAAGAAAAATAGAGCAAAATGGACCTTGATAACTTTTTAACTTGTTTTTAGTTTAGCTTTATGAGTTTTGCTATAGAACAAAACCAAAACTCCGTTTTTATCTGGTCTTTAGCTGTGTGATTTTAAAAAAGGGTGGTATTTTGGCTAAAAAAACTTCTTTATTTGAGTGTCAGCATTGCGGTTTTACAAGCCCTAAGTGGCTAGGAAAGTGCGTTCAATGCAACGCATGGGAAAGTTTTATAGAATTGAACCAAACCCAAAAGGAAGTTTTACACGCGCTTAAAAAACCGCTCCCACAAGCGCAAAAAAGCGTTTCTATCGCTGAAATTGAGCATGAAGAAGTGGTGAAATTTTCTTCCACTCAAAGCGAATTGGATATTGTCTTAGGTGGGGGGATCGCTAAAGGGGGGCTGTATTTAGTGGGGGGGAGTCCTGGGGTGGGGAAATCCACTCTGCTTTTAAAAGTGGCTTCTGGCTTAGCCAAAAACCAGCAAAAGGTTTTGTATGTGAGCGGGGAAGAGAGCTTGAGCCAGATTAAAATGCGCGCCACTAGATTGGATTGCATAGAAAAAGAATTGTATCTGCTCAATGAAATCAATTGGCCTGTGATTAAGGCTAATATAGAAAGCGAAAATTATTTTGCTTGCGTGATTGATTCTATCCAAACGCTTTATTCGCCAGAGATTTCTTCAGCGCCCGGCTCTATTTCGCAAGTGAGGGAGATCACTTTTGAGCTCATGCGTTTGGCCAAAACAAGAGATATTGCTGTTTTTATCATCGGTCATATCACTAAAGAAGGGAGCATCGCAGGACCTAGAGTGCTAGAACATATGGTGGATAGCGTGCTGTATTTTGAAGGCGATCCCAGTAGGGAATTAAGGATTTTAAGGAGTTTTAAAAACCGCTTTAGCTCTACGAGTGAAATCGGCTTGTTTGAGATGAAAGAGCAGGGTTTGGTGAGCGCTAAAGAAGCTTCAAGCCTGTTTTTTTCCAAAGAAGAGCCTATGGAGGGGAGTGCGATCACCATCACTTTAGAAGGCTCAAGAGCGTTGATTTTAGAGATTCAGGCGTTGGTGAGCGAGTGCAGTTTCGGAGCGCCCAAACGCTTAGCGAACGGGTTTGACACCAACCGCCTTAACATGCTCATCGCTTTGTTAGAAAAAAAGCTAGAAATCCCCTTAAACCGCCATGATGTGTTCATTAATGTGAGCGGGGGCATTAAGATTAGCGAGCCGGCTTGCGATTTAGCGGTGATTGCCAGTATCCTTTCAAGCTTTAAAAACAGAAAAATTGACAATAAAACGGCGTTTTTGGGCGAAGTGAGTTTGAATGGCAGGATTTTAGAAGCCCCTAATTTGAACGCTAGATTGAAAGAAATGGAAAATTACGGCTTTTTAAAAGCCATTTTGCCTAAAAAACCCAGTCAAAAAACCTCTATCAAATGCTATGAAGCCAATGCGGTAGGCAAGATTGTTGAATGGATGTGATTTTAACTTTTGTTACCTAATAGAACAGAGTCTTATTAAAATTTAAACTCAATTTAAAGAACAACTACCATTTTTTTTAGTTATAATGGCAAACACCATTAAAATTAAAACAAAGGTTATTTAATGAAGGTATTATCTTATTTGAAAAATTTTTATCTTTTTCTAGCGATAGGAGCAATTATGCAAGCGAATGAAAACATGGGGGCTAAACACCCTAAAACCGATGAAAGAGTGATTTACTTGGCTGGGGGGTGCTTTTGGGGGCTAGAGGCGTATATGGAGAAGATTTATGGCGTTATAGACGCAAGCTCTGGTTACGCTAACGGCAAGACTTCAAGCACGAATTATGAACAATTGCATGAGAGCGATCATGCTGAAAGCGTGAAAGTCGTTTATGATCCTAAAAAAATCAGTTTGGACAAGTTGTTGCGTTACTATTTTAAGGTGATTGATCCGGTGAGCGTGAACAAGCAGGGTAATGATGTGGGCAGGCAGTATCGCACAGGGATTTACTATGTCAATAGTGCGGATAAAGAAGTGATAGATCGCGCCTTAAAAGCGTTACAAAAAGAAGTGAAAGGCAAAATCGCCATTGAGGTAGAGCCTTTAAAAAATTATGTGAGGGCTGAAGAGTATCACCAAGATTATTTGAAAAAACACCCTGGTGGTTATTGCCATATTGATTTGAAAAAGGCGGATGAAGTGATTGTGGATGACGATAAATACACCAAACCCAGCGATGAAGTTTTAAAGAAAAAACTCACCAAACTCCAGTATGAGGTGACTCAAAACAAACACACTGAGGAACCCTTTGAAAATGAGTATTACAACAAAGAAGAAGAGGGTATTTATGTGGATATTACCACAGGCGAGCCGTTATTTTCTTCAGCGGATAAATACGACTCCGGTTGCGGGTGGTAAAGCTTTTCTAAGCCCATCAATAAAGATGTGGTGAAATACGAAGACGATGAGAGCCTTAACAGGAAACGCATTGAAGTGTTGAGCCGTATTGGTAAGGCGCATTTAGGGCATGTGTTTAACGATGGACCTAAAGAATTAGGGGGCTTAAGGTATTGTATTAATAGCGCGGCTTTAAGGTTTATCCCCTTAAAAGACATGGAAAAAGAGGGTTATGGCGAGTTTATCCCTTATATCAAAAAGGGTGAATTGAAAAAATACATCCAAGATAAAAAGTCGCATTAAGGGGTAATGACTAAGCCCCTAATGGGGGTTAAAATGGGGGGTTAAAGCGTTATCTTAAAAACGCTAAAATCCGCTCGCTGATTTATTTTTAACCATTCTTATTCAAAAAACAACCCCTATACAAGCACATACGAGTAGGACTTAATGATAAGTGGGATAATCAAAAGCTAGAGAATAAGTGGGTGATAAGCAGTTATGAAATTTATAATAGTGAGAGTGGGCTACCATTCCGCCCTATAGCCCAATTATAAGAGATAGGGTTGGAACTCTCTAAACTCACAGAACCTAATCCTACCACAAACGCGCTAAAAAAGCAAGAGTCCTATAAAATGGTTTTTATCCCTTAAAAGAAATGGTTTAAAATAAATAGGGATAATTAAAACTTTTTTACAAAGCTATTCTTTGATTGAAATCAAGCTCCTTTGCTGATTGATTTTTAAAAATGCTCTTGAGCATTTTTAGATTTTTACCCCATAATGAGCTTGTGTAAAGTCGCTAAAATACTTAAAGCATAAATGAGGAGCAACAGGATTTTATGCACCTTTTCATTAGCCAAAGCAATCAATTTAATGCCAATGCCCACCCCTAAAAACGCTCCAACACCGGTGATCACCCCGGCTTGAACGCTTATATCATCAAGAACCTTCCCGTTATAAAGAGAGATGACCCCGGATAAAGAAGCGAACACCACAAAAAATAGCCCCAAAGGCACGATTTTTTTAGAATCGTATTTTAAAAAATAGCCTAAAAACGGCACCATTAAAATCCCCCCACCCATGCCTAGCGGGATAGAAAAGATGCCGGTAACAAAACCGGCGAGCATCAAAACCCCATGCGTTCTGTCCATAGACACAAAAGGGATTGCGCGCTTTTTTTCGGGCGTTTTGTTATTCGCATGCAAATCAAAATGCATTTCTTCAAAATGCTCGGGTTTCTTGTTGCTAGAAAAAGCGTATTTGATAAAGGTGTAGCACACCACCACCACAAACACGCCCATTAAAATTTTATCGTTAATGATCTTTAAGATAAAGCTTCCTAAAATCGCCCCCATTAGACCTCCAAGTGCGGCAAATGAGCCTTCTCTCAAATCCAATAAGCCCTTTTTGTAATTGATGATAGAGCCGACCACTGAAGAAAAAAGCATTTGCATGAGCGAAATACCCACCGCATGGCTATAACTAAAATGGGCAAAAATCGCGCTAGGGACGACAATCTCCCCCCCACCAATACCAAAAAACCCGGCGGTAATGCCGGTGAATAGCCCTACAAGAGCCAAAATAAACGCTGTTGATTCTTCCATAAAAAACTCCCTAAATTCTAAATTATTACTTTATCAAAAAAGAGTGATAATCTTTAAAAATTTTTCTTTAATGATTGCAAAAATAGGGTTTTGATTACTTTAATTTTATCGCTTGAGAGCGGTTGCAAGAGATTATCCAAGCTCTTTACTGCTTAATTTTAAAAATGCTTTTAAGCGTTTTTAAACAAACCCCCTTTTTTAAAGAGGGTTTTAGTAAGCAAACACATAATTGAGAAAAAGGCTATACATCCTTCTGTATTCTAGTTTAGCGCCCATGAAAGAATAGTAGCTTGTGTTGATCGTAGGGATTTTAAAACCTAGTTCAATGCCATGCTGAGCGGCATGATCGCTGTCTTTTTTCTTGAGCCTAGCGAGGTTCATTCTCAAGCCCAAATCAAACAAAAATTGGAAGTTAGAAGTGCTGACATTAGCGTTATAAATGCCATTCATCATGGTCAAATTCACTTGTTGGGAATTAAGCCACGAAGTCCCAGCTAACGCAAAGCCACCAAAAAGCCCCACAGAGAGTTTGTTATTTTTGCCTAAAAAGTTGGTGTTTTTATCGTTGATGAAGTTATAAAGCGCATCCATTCCCACCCCATAAGTCCACACATCAGAAGCGGAGTTGAAGAAATTGGATTTAATATAAGCATGGTTGTAATCAAAAAAGCCGTAATACCTTAACCCCCAATTCCTTTTTTTACCAAAGAATTGCTTATAGCCCACTTGCACACCAATGCCGTTCATCGCGCCGTTATTGTTTTGGTAGTCAATCACGCCGATGCGCCTGAAAGGGTTTTTGCCTAATTCTTGCGTGATGGTTTGGAGTTGGTTGTATTTGTTGGTATCCAAAGAATAAGTGAGCAAACCTTCTGGGGAATTAGGGTTTTGAGTGGCATGCGTCATGTTTTGAAGGGACTTAGCGTTAGGCAAGTGAGAGATACCATTATTAATCGCTGTAGAGTCTTTATTCAGGGTGTTAAGGGCTTCTTTAAAATTCAAAATGGTTTGAGACAAAGCCCTATCCTGATTGACCTGGTTGCCATAATAAGCGGTGTGTTGCTCTAAAGAATTGAGGGTTTCTTTCACAAACGCGCAACCTGAACCATAAGTTTTGTCGTTAATCACACCAGCCGATCCTGCCAAACATTCTTCTAGATCTTGTTGGATAGGCTCTTGAATGCTGTGGAAATTGTCCGCTACTTGCTTAGCTAAATTTAAAATTTCTGCTTGAGCGTTAGCTCTATTGAGCATTTCTTGAGCAAACCCTGTGTCTTTAGAAGTGTAGGGGTTGAAATTTTCTGGTTGCGTGATTTGGGTGTTTTCATTAGCGTTAAGCTGTTGGGTTTTTTCTAAAAGGCGTTTGAGCGTTTTTAATCATCTCGTTAATAGCGTTAAAACTATCGCCAAAAATATCCATCACATTCCCGGTCTTGCCGCTAAACCCCCATGCCCCACCGCCACCATTCACATGCGGGTTTTGAGTGGTAAGGACATTGATGATAGTAGCGGCTTGTTGCAAAAGGTTTTCAGCGTCATTGACGCTACTAATCTTTAGCTGGATTGGGATTGATGATCCGCCTGAATAATAATTGCCATTCCCATTGGGGTAAGTGTATTCTGTGGTAGGGTTTCTTGTGAAAGTTTGATTGATATTGACTACCATATTTTTAGAGCTATTCAAGGCAGGCATCCCGCCTCCTTGACTTTGGTTTAAAGCGGTTTGGATAGTTTGATAAGCGGTATTGAGAACCTGGTATTCACTACTAGATAGGATACCATTTGGTCCTACATTACTGGCTCCATTACAAGTGGTGGTGGTCGTTCCGCTACCGGTGTTGTAGCTGTAGTTTGGCGTGTTGTCAAACGATCGAACGCCCCCATTTTCTAAATGTTCTGGACCAAGATTGGGTAATTGTACTACAGCTGATGCCAAAGGCTATGACTTGCCACATGCCCACGGCGGCGTTGAGCGCTAAAGCCACGGCTTGATAGGCTGGGGAAGTGGTGGTAGCGCTAGTGAGGTTGATCGCGCTTGAGCTTAAATTGTCAATCGCGCTTGTGATAGCGCTCGGTGTGCTGGCTAGATTGACTAAAGAGTTAAGGTAGTTGTATTGGTTTAAAAGGTTGCTCAAGTTATCGTATTTGTCTGCAAGGTTTTGCAATGCTCTTGTGTTTTTCACTTGTTGGACCGCTTCACCGATCTGATAGCCCACGCTCATGTAAAATCCATCGTCTTCAGCCCTTGATAATGAGAGCATGAGAGAAAGAGAGAGCAAGAGGGATTTTTTGATTTTCATGTTTTCTCCTTTTAATAGATTTTTGTTGGTTTCACATTCCCATGATAGTCATGTTTATGAAATTTCGCAATTCTACCATAAAATGCTTATTCTTAACTTAAAATTTATATTTTGAAAAAAAAAAAAAACAATTTTAAGTATTTTTTACAATAAAATATCATATAGCTTGATTTAAGAAAAGGGATTTTATCCGGTTTGAAATTGGTTTTTAAATCTTTGGTTACAATCAAGCCATTCTAATGAGGAAGAAAGGCATGTTTGAAAAGATACAAAAAGAATGGCTGAGCAACGTTCAAAAAGATTTGTTGTCTGGTTTTGTGGTGGGGCTTTCTGTGATCCCAGAGACGGCCGGCTTTGCGATCATGGTGGGTTTAGATGTGGGCGTGGCGTTTTATACGACCTTTTACATGGCTTTTGTGTTGTCTCTTTTTGGGGCTAGAAAGGCGATGATTAGCGCAGCAGTCGGTTCAGTGGCGCTCATTTTAGTGGGTGTGGTTAAAAATTATGGGCTTGAATACGCGGGCGTGGCGACTCTTATGGCAGGAATATTGCAAATTCTTTTAGGCTATTTGAAAATAGGGAATCTTTTAAGATTTATCCCCCAATCAGTGATGTATGGCTTTGTGAACGCGCTAGGCATTTTGCTTTTAATGGAGCAATTCAAATTCCTTCAAAACCAAAATTTGGGGGTGTTTGTCTTGCTCGCTATTGGGATACTCATCATTTACCTCTTCCCTTTAATCACTAAAAAAATCCCCTCTAATCTGATTTGTATCCTTGCAGTGAGCGCGATCGCTTTAATTTTTGATATGCATGCACCGAATTTAGGGAGCATTGAGCAAGGGGTTTCGGGCTTTCATTTCATCATTATCCCCAAAAATTTGGATTTTAAAATGGTGTTAGGATTGTTGCCTTACGCTCTTTCTTTAGCGCTAGTAGGCACGATAGAAAGTTTATTGACGGCTAAAACTTTAGACGTGATTTTAAAAGACGGCGTGAGCGATAAAAATAAAGAAACTAAAGCGCAAGGCTTGGGGAACATCATTTCAGGGCTTTTGGGGGGAATGACAGGGTGCGCTTTAGTGGGGCAGTCTATCATTAACGCAAAATCCGGTACTAAAACAAGGCTTTCTACTTTTTTTGCCGGCTTTTCTTTAATGGTGCTGATATTAGTGTTTAATGAATATGTGGTTAAGATCCCTATTGTAGCGGTTGTGGCGGTGATGGTGATGATTTCTTTCACCACTTTTAATTTCCAATCCATTATTAATATTAAAAAAATCAAGCTCTATGACACGCTGAACATGCTTTTAGTCGTGGCGGTGGTTTTATACACGCATAATTTAGCGATAGGGGTTGTGGTGGGGGTTTTAGTCAATGCGTTATGGATCAAATCAAAAGGGATTGCGTGAATTTTGCTATAAAAGAGAAAAAAGATGAGTTAAAAGTATGGCTCCAGATGTAGGATTCGAACCTACGACCAAGCGGTTAACAGCCGCCTACTCTACCGCTGAGCTAATCTGGAATTTCGCTCAAAAACAAAAAGAAATTTTAGTGTGTTTTTTGTAAAAAGTCAAGTAAAATGATGCCATTATTCACTTGAGAGCCAAAAAATTGGCTTTGTCCTCATTAATAATGAGAACCGATTTAATATCAATAAGCCAAAACATAATTGAGGTACAAGCTATAAAGCCTGCGGTAGGCTAATTTAGCGCCCATGAAAGAATAGTAATTGGTGTTGATCGTAGGGATTTTCACGCCTAATTCAATGCCATGATGGATCCCTTGAAGCCTTAAACCGGTATTGAACAAGAATTGGAAATTGGTGTTGTTGATCTTAGCGCTGTAGGCGCTATTGGTGATTTTTAAATTCGCAGATTGGTTATTAAGCCATGTCGTTCCCGCTAGAGCGATGCCCCCAAAAATGCCAAAAGAAACTTTGCGGTTTTTATCGGATCCGCCATTGATGAAATTCAATAAAAGATCGCTGCCGGCGCCATAAGTGAAAACATTGGAAGCGGAGTTAAAAAAGTTGGATTTAATATACGCATGGTTGTAATCAAAAAAGCCATAATACCGGATCCCAAAAAATTTATTTTTCCCAAAGAATTGCTTATAGCCTAGCTGCACGCCCACGCCATTCATCGCCCCGTTATTGCTTTGAGAGTTGATTAATCCCACGCTTCTAAAGGGGTTATGGTAAAACTCTTTGGTGGTAGTTTGGAATTGAGAATATTGGGTTTCGTTGAGAGAATAACTATAGCTAGACCGGCTCACCAAACTTTGAAACCCTTTAGAATTAGGCGTTTTTTGAATGGCGTTATAGATGGTTTCTAAATTATCCCCTTTGAGGTAAGAGATAGTGTCATTGATAACGCTTGAGACTTGATTGAGGTTTTTATTGAAATCAGCGTTGTTAAATGCGTTTTGATGGTTTGTGCCTTGGCTTGGGTCAGTTCTTCGGGATTCCGCGGCGGCTTTTTTAGCGCTATCAATCATGCTAGTGATGGCGTTAAAGGTGTTGCCAAAAATATTGCATGCGTTCCCGCTTGCATTAATGCCCCATGGTTTGCCATTGCCTCCGTCTATTCCTGGGCATTGGCTTTGGAAGCGGTGCTAATAATGGTGCTAGCTTGAGTTAAAAGATGGTCGTAGTCATTTTCAATCTTGAGGTTATTGTTTTTATTTTCTAGGGTGTTTTGGAGCAATTGAGAAGTCGCTTTGAGTTTTTCGTATTCGCTAGTAGATAGCGAGTTATTGGCTAAATTAGAGGCTATCACTTGCCACATGCCCACCGCAGAGCTGAGCGCTGAAGAAACGGCTTGATTGGCGCTATTAGGGGTCGTTTTTAATCTGTTAGCGCTCTCTTTTAGATTGTCAATCGCTTGAGTGGTGCTTGAATTGGTGTTAGAGGCCGTTTGTTTGAGTTCGTTATAGCGGGTTAAAAGATTGTTTAAATTTTCGTAAGCGTTGGAGACTTTTTGGATTTCGCCGGTGTTTTTCACTTGTTGAACCGCTTCGCCGATTTGGTAGCCCACGCTCATAAAAACGCCGTCATTTTCAGCAAGGAGCGATGACGCCATAAGAGAAAGTAAAATCGTTTTTTTCATAAAATGTTCCTTAAAGTAATGTTTTATTTGCAAAATCGTATCAAATTGAAACTTTATTTGCAATGAGTTTAAATTGTGTCATAAATTTATTGAATTTTTAATAAAATTGAGCAAAAATTAAGAAATTTTGCTTTTTTTTGGATTTAAAAGGAGGTTTTTGATGGTGAAAAATGCTTTGTAAATTTTAGCACTCAAAGGAGATTGGGGCTAAAAATTTTCAAAGCGTTTTGCAAATCCTCTTGGGTGTCAATGCCCACGCTTTGGCTTTGAACGATTTTTATTGCAATCTTTTTTTGGTAATACAAAGCCCTTAACTGCTCTAATTTTTCTGTATCCTCTAAAACGCAAGGTTTTAAAGCGCATAATTCTTCTAATATTTCTTTATTGTGGAAGCCATAAATACCGATATGCCCTAAAAGGGGGGTTTGGCGTTTCGCATCAAAATCTCGTAAAAAGGGGATAAGGGAGCGCGAAAAATACAAGGCGTTATTTTGATTGTCTAAAACCACCTTGACTAAATTGGGGCTTTTGGCTTGTTCTTCATCAATGACTTTAGCGCAAGTCGCCATGAAAGGGGCGTTTTTGGTGGCTTCTAATAAGGCTAAAATGACTTCTTTTTCTAAAAAAGGCTCATCGCCTTGCAAGTTTAAAACCCTTTCATCGTTTTTTAACCCTAAAATTCGCGCCGCTTCCAAACAGCGTTCCGTGCCGCTATTATGGTGTTTGGAGGTTAGCACTGCTTTGATGTGGAATTTTTGGCATGTTTGCATGATGCTTTCATCATCGCAAGCGACCACGCATTCATCTACCAGATTTGCATTTTTAGCGCAACGCACCACCATAGGCAAGCCAAAAATATCTTCTAGCACTTTATTTTCAAAACGACTGGATTTTAATCTAGCAGGAATGATAATCATCTTTAAACCTTTTTAAGCCAAAATAGGGGATTTTATGGTATTATACCCATTAAAAGCTTATTCCTTTTATTGTAGGGGTTTAGGCTATTGAACTTTAGGAGTTTTAATGATATTAAGAGCGAGCGTGTTGAGCGCGTTACTTCTTGTAGGCTTAGGGGCAGTCCCTAAACATTCAGTTTCAGCTAATGACAAACGGATGCAGGATAATTTAGTGAGCGTGATTGAAAAACAAACCAATAAAAAGGTGCGTATTTTAGAAGTCAAACCTTTAAAATCCAGTCAGGATTTAAAAATGGTCGTTATTGAAGATCCGGACACTAAATACAATATTCCGCTTGTAGTGAGTAAGGATGGTAATTTAGTCATAGGGCTTAGCAACATATTCTTTAGCAATAAAAGCGATGATGTGAAATTAGTTGCAGAAACCAATCAAAAAATCCAAGCCCTTAACGCCACCCAACAAAACAGCGCGAAATTGAACGCTCTTTTTGATGAAGTGCCGGCTGATTATGCGATAGAGTTGCCTTCCACTAACGCTGCAAATAAGGACAAGATCCTTTATATTGTTTCTGATCCCATGTGCCCGCATTGCCAAAAAGAGCTCACTAAACTCAGGGATCACTTAAAAGAAAACACCGTGAGAATGGTTGTAGTGGGGTGGCTTGGAGTCAATTCGGCTAAAAAAGCGGCTTTAATCCAAGAAGAAATGGCGAAAGCTAGGGCTAGGGGAGCGAGCGTGGAAGATAAAATCTCTATTCTTGAAAAGATTTATTCCACCCAATACGATATTAACGCTCAAAAAGAGCCTGAAGATTTACGCACTAAAGTGGAAAACACCACTAAAAAGATTTTTGAATCTGGCGTGATTAAGGGTGTGCCTTTCTTATACCATTATAAGGCATGATATAAGGTTACTCTCATGAAAAAACCCTACAGAAAAATTTCTGATTATGCGATCGTGGGTGGCTTGAGCGCATTAGTGATGGTGAGCATTGTGGGGTGTAAGAGCAATGCCGATGACAAACTCAAAGAGCAAAGCTCTTTAAGTCAAAGCGTTCAAAAAGGCGCGTTTGTGATTTTAGAAGAGCAAAAGGATAAGTCTTACAAGGTCGTTGAAGAATACCCCAGCTCAAGAACCCACATTATAGTGCGCGATTTGCAAGGCAATGAACGCGTGTTAAGCAATGAAGAGATTCAAAAGCTCATCAAAGAAGAAGAAGCCAAAATTGATAACGGCACGAGCAAGCTTGTCCAGCCTAATAATGGGGGAGGGAGTAATGAAAGCTCAGGCTTTGGCTTGGGGAGCGCGATTTTAGGGAGCGCGGCGGGGGCGATTTTAGGGAGTTATATTGGCAATAAGCTTTTCAATAACCCTAATTATCAGCAAAACGCCCAACGGACCTACAAATCCCCACAAGCTTACCAACGCTCTCAAAATTCCTTTTCTAAAAGCGCACCTAGCGCTTCAAGCATGGGCGGAGCGAGTAAGGGACAGAGCGGTTTTTTTGGCTCTAGTAGACCTACTAATTCGCCGGCGGTAAGCTCTGGGACAAGGGGCTTTAACTCATAATTTAATTGATTCAAGGCTAAAAAATGCAAGTGATTCCTTTAAAACCTTTAGACAATAAGACCTTAGAAGAAATCGGCTTATATTGGCACACGAATGATGACATGTCATCTTATATCGCTGATGAAATGGTGGTTGTCTCTCAAAAAGAAGCGGACGCTTATTATGACGCTTGTAATGAGCTTTATGACATGTTTGTAGAAACGGCTGAAGAGACCATTCAAAACGATCGCTTTTTTGAATTGGACATTCCTAACGCGCTCATTCCTATGATCAAACAGAGTTTTGAAGAAGAAGTGCATTGGCATATTTACGGGCGTTTTGATTTAGCCGGGGGGCTTGATGGCAAACCCATTAAATTACTGGAATTTAACGCTGATACCCCCACCATGCTTTATGAAACCGCAGTGATCCAATGGGCGTTACTCAAAGCCAATGGTTATGATGAAAACAAGCAATTCAATAACCTTTATGAAGCGCTTGGCGAGAATTTTAAACGCATGGTAACTTTGGGCGAAGACACGAGCCGTTTTGAGGAAATGTATGAGGGGTGGAAAATCCTTTTTTCAAGCGTTAGGGGGAATATTGAAGAAGAGCGCACCATGCGTTTTTTGCAAGACGCTGCTCAGAGCGTGGGGTTTGAAACGGATTTTTCTTACATTGATGAGGTGGAATTTAATATAGAAGAGGGCGTGTTTAAAAACGGCTTGAATTATGAGTTTTTATTCAAGCTGATCCCTTGGGAAAATATCGCCATTGATGAGCCAGAATTAGCCCTTTTGATGCAAGGCATGATGGAAAATAAAAACACGATTTTTTTAAACCCGGCTTATACGATCCTTTTCCAATCCAAGCGTTTTTTAAAACTTTTATGGGACAGATACCCCAACCACCCCTTATTGTTAGAAACGAGCTATGAACCTTTAGCCCATAAAAAGCAAATCAAAAAAGTGGCTTTTGGTAGGGAAGGAGCGAATAGTGAAATTTTTGAAGCTTCTATGCAATCGTTTTTGAAAACGGACGGCGTTTATTCTAACCACAAACCCGTTTATCAAGAGTTTTACGAGCTCAATTCGCATAACGGGTTGTATTATCAGCCTAATGTGTTTTTTGCTTATGAATCTTGCGCGTTAGGGTTTAGAAAAGGGGGGCTAGTCTTGGATAATTTTTCTAAATTCGTGAGCCACAGGTTGCAATAATGAGCGCAATGATGCGTTATTTCCACATCTATGCGACCACTTTTTTCTTCCCTTTGGCGCTTCTTTTTGCGGTTAGCGGGCTTTCATTGCTCTTTGGGGTGCGCCAAGACACTGGCGCTACTATCAAAGAGTGGGTTTTAGAAAAATCCTTAAAAAAGAAAGAACGATTGGATTTTTTAAAAGACTTTATAAAAGAAAACCATATCGCTATGCCTAAAAAGATAGAGCCTAGAGAGCATAGGGGAGCGTTAGTCATTGGCACGCCTTTGTATGAAATCAACCTTGAAACTAAAGGCAATCAAACCAAAATCAAAACCATTGAAAGGGGCTTTTTAGGCACGCTCATCATGCTGCATAAGGCTAAGGTGGGCGTTGTGTTTAAGGCGCTTTTGGGGATTTTTTGCGTGTTTTTATTGTTGTTTTATTTGAGCGCGTTTTTAATGGTGGCTTTTAAGGACACTAAACGCATGTTTGTAAGCGTTTTGATAGGGAGTATCGTGTTCTTTGGAGCGATCTATTGGTCTTTGTAGGGTTTTAAAATATCAGCTTTGTTTTGGATATTGGTTATGAAATCTAAAAAATGCCTTTAGGCGTTTTGACAACCAAAATAAAAAAGCTTGCGTAAGCGATAATTTCTCGTAACGCACTCTTAGGGGGTTAGGGGAATTTTAAAAAAGGGGGTTGTAGGGGAATGATTTCAAAATACCCCTTATCCTTTTATGAGTTTTAAAAACCCCATTTTTTAAAAAATTAAAGAATAACTAAACCAACCAAAAACCCCTAAAACTCTATCTTTAAACTAAAAGCGTTTTTATCTGTCTCATCTGACAACAATTTTTAAAAGAACGCTTGAAATTTAACTATTTTTCATTATTTTTATCAAGTCTTTTTATAGCGCGTGCATACCGCTTTATTATCGTGTGATTCGTGTTTGTAGCGTGCTTATAATAGCAACCACGCAAAAGCCATAAATTGAAGCCATTGAAAAACACAACCAAACGCATATCTATCCATAGCGCAAAAACACGCTAAAACATTTTTATAGGACTTTTAAACCTAAAACCCACTTCAAGCTAACCTAACAAAAAATTATGCCATAAAAACACGCTAACAAACACAACCAAACAACCGCAAAAACATTCAAAAAGTTTTCTTTTTGAAAATAGACAAAACCCTAAAAACACTAAAGATCAAAAATTAATAGGGTGGGTTTCTGCTCTAGCTCTTAAAACAGAGCCAAATCTTTGAAAAGTTTTGAGTTGAACACGATGATAATTTAGGGGGTTGGTTAGATTTTCAATACCCCCTAAGTTTGGTGAGGTTTTCGCATGCCTGTTTCATGCCTAGCTTACAGCCCTTGTCATAAATCATTATGGCGTTTTCTTTATCTTTCATGTTGTAATACATGCCCGCTAGAGCGAAGCAACCCACTTCATCGCCCATATCGCAACCCCTTTCATAATTATCAAGGGCTTTCCTCAAGTCTTTTGGAACAGCGTCCCCTTGCGAATACATAAAGCCCATCCTAGAGCAACTCACCGCACTCCCCATATCGCATGCCTGTTTGAAATAATCAAAAGCCTTTTGGGGATCTTTTTTGACATACCTGCCTAACATATACATAGAGCCTAAACTCGCGCAACCACCAGAATTGTTTAAAGCACAAGCTTTTTGCAAATAATCAAACGCCACTTCAAAATCTTCATCAAGCCCTGCATCGCCATTTTCAAACAAACTCCCTAACGCGCGACAAGCCTGCCCATCGTCCAATCGGCACGCTTTCAAATAATAAATCACGGCTTTATGGTTGCTTTGTTTGACTTCTAAAAAGCCTTTTTCATAAGCCACGCCCAAAACATAACACCCCTTAGCCATATCAAAATTACAGCTTTTTTGATAGTAGGTAACCGCTTGAGCGGCATTGCCTTTGATTTTTCTATCATAAATAATGCCTAAATTGTAGCAACTCTCAGGGTGTTTTAAAACGCACGCCTTAGCATAAGCGTCAATGGCCTCTTGATAATTTTGAGTCGTGCCTAACCCCTCATCATAAAGCCCCCCTAAACCAAAACACCCTTCCCTATCATCAGCCTGGCATGCGGTTTTATAATATTCTAGGGCTTTTTTATAATCTATTCTAGTGCCTTGTCCGTTTTCATAAATGATTCCTAATTGCGTGCAGCCTTCACTCACCCCATCGTTGCATGCTTTTTTAAAATAAGATGCCGCTTTAGAATAATTCCCGCTTTTATAGGCTCTTTCAGCAACCCCCAAAAAACTATTGTCTTGTTTCCCCCATAAATGGGCGTTCAAGCCCCAAAAAAATAACCCACAAACTAATATTTTTAAAATTTTGACACTCATTTTTACCTTCTTTTAAATTCTGATTTTTAGAACCCTTCTTTAATCAAAACAAAAAATGCAACGCTCCATTTTAGCATAAATCAAGCGCTTTGATTAAGGCTTGAGAGAATCCTTATGCTCTTCTTTATGCTCTAAAGAGGTGATATAAAGGTAAATCGCTTGGATTTCTTCTAAATTCAGGTTGTATTTAGGCATCATGCCTTTGCCCAAACTCAAAGCGTCTTTAAAGGTTTTAAAATCTAAATGGTTGATTTTAGGGGCGTAGAGGATTTTTTTTTCGCCTTTTTCATAATAAAAAGTGATTTCTTGTTGTTCGCCTTTAATGCCATGGCATTTCGCGCACGCAACACCCCTAGGGTTTTTATAAAGAGCCATCCCGTATTCTAAATCAGAGATGAAATCCGCTTCTTTAGCGCTCAAACTTAACCACCACAAGAACAAAACTAGCGCGATAAACAAACGCATTAAAACAACTGCGCCTTTTCTAAAATCTCTTTAGTACCGCTTTGCAAAAATTCTTCTAAAAGCTCTTGAACTAAATCAAACGCCCTAGTTTTATCCCCTTGCTTTTCTTTAGTGATGACTTCTTTCCCGTTAGGCAATCCTAAAACCGCCTGGATTTTAACCCTATCACCCACTAAACTCGCATGCACGCCTATAGGGATCTGACACCCTCCATTAAGCCCTTTGATAAATTCCCTTTCTAAATGGCAGCAAAACGCGCTTTCTTCATCGTTGAGTTTTTGGAGCGTAATAAAATGCTTGTGGTTTTTGAGCATTTCTACCCCTAAAGCCCCCTGACCCATGCTAGGAATCATTTCTTCTACGCTAAAAGCCTTGCGGTATTTCGCTCCTTGAATTTCTAAACGCTGCAGTCCGGCTTCAGCTAAAATGATAGCGTCAAATTCACCGCATTCAAGCTTTTTCAAACGGGTTTGGACATTCCCCCTTAAACTTTCTGTGTCTAGATCTTTTCGTTTGAATTTGAGCTGCATGGAGCGCCTTAAAGAAGTCGTGCCAACCTTGGCTCCTTTAGGCAAGCTCATCAAATCAGGGAATTTCACGCTCAAAAAAGTGTCCCTCACATCAGCCCTTTTGGTGATGCATGCCAAGTCCAACCCCTTTTCAAACACGACCGGCACATCTTTTAAAGAATGCACCGCCAAATCAATTGCGCCTTTTAAAAGCAATTCTTCTAGTTCTTTAGTGAATAGCCCCTTACCGCCAATCTTATTTAAAGGGGTGTCTAAGATTTTGTCGCCCTTAGTCTTAACGATTTGAATCTCGCTTTCTATCAAGCATTCTTTTTTCAGGCGTTCTTTAATGTGATTCGCTTGCCATAAAGCCAATTCGCTCCCCCTAGAGCCAATCACTAATTTTCCCACTCACTCCCCCTCATTCGCTCGCTAACATTTCTAAAATTTTTTCTTCTAATTCAATGTCTTTAAGCGTTTGTTTTTCCAAATTAGCGCGTTTGACGCATTCAAATTCCTTACTCTCTAAAGTTTGCTTCCCAACAATCAAGGCTAATCGTTCCCCAATCAATTCAAAATCCCTCATCTTCGCCCCAAAACGAGCGTCTCTGTCATCTAACAACGCATCAACGCCCTTTTGGAGCAACCTTTCATACACTTCAAAAGCGAGTTTTTGTTGTGCTTCATCTTTCCAATTAGAAACCACGATCACCACATCAAAAGGAGCGGTATTTTTCGTCCACACACAGCCTAGATCATCGCTTTTTTGTTCTAAAATCGCGCTGAGCAACCGGCTAATGCCTATCCCATAGCACCCCATTTCAAAAAACCGCTCTTTACCATTCTTATCCAAGAAACTCGCTTTCAAGCTTTTAGCATAGCCTTGCCCGAGTTTGAAAATATGCCCCACTTCCAAACTCTTATGGTATTCCAACGCTCCTTGACAATTAGGGCAACGATCGCTCTCTTTAACCTGGACAATATCCGCATAAACAAGGTTTTCAAACCCTTTTAAATCCACGCCCACCGCATGAAAATCCTTTTCATTAGCCCCAACGATCAAGCAATCGCCCTCTTTTAAATCTTCATCAAAAATGATATAAGAAACATGCTTTTTCAAGCCATAATACTCTATAAAGCCCGCTATTAACCCTGCTTTATTTAAATCTTCTTCATTGGACTCTCTTAATTCTAGAGCGTTCGCTCCTATAATGTTCAAGGCGTTCAGGGCTTTAGTCTCTTCTAAATTGTCATCGCCCCTAACAAAAAAGCACGCTAGGGTTTCTTTATCTTTATGGATCACTTTTTTAATGATCGCTTTTAAAACAAAATAAGGCTCTGTTTTAAAGAACTCCGCCACGCTTTGAGCGCTGGTGGTATTAGGGGTAGGGAATTTCGCTAATTGCGCTTTGGGGACATTTAAAGGCTCAGGCCTTTTAGAGCGTTTAGCGATTTCAATATTGGCGGCATAATCGCAATTTTGACACACCACGATCGTGTCTTCCCCGCATTCTGTTAAAACGACAAATTCCCTGCTTTTACTCCCTCCAATCGCCCCGCTATCCGCTTCCACGATGCGAAAATCCAAACCCAAATCGCTTAAAATTTCTTTATAAGCGCTCTGCGTGTTTAAAAATTCCTTATCCAAGCTTTCAGTATCTTCATGAAAGCTATAACCATCTTTCATGATAAATTCCCTCGCTCTCACCAGCCCAAATCTCGGGCGGATTTCATCACGGAATTTCGTGTGGATTTGATAGAGATGCACGGGTAATTGCTTGTAGCTTTTGATGAAATTAGCGGCAATTTCGGTGATATTTTCTTCTAAAGTGGGGCTTAAAACAAAATCATTGTCTTTTCGGTCTTTAAAAACCAATAATTCCTTGCCGTATTTATCCAAACGTACTGATTTTTCCCACAAACTCGCCAAAACCACAAAACTCATTAAAATATTTTGCGCCCCATGCTCTTGCATGCGTTTGTGCGTGATGTTTTCTATTTTGTCTAGCACTTTTTTAGCTAAGGGCAAAAAATTATAAATCCCGCTGCCTACTTGATAAATGTATCCTGCTTGAGCTAAGTGCTTATGGCTTTTTAACACGGCATCTTTTGGGGGTTCTTTGAGAGTGGGGGCAAAAAGTTTTGAAAATAGCATGCATTATTCCTCGTAATATTCGCATTTATAGAGATTCAAATTCTGGACATGATTAGCACTAGATTTGTCTAAATTAAACAGGTTTTTAATCGCGCCCACAAGCACATCGGATTCTTCTTTTTGAGCGTTCTTTTTTAAGGCGATGGTGGGGTGGTGTAAAAAAGTGTTGAAAGCGTTGTGCAAGATCTTTTCAATGTTGCTTTCGTATTCTTTAGGCACATAGCGTTTTTTGAGCGCTTTTTGCAATTCCTTTTGGTACGAAATCCTAGCTAATTCCCTTAAATCCTTAATCACAGGCTCTACTTCTAAACTTTGGATCCATTGGTAAAACTCCATTGTGGCAAGCCCTACAATCTCATAAGCTTTCGTCCTACTCTCCTGCCTGTTTTCCACATTTTCCCTCACCATAGGCTCTAAATCATCCACGCTGTATAAGAAAATATTATTCAGCGTCGGTTTTTCAATATTTCGTGGCACGGCTAAATCAAACCAAAAACGCCTGAAAATCGTTTCTTTTAGCATGGAATTTTGCACGATAAAGTTCGGCGAAGAAGTGGCGCAAAAAAGCAGTTCGTATGCATTGATATAAGCACTTAAATTTTCTATATTTTGGAAGCCCACTTTTTTAGGCTCTTCTAATTCTTTGATGAAATCTTCAAATTTAGCCGCATTACGCCCTAAGATAAGCGCTTCAAATTGCTTGTTTAAAAGGTGTTTGATGACTAATTGAGCCATTTCGCCAAGCCCTATCACAAGGGCTTTTTTATCCTTAATCTTTTCTTTTTCAAAAATACTAAGCGCTTCTTTGACGGCTACTGAAGAGATGGAGACCCCTTGCTTGGAAATGCCGGTTAAATTGCGCACTTTAGCGGCGCATTTGAAAGCAAAATGGAGCAATCGGGTTAAATCTTTGGAGCAAAATTTCTCTTCAAAGGCGAATTTATAGGCGTTTTTCATCTGCCCTGTGATTTGAGTTTCCCCAACCACCAAGCTATCCAAACTGCTGCACACGCTAAAGACATGATGGACCGCGCTTTCATCAGTGTTGATTAAAACGCATTTTTCTAAATCAGACACGCTCATTTTTTTATTGTGGGCTAAGATTTTTAATAACGCGCTTTTTTGCTCATGAGTATTAGTGCCGTGTTTCAGGCTCGCATAGATTTCAAAGCGATTGCATGTGGATAGCACCATGCACTCTTTGATATTAGGGCAATGGTTTTTAATCGTTTGTAAAAATTCTTTAAGCGTTGCACTCGAATTGATAGCGAGTTTTTCTCGCATTTCCAAGCTCATGCTTTTATGCGTAAAGGCTAGGGTGAAATATTTTGACAAATGAGTTTCTAACTCCATTAAAAAGTCCTATAAATGACATCTTGCGCTAGTTTTTCTAAAATCAAATTGTTTTCCCCCTTAATGGCTTCAAGGTACTTTTTAGAATAAACTTGAGCGATTTTAAGGGTTTCTTCTATGATACCATGTTGCTTGAATTTTTCCTTAGTCCATTCTATGATTTCATGACTATCTTGTTTGAAATAAGAAATTAAAAGCCCTTGTTCATGCTGATTCAATTTTTCATATAAAAGCAAGTAGGGTAAAGTGGTTTTGCCCTCTTTAAAATCGCTAAAATTGGGCTTACCTAGAGTGTTGGCGTCTTGAGTGATGTCTAACAAATCATCAATGATTTGAAACGCCATGCCAAAATGCAACCCAAAATCCGCATACATTTTGGCGTCTTTATTTAAAAGAATCGCCATGCTCTTTAAGCTCGCTTCCATGAAATGGGCGGTCTTGTCTTCTAAAATGCGCCAGTATTTTTGTTTGTCGCTATTAAAACTTTCCCCCACAAACACATCTTCAATCTCGCCCCTAGAGAGCCTTAAAACCGCATTAGAGAGGATTTGAGCGATTGCTTCGCCCATTTTAGACAATTCAAAAAAGGCTTTGGAATAAAACACATCCCCAAGCATCACGGCGTTAAAATTACCAAAAAGAGCGTTAATGCTAGGGAGTTTTCGGCGCATGGTCGCTTTGTCAATCACATCATCATGCAATAAAGAAGCGGTCTGTATCATTTCTACAATCGCGCACAAATTGAAGGCTTTATCCAATAAAATAGCGTCTGTTTTTTCGTCTAACAAAGCGAGCATGAGTTTGGAGCGCAGCATTTTTGAAGTACTAATCTTAGAAAACAATGCATCTATAAAGCCGCTTTCTATTTCTTTGATCCAAGAAGCGATCTTATTTTGAATGGTTTTGAGTTGTTTTTCTTGCATGCAAATTCCTTAAGGCTCTTTAGGAGAAAAAACAAGGGGCATAAGGGCTAAAAGCCTTAAAATGGCTTTATCTTCTTTAAAATCTTTAAACACAAGCGACAGGGTGCTGTTAGAAGAAAAGTTTTCTTCAAAAACTTTGAGATTATAGGTGTTTCTCGCATGATCGGTGTATAAAATAAACTGGTAAGGGAAATGGTTAAAACGCATGTTGATGACTAAACCTTTATTTGCATATAGCGTCCAATAGAGCGTGATTTCTTTGGTTTGTTCATTTGAAGTGTCTTTGATGATCGCTTTAAACACTTCATCTTTTTTTAATTCTAGCGTTTTATCGATCCCATAATCAAGCCCAAACGCTTTTAAAAAAAGAGGAATATCAAGCCATAGCGGATAAGCTCATTCATTCCCGCTGAGAATATTCGCCATGGATTGGATCACAATGTCTGTTTTTCTGCTCTCTATTTTTTGTTGCAACTCTTCATCCATTCTTAAAGCTTTAGCGAAAGATTCAAACTTTTCTTCCAAGTCTTCTTTTTCTATAAAAGTTTCCAAAAGAGCCAGAAGCTCTAAAAGCCTTTCTAGCTCTTTTTTAGAAAGCTTTTTACTCGCATGAAAAATAATGTCATTCCACTTGTCTAAGGGGTTTCCCTCAAAAATTTCAAGCTCGCTGTAATCTCTCATGCTGGCTTCTTTTTGATAGCTTAAGCTAAATGGGCTTCTAGCATCCAAATGGATTTTTGCAACTTGGCTAATTGATCGTCTGCATAAGTTACGGTTACTTTATCGCCTTCTTTTTCAGCGGTGTTAGAAAGCTCTTTAAATTCTTTTTCTAGGTGTTTGTAATCGCCTAGAATTTCTTTAAAGATGTCTTTAGAGTGGAAGCTTGTTTTAGTTTCTTCTTTAACGCGAGTGAGTTTGAGCGCTTCGGATAAAGTGACTAAGGGGTGATGCCCTAATTGAGCGATCCTTTCAGCGAGATCATCAAACATGTCTGCAAATTCTTCATAAATTTCTTCAGTGGCTTTATGCACATTGAAAAAATCGGTGCCTTTCACATTCCAATGGAAGTTATGCACTTTCATAAATAACACGATCGCATCCGCTTGCAAATGTTTTAAAATTTCAAATGTTTTCATCAAAAGTCCTTTTTTTTAAAATTGTTTTAGGCTTTTATTTTCATAAAAACCTTGATCGCTATCCTACACCAAAAGAGTTAATGAAAATTTTTTTTGATCTTATTTTTGTCAAATATTGATAAACTCTATTCAATTTAATATTCTTTAATCTTTTTAAAATTTTGTTTTATCGTAAAACTCATTTTTTAAGGGGGATATTATCACTCAAGAAGCGTTAAGAATCTTAATTTCAAAGGTTTTTTCTTGATTTTCTAATAGTGCAATGCTCCCTTCATAAGTTTTAACGACTTGTAAAGACAGGGCTAACCCTAGGCCATTACCCTTTAATTTAGTGGTTTCAAAAGGCTCAAATAAAGCGCTTTTGTTTTCCACTTCCTTGCCATTATCAATAATGGTGAAGACGATAAATTCATTTTGAATGAACGCTTCAATCTTCACCTGCCCCTGCTCGCTCTCTTCTAAGGCTTCAATCGCATCAATAGCGTTATACAAGAAATTTTGCAACACAATCCCCATTAAATCAAAGTCAAAAAACCCTTCTTCATCGCTAAAATTAAAAAGAAAATCAATGTCTTTGGAGTAAGTGTAGCAATTTAGGGCTTCTTTGAGATCGCTCTCTAGCGTTTTTAAACTTTGCTTGGTGCGGTTGGCTTGAATGCCTTTAGAAAAAAGCAAGGTGGCTTTAATGATCCTTTCTACGCGCCATAAAGCTTTTTGCAATTCTACAACAATGGGCTTAGTCTTTTCATTCGCATGCTTTAATAACACCGAAGCTAAAAGGGAGATAGAGCCTACGGGGTTTCTGATCTCATGGGCTAAATGCGCTGAGATTTTCCCCATAGAAGCGAGCCGCTCTTGGCGTTTTTGAGCGCTAATATCGGTTGCGGTGATGATTTGCTTGCCTTGAATGCTGTTTTGCTGGACTAAATAGCTTTTATTTTCATGTTCAATTTCAGTGTTAAAATTTTCTAATTTAGCCTTATTGAACACCTCATGGCTTTGATTGGCTAAAGAATTTTTATAAAAAAAGCTCCCGTTTTCATTCATCACCCAAATCGCTTGCGGTAAAATCTCTATGACCCATTCATAGAGGGCTTTATAATCCTTAAATTCCTTTTCCACCTTGTAGCTTTGTAAAATGAATTGGTTTAAAAGCCCTAGCAATTCTTGCATGTCTTTTTTGTTGGAAAAATTTTCTAATAAATCTTCGCTCTCTTTGGGTTTAAAATTTTCTAATGAAATCACATTATCCTCTTTTTTTAACAACCCCTTGAAAGAAGAAGCCTTATAAGAGTGTTTCAAATGGGAACGCTTTAAATAAGGGCGTTTTAAGCGCTTGGATTTTTTCATGGTTTTTGTTTTTCTTGCTCTTTTAAGAAATTAAACAGCATTTCGCTATAGCCAAAATTCCCGCTCAATTCTTTAGAAAGGGTGTCCTTATACATGGATGTGTAAATCTCATCGCCTGGGGCTTTAGGATACAAGGGGTTATCCATTTTCATAGCGCTATCTAGCATGAATTTTAAAAGCAACGCTTCAAAAGAATCGGTTTGTTCTTTGAGAAGCTTGTCGTTTTTAGTTTGAGCTAGCACTTTTAATTTCTCTTCGCTCGCTAATTTAGAAACATTGTATTGCTCCAACATGGCTTTATTGTTGTTTATCATAGTATCTCCATTTCAGCGCTAATCGCGCCGCTTTTTTTTAGGGCTTGCAAGATTGAAACCATCCCCTTAGCGCTCACGCCAATTTTTTGTAAGGCTTTTACCACCCCGGCAATGGTGATGTTTTTCCCGTTAGAACTCAGCGTGTTGTGAGCGGTGTCTAAGGACATGTTATTGTCTAAATCCTGTGCGTTTTTAGAATCATTTAAAGGCTCTTTAGTGATTTTAAGCGTGATGTCCTGGCTTGTAACCACTATAGGATGCACTATTATATCCACTCCTGAAACGATCGTGCCTGATTTTTCATCTACAATGATCTTATTTTTCGCACTGTAATTAATAGGGATTTCTTGCACTAAGGCTAAAAACTCTACCATAGAAAGACGCTCTGGGCGGGTGATTTGAATGGTTTTGGGATCTAGCGCTATGGCTACTTTATTGCCAAATACCTTATTTAAAGTGTTTTGCACTTGGATAGCGTTTTTAAAATTGGGGTTTTTCAGGCTTAAAGTCATGGCGTTTTTGTGGAACAAATCATACGAAACTTCCCTTTCAATAGTCGCCCCATTGATGATATTGGCTGAGAGCAAGTTATTAGAATTGCCCGAAACGATAGCCCCTTGAGCGAGGGCGTAAATATTCCCATCCACCGCATTTAAAGGGGTCATCACCAAAGTCCCTCCTTGAATGGATTTCGCATCGCCAATAGAAGAAATGTGAATATCAATTTTATCGCCCTGTCTTGCAAAGGGGGGCAAGGAGGCTGTAATCATCACGGCAGCGACATTTTTAGATTTAATATCGTCTGCAGAGATCTTGACATTCACGCTCTCTAGCATGTTAGAAATGGATTGCATGGTGAATTTTGAGCCGGATTTATCCCCTGTGCCATTTAAGCCAATCACAAGCCCATAGCCAATCAGCTGGTTATCCCTTACGCCCACCACGCTTGCTATATCGCCTATTTTTTCAGCTAAAAGCTTGTGGAAAGCTAATACAAAAATAAGCCACAAAAACACCCGTTTCAATCAAACCCTTTCTTTATTCCTTAAATTCTAATTATTTTAGCATAAGCCTTTTATAAAAACTTTAAACTTAATTGAGTGCATTTTTATGCTATACTCAAAAATCTTATAAACTTTAAATCAAAGATTTTAATTTTAGCCTTTTATTAACTTTTTATAAAGTTTCAAATTAAATTGAGGTATGAATCTCCCATGGAATTGAATCAACCACCACTCCCTACAGAAATTGATGATGACGCTTATCATAAGCCGAGTTTTAATGATTTGGGCTTAAAAGAATCGGTTTTAAAATCCGTTTATGAAGCCGGCTTCACTTCCCCAAGCCCCATTCAAGAAAAGGCCATTCCGGCTGTTTTGCAAAGCCGAGATGTCATCGCGCAAGCCCAAACAGGCACAGGAAAAACCGCCGCTTTCGCTCTGCCCATTATCAACAACCTTAAAAACAACCACACTATAGAGGCATTAGTGATCACGCCCACTAGAGAATTAGCCATGCAAATTAGCGATGAGATTTTTAAATTGGGCAAACACACCAGGGCTAAAACCGTGTGCGTGTATGGAGACCAGAGCGTTAAAAAACAATGCGAATTTATTAAAAAAAACCCCCAAGTGATGATCGCTACACCAGGAAGGCTGTTGGATCATTTAAAGAACGAGCGCATCCATAAATTTGTGCCTAAAGTGGTCGTTTTAGATGAAAGCGATGAAATGCTGGATATGGGGTTTTTAGACGATATTGAAGAGATTTTTGACTACCTCCCTAGCGAAGCACAGATCTTGCTTTTTTCAGCCACGATGCCAGAGCCGATCAAAAGACTAGCGGATAAGATTTTAGAAAACCCTATTAAAATCCATATCGCTCCTTCTAATATCACTAACACTGACATCACCCAACGCTTTTATGTGATCAATGAGCATGAGAGGGTCGAAGCGATCATGCGCCTTTTAGACACCCAAGCGCCCAAAAAGAGCATCGTTTTCACGCGCACCAAAAAAGAAGCCGATGAATTGCACCAATTCCTTGCTTCTAAAAATTACAAAAGCACCGCCTTGCATGGGGATATGGATCAAAGGGATCGGCGCGCTTCTATCATGGCGTTTAAAAAAAATGACGCTGATGTGTTAGTGGCTACGGATGTGGCGAGCCGTGGGCTAGATATTAGCGGTGTAAGCCATGTGTTTAACTACCACTTGCCCCTAAACACAGAGAGCTATATCCATCGCATTGGCAGAACCGGGCGAGCGGGCAAAAAAGGCATGGCGATCACTTTAGTAACCCCCTTAGAATACAAAGAGCTTTTACGCATGCAAAAAGAAATTGATTCAGAGATTGAACTTTTTGAAATCCCCACCATTAACGAAAATCAGATCATCAAAACCTTGCATGACGTTAAAGTGTCTGAAGGGACTATCAGTCTTTATGAACAGCTTACCGAAATTTTTGAGCCGTCTCAATTGGTTTTAAAACTTTTGAGTTTGCAGTTTGAAACCAGCAAAATTGGTTTAAATCAGCAAGAAATTGATGCGATTCAAAACCCTAAAGAGAAAACGCCAAAACCCTCTAACAAAAAAACGCCCCAGCATGAGCGAGCGCGTTCTTTTAAAAAGAGTCAGCACAGAGACAGACACCCTAAAACAAACCATTATTCTAAAAAACCCAAACGCCGTTAAAATATTTAAAAAGGAAACTCATGCCCATTGATTTGAACGAACATTTAAAAAAGAAAAATCCTCAAAGAGAAAACCCCACGCCTAATACGCCTAATAATGGGGGGCGTTTCATCCCGCCGTCTAACTCTTTTAATTCTAAAAAACTATCGGTTTTAATCGTTATTGTCCTTTTAGGCGTTATCGCTTTTTTGACCAAGCCTTTTGAAGTGATCAGCTCAGGAGAAATTGGCATTAAGATCACCGCCGGGAAATACGAACCCACCCCCTTACAGCCAGGAATCCACTTTTTTGTGCCTATCATTCAAGACATTCTCATTGTGGATACAAGGATCAGGAATATCAATTTTTCACGCACCGAAGACATGGGCGTGGCGGGTAAAAACCAAGGGATTTTTAGAAACGACGCTATTAATGTGATGGATAGTAGGGGCTTGACCGTTTCTATTGAACTCACCGTGCAATACCGCTTAAACCCTCAAACCACCCCCCAAACGATCGCTACTTATGGCTTGTCTTGGGAGCAAAAGATCATCAACCCTGTGGTGCGCGATGTGGTGCGCTCTGTCGTGGGGCGCTACCCGGCTGAAGATTTACCCATTAAGCGCAACGAGATTGCCGCTCTTATCAATAGCGGTATCAATAAAGAAGTTTCTAAGCTCCCTAACACCCCTGTGGAATTAAGCTCTATCCAATTGAGAGAAATCGTCTTACCCGCTAAGATTAAAGAGCAAATAGAAAAAGTCCAAATCGCGCGCCAAGAATCAGAAAGGGTGAAATACGAGGTGGAGCGCTCCAAACAAGAAGCTCAAAAACAAGCCGCTTTGGCTAAAGGGGAAGCGGACGCTAACAGGATTAAGGCTCAAGGCGTGGCGGATGCGATCGTGATTGAAGCTAAAGCGAAATCTCAAGCCAATTTAAGCATTTCGCAAAGCTTGAGCGACAAGCTTTTAAGACTGCGCCAGATTGAAGTTCAAGGCCAGTTTAATGAAGCGTTAAAAACGAATAATAACGCTCAAATCATGCTCACTCCAGGTGGGGCTGTGCCTAACATTTGGATTGACACTAAAAGTAAGGTTAAATCTAGCATTGCCGAGAGTAAAGAGCCTTAAAAACGCATGGCGTCTCTTGCCTTTATCCAAGCTTTTTTGGAGTCTTTTAAGGGATTTTTAAGCCAAGCGACTTTAATCAGCGTTTTGATAGCGAGCGTTTTAATCCTTTTTTGCGCGATTTTGCTCCTTTTGGCTTTGCTTTTAAGAAACCGCCTGGCTAGCTATCTAGCGGTAGCAACTTTTTTGGGCGCGTTTTTAAGCATGCCTTTTGTTTTGAAGCGTTTTACTCACTCAAGCGATTTACCCCATAGAAACGCGCATCTTGCACGCTAACCCTTTAAGTTATAGCAACGCCTTTTCTTTGCAAGTGGGAGTCAAAAACATTTCCAAATTCAGTCTAAACAAATGCGTTTTACGCCTAGAAGTCCTTAAAAACCCTCACAATTTTGTGGAAGAGCGAGCTTTTAAATGGTTTGTCAAAAAAAGCTATGAAAAAATTTTTAAAGAAAAGATTTTGCCCAAAGAATCTAAGGTTTTTTCATTCTTTATTGACAACTACCCTTATTCAAAAACAGCCCCCTATCAAGTTTCTTTGTTTTGTTTATAGAAAATAAAAAGATAACACCCATTAAAAAAGCGATTAAAAATAATACTAAAGGCATGAATTTTAGAATAAAGCTTTAAAGCCTGGATTCTAACAAACGCTTCGTATAAGCGTGCTTAGGGTTGTCAAACACCTCTTCAATAGCGCCCATTTCTACGACTTTCCCCTCACTTATCACTAACACCTTATCGCAAAACGCTTTGATCACATCTAAATCATGGCTGATAAACAAATAGCTCAGATCCTGCTTTTCTTGTAAATTCAACAACAATTCCAACACGCTTTTTTGAATGCTTTTATCTAAAGCAGAAGTGGGCTCATCTAAAAGAATGATTTTAGGTTTTAAGGCAATCGCTCTAGCGATCGCCACTCTTTGGCGCTCTCCACCGCTGAGTTCATAAGCGTAAAAGTTAAGCAATTCAGGGTTTAAACACACTTCTTCTAAACAAAGTTTTGCGAGATGGTGCCATTCTTTTTTGGAAGCTTTAGGGTAAGCAAAGCGCAAAGCCTCTGTTAAAATGCTTTGAATGCTTAAGCGAGGGTTTAACGATGCGTAAGGGTCTTGAAACACCATTTGCAAAATCTTGCGGTAGGGTTTGAACGCCTTAGAATTTAAAAGCCCCACGCTTTGGCCTAAAATCTTTTCTTCCCCGCTATTTAAAGCGAGTTTTAAAAGCCCCAACGCTAAAGAGCTTTTCCCGCTCCCGCTTTCGCCAATGATGCCGACATTTTCTTTGGCTTTGAGGGAGAAATTGACTGATGCGATAAGGGGCTTTTTTAAAGAAGGCGTCAAAAAGCGTTTTTGCAAGTAATAAACGCTAAAATCTTTCACCTCTAAAAGCGTTTCATCTAGCGCTTTTAAATTTTTAGCGGGCAAGTTTGAAGCTTGAATCAAGAGTTTTGAATATTCGTGCTTGGGGTCATTAAAAAGATCTTTAGTGGAATTGGTTTCTACTATCTCGCCTTTTTTTAGCACATAAACCCTATCAGCCAAGCGTTTGACCGCTTTCAAATCATGGCTAATGAATAAAAGGGCGATGTTTTTTTCCACGCTCAATTGCTTGAGTAAGTCTAAAATCTGGTTTTGGATTTGCGCATCTAATGCGGTGGTAGGCTCATCGCAAATGAGCAGTTTGGGTGCATTAATAATGCCCATAGCGATACACACCCTTTGGCGTTGCCCTCCGCTCAATTCATAAGGGTAACGATCCAAAAATTTTTCATCTAATTGGACTTGTTGCATGGCGTTTAAAACTTTTTCTTTAAGGAGCGTTTTAGAAGCGTTTTTATGGTGTAAAAAATAGGCTTCACTCATTTGCTTGCCGATTTTATGCAAGGGGTTTAGGCTGGATAGGGGGTCTTGAGCGATGTAAGCGATAATATTCCCCCTTAAATGTTGCATGAACGCTTCGCTTTCTTTTAAAAGGTTGGTTGTTTCAAACAGCACTTCGCCATTATGAGGCTTGAATCTGGGGTTTAAACGCATGATGAGATTAGCGATAGAGCTTTTCCCGCTCCCGCTCTCGCCCACGATCGCCACCCTTTCGCTAGGATTTAACGAAATATTGATGTTTTGGAGCGAAAAATGCGCGTTTAAAACGCAGTTCAAGTTTTTGATTTCTAGCATGTAACCCCCTTATTTGAGCATGTTAGCGTTGAAAGCATCGCGCACCCCTTCGCCAATGAACACCAAAACAGAAAGCAACAAACTGATGGCTACAAAGGCTACAACCGCTAAATGGGGCGTAGTGAGGTTATCCTTGCCTTGATTGACCAATTCGCCCAAGCTCGCGCTCCCTATAGGCATGCCAAAACCCAAGAAATCCAAAGACACTAAAGTGGAAATACTAGCCGCCATTAAAAAAGGAATGTAAGTGATCGTTGCCACTAAAGCGTTGGGTAAAACATGGTAGAAAATGATTTTTAAATCATTCACCCCAAGCGCTCTAGCGGCTTTGGTGTAGTCCATATTCCTTGCTTTTAAAAACTCCGTGCGCACGACTTGAGAAAGCCCCATCCAGCTAAAGAGCAAGACTAAAAACAAGATGATCCAAAAATTAGAATTGAACGCGCTAGAAATCACAATGAGTAAAAAAAGCATAGGAATCGCGCTCCAAATCTCGCTCAACCTTTGCCCCACTAAATCCACTAGCCCTCCATAATACCCCTGAAACGCCCCCAAACTCACGCCAATAAGAACGCTAAAAAGGGTGAGTAAAATCCCAAACGCTAACGAAACCCGATAGCCATAAACCAGCCTGGCTAACACGTCTCTGGCTTGATCGTCTGTGCCTAAAAGGTGTTTGAAGCTTGGGGGGTTAGGGGCAGGCGAGTCTAAATCCATAATGATCGTATCGTAGCTATAAGGGATGAGCGCATGGATGATGAAAGCGTCTTTTAAAAGCGTGTTTTGCACATAAGGATCGTTATAGTCCGTAGGGGTGAAAAAATCGCCTCCAAACTCCACTTCCGCATAATTTTTAAACATGGGGAAATACGCTTTATTGTCTTTATAGATGAATAAGGGGCGATCATTGACCCACAAGGGGGCTAAAAGAGAAAGCGCTAACAAAGCGATAAAAAGATAGAGCGAAAACACCGCCCGCTTATTCTTTTTAAAACTAAGAATGCGCATTTTAAACAAACTGCTCACGCTCAAACTCCCTTGATGAAAAACAATCCCTAAGATTATAATTAATTATGGGTAATACTAGCAAGAAAACGGGTTTGATCCATAAAAAAAGAGGATAAGCGTAATAATGGTGGAGTGTAGGGGGTTCGAACCCCTGACCTCAACGCTGCCAGCGTTGCGCTCTCCCAACTGAGCTAACACCCCAAATAAAATTAAGCGAGCATTATAACATTTTGCTTAAAAGATGTCAATTTGATGCTTTTTTGAAACACTTAATAGCAAATTAAGAATGATTATCTTAAAATTAGGGAGTTTCTTTTATGGATTAAGTAAAATCACTTATCAAAGCAAAAAGGATATTTTTGAAAAACCACTCCTTTAAAAAAACGATCGCTCTTTCCTTGCTGGCGGGCATGTCTTTGTGTAACGCCGAAGAAGATGGGGCGTTTTTCGTCATAGATTATCAAACGAATTTGGCCAGACAGGAATTGAAAAATCCAGGCTTCACTCAAGTGCAAGAATTAAAGCAGTTGATTAGAGATGGGGCTGTGAGGTTGCAAACTTCTGCCATTCCCTTATCCTACTACTTGGATATTTTAGGGAATAAAACAAAAACTCTTTTGAGTGAAAGCATGAAAGACAATGCACAACCACCGCAACAAAACGGACAATCATACCAAGCCTTAGTCAATTTAAAGCAATCTCTAGGGATTTTAGGAAAACTATTAGATCTATCCCAGCAATACGCTAGTCAGGGTGTCATTAAGCCTTTGGTGGTGGATGTGGGGAATAAACAAATCGGTATCACGGATAGCATGCTCTTAGTGGCTCAAAACATCGTTTTAGCTTTAGGGCAAGTGGATTTGAGCAAAATCCAACAAAACAATAACGAACAGCTATACGAAAACATCATGAAAGTCATGCTTTTAGGCGCGGGCGGGACTAATGGATCGTATAACGGCGTGAGCGTGGGCGATATTGCCACAGGTATGCAAAATTTTTCTTCGCAAACGGGCTTGATAGGGGCTAATTCTACGGTTAGCGAGATCAACGCTTTGATTAAGAGCGGGATTTCTTTGGATCGTGAGACTTTGAGGTTAGGGAGTTTTATTGAAAAAAATATCTGCAGCAGTGTATCGTCTTGTTTTAGTGGGAATCAGCTTATCTATAAGAAAGGGCTAGATAGAGTCATAAACATTATTAACGCGAGTTTGGGTCAGTTTGAATCTTCGGCTAGTTCTCTTTATAAGATTTCTTATATCCCTAACCTCTTTTCGCTCAAAGATTATCAGTCAGCGAGCATGAACGGCTTTGGGGCTAAAATGGGTTATAAGCAATTTTTCACCCATAAGAAAAATATTGGCTTAAGGTATTATGGGTTTTTGGATTATGGCTATGCGAATTTTGGCGATACGAATTTAAAAGTGGGAGCGAATCTTGTTACTTATGGGGTAGGAACGGATTTTTTATACAATGTGTATGAACGCTCTAGAAGGAGGGAAAGGACTACAATCGGTCTTTTCTTTGGCGCTCAAATCGCAGGGCAAACTTGGAGCACTAATGTAACGAACTTATTGAGCGGGCAAAGGCCTGATGTCAAGTCTAGCTCGTTCCAATTTTTGTTTGATTTGGGCGTGCGCACCAACTTTGCAAAAACCAATTTCAATAAGCACAGGCTAGACCAAGGGATAGAATTTGGGGTGAAAATCCCTGTTATCGCTCATAAATATTTTGCAACCCAAGGCTCAAGCGCGAGCTATATGAGGAATTTTAGCTTCTATGTGGGCTATTCAGTCGGTTTTTAAGGAAGGCTCTTGATGAAAAATACTAATACAAAAGAGATAAAGAATACAAGAATGAAAAAAGGTCAATACCACGCGCTCAAAAAAGGGCTTTTGAAAACCGCTCTGCTTTTTAGCCTTCCTTTAAGCATGGCGTTAGCTGAAGACGATGGCTTTTATATGGGAGTGGGCTATCAAATCGGTGGCGCGCAACAAAATATCAATAATAAAGGCAGCACCCTAAGGAATAATGTCATTGATGATTTCCGCCAAGTGGGCGTGGGTATGGCAGGGGGTAATGGGCTTTTAGCCTTAGCGACAAACACGACCATGGACGCTCTTTTAGGGATAGGCAATCAAATTGTTAATACTAATACAACTGTTGGCAACAACAACGCAGAGTTAACCCAGTTTAAAAAAATACTCCCCCAAATTGAGCAACGCTTTGAAACGAATAAAAACGCTTATAGCGTTCAAGCCTTGCAAGTGTATTTGAGTAATGTGCTGTATAACTTGGTTAATAATAGTAATAATGGCAGCAGTAATGGAGTCGTTCCTGAATATATAGGGATTATAAAAGTTCTCTATAATTCTCAAAATGAATTCAGTCTCTTAGCCACGGAAAGCGTGGCGCTTTTAAACGCGCTCACAAGAGTGAATCTGGATAGTAATTCGGTGTTTTTAAAAGGGCTTTTAGCCCAAATGCAGCTTTTTAATGACACTTCTGCAGCAAAGCTAGGCCAGATCGCAGAAAACTTGAAGAACAGTGGTGCAGGAGTTATGCTTCAAAAGGATGTGAAAACCATCTCGGATCGAATCGCTACTTACCAAGAGAATCTAAAACAGCTAGGAGGAATGCTAAAGAATTACGATGAGCCTTACCTACCCCAATTTGGTACAGGCACAAGCTCTCAGCATGGGGTTATTAATGGCTTTGGTATTCAAATGGGCTACAAGCAATTTTTTGGGAACAAGCGGAATATAGGCTTACGATATTACGCTTTCTTTGATTATGGCTTTACGCAATTGGGCAGTCTTAGCAGCGCTGTTAAAGCGAACATCTTTACTTATGGCGCTGGCACGGACTTTTTATGGAATATCTTTAGAAGGGTTTTTAGCGATCAATCCTTGAATGTGGGGGTGTTTGGAGGCATTCAAATAGCGGGTAACACTTGGGATAGCTCTTTAAGAGGTCAAATTGAAGACTCGTTTAAAGAATACCCCACTCCCACGAATTTCCAATTTTTATTTAATTTGGGCTTAAGGGCTCATTTTGCTAGCACCATGCACCGCCGGTTTTTGAGTGCGTCTCAAAGCATTCAGCATGGTATGGAATTTGGCGTGAAAATCCCAGCTATCAATCAAAGGTATTTGAAAGCGAACGGGGCTGATGTGGATTACAGGCGTTTGTATGCGTTCTATATCAATTACACGATAGGCTTTTAAGCTCTTTTTAGGGCTTATAAAGAGGCTTTTTACTTTTTTTTGGTATTCTAACAAGCTTTTAAACCATCCAATCTACTTTGTTTTAAGGATAATATTTTATGGCAGATGTCGTTGTGGGGATCCAGTGGGGAGATGAGGGGAAGGGAAAAATCGTTGATAGGATCGCTAAGGATTATGACTTTGTGGTGCGCTATCAAGGCGGGCATAATGCGGGGCATACCATTGTGCATAAGGGGGTTAAGCATTCTTTGCATTTAATGCCCTCAGGGGTTTTATACCCACAATGCAAGAACATCATTTCTAGCGCGGTGGTCGTGAGCATTAAGGATTTGTGCGAAGAAATCAGCGCGTTTGAGGATTTAGAAAATCGTTTGTTTGTCAGCGACAGAGCCCATGTGATCTTGCCCTATCATGCCAAAAAAGACGCTTTTAAAGAAAAATCTCAAAACATTGGCACGACTAAAAAAGGCATAGGCTCTTGCTATGAGGATAAAATGGCGAGGAGCGGGATCAGAATGGGGGATTTACTAGACGATAAGATCTTAGAAGAAAGGCTAAACGCGCATTTCAAAGCCATTGAGCCTTTTAAAGAATCGTATGATTTGGGCGAGGATTACGAAAAAGATTTGAGGGAGTATTTTAAAACTTATGCTAAAAAAATTTGCCCCTTTATCAAAGACACCACAAGCATGCTGATAGAAGCGAACCAAAAGGGTGAAAAAATCCTATTAGAAGGGGCGCAAGGCACGCTTTTAGACATTGATTTAGGGACTTACCCTTTTGTAACAAGCTCTAACACCACGAGCGCTAGCGCTTGCGTGAGCACCGGCTTAAACCCTAAAGCGATCAATGAAGTCATAGGCATCACAAAAGCCTACTCCACTCGTGTGGGCAATGGGACTTTCCCTAGCGAAGATTCTACACCCATGGGCGATCATTTAAGGACTAAAGGCGCGGAGTTTGGCACGACAACCAAGCGCCCAAGGCGTTGCGGGTGGCTGGATTTGGTGGCTTTAAAATACGCTTGCGCTTTGAATGGTTGCACGCAATTAGCTTTAATGAAATTAGATGTTTTAGACGGGATTGATGCGATTAAGGTGTGCGTGGCTTATGAAAGAAAGGGCGAAAGATTGGAGGCTTTCCCTAGCGATTTGAAAGATTGCATGCCTATTTATCAAACTTTTAAAGGCTGGGAAAAAAGCGTGGGCGTGAGAAAATTAGACGATTTAGAGCCAAACGCTAGAGAGTATATCCGTTTTATTGAAAAAGAAGTGGGAGTGAAAATTGGACTTATTTCTACAAGCCCTGAAAGAGAAGACACGATTTTTCTATGAAAAAATTCGCTTCTGTGTTGGTGCAATTAAAAACCCTTGCGTTAGAAAAAATAGAGCAAAAGCTTGAAAGCAAGCGTTTAGAATTGCAACAAAACGAGCGAGAAGTTTTAGACAAACAAGCCCAATTGAGCGCGTTTAAAAACCCTGAATTGGGGGGAATGAGCCTTTTTTTACAAACCCAGCAATTAAAAAGCGCTCTAAGAATGGAGATAGAATATTACCAACGAGAGAGCGAGAATTTAAATAAGGATTTAAAAGTTTTAGAAAGAGATTACCTTTTGGCTAACCAGGAATTAGAAAAAGCTAAAATCATTTTAGAAAAGGAAAAGCAAAAAGAAAAGGAAATTTTGGAAAAAAAAGAGCAGGCTCTTTTAGACGAAAACGCCATGATTTTACACTGGCAAAAAGAGGGCTTGCATGCGTAAAATCTTGTTAATGGGCTTGATTTTACAAGCGCTCTTTAGCGAAGAAGCCGCGCAAGAATTGTTGCAATGCTCTGCGATTTTTGAATCTAAAAAAGCCGAATTGAAAGACGATTTGCGCCAATTGAGCGAAAAAGAGCAGTCTTTAAGGATCTTGCAAACCGAAAACGCCCGCCTTTTAGATGAAAAAACCGATCTGTTGAACCAAAAAGAAAAAGAAGTGGAAGAAAAACTGAAAAATCTAGCCGCTAAAGAAGAAGCCTTTAAAACCTTACAAACGGAAGAAAAAAACGCCTTAAAAATTTGATAGAAGAAAACGAAGGCATTTTAAGAGAAATCAAGCAGGCTAAAGACAGCAAGATTAGCGAGACTTATTCTAAAATGAAAGATTCCAAATCGGCTCTGATTTTAGAAAACTTACCCACTCAAAACGCCTTAGAAATTTTAATGGCGCTAAAACCCCAAGAATTAGGCAAAATTTTAGCCAAAATGGATCCTAAAAAAGCGGCGGCTTTGACAGAGTTGTGGCAAAAACCCCCAAAAGAAAATAAAGAAAATAAAGAAAGCCAAAAAACCACAGATCCCACGCCCCCCACACCACCCACGCCTCCTAAAGAGCCAACCCTAAAAGATCCTAATGTAAAAGAGCCAACAGGGGTATGATGTTCATTATAGCGGTTTTAATGCTGGCGTTTTTAATCTTTGTCCATGAGTTAGGGCATTTTATTATTGCTAGGATTTGTGGGGTCAAGGTGGAAGTTTTTAGCATTGGTTTTGGTAAAAAACTCTGTTTTTTTAAGCTTTTTGGCACGCAATTCGCTTTGTCTTTGATCCCGCTTGGGGGCTATGTGAAATTAAAGGGCATGGATAAAGAAGAAAAAGAAGCGAATGAAGAAAATAATGAAGAAAAAGAAGCAAATGATAGCTACGCGCAAAAAAGCCCTTTCCAAAAGCTATGGATATTGTTTGGGGGGGCGTTTTTTAATTTTCTTTTTGCGATTCTAGTGTATTTTTTTCTGGCATTGAGCGGGGAAAAAGTCTTACTGCCCATCATTGGCGATTTAGAAAAAAACGCGCTAGAGTACCGGGCTGTTAAAGGGGGATAAAATCCTTTCTATCAACCATCAAAAAATAGCGAGTTTTAGAGAGATTAGAAGCGTAGTGGCGCGTTCTCAAGGCGAGTTAATTTTAGAAATAGAGCGAAACCATCAGATTTTAGAAAAACGACTGACCCCCAAAATCGTAGCGGTAATAAGCGAATCTAATGATCCTAATGAAATCATCCAATACAAAGTGATAGGCATCAAGCCGGACATGCAAAAAATGGGCGTTGTCTCTTATTCCTTAATTCAGGCGTTCAAGCAGGCCTTGAGTCGGTTTAAAGAGGGCGTTGTTTTGATTGTGGATTCTTTAAGGCGTTTGATTATGGGGAGCGCTTCAGTTAAAGAATTGAGTGGGGTAATAGGCATTGTGGGAGCGTTAAGCCATGCGAATAGTTTGAGCATGCTTTTGTTGTTTGGGGCGTTTTTGTCTATCAATTTAGGGATTTTAAATTTACTACCCATTCCAGCCTTAGATGGGGCGCAAATGCTAGGGGTTGTTTTTAAAAATATTTTTCATATCACTTTGCCAACACCCATACAAAATGCGTTGTGGCTAGCGGGGGTGGGGTTTTTGGTTTTTATCATGTTTTTAGGGCTTTTCAATGACATCACTCGTTTGCTATAAAAGGGGGAGTTGGTGCATGTATTGAGCGTGAGCGAAATCAACGCGCAAATCAAAGCCCTTCTAGAAGCGACTTTTTTGCAAGTTAGGGTTCAAGGGGAAGTGAGTAATTTGACTATCCATAAGGTGAGCGACTATGCGTATTTTTCGCTCAAAGACAGCCAATCAGTCATCAGATGCGTGCTGTTTAAAGGGAACGCTAACAGGCTCAAATTCGCTTTAAAAGAAGGGCAGGAAATGGTTGTTTTTGGGGGCATTAGCGTGTATGCTCCAAGGGGGGATTATCAAATCAATTGCTTTGAAATAGAGCCTAAAGAGATAGGTTCATTAACCCTAGCTTTAGAGCAATTGAAAGAAAAATTACGCCTTAAGGGCTATTTTGATGAAGCCAATAAATTGCCCAAACCGCATTTTCCTAAACGAGTGGCAGTCATCACTTCTCAAAATTCAGCCGCTTGGGCGGACATGAAAAAGATCGCTTCCAAACGATTACCAATATGCGAATTAGTCTGTATCAACACTTTAATGCAAGGGGAAGGATGCGTTCAAAACGTGGTGGAGAGCATCGCTTATGCGGATAGTTTTCATGATACAAAAAACGCTTTTGATGCGATTGTAATGGCTAGGGGTGGGGGGAGCATGGAGGATTTGTATTCTTTCAATGATGAAAAAATCGCTGATGCTCTGTATTTGGCTAAAACTTTCAGCATGTCAGCTATTGGGCATGAGAGCGATTTTTTATTGAGCGATTTGGTGGCGGATTTAAGGGCTTCTACGCCTTCAAACGCGATGGAGATCTTGCTCCCTAGTAGCGATGAATGGTTGCAAAAACTTGATGGGTTTAATGTGAAATTGCACCGCTCTTTTAAAATTTTGCTCCATCAAAAAAAGGCGCATTTAGAGCATTTAGCGGCTTCTTTAAAACGATTGAGTTTTGAAAACAAGCACCATTTAAACGCTTTAAAACTAGAGAAATTAACAATCGCTTTAGACAATAAAACCCTAGAATTTTTACGCCTTAAAAAAACGCTTTTAGAAAAAATCTCTACCCAACTATCCACAAGTCCTTTTTTACAAACTAAAACAGAGCGCTTAAACAGGCTAGAAAACGCCCTCAAACTCGCTTACGCCAATTTGAAACTGCCCCAATTCGGGGCGTTTGTGAGCAAAAATGATCAAGCGATAGAATTAGAGGCATTAAAAGCGGGCGATAAAATTGAATTAAACAATGAAAAAGCCAGAGCGAGCGCTGAAATTTTGAGCGTGGATAGGGTGTAGGGGTTTGAAAAATAAGATTTAAAATAAAATAGATTTTGTTTTTAAAATTTCGTATTCACTTCTTTTAATGATCTTTTCTAAACGCAATAGCATGATGTTTGAAATCGTGTTTTGGTACCCCTTGTTTTTTAAAATACTAGCGGCTTGCGGGTTATTTTTAATTTTTTCTTCTTTTTGACACAAATAAAAAGACCAGTTCAAATAATGATCCCTATTAACTTCCATAACCGCTTGCGCTGTTGTCCCACTGCCTGCAAAAAAATCTAAAATAATAGAATCTTTAGGGGTGGAGCATAGCAATAAATATTTAATCAATCCTACAGGTTTTGGCGTCTTAAAAAGCCCCTTTAAGCCTAATTTTTCTAAATCTTTTGTGCCTTGTCGGCTATAAAAATCTAACACGCTCAAACAATTATCTTGTGATTCTTTTAGGTAATATTTTTCATAAGGGCGATTATTCTTAAAAATAAGTCTGTTTTGATAATATAAATCCTTAAGCTTTTCATCGCTGCTCCACCCTCTGCTTTTTAAGGGTTCTAAAAAAAGATTGATTTCTTCTATCGCTACACTGCGTGGGTTTGAAGGCGTGGATAAATCTTTAGCGAAATAAATCTCACCTTTTTCATCCACTAAATTATAATTTTTTAAAAAATTAAAATGTTCTTTTTGGGATAATTCTTTGATTTGTTCTTTTAAGATAAGTTGGGCTTGAGCTTGTCCTTTTTGTTTGAAAACATTCTTAATTGTTCGCATTAAATCTTTTAATGGTTTAGCATAAATGGGCAAAAGCGTTCGTAAGATCTTAAAACCAGGAGCGAACGCTTTATTTTTGGCATAGCTTAAAACATACTCATGGGTAATATTGATGTGTTTAGCGTTAGATCTTGTGGCTTGTTTAGTGATAAAAGTGCCTAAAAAATTGCGTGTTCCAAAAATTTCATTGGCAATGATTTTAACTTCAGCCATTTTATTATCGTCCATAGAAATAAAGATGCAACCACTTTGTTTTAACACAGCCTTTGCTAAAATCAAATGTTCTTCAATCCATTTTTCATAATCAGCATGATCGTCTTCATATTCAAAATTAAAACTCTTGGTGTTATAAGGGGGGTCTATATAGATCGTTTGGATGCTTTCTTTTTCTATTCTTTTCAAACACTCCAAAGCTTCCATGATAAAAACTTTATGCAAGATAATTTTCCCAAGAAAAACGACCAAATTTAAGATTAAAAAGATTGACAAGCTCTTGTTTTTTTAAATCAATGGGTTTCATTTTAAAATCAAATTTTTTGATTAATTGACTTTGAAAAGATACTTGTTTGATTTCTAAAAATTCATCGTTCGAACTTCTTTTATCATCAAGGTCAAAAATCCTAAAGACTGATTTAAAAATTGCATATCTAGCCCTTGATTAAATTCTGTCAATATTATAGCTTGTTTCAAACGCCAGCCATTATCAAAAAGTTTTGTATTATAATTTGATTGATTCCTGTTGATTAAGGTGTTTGGATTGGGTTTAGCGGATATTATTTTAGAGCGTTTTAAAGATTTTATGAGAGGACAACCTGAGCCTTACAAGTTTTTGCAGGTTTTTTACGCGCAAGAAAAAGAACGCTTTTTGAATAGTAAGATTAGCGATTATATCAAGCAAAATAAAAGCAAGGAAGAGGCCAGTATTTTAGTCAGACAAGGCTTTGTCAGCGCGGTTGGAAGAGCGTTATAAAAAATCATAGAACTTTTATTAAAAGATTTTTGTATTAAAAACAATGTAAAAATGACGAACGATAAAATCTTAAGGGCTAAGTGCATTAATGGCGAGCTGGATAAGGTCAAACGGGCTTTATTGGTGCATTTTGGAGAGTATAGCGTGTTGCCCGATATTATTCTTTATCAAACCAACAAAGATAATGTCAAAATTCTAGCGATTTTATCGGTAAAAAATTCGTTTAGAGAGCGTTTCACAAAAACGCCTTATTGAAAATTAAAACTCCTACAATCGCCTATAACTTCTCACATTAAAGTCTTTATGATAACACCGGATAACGATGATGAAATCAGTTTTAAAAACAAGCCTAAAAAGGCTAGCATTGTCATGGAGCATGAATTAGATGGACTCTATTTAGCCAAAAGCCATTTTGATCAAAGCTCTAAAATCAAGGGCATAGAGAATTTATTAGAAGATTTAAAAAGGCTTTTATGAAACCTTATTTCAGTTTGGAGAAATTGGATTTATACCATGGCGATGCGAGCGTTTTAGAGACTTTTGAAAAAGGTTTTTATGATTTGTGCATCACTTCACCGCCCTATAATTTGAGCATTGAATATCAAGGGAGTAATGATTTTAGGGCTTATGATGATTATTTGAATTGGTGTAAAAATTGGCTTAAAAATTGTTATTTTTGGGGTAAGGAACAGGCGAGATTGTGCTTGAATGTCCCTTTAGATACGAATAAACATGGCAAGCAAAGTTTGGGGGCAGATATTAGCTATAGTGGCTAAAGAATGCGGTTGGAAATACCAAAATACGATCATTTGGAATGAAAGCAATATTTCAAGACGCACCGCTTGGGGGAGTTGGCTGCAAGCTAGCGCGCCTTATGCGATCGCTCCTGTGGAATTGATCGTTGTTTTTTATAAAAACGAATACAAACGAAAAAAACAAACTTCTACAATGAGTAGAGAGGAATTTTTACTCTATACGAATGGGCTTTGGAATTTTAGCGGTGAATCCAAAAAGCGCTTAAAGCACCCAGCCCCATTCCCAAGGGAATTACCCAGGCGTTGCATCCAATTGTTTTCTTTTTTAGAAGACACGATTTTTGATCCTTTTAGCGGCTCTGGCACGACTATTTTAGAGACGAACGCTTTAGGGCGTTTTAGCGTGGGTTTAGAGATTGAAAAAGAATATTGCGAATTGTCTAAAAAGCGTATTTTAGAGAGTTTGTCGTTAATGTGAGCGTTTTAAAAACCTTTGAGAGTTAAAATAGTGTAAAATAGTAAAGATTTTAAAACTCAAAAAGGATTGATAATGAATTTATTTGAAAAAATGACTGACCAATTGCATGAGATTTTAGACAGCGCGCTCGCTTTAGCTTTACACCATAAAAACGCTGAAGTAACGCCCATGCACATGCTTTTTGCCATGCTTAATAATTCCCAAGGCATTCTTATTCAAGCCTTACAAAAAATGCCTGTGGATATTCAAGCTTTAAGGCTTAGCGTTCAAAGCGAGTTGCATAAGTTCGCTAAAGTCTCACAAATCAGCAAGCAAAATATCCAATTAAACCAAGCTCTAATCCAAAGTTTAGAAAACGCTCAAGGCTTGATGGCTAAAACGGGCGATTCTTTCATTGCTACCGATGTGTATCTTTTGGCGAATATGAATCTTTTTGAAAGCGTTCTAAAGCCTTATTTAGACACTAAAGAATTGCAAAAAACTTTAGAATCTTTGAGAAAAGGTGCGACTATCCAGGATAAAAACGATGATTCCAATTTGGAAAGTTTAGAAAAATTTGGCATTGATTTGACGCAAAAAGCCCTAGAAAATAAGCTGGATCCGGTGATTGGAAGAGATGAAGAAATCATTCGCATGATGCAAATTTTGATCAGAAAAACAAAAAATAACCCTATTTTACTAGGTGAGCCTGGAGTGGGGAAAACGGCGGTTGTGGAAGGGTTAGCCCAACGCATTGTGAATAAGGAAGTGCCTAAAACGCTTTTAAACAAACGAGTTATCGCTTTAGATTTGAGCTTATTGGTGGCTGGGGCGAAATACAGAGGCGAGTTTGAAGAGCGTTTGAAAAAGGTGATTGAAGAAGTTAAAAAAAGCGCGAATGTGATTTTATTCATTGATGAAATCCACACGATCGTGGGGGCTGGGGCTAGTGAGGGGGGCATGGATGCGGCGAACATTTTAAAACCCGCGCTCGCTAGGGGGGAATTGCACACGATTGGAGCGACCACTCTAAAAGAATACCGCAAGTATTTTGAAAAAGACATGGCGCTACAAAGGCGTTTCCAACCCATTTTACTCAATGAGCCTAGCATCAATGAAGCTTTACAGATTTTAAGGGGGTTGAAAGAAACTTTAGAAACGCACCATAATATCACCATCAATGACTCCGCGCTCATAGCGAGCGCTAAACTCTCCAGCCGTTATATCACCGATAGGTTTTTACCCGATAAAGCGATTGATTTGATTGATGAGGGGGCGGCTCAATTAAAAATGCAAATGGAATCAGAACCGGCAAAACTTTCTAGCGTTAAACGCTCCATTCAAAGACTAGAAATGGAAAAACAAGCCCTTGAAATGGAAAACAAAGAGAGCAACCACAAACGCATGCAAGAAATCCTTAAAGAATTGAGCGATTTGAAAGAAGAAAAAATCCAATTAGAAGCACAATTTGAAAACGAAAAAGAAGTGTTTAAAGAAATTTCACGCTTGAAAATGGAAATGGAAAGCTTGAAAAAAGAGGCTGAGAGGTTTAAGCGCAATGGGGATTACCAGCAAGCGGGTGAAATTGAATACTCTAAAATCCCTGAAAACAAAAAGAAAGAAGAAGAATTGCAGCATAAATGGGAAGCGATGCAACAAAACGGGGCGTTATTGCAAAACGCTTTAACCGAAAACAACATCGCTGAGATCGTGAGCCAATGGACGCATATCCCGGTCCAAAAAATGCTCCAAAGCGAAAAAAATAGGGTTTTAAACATTGAAAGCGAATTGCAAAAAAGAGTGGTGGGGCAAGAAAAAGCGCTCAAAGCGATCGCTAAAGCGATTAAAAGGAATAAGGCCGGGCTTAGCGATAGCAACAAGCCCATAGGGAGTTTCCTCTTTTTAGGACTAACAGGCGTGGGTAAAACCGAGAGCGCTAAAGCCTTGGCGCAATTCTTGTTTGATAGCGATAAAAATCTTATACGAATTGACATGAGCGAATATATGGAAAAGCATGCCATAAGCCGTCTTATTGGTACTGCTCCTGGGTATGTGGGCTATGAAGAAGGCGGGCAATTGACCGAAGCGGTGCACAGAAAGCCTTATAGCGTGGTGTTATTAGATGAAGTGGAAAAAGCCCATCCGGATGTGTTTAACCTCTTGTTGCAGGTTTTAGATGAGCGGCATTTAACCGATAGTAAGGGCGTGAGGGTGGATTTCAAAAACACGATTTTGATTTTAACTAGCAATGTGGCTAGTGGCGCGCTTTTAGAAGAAAATTTGAGTGAAGCCGATAAGCAAAAAGCGATTAAAGAGAGCCTAAGGCAATTTTTCAAGCCGGAATTTTTAAACCGCTTAGATGAAATCATCTCCTTTAACGCTCTAGATAGCCATGCTATCATTAATATCGTGGGGATACTCTTTGAAAACATTCAAAAAAAAGCGCTTGAAAGGGGCATTAATATAACCCTAGACGAAAAGGCAAAAGAATTGATCGCCGAAGCGGGATTTGACAGATTCTATGGCGCTAGACCCTTGAAGCGCGCACTCTATGAAATGGTAGAAGACAAGCTCGCTGAACTCATTTTAGAGGATAAAGTTAAAGAGAATGACAGCGTGGCGTTTGTGGTAGAAAATAACGAAATTGTGCCTAAGATTAAGTGAGGTTTTGTTATCCTAAAAAATAAGAAATGGTTATTTTTGAAAAAGGATTGAATGATGTTTGATAACACGCTTGTTAACCTCTTTGAGACAGCGCCTCTTTTAACTTCGCTTTTAGCTGGGATTTTAACTTTTTTAAGCCCTTGCGTGTTGCCTTTGATCCCGGCGTATATGTCTTATATTTCTCAAATTTCTTTAGAGGATATTAAAGATGGTAAGGCTAAAAGGGTTTCGGTTTTTTTAAAATCCTTGATGTTTGTGGTAGGGTTTTCGCTCGTGTTTTTGGGCGTGGGCATGTCTATGGACAAGCTTATCCATAGCTTTTCGTTTGCTTGGGTGAATTATATCGCTGGGGGGATTGTGATCCTTTTTGGTTTGCATTTTTTAGGCGTGTTTCGTTTTGCATTTTTGTATAAAACTCAAAGCGTTCGTTTAGCGAGTAAATCTAATAGCATGCAACGCTTTTACCCCTTTCTTTTGGGCATGAGTTTCGCTCTGGGCTGGACGCCATGCATCGGACTGATATTCACTTCTATAGTGATCATGAGCGCGAGTAAGGACGCTTATGGCTTAATGCTTATGGTGGTGTTTGTAATGGGCTTGGCGATCCCTTTTTTATTAGTGGCTTTAATGCTAGAAAGAGCGCTTTTATTTTTAAAATCCTTAAAGAAATACAACCGCGCGATTGAAATCATTTCGGGGTTGGTGCTTATTTTAATGGGAATATTGATCATGACAAATTCTTTAGAAAGCTTGACGAATTTCTTGCAAAAATAGGAGGGTTTGATGCTGTTAAAAAACGCTTCGTTTTATGATGATGAGATTTTAAGAAGAGCGGATATCCGCTTAAAAGATTCCCTCATTACAGAGATTAAAGAAAACTTAAGCCCTATTAATAATGAAGAAGTGATTGAGTGCGGCGATTTATTCGTGCTACCAAGCTTCATTGATTTGAGCGTTATGAATTTGGAAGGTTATGAAAATTTAAAACAAAAGGCTTTTAAAGGGGGGGTGGGGTTACTCAACGTTTTCAATGGCGATCAAAGCGGCATTAAAAATATCATGGCAATCAAAAACAACCAACTAGCCGACATCGCTACGCTTAAAAATAAAGGGGGGGAAATTTTAATCGCGCCATCTGATGCTTTTTTAGAACTCATCAGCCACTACGCCAAATCCTACAACTTGCCCCTTTTAATTTCTTTGGAAAATTCTTTTGAAGCCCTAAATAGCGGGGAATTAGCCTATGAATTGGGGCAGAATTTTGTAGACAATGCGTTTGAAAACACGCGCTTGGTGCGTTTCATGGAAGTTTCTAGAGCGTTACAAATCCCCATGCTTTTAGATAAAGTGAGCGCTATTACCACGCTCAAACTCATCAAAGCCTTTAACGATTTGGGAGCGCTTTTACAAGCCCAAACGCCCTTAAGCCATTTAGTTTTAGATGAGAGCGTGTATGAAGATTATGAGCCCCGATTTAAAATCGCTCCTCCTTTAAGGGATAAAGAAGGTCAAAACGCCCTAAAAGAAGCCCTAAAAAATAACGAAATCGCCATGCTCACAAGCCTTCATGCTTCTAAAATTTCTAACGCACAGCTTTTTGAAGAAAGCGCTTTTGGGTGCGAGAGCATAGAGGACGCTTTTAGCGTGGCTTACACTTTTTTAGTTCAAAAAAAGGTTATCAGTTTCCAACAGCTCATTAAAGTCATGGCAACCAATCAAGCGAAGTTTTTAAAACTCAATGCAGGCGAGGTTAAAGAAAACCAATTAGCCAATTTGATGATTGTGGATTTAAACGCTCAAATAAGAGTGAGTAATCAAAATTCGCCCTTTTATGGTTTGGAATTGTATGGCGAAGTGCAAAGAATGATCTTAAAAGGGCAAACCACATTTATTAAGGAGAATGCATGCGAAATCATAGGAGCGTCTTTAGTTTTTTTGTGTAATGAAAAATGCGAAGTGTTAGAAGATTATGGCGTGGTCTTTGATGAAAAGATTGTTGAAGTGGGCGATTATAAGAATTTAACGCTTAAATACCCTCACTTAAAGGCGCAGTTTTTTGAAAATTCCGTTCTGTTGCCCGCTTTTATCAACGCGCACACCCATTTTGAATTTTCCAACAACAAGGCGAGTTTTGATTACGGGAGTTTTTCTGGCTGGTTAGGGAGCGTGTTGAACAATGGGGGGGCGATTTTAGAAAATTGCCAAGGGGCTATTCAAAACGCTATCATTACGCAATTAAAAAGCGGGGTGGGGAGCGTGGGGGCGATTTCTAACCACTTGATAGAAGTTGATTTGTTAAAAGAAAGCCCCTTGAGCGCTGTCGTGTTTTTAGAGTTTTTAGGGAGCAGTTATTCTTTAGAAAAATTAAAAGCGTTTGAGACCAAATTTAAAGAATTAAAAGATTTAGAAGATCAAAAGCTTAAAGCGGCTCTCGCTGTGCATGCCCCTTATTCGGTCCAAAAAGACATGGCTTTGAGCGTCATCCAATTGGCTAAAGATTCACAAAGCCTGCTTTCTACGCATTTTTTGGAATCGCTTGAAGAACTAGAATGGGTAGAAAATTCTAAAGGGTGGTTTGAAAATTTTTACCAGCGTTTTTTAAAAGAGTCTAATTTCACATCGCTCTATGAGGGCGCGAACGATTACATTGACATGTTTAAAGACACGCACACTCTATTTGTGCATAACCAGTTCGCTTCTTTAGAAGCGTTAAAAAGGATCAAGTCTCAAGTCAAAAACGCTTTTTTAATCACATGCCCCTTTTCTAACCGGCTGTTGAGTGGGAAAGCGTTGGATTTAGAGAGAGTTAGAGAAGCCGGTTTGAGCGTGAGCGTCGCCACTGATGGCTTGAGCTCTAACATTTCTTTGAGCCTTTTAGACGAATTAAGAGCGTTCTTGCTCACCCATAACATGCCGTTGTTGGAATTAGCTAAGATCGCTCTTTTAGGAGCGACTAGGCATGGGGCTAAAGCTTTAGCCTTAAATAATGGCGAGATAGAAGCCAATAAGAGGGCGGATTTGAGCGTGTTTAGTTTTAATGAAAAATTCATTAAAGAGCAAGCGATCTTGCAATTTTTATTGCATGCTAAAGAAGTGGAGCGCTTGTTTTTAGGGGGGAAAAGGGTGATCTAAGGAGAGCGGTTGGTGGCTTTGTTATTTTAAAGCGCTCTTAGGGGGTTAGTTGGGGGTTTGTAATGGGGAATGATTTCAAAATACCCCCTATCCTCTTGAGAGAATGATTTTAAAATAAAGTTCTAAAAAAAATGTTAAAGCCGAATAAGGTTTTAGTTATTAATCTTTGATTAAAATAGAATCTAATTTATTTTAAAGACAGAATGCGTTAAAATGGGAAATCTAAATCAATTAAGGAAAGAGTCAATGAAATTAGTTTTAGCCAAGAATACGAGAAAATCAGACGCCAAGAGCGTGGAATTAGAGGATTTGTATAAGAAATTCAATGAAGACAAGCGTTCTATTTTTTATTTTGCCCCCACAAATGCCCATAAAGACATGCTCAAAGCGGTGGATTTTTTCAAAGAAAAGTAGCATACGGCTTATTTAGATGAGGTGAGGGTCAGCACTGATGAAAAAGATTTTCTTTATGAATTGCACATTATTTAAAGGCTTGTATTGAAAGTTTATATTGAAACCATGGGTTGTGCCATGAATTCTAGGGATAGCGAGCATTTACTAAGCGAACTATCCAAATTGGATTACAAAGAGACTGACGACCCTAAAATGGCGGATTTGATTTTAATCAACACTTGCAGCGTGCGCGAAAAGCCTGAACGGAAATTGTTTTCAGAAATCGGTCAATTCGCTAAAATCAAAAAACCTAACGCCAAAATCGGGGTTTGCGGGTGCACCGCAAGCCACATGGGAGCGGATATTTTGAAAAAAGCCCCAAGCGTGAGCTTTGTGTTAGGGGCTAGGAATGTGTCTAAAATCTCTCAAGTGATCCATAAAGAAAAGGCCGTTGAAGTGGCGATTGATTATGATGAAAGCGCGTATGCGTTTGAATTTTTTGAAAAAAAGGCTCAAATCCGATCGCTATTAAACATTTCTATAGGTTGCGATAAGAAATGCGCTTATTGCATTGTCCCGCACACTAGGGGGAAAGAAATTTCTATCCCTATGGATTTGATTTTAAAAGAAGCTGAGAAATTAGCGAATAACGGCACTAAAGAGCTCATGCTTTTAGGGCAGAATGTGAATAATTATGGCGTGCGTTTTAGCAGCGAGCATGCGAAAGTTAATTTTAGCGATTTGTTGGATAAATTGAGCGAAATTCCAGGCATTGAAAGGATACGATTCACTTCGCCTCACCCCTTGCACATGAATGATGTATTTTTAGAACGCTTTGCCAAAAACCCTAAAGTGTGTAAGAGTATCCACATGCCCTTACAGAGTGGATCTAGCGCGGTGTTAAAGATGATGCGAAGAGGTTATAGTAAAGAGTGGTTTTTAAATCGGGTGGAGAGGTTAAAAGCTTTAGTGCCTGAAGTGGGCATTAGCACGGATATTATCGTGGGCTTTCCTAATGAGAGCGATAAGGATTTTGAAGACACGATGGAGGTGCTAGAAAAAGTGCGCTTTGACACGCTCTATAGTTTCATTTATTCCCCACGCCCTTTCACTGAAGCGGGAGCTTGGAAAGAAAGAGTGCCATTAGAGGTTTCATCTTCAAGGTTAGAGAGGTTGCAAAACAGGCACAAAGAAATTTTAGAGGAAAAAGCCAAGCTAGAAGTGGGTAAAACGCATGTGGTGTTGGTGGAAAATAGGCGTGAAATGGATGATCAAATCGTGGGTTTTGAAGGGCGCAGCGATACGGGGAAATTCATTGAAGTAACTTGTAAGGAAAAAAGAAATCCGGGCGAGCTTGTAAAAGTGGAGATTGTTTCTCATTCCAAAGGGCGCTTGATAGCGACCATTAAAGGCAACTAATCAAAATAACCAATGAAGAGCGGGTTTAAAGGCGAGAATTGAGCTTAAAATTTTTCAGGAAAAATATCGTTTTAAAGGTTGTCCCACGCTTGGCGTTTGGAGTCCTTTGGTTGTTGCATAAAACTTGTAAAAACCGCTATTTTTTAGCTCAAAACTTAAAAGAAAAACCCTTTATTGTAAGCTGTTGGCATGGGGAGCTTGGCATGATCGGGTTTGCGTATTTAAGGCTTCAAAAACCTTCTGTTTATGTGATCGCAAGCCAGCATTTTGACGGATCTATTGCGGCTGGTTTGTTTGAAAGCTTTGGTTTTAAAAACATTAGAGGTTCTAGCAAAAAGGGGGGGGTTAAGGTTTTGATAGAGCGGCTTAAACGATTGAGAGAAGGTTGCGATGTCGCTATCACTCCTGATAGCTCTAAAGTACCACGACACAGCATAGCGGATGGGGTGATCGCTTTAGCTCAAAAATCAGGCGTGGGGATTAGCGCTTGTCGGGTGGTTTGTAAAAACGCATGGCGGTTGAACACTTGGGATCAATTTGAAATCCCTAAGCCTTTTAGCGAAGTGCATTATTACATGCTAGAATCTGTAATCATCCCTAAAGAATGGGAACTTTCAAGGGCTAAAGAATATTTAAAGACGCGCATGGATTCTGTTGGATTTGAAGAATCTCAAAGGGGTTTGGGTGCTTAAAGGGTTAAAAAAAGCGTTTAAAGAGAGGTTTTGCTCTCAAGTGTATATCTCTTTTAATGTGGATCACAATCTTTTATCCGCTCAAATTTTAAGGGTTAAAAACCACCGCATTAAAGAGAAATTTTTTAAAACTTTTGAGACTAAAGTGGAGACTAAAAATGGTGAAGTCCCTATTCAAGCCTTAAAAATCGCCAGAACTTATAGCCAAAAATACCCCTACACTTATTTTAGCGCGATGAGTAAAGCTAAAGAGGTTTTATGCGAAAAGCAGGCGTTTGAACAAATCAAACAAGAAAATCAAGATTATCATGCTTGCGAAGTCAATCAAAAGTATTGCGTTTATGTGGAATCTAAGGATTTTTTAAAGGATTTCAAGCGTTTTAAAATCCAGGATGTGGATTTTTTGTTTTCGCCTTTTAGCCTTATTTATGATTTTGTGTGCGATAATTTAGAAAATAAGCCGTTGTTGTATTTGCTTTTGGAGCGTTCAAGATTTTATTTTTTGATTGCGGATAAAAAAGAGATTTTTTTAGCCAAATCCGTGTTTTTAGAAGAACAACCTGAAGAGTTTATAGAGAGCAAAGAAGAAGATTCTATGGGAATGGATAATGAGGCTGTGAATTTGTTTTTGAGTGAAATCCAAGAAGATATTGACAGCCTTGAAGAAGCGATGGGGCTAGATAGCAGTAAGGATAGTAAAGAAAAAAATGAGGACGCTTATAGTTTGATTGAAGGCATGACGAATATCCCCTTAATTGCAGATGTTTTGCAAGAGGGATTGCGCAGCGTCTATCATTCTAGAGAGATAGACTTTGTAGAAAAGGTGGTTGTTTTAGACAGCTGTCAAATCCACCACAAAGCGTTAATGCATTTGCAAGAAACTTTGATGATAGAAGTGGATAGGCTTGATTTTTCTTTAGTGGAGCGCTTGAACATTTTAGCGCGCATGGAGAATGAAAAGCATGCGTTTTAGTTACATTGAGCCAAGAGCGAAATACCTTATCAGCAAGCTTTCTAAAATTTGGGTTTTTTACATTTTTTTATCTTTTGTGGTAATAGGGGGGTTAGTGGGGTTTATGCACAACGCTATTAAAAGCACTCAAGACAACGCATCCAGTTTGACGATCCAAGAAAAGCTTTACCGCCATGAAATCAGCCGCTTACAGGTAAAGACTGATGAAACCTTAAAACTCATTAAAGAGACCAAAAAGCGTTTGAATTATAACGATGATATACGAGATGTTTTGCAAGGGCTTTTGAATATTGTGCCGGATTCCATCACTATTAATAGCATTGAAATAGACCAGCAAAGCGTGGTGGTTAGTGGTAAAACCCCTTCTAAAGAAGCCTTTTATTTTTTGCTTCAAAACAAACTAAACCCCATGTTTGATTATTCTAGGGCGGAATTTTTCCCTTTAAGCGACGGGTGGTTTAATTTTGTCTCCACCAACTTTTCTAATTCCTTGCTGATAAAAAATCCGGAGTCTATTAAATGAAGCCATTGCATTTTTCACACCTAGACAGAGAGCAATCAGGCGATGTGGGGTTTATCATTAAAAACCTTATTTTTTTAGGGGTTTTTTCCTTATTGGGTTGGCTCAATACCGAGTATTTTCTATAGTCTAGCATGTTGGAATTAAAAAAAATCCTTTTAGAAGAAAATCGTAAAAAAAGCGTTTTAGAATACGCGCAAAGGCATTTTGAAACAGCCCTAGCGAACTATCGCAATCAAAAAGAAACCAGCGAATCCTTGTTAAAGATTTTTAATGATGAAGAGTCCAGGCGGATTTTAGAAAAGATTTTAAAAAAATGTTTTGATGCTTATAAAATCAAACCCTTGCTCTCTCAAAACCCCCTTCAAAAAACCCAATTTTTTATCATGACTAGAGCGAGCGAATTAGAAAAGACCTATCTTTTTTTCACCTTAATCAACAAGTATTTACCGAGCGCTCAAAGCCAATTGCCCTTAAAAATTTCTAAAGATGATGAAGGGTTGTTGGTGCAATTTAGCGTGAGTATTGATCTCCAATAGGATAGGGGTAGTTTAATGCAAGATTTTGATTTCAGTTTTAATCCTAAGGCATGCGAGGGTTGTGGGGCAAAGTGTTGCGTGGGGGAAAGCGGGTATATTTTTTTGAATATCCAAGAAATGCAACAAATTAGCGCTTTTTTAAAATTAGAATTAGAAGAATTCAGTCAAAAATACGTTAAAAAGGTGGGGTATAAGTTCTCTTTATTAGAAAAAGACGCTAAAGAGTTGGGTTTGGCGTGCGTGTTTTTGGATTTGGAGACGAAAAAATGCCAGATTTATAGCGTACGCCCTAAGCAATGCCAAACTTTTCCTTTTTGGGAGAGCGTGAAAACTTTCTCTAAAGAGCAAAAAGAAGCTTTTTGTCAAAGCTGTCCGGGCATCACACAAAAAACCAAAGAAACTAAAGTGCGCTAAAATTCACTTCAGTGATACAAAAAAGGAAATCAAATAATGAATATTCAAACAAAGAAAAGATTTTTAGCAAATATATTGCTTTTTAGCCTGTTTTCTTGCCTTAAGGCTGAAACCCTTTCAGAAGATCATCAAATCTTGTTGAGTTCAGACGCTTTCCATAGGGGGGATTTTGCTGCCGCTCAAAAAGGCTATATGAATCTCTATAAGCAAACCAATAAAGTGGTGTATGCTAAAGAAGCGGCCATTTCAGCGGCGAGTTTAGGGGACATTAAAACCGCTATGCATTTAGCCATGCTCTATCAAAAAATCACCAATAATCGTAACGATGTTTCTATCAATAAGATTTTAGTGGATGGCTATGCGCAAATGGGGCAGATTGATAAGGCGATTGAACTATTACACAAAATCCGTAAAGAAGAAAAGACCATAGCCACAGATAATGTGTTAGGGACTTTGTATTTGACTCAAAAGCGTTTGGATAAGGCTTTCCCGTTGTTGAATAAGTTTTATAACCAAGTGCATGATGAAGACAGCCTAGAAAAACTCATTACGATTTATTTTTTACAAAACCGCAAAAAAGAAGGCTTGGATTTGTTGCAATCTCATATAGACAGGTATGGTTGCTCAGAGCAATTGTGCCAAAAAGCGCTCAACACTTTCACGCAATTTAACGAGCTTGATTTGGCTAAAACGACTTTCGCTCGTTTGTATGAAAAAAACCCTATTGTTCAAAACGCCCAATTTTACATAGGGGTATTAATCTTGTTAAAAGAGTTTGATAAAGTCCAGCAAATCGCAGAATTATTCCCTTTTGATAGGCGTTTGTTATTAGACTTATACACCGCGCAAAAAAAATTTGATCAAGCTTCCAAACAAGCTTCTTTGATCTATCAAGAAAAAAAAGACCCTAAATTCTTAGGATTAGAGACCATTTATCATTATGAAAGCTTGAGCGCGAAAAATAAAAAACTCACCAAAGAAGAGATGTTGCCCATCATTCAAAAATTAGAGCAAGCCACCAAAGAGCGCCAGCAAATACTCGCTAAAACCAAAGATAAAGAAGACGCGCAAGACGCTTTCTTTTATAATTTTTTAGGGTATTCCTTAATAGATTATGACATGGATATTAAAAGGGGCATGGATTTTGTGAGGAAAGCCTTAGCGTTGGATTCTGGCTCAGTGCTTTATTTGGATTCTTTAGCATGGGGTTATTACAAATTGGGGAATTGTTTGGAGGCTAAAAAAATTTTTTCTAGCATCGCTAAAGAGTCTATCCAAGCCGAACCTGAATTGAAAGAGCACAATAAGATCATTCAAGAATGCAAGAAATAGGGATTTTAGAAAATTTACAAAAAAGCTTAGCCTTAAAAGAGGGCATGCTTTCTTATGAAATGTTAGGTAAAAGCCTGTCGTATAACCCTTACTTGCCTAGAGTCATTCCTCAAACCAAAGATTGTGTTTTTGTAACCCCTGATGAGGTTTTAGAAAAGCTTTTGAAAGAAAACACCCACACCGATTGCGTCATTGTCAATTTCAAAGGATTATACGAAATAGGCGCACCAAGCGTGTTTGATTTAGAAGTTTTAGGGTTATTGCGCCGCCATGCGAGCTCTTTGATTGTCCATCAGGATTTTTTCATCAGCCATTACCAGCTTTTAGAATCGCTTGTTCAAGGCTCTGATGGGGTCATTTTAGACGAAGAGCTTTTGAAAGAAGATTTAAAGGGCATGGCAGAATTTGCTTGGCGTTTGGGCTTAAGCGTGTTTGTAGAAACCCACAAGCCAGACTACACCCATTTAAAAGATTTAGGGGTTTTAGGCGTGCTAGAAAAAGTCCCCCATTCTCAAAATCAAAAAAAAATAGTTTTTTTAGATTGAATTTTAAGCTAATTTAGAGTAAAAATCGTATTCAAACTTTTTAAAAGGAGTTAGCCATGTCATTATTGGTGAATGATGAATGCATTGCGTGCGATGCTTGCAGAGAAGAATGCCCTAGTGAGGCGATTGAAGAGGGCGATCCCATTTATAATATTGATCCAGACAGATGCACAGAGTGTTACGGGTATGATGATGACGAACCTCGTTGCGTGAGCGTATGCCCCGTAGATGCGATTTTACCGGATCCTAACAATGCAGAGAGCAAAGAGGAATTGAAATACAAATACGAAAGCTTAAAAGAGCAAGATTAAAGGCTAGCAATGGCTAAAATCACAACCGTGATTGATATAGGATCCAATTCGGTGCGTTTGGCTATCTTTAAAAAGACGAGCCAGTTTGGGTTTTACTTGCTTTTTGAGACTAAGTCTAGGGTTAGGATTTCAGAGGGTTGTTATGCGTTTAATGGAATCTTACAAGAAATCCCCATGCAAAGAGCCACTAAAGCCTTGAGCGAATTTAAAGAAATCGCCCTCAAATACAAAAGCAAAAAAATCTTGTGCGTAGCGACCTCAGCGGTGCGCGATGCCCCTAATCGGTTAGAGTTTGTAGCGAGGGTGAAAAAGGCTTGCGGTTTGCAAATCAAAATCATTGACGGGCAAAAAGAAGCGCTCTATGGCGGGATTGCGTGTGCGAATTTGTTGCATAAAAATTCAGGGATCACGATAGATATTGGAGGGGGTAGCACGGAGTGCGCGTTGATTGAAAAAGGCAAGATTAAGGACTTAATCTCGCTTGATGTTGGGACGATTCGCATTAAAGAAATGTTTTTAGACAAAGCCTTAGATGTCAAATTGGCTAAAGCCTTTATCCAAAAAGAAGTCTCTAAACTGCCCTTTAAGCACAAAAATGCCTTTGGGGTGGGGGGGACGATCAGAGCCTTGAGTAAGGTGCTGATGAAACGCTTTTGTTACCCTATAGATTCTTTGCATGGCTATGAAATAGATGCGCATAAAAATTTAGCGTTCATTGAAAAAATCGTCATGCTCAAAGAAGATCAATTACGGCTTTTAGGGGTGAATGAAGAGCGTTTGGATAGTATCAGGAGCGGGGCGTTGATTTTATCAGTCGTTTTGGAGCATTTAAAAACTTCTTTAATGATCACTAGTGGGGTAGGGGTGAGAGAAGGCGTGTTTTTGAGCGATTTATTGCGCCACCATTACCATAAATTCCCCCCCAATATCAACCCTTCTCTCATCTCTTTAAAAGATCGCTTTTTACCCCATGAAAAGCACAGCCAAAAGGTCAAAAAAGAATGCGTGAAATTGTTTGAAGCCTTATCGCCTTTGCATAAAATAGATGAAAAATACCTTTTCCATTTAAAGATTGCGGGGGAATTAGCGAGCATGGGTAAGATTTTAAGCGTCTATTTAGCCCACAAGCACAGCGCGTATTTTATTTTAAACGCTTTGAATTATGGCTTTAGCCACCAGGATAGAGCGATCATTTGCTTATTGGCGCAATTCAGCCATAAAAAAATCCCTAAAGACAACGCTATCGCCCACATGAGTGCGATGATGCCAAGCCTTTTAACCTTACAATGGCTGAGTTTTATCCTTTCTTTAGCCGAAAATTTGTGCCTAACAGACAGCCACCATTTAAAATACACGCTAGAAAAAAACAAGCTTGTGATCCATTCTAATGATGCACTTTACTTGGCTAAAGAAATGCTCCCCAAACTCATTAAGCCCATTCCTTTGACGATAGAGTTTGCTTGAAAATAGCGATTGTCAGGCTTTCAGCGCTTGGGGATATTATCGTGAGCGCGGTGTTTTTGGCGGCTATCAAAGAGCGTCTGCCTAACGCCCAAATAGAATGGTTCGTGGATGAAAGATTTGGCGCGATTTTAGAGCATTCTCCCTATATTGATAAATTACACCCCATCGCTTTAAAAAGCGCGCTTACAACCTTTAACCCTTTGAAGATTTTCAAACTTTTTAAATCTTTAAGGGCTTATGAATACGATATAATCATTGACATGCAAAGCCTAGTCAAATCCGCCCTCATCACGCAAATGTTGAAAGCCCCTAAAAAAGTCGGCTTTGATTACGCTTCGGCTAGAGAGAGTTTGAGCGCGTTTTTTTACTCGCAAAAAGTTTCCATCGCTTATGATGAGCCTATTTTAAAGCGTAATTTCACGCTCCTATTCCATGCCCTAAACTTGCCTAAAAAAGAAATTTCAGAGAGCTTAAGCTCTAGATCTAAAGTGTTTTCTTACCAAGATTCTCCAAAAATCAATGCGTTAAATTGGAATCAAAATAAGCTAAAAATCCTTTTTGTTTTAGAAACTTCTAAAATCAATAAAACTTACCCCACAGAGCGTTTTAAAGAGTTGGCTTTGATGCTAGAAAATTTTCAAATTTGCTTGTTGTGGCATGCTGATGAACATAAAGCCACTACGCTTTATCACGCTTTAAAAAACCAGTGCGATGCGTTATTGCTCCCTAAACTCACTTTAAACGAGGTTAAGGCGTTGCTTTTTAAAATGGATTTGATTATTGGGGGCGATACGGGTATCACGCATTTAGCATGGGCGTTGCAAAAACCTAGCATCACCCTTTATGGCAACACGCCCATGGAGCGTTTTAAATTAGAAAGCCCGATCAATGTTTCGCTCACCGGTAATTCAAACGCCAACTACCATAAAAAGGATTTTTCTATCCAAAACATAGATCCTAAAAAAATTAAAGAATGCGTGTTAAACATTTTAAAGGAAAAAGAATGACTTACAAAGAACGACTCATACACGAAAAAATATTGAACCAAAACGACAAGGGTTTTAAAACAGAACTGCGCATTTTGAGCATTTTTATCGTGGAATCTTTAGTGAATATTCTAGGGTTTATTTTGGCTAAAATGCCTCATTTTTGGTTTTTAAGGTGCATTAAAGCTGTGGCGTGGCTGATGAAAATTTTTGATAGGCGCCGTTATTTTGACGCTAAAGCCAATTTGGATTTTGTGTTTGGGGATTCTAAAAGCGAAGAAGAGAAAAAAAGGATCATTAAAAAGGGTTATGAAAATTTTGCTTTCATTATTTTAGAAACCATTAGAGTGATCTTTATCCCTAAGGCTGAATACGACGCTCGTTTCACGCTCATCAATGAAGAAAACGTGTGGAAGTCTTTAAACAAGGAAGGCCAAGCGATCACTTTATGCATGCATTTTGGCTATTGGGAAGCGGTAGGCACGACTTTAGCGCAATATTATAAGGATTATGGTAGGGGGTGTTTGGGGCGTTTGACTAAATTTGCCCCCATCAATCACATGATTATGAGCAGGCGAGAGGCATTTGGGGTGCGTTTTGTCAATAAAGTGGGAGCGATGAAAGAACTCATTAAAATGTATAATCAAGGCAATGGCCTTGTGGGGATTTTAGTGGATCAAAATGTCGTGCCTAAAGACGGGGTGGTGGTGAAATTTTTCAATAAAGACGCTACGCACACCACGATCGCTTCTATTCTATCGCGCCGTTACAATATAGACATCCAGCCAGTATTCATTGATTTTAATGACGATTATTCGCATTACACAGCGACCTATTACGAAAGTATCCGCTCTCAAATCACCGATAACGCGCAAAACGATATTTTAGAATGCACGCAAGCCCAAGCGAGTTTGTGTGAAGAAGTGATTAGAAACCACCCAGAAAGTTATTTTTGGTTCCACAGGCGTTTTAAAAGCACCCACCCTGAAATTTATCAAAGATAGGGTTTTGAGTGGAATGATAAAAATTAAAAAATGCTAAAAGGCATTTTTTAAAAATAAATAGTAAAGAGCTTGATTTTAATCAAGCGATAATTTCTTAAGGCGGTCTTCTTGGGTTAGGGGGATTTAGTTGGGGGTTAAGGGGGAGAGTTATTTCAAAACACCCCCCTATCCCCTTAACAAAATGAGTTTTACTATAAAAATAAAGTTAAAAATCCTATTTTTTAAAAAAGTTAAAAAGTTTTAGTTATTACCACTCAATGCGAACAAGAGTGGTATTTTTTTAAAAACTCTTTTTTAAAACTCAAAAACCGCTTTTCTAAAATGGCTTTTCTGGCGTTTTTAACCAGCTCTAAATAAAAATGCAGATTGTGCAAGCTAGCCAAACGAGCGTAAGTGAGTTCTTTAGCCCTAAAGAGATGGTGCAAATAGGCTTTAGAGTAGCGTTTGCAAGCATAACAAGCGCAATTTTCTTCAATAGGGGTATCATCTAATTTATAGGGCGCGTTTTTGATAGAAATCTTGCCAAAATGCGTGAAAAGGGTGGCGTTTCTGGCGTTTCTGGTGGGCATCACGCAATCAAACATGTCCACCCCTAAACTGATAGCGTCTAAAATGTTTTCAGGCGTGCCTACGCCCATTAAGTAGCGAGGCTTGTCTTTAGGGAGCAAGGGGGCGGTGTGCGCGATCGTTTCTAGCATTTCATCTACACTTTCCCCCACCGCTAAACCGCCTATAGCATAGCCATCAAAACCTTTATGCGTTAATTCCACGCTAAGACTGCGCATTTTCAAATGCGTGCCGCCCTGAATAATGGCAAAAAGGTTGTTGTTGGGGCGGTTTTTTTCTTTGTGGTATTCTAGGCTAAGATTCGCCCATTTAGCGCTTCTTTTAATGGATTCTTCAAGGCGCTTTAGCGGAGCGGGCAAGCCCACCAAATCGTCTAAAACCATCATAATATCGCTATTTAAAGAATATTGAATATCCAAAACTTTAGCGGGCGTGAATAAATGTTTGCTCCCATCAATATGGGATTTAAAAACGATCCCGTCTTCTTGCAATTTGACGTTATCGCTCAAGCTAAAGGCTTGAAACCCTCCGCTATCGGTTAAAAAACTCCCCTGAAATTGAGCGAAACGATGCAAGCCCCCTAATTGTTCAACCGCTTTCTCGCCCGGCCTTAAATACATGTGATAGGTGTTGGCTAAAATGAGTTTAGCGCCTAAAATTTCTTGCATATCCATAGCGTCTAAAGATTTGATACAGCCTTGCGTGCCTACGGGCATAAAAACAGGTGTCTCTACTTGAGAATGAGCTAAATTCAAAAGACCAGCTCGCGCGTTATTGTCAGTCGCTTGGAGTTGAAAATCCATCGTTTAAGCCTTAATCTTGGATATAATGGCGTAATCATTTTTTAGGAAGTTTGGAATTGAAAAAAATCGCCCTTATTTTAGATGGCATTGTAGCAAAAAATTTTTTAGACTTGGTGCTAAGGCATTATTCTAATCATAATTTTTATATAGTGGTTGTCAAAAATGAGAGCCTTATCCCTAAAAACTACCCGAGCACTTTCGCTTTTTATTGTTTTGATGCGACTTCCAGTTTCAGGCTTTTGCAAGTGTTAAACGATGAGGTGAGCGATGCGTTTTTAATCATACAAGATTTTAAAGAACAGCGCATTATTCATAAAATCATTCAAACCCATTTCAAACGCATGCGCGTGGTTTTGAGCATGAAAAGAGATGGTGAAAAAACTTTAGAAAACAATGAAGAAAATAAAGATGAAAAGCTTATTTTGATTGATGAATTTGAAGTTTTAGCCAATAAATTCATTTCTCGTTTGCCCAATATCCCTAGCACCCCTAGAGAGTTTGGGTTAGGCAAGGGCGAGATCATGGAGATTGATGTGCCTTTTGGGAGCATTTTTGCTTACAGACACATTGGCTCTATCAGGCAAAAAGAATACAGGATTGTAGGGCTTTATCGCAACGATGTTTTGTTGCTCTCCACTAAGTCTTTGGTTATCCAGCCACGAGACATTCTCTTAGTGGCAGGCAATCCAGAAATTTTAAACGCGGTGTATCATCAAGTCAAAAGCAATGTGGGGCAGTTTCCAGCCCCCTTTGGTAAGAGCATTTATTTATACATTGATATGCGTTTGCAGAACAGAAAAGCGATGATGCGCGATGTGTATCAAGACTTGTTTTTGCACAAACATTTAAAGAGCTACAAGCTCTACATTCAGGTTTTACACCCCACTAGCCCTAAGTTTTACCATAAATTTTTATCGCTAGAAACCGAAAGCATTGAAGTGAATTTTGATTTTTATGGGAAAAGTTTTATCCAAAAACTCCATGAAGACCACCAAAAAAAATGGGTACTAATCGTGGTAGGCAGAGAGCTTTTTTTATCTAAAAAACACCGAAAAGCCTTGTATAAAACAGCCACCCCGGTTTATAAAACCAACACTTCGTACTGTCTAAAACCTCTCAAAGCGTGGTGGTGTTGAATGAAAGCTTGGATATTAATGAGGACATGTCTTCAGTGATCTTTGATGTGTCTATGCAAATGGATTTGGGCTTGTTGCTCTATGATTTTGACCCTAACAAGCGCTATAAAAACGAGATTGTCAATCATTATGAAAATTTAGCCAACGCATTCAACCGCAAGATTGAGATTTTTCAAACCGATATTAGAAATCCTATCATGTATCTCAATTCTTTAAGAAATCCCATTTTGCATTTCATGCCTTTTGAAGAGTGCATCACGCACACGCGCTTTTGGTGGTTTTTATCCACTAAAGTGGAAAAATTAGCGTTTTTAAACGATGATAACCCTCAAATTTTTATCCCTGTAGCGGAGTGAAAGAATGCAAGAAATTGTAATCCCTTTAAAAGAAAAAAGCTATAAAGTGTTTTTGGGGGAACTGCCCAAAATTGAATTGAAACAAAAAGCCCTCATCATTAGCGATAGCATCGTGGCTGGGTTGCATTTATCGTATTTATTAAAGCGCTTGAAAGCCTTAGAAGTCAGAGTGTGCGTGATAGAGTCCGGAGAAAAATACAAGAATTTTCATTCATTAGAGCGCATTTTAAACAACGCCTTTGAAATGCAATTAAACCGCCATTCTTTAATGATAGCCCTTGGTGGGGGAGTGATAAGCGATATGGTGGGGTTTGCGAGCAGTATTTATTTCAGGGGGATTGATTTTATTAATATCCCTACGACTTTACTCGCTCAAGTGGATGCGAGCGTGGGGGGGAAAACAGGGATCAACACGCCTTATGGCAAGAACTTGATCGGATCGTTCCACCAGCCTAAAGCGGTTTATATGGATCTAGTTTTTTTAAAAACCCTTGAAAAAAGGGAATTTCAAGCAGGGGTTGCTGAAATCATTAAAATGGCGGTATGTTTTGATAAAAATTTAGTGGGAATATTAGAAACAAAGGATTTAAAAGATTGTTTAGAAGAAGTAATCTTTCAAAGCGTCAATATCAAAGCTCAAGTCGTTGTTCAAGATGAAAAAGAGCGAAACATCAGGGCTGGGTTGAACTACGGGCATACCTTTGGGCATGCGATAGAAAACGAGACTGATTATGAGCGATTTTTGCATGGCGAAGCGATCGCTATTGGCATGCGTATGGCTAATGATTTAGCCCTTTCTTTAGGCATGCTCACTCTAAAAGAATGCGAACGCATAGAAAATTTATTGAAAAAATTTGATCTGATATTCAATTACCAAATCCTTGATCTTCAAAAATTTTATGAACGCTTGTTTTTAGACAAAAAAAGCGAGAACCAAACCCTAAAATTCATTTTGCCTAAAGGCATTGGAGCGTTTGAGGTTGCCTCTCATATCCCTAAAGAAACGATTTTAAAGGTGTTAGAAAAATGGCATTAAGGGTATTATTATTCTTTTGTTTTTTGTTTTTGCAAGCAGAAGATAAGAGCCAAGAATTATCATCTATACAAAAACAAATGGCTTTGGTGGATAAAAAACTCGCCAAAGACGATAACGTGTGGTTGAAAAAATTTGAAAACTACAAGATCTACAATCAAATTTATACCGAAAAAGAGAGCGTGAGGCAGGAATTAAGGCGCTTAAAAAATAAAAAAAGCAAGGATTTATTAAAGATTAGCACCTTAGAGCATACCTTAAAGGCTTTAGAGTCCCAGCAAAAAATGTTTGAAAGCTATGGGGTCAATCCTTTTAAGGACTTGATAGAGCGCCCCAATATCCCCAATATCCCTAATATCGCTAACCCTATTGCGATCATTGATGGCATTTCTTTCATTAAAAGCATGCGTTTAAAGCATGAAAGTCTCAAAAGCAATCAGACTGCTTTAGAAGAAGTTTTAAAGCTTTTAGATCAAAAGCACCAGCTTTTAAATCAGTGGCATGCTTTGGATAAAAGCGCGAAACTAAGCGATGAGATTTATCAAACTCAAGCCAAACGCTTAGAATTGCAAGGGGCTCAAAACATTTTAAAAACCACGATCGGGATTTTCCAAAAAGACAGCGATGAGGCTATAAGCATTGTCAAATCTCAAGTTAAAAACCAGCTTTTTAAATTGGTTTATGTGTTTTTAGCGGCGCTTTTGAGCGTGGTGTTTGCGTGGATTTTAAAAATCATTTCCAGTAAATACATTGAAAATAATGAGCGCGTCTATACCGTGAATAAAGCCATTAACTTCGTGAATGTGAGCGTGATCATTTTAATTTTTCTTTTTTCTTATTTAGAAAACGTTACTTACTTGGTCACGGTTTTAGGCTTTGCGAGCGCGGGTTTAGCGATTGCGATGAAAGATTTGTTCATGAGCTTGCTTGGGTGGTTTATTATTTTGATTGGGGGGAGCGTGCATGTGGGCGATAGGGTGCGTATCGCTAAGGGGACGGATATTTTTATTGGCGATGTGCTAGATATTTCTATGTTGCACATCACGATTTTAGAAGATGTAACCTTTACCACTTACACGAACAACAGGAGAGCGGGTCGGATTATTTTTGTGCCTAATAATTATATTTTCACCACCATGTTCGCTAATTACAGCCATTTTGGGATGAAAACGGTTTGGGATGGGGTGGATTTTTGCGTTACATTTGATTCTGATTTTAAAAAAGCTTCTAAAATTGCGCTCAATATCGCTACAGAATTGTCTAAAGAATACACGGATATTACCTATAAACAGCTCAATAAAATGCGCGACCGGTATTCTTTAAGGAGTTTGAGCGTGAAGCCTCGATGCTTTTTGATGCCTGAAAGTAACGGGATAAAAATCTCGGTGTGGTATCAAACCAATTCGTATGCGACCATGTCTTTAAGGAGCAAGATTGTGGCTGAAATCGTTGAAGCTTTTTTGAAAGAAGAAAATATCCATATCGCTTATACCACTAGCAAGCTGCTTAAAGTGGATGCTGATGCTCTAGGCGATGGTTTTGGGAATAAAAGGGAACAAAAATGAAAAAAGTCTATTTCAAAACTTTTGGGTGTAGGACGAATCTTTTTGACACGCAAGTGATGGGCGAGAATTTGAAGGATTTTAGCGCGACCTTAGAAGAACAAGAAGCCGACATTATTGTGATCAATTCTTGCACCGTGACCAATGGGGCTGATAGTGCAGTAAGGAGTTACGCTAAAAAAATGGCGCGATTAAATAAAGAAGTGCTATTTACCGGCTGTGGGGTGAAAACCCAAGGCAAAGAACTTTTTGAAAAAGGGTTTTTAAAGGGCGTTTTTGGGCATGACAATAAAGAAAAGATTAATGCGCTTTTACAAGAAAAAAAGCGTTTTTTTATAGATGATAATTTAGAAAACAAGCACTTAGACACCACGATGGTGAGCGAGTTTGTGGGAAAAACTAGGGCGTTTATTAAGATCCAAGAAGGCTGTGATTTTGATTGCAATTATTGCATTATCCCAAGCGTGAGAGGGAGGGCTAGGAGTTTTGAAGAGAGGAAGATTTTAGAGCAAGTGGTACTTTTATGCTCTAAAGGGGTTCAAGAAGTGGTTTTAACCGGCACCAATGTGGGGAGCTATGGGAAAGATAGAGGAAGCAATATCGCGCGATTGATTAAAAAATTAAGCCAGATCGCTGGATTAAAACGCATAAGGATTGGGAGCTTAGAACCTAATCAAATTAACGATGAATTTTTAGAGCTTTTAGAAGAGGATTTTTTAGAAAAACATTTGCATATCGCTTTACAGCACAGCCATGATTTCATGTTAGAGAGAATGAATCGAAGAAACCGCACTAAAAGCGATAGGGAATTATTAGAGGTAATCGCTTCTAAGAATTTTGCAATCGGCACGGATTTTATTGTGGGGCATCCGGGCGAGAGCGAAAGCGTTTTTGAAAAGGCGTTTAAAAATTTAGAGGGCTTGCCTTTAACGCACATCCACCCTTTTATTTACAGCAAACGAAAAGACACCCCCTCTAGCTTGATGACTGATAGCGTGAGTTTGGAAGATTCTAAAAAGCGTTTGAATGCGATTAAAGATTTGATTTTGCATAAAAATAAGGCGTTCAGGCAATTGCAACTCAAACTCAACACGCCTCTAAAAGCCTTAGTGGAAGCGCAAAAAGATGGCGAATTTAAAGCCTTAGATCAATTCTTTAACCCCATTAAAATCAAAAGCGATAAGCCTTTAAGTACCAGTTTTTTAGAAATCAAAGAGTATGAAATTAAGGAGAGGGAAAATCATGCCGTTTTCTAAATTTTTAGAAAACCTCACCGCTCCCTTTAAACGCATCAAAAACCGCTCGCTTGTTTTGGCGTTAGGGTTTTTGATCCTTACTTTTTGCTTGCTTCTTTTTTTAATTTTAAGCGATGTTTCTAGGCTCATATCGGGTAAGGACTTTTTTTATGTGATCCAATCCCACCCCAAACAAACTTTAATTGAAGATGAAAATTATTTTTATGCCAACAAAGGTCTTTATAAAACCAACAAAGAAGCCTTTTTAAGAGCCTATAAAATCCCAGAAAGCATGCCCATAGAAAGACGAGAAAATTTAAGCAAGGGTTCTAAAATGAATTTAGCGTTGCTTTTTTTCATCTCTAGCATGCTTTTTGGGATCTTTTGGCGTTTGCCCAAACGATTGGACACTAAAATGAGTTTAGAAAGCGCGACTAAAAACGAATTAGAAAATGCATTCCAACGATACGATGCACTAGGGGTGCGTTTTGAAGACATTGCAGGGGTGGATGAAGTCAAAGAAGAACTATTAGAAGTGATAGATTATTTAAAAAACCCTAAAAAATACCAGGATTTAGGGATTTTTCTCCCTAAAGGCGTGCTTTTAATCGGGCCTCCTGGAGTGGGGAAAACCATGATCGCTAAAGCCTTAGCGAGTGAAGCTAGAGTGCCGTTTTTTTACGAAAGCGGGAGCGCGTTTTCTCAAATTTATGTGGGGGCTGGGGCTAAAAAAGTGCATGAACTTTTCATGCATGCTAAAAGGCATGCCCCCTCTATTATTTTTATTGATGAAATTGACGCTTTGGGTAAGGCTAGGGGAGGGCATAGGAGCGATGAGAGAGAGACCACGCTCAACCAGCTTTTAACCGAAATGGATGGGTTTTTGCAAAACGATGAGGTGGTGGTGATAGGAGCGACTAACCAAATGGAAGTGATGGATGAAGCGCTATTAAGGAGCAAGCGTTTTGATCGGCGCATTTTCATTTCTTTACCGGATTTACTAGAAAGGCAGAGCATTTTAGAAAAGCTGTTAGAAAACAAAAAGCATGCACTCAATTATCTTAAGATCGCTAAAATTTGCGTGGGTTTTAGCGGGGCGATGTTAGCGACTTTGATCAATGAAAGCGCTCTAAACGCCCTAAAACACCAACGAACCGAAATCACTGAGAGCGACATTTTAGAAGTGAAAGACAAGATCGCTTACGGCAAGAAAAAGCCCCAAACCCTAGACGAAAACCAAAAGGAATTAGTCGCTCTCTATCAAAGCGCGAAAGCCTTGAGCGCGTATTGGCTAGAAATTGAATTTGATAAAGCGCCAATATTAGGGGAATTTATCGCTTTTAATGAAAATAAAATCCATAGCGAGAGCGAGATTAAAAATTACATTAAAGTGTATTTGAGTGGGACGATTATTTTAGAGTTGCTCTATAAAGAGCGTTATAGTCTGTCTAAACAGGACTTGCAAAAAGCGAAATTTTTGAATGAATTTATGGCTAGCGAGCTTCTTTTAACCCCTACAAAAGAGTCTTTAAGCGTTCTTTATGAAGAGCAACTGGAGTTTTTAAAGCCACAAATTGCAGCTTGCAAGCGATTGAGCGTTCTATTATTGGAGCAAGAATGTTTAGAGCATGCAAACTTCTATGATTTGTTGAATGGGTGAAAATGCGTTTTTTTAGTGGTTTTGGGTTCGTTAATGAAAGCGTTTTGTTTGAAGAGTGGCTTTTAAAAGGGGCTTATGATATCTCAGGCTTTTCTATGGGGGCGATTAAGGCGATAGAATACGCTTATAGTGAAGTCTTACAACAGCGGCGCATCAATTCTTTGTTATTGTTTTCGCCTTGCATGTTAGCGCATAAGAGTTTGGCGTTCAAACGCTTACAACTTTCTTCGTTTCAAAAAGATCCGCAAAGCTACATGGACAACTTTTATCAGGAAGTGGGATTGAGCGCTCAATTGGAGCGTTTTAAAAAAATGGGTTCTTTAGAAGAATTGGAATTTTTATTGGATTACAAGTATAGTGATTCTATAATTAGACTTTTATTAGAAAAAGGCGTGAAGATTGAAGTGTTTATCGGGTTAAAAGACAGGATCACTGACATTCAAGCCCTTTTAGAATTTTTTATGCCATTAGTTCAAGTGTGGCAGTTTAAGGATTGCAACCATTTGTTGCAAAAATCTTAAAAAAGGTGGAAGATGAAAAAATTTGGTTTAGGGGTGTATTTGCTTCTTTTAGGTATTTTGGGCGGCTCTTTGATCATTCTAGGAGCGATAGTTGCACCCATTGTTTTCAAAGCTTCAAGCATTTTACCCGAATTGAATCTAACTCCCTTTGAGAGCGGGAAACTCATGGCGCAAATCTTTGTGCGTTTCAATTATCTTTTAGGTGCGATCGGTTTTGTGGTGTTACTTTATGAAATCATTTCGTTTATTTATTATAAAAGATCGTTAGTGTATTTGATCCTTGGCGTGGCGATAGGGGCGTTGTGTTTGCTCTTTGTTTTTTATTACACGCCTTATATTTTAAACGCTCAAAAAATAGGCGAAGCCGCGCTTCAAAGCGCTGAATTTGCCCGCTCGCACGCTCAAAGCGAATGGCTGTTTAAGGAATTGTTTGTGCTGGTGTGCGCTTTGTTTTTTTGGCGTTTGTTTGGAAAAAATGTGCTTTAGTCCCTTTGATTTAATCAAATGATGGAGTTTTTGGTTACTATCTAGGAAATGAGAAAGTAGCATTTAATGAAAAAGTTTAAAAAGAAACCAAAAAGTATAAAACGATCGCATCAAAAAACAATCTTAAAGCGTCCTTTATGGCTTATGCCTTTACTCATCAGTGGGTTTGCTAGTGGGGTGTATGCGAATAATAATTTGTGGGATTTGTTAAACCCGAAAGTGGGGGGTGAGTATGTGCATTGGGTTAAGGGCAGTCAGTATTGCGCATGGTGGGAATTTGCAGGGTGTTTAAGGAATGTATGGGGGGCAAATCATAAAGGCTATGATGCTGGAAACGCCGCTAACTATCTGTCTTCTCAAAACTATCAAGCTATTTCGGTGGGTAGTGGGAATGAAACGGGGACTTATAGTTTAAGCGGTTTTACCAATTATGTTGGGGGCAATCTCACGATCAATCTAGGCAATAGCGTTGTTTTAGATTTAAGCGGTTCTAATAGTTTCACTTCGTATCAAGGTTATAATCAAGGCAAAGATGATGTAAGCTTTAATGTTGGCGCAATCAATTTAAACGGCACTTTAGAAGTGGGCAATCGTGTGGGATCTGGAGCTGGCACGCACACCGGCACAGCCACTTTAAACTTGAATGCTAATAAGGTTACTATCAATTCCAATATCAGCGCGTTTAAAACTTCGCAAGTGAATATAGGCAATGCTAACAGCACCATTACCATTAATTCGGTTTCTTTAAGTGGGGATACTTGCAGTTCTTTAGCTAGCGTTGGGATAGGGGCTAATTGCTCCACTTCTGGTACCTAGCTATTCTTTTAAAGGGACGACTAACGCTACGAATACGGCGTTTAGCAATGCAAAAGGCAGTTTCACTTTTGAAGAGAACGCCACTTTTAGCGGGGCGAAATGGAATGGGGGGGCATTCACTTTCAATAAAGAGTTTAGCGCTACCAATAACACCGCCTTTAATAGCGGTAGCTTCACTTTTAAAGGCACAAGCTCTTTTAATGGCGCGAATTTTAGTAACGCTTCCTATACTTTTGACAATCAAGCTACTTTCCAAAACAGCTCCTTTAATGGGGGGACTTTTACTTTTAATAACCAAACCAATCAAACTAACAGCGCTCAGCACCCCCAAATTCAAAACAGCTCTTTTAGTGGTAACGCTATTACTCTTAAGGGCTTTGTGAATTTCCAGCAAGCCTTTAACAATTCAAACCACCAACTAACAATCCAAAACGCTTCCTTTAATAACGCCACTTTCAACAATACCGGTAAAATCACCATTAATGAGAGCGCGAGTTTTAACAACACGACATTCAACACTTCTGTTGATGCAAACAACATGACCATTAGTGGTGGCGTTACTTTAAGCGGTAAAAATGATTTGAACAATGGCTCAACTCTTGATTTTGGGAGTTCTAAAATCACTCTCGCTCAAGGGACGACTTTCAATCTTACAAGTTTAGGGAGTGAGAAGAGCGTAACGATTTTAAATTCTAGCGGTGGGATCACTTATAACAATCTTTTAACTCATGCGCTTAATGGCTTGACAAACGCCCTAAAAACGAGCGAAAGCTCTTCATTGCCGCAAAGTTTCGCTCAAGGTTTGTGGGATATGATCACTTACAATGGGGTTACCGGGCAGCTTTTGAATGAAAACGCTACAACCTCTAAACCCGCTGACTCTTCGCCCTCTAAATCCTCTACAAACTCTACGCAAGTCTATCAAGTTGGCTATAAAATAGGGGATACTATCTACAAACTGCAAGAAACTTTTAGCCATAATTCCATTATTATCCAGGCTTTAGAGAGCGGGACTTACATGCCACCCCCTGTCATTAGCGGCTCCAAATTTGACTTATCCGCTTCAAATTATATTAATGCTGACATGCTTTGGTATGATCATAAACATTACATCCCCAAATCACAAAATTTTACAGAGAGCGGGACTTATTACTTGCCGAGCGTTCAAATATGGGGGAGCTACACTAACTCGTTTAAACAGACCTTTAGCGCGAGTGGTAGTAATCTGGTGATCGGGTATAACTCAACATGGACTGGAAATAGCGTTTCTTCTAGCGGCACGGTGTCTTTTGGGGACACTTCAGGGAGCGCTCTTAATGGGCATTGCGGACCTTGGCTCTATTACCAATGCACAGGCACGACTAACGGCACTTATAGCGCTTATCATGTGTATATCACAGCGAATCTGCGTTCTGGCAATCGTATAGGCACGGGTGGGGCAGCCAATCTGGTCTTTAATGGGGTAGATAGTATCAATATCGCTAACGCTACTATCACGCAACATAACGCCGGAATCCATTCAAGCTCTATGACTTTTTCCACGCAAAACATGGATAGTTCGCAGAATTTGAATGGTCTAAACGCTAACGGCAAACTTTCAGTGTATGGCGCAACTTTCACTAACCAAGCCAAAGACGGGAAATTCATTTTCAATGCAGGGCAAGCGGTTTTTGAAAACACCAACTTTAATGGAGGGAATTACCAATTCAGCGGCGATAGCTTGAATTTTTCAAATAACAACCAGTTTAATAGCGGTTCGTTTGAGATTAGCGCAAAAAACGCTTCGTTCAATAACGCCAACTTTAACAATAGCGCTTCTTTTAATTTCAATAACTCTAACGCAACCACTTCGTTTGTGGGGGATTTCACTAACGCTAATTCAAATTTGCAAATCGCCGGGAACGCTGTTTTTGGGAACTCTACTAATGGCTCTCAAAATAACGCTAATTTTAATAATACCGGCTCTGTTAATATTTCAGGGAATGCAACCTTTGATAATGTGGTGTTTAATAGCCCCACGAACACGAGCGTGAAAGGGAAAGTTACTCTCAATAATATCACTTTAAAAAACCTGAACGCCCCTTTGTCTTTTGGCGATGGGACAATTGTTTTTAGCGCTCATTCGGTTATCAATATTGATCAGGCTATCACAAATGGCAACCCTATCACCCTTGTAAGCTCTTCTAAAGAAATTGAATACAACAACGCTTTCAGTAAAAATCTATGGCAGCTCATCAACTACCAAGGGCATGGGGCTAGCAGTGAAAAGCTCGTCTCTAGCGCGGGTAATGGTATTTATGATGTGGTGTATTCTTTCAACAACCAAACTTATAATTTTCAAGAGGTTTTTTCACCCAACAGCATTTCTATCCGGCGTTTGGGCGTTGGCATGGTGTTTGATTATGTGAATATGGAAAAATCGGATCGTTTGTATTATCAAAACGCTCTCGGTTTTATGACCTACATGCCTAATAGCTATAACAATAATTTAGGGAATCCAAACAACACCATTTACTATTACGACAACAGCATTGATTTTTATGCGAGCGGGAAAACTTTATTCACTAAAGCGGAATTTTCTCAAACGTTCACCGGGCAAAACAGCGCAATCGTTTTTGGGGCTAAAAATATATGGACGGATGCGAGCGATGCGCCGCAATCTAATGTGATCATTCGCTTTGGGGACAATAAGGGAGCAGGGAGTAATGATGCGAGCGGGCATTGCTGGAATTTGCAATGCATAGGCTTTATTACAGGGCATTATGAAGCGCAAAAGATTTACATCACCGGTAGCATTGAAAGCGGGAACCGCATTTCTAGCGGTGGGGGCGCGAGCCTTAATTTTAACGGGCTTCAAGGCATTCTTTTAACGAACGCGACTTTGTATAACCGCGCCGCTGGGACGCAAAGCTCTTCTATGAATTTTATCTCTAACAGCGCGAACATTCAGGCTCAAAACTCCTATTTTATAGACGATACCGCGCAAAATAAAGGCAACCCTAATTTCAGTTTCAACGCTTTGAATCTGGATTTTTCTAACAGCTCTTTTAGGGGCTATGTGGGGACAACGCAATCCGTTTTTCAATTCAATGCCACTAATGCGATCAGTTTCACCAACAGCACGAATTTAAGCTCTGGTTTGTATCAAATGCAAGCTAAAAGCGTGTTGTTTGACAATTCCAATTTAAGCGTTTCAGTGGGGACAAGCAGTATTAAAGCCAATGCGATCAATCTTTCTCAAAACGCCTCTATCAATGCGAGCAACCATTCAATCTTAGAACTTTCTGGCGATTTGAATGTGAACGACACCAGCTCGCTCAACCTCAACCAAAGCACGATTAATGTTTCCAATAACGCCACGATCAACGATTATGCGAGCTTGATTGCGAGTAATAACGCTCATATCAATTTTAATGGGACAACCAATTTCAATTCAGCGAATATTACTACGAGTTTGAACAATTCCTCTATCGTGTTTAAGGGAGCGAGCTCTTTAGGAGGGCAGTTTAATTTAAGCAATCATTCTTCTTTAGATTTTCAAGGCTCTAGCGCTATCACCTCTAACACGGCGTTTAATTTCTATGATAACGCTTTTTCTCAAAGCCCCATCACTTTCCATCAAGCCCTTAATATTAAAGCGCCCTTGAGTTTGGGAGGCAACCTCTTAAACCCTAACAACAGCAGCGTGCTGAATTTAAAAAACAGCCAGCTTGTTTTTAGCGATCAAGGGAGCTTGAATATCGCTAACATTGATTTACTAAGCGATCTGAACGGTAATAAAAATCGTGTGTATAACATCATTCAAGCGAACATGAATGATAATTGGTATGAGCGCATCAGCTTCTTTGGCATACGCATCAATGATGGGATTTATGACGCTAAAAACCAAACTTATAGTTTCACTAACCCTCTCAATAACGCCCTAAAAATCACCGAGAGTTTTAAAGACAACCAATTAAGCGTTACGCTCTCTCAAATCCCTGGCATTAAAAACACGCTCTATAACATTGGCTCTGAAATCTTTAACTACCAAAAAGTTTATAACAACGCTAATGGCGTGTATTCTTATAGCGATGATGCACAAGGCGTGTTTTACCTCACGAGTAGCGTAAAAGGCTATTACAACCCCAATCAATCCTATCAAGCTAACGGCAGTAACAACACTACGAAAAATAACAATCTAACCTCTGAATCTTCTGTCATTTCGCAAACTTATAACGCGCAAGGCAACCCTATTAGCGCGTTGCACATCTATAACAAGGGCTATAATTTCAATAATATCAAAGCGTTAGGGCAAATGGCGCTCAAACTCTACCCTGAAATCAAAAAGATATTAGGGAATGATTTTTCGCTTTCAAGTTTGAGCGATTTAAAAGGCGATGCTCTAAACCAGCTTACCAAACTCATCACGCCTAGCGATTGGAAAAACATTAACGAGTTGATTGATAACGCAAACAATTCAGTCGTGCAAAATTTCAATAACGGCGCTTTGATTATAGGAGCGACTAAAATAGGGCAAACAGACACCAATAGCGCGGTGGTTTTTGGGGGCTTGGGCTATCAAAAGCCTTGCGATTATACTGATATTGTGTGCCAAAAATTTAGAGGCACTTATTTAGGGCAGCTTTTAGAGTCTAGCTCGGCTGATTTGGGCTATATTGACACGACTTTTAACGCTAAAGAAATTTATCTTACCGGCACTTTAGGGAGTGGGAACGCATGGGGGACTGGGGGGAGTGCTAGCGTAACTTTTAACAGCCAAACTTCGCTCATTCTCAATCAGGCTAATATCGTAAGCTCGCAAACCGATGGGATTTTTAGCATGCTAGGCCAAGAGGGTATTAATAAGGTTTTCAATCAAGCCGGGCTCGCTAATATTTTAGGCGAAGTGGCAATGCAATCCATTAATAAAGCCGGGGGATTAGGGAATTTGATAGTAAATACGCTAGGGAGTGGTAGTGTGATTGGGGGGTATTTAACGCCTGAACAAAAAAATCAAACCCTAAGCCAGCTTTTAGGGCAGAATAACTTTGATAACCTGATGAACGATAGCGGTTTGAATGCAGCGATTAAGGATTTAATCAGACAAAAATTAGGCTTTTGGACCGGGCTAGTGGGGGGATTAGCTGGGTTGGGGGGCATTGATTTGCAAAACCCTGAAAAGCTGATAGGCAGCATGTCAATCAATGATTTATTGAGTAAAAAAGGGTTGTTCAATCAGATCACCGGCTTTATTTCCGCTAACGATATAGGGCAAGTCATAAGCGTAATGTTGCAAGATATTGTCAAACCGAGCAACGCTTTAAAAAACGATGTAGTGGCTTTAGGCAAACAAATGATTGGCGAATTTTTAGACCAAGACACGCTCAATTCTTTAGAAAGCTTGCTGCAAAACCAGCAGATTAAAAGCGTTTTAGACAAAGTCCTAGCGGCTAAAGGCTTAGGGCATATTTATGAACAAGGTTTGGGGGATTTGATCCCTAATCTTGGTAAAAAGGGGCTTTTCGCTCCCTATGGTTTGAGTCAAGTGTGGCAAAAAGGGGATTTTAGTTTCAACGCGCAAGGCAATGTTTTTGTGCAAAATTCCACTTTCTCTAACGCTAATGGAGGCACGCTCTCTTTTAACGCAGGAAATTCGCTCATTTTTGCCGGAAACAATCATATTTCATTCACTAACCACGCTGGAACGCTCAATTTATTGTCTAATCAAGTTTCTAACATTAATATCACCACGCTTGATGCCAGCAACGGCTTTAAGATTAATGCCGGTAATAACAATATTTCTGTGTTTCAAGGCGATCTGTTTATCAACGCTAGTTGCACGCAACAAAGCGATCCAACTGCAGCTAACGCTACAAACCCTTGCACGCTTAACGCCCAAAACGCGAATGGTGCTTCTTCTAGTAATGCGTCAAATAACGCGCCAATCGCCTTGAACAATAACGATGAAAGCTTGATGGTTACGGCGAATGATTTCAATTTTTCAGGCAATATTTACGCTAATGGGGTGGTTGATTTTTCAAAAATTAAAGGTTCTGCAAACGTTAAAAACCTGTATCTTTACAATAACGCTCAATTCCAAGCCAACAACCTCACGATTTCCAACCAAGCGGTGTTAGAGAACAACGCTAGCTTTGTAACGAATAACTTAAACATTCAAGGGGCGTTTAACAACAACGCCACGCAAAAAATAGAGGTGCTTCAAAATTTAGTGATCGCTTCAAACGCTTCTTTAAGCACCGGGATTTATGGGTTAGAAGTGGGGGGGTTTTGAATAATTTGGGAACGATCCATTTTAATTTAGAAAATTCTCAAACGCCTGTAAATCTGCTCATTCAAGCAGAGGGGATCATCAATCTCAACACCACCCAAACGCCTTTTATGAATGTCAATAACAGCATGGCGAATAACACGACTTACACTTTATTGAAAAGCAGCCGTTACATTGATTACAATATCAACCCTAATAGCTTGCAACCGTATTTGAAGCTCTATACCTTAATCAATATCAACGGAAACCATATAGAGGAAAAAAACGGCGTATTGACTTATTTGGGTCAACGGGTTTTATTGCAAGATAAGGGGTTATTATTAAGCGTAGCGTTGCCTGACTCAAACAACGCCTCTCAAAACAACATTTTAAGCCTTTCTGTCCTCTATGATCAGATTAAAATGTCTTATGGCAACAAGATCATGGACTTTACCCCCCCCACCTTACAGGATTACATTGCGGGCATTCAAGGGCAAAGCGCGCTCAATCAAATTGAAGCGATAGGGGGGAATAACGCTATCAAGTGGCTTTCAATATTGATGATGGAAACGAAAGAAAACCCGCTTTTTGCGCCGATTTATTTAGAAAACCACTCTTTGAATGAAATCTTAGACGCAACAAAAGATCTTCAAAACACCGCGAGCTTGATTTCTAACCCTAATTTTAGGGATAACGCTACCAACCTTTTAGAATTGGCGAGTTACACCCAACAAACCAGCCGTTTAACCAAACTCTCTGATTTTAGGGCTAGAGAGGGAGAGTCCAATTTTTCAGAGCGCTTGTTAGAGCTTAAAAACAAGCGTTTTAGCGATCCTAATCCTGGAGAGGTTTTTGTCAAATATTCACAACCCAACAAACACCCCAATAACCTTTGGGTTCAAGGGATTGGGGGAGCGAGCTTTATTTCTGGGGGCAATGGCACGCTTTATGGCTTGAATGTGGGCTATGACCGATTGGTTAAAAATGTGATCCTTGGGGGTTATGTGGCTTATGGCTATAGCGACTTTAATGGGAACATCATGCGTTCTTTGGGTAATAATGTGGATGTGGGGATGTATGCGAGAGCTTTTTTGAAAAGAAACGAATTCACTTTGAGCGCGAATGAAACTTATGGAGGCAATGCGAGTCATATCAATTCTTCTAACTCCTTGCTCTCTGTGTTAAACCAACGCTACAACTACAACACCTGGACGACGAGCGTGAATGGGAATTACGGCTATGATTTCATGTTCAAACAAAAAAGCGTGGTGTTAAAACCTCAAGTGGGCTTGAGCTATCATTTTATAGGCTTGAGCGGGATGAAAGGCAAAATGAATGATGCCGCTTACAAACAATTTCTTATGCATTCAAACCCCTCTAACGAATCGGTTTTAACGCTCAACATGGGGTTGGAGAGCCGTAAATATTTTGGTCAAAATTCCTATTATTTTGTAACGGCGAGATTGGGTAGGGATCTTTTGATTAAATCTAAAGGCGGCAATACGGTGCGTTTTGTGGGCGAAAACACTTTATTGTATCGCAAGGGGGAAGTTTTCAACACTTTTGCGAGCGTGATCACAGGAGGCGAAATGCATTTGTGGCGTTTGATGTATGTGAATGCGGGGGTGGGGCTTAAGATGGGCTTGCAATACCAGGATATTAATATAACCGGGAATGTGGGCATGCGAGTGGCGTTTTAGCTTTTTTGCTATAATGCTTCGTTCAAATTTTATGATTAGGTTTTTCTATGTTTAATTATGAAGAGCTGTTTCAAACTCACAAAACCCCTTTTTACCTCTATGATTTTGACAAAATCAAACAGGCTTTTTTGAATTATAAAGAAGCGTTTAAGGGGCGTAAATCTTTGATTTGCTACGCTTTAAAGGCGAATTCCAATTTGAGTATCCTCTCTTTATTAGCGCATTTAGAGAGTGGGGCGGATTGCGTTTCCATAGGCGAGATATATAGGGCTTTAAAAGCTGGGATCAAGCCTTATAGGATCGTGTTTAGCGGGGTGGGGAAGAGCGGATTTGAAATAGAGCAAGCCCTAAAACTCAACATTTTATTTTTGAATGTAGAAAGTTTTATGGAATTAAAAACGATTGAAACAATCGCCCAATCTTTAGGGATAAAGGCTAGGATTTCCATTCGAATCAACCCCAACATTGACGCTAAAACGCACCCCTATATTTCTACCGGTTTGAAAGAAAATAAATTCGGCGTGGGAGAAAAAGAAGCTTTAGAGATGTTTCTTTGGGCTAAAAAAAGTGCGTTTTTAGAGCCTGTTAGCGTGCATTTTCATATCGGATCACAGCTATTAGATTTAGAGCCGATTATAGAAGCGAGCCAAAAGGTGGCTAAAATCGCTAAATCTTTGATCGCGCTAGGGATAGATTTGCGTTTTTTTGATGTGGGCGGAGGGATTGGCGTGAGTTATGAAAATGAAGAGACTATCAAGCTTTATGATTACGCGCAAGGGATTTTAAACGCGCTTCAAGGCTTGGATTTGACGATTATTTGTGAGCCGGGTCGATCCATCGTGGCTGAGAGTGGGGAATTGATCACGCAGGTTTTGTATGAAAAAAAAGCTCAAAACAGGCGCTTTGTGATTGTGGATGCGGGCATGAATGATTTTTTACGCCCCAGTTTGTATCATGCTAAGCATGCCATAAGGGTCATAACGCCCTCTAAAGGGCGTGAGGTTTCGCCTTGCGATGTGGTAGGACCTGTGTGCGAGAGCAGCGACACTTTTTTAAAAGACGCCCATTTGCCAGAATTAGAGCCAGGCGATAAAATAGCGATTGAGAAGGTTGGGGCTTATGGCTCTAGCATGGCCAGTCAATACAATTCGCGCCCCAAACTCTTAGAATTAGCCCTAGAAGATCACAAAATCAGAGTGATAAGAAAAAGAGAGGCTTTAGAAGATTTATGGCGGCTAGAAGAAGAAGGCTTAAAAGGGGTTTGATTAGATGCAAAAGAATTTGGATAGTCTTTTAGAAAATTTAAGGGCTGAAATTGATTTGTTGGATAATGAATTGAGCGATCTTTTAGACAAACGCTTAGAAATCGCTTTAAAAATCGCTCTCATCAAACAAGAAAGCCCCATTTATTGCCCTAAAAGAGAGCAAGAAATTTTAAAACGACTCAGCCAAAGGGATTTCAAGCATTTGAATGGAGAAATTCTTACGGGTTTTTATGCAGAGGTTTTTAAGATTTCTAGAAAATTTCAAGAAAACGCCCTGAAAGAGTTAAAAAAATAAAAGAGAGTTGTTATGTTTGAAAAAATTACCCTAGCGCATAAGGACTTGTTTTCAAGGTTTTTACAAACTCAAAAAATCGTTTTATCAGATGTGAGTTTTACGAATTGCTTTTTATGGCAGCACGCAAGGCTCATTCAAGTGGCTGTGATTAGGGATTGTTTGGTGATTCAAACCACTTATGAAAATCAAAAACCCTTTTATTTCTACCCTATCGGTAAGAATGCGTTTGAATGTGTGGAAGAGCTTTTGAAATTAGAAAAAAATTTAAGATTCCACTCCCTGACTTTAGAGCAAAGAGACGATTTAAAAGACAATTTTGTAGGGGTGTTTGATTTCACTTACAACCGAGACAGGAGCGATTATGTTTATTCTATTGAAGAATTGATCGCGCTCAAAGGGAAAAAATACCATAAGAAAAAAAACCACTTAAACCAGTTTTTAACCAATTATGCGAATTTTGTTTATGAAAAAATTTCTCCTCAAAATAGAAAGGAAGTTTTAGAAGTTTCTCAAGAGTGGTTTTTAGAAAGCCAAACCGATGATATAGGGCTAATCAATGAAAATAAGGGCATTCAAAGCGTGTTAGAAAATTATGAAAGCTTGGATGTGAAAGGGGGGCTTGTTAGGGTTAATGGGGAAATAGTCTCGTTTAGTTTTGGAGAAGTTTTAAACGAAGAGAGCGCGCTCATCCACATTGAAAAAGCCCGCGCAGATATTGCAGGCGCGTATCAGATCATCAACCAGCAGTTGCTTTTGAATGAATTTAGCCATTTGACTTACGCTAACAGAGAAGAAGATCTAGGATTAGAGGGTTTGAGAAGGTCTAAAATGAGCTATAACCCAGTGTTTTTGATAGACAAATACGAAGCCGTTGCTAAAAATTAAATGATTTTTGGGGATTTTAAATATCAAAAAAGCGTTAAAAAACTCACCGCTACTAATCTTAATGAGCTGAAAAACGCCTTGGATTTCATCTCTCAAAATAGGGGGAATGGGTATTTTGTGGGGTATCTTTTATATGAAGCGCGTTTAGCGTTTTTAGATGAAACTTTTCAAAGCCAAACCCCTTTTTTGTATTTTGAACAATTCTTAGAAAGAAAAAAATATTCTTTAGAGCCTTTAAAAGAGCATGCGTTTTACCCTAAAATCCATAGCTCTTTAGATCAAAAAACTTATTTCAAGCAGTTTAAAGCCGTTAAAGAGCGTCTCAAAAACGGCGATACCTATCAAGTGAATCTCACGATGGATTTATTTTTAGACACTAAAGCCAAACCAAAGTGCGTTTTTAAGGAAGTGGTATACAACCAAAACACGCCTTTTAAGGCTTTGATAGAAAATGAGTTTGGGAGCGTTTTAAGCTTTTCGCCGGAATTGTTTTTTGAATTAGAGTTTTTGGACACAGCGATTAAGATTATTACAAAACCCATGAAAGGCACGATCGCTCGCTCAAATAACCCCTTGATAGATGAAAAAAACCGATTGTTTTTGCAAAATGATGACAAAAACAGAAGCGAAAATGTGATGATTGTGGATTTATTGCGTAACGATTTGAGCCGCTTGGCCTTAAAAAATAGCGTGAAAGTCAATCAATTGTTTGAAATCATCAGCTTGCCGAGCGTGTATCAAATGATAAGCGAGATTGAAGCTCAATTGCCCCTAAAAACAAGCTTGTTTGAGATTTTTAAGGCGTTGTTCCCTTGCGGATCGGTGACCGGATGCCCTAAAATAAAAACCATGCAAATCATTGAAAGTTTAGAAAAACGCCCTAGGGGGGTGTATTGCGGGGCGATAGGCATGGTTGAAGAAAAAAAAGCCCTTTTTAGCGTGCCTATCCGCACTTTAGAAAAAAGAGCGCACGAAGATTTTTTGCATTTGGGGGTAGGGAGTGGGGTAACTTATCAAAGTAAAGTCTCAAAGGAATATGAAGAGAGCTTTTTAAAATCCTTTTTTGTGATGCCCAAAATAGAATTTGAGATTATAGAGACGATGAAAATTATCAAAAGGGATCAAAAATTAGAGATCAATAATAAAAACGCCCATAAAGAACGCTTAATGCATAGCGCCCGATATTTTAACTTTAAATACGATGACAATCTTTTAGACTTTGAATTGGAAAAAGAAGGGGTTTTAAGGGTTTTACTCAACAAAAAGGGCAAGCTCATTAAAGAATACAAAACCTTAGAGCCTTTAAAAAGCCTAGAAATCCGTTTGAGTGAAGCCCCCATTGACAAACACAATGATTTTTTATACCACAAGACCACTTATGCCCCTTTTTATCAAAACGCTCGAGCGCTCATTAAAAAAGGCGTTATTTTTGATGAAATCTTTTATAACCAGGATTTGGAACTCACTGAGGGCGCTAGGAGCAATCTTGTTTTAGAAATCCATAACAGGCTTTTAACCCCTTATTTTAGCGCGGGCGCGTTAAACGGGACGGGTGTTGTGGGGTTGTTAAAAAAAGGTCTTGTTGAGCATGCCCCTTTAAAATTACACGATCTGCAAAGAGCGGCTAAAATCTATTGCATTAATGCTTTATATGGCTTAGTGGGAGTGAAAATAATAGGTTACCCAATGGAGCAAAAAAGTTAAAACTCGCCCACAATAATCATAATGATTAAAGTTTTCACATTCATTATAAATCCATTTACACAAGTATTTTATAAATTCAAGCAGAGGGTTTGTAGGAACTCTCATCAAAAAACAAGGAACATAACATGAGACATGGAGATATTAGTAGCAGCCCAGATACTGTGGGTGTAGCGGTAGTTAATTATAAGATGCCTAGACTCCACACTAAAGAACAGGTGTTGGAAAATTGTCGCAATATCGCTAAGGTGATTGGTGGGGTCAAACAGGGTCTGCCCGGATTGGATCTGATTATCTTCCCCGAATACAGCACGCATGGGATCATGTATGACAGACAAGAAATGTTTGACACAGCCGCAAGCGTTCCTGGAGAAGAAACTGCGATCTTTGCTGAGGCTTGTAAGAAAAACAAGGTTTGGGGAGTGTTCTCTTTAACTGGGGAAAAACACGAGCAAGCTAAAAAGAATCCCTATAATACTTTGATTCTTGTCAATGATAAGGGTGAGATCGTGCAAAAATACCGCAAAATCTTGCCTTGGTGCCCTATTGAATGCTGGTATCCTGGGGATAAAACTTATGTGGTTGATGGACCTAAGGGCTTGAAGGTTTCTTTGATTATTTGCGATGATGGTAACTACCCTGAAATTTGGCGCGATTGTGCGATGCGTGGGGCAGAACTCATTGTGCGCTGTCAAGGTTACATGTATCCGGCTAAAGAGCAACAAATCGCGATCGTGAAAGCTATGGCGTGGGCTAATCAATGCTATGTAGCGGTAGCGAATGCGACCGGCTTTGATGGGGTGTATTCCTATTTTGGGCATTCTAGCATTATTGGTTTTGACGGACATACTTTGGGCGAATGCGGGGAAGAAGAAAATGGTCTTCAATACGCTCAACTTTCTGTGCAACAAATCCGTGATGCGAGGAAATACGACCAAAGCCAAAACCAACTCTTCAAACTCTTACACAGAGGTTATAGTGGGGTTTTTGCTAGTGGTGATGGGGATAAGGGTGTGGCGGAATGCCCTTTTGAGTTCTATAAAACTTGGGTGAATGACCCCAAAAAAGCTCAAGAAAATGTAGAAAAATTCACTCGTCCAAGCGTGGGTGTAGTCGCTTGTCCTGTAGGCGATTTGCCCACGAAATAAAGGGCAAAAGGAGGGGGGGCTTCTAGAAGCTTAAAAGCGTTTAATATCTCTTTTTAGAACGCTTAAAAACCACCAAAAGACTACAAATATTTCGTTAAAGACAAATTATTGATTTTGTTCGTGGAAGCCAGAACGGCGTTATAGTTGTTAGTGAGATTGGAAAATTTATTGTAAGTTTCTGCCATATCCGTGCCGGTCGTTTCCCCACGAATGCTTTGAACTTGCGTTTTTAAAACTTCATTACGCCTGATAATGTTTTCAAACGCCTTACCATGAGCGCCGTTTTTAGCGATCATTTTTTCTATGTGATCGCTCAAGTGATCTATAAGGGTGATGCCGTTTTGAATGCCTAAATTACGCATATCGCTAGAGTAAGTATCCCCTAAAGCGTCCGGGCGATAAATCCCCTTTCTTACAGAAGTGATGGTATTTTCTAATTGATCAAAAAAATTCACGCTGGGCTTGTCAATAATGAGAGCGTTATTAGCGTTTAATTTAAGGCTTGGTTTGTCGCTGTGCAAGGCGTTTTGAGAAAAATCATTCGCGTCTTTATCAAAAAGCATGAACTGCATTTTGGTGTTGGAATGCATGTTGTCTTGGATAATGACTTTTCCCTCTTCATTCAAATTGACAGAAAGGTTGTCTTTAGCTTGTTTTAACAATTCAATAAAGCGCTCCTTGCTTTCTTTGGAAGTAGGGTTATCGCTGATTTGTTGGTAGATGGCTGGGTCAGTATTGCTGTAATTGAGCGCGATACTCATCGCATCCATAAGTTGCCTGTAAGTGACTTCATTGGGTTTAGAAGCTTGAATATCAGTGCTTGTGGGGTCATAAAGCGGGATTTTAATGCCATTAGGCAAACTCAAAAAAGCCCCATTATTATCCAAGTTTATTTGCGCTTTTAAAAATAAGCCATTCACATCGTTTAATTTCATGTTAAAAACGCTATTTTCTAAACTCCCCTTAGCGACCTCACTCAGTTTAGTAGAGCCATTAGCCGCACCATTTTGAGCGGTTTGAGCGACATTGCTTTCTAATTTTGCCCCTTCTTTATTGAAATAGGTTTTTTGGTATTCGCTCGCGTTATTGGTAGGGATACCTACCACTTCTAGCCCTTTTTGATCTAGGGTGCTTAAAGCCAAAGAAATAGGCGATTCTTTAGAAGAATTGTCAATAATCCTCAAACGCCCGTTCGTTTCAATTTCCACATCCACTTCATTATTAAAGCGTTCTTTAATCGCATCTTTCAAATCTTTAATTGTAGAATTTTTCACATCTAAAAGAATGGGAATATCCAAATTAATAGGGAGGTTTGGGATTTTAATAGCGCTTGTATCGCCCAAGCGGCTGGCGTTGATTTTTAAAGTTTCCACCTTATCGCCAAAAATCTCGCTCAATTTAGTGTTTTTGTTGGCTAAAACATTGTCTTTAGTTACAAACACGCTAGGGATTTCAAGCACCTTGGGATTATACATGTTAGGCACCGCTTTAACTTGGCTCAAACTCCTATCCGTTACAAACGCACTTTTGACATATTCAGTAACCCTTTTTCCGCTCGAACGCAAAGCGTCTAAATCGTCAAAATCCCCATCGCTAGAAATCAAATGAAAATCCAAATTTTCACTGCCGGGCGTTAGGTTTTTAATCTCAATTTGCCCCCAATTGTTCAAACTCACATCCACGACTTTATTTTGCGAAGTGTTCCCGTAAGCATGCCCGATTTTATCCAACAAATCGCTCACTTTAGTCGCGCTTTCTTGGTTTTGATAGGCTTTAGAGAGCGCGAATTTTTCTTTAAAACTAGAGCCATCAGGACTAACGCCTTGCAAATAAAAAAACTCTTTAGGGTCATTAGTGGGGTCTTTATCGTTATCGCCGATGAGTTCTCGCAAGGTATCGCTAGGTTTAATGAAAACTTCTTCAGGCAATGAAGAATGCTCTAAAGCGTCCATCACATCAGGGTGGAGCTTGTTTTGATTGAGTAATTTAATGTTGGTGGTGATGAGTTTGTGCTTGTCTTTATCTGCGCCTAAAAACAAATCTTGCCCGCTGATATTATAAGGCACAAGGTTATCAGAGCTAATAAGCGCGTTTAAATCTTCGCCATTGCCATGGTATTTCCCATTACTATCAATGGGGGGTCTATCCACCTTACTGCCCCCAAATAAAAATTCCCCCCCTATGGAGGTGTTAGCAACATTCATCATATGCTCTCTCAAGCGTTCTAAATCGTTAGCGATAGCGGCACGAGAAGTCTCTGAATGCACATCGTTAGCGGATTGGATGAGCTTGGTTTTAAATGCCTCCATCGTTTTAGAAAATTCTTGCAAGGCTTTGTCGGTATTGAGCGTTGAAGTGTAAGCGTTTTGCGCCACATCAATGCCTTGATCTAAGGTGTTTTCTTCGTATTGGAATTTTAAATTCTGGTTGTTAATGTCGCTGTTTTGATAACCATAACGGATTTTTAGCCCTGAAGCGATCTGCGTGTTAGCGTCGTTGATTTTATTTTGTAAAGCGTTTTGATAATTATTCATTTGGTTGTATTTTGAGCCAAAGGTAACGCGCATGATCAAATCCTTATTGGTTTTTTAACAAACAAGCTAAAAGTATTCCAAAACAAGTTAATAGCAATTGTGAGTGGTTTGAGTGGGGCAATGCGGGTTAATAATGGCGGGTTAAATGGGGTGTTTTTGAGTAAAAAAATTCTTTTAATGCGGATTTAATCTAAATTTAAAGTTAAATTTTAGCAAATACTCACTATAATAAGCGTTTATTTTAAAAAGAGCGTTCAATTTTTAAGGAATAGAAATGTCATACGCAATATTCAAGCATGGCGGTAAGCAATATAAGGTCGTTGAAGGCGATATTGTTTTACTGGATAAAATGAATAAAGAGCCTAAGGCTTTAGTGGAATTAGTGGAAGTGTTAGCCGTATCCAAAGAGGGCAAGCTCTCTTTTGGGAAACCCTTTGTGAATGGGGCTAAAATTGAAGCGGAAGTGATCAATGAAGGGCGCGGCAAAAAAGTCATCACTTTCAAAAAACGCCGCCGAAAAGACAGCAAAACCAAGCGTGGTTTTAGAAGAGATTTCACTCGTGTGAGAATCACTAAAATTGTAGCATAAAGGAGTATTAAACAATGGCACACAAGAAAGGTCAAGGGAGCACGCAGAATAACAGGGATTCTGCAGGAAGACGCTTAGGCGTGAAAAAATTTGGCTCAGAATTTGTGAGAGCAGGGAATATTATCGTGCGCCAAAGAGGCACTAAAATGCACCCCGGTAATAATGTAGGCATGGGGAAAGACCATACCTTATACGCGCTCATAGATGGCGTTGTGAAGTTTGAGCATAAAGACAGAAACCGCAAAAAAGTTTCTGTGGTTAGTCAAAATTTTGGGGAATAGGGTAACCTTTAAAGGTCAATTAAACCTTTAGGTGTTTGTGAAACGCCTATAAACGCTATAAAATATTTATAATTTAGATCTCTATCCTTTATAGAATTTGTTGTGGAGACTGGCTTATGAATAATGTTTTTGTTAAGGGTTTGTTTTTTTTTCTTTTATTGTTTGGGTCTTTTTTGAAAGCTTCAGAAAACCCAAACGCCGCTCTTAATCCATCTAAAGAAAATGTTTCTGTTGAAGAGCAAAAGCGTTTTGGAGGCGTTTTGGTTTTTGCTAGAGGTGCTGATGGCTCGAGCATGGATCCGGCTTTAGTGACTGATGGCGAAAGCTATGTGGCAACGGGCAATATTTATGACACGCTCGTGCAATTCAAATACGGCACCACAGAAATTGAACCCGCCTTAGCGACAAGTTGGGAAATATCCCCAGATGGTCTTGTATATACCTTTCATTTACGCAAAGGGGTTTATTTCCACCAGACGAAGTATTGGAATAAAAAAGTGGAGTTTAGCGCTAAAGACGTGCTGTTTTCGTTTGAGCGCCAAATGGATAAGGCTAAACGATACTATAGTCCGGGGGCTAAAAGCTATAAGTATTGGGAAGGCATGGGCATGTCTCATATTATTAAGAGCATTGAAGCTTTAGATGATTACACGATCAAATTCACGCTTAATGGGCTAGAAGCTCCGTTCTTAGCCAATTTAGGCATGGACTTTTTGAGCATTTTGAGTAAGGATTACGCTGATTACTTGGCTCAAAATAATAAAAAAGACGAGTTGGCTAAAAAACCTATTGGGACAGAGCCTTTCAAATTCTTTTTGTGGAATAAAGATGAGAAAATCATTCTAGTCAAAAACCAGGATTATTGAGAGTCTAAAGCGTATTTGGATAAGGTGGTGGTGCGCACCATTCCTAACTCTTCCACTCGCGCCTTGGCGTTAAGAACCGGTGAAATCATGCTAATGACCGGACCTAACCTTAATGAAGTGGAGCAATTAGAAAAACTTCCTAATGTCGTGGTGGATAAAAGCCCCGGGTTGTTGGCGAGTTGGCTTTCATTGAACACGCAAAAAAAGTATTTTAACAACCCTTTGGTGCGTTTGGCTATCAATCATGCGATTAATGTTGACGATTACATTAAGGTGATTTATGAAGGCTTTGCTCAAAAAATGGTCAATCCCTTCCCGCCCACCATATGGGGTTATAACTACAACATCAAACCCTATGAATACGATTTGAAAAAGGCTAAAGAGTTACTGAAGCAAGCGGGGTATCCTAACGGCTTTAAAACCACCATTTTTACCACTGCCACTCGTAACCCAAAAGGAGCGGTGTTCATACAAGCGAGCCTGGCTAAAATTGGCATTGATGTGAAAATTGAAGTGTATGAGTGGGGGGCTTATTTGAAAAGAACGGGTCTGGGCGAGCATGAAATGGCGTTTGCAGGCTGGATGGCAGACATTGCGGATCCGGATAATTTCTTATACACCTTATGGAGCAAGCAAGCCGCCTCAGCCATACCCACTCAAAATGGTTCCTTTTATAAGAGCGACGCCTTTTCCGATCTGCTCATAAAGGCCAAACGGGTTTCGGATCAAAAAGAGAGGGAAGCCCTTTATTTAAAGGCTCAAGAAATCATCCATAAAGATGCACCCTATGTGCCTTTAGCCTACCCTTATTCAGTGGTGCCGCACTTGTCTAAAGTCAAAGGCTATAAAACGACCGGAGTGAGCGTGAATCGCTTCTTTAAGGTGTATTTAGAAAAATGAAAGGGGTTGCATGCTGAGTTTTATCATTAAGCGTATTTTGTGGGCGATTCCCACGCTGTTTGGAGTGAGCATTATCGTGTTTATGATGGTGCATTTAGTGCCAGGAGATCCGGCGTTAGTGATTTTAGGCGAAAAGACCAATCAAGCCGCTATTGACGCTTTAAGGGAGCAGTTTGGCTTGAATAAGCCCTTGATAGAGCAGTATTTTTTCTTTATCAATAACGTGTTGCATGGCAATTTTGGCACTTCTATCATGACTGGTGAGCCTGTGATGCATGAGTTTTGGCAACGCTTCCCGGCTACGGTGGAATTAGCCTTGATCGCTTTGTTTATGGCTCTTGTTTTGGGTATTAGCGTTGGCGTGTTGGCTGCGATCAAACGCTATAGCGTGTTTGATTATTCCAGCATGACTTTCGCTTTAGCCGGGATTTCTATGCCGGTGTTTTGGCTAGGGCTCATGCTGATTTATATCTTTAGCGTGCAATTGGGGTGGTTGCCTGTTTTTGGGCGTTTGAGCGATGTGTATTATTTAGATAGTCCCACAGGTCTTTATTTGATAGACAGCTTGATCGCAGGAGATTATGGGGCGTTTGTGGATACGATTAAGCACTTGATTTTGCCTAGCATTGTGTTAGCCACGGTTTCTACCGCTGTTATTGCGAGAATGACTCGCGCGAGCATGGCAGAAGTGTCTAAAGAAGATTACGTGCGCACCGCTAAAGCTAAGGGGTGCAGCTCCTTTAGGGTGATTTTTGTGCACACTTTGCGTAATGCGTTAATCCCTGTAACGACTATCGCAGGCTTGATGTTGGCCGGGCTTTTAGGGGGGAGCATGATAACTGAAACGGTTTTCTCATGGACTGGGATTGGTAAGTGGATCGTTAATGCGCTCAACCAACGCGATTTCCCGATTATCCAGTCCATGTCTTTGATTATCGCCATGATGTATATTGGGGCTAATCTCTTGGTGGATATTTTATACGCTTTTATTGATCCTAGAATAAGGTTGTCATAATGGAGTCTTTTAGAGAGTTTATCCAACAATTCAAAAAAAATAAGGCGGCAGTGGTTGGCGCATGGATTGTGCTTTTATTGGTGGTTTGCGCGATTTTTGCGCCCCTTTTAGCCCCGCATGATCCTTATGTGCAAAACGCGCAAGATCGCCTTTTAAAGCCTATATGGGAGCATGGGGGGAATGCTAAATACCTTTTAGGCACCGATGATTTGGGGCGCGATATTTTGAGCCGCTTGATCTATGGGGTCAGGATTTCTTTAACCATAGGGATTGTGTCTATGGGGATTGCGGTCTTTTTTGGCACGATACTAGGGCTAATAGCGGGGTATTTTGGGGGGAAAACGGATGCAATTATCATGCGTATCATGGACATCATGTTCGCTTTGCCCTCTATTTTATTGATCGTGATTGTGGTTGCGGTGTTAGGGCCTTCACTCACTAACGCCATGCTCGCTATTGGGTTTGTGGGGATTCCTGGATTTGCACGATTGGTGCGCAGTTCTGTGCTAGGCGAAAAAGAAAAAGAATACGTGATCGCTTCTAAAATCAATGGCTCTTCGCATCTTCGTTTGATGTGTAAGGTGATTTTCCCTAATTGCATTATCCCTTTGATCGTGCAAACGACAATGGGTTTTGCTTCCACGGTTTTAGAAGCGTACGCGCTGAGCTTCTTAGGTCTTGAAACCTAACCTCCCAAACCTGAATGGGGAGCGATGCTGATGAACTCCATGCAATATATTGCTACCGCTCCTTGGATGCTTGTTTTCCCTGGGGTGATGATTTTTTTAACGGTCATGAGTTTTAATCTGGTAGGCGATGGCATCATGGACGCTTTAGATCCTAAACGGGCCTCTTAAAAGGAGCTTGCATGATTTTAGAAGTTAAAGACTTAAAAACTTATTTTTTCACCGATAAGGGCGTGAATAAAGCAGTAGATGGCGTGAGTTTTGGCTTGAAAAAGTCTCAAACGCTTTGCATTGTAGGGGAGAGCGGGAGCGGGAAAAGCATCACTTCGCTTTCTATTCTAGGGTTGATTGAAAAGCCCGGGAAAATTGTAGGGGGGAGCATTCAATTTTTAGGGCAGGATTTGTTGCAACTCAAAGAAAAACAGATGCAAAAAGAAATCAGAGGCAAGAAAATTGGCATGATCTTTCAAGAGCCTATGACGAGCCTAAACCCTTCCTACACGGTGGGGTTTCAAATCAATGAAGTGTTGAAAATCCACCACCCTAACCTCAATAAAAAAGAACGCTTAGAAAGGGTGGTCTATGAGTTAGAGCGCGTAGGCATTCCCCATGCTGGGGATAAATACCACGAATACCCTTTCAATCTCAGCGGGGGGCAGCGCCAAAGGGTGATGATCGCTATGGCTATGGTGTGTGAGCCTGAAATCTTGATCGCTGATGAGCCGACGACAGCGTTAGATGTAACCATTCAAGCGCAGATTTTAGAATTGATGAAAGAATTGCAACAAAAAAAAGGCACTTCTATTTTGTTTATCACCCATGATTTAGGCGTGGTGGCGCAAATCGCTGATGAAGTGGTGGTGATGTATAAAGGGCATGTGGTGGAGCAAGCGAATGCGAAAGAGCTTTTCGCTGATCCAAGACACCCTTATACCAAAGCTCTTTTAAGCGCAATCCCTAAACCGGGCAAAGAATACCGCAAAAAACGCTTAGAAACCGTGGATGAAAATATAGATTATTTGAGTTTTCCAAAGGAGTTGCGATGAAGCTCTTAGAAATTAAAGAATTGAAAAAATCCTATGCGATAGACAGGGGGTTGTTCAAGCCTAAAAGAGTGATCCATGCGCTCAATGGGATCAGCTTTGAAGTGGAACAAAATGAAGTTTTAAGCATCGTGGGGGAGAGCGGTTGCGGGAAAAGCACGACAGCAAAAATTTTAGCCGGGATTGAAAGGCAAGATAGCGGGGCGATTTATTTCAATGGTAAGCGCCATTTGCATTTTAGCAAACAAGATTGGTTTGATTACCGCAAAAAGGTGCAAATGATTTTCCAAGACCCTTATTCTAGCCTGAACCCTCGGTGGAAAGTGGGCGAGATCATCGCTGAACCCTTGCTGTTAAATTCTCACTTTTCAAAAAAAGAAATCAAAGCCAAAGTGCTAGAGATCATGCAAAAAGTGGGCTTGAAATTAGAATGGATCGATCGTTACCCTCACCAATTTTCAGGCGGTCAAAGGCAACGAATCGGCATTGCTAGGGCACTCATTTTGCATCCTAGCGTGGTGATTTGCGATGAGCCTGTGTCTGCGTTAGGCGTGTCCATTCAAGCGCAAGTGTTGAATTTGCTCTTGGATTTGCAAAAAGAAATGGGGCTGACTTATATTTTTATCAGCCATGATTTAGGCGTGGTGGAGCATATAAGCGATAAAATCATCGTAATGAATCAAGGGCAAATCGTAGAAACGGGGGATGTGGATAGCGTAATAAGCGCTCCAAAGCACCCTTATACGCAGAAATTACTCAATGCGGTGCCGCATTTGGAAAAATCCATGCAAAGATTTGCCAAATAAAAGAAAGGATTTTTAAGCTGTGTTTGTAGATAGCGTGGAAATTATCATCGCTTCGGGTAAGGGGAGTACTGGAATGGTGAGTTTTAGGCGAGAAAAATTTGTCATCAAGGGAGTACCTGATGGGGGCGATGGAGGCGATGGGGGCGATGTGTATTTTGAAGTGGATAACAATACCGACACTTTAGCGAGTTTTAGAGGCACTAAACACCATAAGGCTAAAAACGGGGCTCCAGGAGGCACGCGAAATTGCGCAGGTAAAAAGGGCGAAGACAAAATTATTGTCGTGCCGCCAGGAACGCAAGTGTTTGTAGGTGATGAGTTGTGGCTTGATTTGATCACGCCTAAAGAAAGGGTGCTAGCCCTAAAGGGAGGCAAGGGGGGGTTAGGGAATGCACATTTTAAAAGCGCGACTAAACAGCAACCCACTTACGCGCAAAAAGGCTTGGAGGGGGTTGAAAAATGCGTGCGCTTGGAATTAAAGCTCATCGCTGATATAGGGTTAGTGGGCTTCCCTAATGCGGGTAAATCCACGCTCATTTCCACCATCTCTAACGCTAAGCCTAAAATCGCTAACTATGAATTTACGACCCTAGTGCCTAATTTAGGGGTTGTGAGCGTGGATGAAAAAAGCGGATTTTTAATGGCGGATATTCCTGGCATTATTGAAGGGGCTAGTCAGGGAAAAGGCTTAGGGATTAGCTTTTTAAAGCACATTGAACGCACCAAAGTTCTAGCCTTTGTTTTAGACGCTTCCAGGCTGGATTTGGGTATTAAAGAGCAATACCAACGCTTGAGATTGGAGCTGGAAAAATTTTCACCCGCTTTGGTCAATAAGCCTTTTGGGGTGTTGCTCAATAAATGCGATGTTGTAGAAAACATTGATGAGATGGCTAAGGATTTTTGCACCTTTTTAAACTTAGAAGTGCAAAAATTAGAGGCGTTTGATTTAGAGCCGTATTTTGGGTTTTTGCACCCCCATTTAACCAGCGATTTTGAAAATAACCCTAATGAAAAATCAGCGCTCTTTGTCTTGCCCCTTTCAGCGGTTAGCGCTCTTAATACGCATGTGCTTAAATTTGTGTTGTTAAAAGCGTTACCCTAAAACGCTATTTTTAAACCATTCAAGCAAAGGCGAGAGATGAAAAGATTTGTTTTGTTTTTATCACTCATGGGTGTTTGCGTTTGCGTTCAAGCTTACGCCAAGCAAGATTACTTTTTTAGGGATTTTAAATCTAGAGATTTGCCCCAAAAACTCCACCTTGATAAAAAGCTTTCCCAAACAATACAGCCATGCACGCAACTTAACGCATCAAAACACTACACTGCTACTGGGGTTAGAGAGCCTGATGCCTGCACCAAGAGTTTTAAAAAATCCGCTATGATTTCCTATGATTTAGCGCTAGGCTATTTAGTGAGCCAAAACAAACCATACGGCTTAAAAGCTATAGAGATTTTAAACGCTTGGGCTAATGAGCTTCAAAGCGTGGATACTTATCAAAGCGAGGACAATATCAATTTTTACATGCCTTATATGAACATGGCTTATTGGTTTGTCAAAAAAGAATTTCCTAGCCCAGAATATGAAGATTTCATTAGGCGGATGCGTCAGTATTCTCAATCAGCTCTTAACACTAACCATGGGGCGTGGGGGATTCTCTTTGATGTGAGCTCTGCACTAGCGCTAGACGATCATGTCCTTTTGCAAAGTAGCGCTAATCGGTGGCAGGATTGGATATTTAAAGCCATAGATGAGAATGGGGTTATTGCTAGCGCGATCACTAGGAGCGATACGAGCGATTATCATGGTGGCTCTACAAAAGGCATTAAGGGGATAGCTTATACCAATTTCGCGCTTCTTGCGATAACTATATCAGGCGAATTGCTTTTTGAGAACGGGTATGATTTGTGGGGTAGTGGAGCTGGGCAAAGGCTTTCTGTGGCGTATAACAAAGCCGCAACATGGATTCTAAACCCTGAAACTTTCCCCTATTTCCAGCCTAACCTTATCGGGGTGCATAACAACGCCTATTTCATTATTTTAGCCAAGCATTATTCTAGTCCTAGTGCAATTGAGCTTTTAAAGCAAGGCGATTTACACGAAGATGGTTTCAGGCTGAAACTCCGATCGCTGTGAATTTTTCTGTATTCAAGGTTATAGCCTTAAGGATAGCCATGCGCTTTAACCTTTTTATGAATAGTTCAGAAAGTTTGTTTCAGTCAGCATTATTTACAAAAAGAGTTTAAAATAAACGCAATTGTATCTCTTGAGTCGTCTTTAGAGTGCAAATGATTATCAAAATGAATCGTTTTAGTTGTAAGCGTGTTTGTTTACACTAAAATAATAAGCGTTATTGATAAGACCACATTAAAGGATAATGAATGAAAAAAATGGTTTTGGTATCGGTTTTACTAGCAGGGTTTTTGCAAGCGGTGAATTTGGATTTATCTTCGGCTAAGCTAACATGGACAGCCTTTAAAACTAAGGCTAAAACACCAGTAAATGGGAGTTTTGAAAGCATCACCTATAAATTGGGTAAATCTCAAGATAGTTTAAAAACCCTTTTAGAGGGAGCGAGTGCGAGCATGGACAGCTTGAAAGTCAATTTAGGCGATGACACTAAAAACAAAAATGTTAAAGAAGCTTTTTTCGCTCTTTTTAAAAACACTAACATCAAAGTAACTTTCAGGAATGTGATAGAAGGCGATCATGCAGGTTCTCTTACGGCTTATGTGAGAATGAATGAAAAGCTGGTAAAAGTGCCTATGCAATACACGATTGCTGAGGATAAGCTCGTGGTTAAAGGGGTCTTGGATCTATTGAATTTTGGCTTGAAAAACGAATTAGCGAGCTTGGCTAAACGATGCGAGAGTTTTCATGAGGGCTTGACTTGGTCGCAAGTGGAAATCCAATTTGAAAGCATGATTAAGGGATAATTTAAAATCATGGAGTTGTTGCACAGCATTAATGATTTTAATGAAGCTAAGCAGGTGATCGCTGGGGGGGTCAATTCACCTGTGAGGGCGTTTAAGAGCGTTAAAGGCACTCCCCCCTTTATTTTAAAGGGTAAGGGGGCGTATCTTTATGATGTGGATAACAACCGTTATATAGATTTTGTGCAAAGTTGGGTAGCTTTGATTTTTGGGCATGCTGATGAAGAGATTGAAAAAAATATTATTAATGCATTAAAAAAAGGCACTTCTTTTGGTGCTCCCACAGAGTTAGAAACCACTTTAGCTAAGGAAATCATTTCTTGTTATGAAGGCTTAGATAAGGTGCGTTTAGTCAATAGCGGCACAGAAGCGACCATGAGTGCGATACGACTCGCTAGGGCTTATAGCCAAAAAGACGATTTGATCAAGTTTGAAGCGGTGCTACCATGGGCATAGCGACTCCTTATTAGTGAAAGCGGGTAGCGGGTGCGCTACTTTTGGATCTCCTTCTTCTTTAGGCGTGCCGAACGATTTTAGCAAACACACTCTAGTGGCTCGTTATAACGATTTAAACTCCACAGAAGAATGCTTTAAAAAAGGCGATGTGGGTTGCGTTATCATTGAACCCATTGCCGGGAATATGGGGTTAGTGCCAGCTCAAAAAGAGTTTTTATTGGGCTTAAAGGCTTTGTGTGAAAAATACCAAGCGGTGCTGATTTTAGATGAAGTGATGAGCGGTTTTAGAGCGAGTTTGAGCGGTTCGCAAGAATTTTATGGCGTGGTGCCGGATCTGGTAACCTTTGGTAAAGTGATAGGTGCTGGGCTTCCTTTGGCGTGTTTTGGGGGGCGTGCGGAAATTATGGACTTGCTTTCACCCATTGGAGGCGTGTATCAAGCCGGCACATTGAGCGGTAACCCCCTAGCGGTGTGCGCAGGGTTGAGTGCGCTTTATAAAATCAAAAGAGACAAAACCCTTTATACCCGCTTGAACGCTTTAGCCGTTCGTTTGACTCAAGGCTTACAAAAGAGCGCTCAAAGCTATAACATCGCCTTACAAACGCTCAATATGGGGAGCATGTTTGGTTTTTTCTTTAACGAAAATGCGGTGCGTGATTTTGATGACGCTTTAAAAAGCGATACCGAAATGTTTGCGAAATTCCATCAAAAAATGCTCTTTAAAGGCGTGTATTTGGCGTGCTCAAGCTTTGAAACCGGCTTTATTTGTGAGCCTATGACTGAAGAGATGATTGATTTAGCGATCGCAAAGGCCGATGAGAGTTTTGATGAAATCATAAAGGGCGTGTGATTTTTTGAAAAAGCCAAAGTATTATAAATTCATAGAGGGGGCGAATTATTTGAGCTTGGGGCTGTCTATGGTGGTAGCGATCCTTATGGGCGTGGCTATAGGCTATGGGCTTAAAAAGCTCACTCACATTTCGTGGCTTTTTTGGCTTGGGGTTATTTGGGGCGTGTTAGCGAGCTTCCTTAATGTCTATAAAGCTTATAAAAACATGCAAAAAGACTATGAAGAACTGACTAAAGACCCTAAATACACGCAAAATAAAACAAAATAAATCCAATCAAAGCCCATGTGCCAAATCAAATGCTTGCTTATTTTGCTTTTTATTAATATAGTTAGCGCGATCGTCGTTTATTTTTTCCAAGCATTTCAAGGGGTTTTGAATTTTGAAGGGGGGTTTTTAGGGTTTTTTATCGTGGCGTTGTCTTCGTATCATGGCGTTAAAAAGCGTTTGGATTTAAGGAAACAAAATTCAGGAGAAAAAGACGAAAAGCAAAAATTCCAAAAATTCGCCCTGGGTTTGGAAATGTTTTTCAATATGTGGCGTTTAGGGGGGTATGGGGTTTTACTAGGTATTTTAGGAGCGCTTTTATTCTTGCATCTTTTTAACGGGTTAATCTTTCTTATCGGCGTGTTTGTGAGCTCGCTCTCTAGCGCGTTATTGCGATTCTTAAACAATAATGGTAAGTTTTGACACAAACGCATACGGATTTTAACCCCTTTAACCCTCTTTTAATTTTCAATCCTATACAATAAAAACAAAAATGGGAGTGGATCTTGAAAACAAAAAATCCCGCTAAAAGAATCCTAAAAACCGCCGTGATTCAAATGCAATCCAAACCCTACGCCTTAAATGAAAACCTGCAATTAGCGCTCAATCTGGCCAAAGAAGCCCACAACAAAGGCGCGAATCTCATTGTGTTACCGGAATTGTTTGATAGCGGTTATTTCGTGAATGATAAGGATGCGGATTTTGGGTTGGATTTTAAAGCGATAGAGCATGGAGAGAAAACCCTAAAAAACGAGACTTTAAGAGCGTTAAGCGATTTTGCAAAATCTAGCGATACGCATATCGTGGCATGCAGCATTGAAAAAACGAATAAAAAACTCTACGACAGCGCTTATATCATTCCACCAAAAGGAAAAATCGTTGGAAAACACCGCAAGATTTATTTGTGGGGCGATGAAAAATCGCGCTTCAAAAGAGGCAAAAAATACGAGGTTTTTACGCTGGATTTTGGGGATTTTAGTGCGAAAGTGGGTTTGCAAATTTGCTATGAAATCGGCTTTGGCGTGGGTGCGAATCTTTTAGCGTTACAAGGGGCTGAGGTTTTAATCTATCCTAGCGCGTTTGGCAAGGCTAGGGCTTATAATTGGGATTTGTTGAGCAGGGCTAGAGCGTTAGAAAATGGCTGTTTTGTGTGTGCGTGCAATCATAGTGGGGAAGAAACTAACGCTCAATTAAAACAAACGCTAGAGTTTGCCGGTGATTCAAGAATCATCGCGCCCAATGGGAAAATCATCGTGCAAGCCACCAAGCTTAATGAAGTCGTTATCGCTGAAATGGATTTAAACGAAGCGGCACTGCAACGCCAAAAAATCCCTTATTTACAAGATTTTGACACCAAACTCACCAAAAAGGGGTTTGGAAAACTCACTTAAAAAGGAGCGATTATGGCAAAAGAAATTTTAGTGGCTTATGGCGTGGATATTGATGCGGTGGCTGGTTGGCTAGGGAGCTATGGTGGGGAGGATTCGCCTGATGATATTTCGCGCGGGCTTTTTGCGGGTGAAGTGGGGATCCCACGGCTTTTGAAATTGTTTAAAAAATACCATCTCCCGGCGACTTGGTTTTCGCCGGGGCATTCTATTGAAACTTTCCCTGAACAAATGAAAATGATCGTGGATGCAGGGCATGAAGTGGGTGCACATGGGTATTCGCATGAAAACCCTATCGCTATGACAGCCAAGCAAGAAGAAGATGTTTTGTTAAAAAGCATTGAATTGATTAAAGATCTCACCGGCAAAGCCCCCACAGGCTATGTGGCGCCGTGGTGGGAGTTTTCTAATATCACTAATGAATTGCTTTTAAAACACGGCTTCAAATACGACCACTCGCTCATGCACAATGATTTCACGCCCTATTATGTGCGCGTGGGGGATAGTTGGAGCAAGATTGATTATAGTTTGGAAGCTAAGGATTGGATGAAGCCTTTAATCCGTGGGGTGGAAACCGATCTGGTGGAAATCCCTGCGAACTGGTATTTGGACGATTTACCGCCGATGATGTTCATCAAAAAGTCCCCCAATAGTTTTGGTTTTGTAAGCCCGCATGATATAGGGCAAATGTGGATCGATCAATTTGATTGGGTTTATCGTGAGATGGATTATGCGGTGTTTAGCATGACAATCCACCCTGATGTGAGTGCCCGTCCGCAAGTGTTGCTCATGCATGAAAAAATCATTGAGCATATCAACAAGCATAAGGGCGTGCGTTGGGTAACATTCAATGAAATCGCTGATGATTTCTTAAAACGAAACCCTAGAAAAAAATAGCGATAACGCCAAAAAGATTTTTGGCGTTTGATTAAAAGGTTGAAAGATGTGCGTTTTATGCGGGGAGCTTATCAGTTCTTTTCATTGGAGTGATGAAAATTATGGGAGCGATAGTTATGAGATTGATGAAAATTTGAGAGAGCCAAATGTGCTTATCAGCGCGAATGAAAATGCTAGAGAACGCAAAAGAGCGAGGCTCAAACGGGTGGGGTTGCTCAATCAAATCCTGGCGTTTTATGGGCTAAAAATTGATGATTGGCAAGGTGCGAAGTTTGTGCTGCACGATAAAAAAGGGCAGAGCGTGATCGTGAATGATTTAGGCGATTTGTGGGGTAAGGCACAAAATTTAGCCAAAAAAGAGATGGACGCACTAGATTCTAATCTGTTAGCGTTTTTAAATCAACATACACACGCCACTCGCTGATGCCTAAAATCCCTATCACGCTCATCACCGGTTTTTTAGGCAGCGGTAAAACGAGTTTTTTAAGCGAATATTTAAACCAAATAGATCACCAAGGCGTCGCTCTTATCATCAATGAAATCGGTCAAGCCGCCTTGGATCAGCGTATCTTAAGCGTTCAATATTGCGGTGAAAAAATGCTCTATCTTAACGCAGGGTGCGTGTGTTGCAACAAACGCTTAGATTTAGTGGAGTCTCTAAAAACCACGCTCAATAATTATGAATGGCGCGGCGAAATTCTAAAGCGCATCATCATTGAAACCACCGGTTTAGCCAACCCGGCACCGATTTTATGGACGATTTTGAGCGACACTTTTTTAGGGGTGCATTTTGAAATTCAAAGCGTGGTGGTTTGCGTGGATGCATTGAACGCTAAAACGCATTTAACCAACAACGAAGCTAAAGAGCAAATCGTTTTTGCTGATAGCGTTTTATTGACCAAAACGGATTTGCAAAATAACAGCGTGGCTTTAATAAAATTAAAAGAGCGGATACAAGCCCTTAACCCTAGCGCAGAAATTTTTGACAAGAAAAATATAGATTGCGAAAGCTTTTTTTCACGCAAAAATGGAGCGCGAAATTTTATGCCAAGAATGCCAAAAGATTCGCACTCGCAAGGTTTTGAGACTTTAAGTATTAGCTTTGAAGGGGCGATGGGGTGGAGCGCGTTTGGGATTTGGCTGAGTTTGTTGTTGCATCAATACGGCACGCAGATTTTACGCATCAAGGGGATTATTGACACTGGAAGCGGCTTTTTGGTGAGTGTTAACGGCGTGATGCATGTCATTTACCCACCAAAGCACATTTTAAAGGATCAAAACGGCTCTAACCTCGTTTTTATTGCGCACCATTTAGGGCGTGAAAAAATCTTAAATTCCTTAAAGGGTTTTAAGGATTTTCTCGGCATCAAGGGTTTTGAAACCCCATAATTTTTCTATTTATGGATAGCTGTTTGCATTTTGATAGGGAAAAGAACGATGAAGCTTAAAACCAAACACACCCCACAAATAACAAAAATCAAAACATAGCCCAAATCCCCTAAAAAGATCGTGAAAAGATACGAGAAAAGCGCTTGGAAAATGCCAAAAGAAAACACCACCCAAGAAGACGCTTGAGCGAAATGCTTCGTGCCTGCAATTTTTAAAGCCATCATGCTGAATAAATTGATATTAGCGGTCGTGGTAGCTCCCATTATAAAGATGCTTAAATTGAGTAAAGAGATTTGGTGGAAAAAAATGGGCAAAAAACATGCGATAGATTTTAAAATGAGGATAAAGATGTTGGCGTTTTTAGCCCCTAGCTTTTGAGCCATGGTACTGCTGATTAAAGAGCCAAGCGTGGCTCCAAAACCAAAAAACGCCCATGAAGTTCCAGCGATAGTGGGGGAGATATTTAAATGACGGATCAAATAATCCACCCAAAAAAGCGTGTGCGGTAAAAAACCAATCGCATTGAGCGCACAAGAAATGAGCAATAACCACAAATGAAAGGGGATTTTAAACGCGCTTTCTTCTTTTTTAACGGATTTTTTCCTTAAAGAGCGGGTTTTTAACCCCACTAAGGAAAGGATAAAGGCTATCAAACAACTGCCCCCTAAAAAAATCCATGCCCATTTGATGTTATAAGAGCTGATCCAAGGCAGAACGAACCCGCTAAAGACAGATCCAATGCCTACAGCGCTAAAAATAAGCCCCCCCACTAAGGCTTTTTTATGTTCTTTGACATAGGGTAAAGAGAGAGGGGCGACTAAAATCATTAAAGCGCTGCTAGCTACACCGGCGATAAAACGCCAGATCCAAAGCCAAAAGAAAGGGATACTATCAAAATAACAGACTAAAAAACTCAAAGCGATTAAGCCAAAACTGATTTTAGCGATGCTTTCTAATGACATTAACGGGCTTAAAAATTGGATTAAAAAACTCCCAAAAACATAGCCCATTAACACCGCAATCCCTAATTGGAAGCTTTGGTGTGGGGTTAAACTCCCTGATAAAATGAGTAGGGGGATTAAAACCACATAGCCAAAACGAGCCAAGCCGTTAGACACAAAAACCCCTAAAAAGCAAACAAACACGCGCATTTTGATCCTTAACACATGACAAGTTATAAAAAGATTTTGTGTTATTATATTGAAACTTGTTAATTGATAGTGCATAATGGGAGCGAGATGAGAATAAATTCAAGGAGCGTTCATGCTATTTAGTGGGTGCTCGTACCATTAAAGAGCTATCCCACGATTGAGCAAAAAATTGAACAACTGATAAATGGTGGGATTAAGGGTTTAACGCATGCTTTCTCTCGGTATTAATAGCATGCGATTAGCACTTAGTAAAAAGAGGGTAATACCACAAACAATGAAAAGTGTTGAAGTTATCAGTATTAGTATAGGGTCAATTCCTTGAAAGGACTTTAGTAAAAGTTGGTTAAGTTGGTAAAAAACAGAAGTTTTGATAAATAACTGACCAATACTAGGTAGATAGTCTAGAGAAACAAATACATTACAAGACATTACTGCGTAGAGATTGATAATGTTGGCAAATCCTAAGATACTTTGTTCATTTTGAAAGATTTTAGCGACAAAAATGGCTAAACAAAAGCAAAATAATGAGCTTGAAAAAATGCTAATAAATCCAAAAATGAGTGTTTTAAAATTCAGGAGAGCAATGATATTGAATGCATAAAAAGAAGTGCAAATAAAGACAAAAGCGTATATGATTACAACGATTAATCTTGAAGCAATGAGCGCAAGAATTATTTGTTTGAAAGTTGCTGGTGATAGTGCATAGAATAAGAAAACATTATGTGATCTAGAGCTTGCTATAGCTTGTGTAAGACCAAAGATTGCACTAGAAATAATGAGTAGTCCCATTAGACCTATGATGCTATTAAAGTAAAAAATTTCAGTAGTATTTTTTGAAAAGATAAAAACTAACAATAAGAGCATCAAAATAGGATAGATAAAAGTCCAAAATAGCGCGCTTGTATTAGTAAAATAAGATTTAATTTCAAGTTTTAAAATAGATAAAATTGCACCCATTAAATATCCTTTAACAATGCCAACAAGTCTTTTGCACTCAGTTTTTCTTTAAGATCAAAAGTTATAGCTACAGATTTTAATATGGAATCTAAAGGTTCGTATTTGACAATGTTGCCATTTTTAAGGAATAAGACCCATTTACAACTCTCTAAAATAATCAGATCATGAGTGGCAATAACGCTCGTAAGTTGCTGGGTATTGCGTAGCTTAATAAGGTTTGATAACTTTATAAGAGCGTTTTGCTCCAAACTAGTTTCTGGTTCATCCATAATAACTAATTGTGGGTGATGGCTAAGAGCTAAGTCAATCTTTAAGCGCTGTTTTTGTCCGTCGCTTAGGTGTTCGTAGGTTTTATTTAAAAGATTTTTTTCAAACAAATCTAGAGTGCAGTTTTTATAAAAAAACTGATAGAACTTGAATAAGTCGTTTGTGCTTAGCCTAGGTGGATAGTTGAATAAATTGGATACGACCCCCAATTGTTTGCGTTGTGAAATAATATTGTTGTGGTATGGGATGTTGTTATTTTGTGCTTTGACATTGTAGTCTTCTCTAATGCCTAGAATAGTATTGATAAGCGTTGATTTTCCTGATCCATTTGCACCAATAATAGCTGTGCTAGTATGACTCTTAAATGAAAAATTATGGATATTTAAAGCGTTTTTAATGTTTTTTTTAGGTGCAATGTTGATATTAGAAATCATAGAATCCCCTTAATAGAAATGATTTAAAATCCCATTTAAGGTTATTATATTCAAATGATGGTTTTATTGAGTGCAGTATTACTAAAAAATTAACTGATATTTGTTAAAACAAGCTAAAAGCGTTACTGATAGACACGCTCTAAGCGAGTGAAACGATTTTAAAAAGTGTTCCAAACTCTCAAAAATAGACAAAGCCAAATCTTTAAATAAAAAAACCCTAAAAACCAAAGAAACGGAGTCTTTGATTTTCCATTCTCAAAACCCTAAATACCCTCTCATTTTTTGTCTGTTACTGGTTTATGGGTGTTTTAACATGTAAAATTCCAACGCTTTTTCAAAGAGAAGCGAGCGATTAGGAAAACCTTACTAGAAATAGAAAATAAGAGCTTTGCAAGTAAGTGTTTTGATTGCATTAATAAAGCGAATTTTTTGCTTTCATTATAAAAAAGCTAACCCTACAACATCAAAGAGTGGTAGAAAATCAAGAGCGTTAATCAGATTTTTATGACACCATTTATCCCAAGCACTAAGGCATTTGGGAAATCTTCCTAAATGGCTTTAAATGAAAATTTATTTCTTATGAGCGAAATTGTGCGGGTTGCCTTTATCCCCAACATAAGCGATTTTGTCGCCTAAAATGTCATAAGCCTGACCAAAGCCTTTCACAAAACGCCCTTCTTTGAAATCCAATGCGATCAAATGGAAATCTTGCATGGCACGAATGGTTTTAATGCCCCCAGCACCGCCGGTTTTTTCAATGAAAGAATCAAACGCTTTGTCAAACTCTGCCCCTCTTTCAATAAATCTTGCGTTGGTTTTATAACGCAAGCGTTTCCTCAAAATAGCTGATTTAGCCTTGCTCTCATCTTCTAAAAACATCACTTCCACATTGTGGGGGTTGTTTTTAAGGCCTGCAAAATGCTCAGCCACTTCGCTCACATAAATGTAGTATTGTTTGCCATCTGTCATTAAAGGCGCATAAGAGCATACTACATGCCCATTGGGGTGTAAGGTCGCTAAACAAACAGAATCAAAGCTTTCTTTAAAAGCCTTAACCTCTTCTTCCACGCCTTTTAAATCATGGGTTTTTTCCACGCTTTGGCACAATTCAATGATCGCATTTTTGTAGTCTTTAGGGTCTTTAACTTCGTGGTTGAATTCAATCCTTAAAGTTTGATTGTTGTTATAGCCAATCACAATGCCTTGTGGATCCACGCTTTTAAAGGCGACATTTTCAGCGTGATGGACTTGCCCGAATTTTTTCAACAAGCCTTTCATGTCTTCTACATGATTGGCGTTCATGTGCTCTATAATACGATTAAGCAAAATATTCTCCTTATTTTTTAAAGATAATGAGAATATTATAATCAAAAAAACTAATTTTGAGCTTAATCTTTTGATCGCTTTATGATCAAACTCATAAAACGGATCTAGATTCAATCTTTAGCGGAAATTTTGGTTTTGATTTCTATGCCTAAAAGTTTAAAGGCGTTAGTCAAACTCAAACTCACCATTAAACAAATTTTTAAAAGCTCTTTAGCTTTAGGGGTGTCTAAGATTTTGCCAGCGTTATAGAAGCGGTGGAATTCTGAGGCGAGGGTTTTTGCGTATTCGCACATTTTTTGCAAGCCGTATTCTTCAAAAGAGGATTCAATCGCTTTAGGCAAGCTTAAAGCGCTAAAAAGCAGGTATTTTTCTTCAGCGTTTAAATTTTTTAAAGGGGTTTGCAAAACCTCTTCTTTAGAAAAGGGCGATTTTTCTAGCATGGTGTGGATGCGCGAATTAGCGTAATGGATATAGTAAATGGGGTTTGAGCTGTCTTGCTTTTTTAAGGTATTGACATCAAATTCTAAATGGGTGTCAAGCCGTTTGCTCAAAAAAATAAACCTTAAAGCGTCTTTACCCACATCATCAATCACATCTTTAATCAAAATAAAATTACCCGCTCTTTTACTCATTTTGTAAGGCTCGTTATCTTTGAGCAAGCGCACCATTTGAGCGAGTAAGACTTCAAGCTTACTAGAATCATAGCCCAAAAACTTAAGGCTAGCTTTCACTCTGGCGATATAGCCGTGGTGGTCTGCCCCCCAAATGTTGATATATTTGGTGTAATTTTGCTTGAATTTTTCATCATGATAGACAATATCGCCGGCTAAATAAGTGTAGCTTTTATCTTCTTTAATGAGCACCCGATCGCTTTCATCCTGGTAGAGTGAAGATTTGAGCCAGATTTTAGAGTCCTTTTCATAAAGGGCGTTCGCTTTTTCTAATCGTTCAAACACCGCATCTTTATGTTTAAAAATTTCTCTTTCGCTCGCATAAGAATCAAAATGAATGCCTAAAGCGTCTAAATTACCCTTAATTTCTAAAAGCATTAGATCTTTAGCGTAGCCACTTAAAACTTCAATGATAGTTTCTTCATTTTCTTTAAAAAGGCTTGGTTCTAAATCGTTACTCGCCTTTTTGGCGATTTCAATGATGTATTCGCCTTTGTAAAAAACTTCCGGATAAGTTACGCTCTCTCTTAAAACATGTTCTTTGTAAGCGAGCCATACCGAAAGCCCTAACAAGCGGATTTGAGATCCCATGTCATTGACATAATATTCGCACAAAACTTCATGCCCTAAAAAGCGAGCGATTTTAGCCAAACTATCGCCAAACACCGCCCCTCTAGCATGCCCTATGTGTAAAGGCCCTGTGGGGTTAGCGCTCACAAATTCTAAAAAGATTTTTTGAGAATGTTCGCTTTTAATTTGAGAGCCAAATTTTTCTTTCAATTCCAAAGCCTTTTGGGTGAAACGCTCTAAAAGATCTAAAGAAAGCGTGAAATTGATATAGCCCTTGCAAGCCACTACGCTGTCAAAAAGCCCTTGAGTTTTTTTGTGCGAGCTGATTTTAAGGGCTAACTCTTCAGCGATAACTAGGGGCGATTTTTTAAAAACTTTGGCGAGATTGAAAGCAATGGGCGTAGCGTAATGCCCATGCTCTCTGTCTTTAGGGTATTCAATAATGACTTCTTCTTCTAAAATCTCTTCTAAAACGCCCTTAATAAGAGTGTGCATGTTTAACTTTCTTGTTTGCTTTTAATCTCGCTACTCTCATATACTTTGGCTTGCGTTGCTTGAGCGTCTAGGGTTTTTGGCTCGTTTTTAGCCTCTTCTTCATCGTCTTTCACGGCTTTTTTGAAATTCTTAATCCCACTGCCTAAACCTTTAGCCAACTCTGGGATCTTTTTAGCCCCAAATAACAACACAATCACTAATAAAACAATGACCCAATGCCATATGCTTGTGAATCCGCCCATATTTTACTCCTTAATCTATTGGTTGGTTTTTATTTGAATTATAGCTTTTTTAAAAAATAATTGATAGGTTTCATAAGGATTCGTTTTTCCAAGCCTTACAGATTTTTTCAAAATTAAACGCTTTTAAGCGATGGACTAAAGTTTTAGCGATACTTAAGATGATTTCTTTGGATTTTTCTAAATCTTCATTGATGATGAGGTAATCAAAGCTTTCCAAGCACTGCATTTCTTTATAAGCGTTGATCAAGCGTTTTTCTATCGTCTCTTTAGAATCCGTTCCCCTTAAAAGCAAGCGCTCTTTTAAAATCTCTTGGTTTTTGGTGCTAATAAAGACTGAGCATGCGTTAGGGTAATGCTTTTTAAGGATCTCATGCCCTTGCACGTCAATATCAAAAATGACGATTTTGCCCTCTTTTAAGGCTTTTTCTACAGGGATTTTAGAAGTGCCATAGTAGTGGTTATGCACGATCGCCCATTCTAAAAACTGCCCTTTTTCTATGCCTTGCTTGAATTCTTCTTCGCTGACAAAATTGTAATGCAAGCCATCAACTTCGCCCTCCCTGGGTTTTCTGGTGGTGGTGGAAAGGGAAAAATGGGTTTTGGGGATTTTTTCTTGCAAATACTTTGTAAGGGTGCTTTTACCCGCTCCGCTAGGTACTGAAAGGATGAGTAAATTAAAATCGTTATTCATTAGGTTTTTTATCCTCTAAAGTGATTTTAATGCTTAAGGTTTTGTTTTCTAAAAGGCTTTTAAAGGACTCTTGATTCAGGCTTTTTAATAAATCCTGCAAATTCAAGCGCAATTCTAGAGGGCTGGAAGTTTTGTCGCTTTCTTCTTTTTCTTGTGGGGTTCTTATAACGCTCTCTTTAGGGGTTTCTGTGTCATTCTCTTTAGGGGTTTCTGTGTCATTCTCTTTAGGGGTTTCTGTGTCGTTTTCATTTAAAAAGGGCAATTCTTCCCCCATCGCTTTAGCCATCACCGGCTCAGGAATGTCTTCAATGCTTTCGTAATGGTCTTCTTGGGGCGTTTCATCTTGGGCTTGTGGGGTTTCTAATTCTTGCGTTTCTTTTTCTTGTAAATTTTGCGCGCTTTCTTGCATGTTTTCATCTTTGGGGGTTTCGTTTTCTTGGAGTTTTTCATCTTGGACTTCTAATTCTTGGGGCGTTTCATCTTGGGTTTCTTGGATTTCTTTTTCTTGGGGCGTTTCATCTTGGGTTTCTTGGATTTCTTTTTCTTGGGGCGTTTCTGCAATTTCTTCTTTTTCTAATCCTTGCGCTTGTGTTTTTTCTGCAACTTCTTGCGTTTCTTCTTCTTTAGGAATTTCTAATTCCTGCGTTTCTATATCTTGCGGCGTTTCTTGGGTTTCTTGGGTTTCCTTTTTGTTCTCTTGGACGTTAGAGTTTTCTTGGATTTCTTTGACTAATTCTTGCATGGACTCTAATTCTTGAGTGCTTGGGGAATCTTGTGTTTTTTCTTGTTTTTCTTCCTTATTTTCTTGCGTTTTTTCTTTAGGGATTTCTAATTTTTCTTGCGTTTCCAACTCTTTAGAAACTTCTTTATCTTTGAGAGTTTCACCCTCTTGCGTTTCATCATCTTTAGGCTTTTCTTCTTCTTGGGGCATTTCTTTAATCTCTTCTTTTTCTTCTTCTTGGGGCGTTTCTTTAATCTCTTCTTTTTCTTCTTGCGCATCTAAAGTGGGGAGTAACTGCTCTTCATTATTAGGCTCTTCTTTGGCTAGGTACTCTAAATCGCCTAAACTTTCTAACTCGTCCCAATTGGTTTCTAAAACTTCTTGAGTTGGGTCTAAATTCTGGCTAGGCTCTAGCTCGTTTATGTTAGAACCAAGCTTTTTTTGAAGGATTTTTAAAACTTCAGTGGGTAAAAAAGGTTTTTTGATTTTCATCTCAAAGCCCTCTAAAAAGGGCTGCGCTTCATTGCCTTTTTTGTATATGCACATGCTGTTTTTATTTTGAGAGATGGTTTCTTTTAACTCTAGCCAATCTATTTGGTCTAGTTTTTCCAAACATTCATCATCGGCTATCAAAAGCCATTCTGGATCTTTTTTAAGGTGCGCGGATAGCTCTTGATAGTGGTTAAAATTTTCTATGGATAATTCTAATTTCTTAGAAACACTCTCAAGCAGCTTTGTAATCATGGGGTTTTGGTTGAATAGAATCATTTTCATTTTAGGGACTCCTTATTTGATTAAGAAACGCTTCTTTAAGCCTATCCATTTTTATCGCTTTTTTTAAATCTTTTATTATAATCAAAAATCCACTTGGTTGGTTGTTTTTATCATGAGTGTAATTTAAAATAAGGATCATTTGATGTTAAACAAGTTTAAAAAAATCGTTGGTGTGGGTGTGTTAGTGGGCTGTTTAGGGGTTTTGCAAGCTAAAAACAGCTTATTTGTCTTACCTTATGAGCAAAGAGACGCTCTCAATTCTTTAATTTCTGGGATTAGCAGCGCTAGAGAGAGCGTGAAAATCGCTATTTATAGTTTCACGCACAAAGATATTGCAAGAGCCATTAAAAGCGTAGCGAGTAGGGGGATTAAGGTGCAAATCATTTATGATTATGAAAGCAATCATAATAACAAGCAATCCACTATTGGCTATTTAGACAAATACCCTAACACGAAAGTGTGCTTATTAAAGGGGCTTAAGGCTAAAAACGGGAATTATTACGGCATCATGCACCAAAAAGTAGCGATCATTGATGATAAGATCGTGTTTTTAGGCTCAGCGAATTGGAGCAAAAACGCTTTTGAAAACAATTATGAAGTGCTTTTAAAAACCGATGACACAGAGACAATCCTCAAAGCCAAGAGTTACTATCAAAAGATGTTAGGGAGTTGCGTTGGGTTTTAAAAGCCCTTTAGAAGTGGTAATTATACCCCACATAAAAGGCAAAAACCCTACGCATTTGAACCTTGAGCGCGTCAGTAGTGTAGTATTTGTTATTAATGGTGGGGAATTTAAAACCGATTTCAAATTCATGTTCATCTACAAATAAAGCCTTGAAGCCAAAGTTAAAGAGGAATTGAAAAGAGGTGTTATCAACCGCCCTGCTATTGGTGATGCCTAATAATTCCTGCCCTTTACTGCCAATATACCAGCTATTCCCCGCAATCGCAATCCCCCCAAAAACGCCAATATCCACGCCAATATCATCTTGATAGAAACTCCCTTGGAAGAAATTCCACACCGCATCCACGCCCACGCCATAAGTGATCATGTTATTGCCGCCATAATAGCCTTTAGGGTATCTCATGCCATAGCCTTGCCAATCTAAAAAAGCAAAATAACGCAAGCCCAAGATTTTATCCGGATGGAAAAAGTGGTTATAGCCCATGACTAATCCAATCCCATTAGATCCCATGTTGGTGAGTTTTCTAACGCTATTAACGCTAGTTATGATATTGGTGTAACCGGTTTGATAGTTAGTAATTTCTCTAACTTCATGGATATTAGTCATTAAATTGATAGACCCTGTTTGGTAATTGACTCCCATATACAAATTTTTCGTCCAAGAAGGTGCAGCACTTTCTTCTTTAGCTATTAAGGCGTGTGTCAGCAAGCTCGCGCCAACCAACATTTTTAACAAGGTTCTCAATTTTATCTCCTGCAAGTTAAGTTTCAAAGATCTAAATTTTACAACAACTTACTCAAAATTAAGCATTTATTCTTTATAAGAGAGTATAATTCAAGGCTTAAAATAACTCAAAAGTAAGGCTAATGGATGAAAAAAGCGCTTTATTTAGGGGCTGTTGTGTTTGGCGTTATATTCAGCATGGCATCAGCCAATGAGCCAAAAATTGATTTTAACCCTCCTAATTATGTAGAAGAAACCCCCTCTAAAGAATTTATCCCTGAGTTGAACAAGTTAGGGAGTTTGTTTGGGCAGGGTGAGCGCCCCTTATTTGCGGATAGGAGGGCGATGAAGCCTAACGATTTGATCACAATCATTGTCTCTGAAAAAGCGAGTGCGAATTATTCTAGCTCTAAAGATTATAAAAGCGCTTCAGGGGGTAATTCCACGCCCCCAAGGCTCACTTATAACGGGCTAGATGAAAGAAAGAAACAAGAAGCACAGTATTTAGACGATAAGAATAATTACAATTTCACTAAATCCAGCAATAACACGAATTTTAAAGGCGGTGGCTCGCAAAAAAAGAGCGAAGATTTAGAAATCGTGTTGAGCGCTCGAATCATTAAAGTGCTAGAAAACGGGAATTATTTCATCTATGGGAATAAGGAAGTGCTAGTGGATGGGGAAAAGCAAATCCTTAAAGTGAGTGGGGTGATCCGCCCTTATGATATTGAAAGGAATAACACCATCCAATCCAAATTTTTAGCCGACGCTAAGATTGAATACACGAATTTAGGGCATTTGAGCGATTCCAATAAAAAGAAATTCGCTGCTGATGCGATGGAAACCCAAATGCCTTATTAAAAAGAGCAAAGCCTAGCATGAGAGCGATCGCTATTGTTTTAGCCAGAAGTTCCAGTAAAAGGATTAAGAATAAAAATATTATTGATTTTTTCAATAAACCCATGCTCGCTTACCCCATTGAAACAGCGCTAAATTCCAAGCTCTTTGAAAAGGTGTTTATCTCTAGCGATAGCATGGAGTATGTGAATTTAGCTAAAAATTATGGGGCGAGTTTTTTGAATTTACGCCCTAAAAATTTAGCGGACGATAGAGTCACGACTTTAGAGGTGATAGTCTATCACATGAAAGAATTAGAGTTAAAAGATGAAGACATTGCGTGTTGTTTGTATGGCGTTTCAGTATTTTTACAAGAAAAGCATTTACAAAACGCTTGTGAAACTTTAAAACAAAATCAAAATACGGATTATGTTTTCACATGCTCTCCCTTTAGCGCTTCGCCCTATCGTTCTTTTAGCCTTGAAAACGGCGTTCAAATGGCTTTTAAAGAGCATTCAAACACGCGCACGCAAGATTTAAAAACGCTCTATCATGACGCAGGATTGCTTTATATGGGGAAGGCTCAAGCCTTCAAAGAAATGCGACCTATTTTTAGCCCAAATTCTATCGCTTTAGAATTATCGCCCCTAGAAGTTCAAGACATTGACACTTTAGAAGATTTAGAATTAGCCAAGCTCAAATACAGCCGTTTGAAAAACGCATGCCAGTAAAAATTTTGTGCGATTCGTTTTTAACAAGCGGTTTAGGGCATGTGAGGCGTTGTGAAAAAATCCTTTCTTTTATAGAAAGATTAGGGGTTGAAGCGAGCCTTTATTCACACAAGCAAAATGATATAGGTGCTTTTTTAGAGGGCGTTGGTGGTAATGATTTTTTGATTACAGACAGCTATTGTTTGAATTCAAAAGATTTTTACCTTTTAAAAGAAAAAGCCAAAAGCCTTATGGTCATAGAAGATGAAGAGCATGCTAAGGGGTTTTACCCTAAAAACACCAAGATCATGAATTTCACGCTGAACGCCTTAAAACACTACCATCATTTATCAAAAGATTATCAGTATTATTTAGGGGTGGGGTTTTACCCTGTTGATACTCGTTTTATTTATGATCGCCCTATCAATACAGAAAATAAAGAAGTGTTGATCACTTTAGGGGGGAGCGAGCAAAAAATACTCAAAGAGATAGTCAAAATTTTAGAAAATAAGAATGTGAATTTGCACATCATTTCACCTTATACGCCTAAAAATCCTCCCCAAAACACGCATTATTACAGCCCTTTAAACCCCTTAGAGTTCAGTTCTTTGATGAAATTTTGCGCTTATGCTATTAGCGCTGCTGGTCAAACCCTCTATGAATTGGTACTTTCTCAAACGCCCTCTCTTATCTTTCCCATTGCTTCTAATCAAATCATTCAAAGCAAGGAATTTGAAAGCTTGGGTATTTTCAAACAAACGAGTTTAAAAACTCTAGCTAAAGATTTTGAAAATTTACAAATTCAAAAAAATCAAGCCTGGGCAAAAACCTTGGTCTTTGGGAGTGAGCTAGAGGGCGCATTGAGGGAGTTTTTAGAAATTTGAAAAAAAATTATTCTTATAAAAATATCCAAGCGATTGATTTTACCCAATTAAACGATGAAGAAAAGCTGTTGGTTTTAGAGTTTCGTAACCACCCAAACACTGCCTTATGGATGTATAGCGCTAATATTTCCTTAAAAACACATTTGCAATTCATAGAAGATCTCAAAAATTCGCCTAGCCACCGCTATTTTTTGTTTAAAGAAGAGGGCGTTTATTTAGGGGTTGGCTCTATCACTAAAATCAATTTTTTTCATAAGCATGGGTATTTGGGGATTTATAAAAACCCTTTTTTGAAAAATAAGGGAGAAACGATTTTAAAAGCCTTAGAATTTATCGCTTTTGAAGAGTTCCAATTGCATTCTTTACACCTAGAAGTGATGGAAAACAATTTCAAAGCGATCGCTTTTTATGAAAAAAACCATTATGAGTTAGAAGGGCGTTTGAAAGGCTTTATCTCTAAAGATAAGGAATTTATAGACGTTCTTTTGTATTACAAGGATAAGAAAGGATATAACGATCAATCTCCTCTAAAACTTTAGGGCAAATTTCTAGTTTTAAATCCAATACGCTTAAAGGCAATTTGCAGTCTTGTAATTTGACGCGATCTTTTGAAGTAACCAATAAGGAAGTGGCGTTATTTTGATAAAACTCTTTTTCTAAAAGCTTCAAATCAAAAGGGGCATGGTCTCTAAAATACAATTTTTTAACCACTTCTTTGGGTAAAAACGCATCAAGCCTACTGGGATTAGCGATAGCCGTTACTAAAAGCATGCGTTTGGTGGGGTGGGCGATAGAGGTGATTCTTTTATAATCCTTATCTTCTGTAATGACTAAATGGGCTTCTTTATAGCTTTCAATACTTTCTCTATATAACCCGCTAGGCAAACAAAAAGGGTAGTAGGGGGGGACTTTAGGCTTTAAAAGTGCATTGAATTGGTTGAAATTAAACCTAAAACCATCGTCTAAAAACACAATCTTTGATCCTAATTCAAGGGCTTTTAAAACGCCTAGCTCTCTTTTTTCGCTCACAATCACGCTCGCTTGTTTTAAATTTAAAGCCAAAAGATAGGCTTCATCGCCCGCTGTTTTTTGAGGAACTAAAATGTTTCCTTTAACGCTCACCACCACTAAGCCTTTGGAATCTCGTTGATACCCTCTAGAGACAACCGCCACTTCTTGGTATCTTGGAGCGATCTCTAAAATAAAGGGCGTTTTACCGCTTCCCCCGGCGATCAAATTGCCTATGCTGATAATGGGGATTTTAAAATCATGTTTTTTAGCGGTTTTTCGTTTAATTGTGGCAATAAATTGATAGATTAAAGAAAAAGGATAGAGTGCGAAAATCAACCCTTTTTGTAGGAGAGTGGGGTCATAAAAATAGTGCTCTAAAAAGGGTTTATCGCTTTTCATTCAGGGTTAAATCGTTTGGCGATAGTGGGTAATTCCAATTTAAAGGCGTTTTTTTGGATACGGCTTATGATGTTTTTCACTAAAATTTCATCATAGCCTAATTGAGTGAGCGCTTCTGCATCAATGGGCTTGTTTTTGAACAACGCTTCAATATCCTTCAATAAAGGATCGATCACGCTGTAAGGATAGCCTAAATCCTTTTCATCGCTTTGCCCTACAAATAAATCCGCGCTAGGGGGCTTATCTAAAATCTTTTCAGGGATATTCAAATGGCAAGCGAGTTCATAAACTTCGGTTTTAAATAATTCCCCAATCGGGTTAATCGCACACGCCAAATCCCCAAATAAAGTGCCATAGCCTAGCATCCTTTCGCTTTTATTGCTCGTGCCAATGACTAAAGAATCGCTTTTTAAAGAATAATCGTATAAAAAAGCCATGCGCAATCTTGCACAAAAATTCCCCTTTCTAGTAAGGCTTGCGTCTTTAAAGTGAGAGCTAAAGATGGCGTCATAGGGATCGATAGAATATTCTGTATAAGGGATAGAAAACGTTTCGCACAAATCTAGGGCGTCTGTTTTACTTTCTGGCATAGAGACTGAAGAGGGCATTAAAAGGGCATGAGCGTTTTCTTTAAAAACCTTTTGGCACAGCACCCCAACGACCGCGCTATCTAGCCCCCCACTCAGCCCGTAAACGACTTTTTTAAAGCCTTTTTTTTGAACTTCTTTTTCTAAAAAATCGCATAGATAAGCGATGAGTTTTTGGTAATCTTTTTGCATGCCTTAAATTATAATAGAAAAAACGCATCGTTTAAGTGAAAAATTAGCTTTTATTGCTATAATCTTTGTTTCACTTCTTTAAAAGTGCTCGTAGCTCAGCTGAATAGAGCAACAGGTTGCGGTCCTGTAGGTCGGGGGTTTGAATCCCTCCGAGCACACCATTTTTTAACATTCTGCATGTTTTTAAACATTATCGCTCCCATTATGGTAAAATAAATACTTGCTTAAACACGCTAGGAGATTTGATTTTGGCATTACCCGTTTATTATGATAAAGACATTGATTTAGGCGTTATCCAATCCTTACAAGTGGGCATTATTGGCTATGGCACGCAAGGAGAAGCCCAAGCGCTCAATTTGAGGGACTCTAAAGTGAAGGTGCGTATTGGCTTGTATCAAGGGAGTTTGAGCACTTTAAAAGCAAAAAAAGAGGGTTTTGAAGTGCTAGAAGTCAAAGAGCTAGTCCAACAATCGGATGTGATCATGGCACTACTCCCAGATGAATTGCATAAGGAAGTGTTAGAAAAAGAAGTGATCCCTTTTTTAAAAGAGGGGCAAATTGTGGGCTTTGCTCATGGTTTTAGCGTGCATTTCAATCAGGTTGTTCTTCCAAAAGGCGTGGGCGCGATTTTAGTCGCGCCAAAAGGGCGTACTAGGAGCGCTTTAAGAGAAGAATACCTTAAAAATAAGGGCTTATACCATTTAATCGCCATAGAGCAAGAAAGCTCAATTCATAACGCTAAAGCGGTGGCTTTAAGCTATGCTAAAGCGATGGGCGGAGGGAGAATGGGGGTTTTAGAAACGAGCTTTAAAGAAGAATGCGAGAGCGATTTATTCGGCGAGCAAGCGGTTTTATGCGGGGGGTTAGAAGCGATTGTGAGAATGGGGTTTGAAACTTTACTCAAGGCAGGATACCCTGAAGAATTAGCCTATTTTGAATGCGTGCATGAAGTGAAATTGGTGGCGGATTTATTGCATTATAAGGGGGTAGAGGGCTTAAGGAAACACATTTCTAACACCGCTGAATTTGGGGCGATTAAAGCTAGAGAGCCTATGGGAAATCTGTTGGAAAAACGCATGCAAAAAATCTTAAAAAAGATTCAAAACGGCTCATTCGCTAAGGATTTTTTACTAGAAAAGAGCTTGAATTATCCTAGGTTAAACACAGAGAGGAAAGCCCTTAAAGAGACTAAAATAGAACAAATTGGGGAAATTTTACGCGCCCCATTCAATCATAAAAAATAAATCATTAAATTAAAAGGAATCATATGGCAATAGTAGTTACTATCACTTCAGGTAAGGGGGGCGTGGGTAAAAGCACCACGACGGCTAATTTAGCGATTGGACTTGCAGAGAGCGGTAAAAAAGTCGTAGCGGTTGATTTTGACATAGACCTTAGGAACTTGGATATGATTTTAGGCTTAGAAAATCGCATTGTTTTTGATGTGGTGGATGTGATGGAAAAAAATTGCAACCTTTCGCAGGCTTTGATCACGGATAAAAAGACGAAGAACCTTTCTTTTTTAGCGGCTTCACAAAGCAAGGATAAAAATATTTTAGATAAGGAAAAAGTAGCGATTTTAATCAACGCTTTAAGGGCGGATTTTGACTATATTTTGATTGATTCACCGGCTGGGATTGAAAGCGGCTTTGAGCATGCGATTTTGCATGCGGACATGGCGTTAGTGGTGGTAACGCCGGAGGTAAGCTCTTTAAGAGATAGCGACAGAGTGATTGGCATTATTGACGCGAAGTCTAATCGGGCTAAAAGGGGCGAAGAAGTGCATAAGCATTTGATAATCAATCGCTTAAAACCTGAGTTAGTGGCAAATGGCGAGATGATTCCTATAGAAGAAGTGCTTAAAATTTTATGCTTGCCTTTAATTGGGATCATTCCAGAAGATCACCATATTATTTCAGCGACCAACAAGGGCGAGCCGGTGATTCGCACGGACTGCGAGAGCGCGAAGCGCTTACCAACGCATCACCAGACGGATTTTAGGCGAAGAAGTGGAATATGTGGAATTTAAGGCTAAAAGAGGCTTTTTTAGCGCGTTAAAAGGGATATTTTCATGAGTTTGTTTGATTTTTTTAAAAACAAAGGGAGCGCAGTTACTGCAACCGATAGATTAAAATTGATTTTAGCCAAAGAGCGCACCTTAAATTTACCCTACATGGAAGAAATGCGTAAAGAAATCATTGCCGTCATTCAAAAATACACTAAATCTTCAGACATCCATTTCAAAACCCTTGATAGCAACCAGAGCGTGGAAACGATTGAAGTAGAGATCATACTGCCTAAATAGTTTAAAATGAAAAGTAATTTCCAATACAGCGTGCTAGAGAATATTCCTAAAGTCTTTGACATTCTCAAAGACCCCCCTAAAAAACTCTATTGTGTGGGCGATACCAAGCTTTTAGAAGTGCCTTTAAAAGTGGCTATCATAGGCACAAGAAGACCCACCCCTTACAGCAAGCAACACACCATCACTCTAGCCAGAGAGCTTGCTAAAAATGGCGCGGTTATTGTGAGCGGGGGAGCGTTAGGCGTGGATATTATCGCTCAAGAAAACGCCTTGCCAAAAACCATCATGCTTTCGCCTTGCAGTTTGGATTTTATCTATCCTACGAACAATCATAAAGTGATCCAAGAAATCGCGCAAAACGGCTTGATTTTAAGCGAATATGAAAAGGATTTCATGCCCATTAAAGGCTCTTTTTTAGCCAGAAACCGCCTGGTGATCGCTTTAAGCGATGCGGTGATTATCCCCCAAGCGGATTTAAAAAGCGGCTCTATGAGCAGCGCGAGATTAGCCCAAAAATACCAAAAACCCTTATTCGTTTTACCCCAGCGCTTAAATGAGAGCGATGGCACTAATGAGCTTTTAGAAAAAGGGCAGGCTCAAGGGATATTTAATATTCAAAATTTTATAAACACCCTTTTAAAAGACTACCATTTAAAAGAAATGCCTGAAATGAAAGATGAATTTTTAGAATATTGCACTAAAAACCCTAGCTATGAAGAGGCGTATCTCAAATTTGGGGATAAGCTTTTAGAATACGAGCTTTTGGGTAAAATCAAGCGCATCAATCATCTCGTGGTGTTAGCATGATTTTAGCATGCGATGTGGGGTTAAAACGCATTGGCATCGCTGCACTTTTAAACGGCGTTGTCTTGCCCTTAGAAGCGATTTTACGCCATAATAGGAATCAGTACTCTAGGGATTTGAGCGATTTATTGAGGGAAAAAAACATTCAAGTGCTAGTGGTGGGCAAGCCCAATGAAAGCTATGCGGATACGAACGCACGCATTGAGCATTTTATCAAGCTTGTAGATTTTAAGGGCGAAATCGTTTTTATTAATGAAGACAGATCCAGTATAGAAGCCTATGAAAATTTAGAGCATTTGGGTAAGAAAAACAAGCGGCTCGCCACCAAAGACGGACGGTTAGACTCTTTGAGCGCTTGCAGGATCTTGGAGCGCTATTGCCAGCAGGTTTTAAAAAAGGGCTAGGGATAAAGTTCTAATATAAAAAATACTCAAAGGTATATTTTTACAAGCACTCTTTTTGGGTTAGGGGGATTAAACGCAAAATATTCCTATCTCCTTATGATTTTTATTGTAAAACAAAACAACTAAAACCCCATTTATGAAAATTAAAAGGTTTTAGTCATCAATATTTGATTATAATAAAGTCTGAATTTTTTAATAAAAGGGAGAGCGTCATGCTAGAAAGTTTCAAAAAGGCTATTTTTAGGGTTTTATGCTTGGGTTTATTGGGGGGGGGGGTTAATGGCAGAGCCAACCCCTAAAGAGCTTTTTGATTTGGGCGTAAAGAGCAACAAAGCGAAAGATTACATTAAAGCTAAAAAATATTTTGAAAAAGCTTGTAATTTAAACTATGGTGGGGGGTGTTTTTCTTTAGGAATTCTATATACTAATAAAGACTTTGGAGAAAAGAATTATAAAAAAGCTCTTGCTTTAATGACTAAAGGGTGTGAATTAAACTATGCTTTAGGGTGTGCTTTTTTAGGGAATTTATATACAAATAATGGACCTATGGTAAAAAAGGATTTAAGAAAAGCTACTCAATACTACTCTAAAGCATGTGAATTAAATCTTGGCGTGTCGTGTTCTCTTTTGGGGTTTTTATATCAAAATGGGAATGGAGTAAAAAAGGATTTAAAAAAGGCTTTTGCTTTGTATGCTAAAGCGTGTGGTTTAAAAGATGGTGATGGGTGTCTCAGACTAGGAGAGATGCAACATTCTGGCGAAGGCGTAGTCAAAAATAGAGAACAAGCGATGAAAAACTTTAAAAAGGGTTGTGAATTAAAAAATAAGTTGGCATGCATGGGATATAAAGCGACCATAGCGGAGATTATGAACGAGCGTTGCCAACTAGGAGATGAGGTGACATGTGTATACTTGAACAACTTATTAGATTTATTTGATATAGATGAATAACGCTGTTTTTTAACTGACTTTCATGTTTTTGTAACCCCACTAGAGAGTTTTAATCTTTTTTTGGTATCCTTTTAGGGGTCATTAGTCTTAAAAACTCTTTAAAAACGGATAACCATGAAAATTATGCATCAAGTCAAGGATTTTTTAGATTTTTGCAAACAAACGATCCACAAAAATTCTAATGAAGCGTTTCAAAAAACCAAACGAGCGCTTTTTAAAGAAAAATCTCAAAAAATCAGGGAGCAAGCGGTTAAAATCGTAGAAAAACGCTTAGCAAAGGAAAGCATGCAACTGAGCGATTTTAATGAAGAAGAATTAAAAATCATGTTTGAAGCCGAAGAAAAAAGGTTGTTAGAACAAATCCACGCTAAAGAATTGAAAGAAAAACAAGAAAAAACCACCAAGCATTTTAAAGAAGTTTGGGAAAAGGGCGAAAATGAGCAAGAAAAATAGCGTAATTTCTGGTTTGATGAATTTTTTTAGCGAAAAGAATGAGCGCTGGCTGTTAGCCCACAGGCACACGAGGGGGTTTGTGATAGTGGCGTGGCTTTTTAGGTTTAAAAGCATTGCGTTTTCTATTTTCATCACTCTGTTGGTTATTTTAGTGGATATTTGGGTTTATAGCGATGTGCGCCAGTTTTTATTGGACACTTCTAGCTCGTTTGTTTGGCTTTTGATCGCTTTACTAATTAAGTGGGGCGTGATTGTTTTTAGTGTGCGTAAATGCTATAAGTTCAGCCAAAAAATGTTTGCAATCATTCAAAGAAAAAGGCAAATCAGAGAGAATTTAAAAAACCGCTCCAATCACAAAGACACCAAAAATACGGGAAAACTCTCTAGCATCGCTGAAGAAATCATTTCAAAAAAACAAGAAGAGTCCCGCCACAAAGAAGATTCTAATCATGAAAACCATAAAGACAAGCTTTCTAACATTACTGAAGAAATGATTCTTAAAAAACAAGAGGAATTGAAAACTAGAAAGGATAAGGGGGATTAAAAAAGGCGTATAGAAAACCTTAATCAAAAAAACCCCCCAATAAAAATAATCAATAAAATAATCAATAAAAGCAATCAGGGGATAATCAATAAAAAAAGGTCAATCTTTTAAAAACGGCATGAAGCGTTCGGGCATAGGAGAAGCGATTTTATAATGCGCCCCTTTAAATTCAAACTCTAAACTAGCGGCATGGAGCATGAGTAAAGGGGCGTTATTTTCACGCTTTAATTGAAGGTATTCTCTAGCGTTTTCATCTATGACCCCATAAAGCCCCTCGCCCACGATCCTATGATTTATACTGCTTAGATGCAAGCGGATCTGGTGTGTGCGCCCGGTAAGTGGGGTTATTTTAAGCAAGCTTATATCCAAAAAAGGGTTATAGCTTAAAGGCTCAACAAGGGTAATTGAAGGCTTGCCTAAAGGAGAAATTTGAGATCGAATGCGCAAATCTTTTTGAATGTTTTCTGGCGTTAGAATGGGCTTATTTATGATGATACTTTTATCCACCAACCCATGCGCTAGCGCCAAATAAGTTTTTTTCACTTTTTTTTGCATGAAAAGCGCTTTTAAATCCTTAACGCTTTGTAAGGTTTTACCCGCCAAAACTAACCCGCTCGTTTCATAGTCCAGTCTGTGGGCTGGGTGGGCGTTTTTGCCCAAATGCGATTGGATGCAATCTAATAAGCTTTCATGGTAAAAATAGCCTTTAGGGTGGGTATAAATTTGAGCGGGTTTGTCAAATGCACCAAAATCCTTAGTCTCAAAAACAAGCTTTTCTTGTTTTTCATTAGGCTTGAAATAAATCAAGCGAACGACCCCTTGAATGATTTGAGATTTACGCACGGCTTGTTGGTTTTGTTTTAAGCGTTGCTTGTCAAGGTGCCGTTGGGCTTCTTTTAGAGAGCATTTTAAAACATCGCACACCAAAAACAAGGCTTTGGTGGGTTTTAAAATTTCAAATTCTTCTTCAACAAAAGGCACTACAACAAACTTTTAACAAACATTTTAGGCTCATTAGAACACTCATCTAATTCCACGCTAAAAATCGCGCTCACCTTTTCGCCCGCTTTCAAAAACCGCTCAGCGTTAAAATAAATAGCCTCTTTGACGCATTCTTTATCCTTAAAACGCAAAACCTGGTGGCTTTCTTTAATGATTTTTTCTTCTATGACTTCTAAATTTTTTGCTTGGAATAGGGGTTCAGGGTTTTCTTGCCCATAAGGTTCGCCCATCTCTATAATCTCTAAAAGCTCTCTGTCAATGTCTTTTAATTTGAGCGTTAAAGGGGGTTCTTCTTCACAAAAAGGCAAGACTTTAAAATCAAAATTTTCTAAAGTTTCAAAGAGCGAGACGATATTGTTTTTTCCAACGCTCAACCCGCACGCTTGCCTATGCCCTCCATAGCCGAGCAGCAAAGAAGAAACCCCATTCAAAGCGTCAATCAAATCAATATTTGGAGAGCTGCGAGCGCTCCCTTTATACACCCCTTCTTTAAAGGTAAAAACCAGGCTTGGCTTTTGAGTGGCTTCCACTAATTTTGAAGCCACAATCCCAAGCACGCCCTCATGCCAATTATCCTTAAAAGCGATGATGATTTTTTCTCCAACCATCGCATGCTTAAAGGCTTCTTCAAAAACCTGCTGTTGGATCATTTTACGCTTCAAATTGCATGCTTTCAAGCGTTCATACAAAAAATAGCCATCTTGAAAATTATTCGCGCTTAAAAAATCTAAAGCCATTTTAGCGTCTTGCATACGCCCTGCGGAGTTGATTAAAGGGGCGATGTTAAAAGAAATATCGCTCGCTTTTAAAGAGCGTTTTCTAAAAACTTCTCTTTGGCGTAAAAACCCCATCGCCCCTAAGGATTCTTTTTGCAAAAAATACAAGGCTTTAGAAACTAAAAAGCGGTTAAAAAAAGTCAAAGGCATCATGTCAGCGATAGTCGCCACGCCCGCTAAACATAACAATTCACTAGAATGGCTTTTTTCTTTTCCTAGAAGCTTGTGGATTCCATAGCACAAATAAAACGCTACCAACGCCCCGCACACTTCCTTTTGGATAAAATCACAATCCGGTTGCTTGGGGTTGATCACCGCATAAGCGTCTGGGACTTCATCATTATTTAAGCAATGGTGATCCGTAATGATAAGGGTGTAGTTTTTTTCCTTGCAAAATTGAGCGGCTTCAAAGGCGTTGATCCCGTTATCCACCGTGATGATTAAAGGGGCGTGGTGTTTTTCTAAAAATTTTTTAGAAATCCCATAGCCATCCATGAAGCGATTAGGGATTGCAATGCGGACATGCTTATAGTTTAGGCTTTCAAAAAATTTTGCCATGATAGCAGAGCTAATCACGCCGTCAGCGTCATAATCGCCCACCACTAAAATTTCTGTGTTTGCGCGCATGGCTTCTATGATTTTGAGTGCGGCTTTTTTCAAGTCTTTAAATAAAAAGGGGCTAGGAAACCCTTTTTCATTATAAGCGATAGAAGTCATGCGCTCTTTGATTTGAGCTTTAAGCTTTTGTTTCATTTGTTAGATTAGGATTTAGAAAGAGCGCTCTTAATGAAATCCAAAATAATAGGGTTAGGGCTTTGCAACCTGGAGGTGAATTCTGGGTGGAATTGCACCCCCACAAAGAACGGGTGATCTTCTAATTCAATCGCTTCAATCAAATGATTCGCTCCAAAACCCACCACTTTCAAGCCCTTATTTTCCCATTCTTGGCGGTATTTGGGGTTGATTTCATAACGATGGCGGTGCCTTTCTTTAATGCTAGGCTTTTTATAGGCTTTTTCTAGTAAGCTATTAGGCATGATTTCACATTCGTATTCCCCTAATCGCATGGTGCCTCCTAAAGGCGAATTATAGGTGCGCACCTGTTTTTGGTGGTTTTGATCCATAAAATCTTCAATCAAATACACCACAGGGTATTCGCAGCGTTGGTTAAACTCCGTAGAATTAGCCCCTTTCAAGCCTAAAACATTGCGGCAAAACTCCACGATCGCTAATTGCATGCCCAAACAAATCCCTAAAAAGGGGAGTTTTTCCACCCTAGCCCTTTGAATGGCGCAAATTTTGCCCTCAATCCCCCTTTCTCCAAAGCCCCCCGGCACTAAAATCGCATCAACGCCCTCTAAATCCGTTTTTTCATTAAAATTCTCGCTATCCAACCATTCAATATTGACTTGCACATCCAAATGCGCGCCTGCATGGATTAAGGCTTCAATCAAGGATTTATAAGATTCTTTTAAGCTTAAATACTTGCCCACAAAACCAATTTTGACCTTGTGTTTAGGAGCGATGATTTTTTCTACTAAAGTGTTCCAAGCCGCCATTTTGGGGTGTAATTTATTCAAATTAAAGCGTCTGGCAATGGGGGTCAAAATGCCTTCTTGCAAGAAAAGAATGGGGCATGCGTAAATGCTTTTAGTGTCTGTGTACACAATCACGCTGTCTTGCTCCACATCGCAACTCAAAGCGATTTTATTTTTCAATTCTTTATCCAAAGGCTTAGGCGATCGCGCCAAAATGATTTGAGGGGTTACGCCAAGGCGTCTTAATTCCTGAACAGAATGTTGAGTGGGTTTGGTTTTTAATTCGTTAGTGGTTTGGATATAGGGGATCAGGGTTACATGCACATTGATGACTTTTTCATTCCCCAATTCCAATTTAAGCTGGCGGATCGCTTCTAAATAAAACATGCCCTCCATATCGCCCACGGTTCCGCCCACTTCCACGATTAAAAAATCCAACCCTTTAGCCGCGCTTTTAATGCGCCTTTTGATTTCATCGGTTACATGGGGGACGATTTGAATGGTTTTGCCTAAATATTCCCCTTTCCTTTCGTTTTCTATCACGCTTGAAAAAATCTGCCCGGTAGTGAAATTATTCAACCTCGTTAAATTCCTGTTCAAAAAGCGTTCATAATGCCCGATGTCTAAATCCGTTTCAGCGCCATCGCTAGTTACAAACACTTCCCCATGCTCTAAAGGGCTCATGGTGCCTGGATCAATATTAATATAAGGATCAATCTTCAAAATAGAAACCTGGTAATTGCAATGCTGTAAAAGCGTAGCGATTGAAGAAGATGAAATCCCTTTCCCTAGAGAGCTTAACACGCCCCCTGTAACGAATATAAATTTGACTCTATCCATAAGTTATTGCGTTCCTTTGATTTTTACTTCTTAAAATTGTAGTCTAAAAAGGGTTAAAAAGCTTTAAAAGAGGGCAAAAATTAAAGCGGTTTCAAAAAAAAAAAAAAAACAATTTCAGTTTCTTATTAGCTAGGTTTGATTAAAATGAAAAGCTTTTATGTGTTTAAACTTCATTGTCTTAAATTTTTTAAGAGCGATTTTAAAGTTCGTTGGCGTGTAATATCCATTTTGAATGAACTGACTAAAAGGGTTTTAAATAATGGCTGAAAATTCTTTCAAAAATGTTTCCACACAACCCAAACCATTTTTCTTACTGCAAGTTAAAACCCTTTTTCTTTTAGGGGGTATTTTTAGCGCGTTTTTTATCCTTATTTTTGGCTTGGTTCTTTTTGATTACGCTAATTCAATGGACCATGCGATTTTTAACTTGATGCGTTCAAATTCTTCTAACCCTATTTTAGATCAAACGCTCCAACGCATTGTTTTTTTAGGCTATTCTCAATTCGTGTTGCCTTTGAGTTTGTTAGTGGGGGTGTTTTTAAGCCTTTATCGCAGAAATTTAGCGCTTGGGGTGTGGTTTGTGTTAAGCGTGGTTATATTTGAAGCCCTTTTAGAATCTTTAAAACACCTTTTGGCACACTCCATTCAATGGCTTTCGCACAGCACTAATTTCCCTAGCGCTATTGCACTCTCTTTGACGCTATTTTACGGGTTGCTTATCTTATTGATACCGCATTTCGTCGCGCATCAAATATTTCAAAACATCCTCTCTTATAGTTTGCTTGGTTTGATTCTTTTAATAGGCTTAGCGCTCATTGTTTTAGGGGTGTCTTTTAGCAGTGTTTTAGGAGGGGTTTGTTTAGGGGCGTTAGGGGCTTGTTTTTCCATAGGGATTTATTTGAGCGTGTTCCAAAAGATCTAAGCGAACGGCTTAAAAGAATGAAAATTTTATCAAGGTTTTAATATTGGATTTAAAGGTATTATTGCAACGGATTGTTGATTTTTTCATCAAGCTCAATAAAAAGCAAAAAATCGCCCTGATTGCAGCGGGGGTTTTGATCACCGCTTTGCTCGTGTTTTTATTGCTCTATCCCTTTAAAGAAAAAGACTACGCGCAAGGGGGCTATGGGGTTTTATTTGAAAGATTGGACTCTAGCGATAACGCTCTAATCTTACAGCACCTCCAGCAAAACCAAATCCCTTATAAAATCTTAAAAGACGACACCATTCTCATCCCTAAAGATAAAGTGTATGAAGAAAGGATCACTCTGGCTTCTCAAGGGATCCCTAAAACGAGCAAAGTGGGCTTTGAAATCTTTGACACTAAGGACTTTGGGGCGACTGATTTTGATCAAAATATCAAACTCATTCGCGCTATTGAGGGCGAATTGTCGCGCACGATTGAAAGCTTAAACCCCATTCTTAAAGCCAATGTGCATATTGCAATCCCTAAAGACAGCGTGTTTGTGGCTAAAGAAGTCCCTCCTAGTGCTTCAGTGATGCTCAAACTCAAGCCTGACATGAAGCTTTCACCCACTCAAATTTTAGGGATTAAAAATTTAATCGCTGCAGCGGTGCCTAAACTCACGACAGAAAATGTGAAAATCGTGAATGAAAACGGCGAATCAATAGGCGAAGGCGATATACTAGAAAACTCCAAAGAATTAGCCCTAGAGCAATTGCGTTACAAACAAAATTTTGAAAACATTTTAGAAAATAAGATTGTCAATATCTTAGCCCCTATTGTGGGGGGTAAGAACAAGGTGGTCGCAAGGGTCAATGCGGAGTTTGATTTCAGCCAAAAGAAAAGCACTAAAGAGACCTTTGATCCCAATAATGTCGTAAGGAGCGAGCAAAATTTAGAAGAAAAAAAGAAGCGCGCTCCTAAAAAACAAGTCGGCGGCGTGCCTGGGGTTGTGAGCAATATCGGGCCTGTGCAAGGATTGAAAGACAATAAAGAGCCAGAAAAATACGAAAAGTCTCAAAACACGACCAATTATGAAGTGGGTAAAACCATTAGCGAGATTAAGGGCGAGTTTGGCACTTTAGTGCGTTTGAATGCGGCGGTTGTGGTGGATGGCAAGTATAAAATCGCGCTTAAAGACGGGGCAAACGCTTTAGAATACGAGCCTTTGAGCGATGAATCGCTTAAAAAAATCAACGCTCTAGTGAAACAAGCCATTGGTTATAATCAAAATAGAGGCGATGATGTGGCGGTGAGCAATTTTGAGTTTAACCCTATAGCACCCATGCTTGATAACGCTACTTTGAGCGAAAAAATCATGCACAAAACTCAAAAAATCTTAGGCTCATTCACGCCTTTAATCAAGTATATTTTGGTGTTTATAGTGCTATTCATTTTCTATAAAAAAGTGATCGTGCCTTTCAGCGAACGCATGCTTGAAGTGGTGCCTGATGAAGATAAGGAAGTGAAATCCATGTTTGAAGAAATGGACGAAGAAGAAGATGAGTTGAACAAACTCGGCGATTTGAGGAAAAAAGTAGAAGATCAATTAGGGCTTAATGCAACCTTTAGCGAAGAAGAAGTAAGATACGAAATTATCTTAGAAAAGATTAGAGGGACCCTTAAAGAACGCCCTGATGAAATCGCCATGCTCTTTAAACTCCTAATCAAAGATGAAATCTCTTCAGACAGTGCGAAAGGTTAAAAGATAAAAGGTTAAAAATGGCAACCAAGCTTACCCCCAAACAAAAGGCTCAATTAGACGAACTTTCCATGAGTGAAAAAATCGCTATTTTACTCATTCAAGTGGGCGAAGACACCACAGGCGAGATTTTAAGGCATTTAGACATTGACTCCATTACAGAGATTTCTAAGCAAATCGTGCAATTAAACGGCACAGACAAGCAAATCGGCGCGGCGGTTTTAGAGGAATTTTTTGCGATCTTTCAGTCTAACCAATACATCAATACCGGCGGTTTAGAATACGCCAGAGAGCTTTTAACCAGGACTTTAGGGAGCGAAGAAGCTAAAAAAGTGATGGACAAACTCACTAAAAGCTTGCAAACGCAAAAAAACTTCGCTTATTTAGGCAAAATCAAGCCCCAACAACTCGCTGATTTCATCATTAACGAACACCCTCAAACCATCGCCTTGATTTTAGCCCACATGGAAGCCCCTAATGCGGCTGAGACTTTGAGTTATTTCCCTGATGAAATGAAAGCGGAAATCTCCATTAGAATGGCGAATTTAGGCGAAATATCGCCCCAAGTGGTTAAAAGGGTTTCCACGGTGTTAGAAAACAAACTAGAATCGCTCACCAGCTATAAAATTGAAGTGGGCGGTTTGAGAGCGGTGGCTGAAATCTTTAACCGCTTGGTACAAAAGAGTGCTAAAACCACGCTCGCTCGCATTGAAAGCGTGGATAACAAGCTCGCCGGTGCGATTAAAGAAATGATGTTCACTTTTGAAGACATAGCCAAACTAGACAATTTCGCTATCAGAGAGATTTTAAAAGTAGCGGATAAAAAAGACTTGTCTTTAGCGTTAAAAACTTCTACCCAAGATTTAACCGATAAATTCTTAAACAACATGAGCAGTAGGGCTGCAGAGCAGTTTGTAGAAGAAATGCAATATTTAGGGGCAGTCAAAATCAAAGATGTGGATGTGGCTCAAAGAAAGATCATTGAAATCGTGCAGAGCTTGCAAGAAAAAGGCGTGATCCAAACCGGTGAAGAGGAAGATGTCATTGAATAGCCGTAAAAACTTGATCCAAAAAGACCATTTGAATAAGCATGACATTCAAAAATACGAGTTTAAGAGCATGGCAAACTTACCCCCTAAAACTAATCCTAATGGCGCGTCTTTAGAAACGCCTAACCCAGAAGAGCCTTTGGAAAAAAAAGCGATAGAAAACGATTTGATTGATTGCTTGTTGAAAAAAACCGATGAGCTTTCAAGCCATTTAGTGAAATTGCAAATGCAGTTTGAAAAAGCCCAAGAAGAGAGTAAAGTTTTGATTGAAAACGCTAAAAACGACGGCTATAAAATCGGCTTTAAAGAGGGTGAAGAAAAAATGCGTAACGAACTCACTCACAGCGTGAATGAAGAAAAGAACCAGCTTTTGCATGCGATCACGGCTTTAGATGAAAAAATGAAAAAATCAGAAGATCATTTAATGGCTTTAGAAAAGGAACTGAGTGCGATTGCGATAGATATTGCTAAAGAAGTGATCCTTAAAGAAGTGGAAGACAACAGCCAAAAAGTAGTACTCGCTTTAGCTGAAGAGCTTTTAAAAAGCGTTTTAGACGCAACGGATATTCATTTAAAGGTCAATCCCTTGGATTACCCTTATTTAAACGAGCGTTTGCAAAACGCTTCCAAAATCAAATTGGAGAGCAATGAGGCTATTTCTAAAGGAGGCGTTATGATCACTAGCTCTAACGGGAGCCTTGATGGGAATTTAATGGAGCGCTTTAAAACGCTCAAAGAAAGCGTGTTGGATAATTTTAAGGTGTGATTTTGCAAAATAAAACTTTTGATTTAAACCCTAATGATATTGCAGGCTTGGAGTTGGTGTGTCAAACGCTAAGGAATCGTATTTTAGAAGTGGTGAGCGCTAATGGGGGGCATTTAAGCTCTTCTTTAGGGGCTGTGGAGCTGATTGTAGGCATGCATGCCCTGTTTGATTGCCAGAAAAACCCTTTTATTTTTGACACTTCGCACCAAGCTTACGCCCATAAGCTTTTAACCGGGCGTTTTGAAAGCTTTAGCACTTTAAGGCAGTTTCAAGGTTTGAGCGGCTTTACTAAACCCAGCGAGAGCGCATACGATTATTTCATTGCTGGGCATAGTTCCACTTCTGTGTCCATAGGCGTGGGGGTGGCTAAAGCCTTTCGTTTGAAACAAACGCTAGGCATGCCTATAGCTTTATTAGGCGATGGCAGTATTAGCGCAGGGATTTTTTATGAAGCCTTAAACGAACTGGGCGATAGGAAATACCCCATGATCATGATTTTGAACGATAACGAAATGAGTATCAGCACGCCTATTGGCGCTTTGTCTAAAGCCCTTAGCCAGCTGATGAAAGGCCCGTTTTATCAGTCTTTCCGCTCTAAAGTTAAAAAAATCTTAAGCACCTTACCTGAAAGCGTGAATTACTTAGCGAGCCGTTTTGAAGAATCTTTTAAACTCATCACCCCGGGCGTGTTTTTTGAAGAATTGGGCATTAACTATATAGGTACTATTAATGGGCATGATTTAGGTGCGATTATTGAGACCTTGAAATTAGCCAAAGAACTTAAAGAACCGGTGCTAATCCATGCGCAAACCTTAAAGGGTAAGGGTTATAAGATCGCTGAAGGGCGCTATGAAAAATGGCATGGGGTAGGCACTTTTGATTTGGATACCGGCTTGTCTAAAAAATCCAAAAGTGCGACTTTATCGCCCACTGAAGCGTATTCTAACACCCTTTTAGAATTAGCCAAAAAAGATGAAAAAATCGTAGGCGTAACCGCTGCGATGCCTAGCGGTACAGGATTAGACAAACTCATTGACGCTTACCCTTTGCGCTTTTTTGATGTCGCTATCGCCGAACAACACGCTTTAACTTCTAGCAGCGCTATGGCTAAAGAGGGGTTTAAACCTTTTGTGAGTATTTATTCTACTTTTTTGCAGAGGGCTTATGATTCCATTGTGCATGACGCTTGCATTTCTAGCTTACCGATTAAATTAGCTATTGATAGGGCTGGGATTGTGGGCGAAGATGGCGAGACGCACCAAGGGCTTTTAGACGTGTCGTATTTGCGCTCTATCCCTAACATGGTCATTTTTGCCCCACGAGACAATGAAACTTTAAAAAACGCCGTGTATTTTGCTAATGAGCATGATTCAAGCCCTTGCGCGTTCCGCTACCCTAGGGGGTCGTTTGCGTTAAAAGATGGGGTTTTTGAGCCTAGCGGTTTTGTTTTAGACCAAAGCGAATTGTTGAAAAAAGAGGGCGAAATTTTACTCATAGGCTATGGTAATGGCGTGGGGCGGGCGCATTTGGTCCAACTGGCTTTAAAAGAAAAAAATATAGAGTGCGCGCTTTTGGATTTAAGATTCCTTAAACCTTTAGATCACAATTTAAGCGCGATTATTGCCCCTTATCAAAAGCTCTATGTTTTTAGCGATAATTACAAGCTTGGGGGGGTGGCTAGCGCGATTTTAGAGTTTTTGAGCGAACAAAATATTTTAAAGCCTGTTAAAAGCTTTGAAATCACTGATGAATTTATCATGCATGGGAACACCGCTTTAGTGGAAAAATCCTTAGGCTTAGACACAGAGAGTTTGACTGACGCTATTTTAAAAGATTTAGGACAAGAGAGATGAAATCAAAAGTGCCAATGAAAAACATCCGCAATTTTTCCATTATCGCTCACATTGACCATGGTAAAAGCACTTTAGCGGATTGTTTGATCGCTGAATGCAACGCTATCAGCAACAGAGAAATGAAGAGCCAAGTGATGGACACTATGGATATTGAAAAAGAAAGGGGCATTACGATTAAGGCTCAAAGCGTGCGCTTAAATTACACTTTTAAGGGGGAGGATTATATTTTAAACCTCATTGACACCCCAGGGCATGTGGATTTTAGCTATGAAGTGTCTCGCTCTTTGTGTTCGTGTGAAGGGGCGTTATTGGTGGTGGATGCCACTCAAGGCGTGGAAGCGCAAACCATTGCAAACACTTACATCGCTTTAGATAACAATTTAGAGATTTTACCGGTGATCAATAAAATTGATTTGCCGAATGCGAATGTTTTAGAAGTCAAACAGGATATAGAAGACACGATAGGGATTGATTGCTCTAACGCTAATGAAGTGAGTGCTAAAGCTAAGCTTGGCATTAAAGATTTGTTAGAAAAAATCATTACGACCATTCCTGCCCCTAGCGGTGATCCTAATAATCCTTTAAAAGCGCTCATTTATGATTCATGGTTTGACAATTATTTAGGGGCGCTAGCGCTGGTGCGTATCATGGATGGGAGCATCAACACCGAGCAAGAAATTTTAGTGATGGGAACGGGTAAAAAACACGGCGTTTTAGGGCTATACTACCCTAACCCTTTGAAAAAAATCCCTACCAAAAGTTTAGAATGTGGCGAGATTGGCATTGTGAGTTTGGGGCTAAAGAGCGTTACGGATATTGCAGTGGGTGATACGCTCACAGACGCTAAAAACCCTACCCCTAAACCCATTGAAGGCTTTATGCCGGCTAAACCCTTTGTTTTTGCGGGGCTTTACCCTATAGAAACGGACCGGTTTGAAGATTTAAGAGAAGCGTTATTGAAACTCCAGCTTAACGATTGCGCTTTAAATTTTGAGCCTGAAAGCTCTGTGGCGCTTGGCTTTGGCTTTAGGGTGGGCTTTTTAGGGCTATTGCACATGGAAGTGATCAAAGAAAGGCTGGAAAGGGAATTTGTACTTAACTTAATCGCTACCGCTCCCACGGTGGTGTATGAAGTGCATTTAACCGATAATAGCATCAAATACGTCCAAAACCCTAGCGAATTGCCCCCTGAAAATTGTATCGCTTGCATCAAAGAGCCTTTTGTGAGGGCGACGATCATCACGCCGAGTGAATTTTTGGGCAATTTAATGCAGTTATTGAACAATAAAAGAGGCATTCAAGAAAAAATGGAATATTTGAACCAGTCTCGTGTCATGCTCACTTATTCCTTGCCGAGCAATGAAATTGTGATGGATTTTTATGACAAACTCAAATCTTGCACGAAAGGGTATGCGAGCTTTGATTATGAGCCTATAGAAAACAGAGAAGCTAACTTGGTGAAGTTGGATGTGAGGGTGGCAGGCGATGTGGTGGATGCGCTTTCTATCATTATAGATAAAAATAAGGCGTATGAAAAGGGGCGCGCTTTAGTGGAAACGATGAAAGAGCTTATCCCAAGACAGCTTTTTGAAGTCGCTATCCAAGCGAGCGTGGGGAATAAAATCATCGCCAGAGAGACGATTAAATCTGTCGGTAAGAATGTAACGGCTAAGTGCTATGGGGGCGATATTACACGAAAAAGAAAACTTTTAGAAAAGCAAAAAGAGGGTAAGAAACGCATGAAAGCTATCGGTAAAGTGGAGCTTCCCCAAGAAGCGTTTTTAGCGATATTAAAGATTGATTAGGGCGTTTAGCTTCTATGGCAAAACACAAGAACTATGAAATTTTAAATCTCATAGGCTATGCTTTGGCAAAATTTGATAATGACTTTATTAAAGAATTTGGTTTTTCTACTAAAAATGCTTTTTTTGAATATTGCGTCCAAATCGGCTTGGCTGACACGACTGGCGTTATCAAAAATCGCATGGATCTATTTGATTATTTTTTTCCTAATAAACGCAAAGGCTGGTGGCAAAAAGGCGATGCCTATATCCATAGAAAATTATGGATTGATAGTTTGTTTGGAAATGAAAGCGTTAAGGGTTTTAGCCATATTGTGAAATGGTTTTTGCAAGAACAATACGGAATCAAAGATTTAGGCATTACCCCTAACGCTTACCTTAAAACCCGCTATAAAAGCATGCAAGAAACAGGCTTAGAGGCAGAGTTATATTTTTTAAACCACTATAAAAATATAGAAGTGTTTTCTTGTGGGAGTTTAAAAGACATGCGTCTTTTTGGCGATGGGTATGACTTCTATATTCAAACCAACAAGCAAGCGTTTTTAGTGGAAGTTAAGGGGATTAGAGAAAAGCAAGGAACATTGAGATTGACCCAAAAAGAATACGATCAAGCGCAAACTTATAGCCATGATTATGTGCTTGTAGTGGTATTGAATTTGAGTGAAAAACCCTATCTTTTATCTATCGCTAACCCCTTAAAGCATTTAGAGTTTAAGGCATGCGAGAGGAAGCAAAAAAGCATTTTAGAATACCACTTAATAGGGCAAATAAAATAACTTTGAATTTTACAGGGGGCTATAGGAGTGGGGTTCAAATTGATAGGAATGCCCCCAAACGCGCTTATAAATACACCAAAAAAGATTGCGATTTGATTTTAGGGATAGACACTCGCACGAGCGAATGCTATATTATCCCTATTGAAGACACGCAAGAATGGGGCAACGCAAAGAGCTTGTCGCAACTCCAATACTATAAAGAGAATTGGCAAATTTTGATTGACTTGGCGTTGGAGTAAGAATATAAGATTACATTTATAAAAATAAAAAAGATCTCTTTAGATATAGTGTTGGTTATGCCAAAAAGACAAAATCAAATTGGACTTAAAAAACAAAAGTTTTCGCTCACACTTCGCCTATACAAGTGCTTTAAAGAATGACTTGCTCTTAACCCTAATTTAGTGGAAGCAGAAAGAAAATTTTTACAAGCTTTTGAAATGGCTTAAAATGAACGCTGATAATCAAGTGGGTAATAAAAAAGCTTGATTGGGGCGATAAAAACATTAAGGGAGTTAGAGACCATTGGGACACTCCCTAACCATTACAGAGACGGCACCAACTGTAGCGTCCTTAATGGGAATATCCTACTACAAACGAGTTTAAAACACAAAAGCCACAACGAACTGAACAATAAAAAAGAAAAAATAAACATGCAAACACACGCATGCATGGAAATTTTCACAAGTCAAAGAGATAAAAGAAATTTTTACAGATTCACCAATTGAAAACAATCCTAAACCATTCGCTTTTAAGCTTTTGTGGCGAGTTTGTTGATCGCTTCAGCGTTCATGTCATCTTGATGGGTTTTTAACACTTTAGAATACATGTCTAAAAAGCGGTTGATTTCAATCAAAGCACTCATCTCACGCACTGCATTGACATTGCTTTTTTCTAGCATGTATTGTTTTAACGCGCCAGAGTCAGAGACTTGATGGATGCCTTCGCCCTGATAAGTGTAAAGGTTTTGCCCTATCTTTTTAAGGTTTTTAGGTTCGCTAAAACCCACTAAAGCTAACGCGCCCGCTTGAATTTGGGCTTCATTATCCCTAAAAGTGATTCCACCATTTTGATCCACTTCAATTTCAGCGTCAGGCATGAGCATGATCCCTCCTTTTTCGTTCAAGCCAGAGCGTGAAAGCACCTTAAAGCCATTAAGAGTAACTAAAAAGCCGTCTTTATCCACGCTGAAATGCCCGTCTCTGGTATAAGCGACGCCCTCATTAGTTTGTATCGCAAAATAGAGGTTAGGGCTTGTTAGGGCAAAATCCAGGGGGTTATGCGTTTCTTCAAACGCGCCAAGACTCCTATCCGTATAGATTTCTGATAAAATAGGCACACGATTGAGATTGCGGTTTAAATACTTCGCGCTCGCTTTAGTTTGATCTTCTAAGGGCAGTTGCTCTCGGTATTGTTGGTAAAGCCTTAAAAAATCGCCTATAATCGCATCGTCTCTTTTAAAGCCATTAGTGTTTAAATTAGCTAAATTATTAGAGGTTAAATCCAAGCGGTTAAATTGTGTCGCCATAGCCCCTGTGGACGCATAATACCCATTTTGCATGCGAATAATCCTTTTAAAAGGAAAAATTATAGCAAAAATTAAATAAAAACAGATTCATTCCAAATAGGTTTTTTTAGGGAATATGATAACCATAACCATAAAGATAATAATACTCAACATGACATAGCCCACAAACCCCGCTTCAAAACCATGCTGTTTGAACTCTAACGCTACATAGCTCGCGCTCCCTCCAAAAAGCGCATTGGCGATCGCATAGGCTAGACCCACGCCAAGCGCTCGCACATGTTCAGGGAATAATTCCGCTTTAATGACCCCAGCAATGCAAGTGTAAAAACTCATGCTGCTCAATGCGAGTATTTCATAAAATAGGGCTTCATACACGCCAGTGGCATGCTTGATACCATAAAAGACAACAGGCGTTACAATAAGCCCTGTGATAGCAAAAACCATCAGCATTTGGGTGCGTTTGATTTTATCCGCAAGCATCCCGCATAAGGGCTGTAAGAAGATGAAATAAGAGAGCGCTAAAAGCATGATAAAACTGCTTTCTTTAGGGCTGAATGATGAGCTGTTGGTTAAAAAGATTTTTAAATACACCGTAAAAGTATAAAAACACAAACTCCCTCCCATAGTGAGTCCAAAGACTATCATTAAGGCTTTTTTATGGTTGAGCAATTCCTTTAAACTGCCTCTTTGGGTTTCTTCTTTAATGGTGGTTTTGGAAGTTGTTTTACTATCCATAGTTTCTTCCATGATATTTCTTAAAAAGAGCGAGAGTAGGGCTAATATACCTCCTAAAGCGAATAAATAACGCCAAGCAAACGCGCTGATTTGCTCATGCGTGTAAATGTTTTCAACGATAAAGAGCGAAAAAATAGCTAAGAGTTGCCCTCCAACTAAAGTTACATATTGGAAAGAGCCATAAAAACCTTTTTTACCATTCTTGCCTAATTCAGAGAGGTAAGTAGCGACCACACCATATTCTCCTCCCACGCTAAAGCCTTGTAAAAGCCTGGCCAATAATAAAAACAAGAACGCCCATTCCCCTACGATTTCTTTAGTGGGGAGCAATGCGAGCAAAAAAGAGCCTAGCGCCATAAGGATAATGGAATACACCATGGAAGTTTTACGCCCCTTTTTATCCCCCAATTTACCAAAAAACAAACTCCCCAAAGGGCGCATGAAAAACCCTAGCATAAAAACCAAAAAAGCTGAGATGAGCGCTAAAGTGGGGTCATTGGTGTGGGTAAATTCCTTAGCGAAATAAGGCGCTAAGAACGCATAAGCGTAAAAGTCATACCATTCCACTAAATTACCTGAACTAGCGGCTAAAAGGGATTTTAAGGGTTTTTTAGTGGCGGGTTGAATCTGGGGTTCATGGCTATCCTTGAATATGAAATTTTTAGGTAATTTTACTAGGAGTTAGGGAAACCACAGATAATATTTGATTAATAGATGAAAGGTTGGTGTCGTTTGTATCATTGAGAAAAGTTTTTGTTTTTAATAAAGGATTGGTAATAAAGCCTAAAAAATGCGCAAAGGCATTTTTAAAACCAATCATAAAGGGCTTGCGAAAAGCAAGCGGTAACTTTTTAAAGCGGTTTTTTAGGGGACTTAGTTGGGGTTTTTAGGGGAGAATGATTTCAAAATAGCCCCCATTCCCTTAAGAAAATGAATTTTAAAATAAAAATATTAAATAAAGTTTAAAAAATTTTAAAAATTAAAAATAATGTTTTTATTGCCAACATTCAATGAAAACAAAGCCTAAAAGTTTTGCAAAATCTCTCTGTTGCCTTTGGCGTTTCTTGGGGATAAAAAGCCTTGAGCTTCTAATTCGTCAGTAATGGTAGCGGCTTGGTTGTAGCCGATTTTTAATTGGCGTTGTAAAAAACTCGTAGAAGTGATCTTTTTTTCTAAAATCACCGCTTTAGCCCTTTCTAAAATGTCATCGCCTTGATAGTTAGGGGTGTCTAAAGGCATGCGCGATTCTTCTAGCAAGAAATCTTTATCATATTCCACCTCTTTTTGGGCTTTAATAAAATCCACGATTTTTTTGATTTCATCTTCAGTGGCAAAGGGGGCATGCAAGCGTATTAATCCGTTTGTTCCTGGGGGGGTAAAGAGCATATCGCCTCTTCCTAACAAGCTTTGCGCCCCATCGGTGTCTAAAATCACTTTAGAATCAATTTTAGTGCCTACCCTAAAACTCACCCTTGAAGGCAAGTTGGTTTTAATCAAGCCGGTTACGACATCCACGCTTGGGCGTTGGGTCGCTACAATGAGGTGCAAGCCGCTCGCTCGCCCCATTTGAGCGATTCTAGCGATAGGAAACTCCGCTTCTTTGCCCCCTGTCATCATCAAATCCGCTAATTCATCAATCACCACAATCAAATAGGGGAACGCTTCAACGCCGTTATTTGGGGCTTGCTCATTATAAGAATCAATGGTTTTAACCTTGTATTCGCTCATTAAAGAATATCGGCGTTCCATTTCTTTAGCCACGCTTTGCAAAGCCCCGATAGCTTTTTTAGGGTCGGTGATAATGGGCGTGAGTAAATGAGGGATGTCCGCATAAATGCTAAATTCTACCATTTTGGGATCGATCATCACTAATTTGAGTTGATCGGGGGGGTTTTTATAAAGTAAGGATAAAATCATCGCATTCACGCCCACGCTCTTACCGCTTCCTGTCGTGCCGGCGATGAGCAAGTGGGGGAGCTTTTTTAAATCCGTGATGAAAGGGTTACCCACAATGTCTTTGCCTAAAGCTAGAGTTAGAGGCGAGCTGGATTTTTGAAACAATTCGCTCTCTAGAATTTCTCTTAAATAAATAATTTGGCTTTGGCTGTTAGGGATTTCAATGCCAACGACATCTTTACCTTTAATAGGGGCTTGAATGCGGATGGATTCAGCGCATAAAGTCATCGCTAAATCATCGCTCAAGCCTAAAATGCGGCTCACCTTAACGCTAGGGGCTGGGCGGAATTCAAAAGTGGTTACAATAGGTACTGAATAAGTGCGGATAATATCGCCATCAATTTTAAAGGTGCGCAGCTTGCTCAATAAATCCTGGATTTTTTGGTCAATCTCGTTTTCGTCTAAAGAAGTGTCCTTCAAACAAACCGCATTCAATAATTGCGTTGTGGGAAGCTCATAATCTTTGGGTTTTTGCACTTCGCCATAATCCAACCCGTCTAATATCTCTTTATTTTCGCTCAATTCTTTAACCATAACGGGTTTTTTAGCGCTGGTGGGGGTTATTGGGCTAAAACTTGGGGCGTTTTGCGTTTCTTTTTCTTCTTCTTTGAGATTTTCTTTTTCTTCTATATTTTCTTTTTGATTTTCTTTTTGTGGGTTTTCTTGTGGGCTTCCTTGTAAAGCATCTTCTTTTATGGGGTAGTTAGGGGTTTTGTCATTTTCTGTTTTGTTGTCATTTTCTGTGTTGGGTGCAGGTGCGGGCATGATAGATTTGGGCGTGGTGGGCGTAAGAGTTTCTTTTGTAAGCGTGGGTTCTCTTTCTTTGGTTTCTTGCTCAGGTTCTTTTAAAGTGGGGTTAGTGGGGTTAGTCAAATCATCAAATCGGTTTTTTTTAGGGTAAATGGTGTAATGGGTAGGGGGGTGAGGGGAAATTTGAACCAAGCCTTCTTGCGGCTCTGAATCATTTAAAGTCGTGTTATAGGGGGTAGGGATCGCTAAAAACGGTTCTTCGTTAGGGGTGTTGTGGTTTTCATCAATGGGGTTTTCTTTGAGGTTTTCTTTGAGGTTTTCTTTTTCTTTGTCGTTGTTGGTTTCTTTTTTTTGAATATCTGGTGGGGTGTTTTCAAAACCCTCTTTTTTTGGGCTAAAATTAGGGCTAAAAGCCTGTAAGCATTGTTTGTAAATCTCTTTTAAAAGGTTTTGTGTTTTGTTCATATAAGGATAAAAAACGCTTTTAGGGGGTAGTTTGAATAAAATCAAATAAGAAATAACTACCATAAGCATTATCAGCGCATAAAGCCCAAAGTCCCCTATAAAAGGGTGTAAAAACAAACGCGCGCTGTTGCCGATTTCCCCTTGATTCAACAGGCTAGATTGCAAAAAGAGCAAAGATAAAATGCCTAATAGATGCCCTAAAGTTTTTTCTAAAACGATTTCTGTAAAAGGGTTTTTAGTCTTGTATAAAAGGAATAAAACCCACGCTAAATAAGGTAAATTAATGAATGAAAGATACCCAAAATATTTTTTATTGATTGCGGCAAACCACACCCCAAAACGCCCCACTAAACCGCTATTACCCAGCCATGAAGATAGGGTTAAAAACGCTAATAAAACCCCTATGATTAAAGCTAAATAAAGTTTTTTAGATTTCATCGGTTGCACATGTCTTTAAAAGAGCAATATTCACAATCTTTAACCTCTAAAGTTTTTTCAAAATCAATTTCTTGCTTGAGCTTGGGGATAAGAGAAAATTCCAAATGATCCATTTTAGCCTGTAAAACAAGCTCGTCTTCTTCTAGTAACTCGCCCTTTCTCAAATCATAAAAAAAGGCTTTTATAGGCTCTTTGTAACCCAGATTTTTAAGGGCAAACGCATAGATTACCATTTGATAATCGGTGCTGATTTGAGCGATTTCTATGGGGTTTAAGTCTTCTCTTTGTGTTTTACTCATGTTGTCTAATTTCAAATCGTTTTTGAATTTGTAATCCAATAAAATAATCTCATTGTCAGCCGTTTTGTCAATCCTGTCTATACGCCCTTTAAAAACAACGCCTTGAATAATCGTTTCAAAGCTTTTTTCAAGATCAAGGATTTTGATTTTTGTATTAAAGCGTTCTTTTTCTTTAAGATAAAAAGCCTGGATTTTTTTGAGCGCTACAAGAGTGTCTAAACGCTCTTTAGGGGTAATGTTTTCTCTTGTTTCTAAGAGCCAAATGAGCCTCTCTTCTAATGCATAGGGGTTTTTGTCTTTTTCATAAGCTTCTTTTAAAAGTTCATGGAGCAAACTGCCCACAGCACTATTATTTTCATCTTTAGGGGTTTCTTTGAAGCGCTTCATGTAGTGGTAGTAAAAACGGCGCTTGCAAGTTAAAAAAGCGTTTAATGAGCTAGCGCTAAAGCCAAAATCTTTAGGGATAGTGGCTTTGATTTCTTCTTCTTGGTAGTCTTTTAAAGGGGTTGGTGCAAAAAGCGTGTAAGCGTCTTTGATAGGCTCTATGTGTAAATCCAATTCTAAAAGCATGTTGGAAACTTTTGAAGTTTCGCTCTCTATATAAGAAAGCACCATTTCTTCAGAGTTTTTAAAGAGCTGGTAGTAATAGTGTTTTTGCAAATTTTTCTTATCCAATAAAGTGGGGAGATTGAGCGATTTCCTTAAAGCAGAGTTTAAAAACAAATCGCAATCTTTAAGGCTTGGCACGCAGGTTTCATTGAAATCCGCAACCACTATTTTATCAAATTGCATGCCCCTTGTCTCTAAAGTGTCCATGACTCGTATTTTGCCTCCACTAGAATCGTCTAAGCGGAAGTTGGCTTCAAATTCTTGCAAATACAAATGCAATAAATCTTTAAGGCTGTAGTTTTTAAGCGTGTCTTTTAAAAGATGATACTGGTGCATGATTTGAGAATGCGCTTCTTTTAATGGCGCTTTTTCTTTAGAGCTTTGTTGTTCTAAAAGCGGGAGTGTAAGGTTTTCTAAATCCAATAACGCAGATCCGCTTAAATTAAGATCGCTTGTTTGTAAATCTTCTAAGATTTTGACAAGCTCTGTATAATAAGGGCTGTTTTTAGCCCCTAATCCCATCGCAAAATTCAAATTGTTGTTTTTGTCTAAAAGTTTTAAAAAAGGTAAAAAATCCGCATTAGGCGTGATGATCGCCATTTTATTAGGGTCGTTATCTTTTTGCAAATATTCTTCTATGGTTTGTAAAACTAAAGCACCTTGTTTTAAATAACTGGAGTTAGCATAAAGCTTTGGTTCTATTTTTTGATCATTAAAAGTTTGAGAAAGGATCTTTTGGGTTTTAAAATCAATGGAATAATCGCAATCTGTTTCTAATTTGAGATTGAGAAATTCCAAGAATTTTTGGTTGTATTTATCGCAAGATAGGTGTAAAGTGATAGGCACTAATTCTACCACTTCTAATAAGCATTGTCTTTCAAAAACGCTCATAAAGCCGTCTAAATGCCATTCAATGGAGGAAAAATGCTCAAAAAATTCTTTTAAAATGGCGGGCTTTTCTTGCATGATTTTGTCATAAAAGCCTAATTCTTCTAGCTTTTTAACATAGCGATCATAAATCATTTCTAAGACTTCTAAATGCTTTTCATAATCCAAGTAAATGTCTTTAAAAGAAAGTTCATTGAGCTTGATACAAGCAGAACTTAACTCATCAAACAAATCAAACAAAAAAGAAGTGCTTTCCAAATACCCTAAAAAGCTGTTTTCAAAAAGCAAAAGCCCTTCAAGCACGGATTTTTTTTCCTTAGCGATGGCTTTAATGGTGTCTATCATTAAAATTTGGCGCACGCTTTTAGGGATTTTCTTTTGATTAGGGATGTAAAAAGCCTGTTCAAAAAAACTCCCCATGCTCATTGCGTTAGGCAAAAACCCTTCGCCTTGCTCTAAATAGAAATGTTTTAAACGCCTGGTGGAGCTAAAAACAAACAAGGGGGATTTTTCTAAAAAAAGTTTTTCTAAATTCATGCGTTGAGTAACCTTTTAGCTTGAGCGATAACGTTTTCAACGCTAAAGCCAAATTTTTCAAAGAGTTTATCGCCCTTTGCCGAACTCCCAAAAGAATCCATGCCAACGATTTTATCCGCAAAACGATACCACTCTATCGCGCGGCTCGCTTCAATGACTAAGACTTTACCCTTAAAGAGTTCTTTAAAATAGCTTTCATCTTGCTCTATCAATAAATCAAAGCATGGCGCACTCACCACTTGAGTGGGGATATTTTCTCGCTCTAAAATTTTAGCACTCTCTAAAGCCAAAGAGACTTCGCTCCCGCTCGCAACAAGCGTGATAATGGGATCTTTAGCATCATGTTTAACATACGCCCCTTTTAAAACCTGCTCTTTAGAAACCTCATCAAGCACGGGCAAATTCTGGCGCGATAAAATAAGAGCGCTAGGAGCGTTCAAACTTAACGCTACTTGCATGCAAGCCTTATTTTCAAAAGCATCGCTAGGTCTGAAAGCATAGAAATTAGGCAAAGCACGTAAATGGTTCAATTGCTCTATGGGCTGGTGCGTCGCCCCGTCTTCGCCCACCCCAATGCTGTCATGCGTAAAGATAAAAAGGGCTTTTAATTTCATTAAAGCGCTCAAACGCATGCTGGGCATTAAATAATCGCTAAACACAAAAAAGGTCGCACAAAAAGGCAAAAACAAGCCATACGCCGCTAAAGCGTTAGTGATAGCCCCCATGGCATGCTCTCTGATCCCAAAATGCAGGTTTTGCCCTAAAGGGAAATCGCCAGAATGTTTCAACTGCGTGTTATTGGAGGGGGCTAAATCCGCGCTCCCCCTAAAAAGCCCTCGCATTCTTTAGCGATAGCGTTTAAAATCATGCCGTTACTCACTCTCGTGGCTAGAGATTCGCCTTTTTTAAAGGCGGGGTAATTAATGGCGTTAAAATCAAAATTCTTTAACGCATGGATTTTTTCTTTTGTTTTAGGGCTTAAGGATTTTTCCCACAAGGCTTCTAAACTAACGCCCCTAACTTTCACTTCTTCAAAATGCATTTTGTTTTTTGGGCTAATTATAAAGCTTTCATTAGGATTGATTTGAGCGTTTTCTTTGGATTGTTTTAACACTTCTTTATTTAAAGGCGAGCCATGCGTTTTTTCACTCCCCTCTAAGCCAACAGCCCCCTTACCAATAATCGTATGAGCGATTAAAAGCGTGGGTTTATGGGATTTTTTGGCTTCTTCTAAAGCATCATAAATCGCTTGATAGTCATGCCCATCGCATTCTAGAACTTCCCAATTTTGCGCTAAAAAGCGTGTTTTAACCTGTTCGCTAAAACTAATATTAATAGCACCTTCAATGCTTATCTGATTACTATCATAAATTACGATGAGGTTATCAAGGCGAAGGTGCCCAGCCAAAGAAGCGCTCTCATAACTAATGCCTTCTTGCAAATCCCCATCCCCACACAAGCAATAGACTTTATGAGAAATCGCTTCTTTATCCAAAAGGTTTTGAGCGTATTGGCTCGCCATGCTAAAGCCCACAGCGTTAGCAAAACCTTGCCCTAAAGGACCTGTGGTGATTTCAATGCCTTCGGTGTGGTGCAATTCGGGGTGTCCTGGGGTTTTAGAGTGTAATTGCCTGAAACGCTTTAAATCGTCTAAACTCAAATCAAAGCCCCACAAATGCAACAAACTATACGCTAACGCGCTCGCATGCCCTCCGCTAAAAACCAACCTGTCCCTATTGAGCCATTTAGGGTTAATGGGGTTAAGGTTTAGGTGCAAGCTTAAAACCACCATCACATCAGCTAGCCCTAAGCACACGCCCGGATGCCCACTATTAGCCTTATCTATCATGTCCGCACACAAAAAGCGAAGCGTGTTAACTATGCTTTTTAATCGTTCTAAGTCAGCGTTACTCAATCGCATTAAATTTTTCCATTTTTAAGGTTTTTAAAAGCCATTTTAACACAAATTATCTCAAAATCTCTTTGGCTCTTAAGATGTCTTGTTGAATCTGATTTTTAAGCTCTTTTAACGAAGAAAAACGCATGTTGTCTCGTATTTTTTGAACCCAACGCAAAGCGATTTCTTTGGGCGGGTTTTCTATGATGGTATCAAGCACATGGCATTCTATGGCGAAATTTTGATCCGCGCTTAAGCGGTTGCCTATAAAACTCACGCTTTTTTGATAAATTGGATCTTTTACTTTCACTAAACTCGCATACACCCCAAAACTAGGGAGGATAAAATCTTTAGTTTTGATATTTAAAGTAGGCGCTAATTCTTTATGCCCTAAGCCTTGATCGCTAATGACTTTTCCGCACACTTCATAAGGTCTGCCTAAGAGCTTGTTAGCTAAAAGCAAGTCGCCATGACTTAGGGCTAGTTTGATCATCTTAGAATGCACGCTAATCTCTTGGACTTTCACTTCAGGCACAATAATGGTTTTTTCAAAACGCTCTTTTAAAAATAAAGCGTCATTTTGTCTCCCATGCCCAAACCTGAAATCATAGCCCACGACCAGGCGTTCTAAATTGGGGAATTTCTTTTTTAAAAGCTCTAAAAATTCTAAAGCATTCAATTGTGAAATCTCTTCTAAATACACAAAAAATAAAGGCATCTTAACGAGTTTGGCGCGGTATTTTAAGGGGGTTAAATAGCCTTTAGCGTAATGCTTTTTTTCTATGATTAAAAGGGCTTTGGGATCTTTTAATTCCTTAAAAAGGGCTTGATGCCCTAAATGCAAGCCATCAAATTTACCGATAGCTAGGCTTTTAATTTTAGGCTCGCTTGAAATGGATAAAAAATTCAACATTCCCGTTTTTCCCTTTCACTAAGCTTTCTTGGATCGTTAAGATTTGAAAATCCTTTGTTTTTAAATGGTTTTTAAAGTTTTCTAAAGCGTTTAAAATGGCTTCTTTATCCATCACCACCCCCTTTTTATTGCGTTTTACTGCTCTGCCCACTTCAAATTGCGGTTTGAAAAGCGCTAAAAATTCACCGCTTAAAGGCAAAATCGCTTCTAAAATACAATATAAAGAAATAAAGCTCACATCACAAAGCACTAAATCAATTTTTTCTGGCGTTTTAAACCCTCTAATATCGCATTCTTCATAACATTCTATGAGTGTATCGTTCCTTAAACTTTCATCTAATTGCATTTTCCCCACATCCACGCAAAGCACCTTTTTGACCCCTTTTAAAAGAGCCACTTGACTAAAGCCCCCCTTGCTCGCTCCCACATCTAAAACCACCTTTCCCTTAAAATCCACGAAATGGGTTTCTAAAAAAGCCCCTAATTTTTCCCCAGCCCTGCTAACGAGTAAATTTGGAGCGATGAGTTCAATTTGATCACCCTCTTTAACGATAAAAGAGGGTTTAGAAACCACCATTTTATTGACTAAAACCTGATTTTTTAAAACCAACGCTTTAGCTTTTTCTCTGCTATTTGCTAAATGCTGGTTGAATAGGGCGTAATCTAGGCGCATTAAAATTGAGGCAAGGGGACTTGGTAAGCGAAATTAAAAACAATTTTGCCTAAACTATAGGCATCAAGCTCTAGTTTGGCTTCTTGCACTGCTAAATAATCCAATTTGTCAAAAGCGAGTAGAAAAGCTCGGCTCCACCGGTTCGTGGTTTCTAAAATGCCATCAAATTCATCTCTTGTAATCTCTCGCACCCATAAAGGCTCTGAGCCTGTAGGTTTTGTGCCAAAAAGTTCATAAGAAATATAGCCATCATCTATCCAGTCGTTATTTTGCGTGAAAATCTCCACTAAAAAATACTCATGATCGTAGTAAGTGCCGCTATCCACATCGTTTAAATGCGTAGCGATAGCCGTGATGATAGGCACATTATCTTTGGTGATTTCGCCTTTCCTGCTGGCTTGGATCTTTTTTTCTAAAGCTAAGTCTAGCGTGTAAGTGTCTTCATTAAAATTGCTCACACACCCCAAACAAAAGAATAAAAACACCAGAAGTGTTGAGAGATTTTTCAAGCCCATTCCTTGCTAAAACCCATGCCATTTTTAGCTAAAATAAAACCTATATTATAACTAAAAGGGGTTTTTATGCCAAAAAAATGCCGACACTTGCTCCAAACCAGCGATTTAAGCCTGGATGAAATCAAGCTTTTATTGAACAAAGCGAGCGTTTATGCGAACGATTTTAACGCCGTATCTTTAGAGACAAAAGAAAAAATGTGCAATAAAATTATCGTGGCTTTATTTTTTGAAAATTCCACCAGAACGGTGTCTAGTTTTGAAATCGCAAGCCTAAGGTTAGGGGCAAAAATAGTGAAATTAAACATGCAAACAAGCTCCACTTCAAAGGGTGAAACCCTAATAGACACTTTTAAAAATATCCATGCCATGCAGCCTGACGCTATCATCACACGGCATGCTTTTTCAAGCGCGCCTTTTAAATTAGCCGAATTTTCACAATGCCCCTTGATTAACGCAGGAAGCGGCGTAAGCGCTCACCCTACCCAAGCCTTATTAGATTTGCTCACCCTTTATCGGCATTTTGGCAGTTTAGAAAATCTAAAAGGGAAGAAAATCGCTTTCATAGGCGATGTGAAAAATTCAAGAGTGGCTAATAGTAACATTAAATTGCTCCAAAGACTAGGGCTTGAGATCATGCTGTGCGCTCCAAGCTCCATGCTCCCTACCACTCCTTTAAGAACGACGCACAACATTGAAGAAGCGATAGAATTTGCTGACATTTTAATGAGTTTGAGGACCCAAACCGAACGCCACAACGTGCCCATTTTTGCGAGCTTGAAAGATTACGGCAACGCTTATTGCATCACCCAACAACGCCTAGAGGCTCACGCTAAAAATAAAGAGATCATTATTTTACACCCAGGTCCGGTGCATAGGGATATTGATATAGAAAGCGCGGTGTTAGAAGACAAGCGTTCTAAAGTCTTAGAGCAAGTCAAAAATGGCGTAGCGATGCGCATGGCGGTGTTGGAATTTTTGCTATTAGATTGATTGTCAAACTTAAAAATGCTTTTTGGCATTTTTTAAAAAAATGGGTTTGGTTGTAAAACAGCACAAAAATCCCACTTTGATTAAATTTTGATTTACTCTATCTCATTTTATGATGAAACTAAAAAAATTTCGTTATAATCTAAAACAGTTGAGTTAATTAAAAGTAAATAAATAGCTTGATTACGCTTCTTTGTTTTTAGATCAGTTAAGAATTGTAGTCTTTAAGATGTATTGGTTATTAAAAGGAAAAAAATGAAAAATAGCGCGCCTTTAAAGAATCAAGTTTTTTGTGGGTTATATGTTTTAAGTTTAAGCGCTTCTTTGCAAGCGTTTGATTATAAAATTGAAGTTTTAGCGGAGTCCTTTTCTAAAGTTGGCTTTAATAAAAAAAAGATTGATATAGCTAGGGGGATTTATCCTACAGAGACTTTTGTAACCGCTGTAGGTCAAGGCAATATTTATGCGGATTTTTTATCCAAAGAGCCTTAAAGATCAAGGGCATGTTTTAGAGGGAAAAGTCGGCGGAACAATCGGTGGGGTCGCTTATGATAGCACGAAATTCAATCAAGGTGGATCGGTTATTTATAACTACATCGGTTATTGGGATGGCTATTTAGGGGGTAAAAGTGACTTGCTTGATGGCACGAGTATCCATGAGTGTGCGCTTGGCTCTGATGGCAAGGTGATTGATTCTATAGCGTGCGGGAACGCTAGGGCTAATAAAATCCGCCGTAATTACTTGATGAATAACGCTTTTTTAGAATACCGCTATAAGGATATATTTGCGGCTAAAGGGGGGCGTTATCAATCCAATGCCCCTTACATGAGCAGTTACACGCAAGGCTTTGAAATCAGCGCTAAAATCAAGGATAAAAATGAGGGGAGCCATAAATTATGGTGGTTTAGCTCATGGGGTAGGGCGTTCGCTTATGGGGAGTGGATTTATGATTTTTATTCTCCAAGAACCGTGATTAAAAACGGGCGCACTCTAAATTATGGTATCCATTTAGTGGATTACACTTATGAAAGGAAAGGGGTTAGCGTCAGCCCTTTTTTCCAGTTTTCGCCCGGAACTTATTATAGCCCTGGGGTGGCTGTAGGCTATGATAGTAACCCTAATTTTAATGGCGTGGGCTTTAGATCCGAAACGAAGGCTTATATTTTGCTCCCTGTCCATGCCCCCTTAAGAAGGGATACTTATCGTTACGCTATAAAGGCTGGCACTGCCGGGCAAAGCTTGCTCATTAGGCAACGATTTGATTACAATGAATTTAATTTTGGGGGAGCGTTTTATAAAGTGTGGAAAAACGCAAACGCTTACATCGGCACGACAGGAAACCCTTTAGGCATTGATTTTTGGACCAATAGCGTTTATGATATAGGGCAAGCCTTAAGCCATGTGGTAACCGCTGATGCTGTCTCTGGTTGGGTTTTTGGTGGGGGCGTGCATAAAAAATGGCTGTGGGGGACTTTATGGCGTTGGACTAGTGGTGCTTTAGCCAATGAAGCGAGCGCGGCTGTTAATGTGGGCTATAAAATCAGTAAGAGTTTGACAGCGAGCGTGAAATTAGAATATTTGGGCGTGATGACGCATTCAGGCTTTACGGTGGGGAGCTACAGACCCACGCCCGGCTCTAAAGCGCTTTATTCAGACAGGAGCCATTTGATGACAACCCTTAGCGCTAAATTCTAATCAATCGCTTTAAGCTGTTTATTAAAGCGTTAAAAATCCCCTAATAAAAACACTATAATAAGAGTTCAATCAAATCCAAAGGTTAAGCATTTGAAACTCTTTTTCAAGCGTTATTCTAAATACCTTAAAGAACATTATAAAAGTTTTATAGTGGTTTTATTTTCTTCTTTAGTGGTGGCTTTAAGCACGGCTTGGGGGACTTATTTAGTCAAGCCCACTTTAGATGAAATTTTTATCAATAAAGACACTCACATGCTCAAAATCCTACCTTTTTTAGTGATTTTGGCGTATTTGGGTAAGAGTGGGGGCATGTATTTAGGCACTTATTTCACTAACTTTATTGGGCTTGATATTGTCAAAAAAATACGCAACACCATGTTAGAAAGCCTTCTCAAAATGGAAATGGATTTTTTTAACAGGACTAAAAAGGGCGAATTGATCGCAAGGATCACCAATGATATAGGTTTGATCAGAGCGAGTTTGTCCAATTACCTTTCAGAGAGCCTAAGAGAGGGGCTAACGATTGTGGGATTAGTGGGGGTGGTGATCTATCAAAGCCCTAAATTAGCGTTAGTGGGGCTAGTGATCATGCCACTAGCTGCTATTCCTATCAGTAAAATCATTCGTAAGGTTAAAAAACTCGCTAAATCCCATCAAGAGAGTAACGCCAAAATCACCGCTCGCTTGAGTGAAGTCTTTAACAATGTGGAAGCGATTAAAATCTCTAATGGCGAAAAATTAGAGCATAGGGCTTTTGTGAAAGAAAATGAAGCGTTTTTTAAAATCGGTATCAAAAACATCGCCGTGGCTGAAATTTCTTCGCCTTTAATGGAGTTTTTAGGCTCAATTGCGATAGCGTTAGTGATTTATTTAGGGGGGAATGAAGTCATTAAGGGTCATATTAGCGTGGGGGCGTTTTTTTCTTTCATCACGGACTTTTTTATGCTCTATACGCCGATCAAACGCCTAACTAGGATTGTTTCTAATTTTCAAGAAGCCTTAGTTGCTAGCGATAGGATCCATGAGATTTTAGAAAGAGAGCTTACCATTATTGATGGGGAATTAACGCTAAATAACGCCATACACACCATAGAATTTAAAAAGGTATGGCTGGCTTATACGCTAGACAATCAAGAGCGTTATGTTTTAAGCGATATTAGTTTGAAATTCCAACAAAATGAAATCATCGCTTTAAAAGGCGAAAGCGGGAGCGGTAAAAGCTCGTTAGTGAATTTAATCTTACGCCTTTATGAACCAAGCCAGGGCGAAATTTTCATCAATGATCAAAAAATAGAAAGCATCACTCAAAAATCCTTAAGAGAAAAGATTAGCGTTGTCACTCAAAGGGTGTTTATTTTTAACGGGAGCGTGGCTGAAAATGTGGCGTATGGTTTAGAAATTGATGAGGTAAAAATCAAAGAATGCCTGAAAAAAGCTCAAGCCTTAGATTTTGTGGAAAAAATGCCTCATGGGATAGAGAGCGTTTTAGATGAATTTGGCGCTAATCTTAGCGGCGACCAACGCCAAAGAATCGCCATTGCAAGAGCCTTGTATAAAGACGCTCAAGTTTTAATCTTTGATGAAGCCACTTCCGCTTTAGACAATCACACAGAAGAGAGCGTCAAACAAAGCATTTTAGAATTAAAACAAAACCGCTTGATCATTCTCATCTCGCACAACCCAAGCACGCTTAAATTAGCCACCAAGCATGTGAAATTAGAGCATGGGCGTTTGATAGAATGCTAAGGGTTTTAAGCGTTGGTGTTGCTTTTATTTTACTAGGGTGTCAGTTTTTCAATAAAACAACGCTCCATTTAAAATATAAAGATTACCCCAAAAACAGCCCTTTAAAAACCGCTTCCACTTTAACCCCCCCTAAAATCTTTTTTAACGCTCATTTTGTGCCGCCCTTTTACCAAAAAGAATTTAAAAAAGCACTCGCCCAACAAATCGCTTATTTTTTAAAAGATAAAAGCGCCCTCACTTTCAATGTTTCAGGCAATGTTTTTTTTTCTTTTGAAGAGAGTCCTAAGGATTTAAAAGCCATTAAAGAAAGGCTTAAAAAGACTATTGAGCCTAACGCTGACCCTAAATCTGTCATGCGTTTTTTAAACCTTCAAGCGAGCTTGATTTTAGAATGCGTCCCGCAAACCACTTGCCCGTTTGACACCCTTTTAATCCCCACTGCTTTCAGCGTGCCTGTTTATTACGCTAATCGTTTGGGCGATAACCCCTCTCTTTTTTCCCAAGAAGACAAAACCTATCATAACGCTTTAATCAAAGCCCTTAATAAGGCTTACTATTCTCTTATGGAGGGTTTAGAAAAGCGTTTGAACGCTATAGAAAATGCAGAGTGGCTTTAAGGCATGAAAAAGATTGTATTTTTTATTTTTGTCATTTTGTTTTCGGTAGGGATTTATTTAGCTTGGCATGTTTTATTGGAAAAAGCCTTAGAATTGAAATTAGCTACTTCAGCTAATGATTTGCTTTTAAAATTGTTCGTGCTTCTTGGCGTTTTTTCCATATTAGTGCTTTTTCAAGGCGTTATTTCTTCGTATAAGAAGCGCCAACTCAAACGCATTCTACAAAAAATAGACGCCATGAACGGCTTTGAATTTGAAGAATATTCCAAAATCTTTTTCACTTCCAAAGGTTTTGAAGTTACAATCACTCAAAAAAGCGGCGATTATGGAGCGGATTTGATCATAGAAAAAGACGGCGTCAAATGGGCGGTTCAAGCCAAACGCTACTCGCATAAAGTTTCGCCCAAAGCCATTCAAGAGGTGGTTTCTTCTAAAGCTTACTACGCTTGCGAAAAAGCTTGCGTGATCACTAATAGCTACTTCACGCAAGCCGCTCAAAAACTGGCTCAAGCTAACGGAGTGCTTTTGATTGATAGAGACGAATGGGTCAAATTTTTGGGTGGGAAAAACTAATCCAAATAGGATAATTTATATAATGCTTTTATTTTTATGATTTCTTATTTATTTCCTATTAAATTTTGTCGTAATCGCATGCGCTATAATGTGAAAATTTAGCATCAATTTCTGCTTGGATAAAGGGGTTCAATGATTCAGTCTGTTCGCATTAAAAACTTTAAGAATTTTAAGAACACTCAAATTGATGGTTTTACCAAACTTAATATTATCACCGGACAAAACAATGCGGGCAAATCCAATTTGTTAGAAGCATTGTATTATTTGGTAGGTAAATCCATGCACCCATGCGCTAATCTAACAGAAATTTATGACAATATACGCAAAGAGCCTTTAACATCAGAATTAAAAAGCTTAATGTTTTATGGTTTAGACACTGAGAAAAAAATACAAATCACCACAACTTTAGACAACAATCAAACCTTAGACTTACAAATAAAATTCATAGCCAATGAAAAACAAAAGGTAATAGAGTCGCAAATAATACCCACAGTAGAGCATGCTCAAGAATTCTCTCGGCTTAATTTCACTCTTAAAAAAAATAATGAAGAAATCTATAACGATCACTTGAATATTGCTAAAGTTCCTAATTTCCCACCAATTCCTAATCAGTCAGGCTACAATAGGCAATTTAAGAATTTTGATCCTAATCAATTGCAAAAACTTTTACCCTTTGAAAGCGCTACCATAATACCTAGCGATGTTGCTTACAGGCAAGCTCATATGATTCAAGCGGTGAGTAAAATTTGCAGTAACAACCAATTAGAAGAAGAATTAAATAAACATCTTAATCAATTTGATAACAATATCCAATCTATTAGCTTTAATACCAACAATCAACTCAAATTAAAAGTGAAAAATATCAAAGAAAAAGTCCCACTATCTGTATTTGGCGATGGTTTGAAGAAATATTTGTATATTGTAAGTGCTTTTATGGCTGATAACGCAAAAACGATTTATATTGATGAAGTGGAGAATGGCTTACACTTTTCTCGCATGAGATTATTATTAAGGTGTGTTATTGATTTTATCAACGACAACAAAGATGGTAATTTGCAAGTGTTTATGACTACCCGCAACCAAGAATTTATAGAAATTTTAGATCAAGTTATCAGAGAAAAGGATTTTGCGCATCAAACTAAGTTGTTTTGCTTGGAACAATACGATGGTTCAATCGTTGCAGAGCCTTATTATGGAGAAAATTTATCTCTTTATTTCAAGAATGGTGCCAATCTTTTTGGAGGTAAAGAAAGGTTTAAGGAAAATAATTATGAGTAAAAAGACACTCATTTATACAGAAGGAGAAAGTGATAAAAAATTTCTAAGTTGGTGTCTTGATGTTTGGAAAAATGAAGATCATTTTGATCAAGCTTATTTTGATATAATCCATGTAGAAGGTAAAGATCAATTATTCTCAGATGGACTTTGTAAGAATATTAAGAGTATTTTAAATAATGAAGACCACAGATACAAACAAGTGTGCATTATTTTTGATGCAGACATAAAAAAAGAGAACCAAGAAAGCGATGCAGGTTTTGATAACAAGCTTAAGCATATTCGTGAAAAATTCAAAGAAAAAGGGACTGATTTTCCCAAAGAACAAATCTTTTTATTCCCTAACAATCAAGATGATGGCGATTTAGAAACCTTGTTATCAGAAATTGCTAAATACGATGAATTTCTTAAATACTTTGAAGGATACTTAGAATGCATTAAAAGTAAAGAACATTATAAACCGATTAAAAAGATAAGAAAAAATATGCTGTATGCCTATTTAGAAGCACTTGGATTAGAGAATTTGACAAAGATAGATATTTTTGATAGTGAAGGTAAAATAAAGGAAAAACACAAAGAAGAATATGAAAAACTAAAAGAAGTGATTGATTTTAAATCAAAATCTCTCATTCCCCTTAAAAATTTTTTAGAAAAATCTACAGAAAATAATCAAAAAACAAATCCTAAGATTTTCTAATTTAACAAAATATATTACAATTATCTAAAAAATATTATTTTTACAAAAAGGCGCGTTGTGAAATTGTGGTTTCCTTATTTTTTAGCGATTGTGTTCTTGCATGCATTGGGTTTAGCGTTGCTCTTTATGGCTAATAACGCTTCGTTTTATGCAGCGGCTTCTATGGCTTACATGCTAGGGGCAAAGCATGCCTTTGATGCAGATCACATCGCTTGCATAGACAACACCATTAGAAAGCTCACCCAACAAGGCAAAAACGCCTATGGTGTGGGGTTTTACTTTTCTATGGGGCATTCAAGCGTGGTGATTTTAATGACCATCATCAGCGCGTTTGCGATCGCTTGGGCTAAAGAGCATACGCCGATGCTAGAAGAAATAGGGGGGGTAGTGGGGACTTTAGTTTCTGGGCTTTTTTTGCTCATTATAGGGCTATTGAATGCGATTATTTTAATAGATCTATTAAAAATCTTCAAAAAATCGCATTCTAATGAAAGCCTAAGCCAGCAACAAAATGAAGAGATTGAACGGCTTTTAACGAGTAGGGGCTTACTCAATCGCTTTTTTAAGCCCTTGTTTAATTTCATCTCCAAGTCGTGGCATATTTATCCTGTGGGTTTTCTTTTTGGGCTAGGTTTTGATACCGCTAGTGAAATCGCGCTTTTAGCCCTCTCTAGCAGCGCGATTAAAGTGAGTGTGGTGGGCATGCTCTCTTTACCCATTCTTTTTGCCGCTGGCATGAGTTTGTTTGACACATTAGATGGGGCGTTCATGCTCAAGGCGTATGATTGGGCGTTCAAAACCCCTTTAAGGAAAATCTACTACAACATCTCCATCACCGCCTTAAGCGTGTTCATCGCGCTCTTTATCGGGTTGATTGAGCTTTTTCAAGTCGTTAGCGAGAAACTCCATTTGAAATTTGAAAACCGCCTTTTAAGCACCCTACAAAGCCTGGAATTTACAGACTTGGGCTATTACTTGGTGGGCTTATTCGTAATAGCGTTTTTAGGCTCATTCTTTTTATGGAAAATCAAATTTTCTAAATTAGAGAGCTAGATTTTTCTTTAAGGCTTTTATTTGAAAAACTTTGTTTTGGCATGAAAGCTTTGGGGTTTGAAAGGCTTTCACTCAAATAGCCTAATAATTCCTTAATTTCGTTTAATTTTTCTTCCAAATAAGCTTGAAACCCGCTTATATTTTCCAATAAATCCAAAGGATTATCCACAATCATGGAAAAAACCTCATCGTTAATGGCAATGTTGAGCTGAGTGTCAAACAAAGGGGAGGCTAAAAACTGGCAATTTTCTACAATTTCTCGCAATTCTTGTTTAATGATAGAAGCTTGCAAAGCGTCTTTATCTTCCAAACCCATGCTCTTATTGAAAAGCTTTTTGCAAGCGATCTGCAAGACTTGTAACGCCCCAACGCTCTCGTTTATATTTTTCATGTCCCTACTGAATTTAGCGATTTGTTGGGATTTTTCTATCGCATTGGTTTTAAAATCGCTTGTTTCAACATCGCCCAAATGCTTTTGAAGAGTTTTTAAAATATCCATAAAAAACCTTTTAAATAGAATTGATCATTCACAAGCATTTTTCGTTCCTTTTTCATAGAAACTTTAAAAAACACCCTTAAAAAGGTTTTTAGGTATAATTAGCGATCTTTTAGTTTCAAATAGTAGAGAGATTGGATGAAAAAAATATGGCTTTTGGTGTGGGGCTTGTATTCTTGGGTGTTTTTGCATGCGATAGAAACGATAGAAAAAGCCCCTACAAATGTAGAGGATAGAGACAAAGCCCCCCATTTGTTGCTTTTAGCAGGGATTCAAGGCGATGAGCCTGGAGGGTTTAATGCGACTAATTTGTTTCTAATGCATTATAGCGTTTTAAAAGGCTTGGTGGAAGTGGTTCCGGTATTGAATAAGCCTTCCATGTTAAGAAATCACAGGGGCTTGTATGGGGATATGAACCGCAAATTCGCCGCTTTAGACAAGAATGACCCTGAATACCCCACTATCCAAGAAATCAAATCCTTGATTGCAAAACCCACTATAGACGCTGTCTTGCATTTGCATGATGGTGGTGGGTATTATCGCCCTATTTATATTGATGCGACGCTCAATCCTAAGCGTTGGGGGAATTGCTTTATTATTGATCAAGATGAAGTTAAGGGGGCGAAATTCCCTGATTTGCTTGCTTTTGCAAACAATACGATTGAGAGCATCAACGCCCATTTATTGCACCCCATTGAGGAGTATCATTTAAAAAACACGCGCACCGCTCAAGGCGATACAGAAATGCAAAAAGCCCTAACTTTTTATGCAATCAACCAAAAAAAGAGCGCTTTTGCTAATGAAGCCAGCAAAGAACTCCCACTAGAATCAAGGGTGTTTTACCATTTGCAAGCCATTGAGGGCTTACTCAATCAACTCAATATCCCTTTTAAGCGCGATTTTGAGCTTAACCCTAACAGCGTGCATGCCCTAATCAACGATAAAAGCTTATGGGCAAAAATCAGCTCTCTGCCTAAAATGCCCCTTTTTAACTTACGCCCTAAACTCAATCATTTCCCTTTACCTAATAACACTAAAATCCCACAAATCCCCATAGAGAGCAACGCTTACATTGTGGGGCTAGTCAAAAATAAACAAGAAGTGTTTTTAAAATACGGCAACAAGCTCATGACACGATTATCGCCTTTTTATATAGAATTTGATCCTTCTTTAGAAGAAGTGAAAATGCAAATTGACAATAAGGATCAAATGGTTAAGATAGGGAGCGTGGTTGAAGTGAAAGAGAGTTTTTATATCCACGCTATGGATAATATCCGTGCGAATGTGATTGGTTTTAGCGTTTCTAATGAAAGTAAGCCTAATGAAATGGGCTATACGATTAGGCTTAAAGATTTTCAGAAACGCTTTTCACTGGACAAGCAAGAAAGGATCTATCGCATAGAATTTTACAAAAACAACGCATTTAGCGGAATGATCTTAGTGAAATTTGTGTAGGGATGGTAAATCCATTGCCTTTTAATATTCAAGGGTTTTGGTATTTTTCGCTTTAAACGAATAGGCGTTTTTAGCTTGATTTATTTCTAGTGTGTTGTCTTTGATTGTCAAATTAAAATTAGAATTTTTAATCAGGTCAAAAAGCGGTTTTTGATAGTAGAGGGTGGTGGTGTAGGTTTTATCATCAAGCATTAGCTCAATAATATCGCTTGCATGGTTATAGTTTGCGATTAAGGCGTATTTTCGCCCTTTTTTATCCGTTATTTTTATGGATAGGGTCTCGGTGAAAAGATCTTTTTTAACAAAGCGTTTGATGATTTCTTTTTTCAACCATCTAAAAACAATGATGTGTTTTGTTTTTAAGCGTAGGATGATTTGATAGGGGTAAATTTTAGTTTTAAAATCATTTGCTTTGATCAATCTAAAAGTGTCTTTAGCCGCTAACAATCTTTCTTGAAAATTTTCATGCTCGGTTTTAGTGCTATAGGTATTCCTTTTTGTTCTCAAAAATATTAAATCATTTTGCAATTCAAACACAAACCTCTTTTTGAATTTCGCACCATTTTCTAAAGATTCGTTTTCTGTTTTATCTCTTTGGATTTCATCGCTTAAATCCATCGCTCTGCCCACTTTATCGGTTAGTTTTTCTCTTAAGTAGTTGTTTTGCTCCGTGAAAACAAACCGGTAAAACTCTGGCTTGTTGCTAAAAAACAGATCTTCCACTTTCTCGCTCGTCTTATCCACCATGTGCTTAATGAAATCCTGTTCTAAACTCGCTTCCGCTTGCGCGATCTCTCGTTTCAAGGTTTCAAGCTCAATTTCTTTCTCTTTGACGCTCATGCTTATCCTTTATATTTGATAGCTTCTTTTTGATTTTAGATTACGAGTGTTATTACCTAAAACTCCTCCCCTTTTCTAGCGGTTGCAAAAACACCCAAACAAATCCAAGCATTCAAAGACAATAACCCTTTTGCATGTTGCGGTATTTGGCTTATTTTTATACTAAACCACTTTCAACATTAATCCGCTACTTCTTACCACACCACTTCTATATCACACCACTTCTATATCACACCACTTCTATATCACACCACTTCTATATCACACCACTTCTATATCACACCACTTCTATATCACACCACTTCTATATCACACCACTTCTATATCACACCACTTCTATATCACACCACTTCTATATCACACCACTTCTTGCCCCGCATCCAATAAGGCTTCTTTAATCAAATCCTGTGTCGCTGGAGCGTCAAACTCTACAACCACGCTCTTTTTTTCCACGCTCGCATCAATAAAGCTCACGCCTTCAATTTCGCCCACAAATTTTTCAATTTTATCCACGCAATGGCTGCAAGTAATGCTTGGCACTTGAAAAGTAACTTTCATTCAATGATCCTTAATTTTAAAATTCCTTAGCCTTTGGGAGTTTAAGACCACACTCACAGAACTTAAGCTCATCGCTAAACCCGCAATCGCCGGGCTTAACATGATATTAGCCTTATAAAGAACCCCACAAGCTAAAGGGATAAACACGCTATTATAACAAAAAGCCCAAAACAAATTTTCTTTGATATTTTTAATGGTTGCCTGGCTCAATTTAATCGCGCTATAAACCGATTTGATGTCGTTATTAAAGCTAACAATATCCGCTGCTTGCACGCTCACATCGCTCCCTTTAGCCATCACCACCGCCACATCGCTCATAGCAAGACTGGGAGCGTCATTCAAGCCATCGCCCACCATCATCACGATCTGCCCTTGTTCCTTAAGCTCTTTGATCTTATTGAGCTTGTCTTGTGGTTTGGCGTTGCTGATATAACCATCAATCCCTAATTCAAGCGTGCATTTTTTGACATTCTCCCTATTGTCTCCGCTTAAAAGAAAGGTGTTAATGCCTAAATTTTTGATTTGAGCGATATGCTCTTTCACGCCTTTTTTGGGCAAATCTTCTAAAACAAACGCCCCTAAAAGCTCGTCTTCTTTTTCACTAATCGCTCTACCCACAAACACTAAAATCCCGTTTTCTTGAATTTCTAGCGTGTTAATAGGGTTAAAAAATTTGCTATTACCTACTTTAATGATCTCTTTAGCGCCCTGATAATCTGTTTTAGCACTAATGCCAAAGCCTATTTTCACTTTAACTTCACTCATTTCTTTTAAGGGAGCGTTATGCTCTTTGGCGTATTCTACAATCCCCTTAGCAATGACATGCTCGCTGCTCTTTTCAATGCTGTTTGCTAAACTTAATAATTCTAATAATTCTATGTTAGAATGAACGCTTTTAACGACAGGCTTGCCGTTAGTGAGCGTGCCGGTTTTATCAAAAACGATCGTATTGACTAGCCTTGCTTTTTCTAAACTTTTAGCGTCTTTAAAAAATAATCCTAAAGAACTCGCTTTTTGGTTCGCCACTAAAATACTCATAGGCGTAGCCAACCCTAAAGCGCAAGGGCAAGAAATCACTAAAACCGATACAAACACTTCTAAAGCGGTGCCAAAATTCCACCAAAAATCAGGCTTAGGCGCGATGATGAGCCACACCACAAACGCTAAAATAGCGATAGCGATCACGCTTGGCACAAACACGCTTGAAACCTTATCCGCTAAGCGAGAAATCTCTGCTTTTGAGCTTTGAGCGTTATGGATCATTTCTATAATTTGAGACAAGGTGCTGTTTTTGTTATCTTGCGTGGCTTTCATTAAAAAACTCGTGTTACTATTGAGCGTCCCTGAAAAGACTTTATCGCCGACTTTTTTATAAACCGGCAACGCTTCGCCGCTTAACATGCTCTCATCTAATTCCCCTTCGCCCTCTATGATTTCGCCATCCACTGCAATCGCGCTTCCAGGGAGGACTTTCAAAATATCCCCCACCACAATGCTATCCACTAAAACTTCAATCTGTTGGTTATTGTGCATTTTAAGGGCGGTTTTTGGGGCGTTTTTCATCAAGGCTTGCATAGCGTCTAAGGCTTTGTCTTTAGAAATATTTTCAATGCGTTTGCCCACCATCACAAATGTTAAAATCACGCACACGCTTTCAAAATAATAATGCCCATAAGACCACTGATTCGTATAAACGAAATACAATTGCCACAGGCTTGAAGCTAAAGCAGCGCTTGTGCCTATGGCGATAAGGCTACTCATGTTAGGCTGTCTGTGCCATAAGGCTTTAAACCCCTGAATGTAAAAATCCCTCCCCCAATGCATGACAATGAGCGTGCCTATAAGCTGTAAGCAAGCGTTTAAAAAATTACTATGGTTGTTGATCGTAAGCAAGCTTTTAGATAAAAGGCTAGGACTAAGCATCGCCCCCATAGAAAGATACACCACAAAAAGCGTGAAAATAACCGCCAACGCTAATTTAACATTAGGGCTAAAAAATTCTTTTTTTTCTTCCGCTAGAGTTTTTTTAGGGCTATAACCCAATTTTTCAATGAGTTTAAAAATCTCGTCTAAATTGGTTTCATTTTCGTTAAATTCAATGTTAGCGCTTTTATTTAAAAGGCTCACTTCTATTTTTTTCACAAAACTCTTACGCCCTAAAGAGCGTTCAATCCCACTAGAACACGCCGTGCAAGTCATTCCCTCTATGTAAAAAGATTCTTTCATGCGCTTTTATTTTTATTAAAAATAATTTTTACCATTAAAAAGATCCACCGAATGATGCCATAGATCAAATACAACCCCATAAACACGCTCAAAGCCTCTAAAGGGCGCACAAACACTAACGATAAAAAGATCAACACTAAGATGAAAAGCTTGAGATTCCACTTGACTTTTTTAAAATTAGGGTAGCGGATATTGCTCACCATAAGCACCCCCAATAAGACAATAAAGCCTAAAAACGACTTTTCGGTATTGCCTTCTAAGAAATGGTATTTATTATCTAATAACACGCAAAGCACCACCAATACCGCCGCTGCAGGAATAGGGATACCGATGAAAGAATAGGGATCGCTTGTGTTGGTGCTGATATTGAATCGCGCTAATCGTATCGCTCCAAAAATCACAAACAACGCGCTCACTGCCATGCCTATACGCCCAAAATTATACCCCACATAAAAGTAAGTAATAAGGCTTGGGGCGACTCCAAAAGCGATTACATCAGCTAAGGAGTCAAATTCAATACCAAACTTGCTGGTGGTGTTAGTAAGCCTTGCAACGCGCCCATCAAGCCCGTCTAAAATAAGGCTCGCTACCACTAACCAACACGCCATGACAAATTGGTAACTGGAAGCGTAAAAAATACTCATCATGCCTAAAAAAATACTGCTAGCGGTGAAAAGATTGGGGAAAAGATAGAGAGGGTTAATAGGCATTAGAGATTCTTTTTAACTTGGCTTTTTTAGAATAGGGATAAAAACGATTTTAAAATCAATTATGGGAACAAAAATTTTACAAGCGTTAAAAAACTTACAAGAAAAGAGCGTTAAAGCAAACGCTCTATAACGCTGTTGATAAGCATGAATTTTTAGAAAACAGAATTTAAAAAAAGGCTTTAAGCAAACAGAATGTTTATAATAGGGCTTTAAACCCTTATCAAAAATCTGTTTGCAAGATCGCACTTTTAACTCGCTTGCTCTTCTAAAGGGATCAAACGGCTTTCTAAATTGTTGGCGGCTTCGTATTCGCTGATGATTTCACGCACCCTCTCGCCTGTAATGACTTCTTTGTCAAACAATTCTTTGACCATGATTTCAATCGCTTCTCTGTAGTCGCTCAAGGTTTGTTTGACATGCTCATAGCGCTCTTCTAGCAAATTTTTAATGAAAAGATCCATTTCTTCTGCAGTCTTTTCGCTAAATTCCCTACTGCTTCCATAACCACCTCCCAAAAAGGCGTTCCGCTGCTTTTCTAACACCATAAGCCCGCTGACACTGCTCATGCCGTAGTAACTCACCATGCCTTTAATAATATCAGTCGCTCTTTCTAAATCGTTGCTCGCACCGGTAGAAATTTCTTCCAAAAAGACTTCTTCAGCCGCTCTCCCGCCTAAAAGCACATCAATTTCAGCGATGAGTTCGTGTTTTTGCATCAAGTATTTGTTTTCTTCGGGCGTGTTAAGGGTGTAGCCCAAAGCCGCCATACCCCTTGGAATGATAGAAACTTTATTCACCCTAGCACTCCCTTTAGTCATTTCAGAAATCACGGCATGCCCGCTTTCATGGTAGGCGACGATTTTCTTTTCCTTAGGACTGATGCGCCTGCTTTTCTTTTCTAGCCCTGCAATCCCTCTTTCAACCGCTTCTTTTAAATGCTGCTGCCTGACTTCTTTTTGGTTGTTTCTTCCTGCTAAAAGCGCAGCTTCATTGATGATATTTGCTAAATCCGCTCCTGCAAGCCCTGCAGTGAGTTTGGCGACTTCTTGCAAATTCACATCATTAGCGAGTTTCACGCCTTTAATATGCACTTTTAAGATTTCTACCCTGCCATTAAAATCAGGCTTATCCACTAAAACCTGCCTGTCAAAGCGCCCTGGACGCATTAAAGCCGGGTCTAAGATTTCAGGGCGGTTCGTTGCAGCTAAGACAATCACAGGTGCATTCTCGCTCCCAAAGCCATCCATTTCGGCTAAGAGCTGGTTTAAGGTTTGCTCTCTTTCATCGTTCCCGCTCACCACGCCTCCAGCCGCTCTGCTTTTACCTATGGCATCAATTTCATCAATAAAAATGATACTAGGAGCTTGTTTTTTAGCGGTTTCAAACAAATCCCTAACCCTGCTTGCCCCTAAGCCCACAAACATTTCAATGAAACTGCTCCCTCCCATAGAGAAAAACGGCACATGCGCTTCGCCGGCTACCGCTTTGGCTAAAAGGGTTTTACCCGTTCCTGGAAGTCCCACTAATAACACGCCTTTAGGGATTTTAGCCCCTAAATTAGCGTATCGTTCGGGGTATTTTAAAAAATCTACGATTTCTACCACCTCTTCTTTGGCTTCTTCATTGCCCGCCATGTCATTAAAACGCACATTGGGTTTTTCAGCGTTAATGAGTTTTTTCGCACTCCCCATGCCAAAAATACCCCCACCCATATTTTTTTGCATGCGGTTTGCCATAAACATCCATAGCCCTAAAATCACTAAAATAGGCATGAGCCACCCTAACATGTCCGTAAAAAAGTTAGACTCGCTAAAACCAGAATAATTGATTTTTTTCTCGTCTAACAAAGGCACTAAGGTCAAATCAGGCACTCGTTTAGCGATATAGATCACACGATTGTTGCCCTCTTTGTGGCTGGCTTTGATCAAAGTTTGACCGATACTCACATTTTCCACTTCATTATTGCTGATGAGCTGTTTGATTTCATGGTAGCTCACATTTTTAGTGCTAGAAGCTAAGAAATTGTCCGAAAAACTGCCATCAGAATTGAAAGAGCGTAGAAAAAAGATGAGTAAAATCCCTCCAAGAACCGCAAGGACAATGGGACTTTGAAAAAAAGGTTTTTTAGGTTCGTTCGTTGGTTTCATTATAATCCTTAATTTATTGGTTGTTTTTTAAGCAATTTTAGAGCGACCCATTCGTTACGCTGTCGTTGCTCTAAAACCTCAAACCCATTATAATAGATCTGTAAAACAGAGTTTAAATGGGTTTCTAAAATCCCTGATAAAATAAGAGTGTGGTTACAAAGCCGCACAAATTCACTATACAAACTCTTAATCACATCAGCGACAAGGTTCGCCACAATGATATCAAAACGCCCTTCAATTTTTTGCGTAGAGCCATGAATGACTTTATCTTGCGCTAATAGGGGTATTTGATTCAAGCTAAAATTTTTTAGGGTCTCTTCAATGGCTAAACTATCCGTATCGCAAGCTACTAAAGCGCTAATGCCTTGTTTTTTTAAGGCGATGCTTAAAATCCCGCTCCCACAGCCCACATCTAGAGCGTTTTTGCGTTTTAAATCAAGGTTAGAGAGCAATTCCAAACACATGGAAGTGCTTTCATGATAGCTTGATCCAAAGGCAAGAGCCGGATCGATCATTATGCAATCGTCTATAGCGGCATGGCTTGGTTTTTGATGCCAGCTAGGGTGTATGTAAAATTTGGCACATCGCACCGGTAAAACAGCTTGTTTGTAGGCTTCTAGCCAGTCTTTTGAAGCCAAATTGCGTGAAAGGTAGAAAAAATCAAACTCGTTTTGCAAGTTTTGCTTTAAGTTTAAACAAAACGCTTCTAACGCCGGAAAAAGCGAATCGCTCAAATTTTTTTCAGAGCGTAAAATAACGAAATTTTTGAGGTGTGGGGGTTTTTCTTTTAAATCTTCCTTTAGGGGGTCATGAGTAGCGAAATAACGCCAACTGGATTGGCTTACAAATTCAATGGTTTCTTCATCATCAAACGCTTTTAAATTTTCTAAGCTTGATTCTTCTAAGGCTAGATGCGTAGTGTCTAAAAGAAAGCTTTCAAAAAGCTCTCGTTCCTTAGGGAAGATAAAGAAAAACTCATAATACATTGGCTTTAACACTCAATCGTTTGTCCCTAAAACAACCTCTAATTTTTCTTTCAAAACTTGGGGGGTAAAAGGTTTCACAATGTAGTTATTCACGCCCGCTTTCAAAGCCGTAATGACCTCGGCCTTACCGCCCTCTGTGGTGATCATAATGATAGGGATTTCTTTAAATCGGTTATCCGCACGCACCTTTTTAACGAGATCCAACCCGTTCATTTCAGGCATGTTCCAATCCGTAATAAGCACCTTAGTGTCCGCATTAGCGTCTAGTTTTTCCCAAGCTTCCACCCCATGCTCAGCTTCTAAAATGTCTTCATAGCCTAAGCGTGAAAGTGTATTTTTAATAATTCTTCTCATAGTTGAGCTATCATCTACTACCAGTAGTTTCAAAGCACTTCTCCTTTTAAGATTGCATTTAAATTAGGCTCTTTTTAAACAGCCAAAGCGTCTCTAACGCCTTATAATAATAAATCATTCCAAATAATAGCATGTTTTGATTAAAATTACCTTGACCAACAATAATCATTGGCTAAATGGAGCGTTTAATGAGCGTTCTCATTTGTAAAAAAATTCAGTTTGTTTGCTATCATAATCGTTTAAAAGTAATAAAATAACTTTTGAGTGCGATAAAGGGTCATTGGATGGTTTGAAAAAAGAAAGACAAGGATTTTACAAGTAAGTGTATTATTTAAGAATTTTAATACTGGGTATAATTTTTTTAAATATTTTAAATGCTGAAAATTTGAGTTACATGTCTTCTTCTTATCAAATAGGCACGGTGTTTATGCGCCCTTTAAACACTAACAAGCTTTTACAAGGGGCTTCAATCCTTCAAGGCTATGAAGTGAATCCTAAAAACGATTGGGCTTATTCTAGGTATTATTTCTTTGTAGATTATGGTAATGTGCTTTTTAATAATGACTCTACTTTACAAGCGAACATGTTCACTTATGGGGTGGGAGGGGATTTCATGGTCGCCTACGCTAAAAACCCTATCAACCGCTGGGCTTTTTTCTTTGGCTTGCAACTAGCAGCTAACACATGGATACTCAATAATAAAGTCAAAGATTTGGTGGTGAATACTTGGGATTCATTGAAAGATTTCAATTTTCACAACACTTATTTCAGGGCTATTGGGAAGTTTGGGGTGCAGTTTCGCACGATCGTTTTGTATCATAAGGTGGATGTGGAAATTGGCATGAAAATCTTTTTAACGCCTGAAAGGCGCAGCTTGTTTGAAAGGAGTTTTTTGTTTTTTGTTTCGCACTCGTGGCATTTTTAAGTGGCATTTTTAAAATGGCGGAGAGAGAGGGATTCGAACCCTCGAAGGCTTGCACCTTACACGCGTTCCAGGCGTGCTCCTTCAACCACTCGGACATCTCCCCTTAAAAAGGGTTTATTATAACTAAGATTTGTTTAAAAAGGGCTTATTTTAAAAGGAGTGAATCTTTAGAAATCACGCCATCTATTTGATTTTTAGCGCAAATTTCCCACAATTCTGTATCGTTTAAATCCATAGAAAACAAGATTTTGCTATCTAATAAGTAATTAGTGGCGTGTTGTTGGGCGAGTATGGCTTGCTTAATATCCTTAAAAATACAATAGAGCGGTTTGAAAGCGTTGAATAAAAAAAAGGCGTCCGTTTCTATCTTGTGCGATAAAAAGATCACGCTAAAATGGACGCTATTTTCACAGCAATACTTAGCTAATTCCAAATTTTTTGGGTGTGCTTCAAAACACACTATATCGTTATTGGTGCTGGAATGAATAGCACCGGTGTTTTTAATGAAAACAAAACGAGCACTAGGGATTAAAGGGTGTCCTAAAATAAGCATTTTTATCTCTTATCCTTCAAACAAGTTTCACTGCAATAGGCTACCGCTCCGCTGTAAATAGCGTCTTTGCTAGAGACATAGGTTTGGCATTTAGAGCATACAATCATGTGATCTTCTAATTCTTTGGGGGTTTGTTGCGCATAAGAGTGGTTGTCTTTATGATTGTCTTTAAGGGGTTTTTGCCTCAAAAACAAACGCCATAAAATCCATGCGATAATGAGTAAGGGGATTAAAATTCTTAACATAAACTTTCCTTTGATTTGTAAAAATAAACTCGTTTTTGATGCACAAAGCATTCAGTGGTTTTATAAGCGATTTCATCTTTTAACTGCTCGCCTTTATAGAATAAAAAATGCCCCTTATCTTTTAGGAAGCGTTGGCTTTTTTCTATCAAAAAAGAAGAGCTAGCGACCGCTCTAGAAGTGATTAAATCCACTTGTAAAAGATTTTGATAATCTTCTAAACGCTTTTTAATGATTTCAATGTTTTTTAAAGGCAAAACGCTTTTAAGGTAATTTAAAAAAGCCGCTCTTTTTATCCTTGGCTCTAAAAGAATGAATTGCGCTTCAGGTTTTTCAAGGGCTAAAGGGATAGCAGGAAGTCCCGCCCCGCTCCCAATATCCAAGCAGCTTTTAAAATCTTTGATAAATTCTAAGGGCTTCAGAGCGTCTGTGATCTGGGGTTCTAATTCGCTTAAATTTTTTGCACCGCTCAAATTGTGCGTTTGATTCCATTCTAAAAGGATGCACGCATAATCTTGCAATAAGGGGTTCATAAAATCAGCATCCCATCGCCATAAGAATAAAAACGATACTTCTTTTCTATGGCTACTTTGTAGATTTCTTTGGTTTTTTCTAAACCTATCATGGCACTCACAAGCATTAAAAGGCTTGATTTGGGCAAATGGAAATTAGTGAGCAAGTGATTGACATGCTGGATAGGATTGGCAAGATGCAAGAAGATGTCGCATTCAAACGATTCTTGATTAGGGTTTTCTAAACGCTTAAAGTATTCCACGCTCCTTAAAGCGGTCGTGCCGATGCATAAAATCTCTTGGGATTCTTGCAAAATTTCTTGGCTCTTTTTAGGAATGCGTAAAACTTCTGTATGGATTTGATGCTCTCTAATGTCCTTAGTTTCTACGCCAAGAAAAGTCCCAGCCCCCACATGCAAGGTTAAAAAAGCGTGCTTGAAATCTTTCAATAATTTTTCTAAGGTATTTTGAGAAAAATGCAATGACGCTGTAGGGGCAGCCACCGCGCCAATGTGTTTAGCGAACACGCTCTGGTATTCATGCGCATCCAAACTTTCATCGGCTCTTTTAATATAAGGAGGTAAGGGCATATGCCCGTATTGCTCTAAAAGCTTTAAGGTATTTTCTTGATTTAAGAGGGTTTGATTGCCATAAAAAGCGATCAAGCGTTGGCCGTTATGGAGTAATTCCAAAACTTCAGCGTAATAATTTGCATCAAAAAAGATCTTATCCCCCACTTTGATCTTACCCTTGATTTGAGTCAGAGCGGTATTATTTTTAAAAAAGCGGTGGAAAAACACTTCGGTCGTTTTTGATGGCAAAAAGGCATGCTTAGATCCAAAAAGCCTGGCTTTAATCACTTTAGTGTCGTTCAACACCACAAGGGCGTTTTTAGGGAAAAAATCTAAAACATGCTCAAAAGTGGTGTGCGTGATTTTTTGAGAACGCCTTTCATAGACGAGCAATTTAGCCTTTTCTTTGGGCAAAATGGGGTAGTTTGCGATCAATTCCTTAGGCAAACAATAATCATAGCTTTCTAGATCAAATTCTTTCAACTAATTCTCTTTGGTGTCATTTTCGTTGTTATTTTCGTTATCTTTGGGAGCCGGATTGACCATTTTGGCGATTAAAATAGAAAGCCCATAAAGCCCCACTAAGGGCAACGCCATAAAGATTTGACTCACTACATCAGGAGGAGTGATAATGGCTGCTACAATAAAAATCACTACAATAGCGTATTTGAAATACGCTTTCAAACTCGCATCGGTAATCAAGCCCACTTTAGCCAAAAAATACGCCAAAACAGGCAATTCAAACGCCACGCCAAAGCCTAAAATCAAGCGTGTGAAAAAGCTCACGTAACTGGACGCAGAAATATTAGCCGCAAACACATCGCTCCCAAAAGTGGTAAAGTATTCAATGATGAAAGGAAACACCACATAATAAGAAAACGCCGCCCCCATTAAAAACATGCCGCTCCCAAAAAACACAAAAGGCAAAATCACTTTTTTTTCATTCTTGTAAAGCCCTGGAGCGATAAAGAGCCACAATTGCCAAAAAATAATGGGCATGGAAATGACGATAGCGGCTGAAAAACTGATTTTAACCGCCACCATGACCCCTTCAATAGGGGAGAGCTGAATGAGCGTGCCTTTATAAGAATTTTTAACAAATTCAAAAATATTTTTCCAAAAATGAAAGCACCCCAAAAACGCCACTAAAATCGTTCCCACAGAAACCATCAAACGCTTTCTTAATTCCTGTAAATGCGGTTTTAAATCTTCAAACATGCTCTTTTTCTTTGTCGTGTTCTTTAGCGTTGTTATCGGTTGCTAATTGGACTTCTTTAGGAGATTCATCGCTTGAAACCTTTTCGTTTAAAGCTTCTTCATTGGAAACTTCTTTATTGGAATGGTTAGGGGGTGCGTTGTTTTCTAGGCTTTGTTGGTAATCTTGCATCAAATCCTGAATGCTTTTAATCTCCTTTTCTGCAGTTATTTTAGCGTCTTCTAATTCTTCAATCTTAACGCCTTTAAGACTCTCCACTTTATTTTCAAAGAGCTTTTGATATTCTAGGGTTTCTTTTTTGATTTCTTCAATATTGATTTCTTTATCTAAAGTGTCCTTAGCGTCATTGAGCGTTTTTTTAACCGTGCGAAAAAACTTCACCATATCCACGACAGCTTGGGGGAATTTTTCTGACTCTAAAAAAATAATCGCCACAATCAACACCACAAGGATTTCAAAAAAGCCCATGCCAAACATAATAATCTACTTTCACACCCTTTAAAATTTTATCGTTATTGTAGTGTAATTTTCTTTCTAAACAAGATTAAAATAAAGTTTGGGGGTTTAAAGTGGGGATTTTTAAAAGCGCATGGGTTTTAGGCGTGGCGATCCTGCCTTTAGCGGTGCGCTCTAAATAACCATTAGCGAGTAAAAAAGGCTCAATCACATCTTCAATCGTGCCTTCATCTTCTCTCATAGACGCTGCAATCGTGTTCAAACCCACCGGTCGTCCTTGAGCGTTGGCCAACAAAGATAAATACGCCAAATCCGCTTCATCAAAGCCCAATTCATTCACGCCCAATTCATTCAAAGCATGCAAAGTGATGTTTAAATCCATCAAGCTTGAATTTTTAACTAACGCAAAATCGCGCACCCTTTTTAAAAGCCTTAAAGCGATCCTTGGCGTGCCTCTACTCCTTTTAGCGATTTCATCAGCGCTTTCTTCTTTGATGTCTTGGTTGAGTTTAACGGCGGCTTTTTTGATGATGAGGGAAAGTTCGCTAGGGCTATAAAATTGCATTCTAAAACTCATGCCAAATCTGTCTCTTAAGGGGTTAGAGAGCATTCCGGCTCTAGTGGTAGCGCCGATGAGGGTGAAAGGGGGTAAATCAATTTTAATGGTTTGAGCGGCTGGACCTGAGCCTATGATAATATCCAGTCTAAAATCTTCCATAGCCGGGTATAAAACCTCTTCAATCGCCGGGCTGAGCCGGTGGATTTCATCAATAAAAAGAATGTCTTTAGCTTGCAAATTAGTCAAAATAGCGGCTAAATCACCGCTTTTTTCTATCATGGGAGCGGCAGTGATTTTGATATTGGTTTCCATTTCTTTAGCGATGATATGGCTGATTGAAGTTTTACCCAAACCGGGCGGGCCTAAAAAGAGCATGTGATCCAAACTCTCTTGGCGTTTTTTAGCCGCGCAAATAGAAATTTGCAAGTTGCTTTTAATCTTTTCTTGACCGATAAAATCTTCCCAAAGATTAGGGCGCAAACTCACTTCTTGAGAAGTTTCAAAATCCAAAGTTTCTAAATTGACTATCCGTTCTTTCATTTAATGATAACTTTCTAACTCGTTAGGGAAGTTTCCCTTTTTCACATCATCAGCGTATTGCTGAAGCGCGTTTTGAATCAATTCTTTCCCCTTAAGGTATTCTCGCACGAATTTAGGTTTAAAGCTATCAAAAAAGCCTAACATGTCGCTCCACACTAAAATCTGCCCGTCGCAATCCTTGCCGCTCCCTATGCCGATCGTGGGGATTTTGATTTTTTGCGTGATCGTTTGAGCGATAGGGGTGGTTATACCCTCTAAAACCAACAAACCCGCCCCGGCTTCTTCTAAACTCAAGGCGTCTTCTAAAAGCTTTTTTTGTTGCTCTTCATTTTTGCCCTTAATCTTATAGCCTCCATCAAGACGCACGAATTGAGGCATCAAGCCAATATGCCCTACCACAATAACGCCCTCATTAGTGAGCGTTTTAACCAGTTTCGCTTTTTCTTTTCCCCCCTCTAGTTTGATCGCGCTCGCTTGGGTTTTTTTATAAACTCTAATGGCGTTTTTTAGGGCTGTTTTTTCATCTTTATAGCTTCCAAAGGGCATGTCTGTGATGATAAAAGGAGTCTTAGCACCCGCGCACACGGCTTTAGTGTGATAGAGCATCATTTTTACACTTGCGCTTAAAGTGTCGTTTTGGTTGAAAAAACTCATATTCAAACTATCGCCCACTAAAATCACATCCACTAGCGGATCAAATATTTGAGCGAACAGCGCGTCATAAGCGGTAATGGCGATGATTTTTTCGTGATTTTTTTTAGCTTGGAGGTGACTAAGGGTGATTTTTTTAATTGGGGCGGTTTGCATGCTCATTAAAAATCCTAAGTGTTAAATATGGTGGCATTGTAGCATGACTTTGTTGAGGTGGGTAAAAATTTTACTCCATTTTAACCGGTCATTTTAATTATTTTAGTATAATTGAAAGAAAATTTTAACAAACAATTCAAGGGATTTGGCGATTTTGGGTCTTAAAAAACGAGCTATTTTATGGTCTTTAATGGGATTTTGTGCAGGATTGAATGCGCTTGATTATGACACCCTAGACCCCAAATACTACAAATATATCAAGTATTATAAAGCCTATGAAGACAAAGAAGTTGAAGAATTAATCAGAGATTTAAAGAGGGCGAACGCTAAAAGCGGGCTTATTTTAGGGATCAATACCGGTTTTTTTTACAACCATGAAATCATGGTCAAAACCAATAGCTCCAGTATCACCGGGAATATTTTAAATTATTTGTTTGCCTATGGCTTGCGTTTTGGCTATCAAACTTTCAGGACGTCGTTTTTTGCGCGCTTGGTTAAGCCCAATATCATTGGTAGGCGCATTTATATGCAATATTATGGAGGGGCTCCTAAAAAAGCGGGCTTTGGGAGCGTGGGGTTTCAATCGGTTATGCTGAATGGGGATTTTTTGTTGGACTTTCCTTTGCCCTTTGTGGGGAAATACCTTTATATGGGGGGGTATATGGGTTTAGGCTTGGGGGTTGTGGCGCATGGGGTGAATTATACGGCGGAATGGGGGATGTCTTTTAACGCAGGATTGGCTCTAACGGTATTAGAAAAAAACCGCATTGAATTTGAATTTAAAATTTTGAATAATTTCCCTTTTTTACAATCCAATTCTTCAAAAGAGACTTGGTGGGGAGCTATAGCAAGCATTGGGTATCAATATGTGTTCTAAAAAAATAAGAAATCTCATTTTATGCTTTGGTTTTATTTTAAGCTTGCGTGCTGAAGAGAATATCGCCAAAGAAAACATGACTGAAACGAATACGACTGAAGAAAACACCCCTAAAGACGCTCCCATTCTTTTGGAAGAAAAACGCGTCCGAACGCTAGAGCTTAAAGAAGAAAATGAAGTGGCAAAAAAGATTAATGAAAAAAGCCTGCTTGAAGAAATCCATAAGAAAAAACGCCAGCTTTACATGCTCAAAGGGGAATTGCATGAAAAAAATGAATCCATCTTGTTCCAACAAATGGCTAAAAGTAAGAGCGGTTTTTTTATAGGCGTAATCCTTGGCGATATAGGGGTTAGCGCTCATTCTTATGAGAAGTTTGAACTTTTAAGCGGCATTCAAGCTTCTCCTTTGTTGTATGGCTTAAGGAGCGGGTATCAAAAGTATTTTGCTAACGGGATTAGCGCCTTACGCTTTTATGGGGAGTATTTAGGGGGAGCGATGAAAGGGTTTAAAAGCGATTCTTTAGCCTCTTATCAAACCGCAAGCTTGAATATTGATCTGTTGATGGATAAGCCTATTGACAAAGAAAAAAGGTTTGCGTTAGGGATATTTGGAGGCGTTGGAGTGGGGTGGAATGGGATGTATCAAAATTTAAAAGAAATCAAAGGGTATTCACAGCCTAACGCCTTTGGATTAGTGCTAAATTTAGGGGTGAGCATGACGCTTAATCTCAAACACCGCTTTGAATTAGCCTTAAAAATGCCTCCCTTAAAAGAAACTTCGCAAACTTTTTTATATTATTTTAAAAGCACTAATATTTATTATATTAGTTACAACTATTTATTGTAAAGGCTAAAATGTTGAAATTTAAATATGGTTTGATTTATATCGCGCTCATACTAGGACTTCAAGCGACAGATTATGACAATTTAGAAGAAGAAAACCAACAATTAGACGAAAAAATAAACCATTTAAAGCAACAGCTCACCGAAAAAGGGGTTTCGCTCAAAGAGATGGATAAGGATAAGTTTGAAGAAGAATACATCAATCGATCTTATCCTAAAATTTCCTCCAAGAAAAAAGAGAAATTGCTCAAATCTTTTTCCATAGCCGATGATAAGAGCGGGGTTTTTTTAGGGGGTGGGTATGCTTATGGGGAACTGAACTTGTCTTATCAAGGGGAAATGTTAGACAGATATGGCGCGAATGCCCCTAGCGCGTTTAAAAACAATATCAATATTAACGCTCCTGTTTCTATGATTAGCGTTAAATTCGGGTATCAAAAATACTTTGTGCCTTATTTTGGGACACGATTTTATGGGGATTTATTGCTTGGGGGAGGGGTGTTAAAAGAGGATGCGCTCAAGCAATCTGTAGGCTCGTTTTTTTATGTTTTAGGGGCTATGAATACCGATTTATTGTTTGATATGCCTTTAGATTTTAAGACTAAAAAGCATTTTTTAGGCGTTTATGCGGGTTTTGGGATAGGGCTTATGCTTTATCAAGACAAGCCTAATCAAAACGGGAGGAATTTGGTGGTGGGGGGCTATTCAAGCCCTAATTTTTTATGGAAATCTTTGATTGAAGTGGATTACACTTTTAATGTGGGCGTGAGTTTAACGCTTTATAGGAAACACCGCTTAGAGATTGGCACCAAATTGCCGATTAGCTATTTGAGGATGGGAGTGGAAGAGGGAGCACTCTATCAAAATAAAGAAGATGATGAACGATTGTTGATTTCAGCTAACAACCAGTTCAAACGATCCAGTTTTTTATTAGTGAATTATGCGTTCATTTTTTGAGGCTTGATCTTGGAGTTGAGGTTTAAAATTTTAGCGTTAGTCGTTTTAATTTTGGGGGGTTATTTGATTTTTAACGCTTTTATCACAAAACCCAGAGCTTTAAGTTTTAGTCTAAAGAGCGAAGAAAATGCGCTTAATGACAACAATGGAGCGCTTTTTTGGGATTTGAAAAAACCCATTAAGATTAAAATAGTAGCTCCAAAGGGCATCAAACGCTATGAACTAAAAGTAACCACACAAGATAATTTAATCTTATACGAAAAAGAAAATCTGGTATTGGATAAACCCAAGTCTTTAGAAGTGCCTTTAATTAGACCTGAAATCATGGGGTTAGAAGATAAGTGCCTTTTGTATGAAATTAAAGCTAATGATTGGAGCTATGCTAATTTTTTCAATGGCAATAAGGCGTCTTTCAAACAAGAAGTGTGTATTGATACGATAAAACCTTCCATTAAAGTTTTATCCCGCTCCCCAAGCATTGCTTATGGAGGGAGTGCGGTAGTTGTCTTTGAAGCTTTGGATAAGAATTTGTCTCAAGCGTTTGTGCGCGTCAAAAAAAAGGATTTTAAAGCGTTCAGGCTTTTAGAATTCAAACAGCGTAATGTCTTTATCGCTCTAGTGCCTTGGTCTTATAAAAATAAGGATTTTAAAGCGTTCATTGTCGCTAAAGATAAAGCTTATAACTCTAATACCACCCCTTTATTACTCAAGCGAAAAACCCATCATGTGAGGGAAAAAGAGATAGACTTAAGCGCCTTAAAAGATAAGATTGCAAAGCAAGAAAATTTTCAAAATCACACTGAGCAAACTTTATTGGAAATGTTTTCCAACGCGCGCTTAAAAGATTTAGAAAAAATCCAAAAGATCGCTTTAGATCAAGGGGATTTTTATAAGGATTTTTCCCATTTTCAAGCGCTAAAACCTTTGAATGGATCTTTTAAAATGATAAGCAATTTTTTAGAAAATCGGCGTATTTTAAAGGACAATCAGGTGTTGTTTAAATTCTTGCATTTAGGGGTGGATTTGATGCCCAGTAAGGATTTATCCTTAGCGTTTGATCCATCGGTGAAAAGGGTTTTTAAGGGGGAGTTGGATTTTTATGGTAATAGTTTAATCAATTGCTATGGGTTGGGTTTGTGCGTTTTTTTAGCGCATTTAAAAGATGATGAAAGCGTGGGGAGTAGTGGTTTGAAATTAGGGAGCGGGTTGCATTTAGGGATGCTTTTGCAGGGGGTTTTTGTCCGTACTAATGAATGGCTTAATGAGCAATGGATAAAAACCAATATCATTGCCCCCATAGAGCAAGCCAAACGGCTTTTAATGAAAGGATAGTCATGTTAAAAACGAATCAAAAAAATGTGCATGCGTTTGAAATTGAAAAGCAAGAGCCTGAAGCGGTCATAGGATTTTTAGAAAAAAACCATGCCCTTTTGCAATATTTTCTCATTATATTTAAATACGATATTGAACCAGAAGTCAAAGCCATTTTGCATAAACACCAGCTTTTGTTTTTAGAAACGAATCGCGCTTTAAACGGGCGTCATATCAAAACCATGTCTTTAAAAGACGAGACTGATCACTCAAAACCCAATAACCCTAAAACAGAACCTAAAACAACGATTTATGAGCGCCATATCAGGAGTGGGGAAGAGATTTATAGCGCTAACCATCTTATTTTTTTGGGGAATATCCACAATGGAGCGAAGATTATTTCAGAGGGCTGTGTGTCGGTTTATGGGGTTTGCGAAGGGGCGATTGTGTGCTTTGGAGAGTGCTTGATTTTAAAAGAAGTCAAGAGCGCTCAAATCGTTTTTCAAAATAAAATTTTATCTCTAAAAGAGGTTGAACGGCTTTTGGTAAATAAAAATATTAAAATAATCACTAAAAATGACGATATACTAGACATAAAGGAAGTATTATGAAACAAACAACCATTAACCACTCTGTGGAATTAGTAGGGATAGGCTTGCACAAGGGTGTTCCTGTGAAGCTTGTTTTAGAGCCTTTAGGAGAAAATCAAGGCATTGTTTTTTACCGCTCTGATTTGGGCGTGAAGCTCCCCTTAAAACCTGAAAACATCGTGGATACCAAAATGGCAACCGTGTTGGGTAAGGATAACGCTAGAATTTCTACGATTGAGCATTTGCTTTCAGCTATCCATGCGTATGGCATTGACAATCTTAAAATCTCTGTGGATAACGAAGAAATCCCTATCATGGATGGGAGTGCTTTGACTTATTGCATGCTTTTAGATGAAGCAGGGATTAAAGAATTAAACGCTCCTAAAAAGGTGATGGAAATCAAGCAAGCCGTTGAGATTAGAGAGGGCGATAAATTTGTTAAAATTGAGCCAGACAGCCAGCTTTCTTTGAATTTCACGATTGATTTTAACCATCCGGTTATCGCTAAGCAAGCCCACCATTTTGTCTTTAGTAAAACCGCTTACAAAGAGCAAGTCGCTAAAGCCCGCACCTTTGGGTTTTTGCAAGAAGTGAATTACTTGCGATCCATTGGCTTGGCGAAAGGGGGGAGCTTGAATAATTGCATCGTGCTGGATGAAAACAGCATTTTGAATAAAGAGGGTTTGAGGTGCGAAAAGGAATTCGTGTGCCACAAGATTTTAGACGCTATGGGGGATCTAATGGTTTTAGGCATGCCTGTGATGGGCAAATACACTTCTTTTTCAGGGAGCCATAAGCTCAATTCCATGTTGGTTAAAGCCATTTTAGCGGACGCCAAAAATTACGAAGTTTTGATCGCTACAGATCCGGCTAAAGAATTTGTGTTGCAAAAGGCTTTCGCTTAATCCTAAATTAGGGTTTATTTTTTGGAATTGGATTTAGCGCTTGTCTCTTTAGGCGATGGGGTTTTGCTTGGGGTGTATCAAAACAATTTTTTATGTGCTTCTTACACTTCCAAATCAAAAACAAGTGAAGCTTTAGTGGAAGTTTTTTCACAATTATTCAAAGATTTTAAAAACCCTACTTTACCGGCGGTTAAAGGGGTTTATTACGCTAAAGGACTAGGGAGTTTCACTAGCCTAAAGCTCACGCATGTTTTCTTACACACTTTGGCTTTAATTTATGACTTTGAACTCTATTCAACCACAGGCTTTGATTTTAACGACAACACGCCCATTTTAGCGTATGCCAATAAATACTTTGTTTCAAAAGAAATGGAAAGCTTGACCGATTTTAAAGATTTGAAAATTGCACCAAAAGATTTCAAGTTGCCCTCTTTTTTAGAGAAAGATAAATTCACCCAATTGAACACGCCGTTTTACATTTTGCCTCCTATTTAGTGTATAATGCTAGTTTTAAAAATGAAAGGGTATCAACAATAGGGGTTTAAAATTTGGTAGTGAGTGTTCCTGCAACGAGTGCGAATTTAGACTCCGGTTTTGATTGCTTGGGTTTGAGCTTGAATTTACGCAATCGTTTTTTTATTGAGCCTAGCAGTTTTCATGCGGTGAAATTGGTTGGGGAGGGTGAAGGGATCCCTAAGTTTTTAACCAACAATATTTTCACTAAAGTGTTTTATGAGATTTTAAAAAAGCATGGGAATGACGGCTCGTTTAAATTTTTATTGCATAATAAAGTCCCTATTACAAGGGGCATGGGGTCTAGCTCGGCGATGATTGTGGGGGCGGTCGCTTCAGCGTTTGCTTTTTTAGGGTTTGATTTTGATAGAGAAAATATTGTCAATACCGCTTTAATTTATGAAAACCACCCGGATAATATCACCCCAGCGGTCTTTGGGGGGTATAATGCAGCGTTTGTGGAAAAAAAGAAAGTGATAAGTTTAAAAACCAAAATCCCTTCTTTTTTAAAAGCGGTGATGGTGATCCCTAATAGGACCATTTCTACTAAGCAATCGCGCCATCTCTTGCCCAAGCGTTACAGCGTGCAAGAAAGCGTGTTTAACCTTTCGCATGCGAGTTTGATGACGATGGCGATTGTGCAAGGGAAGTGGGATTTATTGCGTTGTTGTTCTAAAGACAGGATGCACCAATATAAGCGCATGCAAACTTATCCCGTGTTGTTTGCGATCCAAAAGCTCGCTTTAGAAAATAACGCCTTAATGAGCACGCTTTCAGGGAGCGGTTCGTCGTTTTTTAACATGTGTTATGAAGAAGACGCCCCTAAATTAAAGCAGGTTTTGAGCAAGAAATTCCCTAAATTTAGGGTAGCGGTTTTAGATTTTGACAATGATGGAGTCCTTATTGAGAAAGACTGAAATTAAAATCCGCATGTGTGTGGCGTGCAGAATGCGCCAACCCCAAAAGGATTTGTTGCGCTTGAAAAGCTTTGACAATCAAATCATGGAGTTTGATGGCAAAAGTAGTAGTTTTTATGTGTGTGGAAATTGTTTGAAAAATGGAGAAAAAAAGTTGTTGAAAGCGGTTTCAAAAATGAAGAATGCCCCAAAAGATGTTAAAAACATCATTACTTGGATTAAGGAGAGAAGCATAGCATGAGTGGTATGGTTGATTTAAAAGAATTTTTAGCCGAGCTTGGTAAGACCCAAAGAGAGCTTAAAAATGTGATCGAGCAAGCCAAAGACATTGGTTTAGAGCTTAAAACAAATTCTAAAATGACCCCAGAGCAAGCAGGCAAGCTATACAAATACATTGTGGATGGCATTAAAGAACAAATACAAGCCAATCAACCCGCTAAAAATCCTGAACAAGACAATAAAGACGATTTGAATACAGCCGCAACGCCCAAACCTCTTAACAAAAAGGTTTCCAAAACGCCTAAAAAAGAAGAAACAAAAAGCCAGCCAAAGCCCAAAAAAACTAAAGAAAAGAAAAAAGAAGCTCCCACGCCCATTGTCAAAAAAAGGGGAGGAATAGAGATTGTCAACACTTTTGAAAACCAAACGCCCCCTATAGAAAACACCCCTAAAGTGGTTAGCCACTCTCAAATAGAAAAAGCCAAGCAAAAGCTCCAAGAAATCCAAAAAAGCCGAGAAGCCCTAAACAAGCTCACCCAAAGCAACGCTAACAACGCTAACAGCACCAATAACGCTAATAACGCTAAAAAAGAAATCAGCGAAGTTAAAAAGCAAGAGCAAGAGATCAAACGCCATGAAAACATTAAAAGACGCACCGGTTTTAGGGTGATTAAACGCAACGATGAAGTAGAAAATGAAAGTGAAAACAGCGTAACTGAAAGCAAAAAACCCACTCAAAGCGCGGCGGCTATTTTTGAAGACATTAAAAAAGAATGGCAAGAAAAAGACAAACAAGAGGCTAAAAAAGCCAAAAAACCCAGTAAGCCCAAAGCCACCCCCACAGCCAAAAACAACAAATCCCATAAAATTGATTTTAGCGATGCGAGGGATTTTAAGGGCAATGATATTTATGATGATGAAACCGATGAAATTTTATTGTTTGATTTGCATGAACAAGATAATTTCAATAAGGAAGAAGAGGAAAAAGAAGCGCGCCAAAATATCAACGACAGGGTGCGCGTCCAAAGGAAAAACCCTTGGATGAATGAAGGTGGGATCAAACGACAATCCAAGAAAAAACGCGCATTCCGTAACGATAACAGCCAAAAAGTGATCCAAAGCGCGATTGCAATCCCTGAAGAAGTGCGCGTCTATGAATTCGCGCAAAAAGCGAATTTGAATCTGGCTGATGTGATTAAAACCCTCTTTAATTTAGGGCTTATGGTAACTAAAAACGACTTTTTGGATAAGGATAGCATAGAGATTTTAGCCGAAGAGTTTCATTTAGAAATTTCTGTTCAAAACACTTTAGAAGAATTTGAAGTAGAAGAAGTGCTAGATGGGGTGAAAAAAGAGCGTCCGCCTGTGGTGACTATCATGGGGCATGTTGATCATGGCAAAACTTCGCTATTGGATAAAATCCGTGATAAAAGAGTCGCTCACACGGAAGCTGGGGGGATCACTCAGCACATTGGCGCTTACATGGTAGAAAAAAATAACAAATGGGTGTCTTTCATTGACACTCCAGGGCATGAAGCTTTCAGCCAGATGCGTAATCGTGGGGCTCAAGTTACAGATATTGCAGTGATTGTGATAGCGGCTGATGATGGCGTGAAGCAACAGACTATTGAAGCGTTAGAACATGCAAAGACCGCTAATGTGCCTGTGATTTTTGCGATGAATAAAATGGATAAGCCTAATGTGAATCCGGACAAACTCAAAGCCGAATGCGCTGAGCTTGGTTATAACCCTGTGGATTGGGGCGGAGAGCATGAGTTCATCCCTGTTTCGGCTAAAACGGGCGATGGCATTGATAATTTATTAGAAACCATTCTCATCCAAGCGGATATTATGGAATTAAAAGCCATAGAAGAGGGCAGCGCTAGAGCGGTTGTTTTAGAAGGGAGCGTGGAAAAAGGGCGTGGGGCAGTGACTACGGTGATTGTCCAAAGCGGGACTTTGAGCGTGGGAGATAGTTTTTTTGCCGAAACGGCGTTTGGTAAAGTAAGAACGATGACTGACGATCAAGGCAAGAGCATTCAAAGTTTAAAACCCTCTATGGTGGCTCTCATCACAGGCTTAAGCGAAGTGCCACCTGCGGGATCTGTTTTAATAGGGGTAGAAAACGATTCCATCGCGCGCTTACAAGCTCAAAAGAGGGCGACTTATTTGCGCCAAAAAGCCTTGAGTAAAAGCACTAAAGTGTCTTTTGATGAGCTTTCAGAAATGGTCGCCAATAAGGAATTAAAAAACGTTCCTGTAGTCATTAAAGCGGATACGCAAGGAAGCTTAGAAGCCATTAAAAACAGCTTGTTAGAGCTTAATAACGAAGAAGTAGCGATTCAAGTGATCCACTCAGGGGTGGGGGGCATTACTGAGAATGATTTGAGCCTAGTTTCTAGCAGTGAGCATGCGGTGATTTTAGGCTTTAATATCCGCCCCACCGGTAATGTGAAAAATAAGGCTAAAGAATACAATGTGAGCATTAAAACTTACACGGTGATTTATGCCTTGATTGAAGAAATGCGATCGCTGTTATTAGGCTTGATGAGTCCTATTATTGAAGAAGAGCATACCGGACAAGCGGAAGTGAGAGAAACCTTTAATATCCCTAAAGTTGGCACGATAGCCGGGTGTGTGGTGAGCGATGGGGTGATCGCTTGTGGCATTAAGGCACGTTTGATTAGGGATGGCGTGGTGATTCACACCGGCGAAATCCTTTCTTTGAAACGCTTTAAAGATGATGTGAAAGAAGTTTCTAAGGGTTATGAGTGTGGGATCATGCTAGACAATTATAATGAGATTAAAGTGGGCGATGTGTTTGAAACCTATAAAGAAATCCATAAAAAAAGAACCCTCTAATGAACGCTCATAAAGAACGCTTAGAATCTAATCTTTTAGAATTACTGCAAGAGGCTTTAGCGGGCTTGAATGATGGCGAGTTGAATTCTTTAAGCGTTACTAAAGTGGAATGCTCTAAAGGGAAGCACCACGCTTTGGTGTTTGTGCTTTCATCAGATCATAAAATCCTTTCTAAATTGAAAAAAGCTGAGGGTTTGATCAGGCAATTTGTTTTGCAAGCGAGCGGGTGGTTTAAATGCCCAAAACTCAGTTTTGTTTTAGATGATAGTTTAGAAAAGCAGCTCCGATTAGACGCCATATTCAATGAAATCGCTAAAGGGAAAGATAATGACTAAAAAAATAGAAGAGAAAATAGAGGGCGTGATTGAAAGCTTGGGTTATTTGCTTTATGATGTGAGTTTGGTTAAAGAAAATGAGCAGCATGTTTTAAGGGTGAGCCTTAAAAACCCTAATGGAGCGGTTAGTTTGGACATTTGCCAACAAGTGAGCGAGATCATTTCGCCCTTATTAGATGTGTGCGATTTTATTCAAGACGCTTATATTTTAGAAGTGAGCTCCATGGGGTTAGAAAGAACGCTTAAAAACCCCAAACATTTCAAGCTTTCTTTAGGCGAAAAAGTGGAAGTCAAACTCACAAATAAAGAAAGCTTTCAAGCTGTCCTTAAAGACGCTAACGATTGGAGCGCGGATTTTGAATTAGAGAATCACGCTATCAAAAGCGTGGAATATAAAGATTTAAAGAAAGTTAAAACGCTTTTTGAGTGGTGAAATAACGCAAAGCGGTAGCGTTCTTACGCTTTATGAGAAATTACCGCTTGATTGAAATTGGACTCTCATTATTTGGCTAAAAAACGCCAAAAAGCATTTTTGAGATTTCACTCTTCCATTTGAACGATACTCATTATTTCTTTGACCACATTCACATCTTCTAGTGTGCTTAAATCTTGAGTGATGGGCTCTTTTTTGGCGATGGATTTTAAAAGCCTTCTCATGATTTTCCCGCTTCTGGTTTTAGGTAAACCCGGCACATACATGACATTGTCTAATTTAGCGATCTTTCCAATTTCAACGGATAAGATATGATTCATTTCTTTTAACAATTCTAAACTCTCGCCAAGATTGCATTTAGCCCCATCGCACAGCACCACAAACGCAAACAAGCCCTCTCCTTTAATCGTATCAGGGATACCCACTACCGCGCATTCAACCACCATTTCATGTTTAGAAATAGCGCTCTCCACTTCAGCCGTGCCAATCCTATGCCCACTCACATTCACAATATCATCTGTGCGCCCAATAATAGTGATGTATCCGTTTTCATCCACGATAGCGCCATCTCCAGAGAGGTAGACATATTCCCCATTCAACTTGATCTGAGAAAAATAGCTATCAATGTATCGTTTTTCATCGCCCCAAATGTTTCTTACCATAGAAAGTCATGGCTTAGTGATGCACAAAAACCCTTGCTCTCCGGGCTTTGTTTTGGTGCCGTCTTCGTTTAAAACTTCTGCATGGATTCCAGGCAAAGGTAAAGTCGCGCAACTAGTCCTTATAGGCGTAGCTCCCGGTAAAGGGCTGATGATATGCCCGCCTGTTTCTGTTTGCCACCAAGTATCCACGATACTGCATTTTGAATTGCCGATTTTTTCATAAAACCATTTCCATGCCGTAGGGTTAATGGGCTCTCCCACCGTTCCTAAAACTTTGAGCGATTCTAAATTATACTTTAAGGGTTCGTTTTCGCCTTTAGCATGCAGCATTCTTATAGCGGTGGGGGAAGTGTAGAATTTATCCACGCGGTATTCTTCTATCATCCTCCACCATCTCCCATAATCTGGATAAGACATCGTGCCTTCTAGTATCAAAGTCGTTGCCCCGCAAGCTAAAGGTCCATAAACCACATAAGTGTGCCCTGTGATCCAGCCAATATCAGCGGTGCACCAAAAATTATCGTTATCTCTAATATCAAAAACCCACTCCATCGTCATTTGTGCCCATAGCAAATACCCCGCACTGCTGTGTTGAACGCCTTTAGGTTTCCCGGTTGATCCGCTTGTATAGAGCAAGAATAAAGGATCTTCAGAGTCCATCATTTCAAGTTCGCATTTATCGGATTGGTAATTGACCATTTCATTATAGACAAAATCGCGCCCTCTCACATAGTCAATCTCTTTGGCGTTTCGTATCACAATGAGCGCTTTTTCCACGCTAGGGCAGGCGTTATTTTCTAGAGCCTTGTCAAGGGCTGGCTTGAGCATGTAAGGTTTGCCTTTTCTAAAAGTCCCATCCGCTGTGATAACTAATTTAGCTTGAGCGTCGTTGATCCTATCCCTTAAGGCTTCAGGGCTAAACCCAGCAAAAACGATGCTATGGATCGCTCCAATCCTAGCGCATGCGAGCATCATATAAACGCTTTCTACAATCATGGGCATATAGATAATGACCCTATCGCCTTTTTTGACATTGAATTCGTTTTTTAAAAGGTTGGCTGTTTTATTGACTTCAGAGTGGAGTTTTCTGTAAGTGATGACATTATAATCCCCCATTTCCCCTTCAAAAATGATCGCCACTTTATTTTTTTTGTCTTTTAAATGCCTGTCTATGCAATTGTAAGAAACATTGATTTTGCCGTTTTCAAACCATTTGAAAAAAGGGGCGTTATCGCTGTTTAAAACCTTATCAAAAGGTTTAAACCATGTGAGTTTTTGCTTGGCTAACTCGCCCCAAAAATGTTCATAATCTTCATTGGCTTCATGCACTAAATCTTTATATTCGCACATGTTTTTAATCCTGGCTTGCTTGGCAAACACCCTGTTAGGGTTAAAGATTTTTTTAGCGAATTCTGAATCATTGTCTAATTGCATCGCATCTCCTTTTTCATGGTTTTAAGCACACTTTTTATTATTATATCCAAACTCACACTCTTTTAAAGGGAGGGATACTTTTCTCTTTCTGTTTGGATTGAGACTGATAAAAAAGGAAATAGCACGATGAAACCTAAAGGGCGCATTAGCGTTAACATGCTAGAATGACAGAACACTTTATGATAATAAAAGGGTGGTATGCTGATCTCCATAGCGTTTTTATTGGTTTTATGTCTTTTGAATTATAGTTCTTTTAGGATGTTAAAATCGTTTTTAACCTTAAAGAAAATCTCTCAATACGCTTATTTGGGGTTTTTTATCCTTTTGAGCGTGGGCGAGGCGGCTTTTGTTTTTTATAGGAATGTCATGCCTAGCCATTTGTTTGTTTTGACTTCAGCGTGTTCGTTTGTATCCTTTATTGTGTTTGTTTTTTCTTTAAGTTTTTATGGGTTTTCTTACTCTGTAGAAAAAATAGATTTTTTATATTCAAGGCGTAAAAGTTTAAAAAACTTTTTAAAATTAGGGTTTTATCTGGCGTTATTAGGGTATTTTTGGCGCGGGTTTTATGAAGGGTTAGCCCGCCCTAAAATCAAAGAAACCCCTATTTATTTGGATAAGCTGGATAAAGAATTAAAGATTATTTTACTCACAGACATGCATGTGGGGAGTTTGTTGCAAAAAGATTTTGTTGATTACATTGTAGAAGAAGTCAATCAAAAAGAAGTGGATATGGTGCTGATTGGGGGGGATTTAGTGGATGAAAGCATTGAAAAAGTCAAATCTTTTTTACTGCCTTTAAACAACCTTAAAAGCACGCATGGCACTTTTTATGTTCCAGGAAATCATGAGTATTATCATGGCATAGAGCCGATTTTATCGTTTCTTGACACGCTTAATTTGACGATTTTAGGGAATGAGTGCGTGCATTTAGGAGGGATCAATTTGTGCGGCGTGTATGATTATTTCGCAAGGAAGCGTCAAAATTTTGCCCCCAATATTGATGAGGCGTTAAAAAAGCGTGATGAGAGTAAGCCTACGATCCTTTTGGCACACCAACCTAAACAAATTAGAAGCGTCAAAGAAAGCCACTCTGTAGATTTAGTGCTTTCAGGGCATACCCATGCAGGGCAAATCTTTCCTTTTAGCCTTTTAGTCAAGTTAGCGCAAACTTATTTGTATGGTTTATACAAGCACAGCGGCACCACTCAAATTTACGTGAGCAGTGGGGCAGGGTATTGGGGCGTTCCTTTAAGGTTTTTAGCCCCTAGCGAGATCGCATGCCTTAGGCTTTTACCTAAAAATCAAGCTTAGTTAAACAAAATCTTAAAATCGTAATCAAGCGGTTAAAAATAGGGATTAAAACAAGGGGTTAAAAACAACCGCCAAGACAAAGGGAAAGGAGGGGGAGGTGACCCTTCAATCTTAAGCGGTGCCAACCAAACCATAAGGAATGGTTGGATTTGTGATTATACAATAAAATGGTGATTTTTAGCAAATGATTTTAAAAATTATCCATAAAAACGCTTAAAGGCATTTTTTACAACCAATAACCAAGGGCTTGATTTTAATCAAGCGATAACTTTTATTAATATTTTCTTAAACTAATTTAAATTTATGATATAATCAGTGTTCGAATTACTCTTAAATGCAGGAGTCATACACCATGCGCGTTCTACTGATTGAAAAAAATTCTGTTTTGGGTGGAGAAATTGAAAAGGGCTTAAATGTTAAAGGCTTTATGGCTGATGTAACAGAGAGTTTAGAGGATGGGGAATACCTTATGGATATTAGGAATTATGACTTAGTTATGGTTAGCGATAAAAACGCTTTAAGTTTTGTTTCTAGAATCAAGGAGAAACATTCTTCTATTGTTGTTTTAGTTTCTTCTGATAACCCTACAAGCGAAGAAGAAGTCCATGCGTTTGAGCAAGGTGCGGACGATTATATCGCCAAGCCTTATCGCAGCATTAAAGCTTTAGTCGCAAGGATTGAGGCTCGTTTGAGGTTTTGGGGTTCTAATGTGATTGAAATTGGGGATTTGACCATTAGCCCTGATGAAGAAAAGATTATTTACAAGGGGCGTGAAGTTGAGGTTAAAGGGAAGCCCTTTGAAGTGCTGACCCATCTTGCTAGGCATAGGGATCAAATCGTCTCCAAAGAACAGCTTTTAGACGCTATTTGGGAAGAGCCTGAAATGGTTACCCCTAATGTGATTGAAGTGGCTATCAATCAAATCCGCCAAAAAATGGATAAACCCTTGGGGATTTCCACGGTTGAAACCGTAAGGCGCAGAGGCTATCGTTTTTGTTACCCCAAACCGGCGTGTGAAGAATAAACTTCGTAATTTTTTGCCAAAAAATGCGATTGGTTGTCATGGGGTGGAGTGGGTGCGAGATCATTGACAATATTTTAATAACGATAGCAATAATATCATATTATGTTTGGTTGGGTGGTGTGATTATTTTATCTGTAGTTGGATTAGTGAGGTATTTTGATTAAAAAACACTCAAATAAATTCATATCAATTCATGGATTTAAATATCCATCAAAATACAAAAATATAAGATTTGGCTCCGTTTTCATTGGATATTGAAAAAGTCTTATTTTTGTGGGATTTTTATGGGATACAAGAAAAATACACAAAGAAAACGCTAGCTAAACCCTAACTTGCACTAAAATTTTAGTATAGTGGCGTTGTGAGAACCATTAAAACTATGATTACTAATAGTAGTTTCATGGTTGGTTATTTCCTTTTTAAGATAGCCGCTCACTATTACCCCAAACCCTAACATGCTCCAAATACCCGCAACACAAAAACAATAACATAGAGAGATAACTTAAACCACTATTGGTTGCGATTACGGATTAAAAAACCTAAAAATATTAAAAAAGCGTTTTTTACAATCAGATTATTAAGATAGCTTGCGAAAAGTAAGCGATGAATTTTTAAGCGACCTTTTGGGGGTTAGGGGGATTTAGTTGGAGGTTTGTAGGGGGAGAAGTTGTTTTAAAATACTCCTTATCCCCTTAAGGAAATAAGCTTCTATAAAACGATGGAATGAAAATTTTTAAACCTTATCAAAAAGAGTTTTAAACTCTTAGTTTTTATAACTAACGCTTTTTACAAACAGCTAACTTTAGCGTTAGGCGTTATTGAAGATTTCTTCAATTTGTTCTTTAATATCCCTATAATTGAAACTCTCTTTAAAGCCATCAATCTTGCCTCCGCTCGCATTCCTATGCCCGCCCCCATTAAAACACATTTGACTGAGTTCGCACACATCGCAATTCCCGTTCGCCCTTAAGCTCACATTCCCTTTAGCGTTCACATCTATATAAAAATCAAAATCTGGATTTTGCGTTAAAAAAAGGTTAGCCAACACGCTAATACCCACCATAGAATAGCTTAAAAACCCTTTTTTATCTTGGTAATAAACGCTGCAATCATGCTTTTTTAAAGAGAGCAAATGCGTTTGCGCGTTTGAAGAGATATTGTCCATCGTTTCTGCATCAGGGTCGCCCCCTAGAGCGATTTTTTTAAGCCTGAACAAATCATTATCATAGGCTACAGGGGCATTTTCTAAAAACAAATAGTTTTTAACTTCTTCTAAAAGCTTTAATTTATAGTTGCGGTTTTCATCATCAAACATGAAACGATTCAATTCAGAGCTTTGGTTAATCATACGCATGCACACCTTGCCTAATTCAAAGCCATAACCTTGCGTGTCCCAAATATCCACAGAATTGACCATTTCCACCAAAGGCTCTAGCCATGTTGCGTTTTTTGGCTCTAAAATAGCGTAATGTTTTTTCAAAAATTCATACACGATTTTAGTCGCACAGCGGTTCGTGTCTAAAAAATACCAATGGAAACTCTCAGCCACTTCTTTACCACTAATATGGTGATCCAAAAGCTGGATTTGAATGTCTTTATTTTGCAAGCGGTGTTCTTGGATTTTATCTTGCAAATACTCTGCTTCGTTTAAGTTCAGATTCAAATCGCTAACCAAAATAAGGAATTCACTCTCTTTAGATTGAGCGATTGCGTTTAAAATTTCATAAATTCTCGCTGAGACTTCACGCCCGTAATTAGCGTTATAGTATTGGATATTTTTAAAAAATTGTTTTGAAACAAGCTGGCATGCATAGCCGTCTAAATCAATGTGTGAAAGGTGGTAAACTTGCATCATTCTCCTTTTTATTTTATAAATTAAATTAAAAGTTAATATGGATCGTGCCTAAGGCTTCAAAATTAGAGTTAGGATCTAATTCAGCATGGCTTAGCACGACCACATCAATCCTACTCTGCTCCATTTGATTGGAAAGGGCTTTTCTTAAATTAGGCTCTACAATCAAAATCACCGGAGCGATCCCTTTTTGCAAGACTTTCATAGCTTCTTCAGAGACCCCTTCAATGAGTTTTTGCAATTCCCCCACATTGAGTAATAAGCTCTTAGAAGTGCCATTTTCTCGCAATTTATTAAGCAAAAATTGTTCGCTATCGGTAGAAAAGGTTAAAAATTTCAAACGCCCATCTTCAGATTTAAAAGCGTTAGTGATCACCCTAGAAAGTCTCGCCCTCACTTGTTCGGTTAAGATATTCACATCGTTTTGAACCAATGGGGCAATATCAGTAATCGTTTCTAAAATAGTGAGCATGTCTTTAATGGGGATTTTTTCATGCAATAAGGCTTGCAAGACTGAGCGGATCGCACCGGTGGGGATTTTTTTACTCTCTTCTACAATTGTAGGATAGTCTTTAGCCAAGCGCTCTAAAAGGGACTTCACTTCATCTTTAGTGATAAAATCTTCAGCGTATTTTTTCACTAATTCGCTGGTGTGTGTCGCAATAACGGTGCTTGGATCAATAATGGTATAGCCTTGAATAATGGCTTCTTCTTTATTTTTAGTTTCAATCCATAAAGCGTCCATTCCAAAAGCCGGCTCTTTAGTAGGAATGCCTTCAATTTCTTTATTCACAAAACCGGTATTCATAGCTAAAAACTTATCCGGCATCACCATGCCCTCACCAATCACAATGCCTTTAAGCTTGATTTCATAATGCGTTGGGGGGAGCTGCAAATTATCCCTAATTCTAATTTGAGGCATCAAAAACCCATAATCGCTCGCTATCTTTTTTCTAATGCCCCTAATCCTTTCTAACAAATCGCCCCCTTGTTTCATGTCCGCTAAGCTAATGAGCTGATAGCCTAAAGCCAGTTCTAAAAATTCAATTTTTAACACTTCATCAATGGCTTGCTCTTCTTCTCTTTTAATCTCTTCTTGGGTTTTAGTTTTTGTGGTGGGGGCATGGGGTTTGATTTTGGAGCTGTGGGGTTTTTCGCTCAAATCCAAGCCGAATTTTTGACTCAAATAATTTTCTAATTTGGTGAGCAATCCGTCTTTTCCCTCCCTGCTAATCAGCCATGCGATGAATAAAAAGAGAGTCCCTACAAACGCTAAAGAAAAGGTAGGGAGTCCAGGAATGGTGGCAAAAAGCAATAAAATCGCCCCCACAATCACTAAAGTTTTGCTTTTATTCGTGAGCTGTGTGATGAGTTTAGAAGCAAAGTCCTCTTCTTCGTTTTGCGTGGTACGAGTGGCGACGATACCAGTCGCTGTCGCAATGATTAAAGCAGGGATTTGCCCTACAAGCCCATCGCCAATGGTTAGGATAGTGAAAGTGCTAGCGCTAAAGCTCAAGCTCATATCCCTTTGAAACACGCCCACTAAAAACCCTCCAATAATATTAATAAGCGTGATAATGATAGAAGCGATCGCATCGCCTTTGACGAATTTAGACGCGCCATCCATCGCGCCATAAAAATCCGCTTCTTGGCTTAGAGCGGCGCGCCGTTTTTTAGCTTCCTTATCATCAATAAGCCCTGAATTTAAATCCGCATCAATCGCCATTTGCTTTCCTGGCATAGCGTCTAGAGCGAATCGCGCCCTAACTTCAGTAACCCTAGTAGAGCCATTAGTAACCACTAATAGATTCACCAGCACTAAAATACTAAAGATAATCGCGCCAATCACATAATTCCCGCTCACGCTAAATTCCCCAAACGCCGTGATAATATCGCTCACCGCGCTAGGACCTTTATAGCCTTGGGTTAAAATCATTCTGGTGGTGGCGACATTTAAAGCCAAGCGGTATAAGGTTACAATGAGTAATAAAGTGGGGAAAGCGCTAAAATCAGTGGGCTTGTCAATATAAAGTCCGATTAAAATAATCAACACCGATAGCGCGATAGAAATCGTGAGTAAAAAATCCAACACAAAAGGCGGTAACGGCACGATAATGATCGCTAAAATCGCTATCACAAAGACCACAAGGGCTAAGTCTTTGGATTGCAAAAAGCGTTTAAAGACAGGGAAAGTCTTTTTAAAAGCTAATTTGGAGCGTTCGTTTGCCATAATCTAAAATCAATGCCTTAATTTTGGTAGGTGTGTTTTTCTCTTATTATAATATAAAGTTTAAAAGTATGACACAAAAAAGCTTATTTTACGCTATAATGCGATCTTTATTAAATTACCAATTAGGAGGTCGTTATGGCTTTGAATCTGGAGAAAAAACAAGAAATCATTAAGGCGTTTGCCACTAAGGAAAACGATACGGGTTCTTGTGAGGTGCAAGTGGCGTTATTGAATGAAAGGATCAAGCTTTTAACCGAGCATTTAAAGACTAACCCTAAAGATCATTCCAGTCGTTTAGGGCTTTTAAAATTAGTCGCTCAAAGACGCAACTTGTTGAAATACATCAAACGCACTAATCATGCGCGTTATGTGGTTTTGATTGAAAAGTTAGGCATTAAAGACAGATAATTTTATCGGTTTTAGGGTGTGGCGAGTTTGTGTTGAAAGAGCGTTTGAAAGCCTTTTTTAGTGCGGACTCTGTTTTCACTTTAATTTTTGCTCTTTTTTTTCTCACTTCGTTTAAAAAACCTTTAACGCAAGTCTTGTTGATTGTTTTAATGGTTTTTTTGTTTTTTAGGTGTTATTTCCAAGCGTCTTTGAAAGAAACTTTCACGATTAATCATCTCAAAACCATGCCTTTCAAATGGCTCACTCTGGCTTTTTTGGGCGTGTTCTTAAGCATCTTCCCTAACATGTTTAACATGCATGATAGCCAAACTTTCCGCTACAATTTATTCGCTCTAAACATGTCCTTAACTTACGCTTGCGGGGCGTTATGCTTGCTTTTTGCGAGCCGTTTAAGAATCAAATTGAATCAAAAAATCCTTTTTTATAGCATGGCTGTTGCAAATTTCATCAACGGACTGCTTTCATTAGTGCAAAAAATTTATTTTAACATGCCCAGAGCGCAAGGGTTTAGCACGGTTAAGGAGTATGTGGTTTTAGTGAGCGTGTCCATTTTAGGCTGTTATATTTATGCACTCTATTCGCAAAGTCAAAAAGAAAAACTTTTTTTCACGCTTTCTGTTTTCGTGGGGTTTTTAGTCGTTATTTTAAGCGCCACAAGGAGCGCGACAATCGCTTTTGTTATTACTTTTTTGATCCTTTCTTGCTTTATTTTATACGCCAAAAAATCGCTCAAACCATTGGGTTATATGGTGGTTGTGAGTCTTATTTTGAGCGCTTTGTATGTGGGGAGTAACGCTTTAGAAAAAAGGGGGGCAATAGAGCAATCTAGGGTTCAAAACCAAAGCTTTGAAGAAGATTTGAAACGCTACGCTAAAAAGGACGCTGATAGCAGTATCGGGTGGCGTTTGGAGCGCTGGAAAGAAGCCCTAACGGTTTTGCGTTTAAGGTACTTTTTTAGTATGGCTGCTAGCGAGAAATGCCAGAGGTTAGAAGAGATTTTATCCTTATCAAAGTCTTATAGAGCCAAAGATTTGATTCTTTGTTATGAAAGGTATGACAATCAAATCATTCATGTTCTAGCCACTAGGGGGATCATAGGCTTTTTAATCTGGCTCTTTTTCTTGTTAGTCATTGTAAAGATTTTTTGGAGCGGGATAAAGCAAAACTCTTTAATATCGTTTTTTATACTAATGACACTCGCCTTTTACCTTATTTTTGGCATCGGGTTTGACCCCTTTGATTTCTTCATTACGGGAAGTTTTTTTGTGGGAATGATCATGATGGCTGTTTTTTTAAAAAAGGATAAAAGCGCTTTTTAGCATCAAAGAGCTTAACGCTAGTCAAGCGGTAGTTTCTTGTGGTGCGTTCTTAGGGGGATTTAAGGGGTAAGATAAAAACTTATGCTATAATGCGGTTTCATTCCATATTCAACAAGGAGAAATAAATTAATGAAAATTTTAGTGATTCAAGGACCTAATTTAAACATGTTAGGACACAGAGACCCAAGACTTTATGGCATGGTAACCTTAGACCAAATTCATGAAATCATGCAAACTTTCGTGAAACAAGGCAATTTAGATGTGGAATTAGAGTTTTTTCAAACCAATTTTGAGGGCGAAATCATTGACAAAATCCAAGAGAGCGTGGGCAGCGATTATGAAGGGATTATCATTAACCCTGGAGCGTTTTCGCACACTTCTATTGCGATTGCAGATGCGATCATGCTAGCGGGCAAACCCGTTATTGAAGTGCATCTCACTAACATTCAAGCCAGAGAGGAATTCAGGAAAAATTCTTACACCGGAGCGGCTTGTGGAGGCGTGATCATGGGATTTGAGCCGCTTGGCTACAACATGGCTTTAATGGCGATGGTCAATATTTTAGCCGAGATGAAAGCGTTCCAAGAAGCCCAAAAAAACAACCCTAATAACCCCATTAACAATCAAAAATAAAAGGGGGCTACCCATGAAAGGATTAGAAAGAGAATCGCATTTCACGCTCAATGAGAACGCGATGTTTTTTGAATGCGCTTATAGTTGCGATAACGCTTTGTTTTTGCAATTAGACGATCGCTCGTTTTTTATCACTGATTCTCGCTACACTCAAGAAGCTAAAGAAAGCATTCAGCCTAAAAATGGCGTTTTAGCGGAAGTGATAGAGTCTAGCGATTTAGTCCAAAGTGCGATTGATTTGATTGTAAAGAGTTCGGTTAAAAAGCTCTTTTTTGACCCCAATCAAGTGAATTTACAAACCTACAAGCGTTTGGATTTAGCGGTTGGGAATAAGGTTACTTTAGAGGGTGTGCCTAGTTACCACCGCCAAAAACGCATCATTAAAAACGAGCATGAGATCCAACTCCTCAAAAAATCTCAATCGTTGAATGTTGAAGCTTTTGAAAATTTTGCTGAGTATGTGAAAAAGATTTTTGATGAAAAAGAATCCTTGAGCGAGCGGTATTTGCAGCATAAGGTTAAGGACTTTTTGACTAAAGAGGGGGTTTATGATCTGAGTTTTGAGCCTATTTTAGCCTTGAATGCGAACGCGAGCAAGCCCCATGCTTTGCCTAGTGCGAAGGATTTTTTAAAAGCGGAGCATAGCATTCTTTTGGATATGGGGATCAAATACGAACGCTATTGCTCTGATCGGACTCGCACGGCTTTTTTTGACCCTAAAGATTTTGTCTTCAAAAGAGAGCAGAGTTTCAAGGATAAAGAGCGTCAAAAGATTTATGACATTGTGAAAGAAGCGCAAGAAAAGGCTATTTCAGGCATTAGAGCGGGCATGACCGGTAAAGAAGCGGACAGCTTGGCTAGGGGAGTGATTAGCGATTATGGTTATGGGCAGTATTTCACTCACAGCACCGGGCATGGCATTGGCTTAGACATTCATGAGCTTCCCTATATTTCATCGCGCAGTGGAACCATTTTAGAAGAGGGCATGGTGTTTTCCATAGAGCCTGGGATTTATATCCCTGGATTTTTTGGGGTGCGCATTGAAGATTTAGTGGTGATCAAAAATTCCAGGGCTGAGCTTTTGTGATGCGAGAGATCCTTACTAGCCGCTTTTTCCCCAGCCTTTTTAAAAAAAGGCTTGATTTTTCTAACAGGGTGGTTTTAGGGTTGGGATCTAATCTTAAAAATCCTTTAAAAATATTAAAAAATTGTTTTTTGTATTTTAAAAATCATAGTAAAATCGGAAAAATTTTTTCTTCGCCCATTTATATCAATCCGCCTTTTGGTTATACTAATCAACCCAACTTTTACAACGCTACGATTATCCTTAAAACATCTTTAAGTTTGCGCCATTTTTTTGCTCTGGTTTTTTATATAGAAAGGCGTTTTGGGCGTGCAAGGAAGCGCGATTTTAAAGACGCTCCAAGAACTTTAGACATTGATATTATCGCTTTCAACCAAGTCATTTTAAGACAGAACGATTTGACTTTACCTCACCCTAAATGGAGTGAAAGGGATTCGGTGTTAGTGCCTTTGACTTTACAACAAATTCTTTTTAAAAAAGGGGAGTGGTGAAATTCTATACCTATAGTGGGGAGACGACCGCTGAAGCTTTAAAGATCGCTCAAAGCCACCATGGGGTGGATACGCTGGTGTTTAAAACGCAAGAAATCCGTAAAAAAACGCTCACTTCTTCTGGGCTTTATGAAATCGTTGTGGCGGTTGAAGAAGAAAACGAAAACAAACCCTCTAAAGCCCCCCTTATTCCAGAAAGTTTGTATGATGAAGAATTGAATGAAGAAGATGTGGTCATGCAGCTTTCAAGCACTGTAGAAGAAATGCGCAAACTCGCTGGGGTTTCATCCAGCCAGCACAACTATAGTTTTTCAAAAAATAAGACCCTTTTAGAAAAAGACACCCCGTTAGAGGATGCGCCTTTAGAGGCTAATAAGCAGGACGCTTTATTGCAAGCCTTAAAAAATGAAGCCAACCATAAAAAAGAAAGAGAAAAAAGAGAAGTTAAACAAGAAGAAGAAATTAAAGACATCAATCTGCAATTAAGCAAAATCAGAGACAGCCTGAAACTCATTCAAAACATGTTTTGGGATGAGAAAAACCCCAACTCTGTCAATATCCCTCAAGAATTTGCCGAAATTTACAAACTAGCCAAACAAAGCGGGATGAAATCCAGCCATTTAGATGAAATCATGCAATTGAGCCTGGAATTGATGCCTTTACGCATGAGGGAAAATTCCGTAACGATTAAGCGTTATTTTAGAGAAGTGTTGCGCAAAATGATCTTGTGCCGCCCTGAAGATTTGAATTTAAGGCAAAAACGCATCTTAATGCTTGTAGGACTAACAGGCGTGGGGAAAACGACGACTCTAGCCAAATTAGCCGCGCGCTATTCTAGAATGCTAGCGAAAAAATACAAGGTGGGCATTATCACTTTAGATAATTATCGCATTGGGGCTTTGGAGCAATTAAGCTGGTATGCTAATAAAATGAAAATGAGTATAGAAGCGGTGATTGACGCTAAAGATTTTGCTAAAGAAATTGAAGCTTTGGAATACTGCGATTTTATTTTAGTGGATACGACAGGGCATTCGCAATACGATAAAGAAAAAATTGCCGGTTTGAAGGAATTTATAGATGAGGGTTATAATATTGATGTGTCCTTAGTGCTTTCAGTTACCACTAAGTATGAAGACATGAAAGATATTTATGATTCTTTTGGGGTGTTAGGGATTGACACTTTAATCTTTACGAAATTGGATGAGAGTAGGGGGTTAGGGAATTTGTTTTCTTTAGTGCATGAAAGCCAAAAGCCTATCAGCTATCTTTCTGTTGGGCAAGAAGTGCCTATGGATTTGAAAGTGGCTACTAATGAATATTTAGTGGATTGCATGCTAGATGGCTTTAGTAACCCTAATAAGGAACAAGCATGAACAATCAAGCGAGCCGCTTAGATAATTTGATGAATCTTAAAAACCCCAAAAGTTTTTTTGATAATAAGGGGAATACCAAATTCATCGCTATCACAAGCGGTAAGGGAGGCGTGGGGAAATCCAACATTAGCGCTAATTTAGCTTACTCTTTATACAAGAAAGGTTATAAGGTAGGGGTGTTTGATGCGGATATTGGTTTAGCGAATTTAGATGTGATTTTTGGGGTGAAAACCCATAAAAATATCTTGCATGCCTTAAAAGGTGAAGCCAAATTACAAGAAATCATTTGCGAGATTGAACCCGGGCTTTGCTTAATTCCCGGGGATAGCGGCGAAGAAATTTTAAAATACATTAGCGGAACAGAAGCTTTAGATCAATTCGTGGATGAAGAGGGGGTTTTAAGCTCTTTAGATTATATTGTGATTGATACGGGCGCTGGGATTGGAGCCACTACGCAAGCGTTTTTGAACGCGAGCGATTGCGTGGTGATTGTTACCACACCCGATCCTTCAGCGATTACGGATGCGTATGCATGCATTAAAATCAACTCCAAAAATAAAGACGAATTGTTCCTTATCGCTAACATGGTAGCCCAACCTAAAGAGGGCAGGGCGACTTATGAAAGGCTGTTTAAAGTAGCTAAAAACAATATCGCTTCATTAGAATTGCACTATTTAGGGGCGATTGAAAACAGCTCCTTATTGAAACGCTATGTGAGAGAGCGAAAGATTTTGAGGAAAATAGCCCCCAACGATTTGTTTTCGCAATCCATTGACCAGATAGCGAGCCTTTTAGTTTCTAAATTAGAAACCGGTGCTTTAGAAATACCAAAAGAAGGTTTGAAAAGCTTTTTTAAAAGGCTTTTGAAGTATTTGGGGTAGACTGATGAGAGTTCAAAATTTTATCCATTTTTCTGTTGTGGTAGGGTTTTTTTTAGGGTTAGTGTTTTCGGTATTGAAATTCAATGAGCCAGAGAGCATTTTATTATGGACGGTGTTATCCACGCTTGGGGGGTATTTGATCGCCTTATTGTTTGCGTCTATTTTTATCGCTTGCACGGATTTAGATATTTGCCTTTTTGACAAAAAAGGCACTGAAGAGAGCTTGCTTCGTTTCAACCATGAATTTAAGAACAGAGAAAAAGAAGTGGCTAGTATTTTAGAATACATTAGAAGTTATGATTTTGATGATGGAAAATAGAATGCCCAAAGAAATTCAAAAAACTGAAGCAAGCGAAAAAAGTATAGAAAAGGTTTTGAACGCCTATGATAAGCAACAACACCACCATCAAGACGATCTCGCTATCCAGTATCTACCGGTAGTGCGCGCGATGGCGTTTCGTTTAAAAGAGCGCTTGCCCAGCTCTATTGATTTTAACGATCTGGTTTCTATTGGTACTGAAGAATTGATTAAATTAGCCAGGCGTTATGAGAGCGCGTTAAACGATTCTTTTTGGGGGTATGCTAAAACTCGTGTCAATGGGGCGATGTTAGATTATTTGCGCTCTTTAGATGTGATTTCTCGCTCTAATAGAAAGCTCATTAAAAGCATTGATATTGAAATCACCAAATACCTTAATGAGCATGGGAAAGAGCCTAGCGATGCGTATTTAGCGGAAGTTTTAGGCGAGAATATTGAAAAGATTAGAGAAGCTAAAACGGCTTCAGATATTTATGCGTTAGTGCCAATAGATGAGCAATTCAATGCGATTGAGCAAGATGAAATCACTAAAAAGATTGAAGCAGAAGAGTTGTTAGAGCATGTCCAAAAAGTATTGAATCAAATGAGCGAACGAGAGCAAATCCTTATCCAGCTTTATTACTTTGAAGAGTTGAATTTGAGCGAGATTAAAGAGATTTTAGGCATTACTGAATCGCGCATTTCTCAAATCATTAAAGAAGTGATTAAAAAGGTGCGTAAATCCTTAGGAGTGGATCATGGCTGATATTTTAAGCCAAGAAGAAATTGATGCGCTTTTAGAAGTCGTTGATGAAAATGTGGATATTCAAAATGTCCAAAAAAAGGATATTATCCCGCAGCGCAGCGTAACCCTCTATGATTTCAAACGCCCTAATCGTGTGAGTAAGGAGCAACTGCGTTCTTTTAGGAGTATCCATGATAAAATGGCTAGGAATCTTTCCAGTCAAATTTCTTCTATCATGCGTTCTATTGTAGAGATCCAGCTCCATAGCGTGGATCAAATGACTTATGGCGAATTTTTGATGAGTTTGCCTAGCCCTACGAGTTTTAATGTCTTTTCCATGAAGCCTATGGGAGGAACAGGGGTTTTAGAAATTAATCCTAGCATCGCTTTCCCTATGATTGACAGACTATTAGGGGGTAAGGGGAGCGCGTATGATCAAAATAGGGAGTTTAGCGATATTGAATTGAATTTATTGGACACGATTTTACGCCAGGTGATGCAAATTTTAAAAGAAGTGTGGTCGCCTGTGGTGGAGATGTTTCCTACCATTGACGCTAAAGAATCCAGCGCGAATGTGGTCCAAATCGTCGCTCAAAATGAAATTTCTATCATGGTGGTTTTAGAGATTATCATTGGGCATAGCCGTGGGATGATGAATATTTGTTACCCGGTGATTTCCATTGAGAGCATTCTTTCTAAAATGGGGAGTAGGGATTTGATGCTTTCAGAGACGAATTCTAAAAAGAGCCGTAATAAGGAATTGCAAGCGCTATTGAGCGGGGTGAGCGTGGATATGATTGTGTTTTTGGGCGCGGTAGAATTGAGTTTGAAAGAAATGTTGGATTTAGATGTGGGGGATACTATCCGGTTGAATAAGATCGCTAATGATGAAGTGAGCGTGTATGTGCATAAAAAAAAGCGTTATTTAGCGAGCGTGGGGTTTCAAGGGTATAGGAAAACCATTCAAATTAAAGAAGTGATCTATAGCGAAAAAGAACGCACTAAAGAAATTTTAGAAATGCTAGAAGAACAGCGCAGAGGCAAAGTGGGCGATATTATGAAAATAGAAGAAGAGTGAGAAATGCAAGATTTTATTAAGATTTTTATTCAAGAGGTTGTCTCCACTTTAGAAGGGTTAGTGGGTAAGGCTCCGAGCGTGGGATTAGAAAAAGAAGTTTCTAATAGTGAAGAAGCTTGGGAGAGTTTGATCAGTGTGCCTTATGCAAGAGTCATGGTTAGTGCGATTGAAAAAGAAGAGAGCTCTATTGAATTGTTGGCTCCGGTAGTTTTAGTTACCGCTTTGAGCGATTTGATGCTAGGAGGTGAGGGAGCGAGTAAGGAAGAAATGGATAATGACGATTTAGACGCTTTTAAGGAAATGGCTTCTAATATTTTTGGCGCGATCGCTACAAGCTTGAAGTCTCAAGAATTGCTCCCCAAACTCAATTTCACTACCACGAACGCTGAAATCGCTAAAGAGCTTCCTAAAAAAGAAGATTATACTAAAGCGGTGGTGTTTTCTTTTAAAATGGAAGCCATCAAAGAAAGCCAAATCATTTTATTGACTACGGAGGCTTTTGAGCGCCAATTTGAAAAAACGCATAAAGAAGAAAAGAAGAAACGACAGAGAGCGCTACTGAAGAGACTAAAACCCACGACGCGTCTTTAGAAAATATAGAAATCCGCAATATCAGCATGCTTTTAGACGTGAAATTGAATGTTAAGGTGCGTATCGGGCAAAAAAAGATGATTTTAAAAGATGTGGTTTCTATGGATATAGGGAGCGTGGTGGAGTTGGATCAATTGGTGAATGACCCTTTAGAAATCCTCGTAGATGATAAGGTGATCGCTAAGGGCGAAGTGGTGATCGTGGATGGGAATTTTGGCATTCAGATCACGGATATTGGCACTAAAAAAGAACGCTTAGAGCAACTGAAAAATTAAACCATTTTAAAGTAAAAAAGGAAGGATTATGGCTATTTTTGGGGAATTAAGCTCGCTTGGGCATTTGTTTAAAAAAACGCAAGAATTAGAAATTTTGCATGCGTATTTAAAAGAGGTCATGCAAAAGGGTAGTAAAGCGAATCAAAGGGTTTTAAACCTCAATCCTAATACAGAATTTCAAACGCCTTTAGGGCATGGCATTTTTAGTATAGAGCAGAGTTATTGTTTAGAGCATGCTAAAGAGGGTGAGAAAGGCTTTTTTGAAAGCCACCGACAATATGTGGATTTCCAATTGATCATCAAAGGCGTTGAGGGGGCTAAGGTGGTAGATATAAATAGGGCTGTCATTAAAACCCCTTATGATGAAAAAAGAGATTTGATCGTTTATGAGCCGGTTAGTGAAGCTTCTTTTTTGTGTTTAGATGCGGGAATGCTGGCTATTTTTTTTGAAAACGATGCGTATGCGTTGAGATTCTATGAAGAGTCTTTTGAAAAATATAGGGCAGAGCCGATTTTTAAAGCGGTCGTTAAAGCACCCAAAGGATTGATCAAATTAAAATTATGAAATTGGTGAGTCTTGTTATAGTTTTTTGTTGTTTTTTAGGGGCTGTAGAGTTGCCTGGAATTTATCAAACTCAGGAATTTTTATACATAAAAAGCTCTTTTGTGGAGTTTTTTGAGCATAATGGGAAGTTCTATGCTTATGGTATTTCTGATGTGGATGGCTCTAAAGCCAAAAAAGACAAACTCAATCCTAACCCAAAGCTAAGGAATCGCAGCGATAAAGGCGTGGTGTTTTTAAGCGATTTGATTAAGGTTGGAAAACGATCTTATAAAGGCGGTAAAGCGTATAATTTTTATGACGGCAAGACCTACTATGTAAGGGTTACTCAAAATTCAAACGGGGATTTAGAATTCACTTCAAGCTATGATAAATGGGGGTATGTCGGCAAGACTTTCACTTGGAAACGCTTGAGCGATGAAGAAATCAAAAATCTAAAACTCAAGCGTTTTAACCTGGATGAAGTCCTTAAAACCATTAAAGATAGCCCTATCTAAGCTTCTTCTTTAAAATTTTTTAACATTCACTCTCTTGGCATTCTTTACACCACACAAACATTTTCATGTCATGGCTAATCAGCTTGGCTTGATATTTTTTAACGACTTCATTCTGGCGGTTTTCAATTTCAGGGTCTGCAAATTCAATGATCTTACCGCAGTGCAAACAAATGATGTGATCATGGTGTTCTTTAGCCGCAATTTCATAGCGCCGACCGCTTTTTGAAGTCTCTAAAACACAGATAAAATTTTCTTTTTCTAAGAAATTCAAAATGCGATAGACTGAAGAAATGCTGGTGTTTTTGTCCTTTTGGCGGATAGAATGCGTGATTTCTTCAGGGCTTAGGTGTGTGCCGCTGCGATACAAAACGCTCACCACTTCTTCTCTTTGTTTTGAATTTTTGAGTCCGTTTTTTTTGATAGACATTCTCAAGCGCTCTAAAATGGATTCCAAAGTTTCTAATCTTTTCATGCTGATATTTCCCTTATCCGTAAAATGATTTTTATAACTAGAATATTATTATACAATAATAATGCGATGAAACATAGATAAAACTCATTATTATTTTAATTCAATCAAAAAATATTGATTTTTTATTACCATTGTCGCATTTTAATGTAACTTATAAGATCAATTTCTTATCTTATCAAGCCATTCTAAAAGGGTTTTTTCAAACCCTATGCCTTGAGAAGAAACCAAATCTAGGGGTTTTTCCAAATAATCTTGTTTGACATAGCCGTTATAATCATGCGGGTAAAGGTAATCTTTAGCGTTAGGTAGCAGGTGTTTAGGAATAGGGTAGAGTGAGCCTTTTTGAACGCAATCCAAAGCCTGATTGATCGCTCTATAAGCCGTGTTAGACTTGGGCGAACAAGCCAGATAAATCACGCATTGGCTTAAAATGATGCGAGCTTCAGGGTAGCCGATTTGTTTGACTGAAAACAAGCAAGAAGTGGCTAAATTAAGGGCGTTTGGGTTAGCGTTACCAATATCTTCGCTCGCAAAAATCACCAGCCTTCTGGCGATAAATTCTGGGTTTTCCCCGCCAGCAATCAAGCGCGCCAGATAATAGATGGAAGCGTTTTCATCGCTCCCCCTTAAAGATTTAATGAGCGCGCTAGTGAGGTTATAATGCGTATCATCGCTATAAGATCCGTCATTTAGGCTATGGGGACGTAAGGATTGCAAGGTTTTTAAAGTGATAGGATCTTCTATTTTAGCGCTCAAATCTAAAAGGTTTAATAACGCTCTAGCGTCGCCAGCGCTGTTGTTTAAAAGATAGGTTTTAGCGTCAGGCTCTATTTGTTTTTTTAATAATGCTAAAGCCTTATCGCAAAGCTTGTCTAAATCGCTCTTGTTTAGGGGGGTTAATTCAAAAATAAAACTTCTTGATCGGATCGCATGGCTTAGGCTGTAATTAGGATCTTGCGTGCTAGCCCCTAAGATTAAAGCGTGATTTTTTTCCATAATGGGGAGTAAAAATTCTTGTTGGGTTTTATTCAATCTGTGGGTTTCATCAATAAAAACAACGGGCTTTAAAAGGGTGTTTTGGTAATTTTTAAGCTTAAGGCGTAAATCCTCTAATTTGAAATCCGTCGCATTAAACAAAAGAATGGGGCGCTCTAGCATGCAGGCGATGATTTGAGCCAGGCTTGTTTTACCCACGCCAGGAGAGTCATAGAAAAAGGCATGGGGGAAGTGTTTGGATTGTAAGGCTTTAAATAAGGGGGCGTCTTTCCCTATTAAATGCTCTTGGCTATAAAAATCTTCTAGGCTTTTTGGGTTTAAAAGCGAAGTCAGGCTCATTTTTTAAATAAAATCAGTTCATAAAAATTAGTAGGGGTGTTTAAATTTTTCGTTGGGGTTTTGGTGTTTTTAGAGTGTTTGTGCAGAGCGTCTTGCAATTCTTTATTGAGGTTGTCTAATTCATCAAGCTTTTCTTTTAAGCGCAAGATAATATCCACACCAGCCAAATTAACCCCCATATCCCTTGTAAGGCGTAAAATCGTTTTGATTTTGTCCATGTCTCGTTGGGAATACAAGCGCATTTTCCCATCAGTCCTGCTAGGCTCTATCAAACCCTCTTTTTCGTATTGGCGCAAGGTTTGAGGGTGCACGCCTAAGATTTTAGCCACAACGCTGATCAAATAAAGCGGTTCATCATAATCATACACGATTCCTCCTTACAATTCTTTTTCTAATAACGCTTTTAACTCATTAGAAAGCGTTTCCGTTTTAGGCAAAATCAAACGAGCTTGCAAATACAAATCCCCCACATGCGAAGTTTTTCTGTTTTTGATCCCTTTTTCTTTAATGCGGAATTTTTGCATCGCTTTGGTGTTAGGGGGAATGGTTAGGGTTAAGGTTTTATGCCAAGTGGCGATTTCAATTTTCCCTCCAAAAAGAGCCGTTTTTAAAGGCAAATCAAAGATTTGGATAATATCGTCTTTCTCGCGCCTATACATTTCATCTTCTTCAATATGGATCTGTAAGAGCAAATCGCCCCTGCCCGTTCGCCCCGTTTTCCCCTTGTTGCGAACCCTGATTTTTTCGCCCTCTTCCACGCCGATAGGGATTTTAAGGCTAAAAGTCTCATTATTGACGCTCACTTGTTTTTTATTGCCTAAAAGGGTGTCTAAAACAGAGACATTTAAAGCGACGGTCAAATCTAAATTTTCAGGGGCGAAATTGGAAAAATTAAAGCCAGAAAAGCCTTGCGAATTTTGAGAAAATCTTTGCGAAAAGCCTCCTTTCCCAAAAATAGAGCTTAAAATATCGTCTAAATCTTCACTAGTTCTGCGGCTTCTGGCAAAATCGCTGAAATTCTGCCCCCCAAACATGTTGTCGCCAAATTGATCGTATTGGCGGCGTTTTTCTTCATCGCTCAAAATTTCATAAGCGGCGTTGATTTCTTTGAATTTTTCTTCGGCTTCTTTGGTTTTATTCAAATCCGGGTGGTATTGTCTGGCTAAACGGCGGTAGGATTTTTTGATTTCATCTTGGCTGGCGTTTTCGCTCACGTTTAAAGTTTGGTATAAACTCTTACTCATGGATCACCTTTAAAATAGTTTTATTAGAATACTATCATAAATCTTTAGTGTTAGTCAATCAAGTTTATTGATAATGCTTTTAGGTAATGGAGATTTTAAACCCATTTCAGCGCAATTAAAAGGAATTTTAACTAAAATATTGAGTTTAAATCCACGATGAGTTTTTAATGCAATATAAGAAAAATAAGAAAAGATATTATTATTTAGCGTTAGGGATCCTTTTTTTAAATGGTCTGTCTTTGAAAGCTTTAGAAATCGCAGTCAAACCTTTTGGCTATCTGGGGCTATTGTATAATCAAGGGGCGCAAAAAAACCCTCACAGCTATGTGGGGGCTTTAGCGCGCCTTGGGGTGGATTTTTCTTATAGCAACGGGTGGTCCTTTGGTATTGGAGCGATTGGAGCTTGGAATATTTATAACAAACAGCGTTTGGCTAACCTTTACATCAGTCTAGGGAATTTTTTTGGTAACCCTAACAACGTTAAACCTTATTTGAGTGCTGGCGATGTTTCTGATGCGTATCTTCAATACACTAACCAGCGTTTTAAAATCGCTTTAGGGCGTTTCAATACCGATTTTGTGGATTTTGATTGGATAGGGGGCAATATTCAAGGGGTTTCTGTGGCTTTTAAGCAAAATTCCATGCGTTATTTTGGGATTTTTATGGATAGCATGCTTTATAATGGGCATCAGATCAATAAAGAGCAAGGGAATCGGATCGCTACTTCCCTAAACGCTCTAGCGTCTTATGATCCTGTGTCTAAACGCTTGTATGTGGGGGGGAAGTGTTTGTTTTGGGCGCAGAATACAGGCATGAAAATCTTAAAGTGGTGCCTTTTATTTTAACGGACACCCGCTTGCCTTTGCCCACTCAAAATGTTTTAGTGCAAGTGGGGGGTAAGTTGGAGTATGACGCTTCTTTAGCTAAGGGTTTCACTTCGCGCACTCTAGTGCATGGCATGTATCAATACGGCAATACTGATAGTGCTACAAACGCTAAAAATGCCGGCTTGTTTTTGATCGATCAAACTTTTAAATACAAAATTTTTAATTTTGGAACGGGTTTTTATATCGTTCCGGCAAGGAACAATAAGGGCTATCTATGGACTTTTAACGACAGGACTAAATTCTATGGTAGTGGGATCAACGCGCCCGGTGCGCCAGCGATTTATTTTGCTAATTCTAGCATTTCAGGCTATGTTTTTTTAGGGCTTAAGACTAAAAGGGTGCGTTTAGACGCGATGGTGGCTTTTGGGGATTACCAAGAATATTCTTTAATGAGCAGCTTTAGGGTTTGGACTTATAGGAGTTTGTCTTTTGATATGGGTGGGGGGTATGTGTATGCTTATAATTCTAAAGCCACGAGAAAAAGCCTTGGAGATAGCTCTTTTGTCTTTTTTGGGAAGTTTTTATTTTAAGAAAATGCCATTTTTACAATCAATAGTAAAGAGTTTGCGAAAAGTAGGCGATAATTTCTTAAGCGGTCTTCTTGGGTTAGGGGGATCTTAAAGGGGGTTAAGGGGGGAGAGTTGTTCCAAAACATCTCCCTATTCCCTTAAAAAATGAGTTTCATATAAAACTATGTAAAACTATAAAATAAAGCTAAAAATCCTATTCTCTAAAAATCAAAGAATATTAAAAGGGTCTAAAAGTTTTTGTTTTAAAAACTTCTTTTGAAATCAGGTTTTTGTGTTTTTTTAGGGAAAAAAGCTTTTTTAAACTCAGGCTCCCATAGTTTGATCACGCCATGGTGGGTCATCTGGTGCATATTGACTAAACGCATGTTTAAAAGAGCCTTTTCTTTAGCTTCGCTGTCGCTCAAATCTTCTTTAATTTTGAACGCTTGAATGATCTGCTCCCACAATTCATGCTCTTTAGCGTCTTCGTTTAAAAAATCTTTATAGTTGAAGCCGCTAATCCCTTTAACCCCTTTAATATTATCCCCCTTATCCCCCACAACGCACTGGTAATAAGCAAAAAAATGAGCCTCTTTTTGACTCACATTAAAAAAAGCGTTGGTTTTCAAGTTGAAATGAGAGCCTCTATTGGAATACAAAATATCCTTATCCATGCTGGCTATCACATAATTGTTGGGGTCTTTCTTTTTGTAAAAAGAGATAATATCATCGGCTTCATATTCAAAACAATGTTCGCCCTGGATTTTAGCCCCTTTTTTTAGGGGGTATTTTTCCACTAAAGCGATTTTTAGAGCTTTTAAAAGGGATCTAAAATCTTCATCAAATTGGTGGCGTTTTTGTTTGTAATGATCGCACAGCTGATAGCGGAAACTCTCTCTGCCCCTAGTGATAAAAAAAAGCGTTTTAGAGCAACGGGTTTTGCGCATGATGGATAAAATTTGAGTGGTAAGAAAAATAACGCCCACTTCTTGCAAACTATAAGTGGTGAATCTTTTAGGGAGCGTTTTATTAGAGAGCAAACGCCTAACAATATTAGGGATAACGCAATCAATGTCTAGTAAAAGAGTTCTTGAATGCATGAATCTTGTTTCGTTAAACGCTTGTCTAATGGTTAATCCTTAAGTTGAATTTCACTTTTTTAAAAGTTAAACTATTATAGTAAATATATAGCAAATAATAAGTTATTTTAATAATAATTAACTCTATTCTCATTAAATACGTTAAATTTTAAGAGATCACCGCTTGTTTTAGCTCTTTTGATTGCAAAAACGCTTTTGGCATTCTTGCATTTTATGATCAACGCCCCACAAAAAACAGGGCTTAAGGATTTTCTTTTATTTGCGAGGTAAGTTATACTTACGGCGTTTTTCCCAAAGGCTTTTGCGGCTAATGCCAAGCTTGTTAGCCAATTCTGTATCGGTGCAAGTAGAAGAAAAATGCCTGATCGCTTCTTTTTCATACTCTTGAATGGAAAGGAAAGTCGTGTTATCGCTAAACAAAGATAGGGGTCTATTGCCGCATTCAATGCTCACAATTTTAGGAAATTCTAGGGGTTCTTTATGGGTATAGGACAAAACAATGGGGCATGAACGGGCCAATTCCAACAATTTCAATTGCTCATCTTTTTTAAGCTCTTCTAAATGCATGATGTAAAAAGGGCGTTCTAATTTGTCTTTATTCTTGTATAGTTCTTTCCAAGTGGTATCCTTTAAAGAGAAAAAAGAAAAATCCATTTGCCTTTCTTTAGCGTATTGCAATAAATAAGCGTTCGCAAGCTCTTGAGAGGGCGTGTGGATGATAAAGGGCGACCTGTAAGAAAAATCTTTAGGCAAGGGCAATTCCGCATGGATAAAGTCTAAGTAATTTTCATAAAATCCCAAGCGAGCGGTCATTTCTTGGTAGGCTTTGTGGTATTGGATCTTGCGCAACAATTCATCCATTTTAAAAGGTTTTAGAATATAATCTCTCGCTCCCGCTTGAATGGGTTTATTCACGCCATCTTCATTGACATGCGAAGCCATCATGATGATGATTTGCTTGGAATTATAACGCACAAAGTGTTCGCAACGCCCTTGAGTGCAAACTTTAGAAGAAACTAAAATCACATCATAAGGCTCTTTATTTTCTTCTGAAATGCTAGAGATGATCTCGCAAAAATGCCCCAAATCATGCAAATTATGAGAGATACTCCTAGCTAGCGCTAAATCGTCTTCAATGATTAAGATTTTCATCCATTCTTCCTTTTATCGCGTTTTATCACATTTAAAGTTTTTGTTTATAACGCATGCTCACATGCGCTTGGACTAACAGCCCTTCTTGTTTGCCAATGAACCCCATTTTTTCCATTGTAGTGGCTTTCAAGCTGATTTGAGATTTTTCTAAACCTAAAAGTTGGCTCAAATTCTCTAAAATCGCCGGTTTGTAAGGAGTGATTTTAGGGATTTCGCTAAAGATGGTCGCTCCCATTTCAAGCAATTCAAACCCAATGCTTTGAGAAAAATCCAACACGATTTTTAAAAGCTCTTTAGAAGAGGTGTTTTTGTATTTGGGGTCATTATCAGGGAACCATTCGCCAATATCCCCCCCTTTAATTGCTCCTAAAACCGCATCAATAATTGCATGCAATAAAGCATCGCCATCGCTATGAGCCTTTAACCCAAACTCGCAATCCAAAACAACCCCCCCTAAAACCATAGGCTTATTTTTAACAAACGCATGCGTATCAAAGCCCATGCCTATAAAAGTGTCTTTTGCTGGGTTAAAAAAGAGAGCAAAATGTTTCAAATCGTCGCTCGTGGTGAGTTTGTGCAAATTTTTACTGCCTTCAATATAACTCACACGATCAGGGAAAGCTTGTAAAATCGCGCTGCTTTCATCCTTAAAATCCCCTTGATTTAGGGCTGATTGGAGCGCTTTGGTGTGGCTTAATTGCGGGGTTTGAATGAGTTTGATCGCTTCTCGATCTAAAACTTCATTATAATAGATCGCTGTGTCATAGCAAGGCAAGTAAGGAGCGATGCAATAATGGCTCGTTTGTTGGAGGGTTAAAAACAAACTTTTGAGCGTTTCCATATTCGCTAAACCCCTAGCCACATCGCTGGTGAGCGTGTAAGCGCTATCAATTACTTTTAAAGCGTTGCACATGGATTCTTGCCTTGATGCCCCACCTTTTACAAGCTTGATTTTGGGGTAATGGCGTTGGATATAAATATAATCCAATCCGCTTACAACTAAAATGATTTCCTTAAAGTCTAGGGCTTCTTTAAAGCTCTCATAAACGCTGAGCCATAAGGGGGTATGATTAGAGCGCAACCATTGTTTTTTGATGGTTTGAGAAAAACGCTTAGACTCCCCAGCAGCCAATAAAACAACGCTCGTTTGTTTGATAAGCGTTTCTAGCGTTTCTTTAGTTTCAAAAGGGTCTTCTTCTAAACTTTCTAAAGAGAGTTTAAAAGCTTCCCCATTCACTCTAATCAAAGACATGCGACTGATGACCAACCTCTATCATTTCACCAAAATGATCCTATAACCTTGATTCAAGTCTAAAACTAAGAATCGTTTGGGTTTGCCTTTATACTTTTCTAAAGCATGGTTAAAATCCGCAACGCTTTTCACTTCAATTTCTTCAATTTTTGTGATGATATTGCCTTGCCTGAAGCCGGCTTGCTCCGCTGGGGAATTTTCATTCACTTGAGAGACTAAAACCCCTTGAACATCATCGCTCAAACGCATAGACCTTTTGGTTTTTTGGGTTAAATCTTCCACTTGAAGCCCGTTCAATTGGACTTGTACACCGTTTTGAGCAGAAATGGTTTCTTTTTTGTTAGGGTTTTTCCTTTCGGCTAGAGTGAGGGTGAAGGCGCGTTCTTTTTTGTCTCTAATGACTTTTAAGGTTACTCTTTGATTGGGTAGCATGGAGCCGATTAGATTTCTTAATTCATTCGTGTTTTTAACCTTTTTCCCATTGACTTCGGTGATCAAATCCCACACCAAAATCCCTGCTTTTTTAGCCGGAGAGTCTTTTTCTACGCTAATGACTACCGCCCCTTCTTTATTGTCATAAGAATTTTGCAAATCGCCGCTCAAATCTTGCAAGCCCACGCCCAAGTAACCTCTTTCAATCTTACCGGTTTTGATGAGTTGGGTTACAATATCTTTAACCATATTAGAAGGGATGGCAAAGCCAATGCCGTGGTTGCCTCCGGTTTTAGAGATAATAGCGGTATTAATCCCCACTAACCCTCCACGGCTGTCAATCAAAGCGCCGCCGGAATTTCCAGGATTGATGGAAGCGTCTGTTTGAATGAAATTTTCATAGCTGTTGATCCCAATCCCGCTTTTATTGAGCGCTGAAACAATGCCTTGAGTAACGCTTTCACCCACGCCAAAAGGGTTACCGATCGCAAAAACCAAATCGCCCACTAAAATATCATTAGAATCAGAGAATTTGATCGTGGGTAGGTTGTCTTTAGTGATGCGAATCACGGCCAAATCGCTTTCAGAATCGGTGCCTACTAAGGTGGCGGAATATTCTTTATTGCTCCCTGGAATGGTTACTTTAATCTTATCCGCGCCATCAATCACATGGTTATTAGTTACAATATAGCCATCTTTAGAAATGATGACACCGCTGCCTAAAGCCCTTTCCATTCTTTCTTTAGGAATCATGCCACCCAAATCCCCAAAAAATTGTTGGAAAAAGGGGTCATTAAACACACCGCCACCTATAAAATTGTTTTTAATCTTCTTTTCAGTGGAGATATTCACCACCGCTTTAATAGAGTCCTTAATGGAATCGTGGTAAGAATAGATCGTATCGTCTTTAGAAGGGACGCTTATTCGCTCTTTCACTTTGGGCATGTTTTGGATTTGGATATTGCCCGCATTCAAACTTAACGCTAAAGCCAAAGAGATAAAAAGGGTTTTTTTCATCATGGTTACTTCCTTAAAATGTGCTAAACTTCAAAATTAAAAAAAGATTATATCAAATCTTTTTTGTTATTTTCATTAGCTTTTTGTGTAAAATAGTATCCAATGTAACAAATAACAGCAAAAACAATCGTTAAAATCATCCCAATGCGTTGATCCTTATCCATAGCCGAACCAATCACGCCGATAATACACCCAGTGATCCCTATGAGTTGCAAAAAGGGCAAGAAAGGGGCTTTATAAGGCAAATCCTCTAAAGAATGCCCGGCTTTTAAGTATTGCTTGCGGAAAGAATATTGCGAAACGGACACGCTAACCCACACAATAATCACCGTGAAACTGATCACATTAATCAAAGCTTCCACGACATTTTCTTTGGCATAAATTTGGACTAAAAGCCCTATGAGAGAAAAAGAAAGGGAAAAAAGCATCGCATAAGTGGGCGTGCCTTGTCGGTTGAGTTTGGAAAAAACCTTAAAAAACATCTTTTGTTTGGACAGCCCATAAATCATGCGGCTCGCTCCATAAAGCCCTGAATTAGCGGTAGAAAACATCGCCGTAATGATAACAGCGTTCATTATATCAGCCACATAAGGGATACCCATGCCAATAAAGGGCAAATTAATGCGTTCTAAAACGCTCACAAAAGGGCTTTGCGTGATAGAAGAATCGCTCATGGGTAAAAAAACAGAAATGACAAACACAGAGCCTAAAAAGAAAAAGACAATCCGCCACAAAGTCGCTTTAATCGCTTTAGGCATCACTTCGCTAGCGTTTTTAGTTTCTCCCACAGCCACCCCAATCACCTCTGTGCCAGTGAATGCAAAAATCACCGCAAGCATCGCGCTAAAAACCGCTGCGCTCCCGTTAGGGAAAAACCCCTTATCGCCAAAATAGAAATTATCAAAAATAGAACTAAACCCATGCAAATAGATTTGATAAATAATCCCAATCGCGCCAATGCCTATAAAAGCGATCACCGCTAAAACTTTAATCAGGCTAAAGAAAAACTCGCCCTCGGCAAAAATTTTAACCGAAAAAAAGTTCAATAAAAAAACTAACGCAATGCATGAAATGACCCAATAATGGATGGGAATATTTACAAACCAGCGTTGCATGAGCATGCCTATAGCGATGTATTCTAACGCCACCGTGATCACCCAGCCAAGCCAATACATCCAAAAAACCATATAGCCCGTGCCAGGTACTATGAATTTAGCCGCATAATCCCCAAAACTTCCCGTAGTGGGATAAACGCTAGCCAACTCGCCTAAAGAGAGCATGATGCAATAGACCACAAGCCCTCCAAAACCATAAGCGATCAAGGTTCCTAAAGGTACAGCGCTCGCAATATTACCCCCAGTGCCTACAAAAAGCCCTGTGCCGATCGCTCCTCCAAATGCAATCATTAAGAGATGGCGCATTTTCATGTCTCTTTTAAGCTCGCCTTGTTTTTGCGTGGTATTTTGATGCGTTATCTTTTGATTGTCCATGCGACACCTCCTTAGATTGAAAATAAAAATAGCTTGAATTATAACAAAAATAAAATAAAAAGATTTTTTTTAAATAAAAATAAGGATTTATTTTAATCAAATTGGATAAGTCTTATTAAATTTTAATATTTTTAATTTTTAAAAAATGGGATTTTGGTTACTTTATTAAACTCGTTTTCTTAAAAAGCTATCGCTTGACTGGCATCAATTCTTTTGTGTTTTTTATTATCAGTATTATAAAATCAATCTAAAACTTAAGATTTATAATATTTAATCGTGTAATCTATCCCCGAATAAAGGGTTAAAAAAACCGCTATGGCTACAAGCACATAGGAGTAAGTTAAATTGGCTAATAAAGCACCAATCGCCACGACTTGAGAAACGGTTTTATACTTGCCTAACGCGTTGACAGGAATATCCTTTTTTTCATTAGCGGCTAAAACCCTAAGCCCTGAAATAAAAAATTCGCGCCCTAAAATCACAAACGGGATCCACGCATTCACACGATCCAAATAAACTAACCCTAAAAACGCGCTCAAAATAAGGATTTTATCCGCTAAAGGATCAAAGATTTCCCCAAAGCGCGATTTGGCTTTATAGTTTCTAGCGATGTAGCCGTCCAATAAATCCGTGAGCGCGGCAAACAAAAAAACCAATGAAGAGATCATGTTAATGTGAAAGAGGGTTAAAAAACTGAAATAAGTGCGCGTGTTTAACAATAAAAATAATAAAAATAAGGATAAGACAATGCGTAAAATCGTCAAAAAATTAGGCAGGAGTTTTAAAACTTTCATGCTTTCAAAAAGACTTGTGAAAAATTCAAAAACGCGCGCCCCAAAAAGCCAAGCGCCACACACATTAAAATCACAGCGATCGTTAAAAAAATGATAACTAACGCTTGCACTAAAACCCCTAAAAGAGCCAGCATGAAACTAAAAAGCAACAATCTAAAACCGCTTAAAAAAAACCTTTCTTGAGTGTAAAGGCTCAATTCTCTATAGAGTTTATGCAGATAAAAAATATAAACACCATTACCGATTAGTGAAAGGGCGTTACTGGCGTTAGGGACAAGATAGCTTAAAAGAGCGCATAAAATCACCGCCAAAAAACTGAAAGCAAAATTTTCAAAAAACCCTAAATGGCGCGTGATTTTAGAAAGCCTATAAAAACCAACCGCCCCCACAATAAACCCAATCGCGCATAAAAAAAGAGATAGTAAGACGATATAAGCCGATTGACTATTAAAGAGATTAGAAACTTGGAGCGGTTTCGCACCGCTTAAAGCGATAGAAAAAACCAACAAAATAGCCCCACACAAAGGGGCGAAAAAATAGCCCAACAAGCATTTTTTAACGAATCGCAACTCTTTATTTTGGTGGATGTGGATAACGTTTTTCAAAAAAAATCTTTATTTAAAAGTGGTCCCACCATCCACAACGATCGTTTGCCCTGTAAGCCAACCGCTTTGGGTCTCATCGCATAAAAAATAAGCCGCCCCGGCTAGATCGTTAGGATTGCCCATGCGTTTTAGGGGCGATTGCTCTTCTACTTTTTCTTTAATCTCCACATAATCAGGGAAGGCTTTCAAAGCGTCCGTATCAATAGACCCGCCGCTAACCGCATTCACTCTAATGTTAAACTCGCCTAAATCCACAGCAGCGTATTTGACCATGGTTTCTACGGCGTTTTTAGAATTGCCATGCCCAGCGTAATTAGGCATATAAACTAGATTCCCGGTAGAGCTTAAGCTCACGATCGCCCCGCCGCCTATTTTTTGCATGCGTTTTGCCGCTTCTTGAGCCCCTACGACAAACGCTAACACGGTGGCTGTGTAAATGTTGTTTAACCCCTTAGGTTTTAATCGCATAAACGGCGCAAATCCCCCCACGACAGAACGCCCATAAATAATAGCGTTAGAAATAAAAAAATCTACTCTGTCAAAATCAGCGTCAATTTGCTTAAAAAGCTCTGTGTATTGCTCAGGCTCTAAAACATTAAGGGGGTAGGCTTTGGCTTTAATGGAATATTTTTGCTCCACATCTTCTATGATTTTGTTGGCTTCTTCAACATTTTTATTGTAAGTGAAAGCGATATTCACGCCGCTTTGAGCGAAGCGATACAATATCGCCTTGCCAATCCCTCTCGTCGCACCGCTGATCACTAGGGTTTTATTTTTCATGTGATTGGAACCATTCATGCAATTACCTCATATTGTTGTAGGGTTTTTTCTAAAAGTTTGATCGTTTCTTTGCTTGGGGGCACTAAAGGCAGTCTGTAACTTGGGTTTTCAATCAAGCCGGCTAAATGCATAGCCATTTTAATAGGGATAGGATTCGTTTCTACAAAAAGGGCTTGATGCAAATTAAAAAGCTTATTTTGGATTTCTAGGGCTTGTTGGTATTCAAGGTTGAGCGTGCAATTGACCATTTGTGAAATCAAATTAGGCATTAAATTACCGGTCACTGAAATCACGCCACACCCCCCTGAAAACATGATGGAGTGGTTGAGTGAATCTTCCCCGCTAAAAATTTTAAAATCTTTTTCATAGTAATGCAATTCTGTTACTCTTTTCAAAGAACCAGACGCTTCTTTGATGGCTTTAATGTTAGGGACTTCTCTAAAGAGTTTGAGAGCGGTTGGGACTTCAATAGACACGCCTGTTCTACTTGGCACATCATAAAGCATGACAGGGATTTCCACCGATTGAGCGATAGTTTTATAATGTTCAAACAAGCCTTGTTGGGTGGGGCGGTTATAATAGGGGCTTACGCATAAAATCGCATCCGCACCGATTTTTTGAGCGAACTTTGCTAAAGAAAGGGACTCGCTTGTGGCGTTACTGCCCACGCCGGCTAACACTTTCATGCGCGAATTGGAGGGCGTTTGAGTGTTTTTGCAAGTCTCTATGGCGATTTCAATGCAACGCATATGCTCTTTGTGGGTGAGCGTGGCGGATTCTCCTGTCGTGCCAACAGGCACGCATGCGTCCATGCCCTGAAAAATTTGGCGCTTGATCAAGGTTTCATAAGCGGACTCATCAACGCTCAAATCTTTTTTAAAAGGCGTAATTAACGCACTAGATGAATGAAATTGCATGCGATAAGGCTCTTTTAAGGTTTCAAAAACACGGTGGTTGATTGGGCGTCTTTAAAATATTCATTAGCCACGCGTACCAAATCGCTTACTTTCAAATCCAAAAATTGTTGCTGATAATCAGTCAAGCCTTGAAGATCGTTTTGCACTAAATAGTCCGCAAAAAGCCCCGCCACATCGCCAGAACTTTCTAAATTAGAAATAAAGTCAGCTTTTTGATTGATTTTGATTTTGTCTAATTCCGCTTGAGTGATTTCGCCTTTTTTCAGCTTTTCTAAAAGCGCTACGATTTCTTTTTGTAAGGCTTCGGCTTTGATATTAGGATTACCCCCAGCGATGAATAAAAACACGCTTTCATCTTGTAATTGCATGTTGTGCGAGAAAGCTTGAGAAGCTAGGCGCTTTTTATCCACTAATTCGCTCTGTAACCACGAGCTTTTACCTTCGCCTAAAAGCTTGCTTAACGCGTCTAGGGCGACTTGATCTTTATGCTTGAAAGCAGGCACTTTATACCCTAACGCTACCCATTCTAAATGGACCCCATCTTTATGCACGACTGCCGTTCTTGCCCCATCTTGTTTAGGCTCTTTCATGTAAGGAGTGGGGATAGCCTTTTCATCAAGGTTTTTTAAGGATTCAAAATGCTTTTTAGTCAATTCAAAAACCTTTTGGGAATTGACATCGCCCACCACTAAAACGATAGCGTTTTTAGGCTGATAATAGAGCGAATGGAATTTTTTAATGTCTTTTAAAGTCCAGTTTTGAATATCGTCCATAAAACCAATGGGCGTCCAATGGTAGGGGTGATAAACATAAGCGGTGTTAAAAAAGCGGAAATAAAGCATGCCGATAGGGGAATTATCGGTGCGCCATCGCCTTTCTTCAGCGACCACTTGACGCTCAGGCAAAAACTCATCTTCTTTTAAATTCAAAGAACCCATGGTTTCAGCGAACAATCCTAAAGACTTATCCAAGTTAGCCTGACTGGTTTTAATGAAATAGCGCGTGATGTCAAAGCTCGTAGAAGCGTTACTCACGCCCCCAAAACGCTTAACAATCTTATCAAATTCGCCGGCTTTAAGGTTTTTGGTGCTTTTAAAATTCAAATGCTCTAACATGTGAGCGATCCCGCTCTTGCCCATGACTTCGTTTCTAGAGCCGACTTTATAAAGCATATCCACTTCTATAACCCCGGTTTTATTTTCTAAGGGGACGCTCACGACTTGCAACCCGTTTTTTAAGGTAACGCTCTCATGTTTGGGTAAGTAAGATTGTGTGTGCATGCTCGCTCCTAAAGTGACTAACAAGACAGAACTAAGCCCTAAAAGTCTTTTAACAGAAAAATATCTCATCTTAAATCCGCTCCTATAGCCTCTTTGACGCTCAAAAATCCATCTTTTTGGAGTAATTTTACCAAATCTTTAAGAATATTTTGGCATAAATTTGGACCTTTGTAAATAAAAGCACTATAAATTTGTAACAGACTCGCTCCCATTTTAATCCTTTCATAAGCTTCTTTGGCATCGCTAATCCCTCCCACAGAAACAAGAACGCTTTTATTAAAAAAAGCTTTAGCCAATTCTTTAAAGATTTCACGGCTTTTTTTAGTCAAGCATTTCCCGCTCAAGCCCCCCATTTCTTTAGGAGCGAACACCAGGCTTTTATCAATCGTGGTGTTAGTCGCAATAATCCCATGCGCTCCTGCTTCAATAGCACTATTGACAATTTCTAGCATGTCGTTTATTTCTAAATCCGGGGCGATTTTTAAAAATAAAGGCTTAGGAGTCATTTCTTTCGCCATGCAAAAAAGCTCATGCACAAACGCCTTGTTTTGCAAATCCCTTAAATTAGGGGTGTTGGGCGAAGAAAGGTTGAAAGTGTAATAATCGCCAATGTTTAAACATTGATTTAAAACCGCCTTGTAATCTTCTAGGGCATGCGCTTGCTCTATGTGTTTGTTTTTGCCTAAATTGATGCCAATAGGGGTTTTATAAGGAGCGAAGCGATTGAACGCTCTTACCCCCAAAATCGCCCCGTAATTATTGAACCCCATCGCATTTTGTAAGGACTTCTTCTTCAATGTGTCTGAAAAGCCTTGGTTTTTCATTCCCGCTTTGTGCGGTATTAGTCAATGTGCCTGCTTCCAAATAGCCAAACCCAAAAGCGATTAACGCCCTGAGCATGGAAGCGTTTTTATCAAAACCGGCGGCTAAACCTAAGGGGTTAGGGAAATGCAAGCCTAAAATTCCATTTTCAAGCTTTGGGTTTTTATAACCCCATTGAGAATGGATTAAACTACACAAAAAGGGCGATGAAGAAAGCATTCTTAAAATTTGACAAACTTTTTCGTGTGCGTCTTCAGCGTCTATGCTAAAAAGATATTTTTTTACTAATGAATAAAGCATTTAAATCCTTGTCTTTTATGATTTGAACGATAACCCTTAAAAGGTTTTAAGGGCTTGTTTTTCAAAATAATCCTGCGAATTTAAAGGATCGTTAGGGTTTGAAACTTTAGTGTAACGGCCTTTAGAATTTAACTCATAGCGTTTTAAGGTGTCTTTTAATTGGATTTCTAAAATACGCAATAACTTATTAGCGATCTTTGGGTTTGTGGCGGGAACAAGCAATTCCACGCGCCTTTCTAAATTTCTGGGCATTAAATCCGCGCTAGAAAAATAGATATTCTCATGTTTAAAATAATAAATGCGTGCATGTTCTAAATATTTCCCCACAATAGAATACACCCTGATATTTTCGCTCAATCCTTTGACTTGGGGCTTTAAACAGCAAATCCCTCTAATAATGAGATCAATTTTAACCCCTTTTTGAGAGGCTTGATAGAGCCATTCAATGATTTCGCTATCCACTAGGGCGTTGGCTTTTAAAATAATATAGCCTTCTTGTTTGTGATTCATTTCATTTTGAATGAGTTCAATGATTTTAGGCTTGATCTGTTTGGGCGCCATAAAAAGCGTTTCTAATGCGCTATTAGTCGCGCTGCTCGTAAGCAAGGAATGGAAAAGCTTGATAATGTCGTTAGCGATTTCATTTTTAGCGCTAAAAAAACTCACATCGGTATAGATCTTAGCGCTCAAAGGGTTGTAATTGCCCGTGCTTAAATGGGTGAAATGGCGTAATTGGTTGTCCGTTTTTTTAGTGATCAATAGCATTTTAGCATGCACTTTGAGTTTGAAAACGCCATAAACGACTAACGCGCCCGCCCTTTCTAAAGCTTTTGCCCAGTGCAGATTGCTTTCTTCATCAAAGCGTGCTTTCAATTCCACTAAAACACTCACTTGAATCTTGCTCGCCGCTTCAATCAAGGCTTTGACAATGGGGGAATGCTTGCCCACACGATAAAGCGTCATTTTGATAGAAAGGGTGGTCGGATCGCTAGCGGCTTGCTCTATTAAATCGATCACAGGCTCAAAACTTTCATAAGGATGAAACAGCAATAGATCCTGTTTTTCTATGGATTTGAAAAGATCGTTTTCATTGAAATGAGGGTGGATTTTGGGCGTGAAATTGGGCGATTTGAGCGCTTTAAAATCGCTATGATTGACCAATTCCCACAAATCCCCTAAATTGAGCATGATCGTGCTTTTATAGATATGCATGCCGGTGAGTTTGTGCTTTTTGTAAGAGTGGGTTTGAAAGCTCCTTAAAGACGCTAAAAGGGTTTTTAAAAGCTCTTGACTCCCTTTTTGGGTTTGCAAGCGCACGATTTCGCCTTGATTGCGTTTCCTTAAACTCTTACTCATCAAATCCGCATAATCATGCGCTTCGTCTTCAGTGATAGCAATATCCGCATCGCAAGTTACCCTAAACGCCATGCAATCTAAAATCTCATGCTCTAAAAACAATTCTTCTAAATGCGCTTCTACGATTTCTTCAGCCAGCGCAAACAAGCCTTTTTCTATCTCCACAAAACGGAAGATAAAAGAGGGGAGTTTGATGAGCGCATAGGAGATAATTTGAGTTTCTTTGTCTTTAATGCGGGCAAAAAGCGCAAAAGTCAAATTCGCTAAAGGCGGGAAGGTGTGCGAAGAATCCAACTTAAAAGGCAAAACTAACGCGTAAAGCTGCTCTTTAAAATAAGTTTTAGCCTTCGCTTTTTGCTCTAAATTCAATTCATTATAGGGGGTGATGCAAAGCCCTTTTTTAAAGAGTAGGGCTTGGATTTTTTGGAATTCTAATTCCCTTTCTTCAATTTCATGCGCTAAATAATGCTTGATTTTTTCTAATTGTTCTTCAGGGCTTGCGCCATCAATGCCTTTAGAGGCGATTTTATGCTCATAGAGTTGTTTAAGCCCTGCCACTCTTATCATGTAAAATTCGTCTAAATTCGTGTCATAAATGGCTAAAAATTTCAAGCGCTCTAATAAAGGCAAGCTCTCATCTTTGGCTTCGTTTAAAACCCTTGTGTTAAAAGCTAACCATGAAAGCTCTCGGTTAAAGAAACGATTCAATAAAAATCCTTTAAATCATCATGTTTAAAAATCAGTTCGTTTGGTGTGATTATATAATGAATTGATAGTAATTGAAGCTTTTTTAAAAAGTCATGGTCGGAGTAGCGGGATTCAAACCCACGACCTCACCCACCCCAAGGGTGCGCGCTAATCAGGCTGCGCCATACTCCGCAATCAAAAAGAGAGATTGTAGCGCGAGTTTGCTTAGTTGTTGTTTAAAAGCTCTTTTTTGTAAAACTTCATTTTTTGAATAAAACTTCATTTAACCCTAAAAGATCGCTTAAAATTTTTTTTAGCGTTTTTTGGGTTGATTGTTTCTATAATAAACGAACGCAAGTAGTAATTTTTTGGTTTTCTCTTTGGTTGCGGTATTTGGAGCATGTTAGGGTTGGGGGTAACAGTGGGTGGTTACCTCAGAAAGGAGATAACCTAACATGAGATTAGTAATCATAGTTTTAATGGTGTCCGCAACGCCATTATACTAAAATTTTGGCTCTGGCACAAGAGCGCTAGGGTCAAATCTTACTAGCGGATTTGACTCAAACTTTTAATTTTTGAAACTTCTTTTTCTTTAAAAAATTTCTTTTGATGACAAAACTTCTCTTTCTTGTAACTAAAGGGTTTTTACCCCTTAAAAAAGTTTTGTTCTAAAATTTTTCATTGGGGTTTGACTTGTTGTTTTAAGAGTAAGGGGAGTAGAAAATCTCTGATTTGTTCTAATTTTTTAGAAGTTCTTGTGTTAATGGATATAAGCGTGAGTAGGGGCATCATAATTTGATTAAATTTTTTAATTTCATGCACGGACGGCATGTAAATAGGATATTTTTTAAGTAAATTTTTTTGCAAGTGTTTAAGGCTAGTTCCTTGAAAAAAGCTTTGATTGATATGGTTTTTTATACTTGAGAGCAGTAAATATAAATAGTCGCTAAATTCGTTAGCGCAAATACACCAAGTATCCGTTGAATAAGAAGCTTTGCCTACATAAAATTTAATACCAGCATTACCCCCAGTGTTTAAAAAGCAATTTCTGCCATCAATGATCGCTTTGGGGTAGGATAGGATATTATCTCCGCTTGTAAAAAAAGGGTATTTATCTTGGGTTTTTTGGGCGTTTTTAACCATAATATTAGATTTAGGATTTTCAATAATAATTTGTTCTAGCTTTGCATTTTTAGGTTTGTATTTGAAATAATATTCATAGATTTTATAAGCGAGCGTGTGTAAAAGCTCGTTGATTTTGTGGTTGTTTTCTATTTTTTGATCTAAGACAGAAAGCGTGCGGGCTATTTTTTGTTGTGTTTCTATATTTGGCAATAAGACTTCTATTTCTTGAAAAATTGTTTTTGGAATAATTGGCACAACTGTAGAGAGAGCTATATTTTTAAAAAGTTCTTTTTTATTAGATAGATAGTAGTATAAGTAGTATGGATTACAAAAATCTTTAATGTCCGTAATAGAATTTATTTGTTGATTTGTTGCGCATTTATCAAAACACATGCGAACCATACCCGCATCACCTATACACCCTACAAGAATGCTTATATTATTTATTGTGTTGTTTTGTATGCTTTTTAAACCACTATCGCTAAGCGTTCTTGGTGTTTTAATAACACGATATGTGCCATGCAAATCATTTGGCGTAATAAACATGTATTTGCCATTAAAAAAATCTAAATTAGAAGTTTTAGGGGTTTTTCCTGTTACGATTTTTCCTAAATCTTTTAAACAAAATGTTTGCCACTCACTCAAACCTAACCCCTTTTAAAGTTTCTAAAATTTCTTGTTGCAAGCTCTGGCTTTCATCAAAAAGGCTTGTCAATTCGCTTGAATATTGCTGCATTAAATTTTCAAACTCCGCTTGGCTGATTGTCTCGCTTGTGTCCTCTATAATGAAATACTGCCCGGGGTTTAGAGAATAATTTTTTTCTGTGATTTCATCAAAAGAAACCAGAGTGCAAAAATCCGATTTTTTAGTTTTATTTTGAAAGGTTTCTAAAATCAAATCCATATCGCTTGTTCTTAAGCGCGTTTTTTTGTTTTTGTTTTCGGTGTATTCTTCGCCGAGTTTGGAAGCGTCAATCAAAATGACTTCCTTTGCGCTTGGCGTTTTTTGAAAAAAGATGATGCTCACGTTAGTGCTGGTGTTGGCAAAAACCTGACTGGGCATGCAAACCACCCCATAAACGAGCCTTTCATCTACTAAATGCCGGATAATCTTATTTTCTATTCCGCTTTTAGCGCTAATGAATCCGGTTGGCACGATAATAGCCCCCTTACCTTTTGGACTGAGCATGTTCAGGCAATGCTGGAAAAAGAGTGTGTAAATGGGCATTTTTCTGGGCATTTTGCTCTTATCGTTTTTAGGGATATTAGGCACGCCTAAGAAAAAATCGTTTTTGTTTTGCGAAATCTCGGCATGCTTGTTGGAAAAATCCAGCTTGAAAGGGGGGTTACTCACGATGAAATCCATTTTGATTTCATTCCCACGATCATCTTTAGAATGGTAGGGGTTAGTCAAGGTGTTTCCCTCAATGGCGTATCTTGAAAAAATCGTTTTTGTTTTGCGAAATCTCGGCATGCTTGTTGGAAAAATCCAGCTTGAAAGGGGGGTTACTCACGATGAAATCCATTTTGATTTCATTCCCACGATCATCTTTAGAATGGTAGGGGTTAGTCAAGGTGTTTCCCTCAATGGCGTATCTTAAAGAGTGGGTCAAGTCGTTTAAAATCAAGTTGAGCTTGAGCATTCTTAAGGATTTTTGCGAAATGTCTTGGGCATAAAGGGTGCAAGAATCCGTGCCTATTTGGTGGGCTAATGCCATTAAAAGCGTTCCTGTGCCAGCGCTTGGATCATAGATTTTGACGCTTTGAGTGGGTTTAATCACTAAAAGCTTAGCAATGATGCTAGCGATGCTTAAAGGGGTGTAGTATTCGGCGTATGTCTCTCCGCTGTTGTTATTGTAATCTTTGATTAAGTATTCAAAAATGGGGGCGAAAAAATCATAGCCTTGTTGGTTTTGTAAGTTTAAAAAAGCTTGTTTGAAATTAAAATTTTTGAGTTTGTCTAATAAAGCTCTTGTAAAATTAGCCCTTTTAGACTCTTCATTAATGTATTGTGAGACGCTTTCAAATAAGGCGATAGTGGTTTTATCCGTGCTTATGGTGTTAAAAAGCTCGGCATTATTGCTAGAAATACGATTGAAAATAGCATCTAGCTTAAGGTGTAAATCGTTATCGTTAAAATGTTTTTCAAAAAGATAGCTTAAAAGCTCATCATAGGCGAGTTTGGGGAGTTTTTTATCGTTTAGGGTAATGAAAAAATCTTCTTTTTCTTCCTTGTTAAAGTCTTTGTAATCTTGTATCGTTTGGTTAGGGAATTCTTGTTCAAAAAAGAATTCAAACTTATCGCATAAGAATTTATACAAAAAGCATTGCGTGATGATCTTGTATTCGTTGCCGTCGCTCCCTAAACCAGCATCATGGCAAATGACTTTTAAATCATCAATGAGGCTTAGGGTGTCTTGTTTGATTTGTAATAAGGCGTTATTAGGCATTCAAATTTCCTTGATGGTGGTTTTGCGTGAGCTCGTTAAAAAGGGTTTGAGCGATAAATTTTTCTTCTTTTTGTAAATCTTTTAAGGAGGGGTTTTCTTTGAAAGCGTCCCTTAATTCTGCTTTTATGGCAGTTTTTAGGGTGGTTTCTTCGTTTAAGATTTCTTGACGCTTAGAAATACGCGCATCAAGAGCTTTTTTGAGCGTGCTTAAAAGCGTGAAAATTCCCTTAGAAATGTTTTCTTCCATGAGGCGATTGTGAAGTCGCTTATGCGTGATCACATAAGCTCGATCATTATTGTATTTATTTAATAGGTTGGTGGTTTGTTCTTTGTGTTGTTTGAGTTGTGAAATGATCACGCTATAAGAATGAGAAATTCCATCAAAATTATGATTGGTTAGGGGTTCTTGGATCAGTTTTGAAAAGTCTTTGTAAAACTTTTGGATTTCTTTATCTTGTTGATCCGGGATTTTTTCTAACATCTCTTTAGCTTGCTTTTGTTTGTTGGTAATCTCTTCTTGTTCTTTAAAGCGTAATTCTTTGCGTTCTTTAAACTCTATTTTAAAGTCTAAAAGAGCGATGAGGTTTTCTAAAATGATTAAATCGTTTGGGTTTTTAGGCTCATTGATATTTTTTAACGCATGGAGTTGTTTGGCTTTTTTACTGAGCATTGAAGAGATTTTGCTGATCTTTTCAATATCCATTTTTTCTTTTAAGGAAAGGATTTTTTCATCGCTAGAAGTGCGGATTAAATTGTAGCGCTCTTTGAGCGTGTTAATGGCGTGTGAGACTTTTAAAAGCTCGTTCATTTCGCTGATACCAACAATGGCGCTAGTCATGTCCTCTACATCATCAATGGGGTAATTAAAAAGATCATCATAAGCGTTTTTAATGTCTTTTTCTAAAACCTTGCGATCCGCAAACATGTCTTTGAGATTATCTTTGATATTAGAATCGCTTTGATTGAATTGGTTTAACTCTTTCAAATAATCATCAGTCGTTTTGTCATAATTTTCTTTAATCCCTACAAAATCTATAAGGTAGCCAAAAGACATGTTGTTATAGGGGCGATTCACTCTGGCTAGGGCTTGGAGCAAATTGTGATCTTTTAATTCTCTGTGGATATAAAGGCGTTTGAGATTGGGTAAATCAAAGCCGGTTAAAAGCATGTTAAACACAAAAACTATATCGGTATCTTTATGTTTGAAAGAATCAATCTTTTCTTTGACTTCTTGTTCGTCATGCAAAATCAGGCTAGATTGGAGTTTTTTTAAAATTCTTAAGTTAGGGTTTTCTTGTAAGACTTTTTCTTGGACTTCATTAAAAAGCAAATTGGCTAACTTGGCTTGTGCGCTTGAAAAACAAACCACCATAGCCTTTAAATTTTCATCATTATTTACACGCCTGAAATCCAATAAATCTCTGATGATATAAAAGAGCATTTCTTTAATGTATCTTTCATGATTAAAAATCGTTTCTTTTTTAACCTCTATGTCTTCAATAGTGATGCTTTCTTGTAAAAGGCGATAGATTGCTTGTAATTTTTCTTTGTAACTCTTTTCAATGATTTCTAATTGGAGTTTTAGGGTGTGTCTGTCGCTAATAGATTCTGCACAAGAATAAGTGTGCAAGTAGTTGCCAAAAGTTTTTTTAGTGGCTTTATCTTGCGCGTTGTCTTCTAATAGGGGCGTGCCTGTGAGAGCGATTTTTACCGCTGTCTTGTCGCATTCTATCAAATTAGCGTAAAAGCAACCTTTAGGGTCATAGCTCCTATGGGCTTCATCTATGATAAACACCCTTTGTAAATCATGGTTATCTTTTGTCGCTTCTTGTAATTCTGTTTTAGAAACAATTTCTTTAGGAGCACTAGAAGGGTCTTCATTGGGGGTTTTTTCTTCATTGGGGGCTTTGAATTTTTGGATATTCACAACGATGATCTCATCATTCCCTTGAGAGCCTTCAAACACATTAGAGTTTTTTAATTTTTGGCTCAAATCCTCTTTATTTTCTGCCTCATGCACACAAAGGCCTCTTTTTGAAAACTCGTTTTTGGCTTGCTCCAATAAATCCAGTCTGTCCACAATAAAATAAAATTTAGTCTTTTTGTTTAGGTTGGATTGGCTAAAAAAGTCTCTGATGAGTTTGGTTAAATGGTAGGTTAAGGCGGTTTTACCGCTGCCTTGCGTGTGCCAGATGATGCCTTTTAGGGGATCTTTTGGGTTCGTTTCATAATGCTTTTGCAATTCTTTTAAAACATTCAAGCTCGCAAACATCTGCGCGTAACGCCAAATGTGTTTTTTAAACTCTGATTTTTCTTTTAAGAAACTGATGCCGTATTTTAGGATAAAGCAAAGCCTTTTGTGAGAGCAAAACGAAGTTAAAAGGGAGTTTGTGGGGGTGTCTTTGGGGCTTTTTGGGGTGTCGGTGTTTTTGAGGTTGAATTCGTTTAAGACGCGTTTTTGAATTTCTTCAAGCGATCGATGGTTTTGATGATTTTCATCATTTTCGGGGGGGGGGGGGGTAATATCTAGCTTATTGGCTTCAACAAAGCGTTGGAAAATGGGCGAATAAGAAGCGCTATAAAACGCGCCTTGATCGGGCTTGTTTTCATCATAGGGTAAGTTATCGCTAAAGAGCCAGATTTGTGCAAGGTTATAAAAAACTTTGTTTTCAGGGTTTTCATAGCGTTTGACATGGCGATCTTTTTCCTCTTTAATGCCTTGTCCGGCGAAAGGCTGTTTAACTTCTATATTCACCAAAGGCAAGCCATTGATAAAAAGGGTGATGTCAGGTACTAAAGGATTTGTAGGGTAATTCGGTCATCATTTCATAAAGATTGTTGTTAAGGTTATCAAAGTCTATGATTTGATGCTCGCTTTTGAGCAAGTATTCATAAAAGCTTTTGCCTAAATCATCGTAATTCAAGCGTTTTTTGATTTCAGTCAGCGAATCTTTTGCGTTTTTAGTGGGGTTTGGGTTTAGTTGGTTAAAGGCTTGAGTAAAACTATCGGTTAAAATATTGGTGGCGGTGTCTAGGTTAGGCTTATTTTTTTGAGAGATAAAATCATAGCCCAACTCGGCTAAATGCATTAAGGCAGGGATTTGAACCCTTGTGATTTCATTGTATGGCATGCACACCCCTTTGATTTAAGGTTGTTATTATAGTGTAAAAATAAAAATCATGGTTGTTTGAGCTGCATTTGCAATAATAAACAAGCTTCTTTAAGGAATTGTTTTAAGGTGTTTTGAGAGAATTTGATAAAATGCGTCAGCTCATTTTCGTTAAGGTGCAATGAAACGATTAAGACGCTTTGTAAGATATGAGCGATACTCCCTTCAAATAAAATGCCTATGGTGGGGGTTTTAGCGCTGGCTGTTTGGCAAAACCCACTCAAGCTATCCACCCATTCAAATATTTCTTGCTTGGTTTTACAAGGCGTGTTTAAATATTTTAAAAAATCCTCTTTAAAATTCATCAGATTTTTTTGTAAATTGTTTAAATCTTTAGCATGGTTATTGGGGGGATTAAACATGCTTTTAATGCGAGCGGTAGCGTCTTGTTTGTTGGAATGTTTCAATTTCACTTGAGAATGATTGAGGCTAACAGCATGCTTGATTTTAGCCCCATAGCTTAAATTATAGACTTTTTTAGGCTGGTAATGATGAAGGGCTTCTTCAATCCTTTCTTTAGAGAGCAAAAAGAGCGAGTCGCTAAAAGTTTCATAACCTTCAACATTACCCTCTACGCTGATTAAAGATGAGGTGTCAATCTCTTTTTCATTTTCATAATAGGAATTTTTAGCGTGCTTTTTAAACCCTTTGATATAAGCGCAATCTAAAGCGCACAAATAGATTTCATCGCTCATCAAACCCGCTAAAGCCACCCCGGCATTACCCACAAAAGGCGCTGCGTATTCTATACTTAAAGGGCTTATATACGCGCAAGCGCTCCCCCCACGCATAAACATAAACGCTTCTTTGGCTAAATTAAAAGCGTTAGGATTGAGCATGTTCGCTCCCATTAAGGGGGTGTCTTCTAGGGGGGCTTTTTCTAAAACTTCCTTAAGATAGTCTATGCGCTCCACTTCTATTTGAAAATCCACTTTAACGCCATGCGCTTTTAAAGGCTTTAAAGCGGTTCCGCATGAAAAAATAATGAAATTATCTTCATTTTCTTTTAAAAAATCTAGCAATAAATCCAGGCTTGGCCCGTTACCTACCACGCAAATAGGAGCGTTAATCTTTTTAGGTTTAATCTTTAGGGTTTGGTATAGGGGTAAGTTTTTAAGCGTGTTTTTTAGCCCTAGCAATTCGTCTTCAAAACTCCCCCAACCCCTTAAGGCTTGTTTGTAATAGCTTTGAATGTTTTCTCGCATGCGCGAATTAAAAGCGCTTTTATAGGGCATGATTTCTAGCTTTAAAAAAGAATGCGTAACAGGGCGTTTCAAAAAATCCATTTTCAATTCATTAGGGTTAAAAAACCCTTGAATAAAGAGTTTAGTACCTTTTGTAATCAAATCTTCATAACGCGCAAAATAACAGCTGATCTTAAACAAATCTAAATTTTCTTCAAACAAATAAAGCGAATGGAAGCGGTAATTTTGAGCCTGTAAAATAGCCAAAAACAAGCCGTCTAAAACGCCATAAATCATGGTAGGGGGTAAGAATTTCTTTAAAGAGCAAGGCGTTTGATGATTGTCTAAAAAGTTTGAGATCGCATGCGTGGCTTTAAGGGTTAGGGGGAGTTTGTGGTTGTTTTGAGTTTTTAAATAATGTAAAGAGAGGCGGTTATTGTCTAATGACCATCTGGGGTTATTCAAGGGGTTAGAAGCCATGTTGAAAGCGATTCCTATCATTTGATGTTTAGGGTAGCTTAAAGCGTTTGTGGGAGTGTGTAAGAGATTGAAATGGTTTTTTTCAAAAAGCAATTGGTAATTTTTAAAAGGCGTATTGAGGGCGTTAAACAGATTGGGGTGATAGGATTTGAAAAAAACTAAATTATCCCTAAAACGCTTGGAAATTTCTTTTTCTAAAAAGGGCGCATCAAAAGATTCTAGGGCTTTTAAAAAGGGCATTCAATGGACTTTTTCATCACACCCCTTAGGAGTCTTTTAAATCTTTTTCTAAAAGTTGGGAAGCGAGGGCGATTTTTTTCAACGAGATAAAATCTTGTTCGCTGTAGCGTTTGTTGTCATTCATTTTATGGTAGTAGGGGGCGCTTAAATCCAAGGCTTTTTTCTCTAAATCTTGCTTGGTGGTGTGAGTTTGAATTTCAAAAAGACTTTTTGCTTCTTCTAAAGACATAGGGATTTCTATTGAATTGAAGCGTTCAAAATTATCATAAAGCTCGTTAAAATCTTGATTGTCTATCTGTAAAAACGCCCCCACATCTAAAAACAATTCTTTTTCTTTGCTATCTAGTATCCCATCAGCATAGGCCAATAACATAAGAAATTCCACTAATTTCAGGCGTTTGGTGTATTCTCCATGCGTGTGGTCGGCGATTTCTTGGCATAAGGATTCAAAATTTTCTTTTTGATCCACAGGCTCATTGAGAAGCTCTTTGGCTAAATTTTGCTGTTCGCTGTTTAAAGGCTGCTCTAATTCATGGATAAAAAGTGTTCTTAAAGCGTTATCCAAAGCGTTTTTTTGAATGTCTAAAAATTTTAAAAGACGCATATACGCGCCCGTTTGGGTTTGCTTGAATTTGTCTAGGGGGCTAGATTGCACCAACAAATAGGGGTCATTTTTCAAGTCATATTCTTCGGTTTTGGTTTTAGGGTTTAGGGGGTTTTTCAAATATTCTTTGAGAGTGTTGTAAAAATAAAACAACACAACCGCCGCAACAATCAATAAAATGATTTCCATGATTTTCCTTTATGAGTATTTTTTCATTTGTTCTTTGAGGTCTTGTTTTTGCCTGCTCTCTCGCTCTTTTTTGGCTTGATAAAGACGCATTTGTTCTTCTTTTTGCTTGTCTTGTAAGATCATTTTCCTCTCATGGTTTTTTTTAAGCCGTTCTATGTATTCTTCTCGTTTTTCTGGGTCTTGGAAACTTACAGGGCGGATGAAAAAAACAAACAAAATCAACACAAAAATCCCTATAGCGACAATCTCAGAGCCTTCGCCATTGAAAGCATACCAAAGCCCTCCCATCAAAGAAGCGAGCGCGAGTTTTAAAAAAGCGTTCATCTTAAATGAAAGTAACTTGATGATAATGCGTATCAAGCCCTAAAGCTTGCGTGTCTTTTTCCCCCATAGCCATTAGCGCGATTTGAGGTAAAAATAAAGTGGGGGTGTTGTCATTATCTCTTTTATAAATCTTTGAAGCTTTTAAGCTTAAATTTTCAAAAGCGTGAAAAAGCCCTAAAGAATGCGCGATTAAAAAATCCGCCCCTAAATCAATTCCCAAATAGCGTAAATGTGCGCACTGGAGCAAGCCGCTTGCTTCATTGACTTCTAAAAGGGGGGCGTAATTTTGAAAAGATTCTAAAAAATGGGGGGCTTTTAAACGGATTTTATTGAAAAAATGATCGCTTGGTTTGATGCGAGAAAATTCAGCCCCTAAAAACGCGTCAAAAGGGCTTTTCAATTCCCATGCCAAAAATTCATTAACCCACTCATTAAGATAGGCTATCTCAATATCTTTTTCATAAACAAGCTGGTATTTTTTCAATTTTTCATTGACGGAGTTGATGATTTCAGGGTTGTTGTCTAAAACTTCTTTAGCATGCAAGATATTCAAATACGAATCTTCTTCGCAAAAAATGAGCGAAACGCCATTGGCTTTGGCTAGAGCCAGATTATACGCACAAGCCGTGAGAAAATCATGCGTGCTGATAATCTTCCCATAATAGCCCCCATCATAACAAAAAGGCAGATCAATGATTTTTTGCCCCATTTTTTCCAAATAAAGCTTAGCGCTTTTTAGAAGCGATTGCGCGTTTAAATGCTTCGCATAAGCGTTAAAGAGCGCGCAAGTTTTAGGGGGGTTAGGCGTTTTAGGGGGGTTAGAGTTGTATTGAAAAAGGCTTAAAAGGTTTTTAGAAAAATCTTTCCATGGCTTGATTTTGGAATTGGTGAGCATTTCTTGCAATTCATAGATTTCATGGTCAATGTTATCATCGTTTTTATAGAGGTAATGCGCCACGCTTAAAAAATTCATCACGCCGCTTTCAGGCTGAGAAATCATCTCTAATAACCGGTTGCGCTCTGTGGGGTAGCGCTTCATCAGCCATTTAACATACAAGAAAAAGCCATCGCCCAAATATTTAGGGTTGGTTTGGGGGTTAATAAAATTGATTTGAATAAACTTTTCTAATTCTTCTTTTTCGCCTTTAGTGATATAGGGGACTTGTTTGAAAAAATCTTCATAGTTTTTTAAAACCGCCTTTTCATCAATCATCAAGTCTTTTAAAGCGTATCGTTTGGATAGGGGATCTAGCACCCATTCTTTGGAAAAAAACGCCACCAAATCGCTCACTTTAGCGTCTTCAAACACCGCAATCTGGTTGATTTTAAGCGCGATGTTTTCATTATAGCTCACGCCTTTGAGTTGTTTTAAAAGATCCAAAAGGTATTGATCTTCTTGGTATTCTAAAAAATAAGACTCATAAGCAGGGTTATAGTCCTTGTTGGTTTCAAAACGAAAGACTTTTACATGCAATTTCAAAACGCTCATCCATTAATCCTTTAGCTTTTGTGCAGATTTTCTAAAATCGCGCGGTTTTTGGAATTGGAAAACAGAGCCTCTTTAGAATCCAACCATTCTTTAGACTCTCGCTCGTCTTTTTTTGGCTCTTGAAGGAGCGGTTCTTCTTTTTGAAACAATTCAAGCGAATCGCAACGATTGAATAAAACGGCATTTTCATTTTTTTCTTTGATAAGGATTTGAATGATGCCAGGAAGTTTTACTTGAACCACACTGCCAATGTTGTTAGGACCAAACCCGGCTTCAAACTGCACGCTTTGCGCGTCAATCATCAAGCTTTCTAAAGTGTATCCGGCTAAAACAAACAGCACTAACGCGCCGAATTTTTCATGAATTTCTTTAGGGAGCTTGGGGGAAAAATCAATCGCATCTCTTTCGCACAAAAGGTTAAAACTCAAATGGTTTTTGGACAGAAATTGCAAGTATTCAATGCAATGTTTGTTGTTTAAAAGCCTCAATTCTCTTCGCATGCGAGCAACCTTTCAAATTCTTCTAACAAATGACGCACCTCTTGGATGCCAATTTCCCAAAATTCTTTGCTATCAATGTCAAAGCCAAACATGGACACTAATTCTTTAGGGCTTTTTGACCCTCCTAAACTCAAAAATTCCGTGTAAGTTTTAACAAATTCTTTAGCGTCGCTTTTTTTATAAAGCCCATAAAGCGCTAAAGTTAAAAGCTGCCCGTAACTATAAGCGTAGCAATAAAAAGGCGAATGGATAAAATGGGGGATATAGCTCCACCACAAATGGTAGTTTTTAGTGAGTTTCACGCTCTTGTCAAACATTCTTTGGTTTTCTTCAAACCAGATTCGATCAAAATCTTTGGTGTCTAATTCTTCATCCATTTCATGGATTTTTCTTTCAAAATTAGTCATCACCACTTGCCTAAAAAGGGTAGAAAAAATATCCTCTAACTTGCCGACCAGCATGAAAAGAAGCTCATCAGATTTTAAACCCTTTTTTAAATGCTCAAAAAATAGCATTTCAGAAAAGACAGAAGCGGTTTCTGCGGTGGTTAGGGGCGTATCCATGTTCAATACGCCTTGTTTTTTGGACAATTCTTGGTGGATCATATGCCCAAATTCATGAGCGATAGTGAAAGCGTCTCGGCGGTTTCCTGTGTAGTTTAACAACACATAAGGGTGAGCGCTAGGCACCGCACCATGGCTAAAAGCCCCGCCTTGCTTAAAATCTTTAGGGTGTGAATCCACCCAGCCCTCTTTGATCGCTTTAGAAGCGATTTTATGAAATTCAGGGCTAAAGGCTTTAAGGGTTTTAAGCACTTCTTCTAAAGCTTGAGAGTAAGTCATGGTGATGCTTTCATTGTTTAAAGGAGCGTAGCGGTCGTAATCTTTGAGTTTATGCCCTAAAATTTGCGCTTTTTGATGGTAGTAACGATGCACTAAGGAAAAATTAGCGTTCACGATCTCTATCATGCTATCCACGCTCTCTTGCGAGATCTGGTTGTCAATGTGGCGGAAACTCTCTTTTTTATCGTATTTTCTCAGCTTGGTTTCAATGAGCAAATCTTTACGCACCATGTTTAAAATATAAGTGAGTAAAGGGCGGGATTTTTCTAACGCTTTGCTGAAAGCTTTTTGAGATTTTTTACGGATCTTGCGTTTGGGGTTGTGTAAGAGGGCTAAAATTTCTTCTTCGCTTAAATTTTGCTCTTCAAAAGGGATTTTCAAAGAAGAAAAATGTTCATCAAAAAGACGGCTAAACGCGCCCACTCCCACAGGCGAAAGGGCTAGGGCGATCTTTTCTTCATCTAAATTTAGGGTGTGCTTTTTCTTTTCTATGAGATTGTTTAGATAAAAAGCATGATCTTTGCATTTTTTAATGAAAGCGAGTTGTTTTTTGGCGTCTAAATTCTTGAATTCAATTTCAAAGAATAAAAGGTGTTGTTGGATATTTGCGCAAGCCATTTCGCATTGCGAATAAAACTTCGATTCTTTAGTGTTCTTAGCAAAGAGTAATTGAGTGTAAGTCATCGCTCTAGAAATTTTTTCTAACAAATTTTCGTAATGTTTAAGAGCGTCGGCAAATTTTGCAGCGTCTAAATCCTTAAGGTTATTTTGATAAGCGCTCTCAAATTCTTGTGCTTCTGTTTGTAAGGTTTTTAAAAATTCTTCTGCGCTTTCTTTATTTTCAAATAAAGCGCTTAAATCCCATTCTTGTTCTTTCATGAAATCCCCTTTTTATACCAATTTGAAGTTAAAATATGCTCGTATTTTAACATAACACTGACAATACAAGCAAACTTATCATTTGGTTTTTGCGCCATTATTTTTTAGCCGGCTCATTTTCTTGGCTCTTTTGGTGCAAAATAAATTGAGCGATAGATTCTAGGTATTTTAAAATAAAAGGGGTTGCCAACATAGAAAAGACCACCATGAGAATAAGGAGCTGGTGGATGTCATTTTGAGCGATACTTAAGATATTTTTTTGGTGTAAAAAACCAAGAATCCCTTTTTTTTCTTGCAAATTAAAGAGCTGGTGCGAGCCTGAATTTAAAAAGATAACAAAAGAAAACTCCCCGATTTGCGCTAAAGAAAGGGCGGTTTTTATGGCAGTTTTAGCGTCTCTAAAAAAACGCAATAATGCATAAATGATAGCAGTCTTAAAACTCATCACTAAAATGAGTAAGAAGATGACAACAAAGAATTTCTCCATGAAGAAACTCACATTAATTTGCATCCCTATCGTAATGAAAAAAAGGGCTAAGAAGAGGTTTTTTAATTGCGCGAATTCTTCTTGGACATTGATTTTATAGCGCGATTTAGAAATCGCCATGCCCACAATGAACGCCCCTAAAGACATAGAAAACCCAAAAAAATGGCTCAACCCCGCCGCGCTGCAAACAATCACTAAAATCGTGCCTATAAAAATTTCAGGCAAGCGCGTGTCTTTCGCTTGCTCTAAGATGAGATTAGCCCCTTTTTTTCCAGGCAATAATAAAAGAACTAAAATAATCCCTGCTGAAATAAAGGTTTTAAGAATGAGTAAATTAACATTAGAATCTTTACTGCCTAGAATAGTCAAAATTAAAAGCATGGGAATGGCGGCAATATCTTGGAAAATCAAAATCCCCACCGCGCTCTTTCCCATGGGCGTGCTAAGCTGTTTGGAATCTTCAAAGAATTTCAGCACAATAGCGGTTGAAGAGAGCGAAAGCCCCATGCCTAAAACAAGGGAAAAAATGGGCGAAAGACCCAGAACAAAATACCCCAATAAAAAAGCGATTAAAGCACACAAAACCACCTGTAAAAGCCCAAAAACTAGCACTTCTTGTTTGATGGACTTGAGCTTGTCAAAATTAAACTCAATACCTATCATAAACATTAAAAAGACGATACCAAATTCACCAATATCAGACAACAAATTAAAATCATTAATTTTAAAAAAAGCCGCTAAGACCGTTCCCGTGCAAATGTAACCAATGATAACCGGCATGTCTAATTTCTTTAAAAAGATTCCAAAGCCTACAGCAAGCCATAAGCCAGCAATAACAATATAAAGTATGCTGTTTTCCATAAAAACCTTTCCCCGGTAGAATCGATTTGTTTTAAAGAAATAAAAGCGAAACTATCCTATTAAATTGAGCCATTAAATAACACTATTGAATAAAATAATATCTATCAAATATATATAAATAATTTATTATTTAAATCTTACTAAACCCGCTTTCAAACGCCAACGCCAAACACCCTATTGAGTAAAATAAAAATTCAAACGCTAGGATTATACTGCGTTAAGGCAAACTTTCTATTTATGAAAAAGATTTTTGAACCCCAACCTTTTAAGAGTTGGACAGGGTTTGATTTGATGAAGAAGAGCGAACGAAAGAATGAACTAGAAAGTGAAGACATAATCCACATACCAAGAATAGTAGCGGATAAGCCCTACATCTTTACTGCCCTGATTAACCATAGGGAATTTCACGCCCGCTTCAAACGCGCTGCGATCCCCAACGCGCATTCTTCCGCCTAAATTCCATAAGAACTGGAATCTGGTTTGATTGACATCATAAGGGAACATCCAAGTGTTTCCGGCTAATTGAACGCCACCGATGAGACCTAGAGCGAATTTATCCAAAGGAATGAGATTGACAATCAAATCGCCACCGCCGCCATAGGTGAGCAAATTGGTTTTGGTGTGTTCAGTCCCTGAAGTGTTAAACCAATCTAAAAAGCCATACACCCTAGCCCCAAACCATTTATTGGCAAAGCCTACAAAACCTAATTTGAAATTCAAACCATAAAGATCATTGCCATGGCGCCAATCAGAGTAATTGCTATTATAAGTACCATAACGACCTTGCTGATAACCCGCACCCATAAAAAACCCATTCACTTCGCCAGCAAGCGCTAAACTCGCACTCAAGCTTAAAATACAAGCAATTCTTTTAATCATAATAAATCCTTCTTGTTGAATTAAAGTTACACCCTAAAATCGGTTATTTTTCTAAAAGATTTAATTTTTTATCAAAGATGAGGGTTTTAGAGTGAAAATATTGATTAAATCATGGATAAGTGGGATACACCTACAAAACCACCTCAAACTTTTAAAATACAAATTTTTAAGATACAAATAGGTATAATCACCAATTCCAATCATTTAATCAAAGGGAGTTCTATGAAAATTACTTTCAAAGCGTTTGCCTTTTTAATCGTATTTTTTTCAAGTGCTCTGTTGGCACAGGATTTAAAAATCGCTGCTGCTGCTAATCTTACACGTGCTTTAAAAGCCCTTGTTAAAGAATTTCAAAAAGAACACCCCAAAGACGCTGTTAAGATTAGCTTTAATTCTTCAGGCAAACTCTACGCTCAAATCGCTCAAAACGCCCCTTTTGATTTATTCATTTCAGCAGATATTACTAGACCTAAAAAGCTTCATGATGAAAAAATAACCCCTTTTAAAGAAGAAGTCTATGCTAAAGGCGTGTTGGTTTTGTGGAGTGAAAATCTAAAAATGGATTCTTTAGAAATTCTTAAAGACCCTAAAATTAAATATATCGCTATGGCTAATCCTAAACTAGCCCCTTATGGAAAAGCCAGTATGGAAGTCTTAGATCATTTAAAACTCACTTCTAGTCTTAAACCTAAAATCATTTATGGCGCTTCTATTTCTCAAGCCCATCAATTCATCGCCACTAAAAACGCTCAAATAGGCTTTGGAGCGTTATCCTTGATGGATAAAAAAGATAAAAACCTCTCTTATTTCATCATTGATAAAGCCCTTTATAACCCTATTGAACAAGCTTTGATCATCACTAAAAATGGGGCTAATAACCCTTTAGCCAAAGTCTTTAAAGATTTTTTATTCAGCCCTAAAGCTAGAGCTATTTTTAAAGAATACGGCTATATTGTGGATTAAAACGCATAAAAAAGGTGAACAATGGATCATGAGTTTTTGATTACCATGCGTTTGAGCTTTTCTTTAGCTTTGATTACCACCCTTATTTTACTCCCTATAGGGATTTTTTTGGGCTATTTTTTAAGCCTCAAACGCAATCTTTTAACGAGCTTAACAGAAACACTTGTGTATATGCCTTTAGTTTTACCCCCAAGCGTGCTAGGGTTTTATCTCCTTTTAATCTTTTCGCCTTCTTCTTTTTTGGGAGCGTTTTTACAAGATGCGTTAAATGTGAAACTTGTTTTTAGTTTTCAAGGGCTTATTTTAGGGAGTGTGATTTTTTCTTTACCCTTTATGGTAAGCCCTATTAAAAGCGCGTTAATTTCCTTGCCCACTTCTTTAAAAGAAGCCAGTTATAGTTTGGGTAAAGGGGAATATTACACCCTTTTTTTTGTCCTACTCCCTAACATCAAACCCAGTTTATTGATGGCTATCATTACAACTTTTACGCACACTATAGGTGAATTTGGCGTGGTGATGATGCTTGGGGGTGATATATTAGGGGAAACAAGAGTGGCTAGTATTGCGATTTTTAACGAAACTGAAGCGCTCAATTACCCTAAAGCCCACCAATACGCCTTAACGCTTACGCTTATCAGTTTTAGCCTCTTATTTGTTACCCTATTTTTGAATAAAAAACAAAGCTCGTTTTTATGATAAAAGCGCGATTTAAAAAACACCTTTTAGGATCTAGGGGCGCGTTTGATTTGAATATAGACTTAGAAATTAAAGAAGCAGAAGTTGTGGCTTTATTAGGAGAATCTGGAGCGGGTAAAAGCACGATTTTACGCATTTTAGCAGGGCTTGAAGCGGTGGATAGTGGCTATATTGAAGTCAATCATTCAGTATGGTTAGACACTCAAAAAAAGATTTTTTTAAAACCACAGCAACGAAAAATCGGCTTTGTGTTTCAAGATTACGCCCTATTCCCTCATCTAAATGTGTATCAAAACATCGCCTTTGCTCACCCTAAAGATAAAAATAAAATCCACGAAGTGTTACGCTTAATGCGTTTAGAAAATCTAAGCCAGCAAAAAATCCTTAAACTCTCTGGCGGACAAGCCCAACGAGTCGCTTTAGCAAGAGCTTTAATCGCAGCCAAAAATTTATTGCTTTTAGATGAGCCTTTAAACGCCCTAGATAACGCCTTAAAAAACGAGGTGCAACAAGGTTTGCTTGATTTTATCAAGCGTGAAAATTTAAGCGTGTTATTGGTAAGTCATGATCCAAACGAAATAACCAAACTCGCGCGAACTTTCCTCTTTTTAAACAATGGCGTTATCAATCCTAATCAAGAAAATCGGCTTTTTTCAAACCGCTTATTGATAAAACCTCTCTTTGAAGATGAAAATTATTGCCATTATGAGGTCATTCCTCAAACGATTAGTTTGCCCAAAGATTGTCTGAATCCAACTTTTAAGCTTGATTTCAATCAAAACAAAAAATTTTAGAAATATTTTTTCATTTTCTCTTAAACTCTCTTATTTTCAAAAAATGCAAACTTTATGCACCCATTTTCGTATTAGAAATAACGCTGAAGTTTTAGGGAATTGCCCTTATCACAACCGCTAAAATCAAACTCTTTTATTATCAGCGTTCCATGAAAACAGAGCCAATTTTTTAGCTTTTCAAAAACTCCTCTATTCTTTTGACGCTCTCTGTTTTGCCTAAAATAAAAAGCGCTTCTTTAAGTACTATCCCGCCCCCCTTGCCCAAAAGTACCAATCTTAAAGGCTGCATGAAACTACCCGCTTTAATCTTTTCTTCTTCAATGATTTGGTGCATGGCGTTTTCTAGCGTGCTTTCATCGTTGAAATTGGCTTCTTTTAATTCTAGCTTAAACTTTTCTAACAAGGGCATAACGAGCGCTTGATTGAGCTTTTTCAAAACCTTTTCTTCATACTCCACAGGAGCGGTTAAAACCTCATCTATTTTAAGGGCTAATTCTTTTAAAGTTTGAGATCTTTCTTTGAGGGCGTCCAACAAGCGATCTAATTGGGTGGGGTTTAAATGCGAGAGATCGCTAAAACTAAAAGGCTTTAAAAGTTTTAACAATTCTTGCGCGCTTTGGTTTTTTAAATAGTGAGCGTTGAGCCAATTAAGCTTGTGCCAGCTGAAGCAACTGGGCGAAGAATTCAAATCTTTAGGATCAAATAATTCTAGCAATTCTTGCATGCTAAAAATTTCTTTATCTTGATAGCTCCACCCCAAACGCGCTAAAAAATTCACTAAAGCTTCCTTAAGATAGCCCCTTTCTTGATAGTCCATCACATTAGTAGCTCCATGGCGTTTGCTTAATTTTTGCCCTTCTTCATTCAAAATCATCGGCACATGGAAAAAATTAGGGATTTTAAAATTCAAAGCCTTATAGAGAACGATTTGTTTAGGGGTGTTAGAAAGGTGATCATCGCCTCTAATCACATCAGTAATCCCCATTAAAGCGTCATCAATGGTAACCACAAAGTTATAAGTGGGCGTCCCATCACTTCGTGCGATAATAAAATCGTCTATTTCGTTAGTGTTCACTCTCACTTCGCCTTTAACCCCATCATTAAAAACAATGATTTCATTTTGCGGGACTTTAATCCTTACCACAGGCTCTATGCCTTTAGGGGGCGTGCCTTTAAAATCACGATAGCGATTGTCATAGCGTGGGGTTTCTTTCCTGGCTTTTTGTTCTTCTCTCAAAGCGTCCAACTCTTCTTTACTCATGTAGCAATAATAGGCTTTGTCTTCATCTAAGAGTTTTTGGATATATTCTTTATAAATTTCAAAGCGTTTAGATTGGTAGAGGATTTCGCCATCGTATTCTAGCCCCACCCATTTGAAAGCTTCTACAATGGCGTTAGCCGCTTCTATAGAGTTACGGCTCAAATCCGTGTCTTCAATGCGTAAAAAAAACTTTCCTTGATTGGCTCGTGCAAAAAGATAATTGAAAATGGCTGTCCTTAAGCCTCCTATGTGGAGGTAGCCAGTGGGCGACGGGGCGAAGCGCGTAACGATCAAACTCATTATTCTAACCTTAAAAATAAAATGCTCTTATTGTATTCAAAAATGGCTTAAAAATTGTTTCACTTTTTTCTATTAAAATTAGTGTATCATTGAGATTATTTTTAATAGGATCACCCATGCAATTTCAAAAAACCTTATTTCCTTTACCTTTATTATTTTTATCTTATTGTATCGCTGAAGAAAATGGGGCGTATGCGAGCGTGGGTTTTGAATATTCTATCAGTCATGCCGTTGAGCACAATAACCCCTTTTTAAATCAAGAACGCATCCAAATCATTTCTAACGCTCAAAACAAAATCTATAAACTCAATCAAGTCAAAAATGAAATCACAAACATGCAAAACACCTTTAACTACATCAACAACGCTTTAAAAAACCAACGCTAAATTAACCCCCACTGAAATGCAAGCCGAGCAATACTACCTCCAATCCACCCTTGAAGCGGATTGAAAAAATAGTCACACTCAGCGGGGGCGTTGCATCTAACCCACGATTAGCCCAAGCGTTAGAAAAAATGCAAGAACCCATTACTAACCCTTTAGAATTTGAAGAAAACTTAAAAAATTTAGAATTGCAATTCACTCAATCTCAAAACCGCATGCTTTATTCTTTATCTTCTCAAATCGCTCAAATTTCAAATTCCTTAAACGCGCTTGATCCCACCTCTTATTCTAAAAACATTTCAAGCATGTATGGGGTGAGTTTGAGCGTAGGGTATAAGCATTTCTTTACTAAGAAAAAAAATCAAGGGTTTCGCTATTACTTGTTCTATGACTATGGTTACACTAATTTTGGTTTTGTGGGCAACGGCTTTGATGGTTTAGGCAAAATGAATAACCACCTTTATGGGCTTGGCATAGACTATCTTTTCAATTTCATTGATAACGCAAAAAAACATTCGAGCGTGGGTTTTTATGTGGGCTTTGCTTTAGCGGGGAGTTCGTGGGTAGGGAGTGGTTTAGGCATGTGGGTGAGCCAAAGGGATTTTATCAACAATTACTTGACGGGTTATCAGGCTAAAATGCACACGAGTTTTTTCCAAATCCCTTTGAATTTTGGGGTTCGTGTGAATGTCAATAGGCACAACGGCTTTGAAATGGGCTTGAAAATCCCTTTAGCGGTCAATTCCTTTTATGAAACGCATGGCAAAGGGTTAAACACTTCCCTCTTTTTCAAACGCCTTGTCATGTTTAATGTGAGTTATGTTTATAGTTTTTAGGGGGGAAAATGCCTTCAAACGCTCTTTTAATTGAAGAAATCGCTCGCCTAGTCAATGTTTCTCATAGCAGCGTGCATAACTGGATCAAAACCAATCTTTTAGAGAAACTAGAGATTGATCATAAAATTTATGTGAAAACGAGTTCTTTTTTAGATTTTTGCCGCAACCATTTAGGGAAAAACAAGCTCAACAAATACGCTAACAAATCCTTAAAAGGCGCGCATAACCATCAAGAATTGATTTTAAAATACCTAAAAATATTAGAAAATAGCTCTGATTTAGAAAAGTTGGGTTCTTATTATGAAAAAGAGCTTTCTAACACCACTAGAAATTTAGAAGGCATTTACTACACTCCTAATAAAATAGTGGAACAACTTTTCACTCTCCCTAAAGATTTTGATGCTTCTCAAGCGATTTTTTGCGATCCGGCTGTGGGGAGCGGGAATTTTATCATGCATGCTTTAAAACTGGGTTTTAAGGTTGAAAATATCTATGGCTATGATACAGACGCCTTTGCTGTCGCTTTGACTAAAAAGCGTATTAAGGAGCGTTATCATTTAGATTGTCCTAATATTGTGCAAAAAGATTTTTTAAATTTAAAACACACCCCGCAATTTGATTGCATTTTCACTAACCCGCCATGGGGTAAGAAATACAATCAAAACCAAAAAGAAACTTTCAAACAGAAATTCAACCTCTCTCAAAGCCTAGATAGCGCGTCGCTCTTTTTTGTAGCGAGTTTGAATTGTTTAAAAGAAAACGCTCATTTGGGGCTATTATTACCCGAAAGTTGTTTGAATATTGATGCGTTTAGCAAAATGCGAGAAATGGCTTTAAAGTTTCACATTAGAAGCCTGATTGATTTTGACAAACCCTTTAAAAATCTAATGACTAGGGCTGTGGGTTTGGTGCTTAAAAAAACCCCTAATAAGGATCAAAAAATCTCATGCTTTTATCAAAATAGCAAGTTCAAACGCTCGCCTTCTTCTTTTTTTAACAACCCTAAAAAGATTTTTAATATTCATTGCTCTAATAAAGAAAATAAAATTTTAGACCACCTTTTTTCCATTCCCCATATGACTTTAAAAAATAACGCTCATTTTGCTTTAGGGATTGTTACAGGCAACAATAAAGAAAAATTACACTCCGAACAAGAAAAAAATACCATTCCTATTTTTAGAGGTTCAGATATTTTAAAAGACGGATTAAAAGCCCCTAGCCAATTCATTAACGCTGATTTAAAAGATTGCCAGCAAGTCGCTCCCTTAAGCCTTTATCAGGCTAGAGAAAAAATCGTGTATAAATTCATTTCTTCAAAGCTTGTCTTTTTTTATGACAATGAGCAACGCCTTTTTTTAAACAGCGCGAACATGTTTGTTTTAAAAGAAAATTTCCCCATCAACGCTCATGCGTTAAAAGAATTGTTAAACAGCGATTTAATGCAATTCATTTTTGAATCGCTTTTTAAAACGCATAAAATTTTAAGAAAAGATTTGGAATGTTTGCCCCTATTTGCGCAATTTATCAACAATAGTTTTGATGAAAAATTTTATTTAAAAAATTTAGGGATAGAAAAAAAAGACCCTAAACACTTCACAATCAGGAAAAACCATGTGCATCGCTTGTCTTTTGGCTTTAGGGGATAATCTCATCACGCTTAGTCTTTTAAAAGAAATCGCTCTCAAGCAGCAACAACCCCTTAAAATCCTAGGCACTCGTTTGACTTTAAAAATCGCCAGGCTTTTAGAATGCGAAAAACATTTTGAAATCATTCCTGTTTTTGAAAATGTCCCTGCTTTTTATGATCTTAAAAAACAAGGCGTTTTTTTGGCGATGAAGGATTTTTTATGGTTATTAAAAGCGCTTAAAAAGCACAAAATCAAACACTTGATTTTAGAAAAACAAGATTTTAGAAGTTTTCTTTTAGCCAAATTTGTTTCCATAACCACTCCAAATAAAGAAATTAAAAATGTTTATCAAAACCGCCAGGAGTTGTTTTCTCAAATTTATGGGCATGTTTTTGATAACCCTTTATATCCCATGAATTTAAAAAACCCCAAAAAGATTTTAATCAACCCTTTTACAAGAGAAAATGATAGAAATATTTCTTTAGAGCATTTAAAAATCGTTTTAAAACTCTTAAAACCCTTTTGCGTTATGCTTTTAGATTTTGAAGAACGATACGCTTTTTTAAAAGACAGAGTCGCTCATTATCGTGCTAAAACCAGTTTAGAAGAAGTTAAAAACCTGATTTTAGAAAGCGATTTGTATATAGGGGGGGATTCGTTTTTAATCCATTTGGCTTACTATTTAAAGAAAAATTATTTTATCTTTTTTTATAGGGATAATGACGATTTCATGCCGCCTAATGGTGGGAATGAAAATTTTCTAAAAGCCCATAAGAGTCATTACATAGAACAGGATTTAGCCAAAAAATTCCGCCATTTGGGGCTATTATAATATTGTGTTATACTTCTAATTTCAATTTTGCTTGTTAGGACATTCATGAAAAATATTAGAAATATCGCTGTAATCGCGCATGTTGATCATGGGAAAACCACTTTAGTGGATGGCTTGCTTTCTCAATCTGGCACATTTAGTGAGAGAGAAAAAGTGGATGAAAGGGTGATGGATAGCAATGATTTAGAAAGAGAAAGAGGGATTACTATCCTGTCTAAAAATACCGCTATTTATTACAAAGACACTAAAATCAATATCATTGACACTCCCGGGCATGCTGATTTTGGGGGCGAAGTGGAGCGCGTTTTAAAAATGGTGGATGGGGTGTTGCTTTTAGTGGACGCTCAAGAAGGGGTCATGCCTCAAACTAAATTCGTGGTTAAAAAGGCTTTGAGTTTTGGGATTTGCCCTATTGTGGTGGTGAATAAAATTGATAAGCCTGCCGCTGAACCGGACAGAGTGGTGGATGAAGTTTTTGACTTGTTCGTAGCCATGGGGGCTAGCGATAAACAATTGGATTTTCCTGTGGTCTATGCTGCTGCTAGAGATGGCTATGCGATGAAAAGTTTAGACGATGAAAAGAAGAATTTAGAGCCTTTGTTTGAAACGATTTTAGAGCATGTGCCAAGCCCTAGCGGGAGCGTTGATGAGCCTTTGCAAATGCAAATTTTCACGCTTGATTATGACAATTATGTGGGCAAAATCGGTATCGCTAGAGTGTTTAATGGCTCGGTTAAAAAGAATGAAAGCGTGCTGTTGATGAAAAGCGATGGGAGTAAAGAAAATGGCCGTATCACTAAGCTTATAGGCTTTTTAGGGTTGGCTAGGACTGAGATTGAAAACGCTTATGCGGGCGATATTGTAGCGCTTGCTGGGTTTAATGCGATGGATGTGGGCGATAGCGTCGTTGATCCCACTAACCCCATGCCTTTAGACCCCATGCATTTAGAAGAGCCTACGATGAGCGTGTATTTTGCCGTCAATGATTCGCCCTTAGCCGGGTTAGAAGGAAAGCATGTTACTGCTAACAAATTGAAAGACAGGCTCTTAAAAGAAATGCAAACTAATATCGCTATGAAATGCGAAGAAATGGGCGAGGGCAAGTTTAAAGTGAGCGGGCGTGGGGAATTGCAAATCACTATTTTAGCTGAAAACTTGCGCCGTGAAGGGTTTGAGTTTAGCATTTCACGCCCTGAAGTCATCATTAAAGAAGAAAATGGCGTTAAATGCGAGCCTTTTGAGCATTTAGTGATTGACACGCCCCAAGATTTTAGCGGGGCTATCATTGAGAGATTGGGCAAAAGAAAAGCCGAGATGAAAGCGATGAATCCCATGAGCGACGGCTATACAAGATTAGAATTTGAAATCCCTGCAAGAGGGCTTATCGGCTATAGGAGCGAGTTTTTAACCGACACTAAGGGCGAAGGCGTGATGAATCATAGCTTTTTGGAATTCCGCCCTTTTAGCGGGAGCGTGGAATCGCGCAAAAATGGGGCGCTAATCAGCATGGAAAATGGCGAAGCGACCGCTTTTTCGCTATTCAATATCCAAGAAAGAGGCACGCTTTTTATCAACCCCCAAACTAAGGTTTATGTGGGCATGGTCATTGGCGAGCACAGCAGGGATAATGATTTAGATGTCAATCCCATCAAATCCAAGCATTTAACCAACATGAGAGCGAGCGGGAGCGATGATGCGATCAAACTCACCCCGCCTAGGACTATGGTGTTAGAAAGAGCACTAGAATGGATTGAAGAAGATGAGATTTTAGAAGTTACCCCCTTGAATTTAAGGATCAGGAAAAAGATTTTAGACCCCAACATGAGGAAAAGGGCGAAAAAATAAATAGAATTTTTTGGAATGCATGCCAATTTATTCAACCAAAACGCTAGTAAAAAAGATGTTTTTTTGCACAATTTACGCTCCAATAATGGGCGTTACAAACGCTACATAAAAGCCCCTTTAAGATATGGTGGGGGCAAGTCTTTAGCTGTAGGGTTAATAGTGGAGTATATACCTAATGGTGTGCGTAGGATTATTAGCCCTTTTATAGGTGGGGGGAGCGTAGAAATTGCATGTGCGACAGAGCTAGGTTTAGAAGTGCTAGGCTTTGATATTTTTGACATTTTAGTGAATTTTTATCAAGTGCTACTCAAAGACAAACAAGCTCTTTATAATAATTTGCTCTCTTTAGAACCTACGCAAGAAACTTACAACATTATCAAACAAGAGTTAAAAGCCCATTATAAAAAAGAATGCGTTTTAGACCCTTTGATTTTGGCTAGAGATTATTACTTTAACTTTAATTTAAGCTATGGACCAGGATTTTTAGGGTGGATGAGTAAAATTTACACTGACAAACAACGCTATCTAAACGCCCTTTTAAAAATTAAAGGTTTTAACGCCCCTAGTTTAAAGGTGGAATGCTCTAGTTTTGAAGAAGTGTTGCTCGCTTATCCTAATGATTTTTTCTATCTTGACCCCCCTTATGTGTTAGAAAATTCTAAAATGTTTAAGGGGATTTATCCTATGCGTAATTTTCCTATCCACCATAATGGTTTTAAACATGAAGTATTAGCTCACATGCTAAAAAGGCATAAAGGACCATTTATTTTAAGTTATAATGATTGCGAATTTGTAAGGAATGCTTATAAAGATTTTAAAATTTTAGAGCCATCTTGGCAATACACTATGGGACAAGGCGAGATCAGAATGGGTAAAAATCGCTTAGAAAGAGGCGATAATAACCATGTCAAACAATCTCATGAGTTATTGATTATCAAGGAGTAAAAATGCATATTAGCGAAGTCAAAACTGCCTTTAAAATCGCTGATGTAGAATATGTGAAAGACAGCACAAAGTTAAATTTCAACTATCTTAAGGATTTAAAAGACGAAAATAATCAATCTTTATCTCAAAATATTTTAACTCAAAATGTGGCTAGAGTGTATTTAATTGTTGTGAATGGTGAGATTAAAAAAATCGGTGGCTCTCAAGCAAATGGTGGGATTAAAAGCACGCTCAATATTTATAAAGATGGTGGAGTCAAAGGGAGACCTAGTGTTAGAAGTTTTGGCGTGTGGTATTTTCTTTATCACACAATACTCACAGGGGCTAAAATAGAATTTTACATGATTTATCAGCCTAATTTTGAAACTCAAGTCAAAGGCTTGTTTGGTTTTTGTGCAATCAAAGACGCAAGCATCAGTTATAAACTTTTAGAACAAGCTTGCCTGACGGATTATAGAAACAATAGCCATGACGCATTACCCGAATGGAATGTGCAAGAGCAAGGTAAAGATTGGCCAAATGATATTAAAGATGAGCATGCCAATATCACTCAAAAAGCTCAAAACAGAGAAAAAGCCGTCCATAGAAAAGCGATTGACAAACCTAGCAAAACTTAAAAGATTGAATAAATGGTTTTAACCCAATTTCAAAAAAGGGCTTTAAGTTTTACTCTATTTAAAAAGTGTGGGTTTAGATGAAAGGAAGAAATAAAACTTGTATAAAGTAGCCGATATTTTTTGTGGTGCTGGAGGGTTGAGTTATGGCTTTTCCACACACCCTTATTTTGAATTAATATGGGCTAACGATATAGACCAAGACGCTATTTTAAGCTATCAAGCTAACCATAAAGAGACGCAAACCATTTTATGCGATATTGCGCAACTTCATTACCACAACTTGCCATGCGTTCCAATTGACATTCTACTAGGCGGACCACCATGCCAGAGCTATTCTACGCTTGGCAAAAGAAAAATGGATGAAAAAGCGAATCTGTTTAAAGAATATTTGCGGCTTTTAGATTTAGTGAAACCAAAAATATTTGTTTTTGAAAATGTGGTGGGTTTAATGTCTATGCAAAAAGGGCAATTGTTCCAACGAATTTGTAACGCTTTTAAAGAGAGAGGTTATATTTTAGAGCATGCCATTTTAAACGCCCTAGATTATGGTGTGCCTCAAATGAGAGAGCGAGTGATTTTAGTGGGCACGCTTAAAAGTTTTGAACAAAAATTTTACTTCCCTAAACCCATAAAAACGCATTTTTCTCTAAAAGACGCTTTAGGGGATTTACCGCCCATTCAAAGCGGTGAAAATGGCGATGCTTTAGGTTATCTTAAAAATGCGGATAACGCTTTTTTGGAATTTGTGCGAAATTCTAAAGAATTAAGCGAGCATAGCAGTCCTAAAAACAATGAAAAACTGATAAAGATCATGCAAACGCTAAAAGACGGACAGAGTAAAGACGATTTGCCAGAAAGTTTACGCCCCAAAAGTGGTTATATTAATACCTATGCCAAAATGTGGTGGGAAAAACCAGCCCCCACCATTACAAGAAATTTTTCTACCCCAAGCAGTTCTAGGTGTATCCATCCAAGGGACTCTAGAGCGTTAAGCATTAGAGAGGGGGCAAGATTGCAAAGCTTTCCTGATAATTATAAATTCTGTGGGAGTGCTAGCGCTAAAAGCTTGCAAATTGGTAATGCCGTGCCACCCTTATTGAGTGTAGCGCTCGCACAGGCGGTTTTTGATTTTTAAAGGGGTAACAATGTTTGATAATAACGATTTTAAAGGTTATAGAAATTTATTGGGTTTTAATTCTTAAAATGCGTTTAAGGAATTTTTAGGCGCTAAAGACATACAACCTTGCGTTGATTTCAATTATTTAAACGCGCTCAAAAAAAGGCTTATTGAAATTTTTAGCGCTATCAATAGTATTTATTGTTTTAAATATAATGAGTATGAATTGGAATGCTTTTTTAAAAACTCCATAGAGCGAGTGTTTTCAAAGATAGCGGACACTCATATTATTTATAAGCTAAATAATCAAGGCAGAAGACCTGAAGAAGTTTGTTTTTCGTGGATGCGTGGGTTTTTGGTAGCGGAGTTTTTTAAGGATTTTATCGCTTGTCTTTTTAATACGCAAAAAGAAACCATCAAATTTTTTGGTGGCGATAATTTTGAGAGCATAGAAAGCTTTAAAAGAAGTCCTAAAGCCGATTTTTTGTTGGACAATCATTTATTGCTAGAAGTTCAAAGCGGGTTTCAAGGGATCAATGACATTAAAGAACATAAAGTTTTAGAAGCTAAAAGGCGTTTGATAACGGATAAAATTCCCACTATTGTGGTGCATTTTGATCTGTTTAACGGACAAGTGGCGTGCGTAGAAATTTCTCAAATCAAAGACAATGATTTGAATTGGATAACCCGCCAACAAATGGAAGGGCAGAGCGTTTTTAATATTTCGCAAAACTTTTTTAATTACAAAATTACAGAAATGCCTAATAAACCGCTTTCATAAAAACCAATAGCATAATACAACCTAAATAAAACACAAGATAATAGCATTAAAAAGGTGGTAGGTGGATTGAATGTTAGTTATTTTTTGCCCAACATCCAACATGAGTGTGTGTGCCTCAAATAAGAGAGGAAGTGTTTTAGTGGGCGCGCTTAAACGCTTTAAACAAAAATTTTACTTCCCTAAACCCATAAAAACGCATTTTTGCAACCAACTTATATTTTGATTTGCCTTAGCCTTTTTATTGCCTTCTGCTAAAAGTGATCCCATAAACTTCATTCCTGATTTGAAACAAGGGATCAGTAGGGGCTTCTACGCCTTTGGGGAGATCAGCTGGGAAATACACATCTTTATTGCAACCCATTCCTTCGTATTTTTCAACTTTCAATGTCCCTACCAGTAATTCCTTGTGTTTGCCTTTCCAAAGCGCGGTCGTGTCGTTGGTGGCATCATTTTTATTCGCAAACACCAGATACATTTGGTATTCTATGGGTTTAGTTTTAAGGTGTTGTTGGAATGAAGAAAGCAGGTAATTTGAATCTTTTTGCTTTAATTCTTGGGGGTTAAGATACTTGATGCCGTCTTTAGGCACAAATTTCCATCTCGCAGGCAATAATTTTTCTTTCTTATCTTTAAACTTGAACGCATGCACGCTATAATAAGGCGTGTTAGCCACGCTTGAACTAATCCCTATCGTTTTGGTGTAAGTGGCAAAATTCCTATAAGAGGGGACTTCTTCATAAAGCTTTTTGATTCTTGCTTCATCCACCTTGCCATTTTTAGGGATTCTCATTTCAAAAAATTGAGCGAATTCGTTAGGGTTTTTGGCAAAATTGATTTCTGTATTGAGCATCACCATTGTCCAGCTGGCGTTTTGGTTTTCTAATTTTAACGCCATTCCCCTAACTTTGCTTTTATCGTCCATCATCGCGCCCCCTAAAGAATACCTTACAGACGCAGGGATTTCTTTTTCATTGAGTAATGGCACATCCAAATCCTTTCTTGCTTGCGGGTTAGGGAGAAACACGCCTTTAGCGCAAAACCCCTTAGTGTGGTTGATTTTCATTTTAGGCTCTTTGGCGTTGAGCTTGTAGAAAATATCCGCAATCTCTTCAGCGCTCACTTCATGGGCTTTTAAAAAACCCAAGCTAAAAACCAAACACAAGCTCAAACCAATTTTTTTCATTCTTTAACTCCATTGTTTTTATATTTTATTATTGTATCAATAAATTTCTTATTTGGTTTCAAAAACGCTTTTTCTTTCAACCTCTCATACGATTTTAAAAGGTTATCTTATCCATTTGCATGCGATGAGCAAGCTTTTAAGGATAAACTTGTGTTTTAAGTTTTGTGATTTTTAAGAAAAATTAGCTTGATTTTAAACTAATTCTATATTCTTTTATGCTACAATTATCTCTACAGAGTAATTTATCTATTCTCAGGTAAAGTAAGGAAGAGGAATGAAATTAAAGAAACGAAAAGTTGTAGCTACATTGCTAAAGCGTTTTACCTTGCCACTATTGTTCACTACGGGTTCATTAGGGGCGGTTACTTATGAAGTGCATGGGGATTTTATCAATTTCTCCAAAGTGGGTTTTAACCATTCGCCCATTAACCCTGTTAAAGGTATCTACCCCACAGAAACTTTTGTTAACCTTACGGGTAAGCTAGAGGGGTCTGTGCATTTAGGTAGGGGATGGACCGTGAATTTAGGCGGTGTTTTGGGCGGACAGGTTTATGATAGCACTAGGTATGATAGGTGGGCGAAGGATTTTACCCCCCCAAGCTATTGGGATAAAACTTCTTGCGGCACTGATTCTATGAGCCTTTGTATGAACGCTACTAAATTGTGGCAGCAATCAGGGCCAGGTGGTGTCATTAACCCTAGAGGTCTTGGTTGGGAATATATGGGTGAGTGGAACGGCTTGTTCCCTAACTACTATCCGGCTAACGCCTACTTGCCTGGTGGCTCAAGGCGCTATGAAGTTTATAAAGCGAATCTTACCTATGACAGCGACAGAGTCCATATGGTCATGGGGCGCTTTGACGTTACGGAGCAGGAGCAAATGGATTGGGTTTACCAATTGTTCCAAGGTTTTTATGGGACTTTCAAGCTCACGAATAAGATGAAGTTCTTGCTCTTTAGCGGTTGGGGTCGTGGTATTGCTGATGGTCAGTGGCTGTTCCCTATCTATCGTGAAAAGCCTTGGGGGGTTCATAAAGCGGGTATTATTTATCGCCCTACAAAGAATTTATTGATCCACCCTTATGTGTATCTTATCCCAGAAGTAGAAACAAATCCCGGTGTTAAAATAGAGTATGATACCAATCCGGGGTTTAGTGGTAGGGGCATTAGGAATAGAACGGCTTTCTATGCGTTATACAGCTATCGTTGGAATAACGCTGAATACGGTCGTTACGCACCCGCTCGTTATAACACTTGGGATCCGTTCTTGGATAATGGTAAGTGGCGTGGCTTGCAAGGTCCTGGTGGTGCGACGCTCTTTTTACGCCACCATATAGATATTAACAACTACTTTGTGGTTGGTGGTGCTTATCTCAACATCGGTAACCCTAACATGAACTTAGGTACTTGGGGTAACATCATCGCTGGGGATGGTATCGAACAATGGGTTGGTAGTATCTACAGCTTAGGGTTTGCGGGGATTGACAACATTACCGATGCTGATGCGTTCACTGAGTATGTTAAAGGTGGAGGCAAGCATGGTAAGTTCAGTTGGAGCGTTTATCAACGCTTCACTACCGCTCCAAGGGCTTTGGAATATGGTATTGGTATGTATCTAGACTATCAGTTCAGCAAGCATGTTAAAGCGGGTCTCAAACTCGTATGGTTAGAGTTCCAAATTCGTGCGGGTTACAACCCTGGAACCGGTTTCCTTGGTACAAACGGGCAACCGCTTAACTTGAATAATGGTTTGTTTGAATCTTCAGCGTTTGCACAAGGTCCTCAAGACATGGGTGGCATTAAAAAGAGTATCACCCAAGACAGAAGCCATTTGATGACACACATTAGTTATAGTTTCTAAGAGAGTTTCCCTATCTCTTAGATATGCCTTTTTTGTATTTTTATTTTAATATCTTTGGGAGTTAGGGTTTTGGAAATTAAGAAATATTTTTCTTACTCTCTATTTTTTTTGCTTTTTTTTAGTCTTTTTTTATCCAAACTTCAAGCTTATAAATTCAACATGAGTATTGTTGGAAAGGTGAGCAGCTATACCAAGTTTGGCTTTAACAACCAAAGATACCAGCCTTCTAAAGACATTTATCCTACAGGTAGCTACACTTCTTTACTCGGCGAATTGAATTTGAGCATGGGGTTATACAAGGGCTTGAGGGCAGAAGTGGGGGCGATGATGGCAGCGCTCCCCTATGACTCTACCGCTTATCAAGGCAACAATATCCCTAACGGCCAGCCTGGCTCTAGGACCGATCCTTTTGGGGCGGGTATCTTTTGGCAATACATTGGTTGGTATGCGGGGCATAGTGGTTTAAATGTGCAAAAACCTCGTTTAGCCATGGTGCATAACGCTTTTTTGAGCTACAACTACAAAAAAGACAAATTCAGTTTTGGCGTGAAAGGGGGGCGCTATGATGCTGAAGAGTATGATTGGTTCACTTCTTACACTCAAGGGGTTGAAGGTTTTGTCAAATACAAAGACACCAGGTTAAGGGTGATGTATTCAGACGCTAGGGCTTCAGCGTCAAGCGACTGGTTTTGGTATTTTGGGCGTTACTATACAAGCGGTAAGGCTCTAATGGTAGCGGATTTGAAATACGAAAAAGACAACCTAAAAATCAACCCTTATTTTTATGCGATCTTTCAAAGAATGTATGCACCAGGCATTAATATCACTTATGACACCAACCCTAATTTCAACAATAAGGGTTTTCGTTTTGTAGGCACTTTCGTGGGTTTTTTCCCCATTTTTGCCACTCCGGCTAATCAAAATGATATTATCCTCTTCCAACAAGTGCCGTTAGGCAAGAGCGGGCAAACTTATTTCTTCCGCACCCGTTTTTACTATAATAAGTGGCAATTTGGAGGCAGTGTCTATAAAAATATCGGTAACGCTAATGGCGATATAGGTATTTATGGGGACCCTTTGGGGTATAACATTTGGACAAATAGTATTTATGACGCAGAAATCAACAATATCGTTGGCGCTGATGTTATCAATGGGTTTTTATATGTAGGCTCACAATATAGGGGGTTTAGTTGGAAAATTTTAGACTGTTGGACGGATAGCCCAAGGGCTGATGAAAGGAGTCTCGCGCTCTTTTTGAGTTATTTTTCTAATAAATATAATATTAGAATGGATTTAAAACTAGAATATTATGGCAATATCACCAAAAAAGGCTATTGTATTGGGTATTGTGGCATGTATGTTCCAGTCGATCCTAATGGACCTGGCACGCAACCTTTAACGCACAATGTGTATTCTGACAGGAGCCATATAATGTTTAACATTGCTTATGGTTTTAGGATTTACTAGCCTTTTATCCTTATATTTTTGATTGGACTTTTTAAAATATTGAAAGGCTTCGCTCCAATCAAATATCAATACTTAAAAAGCCTTATTTAATTTTATTATTCAATATTTAATACACTAGAACAAAACACCACACCCCGCGCAGTTTTTCAACAAGCTAAACGAATTTAAAGATGATGTTTTTACCACGAAGAAAGCTAAAGAATACATTGACATAGCGAGCGGTTTTCATAAGCTTTTTAAGAATGATGCTAAGATCGCCGAGAGCCTAAAGCCAGCCACTACTAAGAACTTAAGCCAAGGGTTAGCGACCACTTTAAGCGGAGCGTTAAAATACCAATGGACTAAATTTACCTTAGGAACACTATACAGGAACGCACCCGATCGCATTTTAGGCGTGAAACTCCCCAAAGCCTTAAACGAAGCCACCGCAGGCGCAGCCTTGAAGTATCACATTAAAAGAGCGCTAGAGCGAAGCCACTCTATAAGCGAATTTAGTAAGAATTTAGAACTGAGCGCACAAACCTCTAAATTTAGCAACAACACGCTTAAAATCATTGAAGAGCTTAATAATGGCGTCAAACAAGCGAGCGAAGAGATTAAAGCAAAAGCGACTAAATACGAAAAAGCCTTGCAAGAATTACAAAAGATTGATGAAAGCAAGCTGACTAAAGAACAGCAACAAGTTTTAAAGGTGTTTAAGGGTGAGCTAGATCAAGCAGAAGTAAAAGGCATAGATTTAAACGACCTCTACATTTTGGAACAAGAATCAAGGCATGCGGGAGCTAAAAAGATTTTAGTTAAACATTACGGAATAGAGAACACAGGCGGACTAACTAACGACGAACTCATTAACATGAGCGAAGTGATTAAGAACGGAAGCGTGTTATTAGAGAGTTTTGAAAGGCTTAAAAACGGCTTTAGATACGCTTACGAATGGGAGAATAACGGCGTTAAGCTTAGGTTAGTCGTAGATGATTTAAACGATGGGGATAAGATTTTTGATTTTTATAGCGATAGGAATTTTAAAGATTTTAGAGATGCCAGTACCACAACCTAGCACCTCAAAGGATAACGGGACACAACCCATTACCCTTAATGAAAATAATCCTACTCAAAAACCGCTAACCAGTCAAGAGGATTTATTAAAAAGAACAGAAAATTTAAACGAAACCACACAAGAAGTTAAAAATTTAAGCCCCTTAGAACAAGCCAACGCTGAAAAGCTAGCGAAGTTACAAAGAGAGCAAGAGCAAAGCGAACAGGAATTTTTAAAAGCTAAAGAGCAAGAAGCAAAGCGCAAAGAAGCGTTAAAAAAGAAATTAGAACACGAGCGAGGGAATGCAGGCAACATTGAAAGCCAGACTAAAATTGAAGTAGGAGAGGATATACCCACTCAAATACAAGCGCAGATCCCAAAGAGTAGAGTAAGGCTAAACGAACGAGAGATTTACGATCTAGATTATGCGATAGTCAAAGCGAAAGACTTAAAGCCAAGCTTTACCACAGGCGGGACGCAAAAGAGAACGGACATGAACGAAGAGCAGATCAAAAGCATTGGCGCAAAATTTTGATCCTAAGAAGATATTTGGGAGCGGAGGCTTTGAGGATTTACCGATCATTCTACACGATGGGCAAGTGATCGCAGGAAACCACCGCATAGCTGGCATGCTGAACTTCACGCCAAAAAGCCGTTACATTTATAACAGAGCGATCAAGGAATACTATCACATTGATTTAAAACCAGACGAGCTATTAGTGCGAGTGCCACATAATAGACTAAACAACACCGAGATCAACAATTTAGCGGCTTCTTCTAATCAAGGAAGATTTAACAGCGAGAGCGATCATGCGATAGCGGTTTTAAGCCATTATGAAGCGAAATTGAAAGAATTAGACCAAAAATTAGACGCTGATAGCATTTACTCACTTAAAAATATCGTTGCAAAAAATCTTAATTTTGATAAAGCGACTCATCCTAATGTAGGCGATAGTAACCTCGCGCTTTTAATGTTTAACATGCCAAGAACGAAAACCCAAGGGATAGAATTACTTAATCGATGGCAGAAAGAATTTTCTAACGACATTAAAAGCTATGAAAAGGTTAAAAAAATGTTTGTAGATAACGCCGGAAGCTTCCATAATCTCATCCATGACATGAATTTCCCTAAGGTGAGTTTAAACGCTTATCTAAGCGATATTATGGATCGCAGTTTTGCCAATTTAAAGAATTATGTAAGCACGAGCGAGAGCTTGAAAGATTTGAGCGAAAAATTTTATAAGACGAGTTCTTTAGAGATGTTTGAAAAGAGCGATCAAAGCACGAGCGACATAAGCGAGATTTTAGGAGGTGCGATCGCGCGATTTGCGAGGTTTGATGATCCAAGCAAAGCGTTATTTGAAGCCCTAAAGAGCGATAACATTAAAAAAGGCTTGAAAGAATTTAAGATCGCAGATCTTACAAAAGACATGTTTAACCCTGATAGTAAGGAATTTAAGGATATTGATATTTACGATTTCACGCATTACCTTTTAATGGTCAATAGAGAGCCAAATGAAAATAATCCCGTATTAAATCGTTTGATACAAGCTATAAAGGACATGCAAAAAGAAAGCGAGAAAGGAATAAAAAAACAAAAACTTGAAACGCCTAGCGAGTGGGGACATAATTATAGCGAGTTCAAAGGTGATGGTTTAGGAGCGATTAACAAGCTATTAGAAACTAAAAAAGGTTTTGTAGCAGGAGCGTTTTATAAGGAAGGTTTAGGGGATATTGATTTAGTTTGGGGTAATAAAGATTACGGGTTAGAACACATATTAAAACGCCGAGAGAAGCAAGCAAAAAATCAAGGACTAAACGAACAACAAGCCAAAGAATACGCCCTAAATATAGCTAAAACGATACCGGAAGCTATAGAGAAAGGTAATGCTATAACAGATAATTACGGCAGAATGGCTGTTGAATATAAAAATATAAGAGTAGGTCTTAATGATAAGTGGGATAATCAAAATCTAGATAATAAGTGGGTAGTAAGTAGTTATGAAATCTATAATAGCGAGAGTGAGTCACCGTTCCTCCTTATGACTCAATTACAAGGGGTAGGTTTGGGAACCCCTAAACTCACCGAACCTAATCCTACCACAAATGCGATTAAAACGCAAGAGCCTTTAAGCGAACAAGCCAACGCCGAAAAGTTAGCAAAATTAGAAACAGAGAAAGAAACTAAAGCTGAAGCAGTTAAAAAACTTGATTTTGATGAAATTAAAAAACTCATTGATGAAAGCCCACGAACTGGAAGCAGTATGCCTATTTTAGGAATGCAAAATTTGAACGCAGAAGCGGTTGAGTATATTCAAAAAAATTATAAACGAATAGCTGTTGAAAAGATAGAGCCAAGTTTTGCTAAAGATTTAAAATTGAAATATCCAGATGATGCAAGAGCGGTTATTGACTATCAAGCGATTAACCACATACTAAAAGAACACAAAAATTTAGCGTATGAAGACATAGCTAACCATAGGGAATTATCCAAACAAGCTAATGAAACCTTAAAACTAAAAGATAATCAAAACAGACCGGTAGTAGCGAGTTTTAATCAAATAAATGGATTTTTTGTAGTGGTGGAGCAAGTATCAAATGCTAAGAATGAACTAATGCTAAAAACAATGTATAAGGCAAGAGGAAATTATAAGGATAGTCTAATCTATAAAAAACATTAGCAAAATCTCAGAATAGCAATTGACCATCAGTTATGAGCTGAGTGCTAGACATATTTGATAAAGCTAATGTATTTTGAAACTATAAAACAAAAACTTGAAAAAGTCAAGGGAGTTAAAAGAAATGAAAACTATAGAAATGAAACCATTTGACATTATCTTAGAAGCGAGAAGGATACTTGATAAACGCATCAAAACGCTTTTAATTTTTTTTGGTCTTAACATGGTTTGTTTGAGCGTGAGTTTTACCAATAAGCCTCATTTGTGTTTTTGGTTTTTAGTGGTAGGTTGTTATTTAGTTTATGAGTGGCAAAAGAAACAGAAAGATTTTCAAAAAGCTAAAAGTTTGAAATTTGACAGCGTTAGCGAATTAGAAAAGGATTTGAACATGGAAGTAACTAATGATGAATGGGATACCATTAAAAAACTTAATGAAAAGTTAAAAATGTTTTTTAATGTAGAAAATGCTTTTTATGTTTTTTTATTAACGAGTTATCTTATTGTTACGATGCGTGTTACTCTCTCTTTCTTATAGATAATCATGGAGTGTTAAAATGAATTACCCTAATTTACCTAACAGCGATTTAGAGATAAGCGAACAGCCACAGGTTAAAGAAATCACTAACGAGCTTTTAAAGCAATTACAAAACGCTTTAAAAAGTAACGCGCTTTTCACGGATCAAATAAAGCTAAGCCTTAAAGGGATTGTTAGGATTTTAGAAGTGCTTTTGAGTTTGGATTTTTTCAAAAACGCCAACGAGATCGATAGCAGTTTGAGAAATTCCATTGAGTGGCTGAGTAACGCCGGCGAGAGCTTAAAAACTAAAATGAAAGAATATGAGCGCTTTTTTAATGATTTCAATACGAGCATGCATGCCAACGAGCAAGAAGTAACCAACACCTTAAACGCCAACACCGAGAACATCAAAAGCGAAGTGAAAAAGCTAGAAAATCAAATTATAGAAGAGGCGAGAATGCTTTTAAAACAAGAAACTCAAAAAAGCGTTAAGGCTTACAATGCAATGATGGGACACCAGCCACAGAACAACTTAAAACATGGTTTGAAAAAATTCAATAATCCTTTGAGTAAAGAGAGCTAAAAGATTTGAATGGTAGAATACTAATTCTTATTGGCTTATGGGCGTTAGAAAATAAGCGTCAAATCCATTCAAATTTTGGCTCTGTTCTCATCAAGCATGGATAATTAAAACCTTTTTGACTAAATTCAAGCCCTTTACTATTGATTGTAAAAAATGTTTTTAGCATTTTTTAGATTTTATTACCCGTATTTGATGAGAGCTAAGCCTTTTTTATTTTATAAAAAGGGCTGTATCAATCACAATGAAATGTAATCCACTTCTTTGGGTCTTTGATGGTTAGCGATGAGTTGCTTGCAGGTCGCAACGCCTTCTGAAGTGCCAACCATTAATAGCTTGGATTCGCTTGCAATGATCGTTTCTCCATCAGGCATGGGGATGTATTTGCCATCTTTTTGAGTGATACCAATCACAAACGCTTTAGCGATCTCTCTGAAATGGGCTTCTTTTAATTTCCTTAACACAAGCCAGCTGGTTTTAGGGACAATCACTTCTTCTAAGTCTAAAAGCGTGTCTTTTTTATTGATAAAACGCTCTAAGATATTTTCCATATCCGGACGCACCGCCATAGCGCTCACTCTCTGTGCCATAAGCTTTGTAGGGGAAACCACCATATCAGCCCCTAATTTTTTTAATTTTTCTAAGCCTTCATCGTTATGCGCGCTCGCAATGATGTAATAAGGTTTGCGTTTTAATTCCTTTTCAAACAAGCGCACGCTCACCATCAACGCCACATTCACCGGTAAAATCTTAGACAAAGCCACAACGCCCCTAGCGCTGCTTAAGTGGGTTTTGAGCATGGCTAAATTGGTGTGCGGATCGCCTATGATATAGTAGGGGTATTTGTGCTTAATGGCTTCTTCTTCAAAACTAGGGTCATTATCCACGACCACAAAAGGGATCTGAGCGGAGCGAAACTGCTTGCTCAATTCAATGGTGTATTCGTTGTGGTAACAAATCACATAATGATCCTTAAGGCGCGCGATTTTATAAATCATACCTTTCTCCTTAATCAATCTGGTAAGCGTGCCTTTATTGACCACGCTAACTAAAATAGCCACGCTAAAGGCAATAATTCCTGCCCCAAAAAACATTAAAATGGAAGTTAAAAAAATACTTATAGACCCAAACTGGCTTTCATTTAAAGCGCCAAACCCTGTAGCTGTCATGGTGTAAGTCGTTTGAAAGAAAGCTTGCATAAGGCTATAATTTTCTAGGGCGAAGTATCCTAGAGTGCCTAAAAGCACGAGTAATTGGATTAAAATAAGCGGGAGTCTAAAGACCTTAAATTGCTCATAGATTTCAGAATTTAAATTGACTTCTGGCTGATTTTCATCGTCTTTTTTGATTTTAAAAAATTTCAACTTTTCAAACAAAACCAATTCCTAGATCAAAATAAATTCTTTTGAAAGCGTTTCATTTTTAAACTCCCTTAAAATATCAAACCCAATCGCACTGGAGTTGATGCTTAATAAAGAAGTTTAGTTTTAAGGGTTTTTAAGATGTTATAAAAACCCTAAACGGCTAAGCCCCTTTACGCATGGTTCTTAAAGTGGAAGCAGCCACCTTAATGCGTTTGGTCGTGCCATTATCTAATTGGATCTTAATAGAGCGTAGGTTAGGGAGTAAGCGACGCTTATTTTTGTTGTTCGCATGACTGACATGATTGCCTATCATAGTACCTTTAAAAGTTAAAGCGCATCTTTTTGCCATTGTGTATCCTTAAATATTGAAATGAATTTGACACTATACCTAAATTAGCCTTTAAAAAGGCTGATTTTAAGGCTAATTTTTAAATGGTTCGTTTAAGAACTACTTTTTTTGAGGCATAGAACTTTTAAAGCCTTTCATTCTATCAATAGCGTCTCTGTATTTGGCGATATTTTCTTCTGTAAGTTCTGTTACAGCTTTTCTCATGACAACCGCATACATTCTGTTTAAGATCTTATGTATCGCGTCTTCTTTATTCTTTTCCAAATCTTCATGGATAATGCTGTTTGAAGAATTAAGCCCTCCAGAATTACTGTGTTTGTAAGTATAGGTCATTGCCTGAAAAGTTCCTACTTCCACAGCAAAATCATGGACGACACGATTGCTTTCTGGCTCATAAAAATTAAACCACACAGAGCCTGAGCTTTGATCCACTAGCGTGTCTAAATTAGGATTATTGGGATCTTTTAAATTCATTTTCAAATCTTCTAAGATTCCTACCCACCCTTTCAAATCCAAAACGGAAAAAATCTTTCTCTTATCTTGCTCGTTCAAAGCTTTTTCATCTTGAAAACGCAACACTTGATAGCCTCTTTTTTCAAAAATAGTTTGGATTTGATTGACTAAAGCGTCTTGAAACTTATCAATATAGGGCTTTAGATTATCGCTCACTTGAATGTGTGGCATTAAAATACCTACAACATGATGGTTTTGTGGGGCTTGAACAATATGCACCGGGTAATTAAAATCTAGCGGCGTAACATGTTCAGAGCTTGTTTGTATTCTTTCATGAGTTTGAATTGGTTGTTGGTTTTTGGCATCATTTTGTGTTTTTGTCTCAGCGCTTGGATTCATCGCGCAACCGATCAACACGCCTGAAAGCCCTAAAGCCACTAACATTTTAGAATAAATTCTAACTTTTTTAAAAATAAGCGAACGCTCCACAAAAGACTCCTAAAAATAAAAATTGAAACCATAATTATACTATTTTTAAGTAAATCAATTTGTGCTACAATTTTCTTTTTTTCTAAATTTCAAGCATGGCGATTTTAGGGGATTTTATGCTCTATTCTTTACTATATGGCTATTTTAATATCAATCTTTTCCAATATTTGACTTTTAGAGCAGGGTTAGGGTTTTTCATAGCTTTTTTCCTCACGCTTTTTTTAATGCCTAGATTCATTCTATGGTACAAGGCTAAAAAGGCTAACCAGCCCATTTCAAGCTTTGTGCCAAGCCACCAGAATAAAAAGGATACCCCTACGATGGGGGGGATTGTGTTTGTTTTTGCAACCATTGTTGCGAGCGTGTTGTGCACGTCTTTGGGCAATCTTTATGTGTTGTTAGGGATAATCGTGTTAGTGGGCTTTAGTTTTGTGGGTTTTAGAGACGATTACACTAAAATCAACCAACAAAATAACGCCGGAATGAGCGCAAAAATGAAATTTGGCATGCTGTTTGTCCTTTCGCTTGTGGTGTCTGTTTTATTGAGCCTTAAGGGGTTGGATACTTTTTTATACGCGCCTTTTTTGAAAAACCCTTTGTTTGAAATGCCCACGATGTTAGCGGTTGGTTTTTGGGTGTTGGTTTTTTTATCCACGAGCAATGCGGTGAATTTAACCGACGGGTTAGACGGCTTAGCGAGCGTGCCTAGCATTTTCACCCTTTTAAGCCTTTCTATCTTTGTGTATGTGGCAGGGAATGCGGAATTTTCTAAATACTTGCTTTATCCTAAAGTCATAGATGTGGGGGAATTGTTTGTTGTCTCGCTAGCGTTAGTGGGATCGCTCTTTGGCTTTTTGTGGTATAACTGCAACCCGGCAAGCGTGTTTATGGGTGATAGCGGGAGTTTGGCTTTAGGAGGGTTTATCGCTTATAACGCTATTGTTTCGCATAATGAAATCTTGCTCGTTTTAATGGGATCTATTTTTGTAATAGAAACTCTGTCTGTGATCTTGCAAGTAGGGAGTTATAAAACCCGTAAAAAACGCCTTTTTTTAATGGCGCCCATCCATCATCATTTTGAGCAAAAGGGTTGGGCAGAAAATAAGGTGATCGTGCGTTTTTGGATCATTTCCATGCTGAGTAATTTAGTCGCTCTTTTAAGCTTGAAGGTGCGTTAAAATGAAAATCTCTTTATTGGGGCATGGCAAAACCACTCTAGCTTTGGGGCGTTTTTTTAAAAAAAACCATAACGAAGTCAAATTTTTTGATGATAAATTCCTTTCATCTTTTAAAGATAGCGAGGGTTTTCTTTGCTATCCCAGTAAGGATTTTAACCCTAATGATTCCCAACTAGAAATAGTCAGCCCTGGCATTAGTTTCACGCACCCTTTAGTCATAAAAGCCAAGCATTTAGTGAGCGAATACGATTATATTGACAGCTTGTTTGATTCTGTTTTCACGCCTACTATAATCAGTATTAGCGGCACTAACGGGAAAACCACCACGACCGAAATGCTCACCATGCTTTTAGAAGATTTTAAGGCTGTGAGTGGGGGGAATATCGGCACGCCCTTGATTGAATTGTTTGAAAAGCAATCGCCCTTGTGGGTGTTAGAAACAAGCTCCTTTTCTTTGCATTACACGAATAAGGCTTACCCTTTAATCTACTTGCTCATCAATATAGAAGCCGATCATTTGACTTGGCATTGCAATTTTGAAAATTATTTGAACGCTAAACTCAAGGTTTTATCGTTGATGCCTAAAACTTCGCTCGCTATCCTCCCTTTAAAATTCAAAGAACACCCTATTATTCAAAACTCGCAAGCGCAAAAAATCTTTTTTGACACAAGCGAAGAGATTTTAAAGTGTTTAAAAATCCCTTCTAACGCCCTTTTTTTTAAGGGAGCGTTTTTATTGGACGCGGCTTTAGCCCTTTTAGTTTATGAGCAATTTTTAAAAATAAAGAATTTAAAATGGCAAGATTATAGAGAAAACGCCCTTAAAAGACTGAACGCTTTTAAAATTGGCTCGCATAAAATGGAAGAATTTAGGGATAAAGAAGGGCGTTTGTGGGTAGATGACAGCAAAGTACACGAATATTGATGCCACCTTACAAGCCCTAAAAACCTTTAAAAACCAAAAAATCCATTTGATTGTAGGGGGCGATATTAAAGGGGTCAATTTAACCCCCCTTTTTGAAGAGTTTAAAAACTATAAAATAAGCCTTTATGCCATAGGATCAAGCGCTTCTATCATCCAAGCCTTAGCGTTAGAATTTAATGTTTCTTGTCAAGTTTGTTTAAAGTTAGAAAAAGCGGTTCAAGAAATTAAAAGCGTTTTATTACAAAATGAAGTCGCTTTGCTTTCACCCAGCGCTACCAGTTTGGATCAATTTTCTTCGTATAAAGAAAGGGGTGAAAAATTTAAGGCGTTTGTTTTAAAAGACTAAAGTGCATGCACCACGACTTCTAATTGTGAAATTTTTTGAAAAATCTCATTCCGTTCTACTTCGCTTGAAACTTCCATAGAAACATTAAAGCTATAAAATTTAGCGTTTTTAGAAGTGTTTTTGAATTCCAATTTAAAGGGGCGTTGGTAGGTTTCTAAAAGCTCTTTTAACATGCTTGTATTGTTAGTGGTCATAATCACTCTATAATCCCAAAGACAAGGGTAAATAATGGTGGGTTTTTCTAAATCAGACGGCACTAAGAAGCTCCTTAAACAATTTAGGAATGGCAATAGGGCTGTATGTAGAGCGGTTGACAAAGCCAAACTTGATTTCTGAAGCAAAGACTTTAAAGGGCTTCATAGGCTCTAAAGAAGCGTTTTGGATGCAATAAATTTCTTGAAAAAGCACCACAAAAACCTTTCTTAATTCTTTAATTTGCGTTCTTATCTCTAAGACTTGTCCTAAACTCGCAGGGGTAAAAAAATCCGCTTTGATAGAGCGGATGACAAACACGCCTTCTTCATTTTCTGGCAAAACATTTTTTTTAAAAAAAAACTCGCTCCTAGCCCTTTCGCAATATTTCAAATAATTCGCATGATAGACCACGCCTTCAGAGTCGGTATCTTCGTAATATACCCTACAGCGCATTAATTCCCCTTACTTAAATAATGAAATTTTCTTAAAATTATACAATATGTAACTTAACTATAGTATAATCTAGGGGCATTGCTCTATATTTTTTAGGTATTTTTAAAGTGGGTTTTTTCTTAAATTTTAGGGTTTTTAAAGCTTTCAAAAAAATACAGCAATAGTTGGGCGATTAAGGGCATAGCTCCTTAATTTTAATCATTGACAAGGAGTTTGGTAGTTAGGATATGGGTAATCATTTTTCTAAATTAGGATTTGTTTTAGCGTACTTAGGGAGCGCGATAGGTTTAGGGCATATTTGGCGTTTCCCCTATATGACTGGGGTGAGCGGTGGGGGTGCTTTTGTTTTATTGTTTTTATTTTTATCCTTAAGCGTTGGCGCGGCGATGTTTATCGCTGAAATGCTATTAGGGCAAAATACTCAAAAAAATGTAATAGAGGCTTTTAAAGAGCTTGACATTAACCCTAAAAAACGCTGGAAATACGCAGGGCTTTTGCTTGTTTCTGGGTACATTAATACTGACTTTTTACGGCACGATTTTAGGCTGGGTGCTTTATTATTTGGTGAGTGTTAGTTTTAATTTGCCTAACAATATCCAAGAATCTGAACAAATTTTTACTCAAACTTTGCAGTCTATAGGGTTACAATCCATAGGGCTTTTTAGCGTTTTATTCATAACCGGATGGATTGTTTCTAGAGGGATTAAAGAAGGGATTGAAAAACTCAATCTAGTCTTAATGCCCTTACTCTTTGCCACTTTTTTTGGTTTGCTTTTCTATGCGATGAGCATGGATTCTTTTTCTAAAGCTTTCCATTTCATGTTTGATTTCAAGCCAAAAGATTTGACCTCTCAAGTGTTCACTTATTCCTTGGGGCAGGTTTTCTTTTCTTTAAGCATCGGTTTAGGGATTAATATCACTTATGCTGCGGTTACGGATAAAACGCAGAATTTGCTTAAAAGCACGATTTGGGTGGTTTTATCAGGGATTTTAATTTCTCTTGTGGCAGGGCTTATGATTTTCACTTTTGTGTTTGAATATGGGGCGAATGTCTCACAAGGCACAGGGTTAATCTTCACTTCTTTACCGGTGGTTTTTGGTCAAATGGGAGCGATAGGCATTCTTGTTTCAATTCTTTTCTTGCTCGCGCTCGCTTTTGCTGGCATCACTTCTACGGTGGCTTTATTAGAACCAAGCGTGATGTATCTTACCGAAAAGTATCAATACTCTCGTTTTAAGGTTACCTGGGGTCTTGTAGCGCTAATTTTTGTGGTAGGCGTGGTGTTGATTTTCTCGCTCCATAAGGATTATAAAGATTATCTCACTTTCTTTGAAAAAAGTCTTTTTGATTGGTTGGATTTTGCCTCAAGCACCATTATCATGCCTTTAGGCGGGATGGCAACCTTTATTTTTATGGGCTGGGTTTTGAAAAAAGAAAAATTGCGTCTTTTGAGCACGCACTTTTTAGACTCTAAATTGTTTGCAACTTGGTATTTCTTGCTTAAATATATCACCCCTTTAATTGTGTTTTCCATTTGGTTGAGCAAGATTTATTAAAATATTTGGCATGGGAAAATTTTCTAAATTAGGCTTTATTTTAGCCACATTGGGTAGCTCTATCGGTTTAGGGCATATCTGGCGCTTTCCTTATATGGTAGGTCATAATGGGGGGAGTGCGTTTGTGCTTTTATATCTGGTGCTAACCTTGAGTTTAGGCATTGCTATGCTTTTAGTGGAAATGCTGATTGGGAATTTGGGTAAAAAAGATGTTGTTTCTAATTATCAAATCTTAGATCCTAAAAGGAAAAAATATTACCCTTTCACTTCTTTTTTTATTTTAGGCGGACCTCTCATTTTATCCTTTTATGCGGTGGTGTTAGGCTGGGTGCTTTACTATCTTTTTGTGGTAACTTTTGATTTGCCTAAAGATTTAGAGCAAGCTAAAATGCAATTTAGCATGCTCCAAAATGGCAGTTTAATCTTGCCTGTTATTGGCTTTAGCGCATGCTTATTGCCGACAATATGGTTTGTTTCTAGGGGGATTGAAGAAGGGATTGAAAAATTAAATGTCGTGCTGATGCCCTTATTGTTTGTGATTTTCATAGGGCTTTTAATCTATGCGATGACTTTAGAAAGCATGCCTAAAGCTTTGCGCTTTTTATTTAATTTTGAGATTCAAAAGATTGATTTTAAGGTTGTGATGGACGCTTTAGGGCAGATGTTCTTTTCTTTGAGTTTGGGGGTAGGCACGATTATTACTTATTCAGCTTTCACGCCCAAAAAAGAAAATCTATTCAAAAGCTCTCTATTTATTGTCTTGCCCGGTATTTTAATCTCTTTGATTGCTGGGGTGATGATTTTTACCTTTGTGTTTGAATACCATGCAGACGTGTCTCAAGAGTCAGGGCTTGTTTTTATTTCCTTGCCTTTGACTTTCGCTAAAATGGGAATCAGCGGGCAGATCGTTTCGCTCTTTTTCTTTATGGCGCTTGTTTTTGCTGGGATCACTTCTACGGTTTCTTTGATAGAGCCTTTAGCGCTTTATCTCATTAATCGTTTTAATTTCTCGCGCCTTCAAGCGTCGCTATGGATAGGGGTTGTTGTGTATGTTTTAGGCGTTTTAGTCATTCTTTCTATGAATGAACGATACGCTAAGTTTTTGAGTTTTGCTCATAAGAGCGTGTTTGGGTGGCTGGATTTCATCACTTCTTCATTTTTAATGCCTTTGGGAGGCTTGTTTTCAGTCTTGTTTGTAGGATGGATTTTAAATAAAAAGCGCTCTTTTTTAGCCACGAAGCATTTCTTTAACGCAAACGCTTTTAAAGCGTGGCATTTTAGCGTTCGTTTTATCGCGCCTGTAGTGGTTTTAGCGATTTTCATCTTGCAATTTAAGTGAAATAAGGATGCTTGATGAAAAGCATTTTGCTCTTTATGATTTTTGTAGTTTGTCAGTTAGAAGGCAAAAAATTTTCACAAGATAATTTTAAGGTGGATTATAACTACTATTTGCGCAAACAGGATTTGCATATCATTAAAACGCAAAACGATTTGTCCAATTCTTGGTATCTCCCTCCACAAAAAGCCCCCAAAGAACATTCTTGGGTGGATTTTGCTAAAAAATATTTAAACATGATGGATTATCTAGGCACTTATTTTCTGCCTTTTTATCATAGTTTCACTCCCATTTTTCAATGGTACCACCCCAATATCAACCCCTATCAACGCAATGAATTTAAGTTCCAGATTAGTTTTAGAGTGCCTGTATTTAGGCATATTCTTTGGACTAAAGGCACGCTTTATTTGGCTTATACCCAAACTAACTGGTTTCAAATTTACAATAACCCCCAATCCGCTCCCATGCGAATGATGAATTTCATGCCTGAACTCATCTATGTTTATCCTATTAATTTTAAACCTTTTGGGGGTAAAATAGGGAATTTTTCTGAAATTTGGATAGGTTGGCAGCACATTTCTAATGGCGTGGGAGGCGCGCAATGTTACCAGCCTTTTAAAGACGGCAATCCTGAAAACCAGTTTCCAGGAGAGCCTGTAATCGTTAAAGATTATAACGGGCAAAAAGACGTGCGCTGGGGAGGGTGTCGCTCGGTGAGCGCGGGGCAACGCCCTGTGTTTCGTTTGGTGTGGGAAAAGGGAGGCCTAAAAATCATGGTCGCTTATTGACTCTATGTCCCTTATGATCAATCCAACCCTAATTTGATTGATTACATGGGGTATGGTAACGCTAAAATTGATTACAGGAGAGGGTGCCATCATTTTGAATTGCAACTTTATGATATTTTCACGCAATACTGGCGTTATAATCGCTGGCATGGGGCTTTCCGCTTAGGCTATACCTACCGCATTAACCCTTTTGTGGGGATTTATGCGCAGTGGTTTAACGGCTATGGCGATGGCTTGTATGAATACGATGTTTTTTCCAATCGTATAGGGGTAGGAATACGCTTAAACCCTTAAAAAAGCGTTCTTTTATGCTATAATAAGACTAAAAATTCAAGGGGATTATTTAGCTATGAAAATCAGTGTTAGTAAAAACGAGTTAGAAAATGCTTTGCGCTACTTGCAAGCTTTTTTGGATAAAAAGGACGCTTCTTCTATCGCTTCACACATCCATTTAGAAGTCATTAAAGAAAAGCTTTTTTTAAAGGCTAGCGATTCCGATATTGGGCTAAAAAGCTATATTTCTATGCAATCTAGCGATAAAGAGGGCGTAGGCACGATCAACGGGAAAAAGTTTTTGGATATTATCTCATGTTTAAAAGACTCTAATATTATTTTAGAAACTAAAGATGACAGCTTGGTGATCAAACAAAATAAAAGCTCTTTCAAACTCCCCATGTTTGACGCTGATGAGTTCCCTGAATTCCCTGTTATTGAGCCAAAAGTGAGTATAGAAGTCAATGCCCCCTTTTTAACAGATGCGTTTAAAAAGATCGCCCCTGTGATTGAGCAAACCAGCCATAAAAGGGAATTAGCCGGTATTTTAATGCAATTTGATCAAAAACATCAAACCCTTTCAGTAGTAGGCACGGACACCAAACGACTTTCTTACACGCAGTTAGAAAAAATCTCTATCCATTCCACTGAAGAAGACATCTCTTGTATTTTACCTAAAAGGGCTTTATTAGAAATCCTTAAGCTTTTTTATGAAAATTTCAGTTTTAAAAGCGATGGCATGTTAGCGGTAATTGAAAACGAAACGCACACTTTTTTCACCAAGCTCATTGATGGGAATTACCCCGATTATCAAAAAATCCTCCCCAAAGAATACACTTCTTCTTTCACTTTAGGCAAGGAAGAATTTAAAGAGAGCATTAAGTTATGCAGTTCTTTAAGCTCCACTATTAAACTCACTTTAGAAAAAAACAACGCTTTGTTTGAATCTTTGGATTCTGAGCATAGCGAAACGGCTAAAACCTCTGTTGAGATTGAAAAAGGTTTGGATATTGAAAAAGCCTTTCATTTGGGCGTGAACGCTAAATTTTTCCTTGAAGCCTTAAACGCTTTAGGGACAACGCAATTTGTTTTAAAATGCAATGAGCCTTCTTCGCCTTTTTTGATCCAAGAACCCCTTGATGAAAAGCAAAGCCACTTGAGCGCTAAAATTTCTACTTTGATGATGCCAATCACACTATAAAAGTACGATTGAATGCAAAATTACCAGAGCCATAGTATTAAGGTTTTAAAAGGCTTAGAGGGGGTTAGGAAACGCCCTGGAATGTATATTGGCGATACCAATGTGGGTGGGTTGCACCACATGGTGTATGAAGTCGTGGATAACGCTGTAGATGAGAGCATGGCGGGTTTTTGCGATACGATCAATATCACTTTGACTGAGGGGGGGTCATGCATTGTAGAAGATAACGGGCGAGGCATTCCTGTAGATATCCACCCCACGGAAAAAATCCCCGCTTGCACCGTGGTTTTAACGATTTTGCATGCGGGGGGCAAGTTTGATAATGATACTTATAAAGTTTCAGGCGGTTTGCATGGCGTGGGCGTTTCGGTTGTGAACGCCTTGAGCAAACGCTTGATTATGACCATTAAAAAAGAGGGTCAAATCTATCGCCAAGAGTTTGAAAAGGGTATTCCCATTAGCGAGCTTGAAATCATTGGCAAGACTAAAAGCGCTAAAGAAAGCGGTATGACTATTGAATTTTTCCCTGATGAAAGCGTGATGGAGGTTGTTGAATTTCAAGCGGGTATTTTGCAAAAACGCTTCAAAGAAATGGCGTATCTTAATGATGGCTTAAAAATTTCTTTCAAAGAAGAAAAAACCCAACTGCATGAGACTTATTTCTATGAAGACGGCTTGAAACAATTCGTTAAAGACAGCGCTAAAAAAGAATTGCTCACCCCCATTATTGCGTTTAAAAGCATGGATGAAGAAACGCGCACTTCTATGGAGGTCGCTTTAGCGTATGCTGATGATTACAATGAAAACACCTTAAGCTTTGTGAATAACATTAAAACTTCTGAGGGTGGCACGCATGAGACGGGCTTTAAAATGGGCTTGTCTAAGGCGATTTTACAATACATTGACAATAACATTAAAACCAAAGAGTCGCGCCCCATTTCTGAAGACATTAAAGAGGGCTTGATCGCTGTTGTGAGCTTGAAAATGAGCGAGCCGTTATTTGAAGGGCAGACTAAATCCAAACTCGGCAGTTCGTATGTGCGCGCGTTGGTTTCAAAATTAGTCTATGATAAAATCCATCAATTTTTAGAAGAAAACCCCAACGAAGCCAAAATCATTGCCAATAAAGCCCTACTAGCTGCAAAAGCCAGAGAAGCCAGTAAGAAAGCCAGAGAGCTTACAAGGAAAAAGGATAATTTGAGTGTCGGCACCTTGCCTGGAAAATTAGCCGATTGCCAGAGTAAAGACCCTTTAGAGAGTGAAATCTTTTTAGTGGAGGGCGATAGCGCGGGAGGGAGCGCTAAACAAGGGCGCGATAGGGTTTTCCAAGCGATCTTGCCTTTAAAGGGTAAGATTTTAAATGTGGAAAAAAGCCATTTGTCAAAGATCCTAAAATCAGAAGAAATTAAAAACATGATCACCGCTTTTGGGTGCGGCATTCAAGAGAGTTTTGATATAGAAAGATTGCGCTATCATAAAATCATTATCATGACCGATGCTGATGTGGATGGGAGCCATATCCAAACCTTGCTGATGACTTTTTTCTATCGTTATTTACGCCCACTGATTGAACAAGGGCATGTTTATATCGCTCAAGCCCCTCTTTACAAATACAAGAAGCGGCAAGACAGAAATTTATCTTAAAGACGGCGTCGCTTTGGATCATTTTTTAATTGAGCATGGCATCAATTCGGTGGATATTGAAGGGATTGGCAAGAACGATTTGATGAATTTGTTAAAAGTGGCGCGCCATTACCGCTACGCGCTTTTGGAATTAGAAAAACGCTACAATTTGCTAGAAATTTTACGCTTTTTGATTGAGACTAAGGACGCTTTAAGCCTTGATATGAAAGTTTTAGAAAAAAGCATTTTAGAAAAATTAGAGGGCTTGAATTATCAGATCTTACGCTCTTTTGCTACTGAAGAAAGCTTGCATTTGCACGCGCAAACCCCTAAAGGCTTGGTGGAATTTAACCTAGATGACAACCTCTTTAAAGAAGTGTTGTTTGAAGAAGCACATTACACTTACCAAAAACTTATGGAGTATAATTTAGATTTCTTAGAAAATAAGGATATTTTGGCGTTTTTAGAAGAAGTGGAAAACCACGCTAAAAAGGGAGCGAATATCCAGCGCTATAAGGGGCTAGGCGAGATGAACCCTAATGATTTGTGGGAAACGACCATGCATAAAGAAAACCGCAGCTTGATCAAACTCAAAATTGAAGATTTGGAAAAAACCGATGCAGTCTTTTCGCTTTGCATGGGCGATGAAGTAGAGCCTAGAAGAGCCTTTATCCAAGCGCATGCTAAAGATGTGAAACAACTAGATGTGTAAGGGATTTTAATCGCCACTCCCAAACATTTAACCAAACAAGAGAGCGTGAATTTAGGGGCTTACTACACGCCCCCTTATTTAGTGGATTATGCTTACAAGCTTTTAAAAAAGCATGTTGGTATTGAAAACTACACGCTTTTAGACACCGCATGTGGTAATAGAGAGTTTTTAAAACTCAAACACCCTAAAAAAATAGGAGCGGATATTGACCCCAAGTGTGGTGCTTTAATAATAAACGCTCTAGCCAATCCTAAAAGAGAAAATTATGGCATTAGCCAAGATGAGCCTTTAATCATCGTGGGCAATCCCCCCTATAACGATAGAACTTCCTTTATCAAACAAGATATTAAAAATAAAGATTTCATCTTTGAGATAGACAACGATTTGAAATCTAGGGATTTAGGGATAAGTTTTTTAAAATCTTTTGCAATTTTAAAGCCAGCGTTTATTTGCGTGTTACACCCTTTATCTTACCTTATCAAAGAAGCTAATTTTAAGCAATTAAAGCTATTTAAGGATCATTACAGGCTTTTAGACGCTTTAATTGTTTCTTCTAAATCTTTCACTAAAAGTAACGAATTTCCTATTGTGATAGCTTTATATGAGCGAGGGCGAATGGACTATGCAGATATTAGGCGTTTTATTTTTCCAACTGATTGCGATACGAAGCTATGTTTAAACGATTTTGACTATATAGCCAATTATGTGGATAAATACCCTAACGCTAAAAAGGTTGGGGCATGCGTGGGCTATTTTTTCCCTATGCGAGACATTAACGCTCTCAAACGCAACAAAACTTTTTTAAACGCGCCAAGCGCTAATGCGGTGCGTATCAGTCAAGATAAATTGATTTATTACCAATACATCCATTATTTTAAGGAGATCGCCCCTAAAATCCCTTATTATTTTGGTAATTTGGATATTATCATTGATCATTTCGCTTTTTTAGAAATTAAAGACGCTTTTTTAAAAGATAAACGAGCGCGTTTAGAATATTTTAAAAAATTGTTTCAAGGACACCCTTGTGAGTTTGATTAAGATTGATAATAATAAAAAAGCGATTGAGGTTTCTGTTCCTTTAACTTCAATTTCAGGCAAAGCGCGTGTGAAAATCAGGCATGCCTTTAGCGATTATGGCATTTCAACAGCGACCAGAAAAATCCCTTTTAGCTTAAAGCATTATGTAGAGTGGCAAATCGGTTATGATGTCCCCATTAAAGATAAAGAAAAATTTAAACTCACTACTTTAAAAGATGAAAAATATCATTTTTTAGGGGCTAATAATAAAGTAAAGACTCTTTATGAATTGAGTGAGATAATCTATTACGCTAAGCAATTAAATTTAATCAGTTTAGAAAATTTAGAAAATACTTTAAAATATTTAGAAAAACAAAAACAATTTATAGAAGATAATTTTATGATTACAAGAGAAAGATTTAGATTACATCAATTTGGTGGCATGGATTTTGAACTCTCACGCATCTCTTATCCTTTACTCATTCATTCTTTTAATGATAATCAGTTGAGCGAAATCGTTATTAGAGAGCAACAATACGGCTCTAAAACCCATGCTGTATTTTTGCTTTTCTATTTTGGAATTAAAAACCGCTACTCCCTTATTAAATAGAACGGCTGCACTCAAAGAACATGCTCTTTTAACCATCAATAAAACCAACGCTCTTGTGTTTTTAGAAATGCTTAAAATTTTTGGACTTTTAAGCCAAGTGCACCATAACGATGTGTTAAAGATTTTAGAAAAAATACTTCAAAATTAACAATGATACGGATTGTTAGAAAGGGAATGAATATCCAACGCTATAAGACGGGATAAAACCATTTATGAGAAACCACCATGCATCAATAAAACGCGCTTCATAAAGCTATAAAAACAAGGTTAGGCTTTAAACTTGTATCGTTTTTCTTTAATGGCTTATGTTATACTAATAAAATACAGATTTGATTGAAGGCATTAAACGACTGCATGGTATTTTTTCATAAGAAAATTATTTTAAATTTTATCTATTCTTTAATGGTTGCTTTTTTATTCCATTTATCCCATGGGGTGTTTTTAAAAGCCGATGGAATGGCTAAAAAGCAAACTTTATTGGTGGGCGAAAGGCTTGTGTGGGATAAGCTCACGCTGTTAGGGTTTTTAGAAAAAAACCATATCCCCCAAAAACTCTACTACAACCTGAGCTCTCAAGATAAAGAATTGAGCGCTGAAATCCAAAGCAATGTTACCTACTACACCTTAAGAGATGCTAACAACACGCTCATTCAAGCCCTTATCCCTATAAGCCAGGATTTACAAATCCATATTTACAAAAAAGGGGAGGATTATTTTTTAGATTTTATCCCCATTATCTTCACTCGTAAAGAAAAAACTTTGCTTCTTTCTTTACAAACTTCGCCCTATCAAGATATTGTCAAAGCCACCAATGACCCCCTTTTAGCTAACCAATTGATGAACGCGTATAAAAAAAGCGTGCCTTTTAAACGCCTGGCAAAAAACGATAAAATCGCTATCGTTTATACAAGGGATTATCGTGTGGGGCAAGCGTTTGATCAACCAACCATTAAAATAGCCATGATTAGCTCTCGTTTGCACCAATACTATCTTTTTTCCCATTCAAACGGGCGTTATTACGATTCAAAAGCGCAAGAAGTGGCAGGGTTTTTATTAGAAACCCCGGTGAAATACACCCGCATTTCTTCGCCTTTTTCTTATGGGAGGTTCCATCCTGTCTTAAAAGTTAGACGGACTCATTACGGCGTGGATTATGCGGCTAAACATGGCAGTTTGATCCATTCTGCTTCAGATGGTAGTGTGGGTTTTATAGGGGTTAAGGTGGGGTATGGGAAAGTAGTTGAAATCCATTTGAACGAATTGCGCTTGGTGTATGCTCACATGAGTGCGTTTGCTAACGGATTGAAAAAAGGCTCGTTCGTTAAAAAAGGGCAAATCATAGGAAGAGTGGGGAGCACGGGTTTAAGCACCGAGCCGCATTTGCATTTTGGCGTGTATAAAAACTCCCGCCCCATTAATCCTTTAGGCTATATCCGCACCGCTAAAAGCAAATTACACGGCAAGCAAAGAGAGGTTTTTTTAGAAAAAGCTCAGCATTCTAAGCAAAAATTAGAAGAACTTTTTAAAACCCATTCTTTTGAAAAAAATTCATTTTATCTTTTAGAGGGTTTTTAATGTCTTATTTTAAGAATGCTTTCAATCAAAAATCTTTAATAGACGATTCCAATGTGTATTTAGAGCCTTGTTCTAGCTCTAATTTCATAGAATTAAAACGCATGCATTATAATGAAGAGAATACTAAGAAAACATGGGATATTATTAAGTCTTTAGACAGCGTGGCGGTTTTACTCTATGAAAAAGAATCCGATTGCTTTGTGATTGTGAAACAATTCCGCCCAGCCATTTATGCACGTAATTTTCATTTTAAGCATGAGATTGACGGATACACTTATGAATTGTGTGCGGGGCTTGTGGATAAAGCCAATAAGAGTTTAGAAGAAATCGCTTGCGAAGAAGCGCTAGAAGAATGCGGTTATCAAATTAGCCCTAAAAATTTAGAAACCATAAGCCAATTTTATAGCGCGACCGGGTTGAGTGGGAGTTTGCAAACGCTCTATTACGCTGAAGTGCATAAGAATTTGAGGGTTTCAAAGGGTGGGGGGATTGATGCCGAAAAGATTGAAGTGCTGTTTTTAGAGCGATCAAAAGCTTTTGATTTTATAATGGATTTTCAATACGCTAAAACTACCGGATTGTCTTTAGCCATTTTATGGCATTTAAAAAAGTTTAAAAATGTTTAAAAGGAATTTTATGTTAAGGCTTTTGATAGGACTTCTTCTAATGAGTTTTATAAGCTTGCAATCAGCCTCTTGGCAAGAACCCTTAAGAGTGAGTATAGAATTTGTGGATTTGCCTAAAAAAATCATTCGTTTTCCGGCTCATGATTTGCAAGTGGGGGAGTTTGGTTTTGTCGTTACTAAACTTTCAGATTATGAAATCGTTAATTCTGAAGTGGTCATTATTGCCGTTGAAAATGGAGTCGCAACGGCTAAATTCAGAGCGTTTGAGTCTATGAAACAAAGGCATTTACCCACTCCAAGAATGGTCGCTAGAAAGGGCGATTTAGTCTATTTTAGGCAATTCAACAACCAAGCGTTTTTAATCGCTCCTAATGATGAACTCTATGAGCAAATCAGAGCGACTAACACCGATATTAATTTTATTAGCTCTGATTTGTTGGTTACTTTTTTGAATGGGTTTGACCCAAAAATCGCTAATTTAAGAAAAGCGTGCAACGTTTATAGCGTGGGGGTGATTTATATTGTAACCACGAACACGCTCAATATTTTAAGCTGTGAGAGTTTTGAAATTTTAGAAAAAAGAGAGTTGGATACAATCGGCGTTACTAAAACTTCTACGCCGTTTTTTTCTAGGGTTGAGGGCATTGATGCAGGCACGCTAGGGAAACTTTTTTCAGGCAGTCAGTCTAAAAATTACTTCGCTTACTATGACGCTTTAGTGAAAAAAGAAAAACGCAAAGAAGTGAGGATTAAAAAGCAAGAAGAAAGGATTGATTCTAGAGAAATTAAACGAGAAATCAAGCAAGAGACCATTAAAGAGCCTAAAAAAGCCAATCAAGGCACAGAAAACGCTCCCACTTTAGAAGAGAAAAACTACCAAAAAGCAGAGCGAAAACTTGATTCTAAAGAAGAAAGGCGCTATTTAAGAGATGAAAGGAAAAAAGCCAAAGCCACCAAAAAGGCTATGGAATTGGAAGAAAGAGAAAAAGAGCATGATGAAAGAGATGATAGGGAGACTGAAGAAAGAAGAAAAGCTTTAGGAATGGATAAAGGCAATGAAAAAGTCAATGCCAAAGAAAATGAGCAAGAAATCAAGCAAGAAGCCATTAAAGAGCCTAAAAAAGCCAATCAAGGTGCAGAAAACGCTCCTAAAGAGAACAACGCTTCTAAAGAAGAGAAAAAACCAAATTCTAAAGAAGAAAAACGCCGCTTGAAAGAAGAAAAGAAAAAAGCCAAAGCCGAACAAAGAGCGAGAGAATTTGAACAAAGAGCGAAAGAGCATCAAGAAAGAGATGAAAAAGAGCTTGAAGAGCGAAGAAAGGCGCTAGAAGCGGGTAAAAAATAACATGTTAGACCAACAACACCTCAAATATTTTAAAAACCTAGTAGGGGGAGAGGATTTTTTCACTGATTTAGCGCATTTGAACGCTTATTGCTATGACGCTACCAAAGAAAGGCATTTGCCTAGTGGTGTGATTTTCCCTAAAAATGAGCAAGAAATCAGCCAGATTTTAAAATACTGCAACGAGCATCGCATCATCGTTGTGCCTAGGGGGGCTGGGAGCGGTTTTACAGGGGGGGCGTTGAGCGTGAGCGGGGGGCTAGTTTTAAGCGTAGAAAAGCATTTGGATAAGATTTTAGAGATTGACACTAAAAATTTAATCGCTAGAGTAGAACCGGGCGTGATTAACAAGCATTTCCAAAACGAAGTGGAAAAATTGAATCTCTTCTACCCCCCAGATCCAGCGAGTGAGAGTCAAAGCACTTTAGGGGGGAATGTCGCTGAAAATGCCGGCGGCATGCGCGCGGCTAAATACGGAATCACTAAAGATTATGTCATGGCTTTAAGGGTGGTTTTAGCGAATGGTGAAATTATAAGGGCAGGCAAAAAAACGATCAAAGATGTCGCCGGCTTTAATGTTGCAGGGCTGATGATCGCTAGTGAGGGGTGTTTGGGCGTGATTTCTGAAATCACTTTAAAGCTTTTAGCCAAACCGCCCCTAAAACAAAGCGCGATGGGGGTTTTTAATCATATTGAAGACGCCATGAACGCTGTTTATAAGACAATGAGTAGTGGCGTTACGCCTGTAGCGATGGAATTTTTGGATAATTTGAGCATCAAAGCGGTTGAAGAGAGATTTTCTAAAGGCTTACCCAAAGACGCTGGAGCGATACTCATCACTCAAGTGGATGGCGTGGTAAAAGAGCAGATTGCATGGCAACTCAATGAGATAGAAAAGCACTTCAAAGCCAATGGGTGCGTGGATTTTAAAATCGCTCAAAACGAACAAGAAGAGCAGGATTTATGGTTTTCAAGGCGTAACGCTTCTCAAAGTATTAGCGTTTATGGCAAAAAGAAATTGAATGAAGACGTGACCGTTCCTAGGGCGAGTTTGCCGAGTTTGTTGCAAGAAGTCGCCAAAATCAGCCAAAAATACGGCTTTAAAATCCCTTGCTTTGGGCATACGGGCGATGGCAATGTGCATGTGAATATCATGCTAGAAGATCCTAAAAAAGATTTAGAAAAAGACCATAAGGCTATGGAAGAGATTTTTCAGACCGCTATTAGTTTGGAGGGGACTTTAAGCGGGGAGCATGGTATAGGCTTGTCTAAAGCTAAATTCATGCCTTTAGCGTTTAATCATAGTGAAATGGAGCTTTTTAGGAACATTAAAAAAGCCCTTGATCCCAATAATATTTTAAACCCTTTTAAAATGGGGTTGTAAAGTTTAAAGGCAAGGAAAGCGTATGAAAATCGGTGTTTATGGAGCGAGCGGTCGTATAGGGAAACTGCTTTTAGAAGAATTAAAAGGGGGGTATAAGGGATTAGCGCTATCTAGCGTGTTTGTCAGACAAAAATGCGAAACGGATTTCAGCTCTTTTTCACACGCCCCTTTAGTAACCAACGATTTAAAAGCGTTTGTGAGGGCATGCGAATGCGTGATTGATTTTTCTTTACCTAAAGGCGTGGATTATTTGCTAGAGGCTCTTTTAGAATGCCCTAAAATTTTAGTTTCTGGCACAACCGGTTTAGAAAAAGAAACGCTAGAAAAAATGCAAAAATTAGCCTTAAAAGCGCCGCTTTTACACGCGCACAACATGTCTATTGGGATTATAATGCTCAACCAATTAGCCTTTTTAACTTCTTTGAAATTAAAAGATGCGGATATTGAAATTATAGAAACGCACCACAATCTCAAAAAAGACGCCCCGAGCGGCACGGCGTTGAGTTTGTATGAAACTTGCGCTAAGGCTAGGGGGTATGATGAAAAAAACGCCCTAATCACTCACAGAGGAGGTTTGCGCTCTAAAGAAAGCATTGGCATAGCCGCTTTAAGGGGGGGCGATGTCGCCGGGAAGCACACGATAGGGTTTTATTTAGAGGGCGAATACATAGAGCTTAGCCATACGGCGACTAACCGATCTATTTTTGCTAAAGGGGCTTTAGAAGTGGCTCTGTGGCTTAAGGATAAAGCCGCTAAAAAATATGAAATCAACGAGATGTTTGGTTGAATGTTTTAATTCTTTTTGTATAGATGCACGCTTCTATAATGAAATCACCGCCCTTTATTAGCCTTACTAAAGGGCTTTTACTGCTATAAGGGATATTGCTGACAATCAAGCTGTATTGGAAGAGTTTATTTTGCAAGAATTAATCTTGCCTTGTGTGATTAGTAACACAAGGCAAGTGTGGTAAACCCTACTACAATTTCAATTCAAGGAGCCTAACTAAAATAAAAGGAGAAATTTTAGTTAGGGCTTTATTATAGCAAAAATTATCAAGGATTACAAAGGGTAGCGTTTCTGGTTGGGATTTAGGGCGTTATTTTGATTGTTTTGAGTTTCATTTACTTTTTGTTTCATAATAAATCTTAACTATCATAGACGCATGATTAAAGTATGTAAGTTATTAAAAATTTTAAAACAAAAGGATATAAAATGAAAACCATTAGAAATGGCGTGGTAGTTGGCGTATCTTTGCTCGGCGGTTGCGCGAGCGTTGAGACTCGCTTTGACGCTCTGCGTGTCGCTTGCATTAAAGATGCTTTTATAGAAAAAGAATTATGCTACACGCCTAAGGACTTTGGAAACCCTTATTTTACTAATCAAACCGATACCAGGCTCTAAGGGTTTCTTCTTAAAAAATATTTTGGCTCTTTTGGCTCATGTTGGTTGAGCCAAGCGTTTCAAAAATTTCAAAACACAAAAAACACAGGATTAAAACAAATTTTTTGCTTTTTCAAGAATAGTGAAGCGCTCAAACGCTAAAGACACAGGCTTTTTTAGGCTGATATTGGGGGAGAGTTTGGCTTTCACTTTGTGTCCCTATAATTAGGGATTTTACAGAGCTTGAGCGTCCCAAGTGCGTTCGATTTCTCACGCATCACATCTTTAAAGGCGTAACTCCCGACACTTCTTGCTGTAGATACGAATGCATGGGGATATTATAAATGAGTAGCATTCATTCCAAACGCTAAAAATGTTGGGGGATTTCTGCTAAGTTGTTTTAAAACTTTATTTTATAGTTTTAGGTTTTATTTTATTGTAAAATTCTTAAGGAGATAGGGGGTATTTTGAAATCATTCTCCCCCTTTTAACCCCCCCAAAACTAAACCCCCTAACCCCAAAAGACCGTATCACAAGAAATCATCGCTCGCTTTTCGCAAGCTCTTTTAACATTTATCTTAAAAAATGCTTTTAAGCTATTTTTTAAATTTTATGATCAATACCCTATTAAAATAAAACCAAAAAGCAAAGAAAATCAATTTTTTCAACCACTCTTTTTAAGAACAAGGTATTTTTTCCTTATTCTAAACTTTTAGAGTGAACCCACTCATTGTTTTAGCATGAATAAGTGGTGATAAATTCAAAAGGATGGGGTTTGCTCTCCCATGGGAACACTTCAGAATGGAATTTAAGAGACTGATAAGTACTGGATAAATTCTTCGCTAAAGACCTGACCCTCTTTTAAATACTGCTTATCGGCTAGCATTTCTTCTAACGATCTCCTTAAAGTGTGGGGCATTTGTTTGATGCCTTTTTCTCTAATTTCGTCCAAAGTTAGCTTGAAAAGGTTAATGTCCATCGCTTCGCCGGGATCCATTTTATTTTTAACGCCATCAATGCCCGCCATTAAAATAGCCCCAAAAGCCAGGTAGGGGTTTGATGAGCTGTCAGGAAACCTGAATTCAAACCTAGCGCTATTTTTAGAAATCCCATAAGGGATACGCACGCTAGCACTCCTATTGCTGGCTGAATAAGTTAAAATGGATGGGGCTTCATATCCCGGAATCAGGCGTTTGTAAGAATTAGTGGAAGCGTTAGTGAAAGCGGCTAACCCTCTAGCGTGGCGCAACACGCCCCCTAAAAAATGCAACGCAAACTCGCTCAAGCCCTTGTAAGTTTCGCCGCTAAAAAGGTTTTCGTTGTTTTTCCAAACACTCACATGGGTGTGCATCCCGCTCCCGTTATCCCCATATAAAGGTTTTGGCATGAAAGTGGCGGTTTTGCCGTTTAAATGAGCGACCATTTTAACCACATATTTGAGTTTTTGGACATTGTCAGCGGCTTCCACTAAATCCCCAAATTTTACACCCACTTCGCCTTGCGCTTGCGCGACTTCATGATGGACGACAAAAGTTTCTAACCCCACTTGGTTTAAGACTTTCACAATTTCTGTGCGAATATCCATCATCGTATCCGTTGGCGGCACAGGCAGATAGCCCCCTTGCTTGCCCGGTCTGTGCCCAAAATTCACGCCATTTTCAAAGCTCTTATCCCTATTCCATTCGCCCTCTTCGCTATCTACTTCATAATATTGGGAATTGGAAGCGTCTTTAATCTTAATGGAATCAAAGATGAAAAATTCGCTCTCTGCACCAAAATAAGCCACATCGCCCAAACCTGAATCTTTTAAATGTTGTAAGGCTTTTTTAGCGATACTTCTAGGGCATTTTTCATAAGGCTGGTTTTTATACACATCATACACATCGCAAAACACGACCACACTCACATCCGCGCTAAAAGGGTCAATGAAATAACGCACCAAATCAGGGGTTAAAATCATATCGGAGTGTTCAATGCCTTGCCAGCCTTTAAAACAACTCGCATCAAAAGGAATCCCCTCTTTAAGCATGCCATGCGTTAAAGCCCCAAAAGAATAAGCGATGTGATTCCAAGTGCCTTTAATATCGCTGAATCTAAAATCCACAAATTCCACTTCATTTTCTTTGCAAAATTCAAAAAACTCTTTGATCTTGCTTTCACTATTTTGAGTTCTTACTACCATTAACCACCTTTAATTGTTATGAATTGAGTTTGATTGATAGGGGTGATTATAGCATTTATGGGGTAAAAAAGTAAAATCTGTATCAAGCTTTATTAAGATGCATGCGGTAAAATCCGCTAAATTAAGGAGTGTTATTTATGAAAGCAGAAGCTATGAAACTGCTAGACTTTATCGGTAAGAGTCAAGAAAGACAATTTGTTGTTCCCATCTATCAGAGGGTGTATAGTTGGGAAAAGGAACAATGCAAGCAGTTATGGGATGATATTATCAAAACGGGTGGAAACGATCAAATAAAAGGGCATTTTATTGGCTCTATCGTGTTTGTGCATGATGGCATATACACCACTGACCACAACAAGCTCCTCATCATTGACGGCCAACAAAGGCTTACCACTATCACGCTTTTACTCACCGCTTTGAGAGATCATTTAAACGATGAAGATGAATTTTTAGAAAAATTTTCGCCCCTAAAAATCCAGAATCGCTATCTCATCAACAGCGATGAGAAGGACGATAAAAGATTTAAACTCATCCTCTCAGAGTCTGATAAAGATACCTTGCTCTATTTGATTGATAAAGACAGAAGAAAACCGAACGAGCCTTCATTAAAAATAGTGGAAAATTTTGAATTATTTGAAGAATGGATCAGTAAAAACACCAACAAACTAGAAACGATTTTTAAAGGATTAGAAAAACTCATAGTGGTTGAGATCTCTTTAGAGAGAGGTAATGAAAACCCCCAGCTCATCTTTGAGAGCATGAACTCAAAAGGTATCGAACTCACGCAAACAGATTTGATCAGAAATTATATCGTAATGGAAACGGAGGTTGAAAAGCAAGAAGGCTTTTATAATCAATATTGGAGGGCTATGGAGGAGGATTTTAAACAAAATGAAACATTGTTTAATCAGTTTGTCCGGCATTATCTCACGATCAAAACAAGAGAAATCCCCAATATCAATAAAGTTTATGAAGCTTTCAAGGATTACCGGCAAAAAAATGGGATAGAAATAGAGAATTTATTAAAAGATTTACAAAAATACTGTGGGTATTTTTGCCGGATCGTATTCAAAAAAGAAGCCGATAAAGATTTAAACAAGGCTTTAAGTTTTCTTGTAGATTTGGAAATGGATGTGGTGTATCCGCTATTATTGGAGCTTTATAGCGATTATAAAGATAGCGTTTTATCCAGTCAGGATTTTATCTCTATTATCGCTTTAACAGAGAGCTATATTTGCAGAAGGACGGTGTGTGGGTTTGGATTAAATGGTCTCAATAAAATCTTTCCCTCTTTTACAAAAAAGATTGATAAGAAGCAATACCTTAAAAGCGTAGAGAAGCATTTTGGGTCGCTAAAAGGGAAGCAAAGATTTCCAAACAATGACGAGTTTAAAGATCTTTTTATTACGATAGATTTTTATAATTTTAAAAAAAGGGAATACTTTCTTGAAAGGCTAGAAAATTTTAATACAAAAGAGCCGGTCGATACTCAAAAATGCACTATTGAGCACATCATGCCTCAAACCCTTAATTTAGAATGGGAAAGGGATTTGGGTGGAAATTTTCAAGCAATACACGATAAATACCTCCACACAATAGGGAATCTCACTCTAACCGGTTATAACGAGAAGTATAGTAACAATTCTTTCCAAGAAAAAAGAGATATGGAGAAGGGCTTCAAACAAAGCCCGTTGAGACTCAATCAAAGTTTAAAAGATTTGGAATCTTTTGGCGAAAAAGAGATTGAAAAAAGGGCTAGTGATTTAGCGGATTGGGCTTTAAAGATTTGGACTTACCCCAATCTAGAGGCAGAAACATTAGAGGAAGATAAACCCAAGAAAGGAAAAAGAGAAAAAAAGGCTTATGATTTAAGCTCTTATAAGTTTAGCTCTGATTCAAGGGAATTGTTTGATATTTTAAGCAAAGAGATTAAAGCTCTTGATGAAAGAGTAACCGAAAAATTTAATCAAAAATATATAGCTTATAAGTTTTTTAAAATAAATTTTGTGGATATTGTTGTGCAAGAAAAAGGCTTAAAATTGTATTTAAAAATGAAATTGAATGAATTGCAAGATGAAATAAAGGAAAAACTAAAAATCAGAGATGTTTCTAATATCGGTTGTCCATGCTTTGGAGACATGGAAGTGAAGTTAGAAACAAAAGAGAATATCCCTTATTGTTTGGGGTTGATCAAACAGGCTTTAGAAAAACAGATGGGTGGTAAGAATAGGCAATAAAAACCCAACTTATTAAAATAAAGAGTATAATTACAAATTACTTACAACTTAAAGGGGATATGATGAAAGTTCTATTACTAGAAGATGTGAAAAATTTAGGCAAAGCGGGTGAAGTGTGTGAGGTTAAAGATGGCTATGGGAATAACTTTTTAATCGCTAACCAAAAAGCCAAACTCGCCACTAACGAAGTGATCAATAAATACAAAGCCGAAGTTAAAAAGAAAGCACAAAAAGAAGCCCTAGAAAAGGCGCAAAAATTGCAAATGGTAGAAACCTTACAAACCATCACGCTGACTATCCACAAAAAAGTTGGCGCGAACGGCTCTTTATTTGGAGCGATCACGAAAGAAGAGATCACGGAGCGTTTGAAAGAACAGCATGCGAGTTTAAATTTAGATAAAAAAGACATTGAACTCAAACACCCGATTAAAAGCACAGGGATTTATGAGATTGAAGTCAAGCTTGGATCGGGGGTTGTGGGCGCGTTTAAAATTGATGTGGTGGCTGAGTAGAAAATGTTTGAAGCGACGACGATCCTAGGCTATAGAGGGGAGATGGAGGGCAAGAAGTTTGCGCTCATTGGAGGCGATGGGCAGGTAACTTTGGGTAATTGCGTGGTCAAAGCCAATGCGACAAAAATCAGAAGCTTGTATCACAACCAGGTTTTAAGCGGATTTGCCGGGAGCACCGCGGACGCTTTTAGTTTGTTTGATATGTTTGAACGCATTTTAGAAAGCAAAAAAGGGGATTTGTTTAAAAGCGTGGTGGATTTCAGCAAAGAATGGCGCAAAGACAAGTATTTACGCCGACTAGAGGCGATGATGATCGTTTTAAATTTGGATCACATTTTCATTTTGAGCGGCACGGGCGATGTTTTAGAGGCTGAAGACAATAAGATCGCTGCTATTGGGAGTGGGGGGAATTACGCCTTAAGCGCGGCTAGGGCTTTAGATCATTTCGCTCATTTAGAGCCTAGAAAACTTGTAGAAGAGTCCTTAAAAATCGCAGGGGATCTTTGCATTTACACGAACACGAATATTAAAATTTTGGAGCTTTAATGTCTAAATTGAATATGACCCCAAGAGAAATTGTCGCTTATTTAGATGAATACATCATTGGGCAAAAGGAAGCTAAAAAGTCTATCGCTATCGCTTTTAGGAATCGTTACAGGCGTTTGCAACTGGAAAAATCCTTACAAGAAGAAATCACGCCTAAAAACATTTTAATGATTGGTTCTACTGGCGTGGGTAAAACGGAAATTGCAAGAAGAATAGCAAAAATCATGGAACTCCCCTTTGTGAAAGTGGAAGCGAGCAAATACACAGAAGTGGGTTTTGTGGGGCGTGATGTGGAGTCTATGGTAAGGGATTTAGTTAATAACAGCGTGCTTTTAGTGGAAAATGAGCATAAAGAAAAATTAAAAGACAAGATTGAAGAAGCGGTTATAGAAAAAATCGCTAAAAAACTCCTACCCCCCTTGCCTAGTGGCGTGAGCGAAGAAAAAAAACAAGAATACGCTAACAGCCTTTTAAAAATGCAACAAAGAATCGCACAAGGCGAGTTGGATAGTAGAGAAATTGAAATTGAAGTGCGTAAAAAAAGCATAGAGATTGATTCCAATGTGCCGCCTGAAATTTTAAGGGTTCAAGAAAACTTGATTAAAGTTTTCCATAAAGAACAGGATAAAGTCAAAAAAACTTTAAGCGTTAAAGAGGCTAAAGAAGCCCTAAAGACAGAAATTAGCGACACGCTTTTAGATGGCGAAGCCATTAAAATGGAAGGCTTGAAGCGCGCGGAAAGTTCAGGGGTGATTTTTATTGATGAAATTGATAAAATCGCTGTCAGCTCTAAAGAAGGAAGCCGTCAAGATCCCAGTAAAGAGGGGGTTCAAAGGGATTTGTTGCCGATTGTAGAGGGGAGTGTGGTGAATACGAAGTATGGTTCTATTAAAACAGAGCATATTCTATTCATTGCAGCCGGGGCGTTTCATCTTTCTAAACCAAGCGATTTGATCCCTGAATTACAGGGGCGTTTCCCTTTAAGGGTGGAGTTGGAGAATTTAACCGAAGAAATCATGTATATGATTTTAACCCAAACTAAAAACTCTATCATCAAGCAATACCAAGCCCTTTTAAAAGTGGAGGGCGTAGGAATTGCGTTTGAAGACGATGCGATCAAAGAGTTAGCCAAACTTTCTTATAACGCCAATCAAAAAAGCGAAGATATAGGCGCTAGAAGGTTGCACACCACCATTGAAAAAGTGCTAGAAGACATTAGTTTTGAAGCGGAGGATTATTCGGGGCAAAAGGTTACTATCACTAAAGAGTTGGTTCAATCCAAGCTAGAGGATTTAGTGGCTGATGAAAATTTAGTGAAGTATATTTTATAATGAAAACTAAGGCGGGCTTTGTAGCTCTTATAGGCAAACCAAACGCTGGAAAAAGCACTCTTTTAAACACTTTATTAAACGCTCATTTAGCCCTCGTTTCGCATAAGGCTAATGCGACAAGAAAATTGATGAAATGCATCGTGCCTTTCAAAGATAAAGAAGGGTATGAGAGCCAAATCATTTTTTTAGACACGCCAGGGCTCCATCATCAAGAAAAATTACTCAACCAATGCATGCTCTCACAGGCTTTAAAAGCGATGGGCGATGCTGAATTGTGTGTTTTTTTAGCTTCTGTGCATGATGATTTAAAAGGCTATGAAGAGTTTTTAAATTTGTGCCAAAAACCCCATATCTTGGCTTTGAGTAAGATTGATATGACTACGCATAAGCAAGTTTTGCAAAAATTACAAGAGTATCAAAAATATTCATCGCAATTTTTAGCTCTAGTGCCTTTGAGCGCGAAAAAATCTCAAAATTTAAACGCGCTTTTAGAATGCATCAGCAAGCATTTAAGCCCTAGCGCATGGCTTTTTGAAAAGGATTTGATGAGCGATGAAAAAATGCGCGATATTTATAAGGAAATCATTAGGGAGAGTTTGTTTGATTTTTTGAGCGATGAAATCCCTTATGAAAGCGATGTGATGATTGATAAATTTATAGAAGAAGAACGCATAGACAAGGTGTATGCACATATTATCGTAGAAAAAGAAAGCCAAAAAAAAATCGTGATAGGCAAAAACGGGGTGAATATCAAACGTATCGGGACTAACGCACGATTAAAAATGCAAGAAGTGGGCGAAAAAAAGGTTTTTTTAAACTTGCAAGTGATCGCTCAAAAATCATGGAGCAAGGAAGAAAAGAGCTTGCAAAAACTGGGTTATACCCATCAAAGGAATAGGGATTGAAAAAAATATTATCGGCTTTGTTAATGGGGTTTGTGGGCTTGAATGCTAGTGATCGTTTGTTAGAAATCATGCACCTTTATCAAAAACAAGGCTTGGAAGTGGTGGGTCAAAAGCTGGATTCTTATTTAGCGGATAAGTCTTTTTGGGCAGAAGAGCTTCAAAACAAGGACACGGATTTTGGCTATTATCAAAACAAGCAGTTTTTATTTGTGGCGGATAAATCCAAGCCCAGTTTGGAGTTTTATGAGATAGAAAATAACATGCTTAAAAAAATCAACAGCTCTAAAGCCCTTGTAGGCTCTAAAAAGGGCGATAAAACTTTAGAGGGCGATTTTACCACGCCCATTGGAGTGTATCGTATCACGCAGAAATTAGAGCGCTTGGATCAATATTATGGCGTTTTGGCTTTTGTAACGAATTACCCTAATTTGTATGATACCTTGAAAAAACGCACCGGGCATGGCATTTGGGTGCATGGAATGCCTTTAAATGGCGATCGGAATGAATTGAACACCAAGGGCTGTATTGCGATTGAAAACCCGCTTTTAAGCTCTTATGACAAAGTGTTGAAAGGCGAAAAAGCGTTCCTTATCACTTATGAAGACAAGTTTTCCCCCAGCACTAAAGAAGAATTGAGCATGATTTTAAGCTCCCTTTTTCAATGGAAAGAAGCCTGGGCTAGGGGCGATTTTGAACGCTACATGCGTTTTTATAACCCCAATTTCACTCGCTATGACGGCATGAAATTCAACGCTTTTAAAGAGTATAAAAAAAGGGTGTTTGCAAAAAATGAAAAAAAGAATATCGCTTTTTCTTCTATCAATGTGATCCCTTACCCCAACTCTCAAAACAAACGCTTGTTTTATGTGGTGTTTGACCAAGATTACAAAGCCTACCAGCATAACAAGCTCTCTTATAGCTCTAATTCTCAAAAAGAACTCTATATAGAAATTGAAAACAATCAAGTGTCTATTATAATGGAAAAATAAGAAAAATAAGGCTTTGTTTTAATGAGGGTAATCTAAGCGGATTTTTCTAATCCTTAAAGCTTTGATACAAGTTTGATTAAAAACTACAGAGCTTCCATGGCTTTTTCATAGCCAAATTCTGCGGATTTTTGTAGGAATTTTTTAGCCTTCTCTTTTTTCTTTTTAGTGCCAAGCCCTTCTTTATAAGCGATCCCAATTCTGTAAAGGATTTCCCCCATTTGTTGTTTGAGTAAAGTAATATTGCTTGAAATTTCAGCAATATCTTCCCAAAGAAGTGTCTTATCTTTGATTTGAGTGGATTTCTTAACAAGTATTCCAAACTTCTTTCCAAATTTTATAGGATTCGCGCTCAAACCTGAAAGATCAATGAATCGCGATCCAATAAGCATACTAGTGAACACAAGGTTTGGTAATCTAAAATTGTTAGCAAAATAATTTGTGCTTTTATTAGAAAATATGCGAACCACATGCCTGTAAGTCTTGAGCGCTTGTTTCAAATCCTTTTTCATCCCTAAGCCTTCTGCTTGCATGTATCCTAAAATTAAAGCACCCCCTAACAACCCGCTCCCATACCCTTTGATAGCGTTTTGTGCATAGAATTGCGCTTTTTTGTAATCCACTTTCACGCCCTTTCCCTCCAAATACATTTTGGCTAAATAAACGCTGCCAAGCCCAATGCTGTATTCTTGCGCCAATTTAAAATCTTTAAAGGCTTGTTTGTATTGGCTTTGATTAAAATGGTCTAAACCATTTTCAAAATAATATGTCTTATGATTTCGCGCAATTTCATCCCATTGATTTCGCGCCCTTTCATCCCAATCATCACTGATGCTAATATATTCATCAGCTATACAAAGTGAAAACGGCAACAATAAACCCAATAAAAGCAAGAAAGGTTTTAAAAAAGAGAGGGTAGTGCGATAAAAATCTTCAAACATGTCAGATCCTTTTACAATTTGAGCCATTCTTTAGCTTGTTTTTCTAGCCAGATCACAAGCGAACTTTCAAAGCAATTTGAATGGATAGCAGCAAGCTTAATCGATCTAACTTAAACGCTTCATTCTATCAAATCATCTCTTTTTAGACTACAAACAACAGCATAATGGCGACAAGCAATAGGGAGATGGTTTCATATTTTTTGCTATAATAACATGAATTTGTTTCATAGTAACAAATTGAGAATATACCTTATGGAGGTAACACTATGGCTGACACAATCAATACAACTGAAACAACCCATGAAACAAAGAAACCAAACGCTTTTGTAAATTTTTTCAAAAACAGTTTGGCTGATAAGCGTTATGATGCATTAGGTCTCATTGGAGCAGGGGTTTTATGTTGTGTCTTGAGCGGTGCTATGGGGATTGTTGGGATAATCTTTGTCGCAATAGGAATCTTTTTGTCTTTTTCTAATATCAACTTAGTGAAATTAGTTGAAAAATTGTCCAAAAAACAACCTAAAGCGGCAACAACTGTCAATAACGAAACCCAAAAATCTCAAGCAACAAGCGTTACCAACGGACCAACTGAAGCTAAAGAGACTAAAGATTGAGGCAAAACAACGATTTTGACTGAAGAAAGAATGAGAGAAAATTTCAAAAATTTAGGTGTTCTAGTGGTTTATTACTCACTGCATGACCTACACAAGCAACCTATAAATTCTTTTTCTCTAAAGACTTCTAATATCATAGGATTCTCTATTTTTATCTGCGAACACGCACAAAAAGAAATCATGCAAAAAGTGGCTTCAAGACACACTGACGATTCAAATAAGTTCAACATCAAACCCAAAGAAAAGATTGATGAGAATGTCATTAACGCATTAGAGACAAGTTTGAAATCTAAAGGGGTCGTTTCAGAAACGCTAGAAAGTATCAAAGAAGCTAAAAACAACAAAGAGTATGAGAATTTGTCCAATAGGGGGTTTTTAAGGGCTAAATTGGATCAAGGGGTATGGATCAACTTTCAGGAGTCTCTAGGCTACAACTTGAGCACCCTACAAAAAAAGGCAATCTCTCTGTTAAAAATCAGCCCCAATCAGATATTAGAATTAGTCCAAAAACTATACATGAAAGGGCATATAAGCTATCCTACTGAATATTTGTTTGAAGAGACTTTCAAAAAAAACTTATATAAGATTTACAAAGACTCAGAAAATGATTGCTTCAACAAGAATGTGGCTGATGAAGAAAAAGTTCTTTTAGAGTTTCCTAGCAGAAAATTCACTCCCAATGAGCTTTTTACAGCTACATCGCTTACCTTAAATGCAATGGAATTTTGTCTCTATATCAATTCTGAAAAAAAAGGAAACCAATGTTTAGAAAACTAGCAATCTCTGTATCGCTCATAGGCTTACTAATCTCCAACGCTCTTTATGCTAAAGAAATAAGTGAAGCCGATAAGGTCATTAAGACCACTAAAGAAACTAAAGAGACCAAGAAAGAGGCTAAACGACTCAAAAAAGAAGCTAAACAGCGCCAACAGATCCCTGATCACAAGAAACCTCAATATGTCTCTGTTGATGACACAAAAACTCAAGCGCTTTTTGATATATACGACACCTTGAACGTGAATGACAAAAGCTTTGGGGATTGGTTTGGTAATAGCGCTTTGAAAGACAAAACTTATCTCTACGCTATGGATCTATTGGATTATAACAACTACTTATCCATAGAAAACCCTATTATCAAAACAAGAGCGATGGGGACTTATGCGGATCTCATTATCATCACAGGCTCACTAGAACAAGTCAATGGGTATTACAACATTCTAAAAGCGCTCAACAAACGCAACGCCAAGTTTGTCCTAAAAATCAATGAGAACATGCCTTATGCCCAAGCGACTTTTTTGAGAGTGCCAAAAAGAAGCGATCCCAACGCCCACACGCTTGATAAGGGAGCGGCAATTGATGAGAATAAGCTTTTTGAACAACAAAAACGCATGTATTTCAACTACGCCAACGATGTGATCTGCAGACCCAACGATGAAGTGTGTTCGCCCCTAAGAGATGAAATGGTAGCTATGCCCACTAACGATAGCGTTACTCAAAAACCCAATATCATTGCTCCTTATAGCTTGTATAGACTAAAAGAGACAAAAAACGCCAATGAAGCCCAACCATCACCTTATGCCACTCAAACCGCTCCTGAAAACAGCAAAGAGAAGCTCATAGAAGAGCTAATCGCTAACTCCCAACTCATAGCCAATGAAGAAGAGAGGGAAAAGAAACTCTTAGCAGAAAAAGAAAAACAAGAGGCTGAATTGGCTAAATACAAGCTCAAAGACTTAGAAAATCAAAAGAAACTAAAAGCTTTAGAAGCAGAGTTAAAAAAGAAAAATGCTAAGAAACCTAGAGTAGTGGAAGTGCCTATTTCCCCTAAAACAAGTAATTCTGATGAAACAATGAGAGTTATCAAAGAAAAAGAGAACTATAATGGGTTGTTAGTGGATAAAGAGACCACGATCAAAAGAAGCTATGAGGGGACTTTGATCAGTGAAAATTCTTACAGCAAAAAAACACCTCTCAACCCTAATGACTTGAGAAACTTAGAAGAAGAAATCAAAAGCTACTATATCAAGTCTAACGGCTTGTGTTACGCTAATGGCATTAGCCTCTATGCAAAAATCAAAAACGACCCCTATAAAGAGGGAATGCTGTGTGGTTATGAGAGTGTTCAAAATCTGCTCTCACCTCTAAAGGACAAGCTCAAATACGACAAGCAGAAGTTACAAAAAGCGTTACTGAAAGATTCAAAGTAAGTTAAAGTTTTGTTTGAGAAATGGATTGGTCTGACTTTGCTTCTTAATTCCTTAGCCTATCCATGCCAAAAGGTAACCATTAGTTTCAAGCAATACGAAAATCTTATCCATATCCATCAAAAAGGTTGCGATAATGAAGTGGTGTGCAGAACGCTCATCTCTATCGCTTTATTAGAAAGCTCTCTAGGGTTGAACAACAAGCGAGAAAAATCTCTTAAAGACACTTCTTATTCCATGTTTCATATCACTTTAAACACCGCTAAAAAGTTCTACCCTACCTACTCTAAAACGCTTCTCAAAACCAAATTGCTAAACGATGTGGGTTTTGCGATCCAATTAACCAAACAAATTTTAAAAGAAAATTTTGATTATTACAAACAAAAACACCCCAACAAAAGCGTGTATCAATTAGTAGAAATGACCATAGGCGCTTACAATGGGGGAATGAAGCACAACCCTAATGGCGCTTACGTGAAGAAGTTTCGTTGCATTTATTCTCAAGTGCGTTACAACGAATAAAGCATGCTAGAACTAACTTATTTTGAATCTTTATAATTTTTACAAGCAATCTTGATGATATACTTCTCCTATCTTATTGATTTATAACAATATCATTTACATCATTATCTTTTAATTTTTCTAAAACATATTTTGCTTCTTTTTGTTAAGATATTTTGTCTTTTTATTTTTTGGAATAGGCTTTTGCTTTCCTTATAAAGACATATAGCGTAAGAATTCTTCCAATTCATGCCATTTTCTCTGGGCATAGGTGCTGTAAAAATGGATTGATGAATTTTAATCTAGCGCATGCAGCAATCCAATAAGAGCGATGGCTGGCAAATCAAAGAACACACAAGCTTTTGATGAGTGAAAATTTCACTAAAGATATAGGAAAACTCAAACGCTTCATGCAAGACAAAGATTATTTTTTTAGCAAAGAAGCGTTTGATCTGATTTTGAAAGATTTCCAAAACGAAATCAATGATTAGAAATTAAAATCACAGTTCGCTTGAACCCACAGGCACTAAAGATTTATCATAGCTCAATTCGCCTCTGGTTTTAGCGGCTTGCAAGTCATCATAAAATGTTGCTTGATTAGGCACTTTCCCCAATTTGTATTTCTTGCTCAAGCTTGGACTCACTTTAATGAGTTCATCAGTGAAAAAGGGATCATCATAGTAAAGTGCCTTGTGACATTTGATGGGCTTGAGCGTGTTCTCTAAAATAATGAGTTCATCGCCCATAGTCATCAGTTCATCAGGGGTCATCAAAAACCGCTCCTTGTTGCTGATAGAAGTGTTGGTCTTACCTGTATTGTCATCAATGCTCCGACTCACATCTTGCCTTGTGTATTTCCCTAACACTTTAGAAAGCTTTTCAAAGTGTTCATAGTAGTTATCGTTGTTGATCCCATAATACATATTCAAAGAAAGGTTGTCTAAAATAGTCTTAGCGCCATTCCTACCATAACCAAGTGGGGGGTCATTCTCTAGTTGCGCCTTACTTTGAAACACAAAAGCGGGGCGCATGTTGTATTCTGCCATAATCCCTACCGCTTTAACAAAGGTTTCTAAATAGCCACAGAGCGTAAATTCATCCATGAGCATCAAGCAACTTCTTTTGCATTGTGGATCATGGATTGGTAGAATCAAATTGCTATAAATCATCACATTGAAAAACAGCTCTAATATCGGTCCAACAATAGTGCTTTCTTTAGGATTAGCGATCACACCAATACTCACTGCATCGATCCTTAAACGCCTAAAATCAAAATCATTAGCACTCGTGAAATTCCTGATCATGGCGTTATTATAAGGCGCAAAAGCTGAAGTGTATACCCCTTGAACAGAGCTATAAGTTTCTCTAGCGCCACCCATTGTCTTGAAGTTATTCCACATGTTTCTAGTGGCAGGACTAAGCGCTCTTAGATTGTCGCCACTCTTATCTTCTTCACCTCCAAAAAATTCCATTAAAGACACGACTTTTTCCATGTTTGTGTCTTCATCAATCAAGTTGATCCCGCTTGCCATAGAACCTATGAAAAACATCGTAGGGGTTTCAGGCATGATGATTTTTTTTCTTTTGACAAACTCAAGCCCCTTTTTAGTCCACATGAGATCCCTATAAATATTGCAATTGATGACAAAAAGATTTCGCGCTTGATTGCTAAAAAAAGGATCTTTTTCATTAGGTCTTTCAGGGAACACGAGCTTTGCCAATCCAAAGATTTGAGTGGAAAAATCCCCTCCACTAGCCACCATCCCATGCCCTTTTAGGCGTGTGTCAATTTGAGAGAGTATGTCTTCAGTCAAAACCACATCATTACCAAAATCCACATAAGCGAAAGGATTAAATCGGTGTGTTTTTAAGGAGAAAGGTTCATAGATGAACACTTTTTGGTTGAAGCGTTTTTCTCTGATTTTTCCACAAGTTTCCATAGTGTCAGCCTTAGGGTCAAACACAACGATATTTTGAGGATAATTGATCATATTGGGCATGATGAAACCCACACCTTTACCGCTTCTAGTAGGAGCAATCAAGCCAATGAACGCCTGTCCTGCGTAAGCGATAAAATCCCCTAAACCACGCCTACCTACAATAACCTCTCGTTTGTCAAAGGCTCGTTTTTTATTATTGGGTGTGATAAGTTTAGCTTTGATCATCTTTTCTTCAGTTTCCCAACTCGCGCTACCAAAGAGATCATCAACTTTTTTATTCGCTCCTATGTCTCTAGTCCGAGTTAAGTATTTTAAGAACCACACAAAAAAGGTAATGAAGATATAAGAGCATAAAATAGAACTATATACGACTAAGGATATATTAAACCCATAAATCTTGAGTGAACTAAAACAAAGCGCCTTAAAATAGTATGCAGGAAAATCTTGTATCGCATAGATCCATATATCAAAAAGATCATCATCGCTCTCAGGCAATCTATTATCATCATAAAAATTACCTAAGAGAATCAAGAAAAATAACCCTGATGTGATAAAAGAATAGGATAGTAATAGTATCGCTTGCAACCAAAAGCCAAAGGTTTTAACCCTTTCTTTCAGCCCATCTATAATGATTTCTTTAAAGCTTTTTTTCTTTTGAGGCTGGTTAGCTTTATCCTTAAAAACCTTTTTTTGAGTTTTTATGAATTTGTAGAGGAAAAATAACGCTATTAACCCTATGAAACTAAAAATAACAACCAACTTATAATCCTCTATGAAGTATAAGGTGTTATACAAAAAGTCTTCCATTGTTCCTACTACCTATGTTTGATATAAAATTCATCACACTGTTTGTGGTAGTTGATATGGACAATCATATCAATTAAATCTTTAAAGCCCTCAATAAGACTTTCAAACTTGATATTCCTTGCTGCACTATTAGATGAACTCATGTTGGCTAAACGGATAAACGCCTCTTCACTGCTCCCTGCATGCAGAGTGGTTAGTGTGCCTTTATGACCGCTACAAAGCACATTATAAAAATCGTATGCCTCACTGCTTCTGAGTTCCCCTAAAATGATTCTATCAGACCGCATTCTCAAACATGACTTTAAGCAATCAGCAGAGGTGATATTCCCACCAAAAAAAAGCTGCGTGTAGTTCTTGTGGTGTTTGAATACAATCTCTTCGGTGTCTTCAATGGATATGATCCTTTCTTCTTTGGGAATAAACTCCATGATGCTTTTGATATAAGTCGTTTTACCGCTTCCTGTGCCACCACAAACAATCACATTTTTACCAATAGCAATACCATCTTTAATCGCACTGATCGCTTGTTCTTTGTTGTCTAGTAGATTATAAAAACCCTGCTCCTCAAAGAAGCTATGAGGATAGGTTGTTTTGCTAGGTATCCTTATGGATATGGAAATGGTTTCATCATTAACTGTAACAGGGGAAAGGACAATCTGCACCCTTTCACCATTCGCTAAATTGCTGCTCAAAATAGGATTTTCATAGTTGTCTATTGTTTTTTTCTTAAAACTTGCACAACACCGAGCAAAATGCATTAAACGAGACAAACTAAAGGCTTTCCTGTCTCTCACATCAAATGGTTGCCATTCGCCATTATTTTTTAAAACCCATACAACCTTGTTCCCATTGTAACAAATCTCAGTGATATTTTCCATTTTTAAAAAATCACCAAAAAGTTCTTCAGTAGCATGCCTTAGAGGATTTAATGCCGCTTCTTTTAAAGCTCTTTCTACTTCTAGAAATTTTTTATCTTCTGCACTCAATCTGTCTTCAGTCATGTTCTTATTCCAAATTTAATTTTAATTGGGTTATCAATTTAGCTCTTTCTAAAGAAGTGAGATAAGTCTTATTTTTGCTCAAAATGATATATTTAGTCCCTATATCTTGGACAATCTCATTGAGCTTTTTCCCAAAATCATCTATCCCTAGAATCTGAAACGCCACGCCCATCATATTGCCATCTATGAATGGCGGTAAATACTCTCTTGGCAGATAAGAAGCCACTAGGTCTGAAATTCTTGCCACTTCATCACACATGAAATTATTGAAGTTGTCAGAAATTTCTGCAACAAACTCTCCAAGCGTTAGTTCATTTTTGATCGTGCTTTCTGCAAAAGTCTTTTCTTGTTTGCAACGATTGTAACTGGCTAACACAAGGTTGTTCAAATAGTTGTAATAAGTATCAAAACTAATAAAATTCTTTTGCATATTGATTCTTAACTCTTGAACCTTTCTCAAAAAATCTTGTGGATCGTTGCTATCTTTTAAAGAAGTGGCGTAATTTTGAATAAACTTATCCCTTACTTCATTCGCATTTCTTATAAGAGAGCTGTTGCTGTCTAAGATCTTTTGTCTTTCTGTTTCATTGAAACCTAGTTCCATTGCTGTTTCCTTTCATTGTTTTTGTTTGGTTTTTTCCGCCACTATATCCTCTAGAAGAGCCTAGTTGGTTTTGTCTTTTATTTTGTAAAGAACCGAGTTTAATAACATGAATATATTTTATCCTTTCTCTTGAATCAATTGCCACCTTTGGGGCTTGTGGTGATTTCTTCATGTTCTCTAGACAAAGTTTTGGTGCTTTGTTTGATAATTTCATCTACCACAGATTTGTTGGTAATTTTAACATCATACACGCCGCTAAAATCAATATCGTCCATTGTGAGAATCTTAATACTATCGCCCTCGTTTTTGTAAAAACTTGGGGGGATATTCATCAGTTGTCCTAGAATTTGATTAGACATCTGAGCTGAACTTTGCATACTGCCATTGATAGCTTGACCCAAAGCGTAATTAAATTCAGGTGTCCTTTCACTTCTACCTTTGCCAAGGACTATGAGTTTATCTAGGGCTATGATAGGCGCAGTTTGCAAGAAGCTATTAACCACGCTTGCTATCACAGCAAAGCCTATGCGCTTCATGAAGTGATTATTCACATAGCCATCTACCCCTGCTTCACCCAGCATGCCTGCTGCTTGAGCATTTGCTAGAGGTATAATCACCCCATCAGGCGTAATGGCTTTAGTAAAGACTATCATTAAGCGTGTCATAATGGGTGTGCCACCTTTCACGCTTTGATAATTCCCATACACCTTAGTGCCTTTGTCTAATAAGATCATAGTGCCGTTCATGTTCCATACATCTTTGGCTACAACCCCACTCACTATACCCGTGAGAGTGGCATCTACTTTAGAAGTCAGAGTGATTTCAATGGGGGTGTATTGCGCTAAAACAAATGTGGGATCACTCTTGCCTATAAAGGCCTGTTTGACAGGGCTTGTTTCATCTTGTTTTTCTTCTTTCTTTTTATCGTCAATGGGATTACCATTTTCATCTACAAAGTCCCCACTCTTTTCTTTTTTGTTCTTAAGAGCGATTTCACTGATATTCTTGGCAGTTTCTGCGACATCTTTGTCTATCTTATTGCTTTCTGCTTTAGCTTCTGCTGTGGGTTTTTTACTTTTTTCTTTATCGTCATCTTTTTTATCGCCACCTAAAGCCTTAGCTAATTTAGCTTCTAAACTCTTATCCTTAATGGTTTTCTCTGTTTCGTATTGCTTAGTAATATCAGGCTCTATGGAAGCATAAATAGGATTATCGCTAGCTATTTTGTCCGCATCAACATTAGTGGCGTTAATAGTGGCAATATCGCCACCATTTTTGAAATCCATTGGCAACAATGGATAACCTTTAGCCGCCATGTTATCAAAGGTTTTGCGGCTTCTTAGATCGCTATAAATCCGATCCACTTCATCAGCTTGTCGTTTGATTCCTAGAATTAGCGCCCTTTCGCTATCGCTCAATCCCTCTAAACATTGCTCTATGGCTTCTTGATCAGTAGGGTCATCTAAGTTATCCAAGCACTCGCTTGCTTGATGCAACCTTTCTGTTTTACTCAATTGATTTTGTTTGTTCTGTGCCTTTTTATTTTGGATTTCTTGGATCAAATCGCTATAAAGGTTTTGGCATTTCCTTTTTTCTTCATCGGTTTTAGCCATAGCCAAACAATCCGCAACAGCCTTTTCTCTAGCTTCTTGCAGGTATTTGAGCTTCTCTTCATCGCTCAAACCATCCAAACACTTCATGATAGCCGCTCTGTCGTTAGGATCGGCGTTTTTCAAGCAATCTTTTATCGCTTTATCTTTTTGTTGGAGTTCTTTCTCTAAAAATTTCCTCGCTTCAGGCGTGAGTAATTTCTCGCATTCTTGTTTCTCTTTTTCATTCCTAGCTCTTGAAACGCAGTCTAAATAAGCCTTGACGCTCTTTTTAACTTCTTGCTCTAATAGTTTCCTCGCTTCAGGGGTGAGTAATTTCTCGCAGGCTCTCCTTTCAGTTTCATTTCTAGCTTGAGAGAGGCAGTCCTTATAAGCTTTAAGGCTCTCTTTAGCTAAAACATTTTTCTGTAAATCTTTAGGAAGATTTTTAAAACATGCTTTTCTTTCTTCTTCATTTCTAGCTTTTTCCAAACAACTTAATGCTTGCTTCTCTAAAAATTTCCTCGCTTCAGGCGTGAGTAATTTCTCGCATTCTTGTTTCTCTTTTTCATTCCTAGCTCTTGAAACGCAGTCTAAATAAGCCTTGACGCTCTTTTTAACTTCTTGCTCTAATAGTTTCCTCGCTTCAGGGGTGAGTAATTTCTCGCATTCTTGTTTCTCTTTTTCATTCCTGGCTCTTGATACGCAGTCCTTGTAAGCCTTGACGCTCTCTTTAGCTTCTTCTAAAAGTTTTTTCGCTTCAGGGGTGAGTAATTTCTCGCAAGCTTTTCTTTCAGCTTCAGTTTTGGCTTTTGATACGCAATCCAAATAAACCCTAACACTCTCTTTGGCTAAAACCTTTTTCTGTAAGTCTTTAGGGAGATCTTTGACACACCTTTTTTTATCGGCTTCAGTTTTAGCGTTTTTCAAACAATCTAGCGCTTGTTTCTCTAAAAGTTTTTTCGCTTCAGGCGTGAGTAATTTCTCGCATTCTTGTTTCTCTTTTTCATTCCTAGCTCTTGAAACGCAGTCTAAATAAGCCTTGACGCTCTTTTTAACTTCTTGCTCTAATAGTTTCCTCGCTTCAGGGGTGAGTAATTTCTCGCAAGCTTTTCTTTCAGTTTCATTTCTAGCTTGGGAGAGGCAGTCTTTATAAGCTTTGACGCTCTCTTTAGCTTCTTCTAATAGTTTTTTCGCTTCAGGGGTGAGTAATTTCTCGCATTCTTTTCTTTCAGCTTCGTTTTTAGCTTGAGATACACAATCCAAGTAAGCCTTAACGCTTTCTTTAGCTAAAACCTTTTTCTGCAAGTCTTTAGGGAGATCTTTGATACACCTTTTTTTCTCAGCTTCGGTTTTAGCGTTTTTCAAACAATCTAGTGCTTGCTTCTCTAAAAGTTTTCTCGCTTCAGGGGTGAGTAATTTCTCGCAAGCTTTTCTTTCAGTTTCATTTCTAGCTTGGGAGAGGCAGTCTTTATAAGCTTTGACGCTCTCTTTAGCTTCTTCTAATAGTTTTTTCGCTTCAGGGGTGAGTAATTTCTCGCATTCTTTTCTTTCAGCTTCAGTTTTGGCTTGAGATACGCAATCCAAATAAGCTTTAACGCTTTTTTTAGCTTCTTCTAATAGTTTTCTCGCTTCAGGCGTGAGCAATTTCTCGCATTCTTTTTTCTCTTTTTCATTCCTGGCTCTTGATACGCAGTCTTTATAAGCTTTAACGCTTTTTTTAGCTTCTTCTAATAGCTTTCTCGCTTCAGGCGTGAGTAATTTCTCGCATTCTTTTCTTTCAGCTTCGTTTTTGGCTCTTGATACGCAATCCAAATAAACCCTAACGCTCTCTTTGGCTAAAACCTTTTTCTGCAAGTCTTTAGGGAGATCTTTGACACACCTTTTTTTCTCAGCTTCGGTTTTAGCGTTTTTCAAACAATCTAGCGCTTGTTGCTCTAAAAGTTTTTTCGCTTCAGGGGTGAGTAATTTCTCACACTCTTTTTTCTCATCTTCAGTTTTGGCTTGAGATACGCAATCCAAATAAGCCTTAACGCTTTTTTTAGCTTCTTCTAACTTTTTTTTCGCTTCAGGGGTGAGTAATTTCTCGCATTCTTTTCTTTCAGCTTCAGTTTTGGCTTGAGATACGCAATCCAAATAAGCCTTAACGCTCTCTTTGGCTTCTTCTTCTAAAAGTTTTTTCGCTTCAGGGGTGAGTAATTTCTCACACTCTTTTTTCTCATCTTCAGTTTTGGCTTGAGATGTGCAGTCTTTATAAGCTTTCAGGCTCTCTTTAGCTAAAATATCGCTTTGTAAGTCTTTAGGGAGATCTTTCAAACACTTTTTTCGTTCTTCATCGGTTTTAGCGTTTTTCAGACAATCTAGAACCTGTTGTTCTAACTTTTTTTTCGTTTCAGGCGTGAGCAATTTCTCACACTCTTTTTTCTCTTTTTCATTCCTAGCTCTTGAAACGCAGTCCTTGTAAGCCTTGACGCTCATATCAGCTAGTAGTTCTTTTTGCAAGTCTTGGGGAATATTTTTCAAGCACTCGTTTCGTTCTTCATCGGTTTTAGCGTTTTTCAAACAATCTAGCGCTTGTTGTTTCAATCTTTCTATAGCTTCTTTAGACAAGCCTTTCAAGCATTCGTTTTTCTCAGCTTCTGTTTTGGCGTTTTTGATACAATCCTTATACTCTTGAAGCTCTTTTTGAAGCTCTAATTCCTTACGGAATTTCTCTCTAATCTCAGGGTCATTTATGAGTTTTAGGCACTCGTTTCGTTCTTCATCGGTTTTAGCGTTTTTCAAACAATCTAGCGCCACCTGAACTTTTTGTTGGTTCAGTAAGCTTTTTTTCAAGTTTTCATCTTTGATTAAATCTAAACACTTGATCCTTTCTTCTTCAGTTTTGGCATTTTTGATGCAGTCTTTATAAGCCTCTAAAGTCTTTTTCATTTGCTCTTGAAGTTTTTTGTCTTTGATAAGCTTCAAACATTCTTCATAGTTGCCACCATTACCAATACACTCATAAAAGGCTCTTAATGGGTTTTTGTCCTCAATTTCTGCAATATTCAAATAGTTGTATAAGGTTCTATTGGGATCGTCATTGAAGAAAAGATTCTTATCGATCATATTGCCTTTTTCATTCCGTTCTTTCAGCAATCGGTTATACTCTTGCCTTATTTGGATTTCATCATTGACATAAAGATTCCTATCTTTGCTAAAACGAGAGCTTTTATCTTCCAAAGGTATAAAGTAGTGAAAAATGCTTCTAGAAAATAAAATAATCACGATAAGAACAGCGACTACAATGCCACCAATAATGTATTTCTTCTTGCTTCCTTTGATAATCTCTTGATCGTTAGAGTCGTTAGTTATTTCTTCTAGCTTATCTTCATCAAAATGGGTTTTAGTTTCTTGGGTTTTAGTTTCTGCGGAATTGTCAAGATGATTGTCTGAGCTTTCTGTGGGGTTGTCAAGATGATTATCTGAGCTTTCTTCTTTTAAAAGATCTTCAAAATGATTGGCTTCTGTTGCTTCTTCATTAGATAGATCTTGGGGTGAATCTTGTTGGGCTTTTTTAGAAGTTTCATCATCAATCAAGTCCGTTTGAGTTTCTTCTTGATACTCATTATTTTCTTGATACTCATTATTTTCTTGATCATCTTCTTCGTTCAGTTTTTGGGCTTCTTCATCTAAACTCTTTTGCTGAGTGAAAGGTCTTTTATCATCAACTAATTTTCTGGCTTTCTTGAATAACTTGTCTGCTAGACTGCCATTGCTAGATTCTGAAGTTTCATTACCTCCAGAATCTATTTGAGTTTGGGTTTCTTCTGGCTTGTCTTCATCAAAATGGGTTTTAGTTTCTTGGGTTTTAGTTTCTGTGGAATTGTCAAGATGATTATCTGAGCTTTCTTCTTTTAAAAGATCTTCAAAATGATTGGCTTCCGTTGCTTCTTCATTAGATAGATCTTGGGGTGAATCTTGTTGAGTTTTTTTAGAAGTTTCAAGTTTATCGTTTTCTTCATTCATGTCTTAACGCCTTTTTATTTATCTCTGACAAGAGGGAGCTTTTTAATCACACGCTCCAATTCACCATAGTTTTTGATATTGTAATTTTTTGTCAATGGATTTTTCCCATAGCCTTTATTGATCACTGTTACAAGGGCTTTGTCTTTAATGAGCTTAAACTTCTCTGCAATTTCATTAACTCTATACCATCTCAATCCTGAATTGGTCATGTTGGGATCAATGGCAGCATCAGTCATGCTCAATTTCCCATCAGGTTGAACCACAAAAATAGCAGGTTGGAGAGTGATGTTTTTGAAACCAAAATAAGTGAATGTGCCATCATCAAAAATTTCAGAGGGCATAATATGTTTAGAGCGTTTTTCAGGTGCTTGGTAGTAATTGTAGTTTCTAGGCACAGGGTTTCTTTTTAACGCATTATGCACATATTGAGTCTCTAGTGCCTTTGCTTGATCTAAGATAATTTTTTGTTTTTTTTCTCTTATTTTTTCTTTGTTGATAATCTGCTCATTGCTCGCCATCATTACTCTATTGATGTAGGCTGTGGTGTTAAGATTTTCTTGCTTAATCAATTCTCTCTGCCTCTTTGCTTCTTCTCTCTTTTTTAGCTCCCCTTCAATAACGCTAGAGACTTCGTGTCTTTGTGGGTATTCTAATTTGACTGTTAGATACGCCGAAGCAAAATTGTCTTTTTGAGCTATTCTCAAAATGAATTGATACAAAGCTTTATTGGTCCGCACAACAAGATTAGTTCTCCAAGCGCTATCGCTAGGAGATAATTCTATGGAGTTATCCTCAGGGCTTTTTTGAGGCTTATCTGTCTTAATATTGATTTTATCCTTGGCTCTTTGTTTCACTGTCTCTTCAGCTTGTTTCTTGTTGAGTTCTTCAATTTGTTTGAGCGCATTAGCTTGAGCCTGTTCTTGCATGTCCTCTAGTCGTTCCATTTGGTCTAATTCATTTTCTCGTTGTTGCTTGATAAATTCGCTAAGATTTTTGTTATTGCTCAAATTTTGTGGGTTACTCATAGCGTTAGTGAGATTTTCTAAATTGGCTCTATTTTTTGCACGCTCTTCCTTTCTTTTTTCTCTTTTATCTTTTTGCGCTTTTTGCGCCTGTTCTTTAGCTTCTTTTTCTTTTTCTAGAGCTTTTTTTTGTTCTTCTAATTCTTTAGGGTCAGGTGCATCTACGATAAGTTTTTTTGTTTTTAAAAATTCTTGGTAATCTCTTGTCATTAGGGCAAAATTCACTGCTTCTTTTTCAAACATGAGATTACTTTTTACCGATTTAGGTTGAATGAATATATGATTAGAATTAGGCACAATACTCCAACCTTTATTGAAACCTGTTGTGATGTAAGAAATAGTTTCATCTTTTTCAAGTTGGATCACAGTAACATTGTCTAATGAAGTCCAAATCGTAATAGGTTTTTCATCTCCCAAATAAGCAATCTTCTTATTCACCACTTTCACCCTACCACGATTAAAATTTTTAATGTCAGGTGCTGCTTCTATTACGCTAGATAAAAATAAATAACCAAGACAGAAACAGTTAACAATTTTTTTAAAAAATGCCTGCTCCATCAACAATTCCTCTTAAAAAATATTTGTAATTGTAACACAAGAATAAAGTGGCTTATCCTTTAAACATAGATCCACCAACTCTTCCTACCATTAAGGCATCTCTTTCTCTATCCATCCTGCTGCCATCCATAGAGACAGAGCTGAAAATGGTATTAACGATCGCATTGACACTCTCAATAATCGTCTCTATGAAACCTTTTAAAATAAATAGAGTGATCAAACTCGCAATGGTTGAATCGATACCCAGTCCCCCTTGATTGATGTTTTGTATAGCAACAGAGGGCGTTATGGTCAAATTGAATGCCAATAATGCCAAAACACCAAAGAGCAAAATAGGAATAGCTAGAACCAAGATAAACAAATTATTAATAAACCATATCAATATGTTTTTCATGGAATCTTTGAACCAATCTAGCACGATCAAACATACCGCAATAGGGAACACAATACCGCTAAAAGCCCCAGCTATCAAAGGTTTCACAACCACAGTGCTTATTCTCATAATGATAGTTACTTGCATGAAAATGGCGAATAAAGAAATACCTGCCACTTGCAAGCCTTGTAACAAACTAGGAGCGTTGTTGCCAACATTAGAAAAAACAGCTCTTACCGCAGGTAAAATTGAATTAACAGTGTAATTCAGCACTAAATCTAAAGCCCAAAAAAGAACTTGATTCAGCCCAAAAGCGCCTGCTAAACCAAAATAAATGGAATAAGAGATTTTATAAAGATAACCAAAACCTGCATAGGCGATAAAAGAGACCATCGCCATTTTGAATAATGTCCCCCCAACAAATCGCATGTATTCAAAACCTATGTTAATCTGAATGTTACTTGAAATATCTCTCAATTTCATAAAAGAAATAAAAACAAAAATCCCAAAAACAATATAAATCAGGTAAGAAACAAAATCAAGATATGACCCTTGCCCTATGATAATATCAGGCAGATTGACTACACCATATGCAGGAAGAACAGCAGCGTCCGCTCCTTTGACAACAGATTCTAATGCGGCAAAAGCAAGCATGGCTGTAGTGTTGTTTTGCAGTTTATTTGCAGTGAATTCTTTACCAATCAGCCAAATTAAACCATCAGCTGTAATATTCGTAGAAGCTTGAGCGGTTATTGAGCCAATTATTTGCAAAAGAATATTGCCTTTCACATTGTCCTCAACACCGCCTTTGGTAAAATTCTGAATCTTGTTGCTCAAATTGTCTAGCACGCTATCCATGGATACATCTATGTTTTTATTTATCAATGCGTTCCAACCAAAATTACAGCCACTTGATGGCGTTAGAGCAAAACCTTGTATAGCTGTAGCAACACTTGCCCACGCCGATCCCCATAAAGGACCTAAAGTATTCAAATATTTCACCAAATTGCTAGCGGCTAAACTTGTGGCTAATGGTGTGCTAAGCGCTTCGATCACACCCTGCCCTGAACTCTTTCCACTCCCTGATGCACCAATAGATGTATAGCCTGTCAAAATATCTGCAAAACTTTTGTTGGTTAAAACATAACTCGGTATCAGCATGCAATAAACTGTTTGGTAAATTTTGAGATTTGAAACAATGGGCAAATCAATAGCTTTCAACCAATTAGGAACAATGAGAAAAAAACTTATGATCGTTATTAAAAAAGTCCTTTTAATATTAAACATGCTCTTATTTATTTAATGCCTTATTTTTTGATTCCACTTCTTTAATCTTTCTCAAAATTTCGCTTACCGTCTGTTCGTTTTGTAAATCTGTGATTTGAATGTCAAACACTTTGAAGCCAAAAGGATTGATGATAAGATTTTCTTGAGAAGAGTTACCTCTAGCAAAATCATAATAAATAGTTACTTGTTTTTTAGTGATATATTCATAATTTTCCATTGTATCAGGTGTGATTTTGATGGTAATGAAAAATGTTAATCTCGTTAAGGGACTATTTTTGACTTTTTCTCTTTGTATGTTAGAGCTAATGATAGCTTCTGCTCGGACTTTATCTACGAATTGTCTGATATTTTCATTGAACATTCTCATTGCTTGGGTTTGAAAACTCACATCGCAATATTGCATTAGTTGATCCTTGCGATCCCTCAAAGAATTTTTACTATAACCAAACAGCAATGAGACAAATTTTGAAGTTGCGCTATCCACAACAGCTTCAGAATTGACAATTTGCCTAGCATCGGATCGTTTGACAATTTTAAATTCTCCTGTGTATCGATCAATGCCATAAACAAATATATCCGTTTTCTTCAAAGGCATCATCATCACAATACTCGTTACAGCGGCGACATTGAGTGCCATAGAGAGATAAAAAGCCCTTTTGAAAGTCCTATTGGCTTTATTGAGTTTTGCCAATCTATCAAGGGCTATCACACCCCCAACCAAATTTTCATCAACCAAGACTTCCTCGTTTTTTTTCCCTAACATGCGACAGCTTTATTGTTTAGTTATTGGTTCGTTGGTTGTAAAACTTGAGAAATATTTGAGAAATATTTTCATCAAAAAACTCCTTAAAGCAATTTCAATTTACAGTATAGCAAAATTTCTGTAAAAATATATATTTGAAAAAACCTTTAACAAAAACCTTTTTGGATAAGGCGTTGAACAAAGATTCTCTATAATATAATGTAAGTAGCGGATTGCTTCAAACAAGAAGCAAGATGAAACACGATGCAACTCAAAAAGTAAGAGCGATGAGTAAGCAGTCGTAATCAGTAATGAAATTTTAGAAGCGCCTAATTCAAAGAGATAAGACAATCGCAACTCATAGAGAGAATGGTATAATATCAAAATAAGTTCTCAATTTAATTCTTGAAAGGAGCTTCATGAACGATACAACAGAGCATCATGGACCTAATCCGCTAAACGCCCCACCACCTAGCAACTCACAGAGCAATGATCTCTTAAATTTGCTAGACTCATTATATCCTAAAGGGAGTTTAGGGGAGCAAAGATTTCACGAAGCTTTAAAGAATCAAGAAGAGTTGAAAAATATCCTAATAGAAATAGAAAAGCTACCGCAAGAAAAAAGGTATGAACTTCTGATGCAGATAGGACAAGCCAAACAAAGAATAATGGAAGCATATGCTCATTCATTCTTAGGGTATATAGGGGGACTAGAGCATCTGTTAGGATTATGTATGGGTGGGATATTTGTTTTGTTTGCAATCTATTTTGTATTTTTAAGAACTAGCAAAAACATGGAGCTAGTGGAAAGTCTAAAAACAAAACTAAAACTTCAGTATTTTTACTATGCCTTTGGTGTGGGTGCGGTTTTGTTTTTTGGATTAGAAACAATTAGATCTATTTATGAACTGTATATATTAGGAATTGGTAGCATTAACGACAAGGTGCTTTTTGTTTTGAAAAACATTTGCTTCATAGGTATGGGCTATTTGATTTATAAAGTTATTAAGGTTATTGGTATAAAAAATTTTATCAATGGTCTTTTCGCTTCAAAGAAACAAGGCGGTGCAGAATGAAACTAATGAAACGAGAGCGATAAGGAGAAACAACAATGAAACTGAGAGCAAGTGTTTTAATCGGTGCGACAATTCTGTGCTTAATTTTAAGCGCGTGCAGTAACTATGCGAAAAAAGTGGTGAAACAAAAGAACCATGTTTATACGCCTGTGTATAATGAACTGATAGAAAAGTATAGTGAGATCCCCTTAAATGACAAACTCAAAGACACACCATTCATGGTGCAAGTGAAGTTGCCAAATTACAAGGATTATTTATTGGATAATAAACAAGTTGTACTAACTTTCAAACTTGTTCATCATTCTAAAAAGATTACGCTCATAGGCGATGCCAATAAGATACTTCAATACAAGAATTACTTCCAAGCTAATGGGGCAAGATCTGACATTGATTTTTACTTGCAACCCACTTTGAATCAAAAGGGTGTGGTGATGATAGCGAGTAACTACAATGATAATCCTAACAACAAAGAACAACCACAGACCTTTGATGTGTTGCAAGGAAGTCAGCCAATGCTAGGAGCTAACACAAAAAACTTGCATGGCTATGATGTGAGTGGAGCAAACAACAAGCAAGTGATCAATGAAGTGGCAAGAGAAAAAGCCCAGCTAGAAAAAATCAATCAGTATTACAAGACTCTCTTGCAAGACAAGGAACAAGAATATACCACTAGGAAAAACAACCAACGAGAAATTTTAGAAACATTGAGTAATCGTGCAGGTTATCAAATGAGGCAGAATGTGATTAGTTCTGAGATTTTTAAGAATGGCAACTTGAACATGCAAGCCAAAGAGGAAGAAGTTAGGGAGAAGCTACAAGAAGAAAGAGAGAATGAATACTTGCGCAATCAAATCAGAAGTTTGCTCAGTGGTAAGTGATTGAAAGAAAAGGAGAGAATAGATTTTTCTAAGGGTAGAGAGAAACGCCAACGGGCGTTAGCTTTACTTGATAGGTAAGGCGATCAAGTAGGTAATCTTTTTAAAGCACCCATCACTTTTTAATTCTGTCTCTGCCCAAGACAAATATTTTTCAAACTGAATTTTGTTAGTTACACCGAGATTTTTTGTTCGTTTTCCATATCAAGCATTTTGCACTCCTTTTTCTTCCATGTATTTTTCAAGATCAAATTTCATCAGCAAACCCCTAACATAGTCGTTATATTGTTCAATGGTTTTTAGATTAGCATAGAAATTCACTTCTTCATCTGTCATCACAAACAATTTCAATAGTGGGAGCTTAGTATCATACAATTCTATTTGCGAGTCCATTTCTCTAATACTCATCTTAAACATGATGGGCTTGCTGAAGAAAGGCAGAAATATTCCAAGAATTGATCGATCAAATTTAGAGAATAAGAAATTAGGATTCTTTGCAATCGCATGCAACAGCTCCATAGTCTCATTCTCAAGCAAACGATAAACCTTTTTAAATTTATCAATACCAATGCTTTTGATAACAGCGCGATAATCTTTCATGTAATTTCTTAGAACCTTATCTAACGCTCCCTTATTTGTATGCATCTGTTTGAAAAAATCATGCATGGTTTTTATTTGATCCATGATTTTCTTTTTTTCATCAGTGCCTAAAAGTTCGTTCTCTTGCAAGCTCTCAATAAGTTTTTCTTTCTTATCTTTTGAGTTGGCAATCATTGAGAAGAGTTTTCGCATGTTATTACTCATATCGTTCTTGATCCCTTCAATGGATTTTGTTTCTCTTTAGATTGTTCAAATCGTAAAGTTTTATATTAAAATTATACAATATTTGTTGTGTGAAAATTTCAGAGCGGTCATAATTCAAAGAGCAAGAAACTATTTTTTTAACCATAAAATATTGCTTCAATCACTCTCATATCTATTTTTCAAAACCTACAAAAAACGCTTTCACAAATAGCCCTAAAAACCGATTTAAAAAAGTTTTAATATTATAATTATTTTTAAAAAGCAAGATCGGTCGTAAAAATGCGTTACAACTAAAATAAAGGGTCAAGATAACTCATTTTCAAAAAGGAGTCTTAAGTAATAAAATCATAACGTTCAGCTAGTAATCTATTGCCTTGTTGATCAAACAAAGCTCTGCATGAAAGATGAAAAAATTTCATCTTTAGATAGTTAATACACCACTAGAGTCTTACTTGAGAGACACTCATTTTATTAGTGGTTTTGTCTGATTTGTTGCTACCAAAACCATTACCAACCAAAGCAGATCCCATGTTTTTGATACTATCGAATCCATTCTTCAGCACTTCTGCCATAAAATTTTTGATATTGTCCATAGGCAAGTTGAATTTTTTCCCTAATATTTCATTAAGTCCCATCATTAACATCAGAAAGAACAAAAAATTTAATATCATAGAAAACAAATCACTGGATAAACCTGTAAAAAGATTTGTTCCGCCACCCAACAAAGAAGCTAAAATTTTTCCCATACCCAGTCCTTTTATTTTCGGTTGTGTAAGTTATTGCTTGTTCGGATCTCTAATGCGTGTTTTAGTAGGAAGCATTTCACAATAGCATACCTAAAGCTACTAAGAAAATTCTTGAATCTAAGATTACTCATGAAATCAAGCGGTAAGCAACCACCAATCGCAAACAAATCAAATATTTTGCCACCAAACAAGCCATATCCTTTTTGTTTTTATCTCCTAATTATAGCAAATTTTTCTCAATATTAATTTGGAAAACCACCACCATATCAAAAACAAATTACCAACACACTAGATGCAGAATTATTTTTAAAAAACACTCCTTTAAATTTAAAATCATGGGGTTTTAGGATTTGAATACCAAAAATAGATTGGTTTTTTCAAATAAGCTAGCTTTGGGTATGCGCTTAAAAAGATTTTAGTTTTTAGCCAGTAAGGTTTTATGCTAATGTTTGGAAATAAAGAAATTTATCTAAATCAAGTCTTGAGAAATTTTTGAACGAATCATAAGAACCAATTTTGCCATTGAGTCATAAGTATGATTAGCTTCATTGTGAATTTTGCGTGGCTTAAGAGATAGTATTTGCTTATTATGCTGAGAGAAACGAGTAACAAAAGATAAGTAGTGTAATAAAAAAAGCTAGGTTTTATTATAAGAGCAAACAAGAATAATATTGGATAAACTAAAATCACCCCTGCCCCATAAGAAAAAAGCGCTATTAAAAAACCTATAACGATAGAGCTGATATTGAACAACCTATAATAAAGGCTGTACTTATCTAAATGTTTGTTGAAAGAATGTTTGAATTGTAAAAAGTTTTGTTTCAATTTGCTAACCGGTCGTTTCATTTTGGTTTTGAAAGAACTAGTTCAAGGTGGTGAACCTATAAAGGAGCATAGGAAACAGTAAGTCCTTTACAAAACCACCTCAATCTAGCTCAAAATCCCAAAGAATACCCTACTATGCTGATACTAACATGCGGTATAACACAAACCAACGATTTGTTTATTTAATGTCAAACAAAGAATAGAAAAAACCTATCAAGGAATAAAGGAGTTTCTATCCAAAAAACACCAATTCATTGTATAAAAATAACCTTAAGAGAAACTTAAAAAATACCAACAAGCCGCATACAAGCAAGAAAAACATAACACTATATTAAGAAAGGTAATGTTATTGTTATACCAAAAAATGGAAAAAAGCCCTTTTGAATTTTTATGATTTCAATAATCCCTAATCTGATCCAATCAAAAACCTTTTTGAATACTAGCTAAACACGCTCAGATGTGATCTATTATTTTTCAAAAATGAGCTATTATTTTATTAACTTGATACTCAAAGACCTAGATTTTACTTACCTTTTGAATATGGAAAAGTTTTGATCCATAGTTTTGTGGAAATTGTGGTAAAATGTATTGATATTTTTTGAAATTTTAAGGTTACAAAAACTATAAGATGCTTGCAAAAATCGTTTTTAGCTCATTGGTTGCGTTTGGAGTTTTGTCGGCTAATGTGGAGCAGTTTGGTTCATTTTTCAACGAGATAAAAAAAGAACAAGAAGAAGTGACTGCAAAAGAAGACGCTCTTAAAGCTCGCAAGAAGCTCTTAAACAATACGCATGATTTCTTAGAAGACTTGGTTTTTAGAAAACAAAAAATCAAAGAGCTTGTGGATTACAGAGCTAAAGTTCTTTTAGATTTAGAAAACAAATACAAAAAAGAAAAAGAGGCTCTAGAGAAAGAGACAAGAGGTAAAATCCTTACTGCTAAGTCAAAGGCTTATGGTGATCTAGAGCAAGCCTTAAAAGATAACCCTCTCTATAAGAAACTTCTCCCTAACCCTTATGCCTATGTTTTAAACCAAGAAACATTCACCAAAGAAGATAAGGAGCGTTTGAGTTATTACTACCCCCAAGTGAAAACGAGCAGTATTTTTAAAAAAACTACCGCTACCACTAAAGATAAGGCTCAGGCTTTGCTTCAAATGGGTGTGTTTTCTTTAGATGAAGAGCAAAACAAAAAAGCGAGCCGATTAGCTCTATCTTACAAGCAAGCGATTGAAGAATATTCCAATAACATTTCTAATTTATTGAGCAGAAAAGAATTGGATAATATAGATTATTACTTACAGCTTGAAAGAAACAAGTTTGACTCCAAAGCAAAAGATATTGCTCAAAAGGCTACTAACACGCTTATTTTTAACTCGGAACGCTTGGCGTTTAGCATGGCGATTGATAAGATTAATGAGAAATACTTAAAGGGCTATGAGGCTTTTTCTAACTTGTTGAAAAATGTCAAAGATGATGTGGAATTGAATACTCTGACTAAAAACTTCACCAACCAAAAATTGAGTTTCGCTCAAAAACAAAAATTGTGTTTGTTGGTTTTAGACAGCTTCAATTTTGATACCCAATCCAAAAAATCTATATTAAAAAAGACTAATGAATACAATATCTTCGTAGATAGCGATCCTATGATGAGCGACAAAACAACTATGCAAAAAGAACACTACAAGATATTTAATTTCTTCAAAACAGTGGTTTCTGCATACCGGAACAATGTTGCCAAGAATAACCCCTTTGAATAGGAAAGGAGACGCTCTTGAAAAGTATCTTCAAAAAATTGGGTTTTGTCGCTCTTTATTCTTTGGTTATTTATGGGGGCTTAAACGCTATCAATACAGCATTGTTACCGAGTGAATACAAAGAATTAGTGGCTTTGGGCTTTAAAAAAATCAAAACACTCTATCAAAGACATGACGACAAAGAAATTACAAAAGAGGAAAAAGAATTCGCCACTAACGCTTTGAGAGAAAAATTACGAAATGATAGGGCAAGAGCAGAGCAAATTCAAAAGAATATTGAAGCGTTTGAAAAAAAGAACAACTCTTCTGTTCAAAAAAAAGCGGCTAAGCACAGAGGATTGCAAGAATTAAACGAAACTAACGCTAACCCTTTGAATGACAACCCTAATGGCAATTCTTCCACTGAAACCAAATCTAATAAAGATGATAACTTTGATGAGATGATCAATAAGGTGAATGAATCTTTTGTGAAACCTGCTGCTCCGCTTGTACCTGATGAGTGGAGAACGCCTGAAATTGAAATCATTATCAATGAGTGTATTATTTCAAGCAACGATTATGATGGGTTAAGAAAGTGTTTGATCAAAGACATCAAGGATCAAAAAATTCTTGCCCCCTTATTAGAAAAAATTCAAGAAATAGAGACAGAAAATAACAAGTTTTCTAGACAACACTTGAGTGGTTTAAAACTCGCTCTTAATAACAGCAACAATAGAACCTTTCTTATAGCTTCGTGCGCTATTTGTGAGAAGAGAAAAAAAGAAATGGAGCAAGAAAATAACTACCAAGATACTACAAATGCAAGTGAGTTTGGCACTACTGATACAAAAGAAAATGAAGCAAAAGATGCAACATTCTCAAACGATCGCTCTAAATCCGAACTGCCCAATAGCGTCATTAATCAAATAGAACAAAGTATCGCTCATGGAAAAAAATAGCGATCCAAATTATTAGCTCAAAAAACAACTAGAGAAACAAATTCCAAAAATTAGAAATCATAGCTTGTCATCTCAGAAAAATCATTTGACAATGATCTTACTTGATTGCCTTTCTTGTAGGTATTGTCGCTTACTTTGTTCTAGGGATCTTTCTAATGCGTCCAACTCCTCTAAATAATTTAAAAAGACCTTGTTGTGAGCTAACATAAGCTTTCTGATTCCTTTGATGAAATTTTTATTCTTTAGGCTTTCTACAAGCGTCTGTGAAGCAATGATTAAAGAAGCTGTACCTCCAATGTTGCTCTGATACGCCTTTAGAGAAGTTTCTAAACGCTCTCTTATATTTTGTTTTTCTTGCTCGATTTTCAGCTTCCCCTCACAATAAAGAACTAAAATTTTATCGGATATTCCGCATTGCTGTTCAGCAGTCTTTTGGTCTAAGGGATTGATTTTCATATAGGTTAATAAAAGTTCAGGGCTAGACATATAAGTCTTAAAAATCACATCTTCTGAGATGAAAAATAACTCATTCGCTTCAAAATTGGCTTTCAATAACGCTAAATCTCCTCTCAAAGCAATGGACGCTTTTTTGATGTTTAGAGCATCTTCTTCACCCATTTTATCATTAGCGCTAGGGCTAGTGGTTGAAAAAATTTCATCTAAGTTTTTGAGTACTTGTTGGTTGGTCTCTTGGTAGGTGCTATCCAGTTGCTTTAAGCCGCTTGTTATATCTTCTGCCATCAAAACAGACAATAGCAAAAAAGAAGATATGGTATTTTTCACGAGTGTTTTCATTTGACAATAACTTTAGAGTTAGCAATGTTTCTTGCTGTCGTTTCTCTCTCTAATTTCAGTTGTTCTTCCCAAAGATCGGCTTTTTTTTCAAGATTCTCTATATAGTTTAAATGATTTTCTGCGTTTAAGATAGCAGCTTCTATGAGCGCGTTCAAATCTACTGATCCTTTTAAGGTTTTGATTTCTCCATTGATCCCATTCAAATAAGCGATATTTTGAAAATCTGCATCACTCAGTTTATTTTGAATAAGGGCTACAATCATTCTGTAATTCTGAATAACCTGTTCCATAAGGCATGCTGAAATTTTTAACCCATCAAGATAGGGGCATTTTGTGGGCGCTAGAGTGAATGTTTCAATGATTCCAAATGGTGCGCCCATGCTTGAAAAAAAACTAAGAGCAGGCGCATAGATGGCGCTTTGAAACAAAGCCTGACCTGTTAGGGAATTGTAGTCAATAAGGGTCGCTTTTTGCATAGCTGTTTTCAACCATGTTTCAAAACCTTCTAAGGTTTCTTCAAACGCCTTGATACCAATCGTATTGTAAGCGATGTATTTAGCGTTGTTAGAAGAACTTCCTAAAGCTTGAGAAAGCATTTCCATTTGTGTTTTTAGAGTAACGCTCGGTTCAAAGCTGTTTTTTAACGCTTCTAAGAGAGCGTTTTGCTGGTTCATTTTGAGCTTGATTATTTCGTTATTTTTTTGGAGCGCGATTTGCATGTTTTGGATTTCTGTTTGGGTGTTAATTTTTTGTTTTTCCACGATCATTTTGACATTCCCCCCCAATGCGCTAAGCGCGCTTGAATACCCTTCCATGACGCCAAGCAAGATGTCTGAACCTGCAAAAAACCCCCCTGTCATGCCACTGACACCATTAATAACGCCATTAGCCCCTTTTAACATAGCGCTCATGGTTGCAAGCTGGGTTCTCAATTCTCCCTCTATTTGCGCTTGAATGGCTTTTTCTTTGGCACTAGACTGAGCTTCTATGGCTTTTAATTCGGCTTGAGCGGTTTTTTGTTTGGCTTGTGCGTCCGCCTGAATGGCTTTTAAGGCAGGTTCAAGCGTCATTACTACCTCTGCACCATTCAAGGACAAGCCACAAAAAGTCAAGAAAGAAAATATGCTTAAAAAACATTTCATATCTCTTTCCTCACTTCACGATTATTTTAGTTTGCACCCTTTCTGTTAAGTAGCTATCTTTTTGCCCCTTAAGTTTGTCTTTGATGTAATCAAGATAAGTCAGATGCGATTTCAAAAAAGATTTATTCGCTACTATATTGTAGTTATATAGCGAGCTTATGTTAGAAATCGCTTGAGTGTCATAGGTGCTAGTAGCTAATCCTGATTGATTAAGTATCATTTGAGAAGCGTTCTGCAACAAATTGGTATTGTTTTTCACAAATTCTATATAGTATTCTCTCAAAATTTCTGCTACTTTTTCAGCATAGCAATAAACGGCAAGAACTTTGTCCCCAATAGGGCATGCAGGAGTGGTCATAGGATTAGCGCCTGAAGTTAGGGCATTAGTGGCTAACGCTTGGTATTTGGCATAAACAGTGGGCATAGAAACACTCATGGGCGTCATAGAAATTTGCATGCAACTAAAAAACACTTTTGATGAGCCAACAAGCGCGCCTAAAGCGGTACAGCTATCAAGGGAATCGGCTGTATCATTCATTGAGCTGTTGCTTGCTTGAGAACGCAGTTGCTCTTGTAGAGCTAGGGCGTATTTTGGTGCTGCGCTTGTAATATTGCCTAAGATACCGCTCATCATTTCAACCGTTGTTGGCACGCTAGGAACAGCGATTTGATTCGTCGCATAAGCTTCAATAGCGCTAGGATTTTTAGGGGTAGTGTTACTCGCTAAAATGCTTGCAATCTGACTATTAACAGCACCAATTTGCGCGCCTTGCGTGTTGCCTTGCGCGTTAAATTCCCCTGTTAATTTGCTAATATTTAAGATATTGTTTCCCACAGCCATGCTTTGATCGTTAAAACCTTGATACAATTGATTGTATTGTTGGTTAGCGGCTTTCATAGGCATGCTTACGGCTTCAGCAATGCTCTGATTGTATTGTGTCATGATAGCGGTCATTTGCGGATTAGTAAATGCCACAACAGTAGGAATAATCGCTGCTGTCATAGCAGCCGCCACTATTCCTGCAAATGGTCCTGCAACACCACTTGTGCTTGAGATGATTGATGAGACTTGCGATAAGAAGCCTGCAGAAGATGATTCATATATAGCTTGTGTGCCTGCCATGTTAATACCCCCTAAGCTTGGTGGTAAAAACGATGAATCTGGATATGTTGGTGCATAACCATACATGAAAGGATTGTTTGGACTGTAATCGCCCATCATTTGGCTCATGAGAAGATTTTGAATGCCCCACATCGCATTGATGCCTAGATTATCATTAGGTTGAAAACTCCCTAAACTTATGTCGTCAAATTTGATATTAACATTTTTATCATTATAGTCATTGAGTATGACTACTTTTTGCTCTAGGGTTTCTTTAGGGATCTCTATTTTTAGCTGATCTCTAGAAACAAGCCCCACGCTATTTAGTGCCATATCTTCAGGACTAATATCTTTTATATCAGTGTTTTGGTCAGCGTTAAGCGGAGCGTTAAACATGCCAATGATAAGACACCAAGCAAATAGTGATTTAATTTTATAAAAATTCGTTTTCATACTTTTGACTCCTTTATTCTTATTTTTAGCATTATTCTAGCGCATTAACGCCACTCAATCGCTGTTTTTGTTTTGATTTTCTTGATCGAGCATTTTGTTTGTTACTTCATCAATGTTTTGAAAATATTTTTCAAAAAGCTCTTTCTTTTTAGCTTCAACGCTCATATCAGTTTGAATCCAATTAGGAATAATGGAGTCCATGATCAAATGCGTGAAGTCATAGGCATGATTGGTTGGGTATATTTTGTTCTGAACATAGTATTCTAAAAAATTCGCTTGAACAAAAAAATTCTCTATATCGCTCTGCATGTCCTCGCTTATGTTGTTATTGATAGGTTTTTCTAGTAATCTGAGAATCCTATACGACTGCCTGATAGTTTCTAGCATGAAGTAAGCATAAACATAAACTAATGAAACAAAAGAATTATTGGCTTTAAACGAGCTTGCATCATTTTTCCCACTTTGAAGAGGAATTAATCTTGATAATGTTTTTTGGGGATCTTGCCCTTCGTTTATTTCTTTAAAAAAGCGGAAGTCTAAATCCTGATTACTGAGAAATGACTTGACAAAGTGAAGATTAGCGTTAAGACTATCTATGAGACCTGAATAAAGGTGTTCTGTTTTGACATCATCTATATTCAAAACATTTTCATAAAACACATTGACATGGTCTTCTAAGAAATTAGAAAAATCATAAAGAGCGGTAAGGTTTTGTTCAGTGATTTCACCTTCCATTTCTTCTTCTATGAAGTCCAATTCTTCTCTCAGTTCAAAAAGGTAATTAGAAAAACTATCCAAAATCGTCAAGACATCATTTTCTAAAATTTTCAATAATTTTTGTTCACGCAAATTTTGTTTCATTTTAATACTCCTTTATTTGTTGATACATTTGCCTCAAGTACTGATATTTATCTATGATACTATGGTTTTGGATAATCTTGTCAATTTCTTTGACAAATACAGTATCTGTGGATAAAATTTTCAAATATTCTTTAGGAATGCCTCTCAAATTAAAACTAGCGATAACGCTAGGGCTTCCATCCTGTTTGTAGAGAATTTTCCTATCTAGCCCCTTAGTGATGATTTCAAATTCTTTTTCTGTAACATTAGCTAATCTTTGGTAATCAGAAAGATTGCCCCCATCGTTTCTCAAAAAAATCTTTGTAGGGCATTGTTCTCTAATCGTATCAGCAATAGGGCAAGCCAAAAGATCAGTGATGCTTTGAGTCGCAAGCCTGACAATAGCGTTTCTTTTCCTTGCAGTTTTTAGCATGTCTCTTACAAAATAAGCGACCTTTGGATCGCCTAAATATTTCCACGCTTCATCAATATCTAAGACAAATCTACGCCCATCCATTGCTTCTTGGATACGAGCGAAAAGGTAAAAACAAATAAAGGGCGAAACATCATTATTGTCTAAGAAACTTGACCCATCAACGCCAATAATCGTTTTTGAAAAATCTAAGCGATCTGTTGCTTTATTATCAAAAAGCCATTGAAATTCACCATTGGTTGATTTGCAAAAAGGCGCTAATCGCGCGACAAGCCCATTAGGATCGTTGTGGTCTTTTCCAAAAGCATTAATAAGTTGAGTGATGGGATAATCTAGGTTCATATCTCCTGTGATAAGGTTGGTTACTGCCGCTGCAAGCGTGTTAGAATCTGCTAGGCTAAAAGAGACGCTGTTGCCATTTTCATCTTTTTCATCGCTTTTGGTCGCTAGGTTTTTCACAAGCTCTTTGACAACAGAAATAGCCGTTTGTTTTTGCTCCATTGTTGCATCTGTTTTTTGCACGCAAGCCGCCCAAGCAAAAGGATTTAATCCTGTATCTGTCCCTAGCTCAATCTTGACATACTCCCCACCCATTGCGACAATATTCCCATAAGCGCCATAATCTTTATCCATATAGACCATAGTGAGCTTTTGCTTGTCTTTGCTGACATTAGCAGGAAAATTATAGGCAAATTGCCCCATAGCGTTTAGAGTCATGGACATAAACACTGTCTTACCTGAACCGGTTGAGCCAAGTATCAAAGTGTGTCCTGCTGAAGCTGAACCAAAATCAGTAGGCATGTGGAAGTTCAAATAAAAAGGCGAATTGATCTCGCTTTTTAGCGTCATCACGCTATTACCCCAAGCGTTATTGTCTTGATTGCCATCAAAACTCATCGCTCTCATCGCTATGAAATCAGCAAAATTGTTAGAAGTTACATCAAAAATAAAAGGAAGCGTGATAAAAGAGCAATGTTTGGCAAAAAAGTAATTTTCCATAGAGAAAGTCGCTGCGTTGGCTAAAAAACCTTTAGCGTTAAGACTAGAGACGCATTCTTTAACGCTTTGTTTCATTTTTTCAAAGCTATCAGCAAACAGCACTAAAGAATTACCATAACTGCCTAGCGTAATATCACCATTACCCACTAATTCGCTCAAGCAACCTAAAGTCATACCCTGCTCTTTAGAGCCTCCACTAATAATAATCCTTCTAGAGGTGAAAGCTAGTTTGTCCTTTAAAACTTGTGAGTTTTTAGGCGAATAAGCATGCATGAAAATAAATTCGCTGTCTAGAGCGTTGATTTTATCAAACAAATCGCTCTGTGATTTAGGGGCGTATTCACTGATTTCAATAGCGCTAAAATATTTTTCACTCAAGTCATCATTCAAGATTTTTCCATGCTTGTTGGCAAAATAAACTTCTTTCACCCCACCATGCATTTTTTCTTTGAGATACAAGTCTTTTCGGTTGCAAATAAAAGGGGCTTCATTCATTCCCACAAGAAAATTATAAAATTCGCATTGTTTGGAATAAATAACGCCATCTTTGGTGTATTCTTTCAATCTAGTGGGGTGGTATTTACTCAGTAGCTCTTCTATAAGCTCTATCCTATCCTTGAAGTTTTCAAGCTTGGCTCTAATAATCCTTTGAAACTCTTCAAAATTATTGTCTGCAAAATGCTTTTTATTCATAACGGGTTCATTGAGAGCGTCTAATAAATCTTGCTCTATGGTGAGATAAAAACTAATATCATAAAAACTTTCTCTTTTTTGCTTCTCATTATAGGCTCGCATAAAATCATTAGAAAAAATAAGACCATAATCCCTATTGGTTTCATCAATAACGATTTTCTTTTTAATAGTGTGAAAATAAAATTTGAATTCAGGGGTAACAAAATTCCTAAAAACGCTATAAATAGAAGCGTGTAACTCTATGAGATCTTTTTTGGAAGTGGTTAAAAAATCAATGCCCCCCAATTTGATTGTGCCTAAAAGAGAATAGTTGTTAGTAAGGATTACCCCATCATCTAAAAAACATTCATAGTTATTCGCTAGATAGGAGTTTGCAGCGCTCACAAGCCTGTCTTCTCTGTTTGGATTTAAGTGGATGTCATTAGACATTTCTTTGCTAGGCTTCATGGAAAAAATGCTCATGAACGCTTTGTTTTTCACGCCCTTAAACAAAAAAGGTTTTTTAAATTTCATCGCTCGCTCCATTCTTTGATAAAGCCTGTAATCTTTCTTGAATCCAAGAGCTACAAGCACAATAACAATCGCTACAATCAAAACAGGTTCATAGGCTTGAAAAAGAATAACAGATAATACAATGGTTACAAACAATATAAATATAGAAGAATAAATAAAAGTTTCAGGGAAACCAAACAACCTATTCCCCCCATCAAACAAGACTTTAAAAAAGGGATTGACACCCTTTTGCATGTCTGCTTTAAGTTCTTCTATTTTTTGAAACTGCCGCTTTTGAACCTCTTGCTCTATAACTAGCTTTTTTTGTTCGTCAGCTTGTTTGCTTGCCACAAACACCCCTCTCTTTATAGATATACCGCTTCACATGTAATCGTATAAAAGATTTTTTTGAGAGACTCTACGGTGCTAATATGTTTCAAAAGATCATTAGGGTCATAAGAATTGAATACAGCCAATAAAACATTATATAGCTTATCATCGCATAAAATTTCTCTTGTTTCTCCGCGCAATGACAGAAAGCAGCGTTGTTTGTTGGTCGTGCTGATGCTTTTAAAAGTAAAAAAGTCTTTCACTTCAGGATTGATCTGCAATTCTACATTCAATCCCATTTCTTTACCCTTTTCATCAAAGATTTTTTCAATAATGGGATCGTAATGCTTCAAATCCTTTATTTTTTTAAGGACTCTATTGACAATCACGAAATCAAAAACTTCATCTTTGATAATATCGGGATTGACTTCTTTGAAAGTTACTTTCTTGTCTTTCAAATTTTTGATAGTCGCTTTAAAACTATCAAAATCTAAATTCGTATAAACAAGCCCATTGGGAGTGTTTTTTTCTTTTTCTAGCACTTCCTTTTTGGCTTCTTTGTCATCATTGGCTGACCCATACGAACTGAAAACAACAAGACTTAAGAGAACTTTTAAAAAAAAGCCTCTTAGTTTTTTATTGCTATTATTATTGATCAATTTAGCTAGCTCCTCCACGCTTCGCCAATATTGAAGCCAAACTTAGTGCTCAAATAGATAATACCGCCTGCCACCGCTAACATAGCTATGGGTTGCGCGTAAGCAAAAACAGTCGCCTGACCTCTTTTGATGTCATCAGAGATTTTCCAAATATCCGCTATGCCTTTGACCCCTAAAGCGCAACCACCTACGATCGCTAGAACAGAAATGATCTGAATAACCAAAGTTTTAGTCTCAGTAACGCCTGCTGCAGGACTGGTGACCGCCATTAAGGGATTGGTTGTCATCACTAACCCTAAAGTTACTACAACTTTCTTGTAGCTGTCAGTGATTCTTGTAAAAAATTTCATGCGTTTCCTTTCAAATTGAAATCAATCGCTTGAGTATATCAAAAAAAAGTATTTTTATACTATTCATACAAGCGCTACTTCATAATTTAAATCAAAAGCGACGCTTTTGTTTGGCAACTGACATAATTTAGGAACGATAAACCTACTTGTCCCAACCTTTTTTCTTTCTCAAGTCGTTGTAGAATTGTAGATCTTTAGGATCTTTGATGTACTTTTTAATCGTCTCAGGTTGAAACCTAAAAACAAGCAGAAACAAACCCAAGCTGATCAGAGTGAGAATAAAGCTCCACTTTAAGCAACTCCATAGACCACTAAAGAAACTTTTTTTGAAGCTGTCTTTGAAAATCTGTCCTATTGATTTGTTTTCCATGTGAATCACAAACGCTTAATTACAAAAATTACAAATATATACTTAATGGTAAGTATGACACACACAAACCAAACTATTTTCAGAACGCTTCATGCACTCACCTTGCTCCCAACCATTTCTCCAACCATCTTTAGCGTTGCATTTGATTTCTTCAAAAAGGCTCATTTCTTAGTTTTTTTCTTCTTAAAATTCTCCCATTCTAGCAAATTTTTGTTAATTGTGGGTAAAAATGTGAATCGTCCTAGCCTTTAGACGCCTGCAACGATCGGACTTTTTTCAATATTATTAATGATTAATGAAAAAATGCTTGATATTGTAGTATAATAAGAATGTTCAAAGACATGAACTGACTACTCAAGTGTGTAGCGGTTTTTAGCAGTCTTTGATACCAAATTTAGGTATAGTAAGGAGAAACAATGACTAACGAAACTATTGACCAACAACCACAAACCGAAGCGGCTTTTAACCCGCAGCAATTTATCAATAATCTTCAAGTAGCTTTTCTTAAACTTGATAACGCTGTCGCTTCATTTGATCCTGATCAAAAACCAATCGTTGATAAGAACGATAGGGATAACAGGCAAGCTTTTAATGGAATCTCGCAATTAAGGGAAGAATACTCCAATAAAGCGATCAAAAATCCTACCAAAAAGAATCAGTATTTTTCAGACTTTATCAATAAGAGCAATGATCTAATCAACAAAGACAATCTCATTGATGTAGAATCTTCCGCAAAGAGCTTTCAGAAATTTGGGGATCAGCGTTACCGAATTTTCACAAGTTGGGTGTCCTATCAAAACGATCCGTCTAAAATCAACACCCGATCGATCCGAAATTTTATGGAAAATATCATACAACCCCCTATCCATGATGACAAAGAAAAAGCAGAGTTTTTGAAATCTGCCAAACAATCTTTTGCAGGAATCATTATAGGGAATCAAATCCGAACGGATCAAAAGTTCATGGGCGTGTTTGATGAATCCTTGAAAGAAAGGCAAGAAGCAGAAAAAAATGGAGAGCCTACTGGTGGGGATTGGTTGGATATTTTTTTATCATTTATATTTGACAAAAAACAATCTTCTGATGTCAAAGAAGCAATCAATCAAGAACCAGTTCCTCATGTCCAACCAGATATAGCCACTACTACCACCGACATACAAGGCTTACCGCCTGAATCTAGGGATTTGCTTGATGAAAGGGGTAATTTTTCTAAATTCACTCTTGGCGATATGGAAATGTTAGATGTTGAGGGCGTCGCCGACATGGATCCTAATTACAAGTTCAACCAATTATTGATTCACAATAACGCTCTGTCTTCTGTGTTAATGGGGAGTCATAATGGCATAGAACCTGAAAAAGTTTCATTATTGTATGCGGGCAATGGTGGTTTTGGAGCCAAGCACGATTGGAACGCCACCGTTGGTTATAAAGACCAACAAGGTAACAATGTGGCTACAATAATTAATGTGCATATGAAAAACGGCAGTGGCTTAGTCATAGCAGGTGGTGAGAAAGGGATTAACAACCCTAGTTTTTATCTCTACAAAGAAGACCAACTCACAGGCTCACAACGAGCATTGAGTCAAGAAGAGATCCGAAACAAAATAGATTTCATGGAATTTCTTGCACAAAATAATGCTAAATTAGACAACTTGAGCGAGAAAGAGAAGGAAAAATTCCGAACTGAGATTAAGGATTTCCAAAAAGACTCTAAGGCTTATTTAGACGCCCTAGGGAATGATCGTATTGCTTTTGTTTCTAAAAAAGACACAAAACATTCAGCTTTAATTACTGAGTTTGGTAATGGGGATTTGAGCTACACTCTCAAAGATTATGGGAAAAAAGCAGATAAAGCTTTAGATAGGGAGAAAAATGTTACTCTTCAAGGTAGCCTAAAACATGATGGCGTGATGTTTGTTGATTATTCTAATTTCAAATACACCAACGCCTCCAAGAATCCCAATAAGGGTGTAGGCGTTACGAATGGCGTTTCCCATTTAGAAGCAGGCTTTAGCAAGGTAGCTGTCTTTAATTTGCCTGATTTAAATAATCTCGCTATCACTAGTTTAATAAGGCGGAATTTAGAGGATAAACTAACCACTAAAGGATTGTCCCTACAAGAAGCTAATAAGCTCATCAAAGATTTTTTGAGCAGCAACAAAGAATTGGTTGGAAAAGCTTTAAACTTCAATAAAGCTGTAGCTGAAGCTAAAAACACAGGCAATTATGACGAGGTGAAAAAAGCTCAGAAAGATCTTGAAAAATCTCTAAGGAAACGAGAGCATTTAGAGAAAGAAGTAGAGAAAAAATTGGAGAGCAAAAGCGGCAACAAAAATAAAATGGAAGCAAAAGCTCAAGCTAACAGCCAAAAAGATGAGATTTTTGCGTTGATCAATAAAGAGGCTAATAGGGACGCAAGAGCAATCGCTTACGCTCAAAATCTTAAAGGCATCAGAGCGGAATTGTCTGATAAACTTGAAAAAATCAACAAGGATTTGAAAGACTTTAGTAAATCTTTTGATGAATTCAAAAATGGCAAAAATAAGGATTTCAGCAAGGCAGAAGAAACGCTAAAAGCCCTTAAAGGCTCGGTGAAAGATTTAGGTATCAATCCAGAATGGATTTCAAAAGTTGAAAACCTTAATGCAGCTTTGAATGACTTCAAAAATGGCAAAAATAAGGATTTCAGCAAGGTAACGCAAGCAAAAAGCGACCTTGAAAATTCCGTTAAAGATGTGATCATCAATCAAAAGATAACGGATAAAGTTGATGATCTCAATCAAGCGGTATCAATGGCTAAAGCAACAGGCGATTTCAGTAGGGTAGAGCAAGCGTTAGCCGATCTCAAAAATTTCTCAAAGGAGCAATTGGCTCAACAAACTCAAAAAAATGAAAGTTTCAATGTTGGAAAAAAATCTGAAATATACCAATCCGTTAAGAATGGTGTGAACGAAACCCTAGTCGGTAATGGATTATCTCAAGCAGAAGCCACAACTCTTTCTAAAAACTTTTCGGACATCAAGAAAGAGTTGAATGAGAAACTTTTTAAAAATTTCAATAACAATAACAATAATGGTCTCAAAAATAGCGGAGAACCCATTTATGCTAAAGTTAATAAAAAGAAAACAGGACAAGTAGCTAGCCCTGAAGAACCCATTTATACTCAAGTTGCTAAAAAGGTAAATGCAAAAATTGACCGACTCAATCAAATAGCAAGTGGTTTGGGTGGTGTAGGGCAAGCAGCGGGCTTCCCTTTGAAAAGGCATGATAAAGTTGATGATCTCAGTAAGGTAGGGCGATCAGTTAGCCCTGAACCCATTTATGCTACAATTGATGATCTCGGCGGACCTTTCCCTTTGAAAAGGCATGATAAAGTTGATGATCTCAGTAAGGTAGGGCGATCAGTTAGCCCTGAACCCATTTATGCTACAATTGATGATCTCGGCGGACCTTTCCCTTTGAAAAGGCATGATAAAGTTGATAATCTCAGTAAGGTAGGGCTTTCAAGGAATCAAGAATTGGCTCAGAAAATTGACAATCTCAATCAAGCGGTATCAGAAGCTAAAGCAGGTTATTTTGGCAATCTAGAACAAACGATAAACAAGCTCAAAGATTCTACAAAACACAATCCCATGAATCTATGGGTTGAAAGTGCAAAAAAAGTGCCTGCTAGTTTGTCAGCGAAACTAGACAATTACGCTACTAACAGCCACACACGCATTAATAGCAATATCCAAAATGGAGCAATCAATGAAAAAGCGACCGGCATGCTAACGCAAAAAAACCCTGAGTGGCTCAAGCTCGTGAATGATAAGATAGTTGCGCATAATGTAGGAAGCGTTCCTTTGTCAGAGTATGATAAAATTGGCTTCAACCAGAAGAATATGAAAGATTATTCTGATTCGTTCAAGTTTTCCACCAAGTTGAACAATGCTGTAAAAGACGTTAAGTCTGGCTTTACGCAATTTTTAGCCAATGCATTTTCTACAGGATATTACTACTTGGCGAGGGAAAATGCGGAGCATGGAATCAAAAATGTTAATACAAAAGGTGGTTTCCAAAAATCTTAAAGGATTAAGGAACACCAAAAACGCAAAAACCGCCCCTTGCTAAAAGCAAGGGGTTTTTTAACTTAAAATATCCCAACAGACACTAACGAAAGGTTTTGTTCTTTAAAGTCTGCATGGATATTTCCTACCCCAAAAAGACTTGACCCTTTGCTTAAAATTAAATTTGATTGTGCGTTCGTGCTTTATAGTGCAGAATTAATTAAGGGTTATAAAGAGAGCATCAACTAGAAAAAACAAGTAGCTATAACAAAGATCAAGTTCAAAAAATCATAGAGCTTTTAGAGCAAATCAATCGCGCTCTTAACCAAAGAAAAATCAGAAAAACCATAGGAATTATCACACCTTATAATGCCCAAAAAAGACGCTTGCGATCAGAAGTGGAAAAATGCGACTTCAAGAATTTTGATGAACTCAAGATAGACACTGTGGATGCCTTTCAAGGCGAGGAGGCAGATATTATCATTTATTCCACCGTGAAAACTTATGGTAATCTTTCTTTCTTGCTAGATTCTAAACGCTTGAATGTAGCTATTTCTAGGGCAAAAGAAAATCTCATTTTTGTGGGTAAAAAGTCTTTCTTTGAGAATTTGCGAAGCGATGAGAAGAATATCTTTAGCGCTATTTTGATCTCTCTAAAGCGCTCTATAATCAACACAATACCCTTATAGTGTGAGAGATAGCCCCTTTTTGGAATTGAGTTATTTTATTAGCGTTACAATTTGAGCCATTCTTTAGCTTGTCTTTCTAGCCAGATCACATCGCCGCTCGCATGAAATTCCACTTTAGGGAATGCACACGCATTGCTTTTAAGGGCGTATTTTTGTTGCAAATATTCCACAATAGCATCGCCCGAATGGATGAGTAGGGGGGGAGTTGGAAGGGCAAAATGCCCCATAAAATAGCCTTCAATTTGGCGAGCGATTAATGGAAAATGCGTGCAACCTAAAATGATTACTTTGGGTAAAATCTTTAAGGGAGTGAAATAATAACGCATGCAAGTTTCTAACAATTCGCCCTCTAAAATACTTTCTTCAATCAAAGGCACAAAAAGGGAAGTGGCTAAATGCGAAACGTTCAAATAGCCTTGTTGTTTCAGGGCGTTATCATAAGCGTTGGATTGGATCGTCGCTTTTGTCCCTAGCACCAAAATAGGGGCGTTTTTATCTTTTACTTGTCGCTTGATCGCTAAAATGCTTGGCTCAATCACGCCCACAATAGGGATTTTGGAATGCTTTTGCATCTCTTCTAAAGCCAGAGCGCTCGCTGTGTTGCATGCCACAATCAATAATTCAATCTGGTGCGGTTTGAAAAAATCCAAAGCCTCTAAGCCAAATTGCTTGATCGTGGTGGGGTCTTTAGTGCCATAAGGCACTCTAGCGCTATCGCCATAATAGATGATTTCATCAAACAATCGCGCTTTTAAAAGGCTTTTTAAAACGCTAAACCCTCCCACACCGCTATCAAAAACGCCTATTTTCATGACACTATTTTTAATTTAATGGGATTAATTAGGGATTTTATTTTTCATTCATTAAATTTAAAAATTCTTCATTGTCCTTAGTTTGTTGCATTTTAGAATACACAAAGCTTAAGGCTTCTATGTCGTCCATTTGTTGCATCACATTCCTTAAAACCCACACTTTAGTCAATCGGTCTTTGCCAAGCAAGATATTATCTTTTCGTGTGCCGGATTTTAAAATATCAAAAGCCGGGTAAATGCGCCTGTCTGCAATATTCCTCGCTAAAACGATTTCGCTATTCCCGGTGCCTTTAAATTCTTCAAAGATCACCTCATCCATTCTAGATCCCGTTTCAATCAACGCCGTAGCGATAATCGTCAAGCTCCCGCCTTCTTCAATATTCCTTGCGGTACCAAAAAGCGCTTGGATCTGTGCAAGGCGTTCGCATCCACGCCCCCACTTAAAACCTTACCGCTTGAAGGCGTTACAGCGTTATACGCTCTGGCTAAACGGGTGATAGAATCTAATAAAACCACCACATCCTTACCCATTTCCACGCGCCTTTTAGCCCTTTCTAAAACTAATTCAGCGATTCTTATGTGGTTATTGGCGGGCAAATCAAAAGTGGAGCTAAAAACTTGACCCTTAACGCTTCGTTGCATATCCGTAACTTCTTCAGGGCGCTCATCCACTAAAAGGATAATCAATTCCACTTCAGGGTGGTTAGAAGTGATGCCTTGGGCGAGTTCTTTCATCAGCTCCGTTTTCCCGGTTCTTGGTGGCGCAACGATCAAAGCCCTTTGACCTTTCCCCACAGGGCTAAATAAATCTAGCATTCTGCCGGTAACTTTAGTGGGTTCGTATTCTAATTTGATTTGTTCATCAGGGAATAGGGGGGTTAGATTGTCAAACAAAGGGCGGTTTCTAATCTCATCTGAAGGCGAGTAATTGATAGCCTCTACTTTTAAAAGGGCGTAGTATTTTTCCTGGTCTTTGGGGGATCGCACTTGACCGGTAACAATATCGCCATTCCTTAAAGCAAAACGCCTGATTTGAGAAGGGCTGACATAAGTGTCGTTATGCCCGTCTGAAAAACTCCCATCAAACCCTCTTAAAAAGCCATAGCCATCAGGCATGATCTCTAAAATCCCGGTAAAAAGAATGTATCCGCCTTGCGTAACTTGGGTTTTTAAAATTTCAAACATCAAGTCTTGTCGTTTGAATTCTTGGGGGTTTTCCACTTTGAGCTTGTTAGCGATTTCTAAAAGCTTTTCAGTAGGGTAGGTGCGTAAATCTTCAATGTGATAACCGCTCACTGGCGTGTGGGTTTTGACCTTGTGCGAACTTTTGTGCGTAGGCGCGTTTTCGTTCATTAAATTTCCTTTTAATTAAAAAGAGGTTTCTAGTTGTTTCAATTAAGATAAAAGTATAAAAAGCTAAAGCATTCTTAAAGAATTAGTGTAATCAAAAGATGCTAATAAGTGGCGCATGCCACAAGCGTTGAATTTCGTTATGCTATCATAATTTTTTTAACAAAGTCAAATTTTATTTTAACTTTAGAGTGGTTTTAATTTATTGTTACTTATGCTATAATTTTAAGTTTAAATTTAAAAATAAAGGATACTTGATGAAAAAAGGCATTCACCCCGAATATATCCCATGCAAAGTTACTTGCGTAACGAGCGGGAAAGAAATTGAGGTTTTAAGCACCAAACCTGAAATGCGTATTGATATTTCTAGCTTTTGCCACCCTTTCTATACCGGTAGCGATAAGATCGCTGACACTGCAGGGAGAGTAGAGAAATTCAAGCAACGCTACAATTTGAAGTAACTTTTTTAAAAAGCGTGGCTTTTTGTGTTGTATTTTTTGCCCACTCCTATAGGTAATCTCGCTGACATCACGCTACGCGCTTTAGAAGTTTTAGAGCGTTGCGAGGTTTTTTTGTGTGAGGATACAAGGGTGAGTAAGAGGTTGTTGCACTTGCTTGCAAAAGATCCTATTATTAGCCATTCTTTCCCTAATATCGCGGCTAAAAAAAGGGAGTTTATCGCCTTCCATTCGCACAATGACCAGGAATTTTTAAACCAAATAGAGCCTTCTTTTTTTGACAAAGAAATCGCTGTGATGAGCGATGCGGGCATGCCTAGTTTGAGTGATCCGGGCATGAGTTTAGCCGCTTACGCTTTAAAACACAACCTCCAATACGATGTTTTGCCCGGGGCTAACGCGCTCACTACGGCGTTTTGCGCGAGCGGGTTTTTAGAAGGGCGGTTTTTTTACGCCGGCTTTTTACCCCATAAGAGCAAGGAAAGGCGTTTGAGGATTATTAAAATTTTAAACGCTTTAGCGTATTTAGAAGAAAAAACCCCGGTGGTTTTTTATGAAAGCCCGCACCGATTGTTAGAGACTTTAAAGGATTTAAACGATTTGGCTAAAGGCATGCATTTGTTTGCGGCTAAAGAGCTTACCAAACTCCACCAGCAATATTATTTAGGAGAGGTTTCTCAAATCATGACGCAATTACAAAAGAGCAATATCCAAGGGGAGTGGGTTTTAGTGCTTTTGAATGAGAAAAAAATAGAGCCTTGCATGGGGCTATCGGCGTTATTGGAGTTGGATTTGCCTCCTAAAATCAAGGCTAAAATGGAAGCCGCTATGACGCAAAAAAACGCTAAAGAGCTTTATTGCCAGCGTTTGTCAGAAGAAAAAAATCAATGCGATTAGAAAGGGGTTTAGCATGCAAGCAGTGGTTTATGGCAAGCAGGTGATTATGCATATTCTAAACTCTCATCAAGAAAAATTGCAAGAAATCTATCTTTCTAAAGAAATAGACAAAAAGTTTTTTTTCGCGCTCAAAAAAGCATGCCCTAATATCGTCAAAGTGGACAATAAAAAAGCGCAAAGCTTGGCTAAAGGGGGGAACCATCAAGGGGTTTTAGCTAAAGTGGAACTGCCCTTAGCCGCTTCTTTAAAAGAAATTAAAAAAGCTCAAAAACTTTTGGTGCTTTGCGGGATTACGGATGTGGGGAATATTGGGGGTATTTTTAGGAGCGCGTATTGCTTAGGAATGGATGGCGTTATTTTGGATTTTGCTAGAGAGTTTGCTTATGAGGGGATTGTGCGATCCAGCTTGGGGCTTATGTATGATTTGCCTTTTAGCGTTGCGCCTAACACGCTGGATTTGATCAATGAATTGAAAACGAGCGGGTTTTTATGCTTGGGCGCGAGCATGCAAGGCTCTAGCCAAGCAGAAAATCTGTCCTTAAAAAAATGTGCTCTTTTTTTGGGGAGCGAACATGAGGGGTTGTCTAAAAAAATCCTTGCTAAAATGGATATGGTATTGAGCGTAAAAATGCGAAGGGATTTTGATTCGCTCAATGTGAGTGTGGCAGCAGGGATCTTAATGGATAAAATCAACTAGGTGGTCAATTGAATGGAACAGAATAAAAAAAGTTTAGAAAATTTAGATCTTTCTGATGTTCAAAACGTTTCTAAAGATATTTCTGGCGCGGCATTAGAAGAATTATCGCTTAAAAATTTAGATAAAAATTTGCAGATTCTAAAAGAAGTTGGAGCGGCAGAAATTTGCAAGGCGACTAAAATCGCTTCTAAAAATATCCATTCTATCTTGGAAAAACGCTATGAGTCTTTATCAAGGGTGCATGCTAGGGGTTTTATACAGATTTTAGAGCGCGAGTGTAAAATTGATTTGAGCGCATGGATGAAAGAATTTGACAAAGTGTGTGTTTTTAAAGAGGGCGTGGGAGAAGAGAAAAATCAAGAAACAAACCCTGAAGAAACAGCAAAAAAACCCCTTAAGGTTGAATTGGATTACAGCATCAATCAGGCTAATACTTCATTATCCAAAAAATCTTCCAAATGGAAACCCTTTGTTGTGGTTTTAGGGGTGGTTGTCATTATTTTGGCGGTCGTTATCATTCAAAACAGCTCTTCTTTAAAAGAAGAAAGAGGGCAAGAAAGCGCTATTAAATCCGGCACTAAAAAGAATTCTTTCAATAAAGTTAATCCTACAGAAGAAAACAAGCTAGAGCCAACGCCTAAACTAGAAGAAAAACCAAAAGAACAAGACAAGCAAGGCAAAGAAGCGATCAAAGAAAATCCTAATACCATTTACATTATCCCTAAACGAGATATTTGGGTAGAAGTGATTGATTTAGATGAGAAAAAAAACTCTTTTCAAAAGGTTTTTAAAAAAAGTTATCCTTTAGAGGCTAAAAACCACCGCTTGTTGTTGCGCTTTGGGCATGGGCATCTTATTCTTAAAAACAACCATCAAGAACAAGATTATAACGACAGCAAAACTAGGCGGTTTTTATACGAGCCAAATAAAGGCTTAACGCTCATCAACGATACCTAATACAAAGCGCTCCAGCAATGAACAAGCTTTTTTTAGCTTTTATTGTTGGGGGAATGCTTTTAAACGCTGATGCTTTAAACGATAAGATTGAGAATTTAATGGGGGAGCGATCCTACCACATGAACAAGCTTTTTTTAGAGCGTTTGTTTAAAAATCGTAAGGATTTCTATGTAATGGGGCGTTTGGATTCCTTAAAATTGCTTAACACTCTCAAAGAAAATGGGCTTTTATCGTTTAATTTTGACAAACCAAGCGTGTTAAAAATCACTTTCAAGGCTTCAAGCAATCCCCTAGCGTTTGCCAAAAGCATCAACAATTCTTTGAACATGATGGGGTATTCGTATGTTTTGCCTATTAAAATGCAAAGTTCTTCAGGCGAGAATGTTTTTTCATACGAGCTTAAAACGGAATATGTTTTAGACCCTAACATTTTGATAGAGACGATGAAAAGGCATGGTTTTGATTTTATGGATATTAGACGGGTGTCTTTAAAGGAGTGGGAATACGACTTTGCCTTACAAAAGATCAAGCTCCCTAACGCGAGAGCCTTAGTTTTGAGTAGCGATCCTGTGGAGTTTAAGGAAGCGAGCGGGAAATATTGGTTGAGCGTGAATCAAAACGCGTATTTAAAAATAAGCTCCAATAACCCTTTATGGCAACCCAAAATCATTTTTTATGATGAAAACTTAAAGATCATTCAAATCATTGCTAAAGAAAACAGACAACAAGAAATCGCTCTTAACTTGCTTGATGGCGTGCGTTTTATCCATATCACTGACGCGAAAAACCCTATCATTTTAAAAAATGGGATCAGCGTGGTTTTTGATGCGATGCCTTAAGTAGGGGTAACCCTTATCCAATTGATTGGAATATAAGAAAATCCGCTTTCAGGCTTGAAAAAAGAGAGCCTTAATAATAGCGATCCACCCAATATTTACCAAAAAAAATCTTTTGTATCACACAGCCCACCAATAGATCAGCTCCCGCTTCTATAAAAAGGACAGCCCACCAATTAATAAAACCAAACCATACAAAAAACAAATGCACTGGTAAAGCGCCAAGCAATAGTGAAATGCCGCTCACAATAGAAATTCCAAAGCGGGTTTTAAGGATTTTACTTTTTTTGCCAAACGCCATGTCTGCTACAAATTCCCCACTAAAAGAAATCAAAAACCACCCAATCAAATGTTCAGGCATCAATAACCAAGCAACTGCGCTACTTCTATTAACCGCTGTAATGACAAGAAGTGAGAAAAAATACACGCTTGCAGATGCAAAATGCCTGCCCCTATTCCTTAAAGACCAATTCCTAGAAAAGCGGCTTTTGATTTTTTCATGTATAACCATGGGATTTCTTTCTTTTTTAAAATACCATTAGACCTAACTTTTGTATTGTAAAATAAGAATGCTTTCATTCAATACGCTGAGCATGATGATTGTCTTTTTATATTCAAACAAAAGGAGAGAGATAGCAGATTGGTAACACAATGATGTTTTTTATATTTTTTACAAACTATGTGAAATATCCGCTTTTTTCTAAAATGATAGCAAGTGGTGAAAAATTTGGCTTTGTCCTCATTGAGCGTTGGTTATAAAAAAATATTGCATTTTTTTAAAGATTGGATAATAGAGAGCCTGATTTTATCAAGCGGTATTTTTTAAAGCGGTCTTTAGGGGGGGATTTTAGTTGTAGGGGGCAATTATTTCAAAACGCCCCTTATTTCCTTAAGAGAATGAGTTTAAAATAAAGTTTAAAAACACAATCTTAAAAGTTAAAGAACCAATTATCAATATTTCATTAAGGCAAAGTTTTTTATAGATCTAATTCATGCCCTCCACAAACGAGCCAAGCGACATCAATTTTTGATAGCGGTTGTCAAGGAAATGAGGGTCTTGTTGGATAGTCCTTAGGGCGTCTAAAAAATACTCTTTGATCGTGTTGGCGGCTGAAAATTTGTCTCTATGAGCCCCTTTGCTAGGCTCTAAGATAATATCATCAATAAGCCCCGCCTCCTTTAAATCTCTAGGCGTGATTTTCATCGCTTTAATAGCCACTTCAGTCTTGCTAGGGTCATCCCAAAGAATCGCTGCGCAACCTTCTGGGGATATAACGCTAAAAATGGAATATTCCATCATAGCCAATTTGTCAGCCACCGCAATCGCTAGCGCGCCACCACTGCCCCCTTCACCGATAATGATAGAAATAGTAGGGACTTTTAAAGAGGCGAACTCTTGGAGGTTTTTAGCGATCGCTTCACTCTGGACTCTTTCTTCTGCACCAATCCCTGGATACGCCCCGGCTGTATCCACAAGCATTAAAATAGGCAAATTAAATTTTTCAGCAAACTTTGCCATTTTCAAAGCTTTACGATAGCCACAAGGGTTAGGCATGCCAAAATTTCTTAAGAGCTTGTTTTTAGTCCCTCTGCCTTTTTCTTCTCCGATCACCACAACCGGGACATTATCAATTTTCCCTATAAAGCACACGATTGCTTTATCATCGTTATAGTGCCTATCGCCAAAGACTTCATATTTATCTTTTAAGATGAGATCAATGTAATCCATAGCGTAGGGTCTGTCAGGGTGTCTTGCTAATTGGAGTTTTTGAAAGTCTGTGAGATTGGAGTAAATGGTCTTAACTTCTTTATCCAATCTTTTTTCTAAGATTTCTTTAGCGTCCTCATCGCCTCTAATGAGAGCTAGTTCAATTTCATTTTGAATCTCTTTAATATGATTTTCAAAATCTAAATAGATCGCCATTCACAAAATCCTAAATTAAAACTAGGCTTTTTTGAAAATCACAACACCATTAGTGCCACCAAAACCAAATGAGTTACTCATCACCGCATCCACTTGCTTTTCTCTGGCTGCATTAGGGATATAATCCAGATCGCATTCTGGGTCAGGCGTTTCTTGGTTAATGGTGGGAGGTAAGATCCCTTGATTCATAGCCATGATAGAAATAACGGCTTCTAATGCGCCCGCAGCGCCCAAGCAATGCCCAATCTGCCCTTTAGTGGAGCTAACAGGAGGGACTTTTTCTTTAGAGCCAAACACATTTTTTAGAGCGATGCTTTCATATAAATCATTATAATGCGTGCTAGTCCCATGGGCGTTCACATAGCCTACTTCCACTTTCGCCATTTCTAAAGCCATTTTCATGGCTCTAAAAGCCCCTTCACCCTCAGGGGCTGGGGCTGTGATATGGTTAGCATCGCCGCTCTCGCCATACCCGGCAAATTCTGCATAAATTTTAGCCCCTCTTTTTTTCGCGCTCTCGTATTCTTCAAGCACTAAAGCCCCAGCGCCTTCGCCCATCACAAAGCCATTGCGATCCTTATCAAAAGGTCTTGAAGCTTTTTTAGGCTCATCATTCCTTGTAGAAAGGGCTTTAATGCTCGCAAACCCTCCAATCCCTACAGGACAAATGGTGGATTCTGCTCCCACGACTAGCATTCTATCAGCCCCATTAAGCAAAATGGTTTTAACGGCTTCAATAATCGCATGAGTGCCTGCTGCACAAGCCGTTACGCTAGAAAGGTTAGACCCTTTAATGCCAAACTCAATGGAAGTGAAACCTCCAATCATGTTCACTAACGCAGAAGTGATAAAAAAGGGATTGACTTTTCTAGGACCTTTTTCAAAACAAAAAATAGAATTCGCTTCAATATTGCCTAACCCGCCAATCCCAGAGCCAGAGCTTACACCCATACGATTTGCCAATTCTTCGGGGCATTTATTGTGAGCGTCTAAAATCCCACTATCTTTCATCGCCTCTCTTGTGGCTTTCAAGGCTAATTGAATGAAACGACCTGCCTTTTTAACATCTTTGGGATTCATCACCTCTGTAGGGTCAAAGTCAGTGATTTCTCCAGCGATACGCACAGGAAACGCACTCGCATCAAAACTTTCTATCATTTTGATACCGCATTCCCCTTTAGCGATCGCTAAAAAAGAATCTTCTTTATTTAAACCTAGCGAATTGATCATTCCCATTCCAGTTACTACAATCCGACGCACCAATAGCTCCTCATTTTAAAACTTTCATTCAATAAAACTAGATTTTAGCTAAAGCCAAATTTTTGACTAAAACCTGGAGACAAACGCTCCAAGTTAAAAAGATTAAGCTAGTTTATTGTCCTCAATATACTTCACCACATCGCCCACATTGACGATTTTTTCCGCTTGCTCATCAGGAATTTCAATGTTAAACTTTTCTTCTAACGCCATGATCAATTCCACGACATCTAAAGAGTCCGCACCCAAATCCTTCACAAATTCCGCCTCTGGGGTAACTTGCACCGCATCCACATTCAACTGCTCAGCAATAACTGCCTGAATATCTTCAAATAAAGCCATGATTAAAACTCCCTTGTCTTGTAAAAATTAAATCAACCATTCATTGGAGCGTTTATTTTTGCTCCAAAACATCTAAAATCCTATACAACAAATAAATTACAATGAGAAACAATATTAAGTAAATAATCCCCATTTGATAATAACCTCTTTGTTTTAGAATAACCTCATAATGTTAGCATGATTTTTGCTACTTACAAACTTTTATCGCTAAAAGAATGTTTAGGACTACATATAAAGCCCGCCATTGACTTTGAGAGTCTCCCCAGTGATGTAACTAGAGTGATCACTCAAAAGAAACGCTACCGCTTCTGCCACTTCCTTAGCAGACCCTAGCCTGTTTAAAGGAATGTTTTTAACATAATCCGCTTTGAGTTCATCTTTCAAATTAGCGTTCATGTCGGTTTCTATAAAGCCTGGCGTTACAGAGTTGAAACGAATATTCCTTAAAGCTCCCTCATAAGCAAAGGACTTGCTCATTGCAATCATCCCCCCCTTACTCGCTGAATAGTTTGTCTGCCCCATATTGCCTCTTTCACCAATGATAGAAGCGACATTAACCACGCTCCCAAAACGACTCTTACTCATCACCTTTAAAGCCTCTCTGCAACCTATAAAAGCTGAAGTGAGATTATTGTCTATAACATGGTGAAAATCTTCTGTTTTCATTTTGATGGCTAATTTATCGCGCACCACACCAGCGTTATTCACCAAATAAGACAAACCTCCATCGCTTTGAACAATGGTTTGTATCGCTTCAACAAAATCGCTTTCAGAAGTCGCATCAAATTTAATAACGGCCGCTTTATAGCCTTTTTCTTCAAGCTCATTTTTCAAAGCGTCAGCCACTTCAGCATTACTGCGGTAATTGATCCAAACTTTCAGCCCCATAGAAGCGAGAGTTTTGGCGATTTCAGCCCCAATGCCTTTAGAAGACCCGGTAATGAGAACATTTTTCCCTGTGAATTGCATTATTCAATAATCCTTAAATTTTAAATTCGTTCAAGTTCTTATAGTCTTGATTCATAACGCCTTAACATGTAAAGACGCTTCAAGACTTTCTTTTTAGCGCTGATTTTTTGTTTTTTGCGTTTTTCAGTCTTAGACTCAAAGAACCTTCTAGCGCGGCATTCTGTTACCACCAAATTGCGATCGGTTTGCTTTTTGAATCTCCTATAAGCTTCATCAAACGCATCGCCTTCTCTAACCTTAATCCCTGGCATACTGCTATCACCTCTTTTCCATAGCTTAAAATCATTGCTTAACAATGGCTACAAACGAAATAATATTATATAAGACAGATTAACCGATTGTCAAGAATTTTCACTTTTTTCTAGCGATTTTGTTAATAAGGTTATAAGGATCAAAGGCGACCGTCATATACACTTGGTAAGATTCTGACCAAGGCAAGCTCCTATCAAAGCCCCCACGCATCGCATTAAGCACGAAATTGATTCGAACGGACGCGAAGTCGTTTTTCCAATTGTAATAAAAATCAAAACGATTGTATAAATTGGCTTGAAAGAATGGCACGCCACGATAAATAGGCGTGGGGCAATAAGAAGGCGTGCAATACATTTCAACATATTGGTATTGGTTATAAAAAGGCATCTCTGGGGTCTTGGCGAAGAAAAATAAATTGTGTATGCCAAAGCCTTTGTATTGAATCTCCACATCAAATTGTCCCCCCACGCTATTGATAAAAGGCACATTTTTGTGGATTTGCCTTAATCGGCTTAATTCAGAAACCATGCCAAAACTGGCATTGAGCTTTTCCATAAAGGGGGCGATGTCTAAAAGGCTTGTCCCTATGTAAGCGTTAAAATAAAGGCGATCCATAAGATAAATATTATTATTGTCAATCGCTTTTTTTTCATTAAATTGCATGCCATCAGCCCCATTCAAAAGGTATTTGTCTTCATTATGAAACAAGACAAAATTCCCTCCAATACCCAATAGATCCTTAAAGAAATGATAACCGACAGAGCCATTCATTTGAAACCTATCCATCGCATTCCCATAAGGGTTTCTCCCGAATTTACAAGTGTTATAACAATTGCCTCCAAACCAATCTAGCATGAACTCCGCATGCCCATAATAGGGTTTTGAAGGCGAATAATGGTTTTGAAACTGCAATAAAAACCCTCTAGCGTTGGGGTCTATAAACCAATAATAGGGGGCAAAAATATTCAAACCATACCTCCCTAAGAGGTTTTTTCTAGGAAAAATCCCTCCATAAAAAGTAAAATGCTTTCCCTTAGCCTTATAATACATCGTAGACTCTCAACGATAGGGAAAATTAGTGCTGTAATTATGGAAGTTTTGAAAAAAATACGCCCCCACAGTCAGGCTTTGCTCCACACCTCTTGTATAAAATTGGATCCCAAAATTTGGAGTCAAACGGCTTTTAAGATTGGTGTTAGTATTGACCCAATAAGGCGTTGAGCCTTCATGATCCATGATAAACATATTAAAACCCAGATTGTATTTAAAAATATTCCAATCAAAAGCATGCGAATTAACGGCTAGCAAACAGACTAGAGAAGAATGTTTTAAAAAGGTGTTGATTGCCACTTGTTACCCCTATGTCATCATTATTTTTGATAAAAAAGCTTATCTTGTAACCAATGGGTATTCTAGCACATCTAAAAATATTTTTCTTTAGATTTAATATTAAAATAGCGCTTATTTCATGTTAGAATAGCCGTTATGATGTTACAACATACTAACTAAAAAAGGAAATTTTAATGGAATTAGGAAATAAAAATATAAAACCCGGTCGTAAGCGTGTCGCTGTAGATGAGTTGAAACGCAATTTTTCAGTGACTTTTTATCTCTCTAAAGAAGAGCATGATGTTTTGAGACGCTTGGCTGACGAAGAAGTAGAAAGCGTCAATTCTTTTGTCAAACGCCACATTTTAAAAACGATCATTTACAAAAAAGGCACTAACCAAGATTCTTCTATCAATTGTGATTCTCCTAGTAGGCTTTAAGCCTACTTTAAAGTATTGGCTCTTTAAGAGCAACACCCGCTAGAGCATTTGGTTTTAATCCCTACCGATGAGCGATCCATCAAGCAAAACCCTTTCCCCTCCAAATAGCGTTTCGCATCAAACCCGGCCACAAACAAGCCTCCAGCAAACAACGCCAAGTCTTTAACCACTAGCCTTCCAGCTCCAGAAAGCCATGGGAAATGCTGATTGACAAACACTTCTGGCGTTGTGAATAAAAAAGATAGGGTGGTGATCGTCATTCCAGCGACAAGTAAGCCCCCAACTACGCCCATTAAAGGCATCCAAAGCCCCAAAAGCACCAAAATGCCTAGGATCATGATCGTAATCCCTAAACCTTCAGCCACTAAATAAGTGCGGTTTTCTTTATGCCATTCTTTGTTTTCAGCGATTTTAGGGTCATCTTGCATTTCTTCTTGCATGGATTGGGATTCAGACATTTTGTGTTGTTTGTATGCGGGCTTTTCAAATTTATACATGAAAGAAAAGAAAGGGGAATTAGCCACAAAAGGAGCGATCCCTTCGGCTTCATACGGCACAAACTTAAGCCCTCCAATCCAAATAAAAATGATGAAAATAGCTATATGCATCAAATAGCCGCCTAGATTCTGGAGTTTTGTAATCACTTCAAGCAATGATTTTAACGCTTGCATGGTTTTATTCCTTTAGGATATTTTTTATATTGCTAAAAACAGCTCGCAAATGGTAGCGCATTATGTTTAATTACGACAAAATCAATTACCATTACAAGAAATAATGATCAAAAACACCCATTTTCAAAAACACTGCCCAAAACGCTCATGCCAATATAACGCACGATTCCTTTATAAAAAATTCCATCATTTTTTAAAGAAAGCTCTAAAGATTCGTTGCTTTTAGGGATGAGAGTGGCTTTTTTAGGCGTGTTATAAAAAATGCGCGCGGCGATAAAAACCGCTGCCATGCCTGTCCCGCAAGCTAGCGTGAAATCTTCAACCCCTCTTTCATAAGTTTGTAAAAAAATCGTCTCTTTATTTTCTATAAAAGCGATATTAATGTTAGCGTTAAATTCATGCCTTAAAGCCCTTAATTCCAGCGTGTTAAGGGAATTTAACCACTCTTTATTTTTCACAAACCCCACTAAATGCGGCACTCCTGTATTGATGAGATAGAACATAGGGATATTTTCTAAAACGCTGTTATTAGTAAAAAATTTTTTGCATCTTAAATTGGGTATGGTGTCTAGGATTTCGTAGTTACCGAGATTGCTCTCTATGATATTGGGTTCTTCTATATGGATAGAAATCTCTCTTTTCCCGGCTAAAAAAACATGCTCTTTAGGGGCTATATTATGCTGGTAGGCAAATAACCCCACGCAACGGCTCGCATTCCCGCACATGCCAGCTTTAGAGCCGTCTGAATTGTAAAAATCCCATTCGTAATCATAATCTTTACTTGGTAAGACAACTACAAGCCCATCAGCCCCAAAACCCTCATGCCTATGGCACACCTGTTGGGCTAAATTGGAAAAATCTTTTTTTTTGAAACTTTGAACGATTAAAAAATCATTCCCGCTCCCTGAATACTTGTAAAACACCATCTGTATAAGCCTTTTTGATTTTAATTATAAGTTAAAAGAAATTTTTTATCCTTAAAAGAGCGTTTTTTAGCTAACATTTGATAATTTTTGGTTCAGTTTAATGGGGATAATTTCATGAAAGCTCAGTATTTTTTTTGGATTCTTTTTTTGATTGGTTTTTATTGGATGATCTATCTGTATCAAGATTTTTTAATGGATGCACTGATCGCTGGGCTTTTGTGCGTGGGGTTTTTTCAAGTGAAAGTTTTTTTAGATAAGCGTTTTTTCAATGTTGTCAGTTCGTTTTTATGCGTTTTAATTTTAGCGAGCGTTTTGATCGTGCCGTTGTATTTTATTGTTTATAAAAGTTCTAATATCATTTTTGAAATCAATTTTGAAAAATTTTCAGCCCTAATCAAATGGCTTAAAGGGACAATCACCGAAAATCTATCGCATTTTTCTGCCATTCATGATGGGGTTAGCAAGTTTTTAGAAAATTTTAGCGCCGCTTCCATCACGGGCTATTTGTTGAAAATAAGCAGCTATGTGGGAAGATACAGCTTGAAACTCATTACAGACGCTTTGTTTATCTTGGGGCTGTTGTTTTTCTTTTTTTATTATGGGGAGAGATTTTATCGTTATTTTTTGGGGGTCTTGCCTCTTGGAATGAATCAAAGCAAAAAGATTTTTGAAGAAGTGGCTGGGATTTTACGCATCGTGCTTTTAACTTCTCTCATCACGGTTATTTTAGAGGGCGTGGCGTTTGGGGTGATGATCGTATGGTTTGGGCATGACGGCTGGTCTTTGGGGATTTTATACGACCTAGCGTCTTTGGTGCCGGCTGTTGGGGGGGCTTTGATTTGGATCCCTATAGCGATTTATGAGCTTTATCATGGGCATGTGAATGAGGCTATTTTTATCGCTCTATATTCCATTTTATTGATTAGCGTGTTGATTGATAGCGTGATCAAGCCAATTTTAATCGTCTTCATCAAAAAAAGAATCTTTAAAACCACCCTTAAAATCAATGAAATGTTGATTTTCTTTTCTATGATTGCTGGGATTTCACAATTTGGTTTTTGGGGGATCATTGTAGGGCCTACCATTACGGCGTTTTTTATCGCGCTACTGCGATTGTATGAAAATTACTTTATTCAAAAGGAGCAAAAAGCATGCGAGTGTTGAATGGAAATAACGCATGCGTTTACATGCCAATCACGCAAAATAATGACAATGAAAAGTAAAAAATGCGGACATTATCCACTCTTTCATTCCGCCGGCAAGAACGCTTAAAAATTAAGCCAATGGAGTGGGCTTGCTTTGAAATTATAATATAAATCTAATGCAAAGAATGTTGAATAACTAAAAAGCGCAGAAAAAGATCAACTAGTGTTTTGAATCACACAAAGAGAAGCCCACGATTTTTTCGACCCCGCAAAGCTATTACAAAAGAAAAGGACTTTAATTCTTTAAACTCTTTTGCTAATCCTACCATAAAACCCATTCAGCGCGCTAAAACACCCTAACACATAAAAAGGGCTTATACATGGTTAAGGTGGAGCTTTTGAAACATTTGTTTTTTGACAAGCTATTCAGTGGGTTTTTTAGGGGAGTTAGTCGCTTGCGACCCACTAACGACGACAAAAGCGAGAGAACCATTTGTCTTTTAACCCTTAAAATCTTGATCATTCTAACGGCGCCAATCCAAACATAAAAGATAAGAATATCAAAGAGCAAAAAGCTTCGCTATTTATTGCCCAAAGCGCATTAAACCCCACCACGGCTATGAAACCAATAACTAACGAGCTATTAATAGGATTACAAAACGCGCTAAAGGGATAAGTAAAACTTAGCCTTAAGGGAGTGGTTTCATTTTTTATAGCGGATCAAAGGGTAGGAGCAGTTTTTGCATAAGAGTTCTAACGCTTCGCCCTTTAAAAAATGGGTTTTGATAGCCATAGCTTTTTGGCTCTTTAAAACATCTTTTAGGGGCGTATGGTTTAAATCGCCAAGGCTGATATTAGCTTGCGTGTCCATGCAGCATGGCACGACAACGCCATTAGATAAAATAGCGATTTGCTTGATTATACCGTAACAATAGGGAATCTTTGATTCTTGTTTTAAAGGATTTTGGGCGTTCAAATTCGGCCATTTAAAGGTCTTTTGGATATTCAAAAAACTTTTTTTAAACAAACGAGCGCTACTTTGCATTTTTAAACCCTCTAAAGAAACGCGTTCAAAGCTTTCTAAAAAAGGCTTGATCAAATTCTGGTGTTTGTCAAGGGTTCCATCTTGAATGCGTAAATTCAAAAACACTTCGCTATTTTTTTCACATTTGTAGCGGCAAAATTCTAAAATTTTTTGGATGTAGCGGTGCTGGTTGATTTTGTTGTGATGGTCTAGCCCCGCGTCTAAAGAAATAGAAATTTGATAGATTGCATCTTGTAATAGCGTCTCAAAATCGTGCAAATACACCCCGCTAGTAACCAAATCCACTTTCAAAGAAAAGCGTTTAGCGGTGCTTAAATAGTGGTTTAAATTTTTGAGTTTGCAAGGATCGCCTAAAACATGCAAGGTGATAATTGGGGTTAAAGAGGCTACTTCTTTACAAACTTTTTCAAATAATTCTAAAGGCATCACGCCTCTGATATTTTTAGGGTTAGGGCAAAAACTGCATTGCAACCCGCAAATATCGCTTAATTCTATATAGATTTTTTTAAAAGGTTTCTTGTTGGGTGTCAATTCTTGAAAAGACACTAGACATTGAAGCGAAAATGCAACACATCGCCATCTTGAACGATATAATCCTTACCTTCAATGCGTAACGCTCCCTTTTCTTTCGCCCCGGCTTCGCCCTTATAAGCGATAAAATCGTCATAACTGATGGTTTCAGCTCTGATAAAGCCTTTTTCAAAATCCTTATGGATCACCCCAGCAGCCATAGGCGCGCTAGAGCCTTTTTTAATCGTCCATGATCGCACTTCCTTGACTCCAGCGGTAAAATAATTGATCAAGCCTAACTCCTTAAAACTCAAACGAATGGTTTTTTCTAGCCCGCTTTCTTCTACGCCCAAACTTTGCAAAAATTCTTTGACTTCATCTCCACTCATAGAAACCATTTCTTCTTCCAATTTAGCGCACAAGGCAACAAACTCGCTATTTTGGGCTTTCGCATGGTTTTTGACTTTTTTGGCATGCTCATTGAGTGCGTTTAAATCTTCTTCGCCCACATTAGCGACATAGATCATTTTTTTATGAGATAAAAAACGCAATTCCTTGTCCAATTCTAAAAAAGCCTCGCTTGTATTCAAGGGAAAAGTTTTCGCCGGCTTTAATTCTTCTAAATGCGTTTTTAAACTCAAAGCGCATTCTAAAAGATTTTTAGCGTCTTTTGAGCTTTTTAGGGCTTTTTGCAAGCGATCGATCCTTTTGTCTAAAGTGGCAATATCCGCTAAAATCAACTCCAATTCAATGGTCTCTATATCATTTAGGGGATCAATTTTATCGTTCACATGCGTGATATTGTCATCTTCAAAACAGCGCACCACTTGCAAGATCACTTCGCATTCCTTGATATTGGCTAAAAACTGATTGCCTAAACCCTCCCCTTTGCTCGCTCCCTTAATCAACCCAGCAATATCCACAAATTCCACCACAGAATGCAAAATGCGTTCAGGCTTTACGATTTGAGCCAACGCATCAAGCCGCTTATCAGGCACATTCACGATGGCTTTATTGGGTTCAATGGTGCAAAAAGGGTAGTTCGCACTTTGGGCGTTTTGGGTTTTGGTGAGCGCGTTAAAGGTGCTGGATTTGCCCACATTAGGCAAACCCACAATGCCTACAGACAAGCCCATTTCAAGCCTTTTTCAAAAGCTCTTCCACAAAAGCTGTGCAAGCTCTCACGCCAGCCCCACTCGCTCCAAAGCTATTCACATCCCATTCTTTTTCCACATAAGCAGGACCTGCAATGTCAATGTGTAGCCACTTATCCTTAAACTCATCTCTAATAAATTCATTCAAAAACAAGCCCGCCGTGATCGCACCGCCATAGCGTGAAGAAGAAATATTGCACACATCAGCGATTTTAGATTCAATCAATTTCTTTAAATGGCGGTTAAAGGGGAGTTTGGCTAATAATTCGCCGGATTCTAACCCTGAAGTTTCAAAGAGATTTTTTAACTCTTCATTATGCCCCATGATCGCTGAAGTGAATTCGCCTAAGCCCACAACGCATGCCCCAGTAAGGGTCGCAAAATCCACGATCACATCAGGGCTTAAATCTTGAGCGTAGCTCAAACAATCCGCTAAAACCAAACGCCCTTCAGCATCTGTATTGCGGACCTCTATGCTTTTGCCTTCTTTGGAGATTAAAATATCATCAGGTTTATAAGCAGCCGGACCTATCATGTTTTCTGTAGCCCCAATAATGCCATGCACTTCAGCTTCCACGCCCAGTTTGGCTAACGCGTTTAAAAGCCCAATCACCGCAGAGCCACCGCCTTTATCCGCTTTCATGGTAACCATGTAATCGTACGGTTTCAAGCTCAAACCCCCGCAATCATAAGTCAAGCCCTTACCCACTAAAGCGATTTTTTTCTTCGCTTTTTTAGGTTTATAGACTAAATGGATCAAGCGGGGGGGATTGACAGCGAGAGAGGCTTTATTGACCGCTAAAAAGGCGTTCATTTTCTTTTCTTCTAAAAATTTTTCGTCATGGACATGGATTTCTAAATGGTTTTCTTTAGCCACTTTTTGCGCCACTTCAGCCATATAAACCGGGGTGCCAATCATAGGGGGGGTATTGACTAGATCTTTAACGATATTCAAGCTTTCTGTCATGATTTCAGCGTATTTTAAAGCTTCTTTAGTGCTCTTTTCTAAAGAATTCGCACAAGTTTTTTCGCATGGTTTGTGCAATTCTAAGGCGACAATGACTTCTTTTAAAACGCTTTCTTTTTTGTTGGATTTAAAAGTGTCGTATTCATACAAGCCTAATTTCAAGCCCAAAAACAGTGCTTTCAAGTTTTCTAAAAGCACATTATCTTTAGAATGCGCGCCGCAAGTATAAACGCCCACTTTAACGCTTTTAAAAGCGAGTTTTTTAAGGGTGCGAACGGCTAAACATGCGCCCTCTCTCAATAAATGCACATCATCTTCTTTAACGCCCACATACAGGATTTTATTTTCTTGGTCTAAAAACGCGCCTTCGCCTTCGTATTTAAAGGTTTCTAGCAATTCTTTATTTTTGACCCAAGTGTGGCTAAAATCCTTATTAATAATAAAAACTAAACCGCATTCAGCTTTCGCGTTTTCAAAAGTGGTTTTTTCTAATTTGATTTTTAACATAAAGTCTCCTTTTTTAATTTCATATCTTTCAAGAATTGTATTGCACTCTAGCGGTTTTTCTTACTATAGTATTGGAAATACCACAGCACTAACGCCAAGAAAGATACTAATAGTAATATTAGCGCATAAGGGTGTTTTTTAAGCCACCCTAACGCATGCAATAATTCTTCTCCTAAATACCATGCTAGAATAATGGTAATGCTCGCCCACACCATCGCGCTAATGAGATTGATGATAGCGAATTTTAAAGCGCTATAACGCGTGAGACCTATGCTAATGGGAATGATGGTGCGCATGCCATACATGTAGCGTTGGATAAAAATGATAAACCAGCCGTGTTTTTGCAACAATAAATGGGCTAGGGCTAGTTTTCGGCGTTGTTTTTCTAGCTTTTTTTGGATGTAAGCTTTATTGGTGCGCCCGATGTAAAAATAGATCTGATCCCCCACAAAACCCCCAATCCCTGCGACTAAAATGGCTAACCCTAAATGCATATGACCGGTATAGCTGGCAATCCCTGCTAAAATCAGCCCGATTTCGCCTTCTAAAATGCTCCACCCAAATAAAATGAGATACCCCCAAGTCGCTGCATGCTGATTCCATAAGTCAATGATGTATTCTTCCAAAATTCACCCTTATTCTAGCACTCTAACAAACAAAAGGTTTTCACGCGTTCTTCTAAAAGTTGGATACCCGGTAATTCTTTTAACCCTATCAAAAAGCATGCTTCTATGCATTCAGCTTGTAGGGCTTTGATAAGCTCAAGGCTCGCTAAAGCTGTGCCTCCAGTGGCTAATAAATCATCAATCAACACCACTCTTACCCCCTTAATTCCCCTAAAAGCGTCAGAGTGGATTTCTATGCTATCGCTCCCGTATTCTAAACTATAGCTTTGAGATAAGGTGTGTGCGGGGAGTTTGCCTTTTTTCCTCACAGGCACAAAACCCACCCCAAGCGCATAAGCTAAAGCAGAGCCTAAAATAAACCCCCTCGCTTCAATGCCCACGATAAAGTCTATATTGAGAGCGAGATAGCGTTTTTTGAGCGCGTCAATGAGTTTGTTAAAGAGTTTAGGGTAGTTGAGTAGCGTGGTAATATCTTTGAATAAAATCCCTTTTTTAGGGTAGTCTTTCACTTCTCTGATGCTTTGTAAAAGTTCTTCTTTGAGCGTTTCATTCATTTTGATTTCCTTTAATATAACGGATTGGTTGTAGAATTTTGATTTATTATAGCGTTTTTAAAGGAGAGCTTCTATTTTTTGCTCCAATTCTTTAATACGATTTTTATATTTATCCGATTCGCCTTTGTATTCAGAGTTGCGTTGTTTAAGGGCTTTTAGTTCTGTTTTTAACGAGCTCATTTCTTGGGTAAGAATATCAATATTACCCAAAGCCCTTTGGAGTTGCAACTGGTGTTTTTGGATCAAAATTTCAGCTTCTTGTAAGGTGAGCTTCATGGATGCGTTAGTGCGTTCTTGCCGTTTAGCCACGGTTTTAAAAAAGAAAGTGCGCACACCCATATAAAGGATAAAAACAATAGCGATAGTGATGATAAACCATTGGGTAAACATTCTATTAAAATATCCTTTTAACGAAACGATGCAATTATACTACATTAGGTTGATGATTTCAGCGATTCATCTAGCTTTTGGATGCGCAACACATGGCGACCTTGTTCAAATTCTGTAGAGAAAAACGCTTCTAAAATGCTTTCTGTTACGCCAATACCGCTAATCTTTTCACCCAAGCACAAGACATTAGCGTTATTGTGCAAGCGAGTCATTTTAGCCATGTAAGCATCAAGGCACAAAGCGGCTCTAATACCCTTAAAGCGATTAGCGCCCATGCTCATGCCTATCCCTGTGGCGCACACTAAAATACCATAGCTTTGCGGATTTTCTAAGACCTTTTGGCACACTAATTTGGCGTAATCAGGGTAATCCACCCTCATAGTGGGTAAAAAAGCTTGGATCTTAAAATCCTTGTCTTCTAAAAAATGTTGAACAAATTCTGCAAGATGCAACCCTGCATGATCGCTTCCTATAAAAACTTGAGCAATATTCAAAGGCTTATTCATCAGCCCTCCTTGATAAAAGATTAAGAAAGGAGTAAGGAAAATAAAAATCTTGTGGGCGCATGGATAAAAAACTCCGATAAAGGGGGGATAAACAAAAAGACAAACACTACCAACATGCCGTAGCGTTCCATTTTAGAAAACCATTCCAATAAAAACGAACTTTTAAAATGCAACGCTAAAAAGCCTAACGCTTTGGAGCCGTCTAAGGGCGGGATAGGGAGGCTATTGAAAACACCCAAGACAAGATTATAAAGAATGCCTTGAATGAGAAAGGTTACTAAAGCGAGCTGATAAAGATTCAATTCATCAATGCTTAAAGCGTTGATTCCTAGTTTTTGGAAGCTCCAATGCGTGATGGAAGCGAGCAGAACGGCCAAGGTGAAATTATAAGCCACCCCAGCTAAACTCACCACTACGCATGCTAGAGAGCCTTTTTGAGAGACAATATAGCGCATATCCACAGGCACGGGTTTGTACCACCCAAACAAAAAAGGGGCTTGAAAAATGAGTAATAGAGCGGGTAAAAGCACCGAACCCATCATGTCTAAATGCCTGATAGGGTTTAAACTCAAACGATTAGCGTCTTTAGCGCTCCTATCCCCAAATAAAAACGCGCTCAAGCCATGCATGATCTCATGCCCTATGATAGCGATTAAAAGGGCTAGGATTTTCATTAAGGTGGTAATAAAACTTTCTAAAGAGAAATCAAAAAATTGCACAAAAAACCTTAATGCGTTGCGTTTTCTTTTTTAATGATTTTTTCTAAGCCTCCAACGCTTTTAAACATGCGTTCCCAACGCACCAGATAGCGTTTTTTAGGGTTATTTTCTGCATCCATTTCCAGGCTATTTTTTAAACTCAAACTGAAATAAACAAACCAAGGCGAACCCACGATATTTTTATAAGCCACACTCCCCCAAAAGCGCGAGTCGCTAGAATTATCCCTGTTATCGCCGATCATGAAAAATTCATCGTCATTGATTTTCTTATAAAACACCTTTTCGCCCTCCATTTGAATGAGTTGCATGCTGATATTAGCTTCCGCGCCTTGAGTGGCTAACTGCTCCATTAAGTGGAAGCGTTTCGTTGTCTTTTTGGTAATGGATACCCGGATGCTCACTTTTATAAGGGTTTAAAACAAAAATTTTACCCATAAATTCTTTAGTCATGGCGTTAGGGTAATGTTTGGAAATATAATTTTTGTCCGTGTCGCTCTCAAAAGGGTGCAAATAAAACCCCTCACTAGTGAATAACACCTCATCGCCCCCAATGGCAAAATTCCTTTTGACATAGTAAGATTTTTTTTCATGGGGAGGGATAAACACCACCACTTCGCCGCGCTTGGGGCGATCCCCCTCTATCAAATGCCCGTTATTTTTAAAATCAGGCATAACAGGAAGCTCAATCCATGGGATTTTAGGAATGGGTATGCCGTAAGAAAATTTTTTGACAAAGAGCATGTCGCCCTCATAGAGCGTGCCTACCATAGAGCGAGAGGGAATGATAAAGGCTTGCGCGATAAAAAAGATAACCAACAGCACGATAATAATCGTCCCCACCCAACTGGAGCAAAATGCATAAACAGAGCGTAAAAATTTCATTAAAATCCCTTCCTTTGTTGTTTTTCAAAAGCGATTAGAGTGTTTTCTAAAAGCGAGACGATCGTCATAGGTCCCACGCCTTTAGGCACAGGGGTGATAAAACCGGCGACTTTTTGCGCGTTGGTGAAATCCACATCGCCCACGATACGCCCATCATTTAAATGATTGATCCCAATATCCACCACTACAGCCCCTTTTTTTAACATGCTCGCTTTAATCAAATCAGGCTTACCCACGCCCACGCAGACAATATCAGCGTTTTGGGTGTAAAAACTAATGTCTTTAGTCAAAATATGGCACACGCTCACGCTAGCCCCAGCGTTTAGCATGAGCATGCTTAAAGGTTTTCCAATGATATTGCTCGCCCCAATAATCGCCACATCCTTGCCCTTGATTCCAATATGATAATGCTCTAAAAGACGCATCACGCCCATAGGGGTGGCTGGCAGAAACGATTCTTTTTGGGTGCAGAGTTTGCCGATATTAAGGGGGTGGAAACCATCCACGTCTTTGTTTGGGTCAATGGCTTCTAAAACCATTTTAGTATCAATGTGTCTGGGCAAAGGGAGCTGGACTAAAACGCCTGAAATGTTTTGATCGGTATTGTAATCTTTAATCAAGGACAGCAATTTGGCTTCAGTAATATTTTCTTGGAGGGTTTTTAAATCAAAATCCATGCCCACCCTTTGGCATGCTTTGATTTTCATATTGACATAAGTGATACTAGCGGGGTCTTTTCCTACTAAAATCACGGCCAGTTTGGGGCGTTTATGCGTTTGTGTATGGATTATTTGGATTTTATGTTTCAAATCTTTTTCTATATCATAAGCTAACGCTTGCCCGTCTAATAAAACAACGCCCCTATTTGGCATACCCATTTATCCTTTATATAATTAAAATCCTATTATTGTAGCAAAAATCATGCGTTTAATGGAATTAAAAACTCCAGCTTGTCAATCTTTAAGATTAGCCCCATGATAGAGCAAGTAATAACTAAGGGCTTTCAAAGATTCTAATTGCTGGTAAAACTTAGAAGCTTCTATTTTGTCGTTTTGTTTATCCTCTTGCTCTTTGTGGTTTTCATTCAAATACCTTAACCCTGAACTTGGGTTATAAAAGTAATCTTTAGTGGCGATCGCTTCATAACCTAGCGCGTAATTGGGGTGGCTTGGGGGGTTTGTTGTGTTGTTAGAAAATAAGGGCTTTCCAAAACTCACGAATTGAAAGCCTTTAGGGGAGACTAATTCAATAATGGTAGGGGCGATGTCTAAATGCGATCCGACCTGACTGATTTTTTTAGGCTTTAAAGTGGGGGCATATAAAATAAGCGGCACGGATTTAATGATATATAAATCGTTTTTAGCGTATTCATAGCTCCTGTCAAAGTGATCCCCTGTGATGATAAAAAGCGAGTTGGGGAATTTTTGGCTGGCTTTTTTGATGAAATCAACCACCATTTTGTCATACCAGTAAATATGCCCTAAAGAATTAGCGTCCGGTAGATTTTCTGATTTAGGGGTTTTTTCCACAAATTTTTGGATTTTTTCTAAAGGCACGCCAAAGGCTTTGAGATTCACATTTTTGATCGCGTGGTTGCTTAAAGTCATGACCATGCTGAAAGTTTTTTCATGGGGGTTGGTGTTTTCTAAAATGTAGTCAAATAAAATATTATCATGCACTCCCCAGTTGCTCTCTATGGGTTTGGGGTAGGGCTTGTTTTTAACAAATTCTAAGAGATGGTTATTGAAATAAAGGGCGTGAAAACCTTGTTTTTTGGTGAAACTAGTGAGTTTGTTCCAAATCCCGCTGCCTCCATAATAAAAGTTGTTTTTATAACCCAGAGTTTTTGTGATATTGCCAATCGCCATAGGAAAGCTAGGGAGAATCACCCCTGAATTGACTAAATTATTATCATTGATATAGGGTAAGCCTGTGATCTGAACATCCAGGCTTTTAACGGTCCGTGGGGCGCCTTCAATAAAAGCAGAAAGCATGTAGGCATGTTCTTTTTTAACCAAATCTTGTAAAGCACTCGTTAGCCCTATGGAATCAAATTTTTTATCAAAATGCCATGAGCTTAAGGACTCTGAAACGATATAAAAAACATGTTGAATGGTTTGAAGAGAATCGTTGCGGCTTGTTTGAGAAAGCAACTCGTAGAGGTTGTTTGAAGGGTTTTCTTTAAGATTGAAATAATTTTTCGCCACTTCTAAAGGCGATCCTTTAGCAAAATCGCTGAATTTAAGGTTATGGCTTTGTCTGTAATTGCGCGCCAAAAGATAAAGGTTGCGAAACGCCCCAGGGGTAATTTTCATTAAAAAAGGATCTTTGGCTGGCTCTATGCTGAGATCTAAAGACGCGCCAACAAAGCTCAATTGCGCGTTAATGTAAAACATTTGCGTGAGCGAAAAAAGAATGAATAAAATGAAAGTTTTAAGGGGTTTGGTGGCTTGATACACATTTTTGGGTTTAAAAAGGGCGTTTTGGAGTTTGAAATAGATAAAAGAAATTAAAACGCTAAGGATTACAAAGAGTGAAAAACTAGAAAAAATAGGGTATTCCCCGCTCATTTTTAAAATCGTGAGCGTGTCTTCATGCAAAAATTCCAATAAATTTTCATCAAACACATTCCCATAAATGCCATAATAAACAATGTTCGCGATATTTAAAAACAGGATAATAGCGATAGAAAAATACGCTACAATATTAAGCATTTTGGTTTGGTGTTTAGGGACCAATAACCCTAATAACCCGATGATGATAAAAAGAATCGCCAAGCTTGAGACCACACGATTATCGTATCTTGCCCCGTTGAGTAGGGTTTTGATGATTTCATCAAAAATAGGGTTTTTTAAAGCATGCTTATAATAGCCAGTATAAAGGATAAAACCGATACGATTAAACACAAACAACAAGCTCATAAAAAAGGTGAAATAAAAACCTTTTAAAAAGAGCGAAAAAAGGGCATTAGATAGGGATTTCATAAGCGTTAATACAACCTTTTTTTAACAAGAGATAAAGTCTTAAAAAAGACAAAAAGAAATAATGGGAAATCCAATAAAGAATCTAGTATTTGAAAATTAGAACGCATTAAAAGCGAACTGGATAACGCCACTAAAGCGATCACGCCTAATAAGGGGTTGCTCAAAAACAAACTGCTGCAAAAAATCGCGCTAAAAATCAGAGAAGCCATGAAATGATGGTAGATTGAAAAAGGCAAAAACCCTAAAATATCTGTCAAAAGCAACAGATTGAAAAACAGCATGACGCTATAAGATTGCAAGGTTTCTAAAGGGGGCTTTTTGAGTATATGGCAAGAAAAGCTCACATAAGCAAGGATCAAAAGACAGCTAAAAGGGCTTAAGGGGGCTGTAAAACTGCTTAAAAATTCATTGAGCGATAGAGAGTCTTTCAAAGCGATATTGCTTAAAATCACGCTTATTAAAGAGAGCGAAAACCTCAAACCCAATGGCTTATTTTTGAAAAAAAAGAAAATTAAAAAAAGCCATGCAAAACTCAGCGTGTAAGAAGAAGATATAAACATGACTAATCACTTGAGAAGGGATTTTAAATAAGCCATATTGAAACGGATGTGTTTGATATGAGAGCGGTTATAGGTATAGACAATATCTATAAAATGCGGATTAAGACTATAGCTTGGGTAACTCACTTCATTGGCTTTGTCTAAAACTTTTAAGGTTTTAAAAGAGTTGGAGTTTTCTAATTTAGAAAGCCAGAGTTCTTTACGACGCAGTGATAAATCGCTAGGGTTGTGGATCAAATACAATTCTTTATTTAAATTGAGTAAATTTAAAGAATCATCTAAGTTTTTAAGATTTGTAGAAATGGGTTTTTGCCAAGCGGTGGGGGTTTTACAGGTTTCTAGCATGAGATTATCTTTAAAAGAATGGTTTCTAAACGCCATGACAGCACAGTCTTTAAAGGGGGTTAAGCTTGGTTGGAGCTGGTGGTTTAGGGTATTAGGCCTTAAAAGCTCTCTTGGGTTATTTTGTTGGTCAAATTTCAATAATAGGGGGTATTGGGTGGCTAATTCGTGATAGAGTGGTAGCATAAACCCGCCATCAGTGGTGTTTAAAGGCTTATTCCTTACTAAATGGCTCAAGTTTAAAAAAGGGCTTAAAGAGAGTTTTCGCGCAAACTTAAAACGAATCGGCTCTAAAGCGCTTTCAAATTGATAGATTTTAGAAGTAGGCCACCCGCCCATGCTCACCCCTACGACAAATAACAAGATTTTATTATCATGCAAAAAAAGCAAGGGGTTACCTAATTTTTTGATGTATTCATGCGAATGATGAGAAAGATCTTCTTTGGTTAAAATAGTGAAGGCTTCGCTCCAGCGATTAGTTTTGCTGTCAAAAAGATTCGCGCTGATTTTCACATCCCTTGCCCCTTCTTTAGTGCCGCTAAAATAAGCGCTCAAGAGGTTATCATTAGGCAAGCTGATTAAAGCGCTCGCATGCACGCTTAAAGCGTCATTTGGTTTAGGGATAGTGAGCTGAGTGAAATAGGGGGGCTTTCAGTTGAAAGGGTTTGATTATGCATGAAAGCATAGGGGGGGTTTGATGCGTCATTATAATTAAAAATAAAACGATAAAAAGCCCCACAAAAAAGGCGGCATGCTTTAGGCGATTTCTTGAAGGTTCCAAGATAGCGTTTCGCCCCCTCTTAAGATAGCGATTTTTTCATTCAAACAAAGCGTGTGTGTAGGGACTATAAAAGGTTTTTTAGACAAACGCGCTTTTTTATTAGGCAAATTTTCTAGTGCGTAGATTTTTTTAGCGTTATCGCTGATAAAGGCTTGCAAGTTTTCTAAAGCGTTGTGTTTTTCAAAAAGTTCGCACAACGCAGGCAACAAAATAGGGGCAGAAAAGATGCCCGCCGGGATGTTAGCGCTATGCTTTTTAGAGACAAAATGTGGGGCACTATCAGATCCAAAAGAGATTTTAGGGTGGGCTTTTAAAGCAAGGGACAAAAGCCTTTCTTGGTCTTTTTTGGTTTTGATTAAAGGCTTGCAAAAACAATGCGGGTTCAAACTCCCCCCTAATAAATCATCTAAAGTCATGCTGATATGGTGTAAAGTTAAAGTCGCATAGAGGTTGTCATGCTTTTCAATCAAAGCGATACTGCGCCAATCGCTCAAATGCTCTATAATGATTTTGAGTTTAGGGAATGAAAGGGCGAAAGTTTCTAAAACGCTATGGCATAAAAATTCTTTATCCAAACAAAACCCAGCTTGTTCTGCATGGACGCATAAAATAAAGCCTAATTTTTGGGCGTTTTCTAAAACCTCCAAAGTCTTTTCACCCAACAAATCCGAAGTGCCGTTTTGTGCGTTTGTGGTCATGCCTTTAGGGTAGAGTTTTAAAAATTTAATGCCTTTGTTTTTAGCTCGTTGCAATTCTTCTAAAGTCAAACCATTGTTAAAATACAAACTCATTAAAGGCTTGAAGTTTGAAGAATTTTTTAAAATTTCTTCTTCATATTCAAGGGTGGTTGGAGCGTTGATTAAGGGCTTACTGAGATTGGGCATGATCACTGCGGCGCTAAAAGGCTCGCTAGAATATTCCAATACCGCTTTTAAAAGCGCGTTTTCTCGCACATGCAAGTGGGCGTCTATGGGGTCAAAAAGCGTGATTTCCATGTTTTTAATTGCCTCCTAAGTAATAGCGCACTCTGATGCGAATGAGGGTTTTAGTTTTGGGGCGTGGGTAATCTTTATAAGCGATTTGAATGGTCTTTAAGGTGTTGTCATCAAGCATTTTGTATTCAGAGCCAATGATGATTTTAAGATCGGTAATATCGCCGTTAGGGTGCAAGTAAAACTCTACCGCATTCGTCCCGTCCTGCCCTAAATAAGCCGCTACTTGAGGGTATTCTAAATATTTTTGCGTGATGCGCCCAATATCCCTTAAATTATTCCTGATGAAATCTTTTTCGGCTGTGCCTAAATCCCCAAATTCTTCGCCATACAATTCATCAATATCCCTTCTGGTTTGGTTATCCAAGCCTTTATTATTTTCTTTTCTGGGTGGTGCAACTTCTTTAGGCAAGAAAGAAAGCTGGTTAGGGTCAAATTCTTTTTTAACAGGTTTTTTCTCTTCCACTTTTTTCTGCTCTACTTTTTGTTCTACTTTCTGCTCTACGATTTTTTTCTCTTCTTTTTTCTCCTCTACTACTTTTTTCTCTTCCACTTTTTCCACTTTTTTAAGAGCCTTATGTTTGTGGTTGGGCTTTTTGGGTTCTGGTTTGGGCTTTGGTTTAGGCTCAGGCTTTGGCTTTTCTATAGGTTTTGGTGGGGTTGGCGGAGTTGGGGGTGTGGGTGGGGTAGGGGGTGTTGGGGGTTTTTGAGGTACAGCTAGCGTGGGTTTAGGAGCACCCGGGTTGTTTTTACTGGGATCTTGCGAATGGCCTCTTTTTAAAACCAATAAATTTTCAGGATTTAATTTAACGAGCTTGGGTTTTGAAGGAAAAAAATCTTCTCTGTGTTCAAATAAAAAATAAATCAACCAATGCAACAATACAGACAGAATGAGAGAAAAGAAAAAATTCCTGTTAGAATGATCCACAGGGTCAAAATTTTTCCCTAATTTAGCAGGTTGTAGTTTAGAATTTTCCGGCATATAAATTTCCTAATTTTGAATTCTTTATATTATTTTCAGCTTCTTTAATCAGTTCTTCTTTAGATGTTTTTGGGCTTATTTTGTCTAAAAGCAGACTGTATTTATCGCTTAGTAAGACCAAGTAACGCTCCTTATTGGTTTCTATGGAAATGATTTTATGGTTCGCACCAACACGACCCAAAACACTAACTTCTAACTTAAAATCTTTTGCAGAAAAAGACCCTTGTGTGGGAACAATTTTTTTTTTGATGACATACAATATTAAGAGTAAGACAGCAATAACCGCTAGCACCTTGTAAGCATGGCTTAAATCCAGTGGGGGTTTTAACTCTAGAGCGTTTGAGGGGTTTTTGGCTCGCTCTTTTTCATCTTGGCTTGCGAGATTGGCATGCTGAGATTTTTCTTTCAGGCTAGGCAGTGGGGCTAAATGAAAACCTTTAGGCAAAAAAAGAAAGCGGAGTTGCTTTTTATCCTTGCTGTTTGAAGCTTGGATTTCTAATTCCGCTTTAGCTTTTTTAGACAAGAGGTAGATGTCATTTTGGTAGGAAAACATTTCTAAGGCATTCAAAGAGGCTTCTTTAAAATCCATCGTTTTTTTAGAATCCAGTTTAGCGTTTTTTAAAACGATCACTTTTTGCCCTTCAACTTCCATGATTTTAGGCGTTTTGTTAAAAGGCGTTTCAAAAGTGAGCGTGGTTTGCACGGCTTTTATAAGTGGTGTTGCTAGAGCGTTTGAATCAGGTTGGATTTCTTTTAACGCATTTTGCCAATGAACCAATTTAATGGGGGTGTCATCAGTGGGCGTTTTAGCGTTCAAAGAGATGGTTTCTTCAGCCAGTAACATCAAAGTAGTGATCAGTAACAAGAACAACAATCTCATGAATTTTTAGCGAGATAATACACAATGGCGTTAGAATCAAGGATTTCATTCAAACGAATGGCTAAATTCCTCTCAAAAACCATCACCTCACCCTTACCAATCACCCGCCCGTTCACAAAAGTATCCACGCTTTCTCCGGCGGGTTTTTGCAAATCAATCACAGAGCCTTTTTCAAAACGCAAAATTTGCAACAAAGGGATTTGCGTAGAGCCAAGTTCCGCGCTAAAAACAATCTCCATGTCTAAAAGGTTTTTATAATCGCAAATGAGTTCTTCTAAATAAGTGGAAAGCTCTAGTTCCCTTTCTTTATTCGCTTTCTCTTTTTCTTTTTCGGCTATTTTTAACTTATTAGCTTCTGTTTCTGGCATAAAACTCTACTCTTTCAAGAATGATTTGACTTTGATTATAAAATCTTAATTTTACTATAAATTTTATAACAAATAAAGCCACTACGCCTTAAAGCGAGCTTTAGAAACGCAAAATTCTTTTAAAAAACACACATCGCATAAGGGGTTTTTAGCCTTGCAAGTGTAGCGGCCAAACAAGATTAAGGCATGGTGGAGTTTGGATAGGTTGTCTTTAAACAGATCGCTGAGTTCTTCTTCGGTTTTAATAGGCGTTTTAGCGTTGCTTAAGCCTAAGCGGTGTGTTGCGCGGAACACATGGGTATCTACCGCCATATAATTTGCGTCAAAACACACCGAAAGCACCACATTAGCGGTTTTTTGCCCCACGCCATCTAAGCTCATTAGTTCTTTTTGCGTAGAGGGGATAACGCCCTTAAAATCCCTAACCACTTTTTGCGCCATACTGATTAAATGCTTGCTTTTATTATTGAAATACGAAACGGATTGGATGATCTCTTTAACCTCTTCTAAAGAAGCGAGGGCTAAATCGTTCACGCTCGGGTATTTTTCAAATAACTTGGGCGTTATTTGATTCACTCTAGCGTCCGTGCATTGAGCGCTTAAAATGGTCGCCACCAGCAATTCATAGGGGTTTTTATGGCGCAATTCGGTGGTTTGGTTGGGGTAATGTTTTAAGAGCAGCTCTTTGATTTGTCGGGCTTTTTGGTGAGTTTTAGCGCGTTTTAAACCCATTTTCACACGCTTTCCTTGATGACAAGGTATTGCACTTCATGGGATCTTAAAGCCACTTGAATGCGGTTGATTTTAATTGAAAGCGTGGCTTTTTTCATGGAATAATGCAAAAGGGTGCATTGAACCCCTTCATGGATACCAAAAGAGAGGAAGCGTTTTTTAAGGGCTTCATCGCAGTTGGTGATTTCTACGATTTCATAAACTTTGTCTTTAATGGCTTCATTGAGCGTCATTTTACTTCCTTTTTGATTCAATGTTTTTTTTGACTTCATCCACGATAATGTCAATAGGCGTGAAAATACGGCGTAAGATTTTAAAAGGCGCTTGGATAATATCTGACGCTAAAGTTACTTGAGTTTTAGGTTTATCTAGCGTGCCTTTGACATTCACATTAGTGGTGATTTTACCTCCTTTTCCTAAGACAAGATAGCCCACAATAGGGATTTTATTTAAGACATTACTCAAAGCCTTGATAGTGGAAACTTCTAAATTCAAATCTAATTTGTTTTTGTCTAATTCAATGATCCCATTACCAGCAATATCAAGCGTTTTGCCGATAAGATCAATTTTTTCTAACCCTAAATATTCTTTAGTGATCCCAAAAACAACAGACCCCTTTTTGATTTGATAACCATTAGCCCCTAAATGAGGGTTCCTAAAGACAATGAGAGAGGGAATGGTGTTGATGAGATTGACCATGTTTTGCATGAGGGCGAAATTCTTTAAGCTTGTGTTTTGGAATTTCAATTCGCCATTGAAAACCTGATCTTCAAGAGCCCCAATAAGCGTGAATAAGCCTCCTTCTACGAAATCTTTTTGGAGGATGGTGTTGATATAATCCCCGCTAAAATTATGAGCCTTAAGATACAAAGCCCCATGCACTAAATCCGCCATGATCATGGCGTTTTTATAATTACCATCAATTTTCACCCTATCGTCTTGAGCGACAATATCAAGATTTTCTAAAGGAAAAGGCATTTTTTTATAGATCAGCACGACATCTTTAGCATGGATGCGTGTAGAGATAGGGATAATTTTGTGGGCTTTTTCATAGCGTTGTTTGGCGCTAATGAAAACATCTTCATCTTGGATTTCTTTAGAGCTAGGCTTTTCTTTTCGTTCTTTGGAGAATAATCCCGCAATAGCTGGCATTTTACTATCTAAGAAATCATCAACACTCAAATCAATGTTATTAAGGGTAATATCCTTTTGATCCCCTTTAACCTCTATAGATATGCTTTTGCTTGGAGTATAGACAGAAATTTCATCTTTATTGATAGATCCAAATAAAGAGAGGGAATTAAACTGCTTGCCGTTGCTATGATAGATGGGTAAAGTGATTTTCAAATCTTTAGCAAAAAAATCAATATTGATAAAATCGCTCGTAGAAACTTCTAAAGAGCCATCTTCTAAGGCGAAATACTTCATAATAGGGGAATAGGGCTTGATTTTTTTCAAATCTTTGATTCTAAAAACATAGGCGTTATCTTTAAATTCGCCCTCTAATAAAAGTTGTGGCACGCTCCATTGCATGTGGTTAGGGTTAGAAAAATCAAAGTTCAAAGAAAGGTTTTTAAGAGTGTCTTCTGTGGCATAGAAAACATCTTTGGTGAATTTGTCTTCGCTCTGGGCTTTAATGGTGTCTATGATTTTTCTCCTAAAAACCTCTGAGTTTTCACCCTCTTGAATGATAGAATGCAAGCTTTTTAAATCTAAAGAAAATTTAGCAGGCTGTGGGTTATCTTGGTCGTCATTCAAGCCATAAGAACGCATGTTGATATTATTGTTAGTGTTGAATCGTATTTTATGGACTAAAGAATCTAAAGAAAGGGTTTTTTTATTCAAATCTAAAGCGATTTTAGCGTCTAAATCCAGCATGTTTTCATAGCGGGTGTGGGTAGTTTCTATGTAGATGTATTGGTATTCTTGGGTAATATCTAAGCTTATATTAGCGTTTTGCGTATAAAGGGGGATATTATAGAGCGAGAGAGTGCCTTCTTGCAAATTAACGCTACCTTGAACGCTAAATAAGGGGGCGGTGTTTTTTAGAAATTGTAAGGTGAGTTTCAAATCCGCGCTAGATGGCATGCTGATTTTATCCAAAGGTAAAACGACTTTATAAGCGCTCAATAAATCCTTAATGCTATCGCCATAATAATTAGGGGTCGTTTTTAAAAAAACCTCCAACTTGGGGGCTTCTAACAAATTGGAAAAAGTGGCGTAAGAGCCGGTTAATTCCATGGTTTCATAAGTGATTTTTTGGGGCTGTATGAGAAGCTGTTTGTTTTTGAAGATCAATTCGGTTTTATCCATTTTAATGGGCGATAAGCCATCATTGAAAACGACTGAAGGCTTCATCAAAGTGGCTTTAACTACAGAATTTTCCAAAAGCGATGGGATAAACTCGCTAGGAGTGAAATTAGCTTTGATTAAAGCGTTATCAATCTTAAAGCTAGCAAATTGGATCTTGTCAAAAATCCATGTTTTTAAATTTTTTTGCGATTGGCGTTGGAAAAGAGGCTTTAAAAACGCTAGGCTTTTCATTACAGAAGTGTTAATTTTTAATTCTATGGTTTTTAAATCGGTTAGCCCTTGCAAATAAATTGCAGCACTAGGTTCGATTAAAGGCTTGACAATCAAATTGAACGCCATTTTCCTAGCTTTGGGTGAATAGTGGGCGTTGCCATCTACTTGGACTTTAATGTCTTTAAAAAGCAAATTGATGATCTTAAGCTTGATATTTTTATCGTCTTCTAGGGAAAATTCCCCTTTGACTCCTGGAAATTCCAACTCGTATTTATTCCCATCAAAAAAGATATTGGCTTTATTTTTATCGTCTAAAATGATTTCTTTGACTTTAAGCTTTTCAAAATAAGACACCGCCCAAATGCCATAACGGATATTTTTAATCAAATCAGAAACTTCTAAACGCTTTTTAGTGGGTTTTTGATGGAAGAAAGAAGAGAGATCAAGGCGTTCAACTTCTAAAGAAAGCTTGTTATTAAGTTTTAAGTATAATTCAGAAATGCCAAGCTTCCCGATTTTTAAATTTTGTATGTGAATGCCGTTTGAAAGGGTTTTGTGAATGACAACTAAAAGAGTGAATACTGCCACAAACAAGATAATGACATTAAATACTTTCTTGGATACATGTTTTCTTTTATTCATCAGTATTCTTTTTTATTTAAGTATACCAATTTATCCTAACAAAGTGGTGGTTGTCCCGCAAGGTTCGCTCAAAAAAGTGTTTTTTTCTTTAAAAGAGCAAGGCGTGGATATGAACGCTTTAGATTTGCTTTTTTTACGCTTAATGGGCATGCCTAAAAAAGGCTACATTGACATGGGCGATGGGGCTTTAAGGAAGGGGGATTTTTTAGTCCGTTTGATTAAAGCGAAAGCGGCGCAAAAAAGCGTTACTTTAATCCCTGGAGAAACCCGCTATTTTTTCACGCAAATTTTGAGCGAGACTTACCAACTAGAAACAAGCGATCTCAATGAAGCTTATGAAAGCATCGCTCCACGATTGAATGGCGCTGTGATAGAAGATGGGGTGATATTACCAGACACTTATCATTTGCCTTTAGGGGAGGACGCTTTTAAAATCATGCAAACTTTGATTGGTCAATCCATGAAAAAACACGAAGCCTTAAGCAAACAATGGCTTGGATACTACCATAAAGAAGAGTGGTTTGAAAAAATCATTCTCGCTTCTATTGTGCAAAAAGAAGCCGCTAATACTGAAGAAATGCCCTTGATTGCGAGCGTGATTTTTAACCGCCTAAAAAAAGGCATGCCTTTACAAATGGATGGGGCTTTGAATTATCAGGAATTTTCACACGCTAAAGTAACCAAAGAGCGCATTAAAACCGATAACACCCCCTATAACACCTATAAATTTAAGGGCTTGCCTAAAAATCCTGTAGGGAGCGTGAGCCTAGAAGCGATTAGAGCCGTGGTTTTCCCTAAAAAAACGGATTTCTTGTATTTTGTGAAAATGCCGGATAAAAAACATGCTTTCAGCGCGACTTATAAAGAGCATTTAAAAAACATTAATCTTTCTAATAATCATTTTTAAGATTAAGGTTAATGGAGCGTTTTTTCTTTTAAATTGAGTAAAAAGTGTTTAGTATTTTCTCATTTTAATTTTAAGTTCTTACTATTAAAGCATTTTAGATTTTATTAAAAAAGGCTTGCTACAATTTTAGGCAAATTTTGATTGCTAGGGCTTTAAATACAGCTTTTAGCACAAAGGAGAATGAATGGCTAAAATGAGCGCTCCAGATGGGGTTGCCGTTTGGGTGAATGAAGACAGGTGTAAGGGTTGTGATATTTGCGTATCGGTATGCCCTGCTGGGGTTCTTGGCATGGGGATTGAAAAAGAAAGGGTGCTTGGAAAAGTGGTCAAAGTAGCCTACCCAGAGAGCTGTATCGGTTGCGTGCAATGCGAGTTGCACTGCCCGGATTTTGCGATTTATGTGGCTGACAGGAAGGATTTCAAATTCGCTAAAGTTTCTAAAGAAGCCCAAGAAAGAAGCGAAAAGGTTAATACCAATAAATACATGCTCTTAGAAGAGACTATTTTAGAAGGGAGAGGCAAGTAATGCGTGAGATTATTTCTGATGGGAATGAATTAGTCGCTAAAGCGGCGATTGAAGTGGGGTGTCGGTTTTTTGGGGGCTATCCTATCACGCCAAGCTCGGATATTATGCATGCGATGAGCGTGGCTTTACCCAAATGCGGCGGTCATTTTATCCAAATGGAAGATGAGATCAGCGGGATTAGCGTGTCTTTAGGAGCGAGCATGAGCGGGACGAAGTCTATGACAGCAAGCTCTGGGTACTGGTATTTCATTGAAAGTGGAGCAAATCGGCTATTCTTTCATGGCAGAAATCCCTTTAGTGATCGCTGACGTGATGCGTTCAGGACCATCAACCGGAATGCCCACTCGTGTGGCTCAAGGCGATGTGAATTTCTTAAGACACCCCATACATGGGGATTTTAAAGCCGTCGCGCTCGCTCCTGCTAGTTTGGAAGAAGCTTACACAGAAACCGTTCGCGCGTTTAACTTGGCTGAAATGCTCATGACTCCTGTATTCTTGCTCATGGATGAAACCGTGGGGCATATGTATGGCAAGGTGCAAATCCCAGATTTAGAAGAAGTGCAAAAGATAACCATTAATCGTAAGGAATTTGTGGGCGATAAAAAAGACTACAAACCTTATGGGGTTGCGCAAGACGAGCCGACCGTTTTGAACCCTTTCTTTAAAGGCTATCGCTACCATGTTTCAGGCTTGCACCATGGGCCTATTGGCTTTCCTACTGAAGACGCTAAAATCGGTGGGGATTTGATTGACAGATTATTTAATAAGATTGAATCCAAGCAAGACATTATCAACGAAAATGAGGAAATGGATTTAGAGGGCGCTGAAATCGTTGTTATCGCTTATGGTTCGGTTTCTTTGGCGGTTAAAGAAGCCTTGAAAGATTACCATAAAGAAAGCAAGCAAAAAGTCGGCTTTTTCAGACCTAAAACCTTATGGACAAGCCCGGCTAAACGCTTGAAAGAAATAGGGGATAAATACGAAAAAATCCTTGTGATTGAATTGAATAAGGGGCAGTATTTAGAAGAGATTGAAAGGGCTATGCAAAGAAAGGTGCATTTCTTTGGGCAAGCCAATGGGCGCACGATTTCGCCTAAACAAATCATCGCAAAATTGAAGGAGCTTTAAAATGGCGTTTAATTATGATGAATATTTGCGTGTGGATAAAATACCCACTTTGTGGTGTTGGGGCTGTGGCGATGGCGTGATTTTGAAATCCATTATCCGCACGATTGACGCTTTAGGTTGGAAAATGGATGATGTGTGCTTGGTGAGCGGGATTGGTTGTAGCGGGCGCATGAGTTCGTATGTGAATTGTAACACCGTTCACACCACGCATGGCAGGGCTGTGGCGTATGCGACAGGGATTAAAATGGCTAACCCTAGTAAGCATGTGATCGTGGTTTCTGGCGATGGCGATGGCTTTGCGATTGGAGGCAATCACACCATGCATGCATGCAGAAGAAACATTGATTTGAATTTTATTTTAGTGAATAATTTCATTTATGGTTTGACCAATTCCCAAACTTCGCCCACCACGCCTAATGGCATGTGGACGGTTACGGCTCAATGGGGGAATATTGATAACCAATTTGACCCATGCGCTTTAACTACCGCTGCTGGGGCGAGTTTTGTGGACAGAGAGAGCGTTTTAGACCCTCAAAAGTTAGAAAAAGTGCTTAAAGAAGGTTTCACGCATAAGGGCTTTAGCTTCTTTGATGTCCATAGCAATTGCCATATCAATTTAGGGCGTAAGAATAAGATGGGCGAAGCGTCTCAAATGCTGAAATGGATGGAAAGCCGATTAGTGAGCAAACGCCAGTTTGAAGCCATGAGCCCTGAAGAAAGGGTGGATAAATTCCCTACAGGCGTTTTAAAGCATGACACGGACAGGAAAGAATATTGCGAAGCGTATCAAGAAATCATTGAAAAAGCACAAGGAAAACAATAATGGAAGCGCAGTTACGATTTACAGGCGTTGGAGGGCAAGGCGTGTTGTTAGCGGGGGAGATTTTAGCTGAGGCTAAGATTGTGAGTGGGGGCTATGGCACTAAGACTTCCACTTACACTTCGCAAGTGCGTGGAGGCTCTACTAAAGTGGATATTTTGCTAGACAAAGATGAAATCATTTTCCCTTATGCTAAAGAGGGCGAGATTGATTTCATGCTTTCAGTCGCTCAAATCAGCTACAACCAATTTAAAAGCGACATTAAACAAGGCGGTATCGTTGTCATTGATCCCAATCTAGTAACCCCCACTAAAGAAGATGAAGAAAAGTATCAAATTTATAAAATCCCTATCATTAGTATCGCTAAAGATGAAGTGGGTAACATTATCACGCAATCTGTGGTGGCGCTAGCGATTACCGTGGAGCTGACTAAATGCGTGGAAGAAAATATCGTTCTAGATACCATGCTTAAAAAAGTCCCTGCAAAAGTCGCTGAAACGAACAAAAAAGCCTTTGAAATTGGCAAAAAACATGCTTTAGAAGCTTTGAAAAAATAAGGGGGTAACTCCTTATCTCATTTCTTTAGCTATAGCTTTTCCCCTTTTCTTGTATTTTTGAAAAAAAAAAATGATATAATGCTCAAATTTTACAAAGGATTCTTGTATGCACAAATTTTTGGATGGGGCAAAAAGTGAGATTTTAAAATACGATGTGATTTCTTTTGATATTTTTGATACCCTTCTTTTAAGACCTTTCATTAAACCCACAGATTTATTTTTGTATATTGAGACTAAATATGATATTAAAGGTTTTTGTCAAGCAAGGATTTTAGCAGAAATGCAATCTAGAGAAATCAGTAAAGAACAAGACATTACTCTAGATGAAATTTATCATCAAATTCCAAAAGAGTTTCATTCATATAAGGAAGTAGAAATTGCCACTGAAAAAGAGATGCTTATTCCAAACTTAGAGATGTTAGAACTCTATCGTTTCGCTAAAGAGAACAATAAGAGAGTGATTATTGTATCAGATATGTATTTGTCTTTAGAGGTCCTTGAAGATATTTTAATTTCTAAGGGTTTTGATGGTTATACAAATTTCTATCTTAGTAGCCATATAATGTTTACTAAACATTCAAAGGATTTGTTTAAACATGTTTTAAAACAAGAAAATATTACTCACACACAAATATTGCATGTTGGTGATAATTCTTGGGCAGATGACACTATGCCTAAAAGTTTAGGCATAGCAACGCTATTTAGAAAAAGCGTGTTGAAGCAATTTGAAGAAATTTTTCCTAAATACAAAACATTTAGTCCAACTAGTGTTGCACAAAGTTTTATTTTAGGATCTTTATGCGTTTTTCATAAAAATTATATTCAAAAACATGAAAAATTTGATTATTGGTTTCTTTTGGGAGCGATGCAGGCAGGAATTGCAGCCGTTGCTTATTGCCAGTTTATCTATAAGGAAATTCATAAAAGAAATATTGATACTTTAGTGTTTGTTGCGCGAGATGGTTATTTATTGCAAAAAATTTTTAATATTTTATATCCAAATTCATATAAAACTACTTATGTCTATGCTCCCAGAATTTTAAAAAAAGCGGTATTTTTAGAAGTCGTAGAGGGCGAGAGTTTGGAAATTTTGCGTATTTTAGAAGGCGAAGAAGAAATTAAAAAGAAACAAATCACCACCAACCAACAAGCATATATATACATTAATAGTAACTTTGAATATTGCCGCCATTTAGCGTTAAAATGTTTAGATAATTACAGAAAATATTTGTATTCACAAAATTTAGAGGGAAATATCGCTATTGTAGATACGATTACTTTAGGCTATTCTTCGCAAGGGTTAATCCAAAAAGCTTTAAACAAAGAAGTTTTTGGGTGCTATGTGGATCTCCTAAGAATTTTAAATTATGATTGCGTGAGTTTCTTACCTTTTTCACACCCTAAACCCGTTTATTTTCATAATTGGGATTTTATGGAGTTTTTGCTAACAAGCCCTGAATACCCTATTTTAAATGTAGAAAATGGCGTTCCAATTTATCAAAAAGATGTTTCATCTTGTGAAAAACACCGCTCTAAAGCTTATGAAAAAATAGTAGAAGGGGCTGTTGGATATGTTTCATATTTTAAAGAAAGTCAAATTTCTTTAGGTATTTATGATGTGATAAAATGGGTCAATTTCTTCATTGACCATCCTAGTATTCAAGATCAAGAGCAATTTAAACAAATTTATTTTCTTCCAGACGCAACGCATAAAAACGCTCTGCCCTTGTTTTGCAACGATGTTTCTTTGTTGTCTTGTATTTTAAAACCTTCACAAAGTTATGGCGTATTAAAAAGAAGCCTTAGGACAAACAAGCAAGAGAGGTTGTTTAAAATATTGTCTCTAATTAAAAAAATCTATGGGAAGTTAAAAAAGAAATGATAAAATCGGCTCTGTTTTCATCAAATATAGATAAATAGGGCTTTCTCCCTTAATATAATTCTCTCAAAAGTTATCCACTAGATATTTTTTATTTATCAAATAATCCGTTTTTGAGTATAATCCTACGAAAATTTTAAGGAACGGCATGGAGTTTTTAGGACTGCTTTTAAGTCTGGCCGCTATTTTGATAGCGTTTAAAAAGCCTGAAAAAGAAAATTGGGCGTTTGGGATTTTGATTGTGGTGTGGTTGGTGGAGCTTATTATTTTTATAGCCCACAGCTCTAGCGTTTTGCCTAACATGAATCTATAAGGGGGATGCATGAATAAAGAAACCCGATTTTATAATCTTTTTTCTTTGGCAATTTTAGGGATTTTGATCTTTCCTGTGGGTTTGGCGAATTTTTATTTTGGCTATGTTTTGAAAGATTCGCCTTGTATTTTTTGCTGGGCGCAACGCATCAACATGATTTTAATAGGGGCGGTGGCGCTTTTGGTGGTGCGCTTTGGGTTTAAGCCTAAATACATTGCCTTACTATTGCTCATGGCTAGTAGCGGGTTGTATGAGAGCTTTTATCATACCGGTAGCCATGCTTTAGAAGATGTGGGGCAGGGATTCGCGCTCGCTATTTTGGGCTTGCACACGCAGTTTTGGGCGCTTTTTGTCTTTTTTAGCGTGGTGGCGCTTTTAGCGGTTTTGCTCTTTTTTGCCCCTAATACCCAACCTTTCAAAGATCGTTTGTTAAATACGCTCCAAAAAAGCGCTTTTTATGTTTTCTTTATGGTGGTGGGTTCTAATGCAATACAGGCGTTTGTTTCTACCGGGACTTTCCCTTACATAGGGCAAAGCGATCCGGTGCGTTTTTCGTGGAATTTGAAAGAATCGGTCTGGTCTATGGAGAATTGGGATCATTTGAAATTCCCAAGAAGCGTTTTAGGCAGAAGAGATGTGGGCGAGCCTTTGAAATTGAGCGCTTTGCCTAAAGATAATGATTATGAGCGTTCGTCTTTAAAAATTACAAAAACTCTAAAGATTGGAAAAAAAGAAGAACTTCCCTTAAAACTGAATGGAGCGATCACGGATTTGAGTTTCAATGAAGACAAGGCGATCCTTACTACAGAAAACCAAGGCCTTTATCTTGTGGGTAACGATTTGAAAACCATTCATCGTCATATGGTGTTGGATAGCTATTACAGCGCGGCGGTGGGGGCGTTCGTGGGGGCGGATTTTAACGAAGATGAAAACATTGTGATCATGGGTAATAATAAAACGAGCGTAGAAATCACTCCTAACAAAAACGCTAACGTGCTTAAAAACTTCCCTTATTTTTTAGAAGGGGCTAACTCTTTTGATGAAGTGGAACGCAGCCGCTTAAAAACTTCTAGGGCGAAAAACTATTATGTTAGCGCTGTAAGAAGAGGGACTAAATTCACTTATTTGATCACCGCTCCTAACAAGCGTTATAAGGATTTGATTATTATTTCCATGCGTAATAGCGACAAACAGGTGCATGGGGAGTTCTTGCTTGAACTGGGCAATGCCAAACTTAAAGAAAAAAGGGAACTGGGCGAGTTAGTTATCAGCGCGTTGGCTTTAAAGGATAATAAGCTTTATGCGTTCAGCAAGGAATTTAACACGCTTTTAGTCATAGACCCTATAAAAGAAGAGATTCTTGAAGTTTATGGCTTGCCTAAAGAGATTAAAAATATCAGCGCTTGTGGGTTTAGGGATAATGAGCTTATCCTTGTGAGCTATGAGAATGATAAAAATATTCTTTACACCCTTAATTTTTAAACTCTTTTAAAGCTACTTTTTTCTAATATATTAACGCATTAGAAGATGGTCGCTATTTTAGAATAGAGGAAAGTCCGGGCTACATTAGACAAAATTCCATCTAACGGATGGCTAGCGCAAGCTAAGGGAAAGTGCCACAGAAAGCAAACCGCCTTTTTAAGGTAAGGGTGAAAGGGTGGGGTAAGAGCCCACCAGAGCTAAAGCGATTTAGCTTGTTTGGGTAAACCCAATTTGTAGCAAGAAGCGCATGGTAAGTCTAAATTGATACACGCTTCGCTTGAGGAATATTGCAAAATATTTCCCAGATAAATGGACATCCATTGACAGAACCCGGCTTATTCTAATGCTTAACTGCGTGTTGATTTTTTAAATAAAGTTTCAATCATTTTATTTTTTTTTATTTTTTACCTGATTATTGTTTAAAATCTTAAAGATTTGTGTTACACTCTGTGAAATCAAAATTAAAGGGGATAGCGTGTTAGAAAAATCTTTTTTAAAAAGCAAGCAATTATTTTTATGCGGATTGGGTGTTTTGATGCTACAGGCTTGCACTTGCCCAAACACTTCACAAAGGAATTCTTTCTTGCAAGATGTGCCTTATTGGATGTTACAAAATCGCAGTGAGTATATCACGCAAGGGGTGGATAGCTCGCACATTGTAGATGGTAAGAAAACTGAAGAGATAGAAAAAATCGCTACCAAGAGAGCGACAATAAGAGTGGCGCAAAATATTGTGCACAAACTCAAAGAGGCTTACCTTTCCAAATCCAACCGCATCAAGCAAAAGATCACTAATGAAATGTTTATCCAAATGACACAGCCCATTTATGACAGCTTGATGAATGTGGATCGTTTAGGGATTTATATCAATCCTAACAATGAGGAAGTGTTTGCGTTGGTGCGCGCGCGTGGTTTTGATAAGGACGCTTTGAGCGAAGGGTTGCATAAAATGGGCTTAGACAATCAAGCGGTGAGTATCCTTGTGGCTAAAGTGGAAGAAATCTTTAAAGATTCTGTCAATTACGGAGATGTTAAAGTCCCTATAGCCATGTAGGATTAGAACAACAAGCGTTCTTCGCTATCGTCTGTTCTTTTGGGGGTGGGGGTGATGGAATTGGGAGTTGAATAGTAGGGGATTTTATCCACGATTTCTTTACGCAAGCCTTTGGGGACATCAAACTTTCTTTTTAAAGAAGGTTCAATGCTTAGAATGTTACGCATGAAATACGAATACACAGGTGCACTCACAACGCCTCCTGCCGCTCCTTTGCTAATAGGCGTGTTATCGTCTCTCCCAAACCAAATCACGCTTTGCAAGGTGGGGGTAAAGCCAATGAACCAAGCATCAATATTGTTGTTAGAAGTCCCGGTTTTACCAGCGATTTCCAAGCCTTTAATGCGAGCCAAACTCCCTGTGCCGTTTTCTACCGCATTCATCAGCACTGAAAGGGTTAAAAAGGCTTGTTCTTTGGAAGTGATCTTTTTGGTTTCCATGGGCGTGAAAGTTTTGACTTCGTTTTGTTGGTTGGTGATGCTTTCAATGAGCATGGGTTTGAGCATGGTGCCGTAATTAGAAAATAAAGAATACTTTTCAGCCGCATCAATGGGCGAGATAGCAAAGCTCCCTAACACAATAGACAAGTCTTTAGGGAGGTTTTTAAACCCCATATCGCTTAAAGATTGATAAATTTTTTCAAAGCCAAGCTGATCGCTTAAATTGATCGTGGCTAGATTTAACGAATGGCTCAAGGCTTCTTGCAAGGTTACAAGCCCTAAAAACTTGCGAGAATAATTGCTAGGATGCCATGCGTGGTTTTGCGCACTGTTTTTACTATAATTGCCATTTTCAAAATTTCGCGCGGTATCAGGGATTTTAGAAGTCGTGGAATAGCCATTATCAAAGGCGATTTGATACACAAAGGGCTTTATCGCGCTCCCAAATTGCCGTTTGGCTTGCGTGGCGCGATTGAAAGCGCTTTTTTTATAATCAATCCCCCCCACTAAAGCTAAAATCTTACCGGTGCTCGTGTCTGTAACGATCATGCTAGCGTTCAAGTTGTCTTCATCTTCATCATTAGATGCGTTAGTTTTTGGCTTCTCTTTAGCGATTTTTTCTAAGATTTTTTGATGCCCAAAACGCAAAGACTCTAACGCTAAGCGTTGGTAATCCAAATCTATCGTAAGCTTGATGGTATAGCCTTGAGTTTTTAGCCCGTCTAATTGATCTAATTGCTTCAACACTTCATCTACGACATAGGGGGCGATGTTTTGCGTGGAGGTTTGGTTATAAACAATTGGCACTTCATTGAGAGCACCTTTGAGCTCGTTAGAAGAAATCCAACCTAAAGAATACAACCGCCTTAAAATATCATTAGCCCTAGAGAGTGAAAATTCTAAATTTTTGGTAGGGTCATAAAAACTCGGAGCTCTGGGTAAGGCGACTAACATGGTGATTTCTTTAAGCGTGAGTTTGTCAAGGGGTTTTTTAAAATACCCTAAACTTGCGGTTTTCACGCCATAATACCCATGCCCAAAAAAAGTTTGGTTCAAATAGCGCTCTAAAATTTCTTCTTTGCTTAAGACTTTTTCAATGCGTATAGAAATGATCGCTTCTTTGAGTTTTCTGGTTAATGTTTTTTCTCGTGTGAGCACCATGTTTTTAACGAGTTGTTGGGTTAGGGTGCTACCTCCTTCGGTGTAGCGACCGCTTTTAGCGTTTTTAATCATAGCGCGCATGATAGCGTCTAAATTGATCCCCCCATGTTCAAAAAAGAGGGTGTCTTCTACCGCTAAAAGGCTTTCAATAAATCGTGGGGGGATTTCTTCAAAACGCGCATAAAAACGGAATTCTTTATCATAGATATTAGCGATCAAACGCCCTTTTCGGTCTAAAATCTGTGAAGCGACGCCCGGGCGATAATCTTTAATCTTAGCAATATCCTTATCCGTAGTTACCCAAACTTGAGCGATAAGAATGGCTAATAACCCTATGATAATCAAAACTAAAACGATAAAACCATAAAAAATCTTTTTTAGCATTTAACCACTCTTAAAAGAAGATTGTATTTTAGAATAATCTAAAAGGGCGTTTGCAAGCTCTTTAGTGTCTTCTAAGCTGTTTTTGAGGGACAAAGAGACGCGCAAAAGGGGTTTAGAAACCGTAGGGGGGCGGATAGCTCCCACTAAAAACCCTTTTTCTTTCAAAAAATGATGAGCGTTTAAAAGAGCGGGATTGTTTTCAAACTCTAGGGTAAAAAATCCTGCGAGCGTTCTAATACCTAAGGTTTCAAAAATAATCTGTTGGTGTTTGCTAAGCTCATTTTTTAATTCTTGTTTTTGCGCGATAAAGTATTCTAAATGGGCTAAAGTTAAAGCGGTGTCTAACAGGCTTAAAGCGGTGGTGTAAATCACGCTTTTAGCGCGATTGGTTAAAAACTCTATGGTTTGTAAGGGGGCTAAAATACACGCCCCATAGCTCGCAAGCGCTTTAGAAAAAGTGCTGAGCTTAATGATTTTGTCTTTTTCTTTGATGCGATGATATTCTAAAAAACCCAACAAATTCTCGCCGATAGTCCCAAAACTATGGGCTTCATCCACGATTAAAAAAGCGTTAGGGATTTCTTGAATTATTTCATAAAAATCATAAGGAGCGATACTCGCATCCATAGAATAAACCCCCTCAATGGCTATGAATTTGAGCTTGTTTTTAGGGGCGTTAAAGAGTTTTTGTTTCAAATCTTTAATATCATTGTGCGAGAAAAAGATCACTTGATTAGGCTTAATCTTAGTGCTAAAGATCCCGCTCGCATGGTAGTGTGCGTCCATGAATAAGAGAGCGTTTTTGACTAAAAGGGTGTCTATTAAAGCCAGATTGCCCAAAAAACCACTCCCCACTAAAAGAGCGCTTTCAAATTCTAACAAATCCGCTAATCGTTCTTCTAATTCTGCATGCAAAGGGTGGTAGCCATTCACTAGCATGGAAGCCTTGGGGGAATGAGAAACAAAGGATTGGAGCTTATTAAAAGCGTTTTGAAGCAAATCTTTTTTAACGCTCAAACCCAAATAATCGTTAGAAGCGTAATCCTTTAATAAAGGGTCAAACAACTCTCTTTTGCGGTATCGTTTAACATGGTGCAAGGCTTCTAAGGATTTAGAAAACATCAAAACGCTTCATTGAATGGAATCATTCGCCTTTTTGAATTTTTTCAATGATTTTATTGAGTTCATCTTGTTTTTCGTAAAACATCTTATCAATATTTTCTTTAACATGCTTAGCACTATCTTCCATTAAATGCACTTTATGTTCTAGGTATTTTGAATCGGTAACATGATCTTCTTGAACGGCTTTAACCAAATCATTAGCTTCAGCATGCACGCTCGCATGGTGGCTTTCTAAAGCTCTATAGCCTGAAGTGTTAGCAAAGTTTTCTTTACCCGCGCCCTCATAATACCATTTGCCTAAACGGCAACTCTTATGGCTGGTAATGTCAAAGGAATTGAGACCAAAAACCATGCCATAAAGATTGTTTTTAAAGACCACATGATCCAGTTTGGCCAGACCGCAAAACACCCGGTTATTGATATTGTAGATGGTGTATTTTGCCGCTTGTGCGACAATCATGTTATTTTTTACGGTGGATTTAAGCTCTTCCACATCGCCCTTAATAGAGCCTACAATAGAATTAATATCGTGGGTGTTGGTTTGAATATCGTTCGCTTCTTGTTGCATGCTTTTAACCACGACAGCGATTTCTTTAGTGGCTTTTTGGGTTTTTTCAGCGAGCTTTCTCACCTCATCAGCCACCACCGCAAACCCTCTCCCATGCTCGCCCGCTCGTGCGGCCTCAATAGCGGCGTTTAGGGCTAAGAGATTGGTTTGTTCTGCAATATCATCAATCAAAGAAATGACTTGAGTGATTTCATTGCTCCGTTGGTTGAGAGAGTCCGCTAACGAAGTGGCGTTTTGCATCTTTTCATAAAGCGATTCAATGTCTTGACCCGTTTTATTAACGGTTATTAATCCTTCATTAGAATGCTCTTCGCCATTTTTAGCCGCATTCAAGAGCAAGCCTGTTTCTTGATGGAAATACTGCATGCTTTCTTGCGCGTTCTCTAAGCCCTCTTTTAAGCTCGTGCAAAAAGTCTTAAACAAATCATCTTTATGGTATTCCCCCACACCCCCTGTTTTTTTAGCCAATGAAAAATACTGCACGCCGTCAATATTTTGGCTTTTTAAAGAATAAGAAACGCCTTGTAAATTAACGCTTTCTGCGTTTTCTTTAAAATGAACGCTTTGTTCTTCTAAATTGTTTAAGCTTGCAAGATTCCCGCTTTTAAAAACGACTTTATTGTTTTTAATACCTACAAAACCCTCATGCAAGCACAAATTTAAAAGGCTTTGATAGAGATTGACTTCTTTTTTTAACTCCGCAATCTCAGAATCTTTTTGACTGATTTGAAGCTGTAACTGCTTATTCCCAAACATGGTGGCATTCCTTATTTAAATTTGAATCTTTTGAGATTATACCCAAAATTACCAAACATTTTAAGCGCTCGCTAGTATTGTTGCTTCAAAAACAATTCGTAAAATAATCCCTGTTTTTTCATAAGGGTTTCAAAGTTGCCCTGTTCTATAAGTTTGCCTTTGTCTAACACAATAATTTCATCAGCCTGTTTGACGCTACCCATGCGGTGTGTAATGATTAAAGCAATCTTAGATTGCGATTTTTTAAAAATAAAATCCAAAAACTCTTTTTCTATAATGGGGTCAATAGTACTGCTTGGCTCATCTAAAACAACACAATGACTTGGTTTTAAAAAGGCTCTTATAGTGGCTATGCGTTGCTTTTGACTCAGAGAAAAATCTATCCCATTATACTGTGTTCCAAATAATGCGTTGCTATAATCATTAAGACAATTTTGAAAATTTTCATCAAAAGATTTTAGCATTTCTCTCTTTTGCTTTAATTGCTCTCTTGTGGGGTTGTTTTGCATGAAAAGATTATCATCAATGCTATACCCAGCATAAAGAGAAAAATCTTGGAATATGGCACTCATTTGTTGGTGGTAGCTGTTTAGCTCTAAATCCTGTAACGAGTATTTGTTATTGATAATAATTTGACCTGAATTTGGGATATAAAACCCTAGCAATAATTTAATCAGCGTGCTTTTCCCGCTAGCATTCTTGCCGACTAGTGCATAAATTTTGTTAGTGCTTAAAGAAAGATTAAAATTTTCAAAAATAAGTTTTGAATTAGGATAAGAGAAACTAATATTTTCAAATGTAATGCTATGGATTTTTTCTTCTAATTTGATTTGTGTTTCTGGTTTTGGCATTTTGTAATCTAAAATACAGAAATAATTTTCAAAGTATTTATTGATAGCAAAAAACCACTTTTCATAAAATGATAAATCTTGTAGTTGTTGCTCAGTAGAGCTAAATGCTTGGATATACCCAGCAATTGCTCCCACACCAATGGATTTTGAAAGGATAATAAAAACCATTAGAAAAAATAGTGCGATACTTAGAATGGTTGTTAAAATATCAGCATATATGGTAAGCATTAAGTTTTTTTGGGCGATTTTCACAAAATGATTGATATATAATTCTTTGTTTTCAATAAATTTATGATGAAAATTTAGCATGAAGTTAAATAATAGGTTGTCCTTGTTCTTTTGGTTATCTAGTCCAGAATATAGATAATTTTGTATGCTCTCTTTTTTGTCTTGAAGCTTATCTATGGAAGCACTATGTTTTTTTGCTATATGATTGGAGATGAAAATACAAGGCACTGTTGCAAAAATCATTATAAAGGGTAGATAAATACTAATGGAAAATAATATCCCAAACAGACTAATAAGCCCTATAATGCGTTGCAAGTTAAAAAATAGATTACTGACATAATTTAGGGGACGGATGTATAGACCGTTATGGATAGCGTTAAGCTTAATAGTGTGATCTTTGTTTTCAAAAAAATTTAGATTTTTAACTTTTGTGAGTTTATTAGCAAGCTGAGTGATGATGTTTATAGAAAATTGTTCAGCAATAATGGTTTGCAAGCTTGATGAAATTCCTGAGAACACATGCGTTAAAAACAGCAAGGCTCCCCATAGTAGCAAAGTTGGTAACAGCAAGCTGTATTCAAAATGCGTATGATTTTGCAATAGGTCTACCACAATATCAATCAATCTTATCATAACAAGAATATTTATAGATGGAATAATGCCGATAAATAGCACTGTAACTGACGCCAATACAACACATTTTGGTGAGCTTTTATAGAGTAAAATGAAAGTCCTTAGGGGAATGTTTTTTATGGTATCCATTGGTGTTTGCATTCAATAAGATTGGGTATAAATTTTCTTTATTATAGCCCATTTTCATGCCCCTAATTTTATTTTTAAAAAATAAAGCCCTTTAAAATTTCAAACTTTAACCGATAATAGTTCCAACCAAAAGCAAGGATGCCTTTGGGTTTTTTATAACAAGGAGTTACAACAATGGCTTTTCAGGTCAATACAAATATCAATGCGATGAATGCGCATGTGCAATCCGCACTCACTCAAAATGCGCTTAAAACTTCATTGGAGCGATTGAGTTCAGGTTTAAGGATTAATAAAGCGGCTGATGACGCATCAGGCATGACGGTGGCGGATTCTTTGCGTTCGCAAGCGAGCAGTTTGGGTCAAGCGATTGCCAACACGAATGACGGCATGGGGATTATCCAAGTTGCGGATAAGGCTATGGATGAGCAGTTGAAAATCTTAGACACCGTTAAGGTTAAAGCGACTCAAGCGGCTCAAGACGGGCAAACTACTGAATCTCGTAAAGCGATTCAATCTGATATCGTTCGTTTGATTCAAGGTTTAGACAACATCGGTAATACGACTACTTATAACGGGCAAGCGTTATTGTCTGGTCAATTCACTAACAAAGAATTCCAGGTAGGGGCTTATTCTAACCAAAGTATTAAGGCTTCTATCGGCTCTACCACTTCTGATAAAATCGGTCAGGTTCGTATCGCTACAGGCGCGTTAATCACGGCTTCTGGGGATATTAGCTTGACTTTTAAACAAGTGGATGGCGTGAATGATGTAACTTTAGAGAGCGTAAAAGTTTCTAGTTCAGCAGGCACAGGGATTGGCGTGTTAGCAGAAGTGATCAATAAAAACTCTAACCGAACAGGGGTTAAAGCTTATGCGAGCGTTATCACCACGAGCGATGTGGCGGTCCAGTCAGGAAGTTTGAGTAATTTAACCTTAAATGGGATTCATTTGGGTAATATCGCAGATATTAAGAAAAACGACTCAGACGGAAGGTTAGTCGCAGCGATCAATGCGGTTACTTCAGAAACCGGTGTGGAAGCTTATACGGATCAAAAAGGGTGCTTGAATTTGCGCAGTATAGATGGTCGTGGGATTGAAATCAAAACCGATAGCGTCAGTAATGGGCCTAGTGCTTTAACGATGGTTAATGGCGGTCAGGATTTAACAAAAGGCTCTACTAACTACGGAAGACTTTCTCTCACACGATTAGACGCTAAGAGCATCAATGTGGTTTCGGCTTCTGACTCGCAACATTTAGGCTTCACAGCGATTGGTTTTGGGGAATCTCAAGTGGCAGAAACCACGGTGAATTTGCGCGATGTTACCGGGAATTTTAACGCTAATGTCAAATCAGCGAGTGGTGCGAACTATAACGCTGTCATCGCTAGCGGTAATCAAAGCTTGGGATCTGGGGTTACAACCTTAAGAGGCGCGATGGTGGTGATTGATATTGCCGAGTCTGCGATGAAAATGTTGGATAAAGTCCGCTCTGATTTAGGTTCTGTGCAAAATCAAATGATTAGCACCGTGAATAATATCAGCATCACTCAAGTGAATGTTAAAGCGGCTGAATCTCAAATCAGGGATGTGGATTTCGCTGAAGAAGGCGCGAATTTCAATAAAAACAACATTTTGGCGCAATCAGGTAGCTATGCGATGAGTCAAGCCAATACCGTCCAGCAAAATATCTTAAGGCTTTTAACTTAGTTTTAAGAAAGGTGTTTGTATGGGGCTAACGCTTTAAGCGTTGGCTTTTTGTTTTAATTTTTACTTCTTTTTTAATAAAATACTCTTTTTGATTCTTTTTTATCATAGGCGGTTATTGTGTTGGATAGTTTTGAGATTTTAAAGGCTTTAAAGAGCTTGGATTTATTGAAAAACGCCCCTACTTGGTGGTGACCTAACGCTTTGAAATTTGAAGCTCTACTAGGGGCAGTTTTAACGCAAAATACTAAATTTGAAGCCGTTTTGAAATCTTTAGAAAATTTAAAAAACGCTTTCATTTTGGAAAATGATGATGAAACCAATCTTAAAAAAATCGCTTATATGGAGTTTTCAAAGCTTGCAGAGTGTGTCCGCCCTAGCGGGTTTTATAACCAAAAAGCCAAACGACTGATTGTTTTGAGTAAGAATATTTTAAAAGACTTTCAAAGTTTTGAAAATTTTAAACAAGAAGTAACCAGAGAGTGGCTTTTAGATCAAAAGGGTGTTGGCAAAGAAAGCGCGGATGCGATTTTATGCTATGTGTGCGCTAAAGAAGTGATGGTGGTGGATAAATACAGCTATCTTTTTTTAAAAAAATTAGGCATAGAGATAGAAGATTATGACGAATTGCAACATTTTTTTGAAAAAGGCGTTCAAGAGAATTTAAATGCCGCTTTAGCGCTTTATGAAAACACCATTCCTTTAGCGCAACTTTATGCGAGATTCCATGGAAAGATCGTGGAATTTTCCAAACAAAAATTGGAATTAAAGCTTTGATTTTTAGATTTTTTTTAATTTTAAGCCTTTTGAAAGGCGTTTTACTGACTAAAAAGGATTGGAATTTTTTCAAACCTTTAGAGCCTACTAAAAAATATTTTGGCTCTTTTAAAATCGGCTATCTTTACCAGCATGCAGAAACGACTAAAAGATCCCCCATCCGCCCTAAAAATCGCCCGCCTATTTTAATGGATAAAATTTACCATGACGCTTCTTTAGGCTTTCAAGCAGGGTTCGTTTTAAAAAAGAAAGCTTTATTAGGGGGGTATTTGGATGCAGGAATGGGCGATTCGTATTTCATGAGCGCTGGGTTTATGGCTGGGATGAGGCTTTTTAAGGGGTGGGTTATCCCTAAAATCGCCTTAGGCTATCAGCTTCAAATTTTAGGGGCTAAGATTGATAAGTATCAATTCAATATCCAATCAGCAGTGGGGAGCGTGGGCTTGTTTTTCAATGCGGCTAAAAATTTTGGCTTGAGTATAGAAGCAAGGGGTGGTATCCCTTTTTATTTCATCCAAAGCAAATTTTCTAAAGCCTTTGGCACGCCACGATTGAATATCTATTCTGTTGGTATCACATTCACTTTTTATGACTTTACGAGATTTTTAGGGTAAAATATTCATTTTAAAAAACAACTATAGAGTATAAAAACCATAATTAGACAAACCTTTAAGGATTTATGATGATTTTCATTGATGCATGTTTTAGAAAGGAAACACCTTACACGCCCATTTGGATGATGAGGCAAGCGGGGCGTTACCTTAGCGAATACCAAGAGAGCCGTAAAAAAGCGGGGAGCTTCTTGGAATTGTGTAAAAATAGCGATTTAGCCACAGAAGTTACCCTACAGCCGGTAGAGATTTTAGGCGTAGATGCGGCTATTTTGTTTAGCGATATTTTAGTAGTGCCTTTGGAAATGGGCTTGAATTTGGAGTTTATCCCCAAAAAGGGTACGCATTTTCTAGAGACTATTACGGATTTAAAAAGCGTGGAAAGCCTAAAAGTAGGGGCTTATAAACAACTAAACTATGTCTATGATACGATTTCTCAAACGCGCCAAAAGCTTTCTAAAGAGAAGGCGTTAATCGGTTTTTGCGGATCGCCTTGGACTTTAGCGACTTACATGATAGAAGTGGAGGGGAGCAAATCGTATGCCAAAAGCAAGAAAATGCTTTATAGCGAGCCTGAAGTTTTAAAAGCGCTTTTAGAAAAATTAAGTCTTGAATTGGTAGAGTATTTGAGCCTTCAAATCCAAGCAGGGGTCAATGCGGTGATGATCTTTGACTCATGGGCTAGCGCTTTAGAAAAAGAAGCGTATTTGAAATTCAGTTGGGATTATTTGAAAAAAATCTCTAAAGAGCTTAAAAAACGCTATGCGCATATCCCGGTTATCCTTTTCCCTAAAGGGATTGGCGCTTATTTGGATAGCATAGACGGGGAATTTGATGTGTTTGGCGTGGATTGGGGCACGCCTTTAGAGGTGGCAAAAAAGATTTTAGGCGATAAGTATGTTTTGCAAGGGAATTTAGAACCCACCCGCCTTTATGATAAAAACGCTTTAGAAGAAGGGGTTGAAAGGATTCTAAAAGTCATGGGCAATCAAGGGCATATTTTTAATTTAGGGCATGGGATGCTACCGGATTTACCCAGAGAAAACGCAAAATATTTAGTGCAATTAGTGCATGCTAAAACCAGGCGATAGGGAGGATTGATGAAAACTATTATAAGATATGTTAGTTTATGGGGCTTGTGTGCAGTTTTAACTCTAGCCCAAAGCCTCTCTAAAACCCCAGATGAAATCAAGCAAATCCTTAACAATTACAGCCATAAGAATTTAAAGCTCATTGATCCGCCGACAAGTTCTTTAGAAGCAACACCGAGTTTTTTGCCCTTATCTAAAGAAACAGCGACCACTATCAATCAAGAGATTGCTAAATACCATGAAAAAAGCGATAAAGCCGCTTTGGGGCTTTATGAATTGCTAAAGGGGGCTACCACTAATCTCAGTTTGCAAGCGCAAGAACTCAGTGTCAAGCAAGCGATGAAAAACCACACCATCGCAAAAGCGATGTTTTTGCCCACTTTTAATATGAATTATAACTTTAAAAATGAAAATAGGGATACTCCGCATTTTAAGCGCTACAACACGCAACAACTCCAGGCTGAAGTCAAATTGAATGTGTTTAATGGTTTTAGCGATGTGAATAATGTCAAAGAAAAGTCTGCGACTTACCGATCCACTGTGGCTAATTTAGAGTATAGCCGCCAGAGCGTGTATTTGCAAGTGGTGCAACAATATTATGAGTATTTTAATAACCTCGCTCGCATGATCGCTTTACAAAAGAAATTAGAGCAAATCAAAACAGACATTAAAAGGGTTACCAAACTCTATGACGAAGGGTTAACCACGATTGATGATTTGCAAAGCTTAAAAGCGCAAGGGAATTTGAGCGAATACGATATTTTGGACATACAATTTGCTTTGGAGCAAAACCGCTTGACTTTAGAATATCTCACCAATCTCAGTGTGAAAAATTTAAAAAAGACCACGATTGATGCGCCTAATTTGCAATTGAGAGAAAGGCAGGATTTGGTTTCTTTAAGGGAGCAGATTTCTGCACTCAGATACCAGAACAAGCAACTCAATTATTACCCCAAGATAGATGTGTTTGACTCATGGCTTTATTGGATCCAAAAACCCGCTTACGCTTTGGGGGGTTTTGGGAACCTCTTCCCCGGTCAGCAAAATACGGCTGGGGTTACTGCGACTTTGAATATTTTTGATGATATAGGGTTGAGCTTGCAAAAACAATCCATCATGCTAGACTGATTAGCGAATGAAAAGAATTTAGCGTATAAAAAGCTAGAGCAAGAAAAAGACGAACAGCTTTACAGGTGGTCGCTTGATATTGCTAGAGCCAAGATTGAATCTTCAAAGACCAGTTTGGATGCGGCTAACCTTTCTTTTGCCAATATTAAAAGGAAATACGACGCTAATTTAGTGGATTTCACCACCTATTTAAGGGGCTTAACCACGCGCTTTGATGCGGAAGTGGCTTACAATTTAGCGCTCAACAATTATGAAGTGCAAAAAGCCAATTACATTTTCAACAGCGGGCATAAAATAGATGACTATGTGCATTAAGGGATAAAAATGATACGAAAAATTTTAATAGGACTTTTTTTGAGTCTTTTGAGTTTGGAAGCTGGCGAGAAAGTGTATGCGATTTTCAATGTGAAAGCGACACAAGATTCCAAGCTCACTTTGGATAGCACAGGGATTGTGGATAGCATTAAGGTTACTGAGGGGAGCGTGGTCAAAAAGGGCGATGTTTTGTTGCTTTTGTATAATCAAGACAAACAGGCTCAAAGCGATTCTACCGAGCAACAACTCATTTTCGCTAAAAAGCAATACCAACGATACAGCAAAACCGGGGGCGCTGTGGATAAAAACACTCTAGAGAGTTATGAGTTCAATTACAGGCGTTTGGAATCAGATTACGCTTATTCTATTGCGGTACTGAATAAAACCATTTTAAGAGCCCCTTTTGATGGCGTAATAGCGAGCAAAAACATTCAAGTGGGCGAAGGGGTGAGCGCGAATAACACGGTGTTATTGAGATTAGTCAGCCATGCTAGGAAATTGGTTATTGAATTTGATTCTAAATATATTAATGCGGTCAAAGTGGGGGACACTTACACTTATTCTATAGACGGGGATTCCAATCAGCATGAAGCTAAAATCACTAAGATTTACCCCACGGTTGATGAAAACACCAGAAAAGTGAGCGCTGAAGCCCTTTTGTCTAAGCCTATGGCAGTGGGGCTTTTTGGCGATGGGTTTATCCAAACGAAATAATAGGATATTTTGATGTATAAAACAGCGATTAATCGTCCTATTACGACCTTGATGTTTGCTTTGGCGATTGTCTTTTTTGGGACTATGGGTTTTAAAAAATTGAGCGTGGCGCTTTTCCCTAAAATTGATTTGCCTACAGTGGTGGTTACTACGACTTATCCTGGGGCTAGCGCTGAAATCATAGAGAGTAAGGTAACCGATAAGATTGAAGAAGCGGTGATGGGGATTGATGGGATCAAAAAGGTTACTTCTACGAGTTCTAAAAATGTGAGTATTGTCGTCATTGAATTTGAATTAGAAAAACCTAATGAAGAAGCCTTAAACGATGTGGTTAATAAAATTTCTTCGGTGCGTTTTGATGACTCTAACATTAAAAAACCCTCTATCAATAAATTTGATACCGACAGCCAAGCCATTATTTCATTGTTTGTGAGCAGTTCAAGCGTGCCGGCTACAACCCTTAATGACTACGCTAAAAACACCATTAAACCCATGCTCCAAAAAATCAATGGGGTAGGGGGCGTGCAGCTCAACGGCTTTAGGGAGCGCCAGATTAGGATTTATGCCGATCCCACTTTGATGAATAAATACAACCTGACTTATGCGGATCTTTTCAGCACGCTTAAAGCGGAAAATGTGGAAATTGATGGCGGGCGTATTGTCAATAGCCAAAGGGAATTGTCTATTTTAATCAATGCGAATAGTTATAGCGTGGCGGATGTGGAAAAGATTCAAGTGGGTAATCATGTGCGTCTTGGCGATATTGCAAAGATTGAAATCGGTTTGGAAGAAGACAACACTTTTGCGAGCTTTAAAGACAAACCCGGTGTGATTTTAGAAATCCAAAAGATTGCCGGAGCGAATGAAATTGAAATCGTGGATAGGGTGTATGAAGCTTTAAAACACATTCAAGCCATTAGCCCTAGCTATGAAATCAGACCCTTTTTAGACACCACGGGCTATATCCGCACCTCTATTGAAGACGTGAAATTTGACTTGATTTTAGGGGCGATTTTAGCGGTTTTAGTGGTGTTTGCGTTCTTGCGTAACGGCACGATCACCCTCGTTTCAGCGATCTCTATCCCTATTTCTATCATGGGGACTTTTGCGCTCATCCAATGGATGGGCTTTTCATTAAACATGCTCACCATGGTGGCTTTAACGCTAGCGATAGGGATCATCATTGATGATGCGATCGTGGTGATTGAAAACATCCATAAAAAGCTAGAAATGGGCATGAGTAAAACGAAAAGCAAGCTATGAGGGGGTGAGGGAAATTGGCTTTGCTCTAGTGGCGATTTCAGCGATGCTGCTCTCTGTTTTTGTGCCTATAGGGAACATGAAAGGCATTATCGGGCGCTTTTTTCAAAGCTTTGGGATCACGGTGGCTTTAGCGATCGCTCTCTCGTATGTGGTGGTCGTTACGATTATCCCCATGGTAAGCTCAGTGGTTGTCAATCCCAGGCATTCTCGTTTTTATGTGTGGAGTGAGCCTTTTTTTAAGGCTTTAGAGTCTCGTTATACCAGATTGCTCCAATGGGTATTAAACCACAAGCTCATTATCTCTATAGCGGTGGTTTTGGTGTTTGTGGGTTCGCTTTTTGTGGCTTCTAAATTGGGTATGGAGTTCATGCTGAAAGAAGATAGGGGGAGGTTTTTAGTGTGGCTTAAGGCTAAACCGGGCGTGAGTATAGATTACATGACGCAAAAGAGTAAGATCTTTCAAAAAGCGATTGAAAAACATGCTGAAGTGGAATTCACCACCTTGCAAGTGGGTTATGGCACCACACAAAACCCTTTTAAGGCTAAGATTTTTGTGCAGCTCAAGCCTTTAAAAGAGCGCAAAAAAGAGCATCAATTGGGGCAATTTGAGTTGATGAGCGTTTTAAGGAAAGAGTTGAGAAGCTTGCCTGAAGCTAAAGGTTTAGATACTATTAATCTTTCTGAAGTTGCTCTTATAGGGGGCGGTGGGGATAGTTCGCCCTTCCAAACCTTTGTGTTCTCCCATTCTCAAGAAGCGGTGGATAAAAGCGTGGAGAATTTGAGAAAATTCTTATTAGAAAGCCCTGAATTAAAAGGCAAGGTTGAAAGCTATCATACAAGCACGAGCGAATCGCAACCGCAATTGCAACTCAAAATCTTAAGGCAAAACGCTAACAAATACGGCGTGAGCGCTCAAACTATTGGATCAGTGGTGAGCTCTGCTTTTTCTGGGACTTCTCAAGCGAGCGTGTTCAAAGAAGATGGCAAAGAATACGACATGATCATTAGGGTGCCTGATGACAAGCGCGTTTCTGTAGAAGACATCAAACGCTTGCAAGTGCGTAACAAATACGATAAATTGATGTTTTTAGACGCTTTAGTGGAAATCACAGAAACTAAAAGCCCGTCCAGCATTTCTCGCTATAACCGCCAACGCAGCGTTACGGTGCTTGCTGAGCCTAATAGGAATGCGGGCGTTTCTTTGGGCGAGATTTTAACGCAAGTGAGCAAAAACACTAAAGAATGGCTGGTTGAAGGGGCGAATTACAGATTTGCCGGAGAAGCGGATAACGCCAAAGAGAGCAATGGGGAGTTTTTAGTCGCTTTAGCGACAGCGTTTGTGCTGATTTATATGATTTTAGCGGCGTTGTATGAGTCCATTTTAGAGCCTTTTATCATCATGGTTACCATGCCTTTAAGCTTTTCAGGGGCGTTTTTTGCTCTAGGTTTAGTCCATCAGCCTTTGAGCATGTTCTCTATGATAGGCTTGATTTTGCTCATTGGTATGGTGGGTAAAAACGCTACGCTTTTAATTGATGTGGCGAATGAAGAGCGTAAAAAAGGTTTGAATATCCAAGAAGCCATTTTATTTGCCGGCAAAACCCGTCTAAGACCGATTTTAATGACGACCATTGCGATGGTTTGCGGCATGCTGCCTTTAGCGTTGGCGAGTGGGGATGGAGCGGCGATGAAATCCCCTATAGGGATTGCGATGAGTGGGGGCTTGATGATTTCTATGGTGTTAAGCTTACTCATTGTTCCGGTGTTTTATCGTTTGCTCGCTCCCATAGATGATAAAATCAAGCGGTTTTATCAAAACCAAAAAGCTTTAGAATGAAAAAAATTGCTTTCATTTTGGCTTTATGGGCGGGCTTGTTAGGGGCGTTTGAGCCTAAAAAAAGTCATATTTATTTTGGGGCTATGGTGGGTTTAGCCCCTATTAAAATAACCCCAAAACCGGCTAGTGATTCTTCTTATACGGCTTTTTTATGGGGGGCTAAAGGGGGGTATCAATTCGCTTTTTTTAAAGCTTTAGCGTTAAGGGGTGAATTTTCCTACCTTATGGCAATCAAACCCACCGCACTGCACACGATTAACACTTCTTTATTGAGCTTAAATATTGATGTGTTAAGCGATTTTTACACTTACAAAAAATACAGCTTTGGGGTGTATGGGGGGCTTGGGATAGGGTATTTTTATCAAAGCAACCATTTAGGCATGAAAAATAGTTCGTTTATGGGTTATAACGGCTTGTTTAATGTGGGGCTTGGCAGCACGATCGATCGCCACCACCGCATAGAGCTTGGGGCTAAAATCCCTTTTTCAAAGACCAGAAATTCTTTTAAAAATCTTTATTTTTTAGAGAGCGTTTTTATCCATGCGACTTATAGTTACGCTTTTTAAAGGAGGTGTATTACAGAAAGTAACTAACTGATGGTTTTTATAATGAGATTGGTTACTAACATATAAAAGGATTTGTTTTGTTTTCTTTTAGTTAATATAATGAAAATTTCGTTGTAGATAGTGTTAAGAAATGTAATTATATAATATAATATGAAAGGGTTCAAAATATGACTTATAGAAGTGGCAAAACAGATTTAAAGAATGAACGCTTTAAAAACCGCTCGTTTAAGGGCGTTAAAAAGAAAATCGCTAAAAAACACAAAGCCAAAAATCCGTCCTTAATCGCCCATGCATTTAAAACGCAATCAAATTTTTTCTGCATCCTTTAATAAAAAAATCTTCTTAGGGCTAGGGTTTGTTTCAGCTTTGAGCGCTGAAGATTATAATAGTTCGGTGTATTGGCTCAACAGCGTGAATGAAAATAACAGCAACAAATCCTACTATGTCAGCCCTTTACGCACTTGGGCTGGGGGGAATAGGAATTTCACGCAAAATTATAACAATAGTAAATTATACATAGGGACAAAAAACGCTTCCGCAACGCCTAATCATTCTTCTGTGTGGTTTGGGGAAAAGGGCTATGTAGGTTTTATTACAGGGGTTTTTAAGGCAAAAGACATTTTTATCACAGGGGCTGTTGGCTCAGGTAATGAGTGGAAAACCGGTGGGGGGGCGATACTGGTTTTTGAAAGCTCAAACGAATTAAGCGCTAATGGGGCTTATTTTCAAAATAACAGAGCCGGGACACAAACTTCTTGGATCAATTTGATTTCCAACAATAGTGTGAATTTGACAAACACGGATTTTGGCAACCAAACCCCTAATGGGGGCTTTAATGTTATGGGACGAAAGATTACTTATAATGGCGGAACAATCAATGGTGGGAATTTTGGCTTTGATAATGTGGATAGCAATGGCACAACCACCATTAGCGGAGTAACTTTCAACAATAACGGCGCACTCACTTATAAGGGTGGGAATGGTATCGGGGGGAGCATCACCTTTACTAACTCTAATATCAATCATTACAAACTCAATCTTAACGCCAATAGCGTTACCTTTAATAACAGCACTCTGGGGAGTATGCCTAATGGCAACACTAATACTATAGGGAATGCCTATATTCTTAATGCAAATAATATTACTTTTAATAATTTGACCTTTAATGGAGGTTGGTTCGTTTTTAATAGACCTGATGCTCATGTTAATTTTCAAGGCACAACCACGATCAACAACCCCACTTCACCCTTTGTCAATATGACCGGTAAGGTTACTATTAATCCTAATGCGATTTTTAATATTCAAAATTACACGCCTAGTATAGGGAGCGCTTACACGCTTTTTAGCATGAAAAATGGCTCTATCACTTATAATGATGTGGGTAATTTATGGAATATCATCAGACTTAAAAACACGCAAGCCACAAAAGACAACAGCAAAAACGCCACTTCTAATAACAACACCCACACTTACCATGTAACCTACAATTTAGGCGGCACGCTCTATCATTTCAGACAAATTTTTAGCCCTGATTCTATTGTTTTACAATCCGTCTATTATGGCGCGAACAATATTTACTACACCAATAGCGTGAATATCCATGACAATGTCTTTAATTTAAAAAATATTAATGATGATAGGGCTGATACGATTTTTTATCTTAACGGCTTGAACACTTGGAATTACACTAATGCGAGATTTGCTCAAACCTATGGCGGGAAAAACAGCGCTTTAGTCTTTAACGCTACGACCCCTTGGGCTAATGGCAGCATCCCTAAATCTAACAGCACGGTGCGTTTTGGGGGGTATGAGGGAGTCAATTGGGGGAAAACGGGCTATATCACCGGCACTTTCACAGCCGATAGGGTTTATATCACCGGTAACATGATGTCTGGTAATGGCGCTCAAACCGGTGGGGGGGCGACTTTGAATTTTGTGGGCGCAACTGAAATCAATATCGCTGGGGCTGATTTTAAAAACCTAAAAACCACTTCGCAAAACTCTTACATGACTTTTATCGCCTTAGGGGATAGCTCTGGGAGTGGTAAAATTAATGTTTCTCAATCTGATTTTTACGACTGGACGGGTGGAGGATATGATTTTACCGGTAATGGCGTTTTTGATAGCGTGAATTTCAACAAGGCTTATTACAAATTTCAAGGTGCTGAAAATTCTTACCATTTTAAAAACACGAATTTTTTAGCAGGGAATTTCAAATTTCAGGGCAAGACCACCATTGAAAAATCCGTTTTAGATGACGCTTCTTATTCTTTTGATGGCATAAATAACGCCTTTAATGAAAACAAATTTAATGGCGGTTCGTTTAGTTTTAATCATGCAGAGCAGACAGACGCTTTTAATAACAACTCGTTTAATGGCGGATCGTTTAATTTTAACGCTAAGCAAGTGAATTTTAGTGGGAACTCGTTCAATGGGGGCGTGTTTAATTTCAATAATACCCCTAAAGTCAGTTTTACTGATGACACTTTTAATGTGAATAGTCAATTCAAAATAAATGGCGCTCAAACAATTTTCACTTTCAATAAGGGCGTTGTTTTTAACATGCAAGGGCTTTTGAGTAGCCTAAGCGTAGGCACCACTTATCAATTGCTTAACGCTAAAAGCGTGGATTATAAGGATAACAATAACGCTTTGTATCAAATGTTGCGTTGGATTAGTGGGGAAAACCCTAGCGGCACGCTAGTAAATAAGGATCAATCCACGCCAAACAATACTAAAATTTATAATGTCCAATTCACTGATAACGGCTTGACTTACTACATTAAAGAAAATTTTAATAACGGGATCACGCTCACTCGTTTATGCACTCTAGGTTATACGCATTGCGTGAATATCCATAATGATGCGTTTAATCTTAAAAATGTCAATAACAACGCCAGTAACACCGTGTTCTATCTCAACGGCATGACGACTTGGAAGATCGCTGGCACAGGCGTTTTCACGCAAGATTATAGCGGCGCTAACAGCGTTTTAGTGTTCAACCAAACCACCCCTTTTCTTGATGGGGCGAATCCCACTTCTAATAGCGTGGTGGGTTTTGGGAAAACTTCAGGAGCTGAATGGGGGCTAGTGGGCTATATTCAAGGCGTTTTTAAAGCCAATCAAATTGATATTACCGGCACGATTCGCTCTGGTAATGGCGCTAAAACCGGTGGGGGGGCGACTTTAGTGTTTAACGCTGAAAAGCGTTTGAATATCGCTAACGCTCATTTGAATAACGATAAAGCCGGCTTGCAAAATTCATGGATGAATTTCATTGTTAATAATGGTAATTTGAATGTAACAAACGCAGATTTTAGCAACCAAACCCCTAATGGAGGCTTTAACCTTAAAGCCAATAATATCACTTGGGATAAAGGGTCTGTGAGTGGAGAGGGGAATTTTGGTGTGGATAACGCTAACGCTAATGGGAATGCAGTGATTAAAAATGTTAATTTTAGCGATAACGGCACTTTGATTTATAAAGGGGGTGAAAACAGTGCCGGAAATTCCCTAACCTTAGAAAACAACACTTTCAATTCCTATAACATTAACGCAAAAGTTCAAAACCTTATTTTCAATAATAACTCGTTTAATGGCGGTAGCTATTCGTTTAACGACACTAAAAACACCACCTTTAAAGGCACAAACACGCTCATTAATAGTGATCCTTTCAGTCGCCTTAAAGGATCAGTTTCTATTGAAAATAATAGTATCTTTAACATTGAAAGGGATTTGACTGACAACACCACCTACACGCTTTTAAGTGGGAATAACATTAAATATAATAATGAAATTGTGGCGGATAATGCTTTTTCAAAAAATTTATGGAATTTAATCCATTATGGTGGCGAACAAGGGACTCTATTAAGAGCGGATAACAACACCTTTTTTGTGCAATTCACCCAAAGCAACGGTCAAAAATTTGTTTTTGAAGAGACTTTTAACCCGGGCTCTATCACTTATAAATATTTCACTATCCATTCTTCGCCTTTTCACACAGACGCTGATTCTAAAGACATTTGGAATCAAGTGAGGAAGCAATTTGACTTCATTCCAGGAAAAACCCCTGTGTGCGTTGGCGTGTGCTATATCGCGCCTTATAAAAATCAAGACCTTATTGGCTCTAGTGCTTTTGCGTGGTCGCTGAACTTTGGGGCTACGGTGGTAGGGACTTTGCTTTTAGGGAGCGCGCAAGAAAATACCAATAACAATGGCGGATCTATCTGGTTTGGTAAGAATAATTTGCTGTATTTGCACGGCAATTTCAACGCGACTAATATCTTTTTAACGAATAACTTTAATGTCGGCAACCCTAATGCTGGCGGTGGGGCGACGATTGATTTTAACGCTGATGAAACCTTGAACGCTGACGGGTTGAATTACACGAATTTCCAAACCGTGGCTATGGGCTTACAAACCAGCGCGAGCCAGCATTCATGGGCGAATTTTAATTCCAGGTTTTCTATGGAGATTAAAAACTCCAACTTTAGGGATTTCACATGGGGAGGCTTTAATTTTAATTCAGGGCGTATCACTTTTGAAAACACCACTTTTAGCGGCTGGACCAATATTAACGGAGCGACTGAGAGCGGCTCATCGTATGTGAGTATGGTTGCGAATACGGATTTGATTTTTACTAATTCCATTTTAGGAGGGGGCATTCGCTATGATTTGAAAGCTAATAACATTGTTTTCAATAACACTCAAATGGTGATTGATGTGTCTAAAAATGTGAATCAGTCTTCATTGAATGGGAATGTAACTTTCAATCATTCCAGGCTTTCAGTCAAACCCAATGCGGCTATCAATATTGGGGGTAGCCAAACCCAAACGACTTTAGAAAACGCTTCAAGCCTTTCTTTTTACAACAATAGCGTGGCGAATTTTAACGGCACAACCGCTTTTAACGGGGTGTCTTATTTGAACTTGAACCCTAACGCTCAAGTCAGCTTCAATCAAGCGAATTTCAATAACGCTAATGTAACTTTTTATGGCATTCCGCTATTTGGCAAAACGCCTGATTTTGGCAACTCTGCACGCCTGATTAATTTCAAAGGGAATACGAATTTCAATCAAGCGACGCTCAATTTAAGGGCTAAAAATATCCATATCAATTTCCAAGGCGCTTCCACTTTTAAACAAAATTCTACGATGAATTTGGCTGAAAGTTCCCAAGCGAGCTTTAACGCTCTCAAAGTGGAAGGGGAAACGAATTTCAACCTCAATAACTCAAGCTTGTTGAATTTCAATGGCGATAGCGTTTTTAACGCTCCTGTGAGTTTTTACGCTAATAATTCTCAAATTTCTTTCACTAAATTAGCGACCTTTAATGCAGACGCTTCATTTGATTTAAGCAACAACAGCACCCTGAATTTTCAAAGCGTTCTTTTAAACAGCACTCTAAACCTTTTAGGCAATGGCGCTAACGCTCTAGCTATTAATGCAAGCGGGAATTTCAGCTTTGGATCTCAAGGCGTTTTGAATCTGTCTAATGTGAATTTGTTTGATGCAAAAAACAAGCCCTTAGTTTATAATATTTTACAAGCTCAAAATATTCAGGGTTTGATGGGGAATAACGGCTATGAGAAGATCCGTTTTTATGGCATACAGATTGACAAGGCTGACTACTCGTTTAATAACGGCGTTCATTCTTGGAGTTTCATTAACCCGCTCAACACGACTGAAACCATTACTGAAACCTTGTATAACAACCGCTTGAAAGTGCAGATCTCTCAAAACGGCGTTTCTAATAATGCGATGTTCAATCTCGCTCCCAACTTGTATGATTACCAACAAAACCCTTATGATGAAAGCTCTAATTCCTATAATTACACAAGCGATAAGGCTGGCACTTATTATTTGAGTAGCAGTATCAAAGGCTTTGGTAAGAATAATGAGATACCCGGGACTTATAACGCGCAAAACCAACCCTTACAAGCCTTACACATCTATAATCAGGCTATCACCAAACAGGATTTAAGCGTTATTGCCAGCTTGGGTAAGGAATTTTTGCCTAAAATAGCCAATCTTTTATCTTCAGGGGCTTTAGACAATCTCAATCTCAATAGCCCGAATAGTTTTGAAACTCTTTTTGGTATCTTTGAAAAATATGGTATCACTTTAACTCAAGCGAATTGGAAGAGCTTATTAAAGATTATCAATAATTTTTCCAACACGGCTAATTATCATTTCTCTCAAGGCAATCTCGTGGTAGGGGCGATCAAAGAGGGGCAAACGAACACTAAAAGCGTGGTGTGGTTTGGAGGCGATGGGTATAAAGAGCCATGCACGGTTGGAGATAACACTTGCCAGATGTTCAGGCAGACTAATTTAGGGCAGTTGCTCCATTCTAGTGCGCCTTATTTGGGCTACATTAACGCTAATTTTAGGGCTAAAAACATTTACATTACCGGAACCATCGGTAGCGGGAACGCTTGGGGGAGCGGAGGGAGTGCGAATGTGTCTTTTGAAAGCGCGACGAATTTGGTGCTTAATCAAGCCAATATTGACGCTCAAGGGACCGATAAAATCTTTTCTTACTTGGGGAAAGAGGGCATTGAAAAGCTTTTTGGAGAAAAAGGTTTAGGGAATGTGCTTTCTAATATCATTTATGAAGAGAGTTTGAATGATAACGCTATCCCTAAAGATCTAGCTAACATGATCCCTAAAGATTTTGGATCTAAGACTTTAAGCTCATTGCTTAGCCCTACTGAAGTGAATAACCTCTTAGGCGTGAGCGCTTTTAAAAACGCGATCATGGAAATTTTAAATTCTAAAACGGTAGGCGATGTTTTTGGTGAAAACGGGCTTTTAAACGCTCTAGATCCTATAAAAAGAAAAGAAATTGATCAGATGCTCTTAGAGCAAATCCAAGCCCATTCTTCAGGGTTTGAAAAATTCATCGTGAAAACTTTAGGGATTGAAAATGTAGAGAATTTCATCAATACTTGGTATGGAAAGCAAAGCTTGAGTTCTTTTGCCAATAATTTTGTGCCTGGAGGCTTGAATCAAGCCCTGGATAAAATAGGCTCTAGCTCTGATGCCAAAGACTTACAGAACTTCTTGGATAAAACGACTTTTGGGGATATTCTCAATCAAATGATTAATCAAGCCCCTTTAATCAATAAGCTCATTTCTTGGCTAGGTCCGCAGGATTTGAGCGTTTTAGTCAATATCGCTTTAAATAGCATCACTAACCCCAGTAAGGAATTATTGGGCGCGATTTCTGGAATGGGTCAAAAAGTGCTGAACGATTTATTAGGCGAAGGCGTAGTGAATAAAATCATGAGCAATCAAGTCCTAGGGCAAATGATCAATAAAATCATCGCTGATAAGGGATTTGGAGGCGTTTATCATCAAGGTTTAGGCTCCATACTGCCTCAATCTTTACAAGATGAATTGAAGAAATTGGGCATGGGCTCTTTACTCAAACCTAAAGGTTTGCACAATCTCTGGCAAAAAGGGAATTTCAATTTCGTGGCTAAAAACCATGTGTTTGTGAATAACAGCTCGTTTAGTAACGCCACAGGGGGGGAATTGAATTTTGTGGCGGGCAAGTCCATTATCTTTAATGGGAAAAACACGATCAATTTCACGCAATATCAGGGCAGGCTTTCTTTTGTTTCTCAAGATTTTTCTAATATTTCATTAGATACCTTAAACGCTACCAACGGTTTAATTCTTAATGCACCACGAAACGATATTAGCGTTCAAAAAGGTCAAATTTGCGTGAATGTTTTAGATTGCATGGGCGAGAAAAAAGCTCATTCTTCAAGCGCGACAGCCCCAACCGATGAAACGCTGGAAGTGAATGCGAATAATTTCGCTTTCTTAGGTGCAATTAGAGCGAATGGATTAGTGGATTTTTCAAAAGTCTTGCAAAATACGACTATCGGGACTTTAGATTTAGGACCGAACGCTACTTTTAAAGCCAACAACTTGATCGTGAATAACGCTTTTAACAATAACTCTAATTACAGGGCTGATATTAGCGGTAATCTCAATGTGGTTAAAGGAGCGGCTCTCAGCACGAATGAAAATGGTTTGAATGTGGGGGGGAATTTTAACAGCGAAGTACTATTGACTTTCAACCTCAAACGCCCAACTGATAAAACGATATTGAGCGTAACTGGCACTTCCACGATCATGTCTTATAACAACCAGACTCTAATCAACTTTAACACCCAACTCAAGCAAGGCGCTTACACGCTTATAGACGCTAAACGCATGGTTTATGGCTATGATAATCAAACGATTCTTGGAGGGAGCTTGAGCGATTACCTCAAGCTTTACACTCTCATTGATTTTAACGGCAAACGCATGCAATTAAAGGGCGATTCACTAAGCTATGACAACCAACCGGTCAATATTAAAGATGGAGGTCTTGTGGTGAGCTTTAAAGACAATCAGGGGCAAATGGTGTATTCATCTATCCTTTATGATAAAGTTCAAGTTACCGTTTCGGATAAACCCATTAACATTCAAGCCCCTAGTTTGGAGTATTACATTAAATACATTCAAGGCAGCGCTGGTTTGAATGCGATCAAATCCGCTAACCTTAACGCTGTCAATTGGCTGAATGCGCTTTTTATGGCTAAGGGGGGTAATCCCTTGTTCGCTCCTTATTATTTGCAAGACAATCCCACTGAACACATTGTGACTTTAATGAAAGATGTGAGCAGTGCTTTAGGAATGCTCTCTAAACCCAATCTTAAAAACAATTCCACCGATGCTTTACAGCTCAACACTTACACGCAACAAATGAGCCGTTTAGCCAAGCTTTCTAATTTCGCTTCCTTTGATTCAACGGATTTTAGCGAACGCTTGAGCAGTCTTAAAAACCAAAGATTTGCTGATGCGATCCCTAATGCGATGGATGTGATTTTAAAATACTCTCAAAGGGATAAATTAAAAAACAACCTTTGGGCGACCGGCGTTGGGGGCGTGAGCTTTGTGGAAAATGGCACAGGAACGCTCTATGGTGTCAATGTGGGCTATGACAGATTCATTAAGGGCGTGATTGTTGGAGGGTATGCGGCTTATGGGTATAGCGGGTTTTATGAACGCATCACTAGTTCTCGATCGAATAATGTGGACATGGGCTTGTATGCGAGAGTCTTTATCAAAAAGAGTGAGCTGACTTTTAGCGTCAATGAAACTTGGGGGGCTAATAAAACCCAAATCAGCTCCAACGACACTCTGCTTTCTATGATCAATCAGTCCTATAAATACAGCACATGGACGACGAACGCGAGAGTTAATTACGGGTATGATTTCATGTTTAAAAACAAAAGCATCATTTTAAAACCTCAAATTGGTTTAAGGTATTACTATATTGGCATGACCGGTTTAGAAGGGGTGATGGATAATGCGCTTTATAACCAGTTTAAAGCGAACGCCGATCCGTCTAAAAAATCCGTTTTAACAATTGATCTTGCTTTAGAGAACCGCCATTATTTCAACACAAACTCTTATTTTTATGCGATTGGCGGCTTTGGTAGAGACTTATTAGTTAATTCTATGGGGGATAAATTGGTGCGTTTTATTGGTAACAACACTTTGAGTTACAGGAAAGGCGAGCTTTATAACACTTTTGCGAGCATCACTACAGGCGGGGAAGTGAGGTTGTTTAAAAGCTTTTATGCGAATGCTGGGGTGGGGGCTAGGTTTGGATTGGACTACAAAATGATCAATATCACCGGAAACATTGGAATGCGTTTAGCGTTTTAAGGGGGTGCTAGGGCTTACCCAAAATAAGCACTTTTAAGATTAATGGGGCTGGTGGGATTAAGGGTTTAACGCATGCGTTCTTTTGGTGTTAGTAACATGCGATTAGCGCTTAGTAAAAATAAAATAATGCCACCAATAATGAAAAATGTTGAAGTTGCTAAAACCAGTATAGTATCAATCCCTTGAAAAGCTTTGATTAGAAGTTGATTAAGGTAGTAAAAAATAGATGTTTTGATAAATAATTGACCAATATTAGGTAGGTATTCTAAAGGAACAAAAACATTACAAGACATTAGCGCATAGAGATTGATGATATTACAAAATCTTAAGATGCTTTGTTCGTTTTGAAAAATTCTAGCTACAAAAATTGCCAAGCAAAAACAAAACAATGCGCTTGAAAAAACACTAACAAAAAATAAGCGCTTTAAAATGAAGAATAGCGATGATACTAAAGCGCATAAAAAGAGAGAACAATAAAGATAAAAGCGATCACAACGATTAATCTTGAAGCGATCAATACTAGAGTTAAAAGAATCTTCGCATTGAGCAATGTTACCATTCCTACCCATTCGTAACTATCTAATACAACAGGATCGGAGTGGCGATGATGCTTGTAAGTTGTTGGGTGTTGCGCAAGCTTATGAGATTTGATATAAGAGCGTTTTGCTCTAAACTGGTTTCTGGTTCATCTATAATAATCAATTTTATAAAAAAATTGATAGGATTTAAAAAGACCGTTTGCGTTTAATTTAGGTGGGCAGGTTTTTGGGCGTGTGCTGATGTTAGAAATCATAAAAACCCCTTATATAGAAATGATTTAAAATCCCATTTAGGGTTATTATCTTTTTTGTCAAAGCGATAGCGTTACTGACAGACACGATTTAAGCGAGTGGAACGATTTTAAAAAGCATTTCAACTCTAAAAATAGACAAAATCAAAGCTTTGAATAAGAAATACCCCAAAAAAACTAGAGAAACGGAGCTTTTAATCCCTTACTGTCAAAACTTTCTCGTAAATGTGTTTTTTGTCCGTTATTGGTTTATGGGTGTTTTAACATGTAAAACTCCAACGCTTTTTCAAAGAGAAGCGAGCGATTAGGAAAACCTTTCTCTTTCATGTATTCATCCACTTTAGCCATAAAACTGGGCGAAAGTAAAACGCTGTGATTGATTCTTCGCTCTTTACTTGTTTTTTCTTCGTATTCTATCTCTTCTATTTCGGCTAACAAGCTCGGCGAGAGCGAAACGTTAAAACTGCTCTTTCGTTCGCTACCCACTTTTATTTCTGCTTCTAACTCGGCTAATTCGGTTAGCAACCTTTTGCGTTTGGCTTGTAAAGCCTGAATGGTTGTGTGCGCTTTATGGTGTTCCATCATTGCTCCTTAAAACATCTTTATTTTTCGCATTCTACTATAAAATAGGATTTTGTGAGTAAATTCATTAAGAATGAAAATTGGAATTTTTCTTTAGAATTTAACCGGGTATTTGATTTTAATTTTAATCCAATTCTTTAAGGCGCTTTAACAATTCTTCTTCATTCAAAACGCTCACGCCATGTTTTTTTGCTAGAGCGAGTTTTGAGCCGGGGTTTTCTCCAGCGATTAAAAAATCGGTTTTAGCACTCACGCTTGAAGAAATTTTTGCCCCTAAATTTTCTAACATTTGAGCGTATTCTTGCCGTGGTTTAGAAAGCGTGCCGGTTAAAACAATCGTTTTATTATTGAAAACAGAAGAGCTTTCTTGCTTTTCTTCAGCCATATCGCTGTTTTTAGGGTTCAACAAATCAAATAACGATCGGATAAATTCCTGATTGCTCGCATAAAAATTGACTAAAGAGCGTGCCATTTCCACCCCAAAGCCTTCCATTTCTAAAAACTCGGCTTCGCTTTTTTCTAACACATTTAAGCCGTATTTGGCTAGCGTTTTACTCGCTCCCTTACCAATATGCTCAATCCCTAAAGCGTTAATCAAACGCCATAAGGGAGGGTTTTTGCTTTTTAAAATAGCGTCTAACAGATTTTGAGCTTTTTTAATTTTGAATTTGTCTAGCCGCATTAAATCTTCTAATTTTAAAGCATACAAATCCAGGGCGTTAACAATGAGCTTTTCTTCAAAAAGTTGCTCTATGACCTTATCGCCCAAGCCTTGAATGTTTAAAGCGTCCTTAGAAGCGAAATGAATCAAGCTTTCTTTCAACCTTGCCGGGCAATTAAGGTTTTGACAATAAGTAAAAATCTCTTCGCATAAAAGCTCATGCGAGCATATAGGGCAAACTTTGGGGCGTTCAATTTTGTGTTGCGAGCCGTCTCTATAAGATTCTAAAGGTTTGATGATTTTAGGGATCACATCGCCGCTTCTAATGACGACCACTTTATCATTGAGCATAATATTCTTTTTTTCAATTTCAGAATAATTGTGTAAGGTCGCTTTGGTAATCATAGCCCCAGCAATTTCTACAGGCTCTAAAAGAGCGACCGGGGTTATCGCCCCGCTGCGCCCCACTTGGTTAATGACTCCTACAATTTTGGTGTGTTTTTCTAGAGCCGGGAATTTATAAGCGCAAGCGAATTTGGGGGATTTTTGCGTGTAGCCTAGCTCCTTTTGAATATCCAATTCATTCACAACGATCACCATGCCGTCTAAAAGGGCAAAAAAGCCCTCCCTTTCTCTAATCAGGGTGTGGTAATTTTCTTCTATTTCTTGGTGGTTTTTGTTTAGGCTTAAGTATTGAATGGCGCTAAAACCTAACGAGACGATAAAATCCAAACACTCCTTAAAGCTTAAAAAATTTAAAGAATGCTTGCCCACGCCCCAAGGAATGAATTGCAATTTACGCTTTTTAGTGATTTCGCTATCAAGCTGCCTCAAACTCCCTGATGCGGCATTTCTAGGGTTAGCGAATAGAGATTCATTAGCGTCTAGGCGTTCTTTATTTAAAGCGTCAAAATCCTCTTTAGAAATGATCACCTCGCCCCTGATTTCTATTTCTCCATTATAAGCGATAGAATGGGGGATATTAGCGATGTGTTTAGCGTTTGCACTAACTAATTCTCCTTCTAAGCCATTACCCCTAGTGGTCGCACTCACTAGCTTGCCATGTTGATACAAAAGATTGAGCGAAACCCCATCAAGTTTGGGCGAGCACACGAACGAAGCGCTAGGATAGGCTTTTAAAATGCGTTGCAACCACGCTTGCAATTCGTTTTGATTGAACACATCATCTAAGCTCCACATCCGCATTAAATGGGGATTTTTATTGAACGAATTGGTGGCAGTACTCTCACTTTTTGGGTAGGGGAATTGGCTTGAATGTGGCTAGGGTTTTTTCTTCATAAGCTTTTAATTCTTGGTAAAGTTCATCATAGACTGCATCGCTTACGATTGACTCATCAAGGTTGTAATAATGGTGCGATAGGGTGTTTAAATATTCAATTCTTTCTAAATATTCTTTTTGGCTTTTTATCATTTTTGTAAAAACCTTTTAAACTAAATTAGGGTAGTATTATAACATTTAATCTTTGATAGGGCTTTAGGGGAAATTAGGTGGTAAGAGACATTGACAAAACGACTTCGTTGCACTTGAACAACGAAGCGCAATTTCTGTGCTTTAGATTAGATGCAGAAAAAGACGCCCAACTTTATGGCATGAATATTTTTAAGATCCGAGAAATTATCCATTATGACGGGGAGGTTACAGAGATTCTTGGGGGGAGCGATGGCGTGATGCTCGGGTTTCTTAGCGTTAGGGGCGAGTCTATCCCTTTAGTGGATGTGAAAAGGTGGTTGCATTATAACGCTAATGATCCGAGCCGCAATTTAACAGAATGCAGCGTTAAAGATGACCATAATTTGGTGATCGTGTGCCATTTTTCTAACCATTCCATCGCTCTAAAGGTTTTAAAAATTGAAAGGATCATCCATAAAAATTGGACTGAGATTAGCGCTGGGGACAAACAAGGCATTAATGAAGAGGGTAAGCTTAGCGCTATCACTCGTTTTGATGAAGAACGAGTGGTGCAGATCTTAGATGTGGAAAAAATGATTAGCGATGTTTTCCCTAGCTTGAAAGATTTAGACGATTTGACTTTGCGTTGCATAGAAGCCATTCAAAGCCAAAAACTCATTTTAATCGCTGAAGATTCCTTGAGCGCTCTTAAAACCCTAGAAAAAATCGTTCAAACTTTAGAATTGCGTTATTTAGCCTTTCCAAATGGGAGGGAATTGTTGGATTATTTGTATGAAAAAGAACATTACCAACAAGTTGGCGTGGTCATTACGGATTTAGAAATGCCTAATGTTTCAGGGTTTGAAGTGTTAAAAACCATTAAAGCTGATCACAGGACTGAGCATCTTCCTGTGATTATCAATTCGTCCATGAGCAGCGATTCTAACCGCCAATTAGCCCAATCTTTAGAAGCGGATGGTTTTGTGGTAAAATCTAACATTCTTGAAATCCATGAAATGCTTAAAAAAACGCTTTCATAAATTTAATTTTTGTTTTAATTTAAAGGGATAAAACATGCGAAGTCATTTCTGCACAGAAATTAGTGAAAAAGATGTGGGTAAAACCATCAAAGTGATCGGGTGGTGTAACACTTATAGAGACCATGGAGGCGTGGTTTTTATTGATTTAAGGGATAAGAGCGGTTTGGTGCAACTCGTCTGTGATCCTAGCTCTAAGGCTTATGAAAAGGCTTTAGAAGTCAGGAGTGAATTTGTGCTAGTGGCTAAAGGAAGAGTGCGTTTGAGAGGCGTTGGGTTAGAAAACCCTAAACTAAAGACCGGTAAAATTGAAATCGTTTTAGAAGAGTTAGTCATTGAAAATAAAAGCGCTACCCCACCGATTGAAATTGGCAATAAAAGCGTGAATGAAGATTTGCGCTTGAAATACCGCTATTTGGATTTGCGCTCTTTGAATGCTTATGAAATCTTCAAATTGCGTAGCGAAGTGGCTTTAATTACTCGTAACACTCTAGCCCAAAAGGGTTTTTTAGAGATTGAAACCCCCATTTTGTCTAAAACCACGCCTGAGGGAGCTAGGGATTATTTAGTGCCAAGCAGGGTGCATGAAGGCGAATTTTTCGCGCTTCCCCAAAGCCCGCAATTATTCAAACAGCTCTTAATGGTGGGGGGAATGGACAGGTATTTTCAAATCGCTCGTTGCTTTAGAGATGAAGATTTGAGGGCGGACAGGCAGCCGGAATTCACGCAAATTGATGCGGAAATGAGTTTTTGTAGTGAAAATGATGTGATGGGCGTGGTGGAAGATTTGTTGCAAGAGATTTTTAAAGCGATTGGGCATACTATTTCTAAACCTTTTAAACGCATGCCCTATAAGGAAGCGATGGAAAATTACGGGAGCGATAAGCCGGATTTACGCTTTGAATTGCCTTTAATAGAAGTGGGGGATTGTTTTATAGACAGCTCAAACGCTATTTTTTCTAATATCGCGCAAGATCCTAAAAATAAACGCATTAAAGCTTTGAATGTTAAGGGGGCTGATGCGCTTTTTAGCCGCAGCGTTTTAAAAGAATTAGAAGAATTTGTGCGCCAATTTGGGGCTAAAGGCTTAGCGTATTTGCAGATTAAAGAAGATGGGATTAAAGGGCCTTTAGTTAAATTTTTGAGCGAAAAGGGGCTTAAGAATATTTTAGAAAAAACTGGTGCAAAAACTGGGGATATTGTCTTTTTTGGAGCTGGGGATAAAAAAATCGTGCTAGATTACATGGGGCGCTTGCGCTTGAAGCGTGGCTGAAACGCTTGATTTGATTGATAAAGACGCTTTGAATTTCTTATGGGTGGTCAATTTCCCCATGTTTGAAAAAACCGAAAACGGCTATCATGCCGCGCACCACCCCTTTACGATGCCTAAAAATATAGAATGCGAAGACATAGAAGAGATTGAAGCGCATGCGTATGATGTGGTGCTTAATGGCGTGGAGCTTGGCGGGGGGAGTATAAGGATTCATAAAGAAGAAATGCAAAAAAAAGTCTTTGAAAAAATCAATATCAACGAAGAAGAAGCGCAAAAGAAATTTGGCTTTTTATTAGAAGCGCTAAAGTTTGGCGCTCCTCCTCATGGGGGCTTTGCGATAGGCTTTGATCGCTTGATCATGCTAATGACTAAATCTAGTAGCATTAGAGACGTGATCGCTTTCCCTAAAACGCAAAAAGCTTCATGCTTATTGACGAACGCGCCTAGCCCCATTAATGAAGAGCAACTAAGAGAGTTACACATTCGCTTGAGAAAATAATTTAAAAGGATACGATATGAAACAGCTATTTTTGATTATTGGAGCCCCAGGGAGTGGTAAAACCACTGATGCAGAGCTTATCGCTAAGAATAACAGCGAAACAATCGCTCATTTTTCTACTGGGGATTTATTGAGAGCTGAGAGCGCTAAAAAGACCGAGCGAGGCTTATTGATTGAGAAATTCACTTCTCAAGGCGAATTAGTGCCTTTGGAAATTGTGGTAGAAACGATCCTTGCAGCGATTAAAAGCTCTAGTAAAGGGATCATTTTAATTGATGGCTATCCCAGGAGCGTGGAACAAATGCAGGCTTTGGATAAGGAATTGAACGCTCAAAATGAAGTGATCTTAAAAAGCGTGATTGAAGTAGAAGTGAGTGAAAACACCGCTAAAGAAAGGGTTTTAGGGCGCTCTAGGGGGGCTGATGATAATGAAAGGGTGTTTCATAACCGCATGCGGGTGTTTTTGGATCCGTTGGGTGAGATCCAAAATTTTTACAAGAATAAGAAAGTGTATAAAGCGATCAATGGTGAAAGAAGCATTGAAGAGATTGTGGGCGAAATGCAAGAGTATATTTTGTCTTTTGCGAATTAAGATGCGTTCCAAAGAGAATAATCTGTGATTGGTGTCTATATCATTTCTTTAAAAGAAAGTCAAAGGCGTTTGGATACTGAAAAACTCGTTTTAGAATCCAATGAAAAATTTAAAAGCAGTTGTGTTTTCCAAATCTTTGACGCTATTAGCCCTAAACACGAAGATTTTGAAAAATTACTTCAAGAGCTTTATGACGCCCAAAGTTTATTGCAATCTGATTGGTATCATTCTTATGTTGGTGCTGGTTTGACTTTGCCTGAATTAGGGTGCTATTTAAGCCATTATCTTTTATGGAAAGAATGCGTCAAATTAAACCAACCGATCGTCATTTTAGAAGATGATGTAGCCTTAGAATCTAATTTCATGCAAGCCTTAGAAGATTGCTTGAAAAGCCCTTTTGATTTTGTGAGACTCTATGGGTGCTATTGGTATTACCACGAGACAAAATTCCATATTTTACCCAAAGAATTTGTATTTCCTCCCTTTGATCATCCTTTTAAAAATAACCCTATTTTAGAAAAATTTAAAAAATTTTTTGATGTTTCTAGATTTTTAAATCTTTCTACCCATAAAGTCATCCACTATATCCTAAAAAAAATACAAAAAAGCTATTACGCAACGCATGAAAAAGAAGCCTTTTTTTTAAAACATTTCTATCTCACCAGCGTGTATGTGGCTTCTACAGCCGGTTATTACTTAACCCATAAGGGTGCTAAAATTTTTATAGAAGCCACGGAGCGTTTTAAAATCATAGAGCCGGTGGATATGTTTATGGATAATTCTGCTTACCATGATGTGGCGAATCTGACTTATGTGCCTTGCCCTGTTTCTTTAAGTGAGCATTCTTTAGACAGCACCATTCAAAAGCCCCAAAAAAAGAGCTTGAAATCTTACCCACTCCTGCCTAAAAAATCAACTTTTAAGAATCTTTTTTATTATAGCCTTAACGCCAAAAAACGCTTGAATGCCTTTCAACAATACAGCAAGCAATACGCCCCTTTAGAAACCCCTAAAGAGGTTTAAAAAGGAAATTTTATGGTAGAATGCCATATTTAGGAGTTCATTTGACACAAGTTTATATCATTTCTTTAAAAGAAAGTCAAAGGCGTTTGGATACTGAAAAACTCGTTTTAGAATCCAATGAAAAATTTAAAGGCAGTTGTGTTTTTCAAATCTTTGACGCTATTAGCCCTAAACATCAAGATTTTGAAAAATTCGTTCAAGAGCTTTATGATGTGCAAAGCATGTTAAAATCCGATTGGTTCCATTCTGATTATTGTTATCAAGAATTATTGCCCCAAGAATTTGGGTGCTATTTAAGCCATTATCTTTTATGGAAAGAATGCGTTAAAACAAACCAACCGGTCGTCATTTTAGAAGATGATGTAACGCTAGAGTCTCATTTCACGCAAGCCTTAGAAGATTGCTTGAAAAGCCCTTTTGATTTTGTGAGACTCTATGGGCATTATTGGGGAGACTATAAAACCAATTTGCACTCTCTCCCTATCTATACAGAAACTGAAGAGGCTGAAGCACCTATTGAAAATTATGAAGTTACCCCCCCCCCCCAATCCCGCACAAGATGCGCAACAAGACTCTATTATTGAAACGCAACAAAACCCTAAAGAACTATCTGAGCCTTGCAAAATAGCGCCCCAAAAAACCTCTTTTAACCAAGTGGTTTTTAGAAAAATTAAAAGAAAACTCAACCGCTTCATTGGAAGTATTTTAGCTCGGACAGAAGTGTATAAGAATCTCGTATCAAAATACGATGATCTCACCAAAAAATACGACGATCTCAATAAGAATATTGCGGAAAAAATACGACGATCTCAATAAGAATATTGCGGAAAAAATACGACGATCTCAATAAGAATATTGCGGAAAAATACGATGATCTCAATAAGAATATTGCGGAAAAAATACGATGATCTCACAGGAAAATACGAATCCTTATTAGCAAAAGAAACCAACATTAAAGAGACCTTTTGGGAAAGGCGTGCTGATAGTGAAAAAGAAGCACTATTTTTAGAGCATTTTTACCTCACCAGCGTGTATGTAGCCACTACGGCAGGCTACTATCTCACGCCTAAGGGCGCTAAAACTTTTATAGAATCCACGGAGTGTTTTAAAATCATAGAGCCGGTGGATATGTTCATAAACAACCCCACTTACCATGATGTGGCTAATTTTACCTATTTGCCTTGCCCTGTTTCTTTAAACAAGCATGCTTTCAATAGCACCATTCAAAATGCAAAAAAGCCTGACATTTCATTAAAACCCCCTAGAAAATCCTATTTTGATAATCTTTTTTATCATAAATTTAACGCTCAAAAGTGCTTAAAAGCCTTTCACAAATACAGCAGACGATACGCTCCTTTAAAAACCCCTAAAGAGGTTTAAAAAGAGCGGGCTTTATGTTAGAATAATTCTTTTTTTTCAAAGGAGATTGCAATGAATTTAGACCAATTAGAAGTGAGCCATGACGCTGATTCTTTGTGTGTGGTGATTGAAATATCCAAGCATTCTAATATCAAGTATGAATTGGATAAAGAAAGCGGGGCTTTAATGGTGGATAGGGTGCTTTATGGGGCGCAAAATTACCCCGCAAATTATGGCTTTGTGCCTAACACTTTAGGATCTGATGGCGACCCTGTAGATGTGCTGGTTTTAAGCGATGTGGCTTTTCAAGCCGGAAGCGTAGTGAAAGTACGCTTGGTTGGGGTGTTGAACATGGAAGATGAAAGCGGGATGGATGAAAAATTACTCGCTCTACCCATAGATAAGATCGATCCCACGCATTCCTATGTCAAAGATATTGATGATTTATCTAAACACACTTTAGATAAAATCAAGCATTTTTTTGAAACTTACAAGGATTTAGAGCCTAATAAATGGGTGAAAGTCAAGGGGTTTGAAAACAAAGAGAGCGCGATTAAGGTTTTAGAGAAAGCGATAAAAGCCTATCAAGGCTAAAGATTTTTAAGGGTTTTGGATCAATTAAGCGATAAGCCCTTTTTAACGCTCTTTTAAAAGGCTTTGTCCTCATTGGGCGTTGGTGTGAAATGGCTTTATAGTTTAAGCGGATTTTTGTATTCCCCATAAAAAGTGCCAAAAACTACAATTTAACGATTTTAACCCCACTGCCGCCTAAATTAATGGGAGCGTCGCTAAAGCTCACCACTTTGGGGTGGTTTTTTAGAAATTCTTTCACGAACTTTTCTAAAATCCCGCTCCCCTTGCCATGGCAAATCAATACTTCTTCAAAGCCCCCTAAAAGCGCATCATTTAAAAAAGCGTCTAGTAAATCCAGGGCTTCTTCGCTGCGTTGCCCTCTTAAATCAAGGTGCAAGCTCGCTTCTTTAGGTTTAGGAACGATGGTTTTAGGGGGTTTGAATTTGTTTTTAGGGGGTTTTTGGATTTGTTTCAACCAACTCCCATGCGCTTTTAAGCGCATGCCAAGCTCGGTTTCTACCAAATAATAGCCCTTGTCTAAAATTTGTGCTATCAGCACGCTTTCATTTTTATAACGCGCTTTTTCGTTAATTTGAAAGCTTGTTATTGTTTGTGGGATTTCCTGGTCTGTTTTATGCTTGTTTAAAATCTCGCTCGCTTTATGGATTTCTTTATGCATGGAGCTGGTATCTTTTGAAGCGACTTCGCTTTTTAAGATGTTTAGGGCTTGTTGGTAGGATTTTTCCAATTCCAATTTTTTATGGTGAAAGATTTCTTTTTGTTTTTCCATCTCTAAAAGCCATGCGTTTTTTAAATCTTCTTGCTCTTTTAAAGCGTCCTCTAAGCTTTCATTTTTTTGCTTTAATTCCCTTTCTAATGCGCTGGAATTTTCAATCAAAACGTTCAATTTTTCCTTATCTTCGCCATAGAAGGCTTTCGCTTTTTCAATCAAAAAAGGCGGCACGCCATAGCGCAAAGCGGTTTCAAACGCATAGCTTTTGCCAATAACCCCTTTTAAAAAAGTGTAAGTGGTACGTTCTTTTTCTTCATCATAAAGAGCGGCTAGTAATTCCACTTCCTTGTTTTCTGCCATTAACACGCTCAGGCGTTTGTGGTGCGTGGTGATAATGATTTGGTTGTTTTGTTTGAGCAATTTTTCTAACAGGGTTTTATACAAACTGCTCGCTTCATCAGCGTCAGTCCCTAGCTCTATTTCATCAACGCCTAAAAGCATGTTTTCTTTGGACAAAAGAGCGCTAAATTGCTTCATTCTGCCTGCAAAAGTAGAGATATTGTTCGCGCTGTTTTGAGGGTCATTAATAATGGCGTGGATTTCTTTAAAATAGGGGATAATGGAATGATGAGCGTTGATTTTCATAGGAATAAGATGCTTGCTCAAAAACGCCGCGCTTAAAAGCGATTTTAAGAGCATGGTTTTCCCGCCCGCATTCACGCCGGTAACAGCGAGCATGGATTTTTCAAACTTCAAATTTAAGGGCTTTGGCTCTTTTAAAATGGGGTGCGAAAAGTTTTCTAAAACCATTTTTTTTTGCGTAAAGCTTGGCATGACAAATTCTAAATTGTAGGCTTTAGCGAAATTAAGCCGGGCTTGCAAGCTGTCTAAAAAATCAAATTCTTTAAAAAGGAATTTTAAAAATAAAAGATGTTTTTGCAAGCTACGGCTTAGAGTTTGGCACATTTCAACGATACAGCAATCTATTTCATTACCAATTTGGGCGATTTTTTGCGCGATTTTTTGCGCGCTTTCAGGCAAAAGATAGAAATAGCCATTAGCGCTCCTTTCTAGCACAACGCCCTTAATCGCACTAGAAAACCCACTCTTTAATAAAAGGCATTCATAGCCATGTTTAAGGTGGCTTTGCGTATCCACTAAATAAGGGGCAAGCTCTTTAGAGCGGGCGTAATGGTGAATGATTTTTGTGCTCTCTTTTTTAAGGCGGTTCAAACTTTCATTCAAAGCGTCTAGGGTAGCGTTCGCCCCTTGTTTGATTTGCCCTTCATCATCTAATAAAGCGATTAGATCGTTAAAAAAAGGGGGTAAAATAATAGCGTTAAGGCGTTCATGAAATTTTAAATGCGTGAAAGTTTTAAAAGCGTTTTGTAAAATGACAATGTAGCGCAATCGTTTGACAATCTCAAAAATTTCATCTAAATGGAGCGTCCCTAATTTGGTGAGTTTGATGACAATGAGATCGCTTTCTTTCACGCTTTTAGGAGTAGGCAAACCGATCGCATCCACTTCGTTTAAATAAGTGAAAGTTTGCTTGAGATCGTTTTCTAAAGCAATAGTATCTCTTTCTTTGGCAAAAAAGGTTTTAAAAAGAGCGATAAACTCTTTTAAATCCAGGCTTTCTTCTAGGGGTTTGGGTGGGGTATTATTATTATTATTCAGTTCATTGGGGGTTCATTGGGGTTGGATTAAGGGATCTTTTTGAAGCGTCTGACAAGAATCCAAATCCACAAGAACGTCTTTCATAGGGGTTTGTTTTTTGCCTAAAAAGCTCAAAGTCCCGCTCACTAAATTAAAGGTTTGGTTATTCACTTTAATGCCTTTACACAACAAGGTTTCCCCCCTTAAAAACGCTCTTTGCAAAGCGATTTCTTGCTGGTTTTGTTGGTTTTGTTGATAAGTATAAACGCTGATGCTCGCTCCTATAATCCCTACGATTAAAAAAGCTACAAGTTTTTGTTTAGGGCTTGCTAAACCAAAATCCCTTAAAACTAAAAACAATAAAACCAGCGTTAAAAATAAAACAACCGCTGCACCCATTACATTTCGCCTCTCAATTGATAGGTAATATCCCCCGCTCCAAAGCCTATCACAAAGCCTTTTTCAATTGTTTCTACCACATTATCATTGACTAACAGCTCTAAAAAATCCCCTTTTTTACGCACCCTGTCTATAAAGGTGGGGTTATAATGCTTAAAATGGGCTTTCAAATCAATGTCTCTTTTAGCTTCACTAGCGCTATAAACGGGTAAAATGATCAATCTGTCGCAATGCTCTAAAAAACATTTTTTAAACTCTTCTAAATTGTCCATTAAGCGGGAGTATTTGTGCGCTTGCCAGATCACAATAATTTTTTCTTGCGTGTTCAATAAGTTAGCATAAATCCTAGCGCTTTTTAAAGTGGCATTGATTTCAGTGGGGTGGTGGGCGTAATCATCAATGAGGATGAGCGCGTTTTTTTGCAAAATATCAAAGCGTTTTTTAATGCCTTTGAAATTCAATAAATTATTTCTAATTTCTTCTAAACTTAATTCATCTAAAGCGCTTAAAATCGCCAAACTCGCATTCGTAGCGTTATGTTCGCCTAACCCCCACACCAAAAAAGCCCCCAAGTCTTTCAATTCAAACGAAGTGTAAGGCTCGCCGTCTTTTAAAATATATTGGATATTATAAATGTCTTTTTTTTCTAAAGTAATGGCGTCTTTAGAATAGTTTTTCAAAAAAGGATCTTCTTTATAGATCACTCTTTTTTGAGCATGGTCTAAAAAATATTCATAAGCAAAGAAAAAGCGTTCTAAATCGTAGTCATAATGCTCTAAATGTTCTGGCTCTGTGTTAGGCACAATCGCAGCATAAGGGTTAGAAAATAAAAAACTTGAATCGCTCTCATCGGCTTCAAAAACTAAGCTATCATTCGCGCTCTCTCGCACATTGGAATCAAACTCTTTAGAATGCGCCCCAATAATCGCTCCAAACGATGGGCAAATCGCGCTCAACATGGTCGTGATACTGCTCTTTCCATGAGCCCCACACACGCTAAAAACGCGCTTGTCTTTAAGGATAGAATACAAAGCGTCTTTACGAGACAAAATAGGGATTTCTAATTCCTTAGCCCTTTGTATTTCGGTATTGTCTTCTTTGATAATGGCTGAATGGATGATGACATCTTGATCTTTAATCGCTTTTGGATCATGCGGGATATTAATCTCTACGCCTAAAGCTTTCAAATACTTAACGCTAGGGCTTATGGCAATATCAGATCCGCTGATCTTAGCCCCTTGCGCTTTAAGGTATTTGGCTAAGCCTGAAATGCCAATCCCCCCTATACCGATAAAATGGATCTTGCAATCTTGTAAGTTTTTGAGTAAAACTTTTGGGGTCTCAAGCATGGTTTTCTCGGTAAGCTTCTATGATTTCTAAAGGCTTTTCTAAAAGGGGGGTATCATAGACAAGGGCTAAACGCACGTAGTCAGCACCGATACGATTACGCCCTAAATACAAAGCCGGTAAGGTGGTAATGCCTTCGTTTTGATAAAGTCTTTTGGCAAAATTTTCGCCATCTTTAACGGGCAGATACGCATAAAAACTATAAGGATAAATGAGCGTGTCTTTAAAGGTTTTTCGCGCCAGTTTCAAATTATTCGCATAAATATTGCGGAAAAATTCTGCATGTGCATCATCTAGCCAAGCGATTTCACTAGCCTTTTGGATCGCATTAGCGCTCGTATAGCCTAAATAGGTGCGAAACGCTTTGTATTTTTCTAAAAGGCTGCTATCCCCAGCGATAAAACCACTCCTTAGACCTGGAGCGCTAGATCGTTTGGAGAGCGAATGGATAACCAAAACATTTTTAAACGCTTCATTATCAGCCAGCATGCAAGCTTCTAAAAGCGAAGGAGGAGGCGTGTTTTCATAAATTTCACTATAGCATTCATCATTGATTAAAATAAAATTATATTTCAAAGCGAGTTTGACCCAAGCGATCAACTCTTCTAAAGAAAGGGTTCTTCCGGTGGGGTTGTTAGGGGAATTTAAAATCACTAAATCCACTTCTTGCAACTCCTTTTCATTCAAGCTTGGCGTGAAATGATTTTCTTTAGTTAAAGGCATTAAAAGGCTTTTAGCTTTGATAAATTTGGCCGCCGCTTCATAGATTTGATAAAAGGGGTTAGGGTAGGCGATGGTGGGGTTTTGATAGTTAAATAAAACAAAACTAGGGAAATTGAATAACACTTCCCTAGATCCTAGCGTGGAAACTAATTCGTTTTCTTTCAATTCTATCTTAAAACGGCGTTTAAAAAAACCCCTTTGAGCCTCTCTCAAACCCTCTTCAAACGCGCTTTTAGGGTAGATATTGAGCGAATGGGTGTGGCTTTTAAGAGCGTCTTGAATGAATTTTGGCGTTTCAAATCGCGGCTCGCCGATGCCTAAATCTAGCCCCTTTTTTTTAGGGGTGATCTCTTTAAACAAGGCTCTTAATCGTTCAAAAGGATAAGGCTCAAAGGTCATAGGGCTACTTTAATTTAAAATGGAATGGTTAATCTTACCTAAAATTTAAGCGTTATGGTATGAAACCACCAAGAAAGAGTATAATAGCTCATAAGAATTTAACTGATGAAGAGGTTTGATGCTAGAAAATAGAGTTAAGACCAAGCAAATTTTTATCGGTGGCGTAGCTATAGGGGGTGATGCTCCTATTAGCACGCAAAGCATGACCTTTAGCAAAACCGCTGATATTGAAAGCACTAAAAATCAAATTGACCGACTCAAACTCGCTGGGGCTGATTTAGTGAGAGTGGCGGTGAGCAATGAAAAGGACGCCCTAGCCTTAAAAGAATTGAAAAAAGTGTCTTCCTTGCCTTTAATCGCTGATATCCATTTCCATTATAAATTCGCTCTCATTGCCGCTCAAAGCGTGGATGCGATCAGAATTAACCCCGGAAACATCGGCTCTAAAGACAAAATTAAAGCGGTGGTTGATGCTTGTAAAGAAAAAAACATTCCTATAAGAATTGGCGTGAATGCTGGGAGTTTAGAAAAGCAGTTTGATCAAAAATACGGGTCGACCCCAAAAGGCATGGTAGAAAGCGCTTTGTATAACGCCAAACTTTTAGAAGATTTGGATTTTACCAATTTTAAGATTTCTTTGAAAGCGAGCGATGTGATGCGCACCATAGAAGCTTACAGGATGCTACGCCCTCTTGTGATCTACCCTTTCCATTTGGGGGTTACTGAAGCGGGGAATCTTTTCAGTTCTAGCATCAAATCCGCCATGGCTTTAGGGGGGCTTTTAATGGAGGGCATTGGGGATACGATGCGCGTATCCATCACAGGGGAATTAGAAAATGAAATCAAAGTGGCTCGAGCGATTTTACGCCATAGCGGGCGGTTGAAAGAAGCGGATTAATTGGATTTCTTGCCCCACTTGTGGGAGGATTGAAGCCAATTTAGTGGATATGGCGAGCAAGGTAGAAAAACGCCTAAGCCACATTAAAACCCCTTTAGACATTAGCGTGATGGGTTGCGTGGTGAACGCTTTAGGTGAAGCCAAGCATGCAGACATGGCGATCGCTTTTGGGAATCGCAGCGGTTTGATCATTAAAGAGGGTAAAGTCATCCACAAACTGGCTGAAAAGGATTTGTTTGAAACTTTTGTGATAGAAGTAGAAAATTTAGCTAAAGAAAGAGAAAAGAGTTTAAAGGATTAGGCGTGATCAATAAGTTTAAAAATTTTGTGAGCAACTACCAGCAATCCAGTTGTTACAGAGAGCCTTTAGGTTTTGGCATTGCCAGAGTGGATATTGCCCCTATTTCCAAAAAGATTTTATGCGCCACTTACCCCGTTTTGAACTGGAAAGATGAAAATTTAGGATCTTATGCGGTGTTTTGCAACTCGCTTTCTAAAGAAAAAATCCTAAAAGAAAGCGCGAGCGAGTGTGTTATTGAGATTGATGAAAGTTTTGTGTTAAAAGCATTGGATTTTTATACGCCCTTTTTGAATGAAGCCTATTCCAATAAAATGGCTCATAAAAACATCCAAGTGGTTTTAGAACTTTTAAAAGCTTTGGAAGAAAATCGTTTGAAAAATAGCGATGGGGAGTCTCTTTATCGTTTGGTGATCTTGTTTGAAGATAAGCCTTGCGAGAGCGTGGAGAGCGCGTATATGAAACTTTTAGCGCTTTCTTTAGGGAAAGCCCCTTTGAGGAGTTTGAATTTAGAGGGCATTTTTAACCAGCTTTCTAATGCGGCTTGGAGCGGTAACAAGCCTTATGAATTAGAATGGCTCAGAATGAACGAAGTGGCTTTAAAAATGCGAGACCATTTCCCTAGCATTGATTTTATAGATAAATTCCCGCGCTATTTGATGCAATTAATCCCTGAATTTGATAATATCCGCTTACTGGATAGCTCAAAAACGCGCTTTGGGGCGTATTTAGGCACCGGAGGTTATACCCAAATGCCCGGGGCTAGTTACGTGAATTTTAACGCAGGGGCTATGGGAGTGTGCATGAATGAGGGGCGTATTTCTTCATCGGTGGTGGTTGGAGCAGGCACTGATATTGGTGGGGGAGCGAGCGTTTTAGGCGTTTTAAGCGGAGGGAATAATAACCCTATTAGCATCGGGAAAAATTGTTTGTTAGGGGCTAATAGCGTTACCGGTATTAGTTTAGGCGATGGCTGTATTGTGGATGCAGGCGTTGCCATACTAGCCGGGAGCGTGATAGAAATTGAAGAAAATGAGTTTAAAAAGCTTTTAGAAGTGAATAGCGCTTTAGAAAAGCATGCCAATAATCTTTACAAAGGCAAAGAGCTTTCCGGAAAAAATGGCGTGCATTTTCGTTCCAATAGCCAAAATGGCAAGCTGATCGCTTTTAGGAGCGTGAAAAAAATTGAGTTGAATCAAAACCTGCATTAAGGATTAAAAGAATGCTCAAAAAAAGTTTGTTATTGCTTGTTTTTTTAATCTTACAGCTTAGTGGCGCTGAAGAAAACAATCAAGCCCCAAAAAACACGCCCCCTGAATTAAACCCTGCTAACGCAAAGGGTACGCCAAACCCTAACACCCAAATCACCCCTAAAAACGATAACTCTAACCTGTTAGACAAATTAGGATCGCCTGAAAACGCTCAAACCGAGCTTTCTGCTGGTATTGAATTGGCTAAAAAGGGCGATTATCAAGGGGCTTTCAAGCTTTTTTCCCAATCGTGTGATAATGGTAATGCGGACGGGTGTTTTGCGGTGGGGGCGATGTATGCTAATGGGGTAGGGATCCAAACCAACAGACTAAAAGCCGCTCGCTACTATGAAATGGGTTGCAGTGGGGGCGATGCGACCGCTTGCGCGAATTTGGCTCAAATGTATGAAAACAAGAAGAATGCGGACTCAAACGATAAAGAAAACGCTTTGCAATTGTATGCGGTGGCTTGTCAAGGGGGGGATATGCTCGCATGCAATAATTTGGGGTGGATGTTTGCTAATGGGAGTGGGGTCCCAAAAGATTATTACAAAGCGATAAGTTATTATAAATTTTCATGCGAAAATGGGAATGATATGGGGTGCTATAATTTGGGCTTGATGTCTAACGTGAATAATATTTATGGCATTGATAAAGCACAACTCAGTCAAGTGGATTTGAATTATTTGGCTTGTAACGCTGGGGACATGATGGGGTGCGCGAATTTAGGCTGGATTTATGCGAATGGGGATTTAGGGGCTCCTTTGAATAATCATTACGCGGCGAAGTATTTCCAAATGGCATGCGATGGGGGGATTTTGGGGAGCTGTAACAATTTAGGCGTGCTGTATCAAAAGGGCTTAGGCGTGCCTCAAGACGATCAAAGGGCTTTGGATTTATTCTCGTATGCGTGCGATAATGGTTTTGAGTCAAGCTGTCGTAATTACGGGAATTTCAAAGAGCATTTATTGCGCGTGAATCCTAATTACGGGCGCTTGTTCATGCCGTATCATTCTTATGAGATACCCTAGTAATAGCAATTTTTTAAGGGGATAGGGGGTATTTTGAAACCATTCTCGCCCCATAACTAAACCCCCCCAAAAGATCGCATTTTTAAGAGATTAGTGTTTGCTTTGTGCAAAGCTCTTTTATCTTTTTTGATAAATTCAGCCGCAAATTGCGGTTTTTTCAAAAATTTAAGCTATCTTTTTTTTTTTGATTTAATACTCAGTGTGATTTTAATCTTATTTTAAAGGAAAAGCTATGGAAGCAAAACAAAGCACCGTTAACGACTTTTTTGCCTTAACAGGCACGATATTTTCTATCCCTGTATACCAGAGGAACTACACTTGGGAAGAAGAAAATTGTGAAAAATTACTGCAAGATATTGTCAGTATTTCACAAAATAAGAAAACGCATTTCATGGGTTCTATCACTTATATTTTGCATTTGATTGATGATGAAAAGAGCTTAAGGAAACTGCAAGAATTTGTCATCATTGACGGGCAACAAAGGATTACCACTCTCATGCTTTTGCTTAAAGCCATAGAGACCAAGATACCAAATGAAGGGATAAAAAAAGAGATTGACGGACTGCTCAATCTTTCGGGACAAAAGCTGCGCTTAAAGCCCATTAAAAGCGATAAAGAAGCTTTTGATCTGGTCATGCAAAATCGATCGCATGAAATACAAGGCGTATCACACATCAGGAATAATTATAAATTTTTCACCAAAGAGCTTGACAATTATATCAGCAAGGGGTATCGCATAGAAGAGATTTATGGCGCGTTTTTGCGGCTTAAAATCGTAGCCGTAGGATTGGAGTTAGGCGAAGACGATCCGCAAGTGGTGTTTGAAAGCATTAACGCTACCGGCGTGCAATTAAAAGGGCTAGATCTCATCCGCAACTATCTGATGATGGGAGAAAATTCTGACAGACAGAAACACCTTTATGACACTTATTGGGTGCCTTTAGAAAATTGGCTTGGCGAAAAGGATTTGAATGATTTTATCAAAACCTATTTGAGAATCTATTTTGAAGATAAATTTAAAGAGGGAGAGCGTGAAGTGTATTACACGCTAAAAGCCCACCACAGAGACAATTTCCCTGATGATATACAAGGTCTTATGAGCGATATGCGTGAATATGGCAGAATCTATCAAATCTTTTTAGACAGAGATCATTATTTTTTAGGGCGTGGGGACTCGCAGCAGTTAGCGAATTTACGCCTGCGTATTAAAGATCTTGTGAAAATCAAATTTGGCGTGGCAAAGCCCTTTATTTTGCGTTGCGCTAGAGATTTTGAAGAAGGCAAATTAGATTATGAAAATTTCTACGAAATTTTGCAAATCCTTATCAGCTACTATGTGCGCCGGAGCGTGTGCGGGGATTCTTCCCCTACGCTTACCAGAGTTTTTTATTCTTTATACAAACAGCTAGGAGAAAATGTTTCAGCCGATGCATTGAAGCGGTATTTGGGCAAGAGCGTTGGACAAACGGCGTTCCCTAGTGACGATAAAATTAAAGCGGCGTTTCTTGTGCGTAACGCTTATGCAGCAAATCAAGTGTGCAAATTCATTTTGCTTGAGATAGAAAAATTAAGCAACGCCGAACCGCCAAAAGAAGAGAATTTAGAAGTGGAACATTTCTACCCCAAAACCCCCACACAAGAATGGCGCGACATGGTGGGGGATTATTTCACTTTTGAGCAAGACTACCTCAATAATTTTGGGAATCTAACCTTATCAGGGCAAAATCAAAGGCTTGGCAACAAATCCTACGAGGCAAAAATAGAGCTTATGGAAGAATACAGCTCCTTGCATTTAAACGACTATTTCATCAATAACACCCATTCTTGGGGGATAGAGGAAGTGAAAGCTAGGAGCGGATATTTAGCGGATCAATTTTGTCAAGTGGGATTGTTTAAAGATTTGCCTAAAGAATACCGCGAAAGAGAGATTAATAAAACCCTTGATGATGACTTAACTAGTCATAAGCTTCAAAGCGTCAAGCTCCCCAATGGCTAAAGGCGCATGGCAAGAAACGCTAAGGAATTAACTAGCGCTGTCATAGACTACTTGCTAGAAAACGCCAGAGAAGCCTTTGAAAGCTACACAGATGAAGAGTCTCCAAGATATATTTGTTGGGATAAAGCAAAAGCGCAATTAAGGGATAGAGATGGCACTTTGGTTGTGCCTTTTGAAAAATACGGATTCTACTTTGTGAGCAATGCGAGTTATCAAACGGTGGGCAGTAATCTTAGGGATCTTATCTTAGGCTGTGATCTCAATCCCAGAGACTTTATTGTGGAATAAACAAGCCCCCCAAAAAATGGGGGGGGTTAAAAAAAATTTAAAATCACTTGCCAAAAGCTTGGTGCAAATGCGTGGTTAGGGAGTTAAGATACTGCTCCACTTGGGGGTTTTTCACCACATCGTTGCAAATAAAAGTGGGCAACGCTGAAAGCCCTAAAAATTGGAACGCTTTATGCAAATGCAAATACACAACATCCACACCCACCCCTTCAAAAAATTCATTAGGATCGTTAAAGGCTTCAATGGGAGCGTTCCAAGTCAAGCTCAACATGTATTTTTTACCTTGCATCAAGCCTCCGCTTCCCGTAGTTTTTAGTGGGGTTTTGCGAACTCCTGCCATCGCTAGCATAAAGTTTCCCATGCCCTGCACTAAAGACTTCATCAATGTATTTTTTCACAATCCAAGGCTCTCCCATCCACCAGCCAGGCATTTGCCAAATCGTCGCATCTGCATTAAAGACTTTCTCCACTTCTTGAGCATGTTCATAGCCTTTATCCACGATTGTAGTATCCACTTCTAGCCCCAAAGACTCTAGAGTCTTTTTTGCATGATCGCTCAAAGTTTCATTGAGTTTCCCCCCAGAGCTCCCGAACGCTTTGTACCCATTAATGATGAGTACTTTTTTCATTTTGTTCCTTTTTTAATAAAATAGGGGGGAATTTTATCCAAATGAAACTTAATATTAAAGAAATTCCTTTCATCTAAAATAAAAGTTAAAAAATAATCAATTGCCACTACATTATTTTTATTATGTTAAGATAATGAAAATTTCTAGTTAAGGAGTGGTCATGTTCTATGATGAAAAAAAGACCTATCAAAAGATTGAAGAACGCCTTGAGATAGTCAGCTCGTTTAACGCTCATAACGAGCATAAAAACTTGCAAGACGAGTTTAAGGGTGCGGGCATTTCCAGGCGCGATTTATTGAAGTGGGCGGGTATGATGAGCACGACTCTAGCCTTGCCGGCTAGTTTTGCTCCCTTGACTTTGAAAGCGGTAGAAGTGGCTAACAGATTGCCTGTGATTTGGTTGCACATGGCAGAATGCACCGGCTGCAGCGAGAGCTTGTTAAGGAGCGCAGACCCCACCATTGATAGCATTATCTTTGATTACATCAACCTAGAATACCATGAGACCATCATGGTAGCGAGCGGTTTTCAAGCTGAAAAAAGCTTGCATGACGCTATAGAAAAGCACAAAAACAATTACATTTTAATGGTAGAAGGCGGTATCCCCCAAGGCACCGAATACTTCCTCACTCAAGGTCCAAACGCTGAAACGGGGGCTGAAGAGTGTAGGAAAGCCGCTCAATACGCAGCCGCTATTTTTGCCATAGGTATATGCTCAAGTTTTGGGGGCGTGCAAGCGGCTTACCCTAACCCCTCTAACGCGCAACCCTTGCATAAAATCATTGATAAACCCGTGATCAATGTTCCCGGTTGCCCGCCCAGTGAAAAAAATATCGTGGGTAATGTGCTTTATTACTTGATGTTTGGGACTCTCCCTAAATTGGATGCGTATAACCGCCCCTCTTGGGCTTATGGGAACAGGATCCATGATTTGTGCGAAAGGAGAGGGCATTTTGATGCGGGCGAATTTGTGGAGCATTTTGGCGATGAAAACGCTAAAAGGGGCTTTTGTTTGTATAAAATGGGCTGTAAAGGGCCTTACACTTTCAACAATTGCTCCAAACTCCGCTTCAATTCACACACTTCTTGACCCATAGGTGCAGGGCATGGGTGCATAGGGTGTTCTGAGCCTAATTTTTGGGATACGATGAGTCCTTTTGAAGAGCCTTTGGCGAATCGCTCCATTAAAACCGCCTTTGATGGCTTAGGGGCTGATAAAGTAGCCGATAAAGTCGGCACGACTTTGCTGAGTGCAACCGCTATTGGCATTGTTGCGCATGCGCTCCTTTCTAAAGCGATCAAAAACAAAGAGTAAGGGATTAACATGTCAAAAAAAATTGTAGTCGATCCTATCACTAGGATTGAGGGGCATTTAAGGATTGAAGTGATCGTAGATGATGATAATGTGATCACTGATGCGTTTTCTTCTTCTACGCTTTTTAGGGGGCTAGAGACTATTATTAAAGGCAGAGATCCACGAGATGCAGGCTTTATCGCTCAAAGGATTTGTGGGGTATGCACTTATTCGCATTATAAAGCTGGTATCACTGCGGTAGAAAACGCTCTAGGAATCACCCCCCCATTAAACGCGCAATTGGTGCGATCTTTGATGAACATGGCACTGCTTTTTCATGATCATGTGGTGCATTTTTATACTTTGCATGGGCTTGATTGGTGCGATATTTTGAGCGCTTTAAAAGCCGATCCCATTCAAGCGGCAAAACTTTCTTTCAAATACAGCCCTTATCCCATTAATACCGGTGCCGGTGAATTAAAAGCGGTTCAAAAACGCTTGAGCGATTTCGCTAAAAGCGGATCTTTAGGACCTTTCAGTAACGGCTACTATGGGCATAAAACCTATCGTTTAAGCCCAGAGCAAAATTTAATCGTCTTAAGCCACTACCTCAAGCTTTTAGAAATCCAAAGGGAAGCGGCGAAAATGACCGCTATTTTTGGAGTAAAACAGCCTCACCCACAAAGCCTAACGGTGGGGGGTGTTACGAGTGTTATGGATATATTGGATCCGACGAGATTGGCGGAATGGAAGAGCAAGTTTGAAGTGGTGGTCAATTTCATCAACCATGCTTACTACCCTGATTTGGTGATGGCAGGCGAAATGTTCGCTAACGAACAATCGGTTATCAAAGGCTGTGGCTTAAGGAATTTTATCGCTTATGAAGAAGTGTTGCTCGGGAAGGATAAATACCTTTTGAGTAGTGGGGTGGTGCTTGATGGGGATATTTCTAAATTACACCCCATTGATGAGAGTTTGATTAAAGAAGAAGTTACGCATTCTTGGTATCAATATGAAGACACTAAAGAAGTGCAACTCCACCCTTATGACGGGCAAACGAACCCGCATTATACCGGTTTAAAAGACGGCGAGAGCGTGGGGATTGAAAATAAAATCATCCCTGCTAAAGTGCTTGACACTCAAAATAAATATTCTTGGATCAAATCGCCCAGATACGATAGTAAGCCCATGGAAGTAGGCCCTTTAAGTTCCGTAGTGGTAGGTTTAGCGGCGAAAAACCCTTATGTTACTGAAGTGGCTACGAAGTTTTTAAAAGACACTAAACTGCCTTTAGAGGCGTTGTTTTCAACGCTTGGGCGCACCGCTGCAAGGTGTATTGAAGCTAAGACAATCGCTGATAATGGACTTTTGGCGTTTGATGCGTTAGTGGAAAATCTAAAAAGCGATCAAAGCACTTGCGCTCCTTATCACATTGATAAAAATCAAGAATATAAAGGGCGCTACATCGGTCAAGTGCCAAGGGGCATGCTAAGCCATTGGGTGCGTATTAAAAACGGCGTGGTGGAAAATTATCAAGCGGTGGTGCCTTCTACTTGGAATGCGGGTACTAGAGATTCTCAAAATCAAAGGGGGGCTTATGAAATGAGCTTGATTGGCACTAAAATCGCTGATTTAACCCAGCCTTTAGAAATCATTAGGACTATCCATTCTTTTGACCCATGCATCGCATGCTCGGTGCATGTGATGGATTTTAAAGGGCAGTCTTTAAACGAGTTTAAAGTAGAGCCTAATTTCGCTAAATTCTAAAAAGGGTTACGCATGGATAAAATGAATAAGGTCGTTTTACACAAAGAATATTCCGGTTTTGTGCGCTTTTTCCATTGGGTTAGGGCTTTGAGTATTTTTGCTTTAATCGCTACGGGGTTTTACATCGCTTACCCTTTTTTGCAGCCTAATTCCAGCTTTTATAAAGGGGTGTATCTTTTACAAGCTTATATACGCTCTTTTCATGTCATGTTTGGGTTTTTGCTCATTAGCGCATTAATCTTTAGAACCTATCTTTTTTTCACTAAAGAAAGCTTAATGGAACGCAGGAGTTTTGACCAACTTTTAAGCCCAAAAGCTTGGATCGATCAGATGAAAGCGTATTTTCTTATCAGCGGCAAAACCCACACTAAAGGAGCGTATAACCCTATCCAACTCGTGGCTTATTTCACTTTGGTTGTTTTGATCGTGTTGATGAGTTTGAGCGGGATAGTGCTGTATTATAATGTCTATCATGCGGGGCTTGGGGCGTTTTTAGGGAGCGCTTTTAAGTGGTTTGAAGCGCTTTGTGGGGGGTTAGCGAACGTGCGTTTTATCCACCACTTAGCGACTTGGGGGTTTATTTTGTTTGTCCCTGTGCATGTTTATATGGTGTTTTTCCATTCTATCAGGTATGATAGTTCGGGGGCGGATTCTATGATTAATGGCTATGGTTATACCAAAGAATGAGTGAAAAAATCCTAATTCTAGGCATTGGCAATATCCTTTTTGGCGATGAAGGGATTGGGGTGCATTTAGCCCACTATCTCAAAAGAAATTTTTCTTTTTTCCCTAGCGTGGATATTGTGGATGGGGGGACTATGGCTCAGCAACTCATTCCTTTGATCACTTCGTATGAAAAGGTTTTGATTTTAGATTGCGTGAGCGCTAAAGGCGTTGAAATTGGATCAGTCTATGCTTTTGATTTTAAGGATGCTCCTAAAGAAATCACATGGGCTGGGAGCGCGCATGAAGTGGAAATGCTGCACACTTTAAGGCTCACGGAGTTTTTAGGGGATTTGCCTAAAACTTTTATCGTGGGGCTTGTGCCTTTTGTGATAGGGAGCGAGACCACTTTTAAGCTTTCAAGCGAAATGTTAAACGCTTTAGAAACAGCCTTAAAAGCCATAGAAACCCGACTCAACGCATGGGGGGTTAAAATGCAACGCACCGATCATATCGCCCTAGATTGTATCGCTGAACTCTCTTATAAGGGTTTTTGAATTGGTTTTTGTCTTTCTTTTTAAATGCGTTAATGAAAAAACAAGCCTAAATTTTACGCCCCTTTTAGAGCAAATGGCGCTCCATTTGCAAGCGCGTTTTTATAGCGTTTATAAAGATAACATGACTTCTTTCTACCTCCAAGCGAGCGCTGAGATCACTTTAGAGTTCGCGCAAAAATTAAGCGAGATCTTACCCTTTTCTTTAGATTTTAGCTTTTTGTCTTTAAAGGAAATCACAGAGCCTTTAGATGAAAATCTTTTCCAAACAACAAGCCTTTCAAAACCCCTTTTTATGAACGCTAAAGAGCATCAAGATTTTTTAGATAAAAACGCATCTTTGTATGCCAATGCGTTGGGTTTTGTTAAAAACGCCGCTTTTAAGGGGGCTATAATCCATAGCCCTAAAGAGCTTATAGATTGCTTAACCCAATTAAAAGGCATGCTCAAAACACAGGATTTTATCCCTATTTTCACTTCTAGGGGGGCATTATCCCTTTCTTTAAAAAAGCTCTCTCCAAGCGTTATTTTTAGCGATCTTTCTAGCGTTTTGACATGCACCAAATTGCCTTTAGAGGACGCTAAATATTTAGCCAGTTTGGAAAAACCCTCTATCAAAGCCCCATTAAAAAGCGTGTTTAAGGACACTTTCAAAAACGATGAAATCATAGCCCAACTGCCCTATGACCCCATATTGAATTTATTGTGCCATATTTTACAAGATGAGGGGATAGAATTTGTTTTTACGCATGAAAGCCGTTCTTGTGAAGCGCTTTTGCATTATGAAGCGCTTTTTAAAACCCCTAAACGCTTGATCACACCCACTAAAAAATTCGTGCTAGAAAACAACCTTTCTACCCTTCCCTTTAAAGATGAATTAGAGTTTTTAAGAGAAACGCCGCATTCTATCGTTCTATATTTTAGTTTCAAACGCCCTACAAGGTTGTTATTGCATGCTAATGGTTCTTTAAAAACGCTTTTAAGCGTTAGTTTTGATTTCAATCAAATATTTAACACTCTCAAACAAGATGAAAAAGCCTCCAGAATGCTACAAAACTACGCTACTAAATTCCCTGATTTTTACGCGCGCCTTTTAGAGCTTTCTAAATACAATCTAGGGGGCGCGAATTTATTGGATTTTTTTCGCATTTTAGGGTTTGTTTTGGGGTATAGCGAGGATTTTCATTCGCATAGCGTTATTTCTTTAGCTAAAGAATGCTTACGCCCTAAAAGCACTAGGATTGATTATAAAATCCTTAAAGACGATTCTTTGAAAATGGCTTTAAACTTTTCAAAGATCATGCACAGCGCGATGAGTTTCAGGCTCGCAGGTGTGGAAAATGAAATTTTGAGTTTGGGGATTTTGGATTCTTTAGCGGAGTTTTTAGGGAATTTCACTTGGGATAACGCGCAGAATTTTAGCGTCCAAGAAGTAACGATCGCTGGGGATTTCTTTGGCGAAAAAGTGTTTTTGGATTTGTTTGTGCGGTATTTCCCTAAAACTCTAGCCCTTAAAACGCATGCATTTTTGGATTATGAATAAGGGCTTAAAAGCGGATGTGCATCATCAGCCCGCCGTCCATGTATTGGGTTTTTTTGCTTTTAGTCCTTTCAAAATAAAACCTAAAAGATAGGGCTTTATTGAAATTCACAATCGGCATGCTCACCCCTTCAGCGATATTGTTTTTAGCGAGTTGTTTGTAAAACTTTTTATCGCTTTTTTTATGGCTTTTAAGGTTGGGGCTTTTTTCTAAATCCACGCCTTCTAAAGCACTATTTTTAGTGAAATCATAAAGCTTTTTGTCGTTTTTGGTCTCGGTTTCTGAGCCATGGTTTTTATGGAGTTTGTAAAACTTTTTACTGCTTTTTTTTCGCTTTTAGTCTCGGTTTCTAAATCTGTTGCAAACGCGCTACTATAAGCCATAAGCGATACAAAAAATAAATTTCTAACTATACGCATAAGAATATCTCCTCTTAATATAGTCTTTTTCTATCACACCACCCTAGCATGTTAGAAATAACCATTAGAAAACACAAGCGTGTTTGAGTAAAAACGCCAACACCACCACGCTTTCTAAAGCCACTCAATCAATAAAAAGCGTAAGGGAAGTATCCAGGCTCCATACCCATAAGGCCCATAAGGCATAAGGCCAGACCCATAAGGCATGAAACCATAGGGCATGTAATAATAAGGCATGTAATAGCCTCCATACATCCCGTTTTGCATGGGCGAATTGAGATTATCCACTGAATTGTAAAAGCCGTTTAAAGACCCATAAGCGTTATAATTAGTGAAACGATTGATTAAAGGCGTGGTGCGCGCATCAATAGTGGCGTTTTCTTGCTGGATGGCACTTTCTTCTCTGGCGACTTCTTGGGCTTTGGTCTCTTTGGGATCTTTAACCAACACTTCTTCTATAGGCACATTCGCCCCACAAGCGCTTAACAGATAGGCTAAAAAGCCGGTGTTTAAAAAAAGAATGATTTTAGAGAGGTGAGCGGATTGGCTGGGTAAAAAAGTTTTATTGTTTTGAAGCATGGGATTTCCTAATTTAAAAATAATTAAAGATTAACATGTTTTTAATTTAATATTCATTAAGCGGTGGTTTTGTGGCTATTTTAATTATTTTAATTGTGTTTTTCATTAAAACCCAATCACTAAAATCTTATTCTTATGATAAAATACCTAAGCATAATATCAAATCTTAAACCAAAGAAAAACCATGAAAAAAGCTCTCTTACTAACTCTCTCTCTCTCGTTCTGGCTCCACGCTGAAAGGAACGGATTTTATCTAGGTTTGAATTTTGGAGAAGGAAGCTATATTAAAGGACAAGGTAGTATCGGCAAAAAAGCTTCAGCAGAAAACGCCTTAAATGAAGCAATCAATAACGCAAAAAATTCATTATTCCCCGTAACACAAAAGCCATAAGAGATGCACAAAACGCCTTAAATGCAGTGAAAGATTCAAACAAAATCGCTAGCCGATTCGCAGGAAATGGCGGATCGGGCGGTCTCTTTAATGAACTCAGCTTGGGGTATAAATATTTTTTGGGTAAAAAAAGGATTATAGGGTTTAGGCACTCTCTTTTTTTCGGTTACCAACTTGGTGGCGTTGGTTCTGTTCCTGGCAGCGGTTTAATAGCTTTTTTACCCTATGGTTTCAATACGGATTTGCTCATTAATTGGACTAACGATAAGCGAGCGTCCCAAGAATACGTTGAACGAAGGGTAAAAGGGCTCTCTATATTTTACAAAGATATGACCGGCAGAACGCTAGACGCTAATACATTAAAAAAAGCATCAAGGCATGTATTTAGAAAATCTTCAGGGCTTGTGATTGGCATGGATATAGGGGCTAGCACTTGGTTTGCAAGTAACAATCTCACCCCTTTCAATCAAGTCAAGAGTCGCACGATTTTTCAGTTGCAAGGAAAATTTGGCATTCGTTGGAATAATGATGAATACGATATTGATCGCTATGGCGATGAAAACTATCTTGGGGGTTCTAGCGTTGAATTAGGGGTTAAAGTGCCAGCGTTTAAAGTCAATTACTATAGCGATAATTATGGGGATAAATTGGATTATAAAAGAGTGGTGAGCGTTTATCTTAACTATACATATAATTTTAAAAACAAACATTAAAAATGCGCTTTTTATCGCTCTTTGATTGTTTTGTAAAAACGCTCAAAGGCATTTTTTAAACAAAAATATAAAACAGCTTGATCTTAATCAAGCGACAATCTCTTAAAAAAACGCTCTTTTTGGGTTAGGGGTTTTAGTTGGGGGTTGTAGGGGGAATTATTTCAAAATCCCCTGTTCTCTTAAGAAATTTATTATAAAAACAAAGTTTTAAAAACCGCATTCTTTAAAAAATTATTTTTTACAGCATGGTTTGAAACTCTTCAAAGCCTTTTCTTCTCAATTGGCATGCCGGGCATTCATCGCAGCCATAGCCATAAGCATGCAAAATCTTTCGCTCTCCTTGGTAGCAGGTGTGTGTTTCTTTGATGATCAAATCTAAAGCCCCTAATTAAGCGGTGGTTTTTAGGGTTATTTCATTTTAACTTTGTTTTTCATTAAAACCCCAATAACTAAAATCCTATTTTTATGATAAAATACCTAGCAATAATATCAAATCTTAAACCAAAGAAAAACCATGAAAAAAGCCCTCTTACTAACTCTCTCTCTCTCTCTCGTTTTGGCTCCACGCTGAAAGGAATGGATTTTATTTAGGTTTAAATGCTCTAGAAGGAAGCTACATTCAAGAACAAGGTAGTATCGGCGAAAGAATTTTAGCAGAAACCGCCTTAAATCAAGCGATCAAAAACGCAAACGATTACCCCTTTGAAAAACCATTAGCAAAATATGTAGAAGATGCGCAAAACGCTTTTAACAAAGTGAAAGATTCAAACAAAATCGCTCTCCAATTAAAAGGAAAGGGTGGAACGGGCGGTGTTCTTAATGAACTCAGCTTTGGGTATAAATATTTTTTGGGTAAAAAAAGGATTATAGGGTTTAGGCACTCTCTTTTTTTCGGTTACCAAACTAGTAAGCTTGCTTATGCTCCTTTCGCCAGTTTAATAGCTGTTTCACCCTTGAGTTTGCTCACTTTTAGTTCTATTTCTTATTCTAATATCGGTTCAATCGTTTTTTTACCCTATGGTTTCAATACGGATTTGCTTATCAATTTAATCGAAATCGGCGATAATAAGCGAGCGTCCCAAGAATCCGGCAGAACGCTAGACGCTAACACATTAAAAAGAGCATCAAGGCACATAATCAGAAAATCTTCAGGACTTGTGATTGGCATGGAACTAGGGGCTAGCACTTGGTTTGCAAGTAACAATCTCACCCCTTTCAATCAAGTCAAGAGCCGCACGATTTTTCAGTTACAAGGAAAATTTGGCGTTCGTTTTAGTAGTGATGAATACGATATTGATCGCTATGGCGATGAAAACTATCTTGGAGGTTCTAGCGTGGAATTAGGGGTTAAAGTGCCAGCCTTTAAAGTCAATTACTATAGCGATAATTATGGGGATAAATTGGATTATAAAAGAGTGGTGAGCGTCTATCTTAACTACACATATAACTTCAAAAACAAACATTAAAACATGCTTTTTACCGCTCTTTGATTGCTTGTCTTAAAAAACGCTTTTGAGCATTTTTACCAACGCTTTATTGAAACAAAGCCTTAGTTTGAAACTCTTCAAAGCCTTTTTTCCTCAATTGGCATGCCGGGCATTTATCGCAGCCATAGCCATAAGCATGCAAAATCTTTCGCTCTCCTTGATAGCAGGTGTGCGTTTCTTTGATGATCAAATCTAAAACCCCTAAATCTTTAGCCATTTGAAATTCTTGCGCTTTATTCAAAAACATTAAAGGCGTTAGGATTTTAATCGCCGTGTTTGAGCCTAAATTTAGGGCATGCTCGATGCTTTTAATAAAATCTTCTTTACAATCCGGATAGCCGCTAAAATCCGCTTGCGAAACCCCTAAAGCGATGTTACTAGCCCCTAGTTTTTGCGCGTAAGAATGCAAAAGGGTGATAAAAATAGCGTTACGATTAGGCACAAAAGAGTTGGGCAAATCTTTATTTTGCGCATGCGAATGCCCCATTAAATCGTTAGAGTTTTTAAAAAGCGCGGAGTGGGTGATATTCTCTAAAAAATCTAACGGGATGATTTCATAAGGGAGTTGTAAAAGAGAAGCGATTTTTTGAGCGCATTCTAATTCCACAGAGTGTTTTTGCGCGTAATCAAACCCCACTAAACAGACTTTTTTAAAACGCTTTTTCGCCCATACGGCTAAAGTGGTGCTGTCTTGCCCGCCGCTAAAACCGATCACGCAAATTTCTTGTTCCATCAAAATTCCTTAAAAATTCTAAAAAGATATAATAACACAAAGAAATTTTAAGAGTAAAAAGCGTGTTTGAGTTAGAAAAAGAATTAAAAGAATTGTTTGACATTTATGAAAAATCCCCTTATGAGCTTTACTTGGTAGGGGGGTGCGTGCGCGATTGTTTGATGGGCATTACCCCAAAAGATTACGATTTGACCTCAAACGCTTTAGTTAATGAAAGTAAAGAGCTTCTTTTAAAACGCCATTTTAGGGTGCTAGAAACCGGCATCAAACATGGCACGATCACGGCTCTTAAAAACCATCAGAGCTATGAAATCACAACCTTTAGAATTGAAAAGGGGCATATCAAGCACCGAAAGCCTAAAGAATTGGTTTTTAGCGCGCGTTTAACAGACGATTTAAAGCGGCGCGATTTTAGCATGAATGCGATCGCTTATAGCCCTACAAAAGGGCTGATTGATCCTTTTAAAGGGCAAAATGCGATTGAAAATCAAACGATTGAATGCGTGGGGGAAGCGCGATTAAGGTTTTTTGAAGACGCTTTAAGGATTTTAAGAGCGCTGCGATTTAGCGCGACTTTAGGATTTAAGATAGCGCCAAGCACTAAAGAAGCGGTTTTTGCGTGTAAGGATTTGTTAAAACACCTTTCTAAAGAGCGCTTACAAAGCGAATTGAATAAGCTTCTTATGGGGAAAAACGCCTATGAAGTGGCTAAAGAATATCAAGAAATTTTGGAGTTGGTTATTCAAGAAAAAATAGAAAATTTAGGGTTTTTAAAAAACGCGCCCTTGAATTTGGAATTAAGATTATTGGGGTTTTTCAAGCATCAAAAAAGTTTAGAAAATTTACGCTACCCTAAAAAAACTTGTGTTTTATTTTCAAAAGCTAAAGAATGCCATAAAGCTTTTTTAAATATTCATGACAAAACAGAGTTAAAATTTTTATTGAAAAACTACGATTTAGAGCCTTTTAATTTGGCTTTAGATTTTTATGCGCTCAAAAACCCCAAACACGCTTTAAAAATTAAAGGCTTGTTAAAAGAAATCTTTGATTCTAACGAGCCTTTTAAAAAAGAACACCTAGCCCTTAAGGGCGGCGCGCTTCAAAGCTTGGGTTACCAACACCAAAAAATCGGCGAAATTTTAAACGCATGCTTAAATTCAGTCATTGAAAATCCTAAAAACAACGCTTTAGAATGGCTGATTGAGTGGGTTAAAGATCATTATTTACCTAATGATGCTATAAACCATTCGCCAATAGGCAAAAAAAATTAAAAATGGAAAAAACATGATAACGATGAATGCGATTCAATGGCCTAAGAAATGGATTCCAGGAGAGACTGATAATTTCGTGTCCAATGAAGTCATTGTCAAAGGTTTGGATTTTAATAAAGTGGTGCAGCATTTAAGAGACGCGTCTTGTTGGGAAAAGTATTACAAAAATTCAGGGAATGTTCATGTGTATCATCAAGACAATACCATTCTTAAAGATAAGACTCGTTTCCGCTTTGAAACTTTTGGCTTTTTGGTGGAGGCACAGGTGGAAGAGTTTGAATTGAAAGACACCATACTGCGTTTGGCTTGGAGAGGTTGGAATGAAGCTAAAGGCGATGAGTATCTTGAAGCCTATCACGCATGGCTAGTTGAAAAATTAGATAATGATCGTGTGCGTATTTTAACCCAAGAAAGCCAATCGGGAGTCCCTGCTAAAGCTTTAGCGAAATCTGTGCCTAATGCGATGCTAAATGACCATCAAGCTTGGTTAGATGGTTTAGTGGCGTATTCACGCTAATAAGTGAGAATTGAATGAAAATCGGATGGATTGGACTAGGGGCTATGGGAACTCCTATGGCGGCTCGTTTGTGCGATGCAAATTTAGAAGTGTCTGTTTATAACCGAACAGAGAGCAAAGCAGCCCCTTTAAAAGAAAAAGGCGTAGCGGTTTATACTAACCCTATAGATTTGGCCGCTAAAGTTGATCTGATTTTTACCATGCTTTCGGATAAAGTGGCGATTGATGCTGTTTTAGCGCCAAAATTTTGGGAACAGATGTCTGAAAAAATCGTGGTGAATATGAGCACTATCGCTCCTTTGGAGAGCTTGGCTTTAGAAAAAATCGCTCAAAAGCATCAAGTAACTTACCTTGAAGCGCCCGTTTCAGGATCGGTTGGCGCGGCTAAAACCGGGGCGTTATTGATTTTAGCGGCAGGTGATGAAGAAGTGATCACTCAACTCAAACCTGTTTTGGCGCATTTGGGGAGTCAAACCTTTTATTTAGGAAAAGTTGGTCAAGGGGCAGGGGCTAAATTATCCATTAATAGCCTTTTGGCTCAAATGGGGGTCGCTTATTCAGAAGCTTTGCTGTTAGCCAAACGTTTAGGGGTTGATGCAGAGTCATTTTTACAAATTATTGGCCAATCTGGCATGAATTCGCCTCTCTTTCAAGCTAAAAAAGGCATGTGGTTGCAAGATAGCTATCCGACTGCTTTCAGTTTGAAACTCATGCTCAAGGATATTCGTTTAGCCAAAAATGAAGCAGGAGAGGCGATTCAATTGCCATTCTTATCTAAAGCAGAAGAGCTTTATTCTCAAGCAGAAAAAATCCGGTTTGGGCGCATTGGATATGGCAGCCGTTTATCATTATTTAGAAAAAGGAGATCATTAAAATGGACAGAGAACAAGTGGTTGCTTTACAGCACCAACGATTTGCTGCAAAAAAATACGATCCTAATCGTCGTATTTCCCAAAAGGATTGGGAAGCTTTGGTTGAAGTGGGGAGGTTAGCCCCTTCTTCAATCGGGCTTGAACCATGGAAAATGCTTTTATTAAAAAATGAACGCATGAAAGAAGATTTAAAACCGATAGCCTGGGGGGCGCTTTTTGGTTTGGAGGGAGCGAGCCATTTTGTCATTTATCTTGCGCGAAAAGGCGTTACTTATGACAGCGATTACGTTAAGAAAGTGATGCATGAGGTTAAAAAAAGGGATTATGACACCAATTCCAGGTTCGCTCAAATCATCAAAAATTTCCAAGAGAACGATATGAAACTCAATAGCGAACGATCTTTGTTTGATTGGGCTAGCAAGCAGACTTATATCCAAATGGCGAACATGATGATGGCAGCGACTATGTTAGGGATTGATTCTTGCCCGATTGAAGGGTATGATCAAGAAAAAGTGGAGGCTTATTTAGAGGAAAAAGGCTATCTGAACACGGCGGAATTTGGCGTGTCGGTAATGGCTTGTTTTGGTTATCGCAACCAAGAAATCACCCCTAAAACCCGCTGGAAGACAGAAGTTATTTATGAAGTGATTGAATAAAAACGCTTTTAGCTTTTTGATAACCAACCATAAAGAGCTTGGCGTTAGCCAAGCGCTAATCTCTTGAATGATACCTATCCATGTTTGATAAAAACAGAACTACCGCAACACAATTAAGTATTCTTTAGGTATAATCAAAAACTATTTTTAAATAAAGGGTTTTTATGCTTCGTTTTGCGCCTTCGCCTACAGGGGATATGCACATAGGGAATTTAAGGGCAGCCATTTTTAACTACATTGTGGCTAAACAGCAACACAAACCCTTTCTCATCCGCATTGAAGACACGGACAAGGAGCGCAACATTGAAGGCAAAGACCAAGAGATTTTAGAGATTTTAAAGCTTATGGGGATAAGTTGGGACAAGCTCGTGTATCAAAGCCATAATATAGATTACCATAGAGAAATGGCGGAAAAATTACTGAAAGAAAATAAAGCGTTTTATTGTTATGCGAGCGCGGAGTTTTTAGAAAGAGAAAAAGAAAAAGCCAAAAATGAGAAACGCCCTTTCAGGTATTTAGACGAGTGGCTCGCTTTAGAAAAAGACAAAAACCATGCCCCTGTGGTGCGTTTGAAAGCCCCAAATCATGCGGTGTCTTTCAATGATGCGATTAAAAAAGAAGTGAAATTTGAGCCTGATGAATTGGATTCTTTTGTGCTTTTGAGACAGGATAAAAGCCCTACTTATAATTTCGCTTGCGCATGCGATGATTTGCTTTATGAAATCAGTTTGATCATTAGAGGTGAAGATCATGTGAGTAACACCCCCAAACAAATCTTAATCCAGCAAGCTTTAGGCTCAAACGATCCGATTGTTTATGCGCATTTACCCATTATTTTAGATGAAGTAAGCGGTAAAAAGATGAGCAAAAGAGACGAAGCGTCCAGCGTGAAATGGCTTTTGAATCAAGGGTTTTTACCGGTTGCGATTGCGAATTACCTCATCACTATCGGTAATAAAGTGCCTAAGGAAGTTTTTAGCCTTGATGAAGCGATAGAATGGTTTAGTTTAGAAAATCTTTCCAGTTCCCCAGCTCATTTTAATTTAAAATATTTAAAACACTTAAACCACGAGCATTTAAAGCTTTTAGACGATGAAAAGCTATTAGAACTCACTTCAATAAAAGATAAAAACCTCTTAGGGCTTTTAAGATTGTTTATAGAAGAATGCGGCACGCTTTTAGAATTGAAAGAAAAAATTTCGTTGTTTTTAGAGCCAAAGGATATTGTTAAAACTTACGAGAACGAAGATTTTAAAGAGCGTTGTTTAGCGCTTTTTAACGCTCTAAAAAGCATGGATTTTCAAGCGTATAAGGATTTTGAAAGTTTTAAAAAAGAAGCCATGCGATTGAGCCAGCTTAAGGGTAAGGATTTTTTCAAACCTTTGCGCATTCTTTTGACCGGGAACTCGCATGGCGTTGAATTGCCTTTGATTTTCCCCTATATCCAAAGCCATCATCAAGAAGTTTTAAGGCTCAAAGCATGATCTTTTCTACCCTTATTAATGCGATAGCGGTGATTTTAAGCTCGCTCATTACGATTTATATGTGGATAGTGATCATTTATTCGCTTATCAGTTTCGTGCAGCCTAACCCCAATAACCCCATCATGCAAATCCTCGCTCGCTTGTGTGAGCCGGTGTTTTATTTTTTACGCTCTAGATTCAAGCTGGTGTTTAACGGGTTGGATTTCGCTCCTTTAGTGGTGGTCATTGTTTTGAAATTCTTGGATCTCACGCTCATTCAGTGGCTTTTTGCACTCGCCAAAAGCCTCTAAAGAAAATCATGCGTTTTTTGATTTTATTTTTTATCGGTGCGCTTGGCGTTGGTTTTTCTCAAACCGAGTTCAATTTAAAAGATTTAGAAAAAAAGCCCGCCGGGATCGTTAGGGATTATTATTTATGGCGTTATATCAGCGATAAAAAAACCACTTTAGAAAACGCTAAAAAAGCCTATGAATTGACCCAAAATAAAAATAACGCCCTACAAAAGAGTATGCAAGAAAAAGGCTCAGACAATGCAGAAAAAAACCCTGATGTCAAATTGCCTGAAGATATTTATTGCAAACAAATTACCCTAGAAAGCATGTTAGAAACAACAGACACTTTCCAAGCGAGTTGTATCGCTATCGCTTTAAAATCAAAAATCAGAGATTTTGATAAAATCCCCATCCAAACCATCAAGCCCTTACAAGAAAAAATCAAAGAGGCTTACCCCGTTCTTTATGAAGAATTAGAAATCTTGCAAAGTAAGCATGTGAGCACCTCTTTATTTAAGGCTAACGCGCAAGTGTTTAGCGCGCTTTTCAACCATTTGAGTTATGAAAAAAAGCTCCAAATTTTTGAAGAGCGTATCCCTATTAAAGAGTTAAACCGCCTTTTAGACGAAGATTACCCGGCGTTTAACCGCTTGATCTATCAGGTTATTTTAGATCCTAAATTGGATCATTTTAAAGACGCTCTCACTAAAAGTAACGCTACCCACAGCAACGCGCAAACCTTTTTTATCCTAGGGATTAATGAAATCTTGCGCAAAAAACCCTCTAAAGCGCTCAAGTATTTTGAACGCTCAGAAGCGGTTGTCAAGGACGATGATTTTTCAAAAGACAGAGCGATTTTTTGGCAGTATTTAGCCTCTAAAAAGAAAAAAACTTTGGAGCGCCTTTCACAAAGCCCAGCTTTAAACCTCTATAGTCTTTATGCGAGCCGAAAACTCCAAACCACGCCCAGTTACCGCATCATTTCTCATATCCAAAATTTAAGCCAAGAAGATCCTCCTTTTAACACCTACGATCCTTTTTCGTGGCAAATTTTTAAGGAAAAAACCTTGAGTTTGAAAGATGAGGGCGCGTTTAATGCGATGCTAAAAAGCCTGTATTATGAAAAAAGCGCCCCTGAATTGACCTATCTTTTAAGCCAACGCAATAAAGACAAGATTTATTATTATTTATCCCCTTATGAAGGCATTATTGAATGGCAAAATGTTGATGAAAAGGCTATGGCGTATGCGATCGCTAGGCAAGAAAGTTTCTTGCTCCCGGACTTAATCTCTCGCTCCTTTGCTCTAGGGCTTATGCAAATCATGCCCTTTAATGTAGAGCCTTTCGCTAAAAGCCTTGGCATGGATAACATTGATCTAAACGACATGTTTAACCCCAATATCGCTCTCAAATTTGGCAATTATTACTTGAACCATTTGAAAAAAGAATTCAACCACCCCCTTTTTGTCGCCTACGCTTATAACGCTGAGCCTGGGTTTTTAAGGAGGTGGCTAGAAAGCTCCAAACGATTTAAAGAAAAAAATCATTTTGAGCCATGGCTTAGCATGGAGCTTATGCCTTATAGCGAGACTCGCATGTATGGCTTTAGGGTCATGCTCAATTACTTGATTTATCAAGAAATTTTTGGGAATCTCATCCCTATTGATGCATTTTTAGAACAAACTCTTAACTCAAAGGACAAACCATGATTAAAAAATGCCTTTTTCCTGCCGCTGGCTATGGCACGCGCTTTTTGCCGATCACTAAAACCATTCCTAAAGAAATGCTGCCCATTGTGGATAAGCCTTTAATCCAATACGCTGTAGAAGAAGCGATGGACGCGGGCTGTGAAGTGATGGCGATCGTTACAGGCAGGAATAAACGAAGCTTAGAAGATTATTTTGACACGAGCTATGAAATAGAGCATCAAATCCAAGGCACCAACAAAGAAAACGCCTTAAAAAGCATTCGTAACATTATAGAAAAATGCTGTTTTTCTTATGTGCGCCAAAAGCAAATGAAAGGCTTAGGGCATGCGATTTTAACCGGGGAAGCCCTCATAGGCAATGAGCCTTTTGCGGTGATTTTAGCCGATGACTTGTGCATAAGCCATGATCACCCAAGCGTGTTAAAGCAAATGACTTCATTGTATCAAAAATACCAATGTTCCATTGTAGCCATTGAAGAAGTGGCGTTAGAAGAAGTTTCAAAATACGGCGTGATTAGGGGCGAATGGTTAGAAGAGGGGGTGTATGAGATTAAAGACATGGTGGAAAAACCAAGCCAAGAAGACGCCCCAAGCAACCTAGCCGTGATAGGGCGCTACATTCTAACCCCGGATATTTTTGAAATTTTAAGCGAGACGAAACCGGGTAAAAACAATGAAATCCAAATCACAGACGCTTTACTCACTCAAGCCAAAAGAAAGCGCATCATCGCTTACCAATTCAAAGGCAAACGATACGATTGCGGGAGCGTGGAAGGCTATATTGAAGCGAGTAACGCTTATTATAAAAAACGCTTATAAATCTTATCAACATGGGCAATTTGACTTATTACGCTTACATGTATTTGATCCTCTTTGTATGCTTGCTGCCTGTGTTATTGGTGGGGCTTGTTTGGAGGCTTACTCGCCCCCCTTTAAAGCAAGAGATCCCTAATAAAAGCCTTTCTTTGGAAAATTTAAACGAACAAATCAAAAACATTAAAAGCGCACCAGCTTTAGAAAAACTGAAAAACGACTTCAATGAGCGTTTTAAAATTTGCCCCAAAGACAAAGAAACTCTGTGGTTAGAAACGATCCAAAAATTAGTCGCTTCAGAATTTTTTGAATTAGAAGACGCTATTAATTTTGGGCAAGAATTAGAAAACGCTAACCCTAATTACCAACAAAAAATCGCTAACGCTACCGGCTTAGCCCTTAAGAATAAAAAAGAAAAAGGATAGAATTGGATTTTTTAGAGATTGTAGGGCAAGTCCCTTTAAAAGGAGAGGTAGAAATTTCAGGGGCGAAAAATTCCGCGCTCCCTATTTTAGCCGCCACGCTTTTAAGCCAACAAGAAGTCAAAATCAAATCCTTGCCCCAAGTGGTGGATATAAAGGCGATGGCGTTATTGTTGCAAAATTTAGGCGCAAGCTTAGAATGGCTTAACCCACACACGCTCCAAATTGGTGCCAAATCCCTGCACCACACCGAAGCCACTTACGATTTGGTGCGTAAAATGCGCGCTTCCATTTTGGTTTTAGGTCCACTATTAGCGCGTTTTAAAGAATGCTTGGTGAGTTTGCCCGGTGGGTGCGCTATAGGAGCAAAGCCAGTGGATTTACACCTAAAAGCGATGCAACAATTAGGGGCTGAAATCAAAATTGAGCAAGGCTGTATCCATGCAAAAGCCCCTAAAGGCTTGAAAGGGAATGATATTTTATTTGATAAGATCAGCGTTACAGGCACAGAAAACGCCCTCATGGCAGCAAGCTTAGCTAAAGGGATCACGCGCATCATTAACGCTGCTAAAGAGCCAGAAATCGCTCAATTGTGCACGTTTTTGCAGAGTGGGGGGGTAGAAATTGAGGGCGTTGGCAGCAGCGAGTTAAAGATTAGGGGGGTAGAAAATGACGCTTTGAATTTAAAAGACATTCAAATCATACCCGATAGGATTGAAGCAGGCACTTATTTGTGCGTGGGGGCTATCACTAACAGCCAGCTTAAAATCAATCGTATCATCCCTAACCATCTTCAAGCGATCACCGACAAGCTCATAGAAATTGGTTTTTCGCTAGACATTCAAGAAAATTCTATAGAAATTCATCCGGACCAAAAACGACAAGCCTTTGAAATCACCACGAAAGAATACCCAGGCTTTCCCACAGACATGCAAGCGCAATTCATGGCATTAGCCACGCAGTGTTTGGGGACGAGCGTGATTGAAGAGACGCTTTTTGAAAACCGCTTCATGCATGCAAGCGAATTGCAACGCTTGGGGGCTAATATCAGCCTAAAAACGAATGTGGCTACCATTAGCGGATCCACAGAGCTTACCGGAAGCGATGTGATGGCGACGGATTTAAGGGCTTCTTCGGCTCTCGTTTTAGCCGCTTTAGTGGCTAAGGGCGTGAGTAGGGTGCATAGGATTTACCACTTGGATAGGGGTTATGAGAGGTTAGAGGATAAAATCAACGCTTTAGGGGCAAAAGTGTTGCGTTTAAAAGAAAAATAATCCAAGATTTGGTTACAATAGCTAGAATATTTTTCAATTATTACATAAGGAGCTTTTATGCGTATTGAGCATGATTTCATTGGGCAAATGGAAATTAGCGATGAAGTTTATTATGGGATTCAAACTTTAAGAGCGAGTGAAAATTTTTTCATCACCAACGACAAGCTTTGCAGTTATCCTGTTTTTATCAAATCTTTCGCGCAAGTCAAAAAAGCGGCTGCTTTAGCGAACGCGCAATTAGGCTTGATTGATGAAAAGCTTAAAATTGCGATTTGTCATGCGTGCGATTTGCTCATTGATGGCAAATACCATGATCAATTCATTGTGGATATGATTCAAGGGGGGGCTGGCACAAGCACGAACATGAACATGAATGAAGTGATTGCTAATTTGGCTTTAGAATACATGGGGCATCAAAAGGGCGAGTATCAATTTTGCCACCCAAACGACCATGTCAACCGCTCTCAATCCACTAATGACGCCTATCCTAGCGCGTTAAAAATTGCGATTTATGAGCGCTTGAGTAATTTAGTCGCTCCCATGAAAGCCTTAAGGGACGCTTTCGCTCAAAAGGCTAAGGAATTTTCCCATGTGATTAAAATGGGGCGCACCCAACTTCAAGACGCTGTGCCTATGACTTTGGGGCAAGAATTTGAAACTTATGCCTTGATGGTTGATAGGGATATTGAGCAGGTTTTAGACGCTAGGAATTGGGTAAGAGAGCTTAATTTAGGCGGCACGGCCATTGGCACAGGGATCAATTCGCACCCGGATTATCGCAGTTTGATTGAAAAGAAAATCCAAGAAGTAACGGGTCGCCCCTTTGTCATGGCTAATAACTTGATTGAAGCCACTCAAAGCACCGGGGCGTATGTGCAAGTGAGCGGGGTTTTAAAGCGTATTGCGGTGAAACTTTCTAAGGTTTGTAACGATCTTAGGCTACTCAGTTCAGACTCTAGAGCCGGGTTGAATGAAATCAATTTACCCAAAATGCAGCCGGGTAGCTCTATTATGCCGGGTAAAGTCAATCCGGTGATCCCTGAAGTGGTCAATCAAGTGTGCTTTGCGGTGATTGGGAACGATTTGAGTGTGGCGTTAGCCGCAGAAGGAGGGCAATTGCAGCTCAATGTGTTTGAGCCGGTTATCGCTTACAAGCTTTTCCATTCCTTTGTGATTTTAGGACGCGCGATTGAAACCTTAACGACTAAATGCGTGGAAGGCATCACGGCTAATGAAAAGATTTGCCACGATTATGTCTTCAACAGCATTGGCATTGTTACCGCACTAAACCCTCATATCGGCTATGAAAAATCCGCTATGATCGCTAAAGAAGCCTTAAAAAGCGATCGCTCTATCTATGACATCGCTTTAGAAAAGAAAATCTTAACTAAAGAGCAACTAGACGATATTTTCAAGCCAGAAAACATGCTAAGCCCTCACGCTTTCAAAAAGCATAAAGACTGAACGCTTTGCAACACTCACGCCTTCAAACTTTACGCTCCCTTTATATGGAGCGTCTTTTGGGCGAAACTTATACAGATATTAGCCTTATAAAGCCCCAAAATAAGCCCCTTAACAAACAAGTTCATGAGCGCATAGAAAATTGCAATCTGTGCAAACGCCACCAACATTCAAAACCCATTACCGGGCTTTTTAACCCCACTTCCAAGCTCGCTTTCATCACGCTCACCCCCATGCTGGATAGCCAATTACATTTCTTAAACAATTTAAAAGCGCTCATGTTAGAGAGCATTATCCAAAAGGTTTTTAACTACCCCTTAAAAGATTGCAATATCTTATCGCTCCTTAAATGCGACTCTAACAGCCTTAATTTAGAAGAAGAAATCAACGCATGCCTGCCCCATTTAATCTGGCAATTAGACAACAGCGCTTCAAAAGTCATTGTGGTATTTGGCGAGATTTTGCCCAAACGCCTTTTAAACCTTTCTAAAGAAGAATCCTTTGGGCGCATCGTGTCTTTAAAAACCAAACATTTTTTAAGCACCCATGCTTTAGAGGACATGCTCAAAAACCCCACGCTCAAAAAAGAAGCGTTAGCGCATTTTAAAATAGCGCTCCAATTTCTCAATCAGTCTTAAAATACGCCTTATTTTTTAACCCATCTCCTTATGGCACGCAACAAAGGTAAGGATTTTTGATAGGCTTTGCGATAGATTTTAAAAGTGGTGTTTTGAGAGAGTTCCAATAAAGGCGAAGCGTTTTGTAAAAGGTGCTCATAATTAACCCTCAAATCATCATAATTAACCCTCAAACCATCATAATTAACCCTCAAATCATCATAATTAACCCTCAAATCATCATAATTAACCCTCAAATCATCATAATTAACCCTCAAATCATCATAATTAACCCTCAAATCATCAATAGATATTAAAGGCTCATTCAAATCACGATAGAAAATGAAAGGATTATCGTGATAAATCGTATCGTTTTCTAAAATCGTTTTAAAAAAATCAAGGATTTTTTTAAAATTCAAATTTTGGTAAAAGTAAGCTTTCCCATCAAGGGTGTTTAAAGGGTTTTCATAGAGCATGTCTAAATAAGCGTTTGGGTGCGTGTGCAAATACCTCACGTAATCAATCGCTTCATCAAAATCTTTAAAATCACAAACGTTCACAAAACTCTTAGGGTTAAAGTCTTTCGCCACGCTAGGACTCCCCCAATAAATAGGAATGGTGTGGCTGAAATAAGCGTCAATGATTTTTTCGGTTACATAGCCATAGCCTTGAGTGTTTTCAAAACACAGGTTGAATTTGTATTGGCTTAAAAACTCGCTCTTGTTTTTGACGTTATAGCCTAAAGTGTTTCTCACGCTCCCTCCCCCAGTAACTGGCTCAATAGAATTTAAAGCGTCATAGAAAGCGTTCCTTTTAGGGGCGTTAGGGTTGCTTGCGACAAAACTTGCAAACCCTCTTTTCAAAGGATCGATCTCATTATTCACTACTGCACATAAATTAGGGTGGTTTTCTTTAAAATGGTGGGAGGGTTTTTTTAAAGCATAAAGGCTGTCAGATTTGATCTTGTAAGGCGAAGTGGTGTCATTCACGCTCTCTGCTTTATGGTGTAGCCTATCATAATATAAAGGCATTCTCAAATAACGATTGTTAAAGTCCAATTCATCAAAGCCTATGGCGTAATCAAAGAGGTTGAAATTAGGGACTTCGTTTTCACCGGTATAAAACACCCTTTTAGTGTTTTGATAGGATAGGATTTTTCTGGCTGATCCAAGGGGGTTACCAAAAACGATGTCCGCAGGTTTATCAGGGTTTTGGTGGAGGGTGATTGTGTAGCGTTGGCTTAAAATGAAATGTAAAATAAATTTTTTTCTAAACCCTTTGCTTTCTCTTTTATCCAAAAGCTACCAATTGGCTAGGGCTATATTTAATGGGGGCTTATAATCGGTTTCATCTAAACGGGTGCTGTCTGTATAAGCGTCTAATAGGGGCTGGAACATGGTTATCCTTTTAAAGGAGTATTTTACAAAAAAATTTTTTTAAATCAAAGGCTTGATTAGGGCTAGATTAGGCTCATTGATGCAATGCGTGGCGTGCTGTTTTAAAACCTCTTTAGCGTTGAAAGCAATTTTAATATGGGCATGTTTGAACATGCTCAAATCATTCGCTCCATCGCCCACGACTAGAGTGCGATCTTTACTGATATTCAACAAGCGTTGTAAGGCGAGGAGCATTTCACCCTTAGAATGCGAAAACATCATATGCCCGGTAACCAAGCCGTTTAAGGCGTTATTTTCCACTATCAGCGTGTTACTGAAAGCCGCATCTAAATGCAATAAATCCCTGTAATGATTGGTCGCTAGATCAAAGCCTCCGCTAAAGCAAACCACCTTGTAATTTTTCTCTTTTAAGGCGCTAATGAGTTCAAACGCCCCCTCAAATAAAGGCAGACTTTCACAAACTTCTTTGGCTAGTTTTAAGGGCATGTTTTTGAGTTTAGAAACCCTTAAAATAAGACTTTTATGAAAATCTGTCTCGCCATTCATAGCCTTCAAAGTGATTGTTTTCACTTCATCAAACACCCCCCACGCTCTCGCTAAAGACTCAATCGTCTCAGCATTGACTAGCGTGGAGTCAAAATCAAAAACGGCTAGTTTTTGCACCCAATACCCTAAAATTAAGATTTCCTGCTTTTAGCGATCCCTTTGACATACTGATCGACCAAATACAAGCCATGGTTTTCATTACCAATCAACTCAATTTTATCCAAAATATCCTTGAAAAGCACTTCTTCTTCATGCTGTTCAGACACATACCATTGCAAGAAATTGAAAGTCGCATGATCTTTGCCTTTTATGGCGTGATCGACGATATTGTTAATAGACTCGCTGATGTGTTGCTCATGTTCATAGGCTTTTTGGAAAATTTGAGTCAAACCTTCAAACTTATGCTCAGGTGCACTGATGCTGGTCAATTGCACAGGCACATTGTTTTCATTCAAGAAGATGATGAGCTTTTTAGCATGCTCGTATTCTTCAGCCGCATGGTCAAACAAGAAAAGCCCCGCGCCATCTAAGCTATGGGTATAGCACCAAGAACTCATGCTCATATACAAGTTGGAAGAGTTCATTTCCTTATTCACTTGTTCGTTTAGCAACTTAATGATGTCTTTTGATAACATAGTATCTCCTTTGTGTTGGTTTAAGTTGTCCCATAATTATAGCATAAATGATAATGAAAAAGTAAACAAGAGTATGAAAATTTTCAAAAACTTGCAAAAAATGAGAAAGAACGCCAGCTAATGGCTTGATAGAGCTTAGATTTTATCATAAAAGTGCTTTTAATGAGAATTAAGTCAAAAAAGAGGGCTGGTATCAATAGGGGGGGATTAAAAGGGATATTTTTATATAATATATAAAAAGCATTCTTCAATCTAAAAATGCTACAATGTTTATCTTTAAAATGAAAGGGCAATTAATAATGGATTTTTTAGAAAAAGTATTAGACAATCAAATTACTGAAAGTAAAGAATTAGTGAAGCTTTATGATTATGATTTATACACGCTAGGGGAAGCAGCGGATCGTATGCGCCAAAACATGCACCAAAAAATCGTGTATTTTAATGTCAATAGGCATTTAAACCCTAGCAATATTTGCGCGGACGCTTGCAAATTTTGCGCTTTTTCAGCCCACAGAAAAAACCCTAACCCCTATGAAATGAGCTTAGAAGAAATCCTAGAAAAGGTTAAAAACTCCTACAATAAGGGGATTAAAGAAGTCCATATCGTGAGCGCACATAACCCTAATTACTCCTATGAGTGGTATTTAAAGGTGTTTGAAACCATCAAACAAGAAATGCCTAACTTGCACTTAAAAGCTATGACCGCTGCAGAAGTGCATTTTTTAAGCACTAAATTCAACAAACCTTTTGAATTGGTGCTAGAAGATATGCTCAAAGCTGGGGTGGATTCCATGCCGGGTGGGGGAGCAGAGATTTTTGATGAAGAAGTTAGGCGTAAAATCTGTAAGGGTAAGGTGGGATCTTCTCGGTGGTTAGAAATCCATGCTTATTGGCACAAATTAGGAAAAATGAGTAACGCTACCATGCTTTTTGGGCATATTGAAAATAAAATCCATCGCATCGATCACATGCTAAGGATCAAAAAAACTCAAAGCCCTAAAAATAAAGTAGAAAATAAAGAAGGGGGTTTTAACGCATTCATTCCCTTGCTGTATCAAAAAGAAAACAATTATTTGAAAGTGGGAAAATCCCCTAGTGCGATAGAAATCTTAAAAACCATCGCTATATCTCGCATTCTTTTAAACAATATCCCCCACATTAAAGCCTATTGGGCGACTTTGGGCTTGAATTTGGCTTTAGTGGCTCAAGAATTTGGCGCTAACGATTTAGACGGCACGATAGAAATAGAGAGCATTCAAAGCGCGGCTGGTGCGAAAAGCCGGCATGGTTTAGAAAAAGAAGATTTGGTATTTAAAATCAAGGATTCTGGTTTTGTTGCGGTAGAAAGGGATAGTTTGTATAATTTTATACAGAAATTTTAATAATTTTTAGCGTTTTTAAGAATGATTAGTTATAATAATGCTACTAACAACGCTCAAGCTAAAATCTATTAAGGAAATCAGTATTAAAAAATTTATTCTATCTTCTCTTGTTTTCGCATGTATCAATACCGGCGTTGAAGCTTTAGAAAATGACGGCTCTAAACCAAACGATTTGACCTCTCCAAAAGAAGTCTCTCAAGAAGCTCCAAAAAATGAAGCTCAAAACGAAACTTCTCAATCCAATCAAACGCCTAAAGAAATGAAAGTCAAGTCCATTTCATATATTGGGCTTTCTTACATGTCTGACATGCTCGCTAATGAGATTGTAAAGATTCGCGTGGGCGATATGGTGGATTCTAAAAAAATAGACACCGCTGTTTTAGCTTTGTTCAATCAAGGGTATTTTAAAGACGTTTATGCCACTTTTGAAAACGGCATTTTAGAGTTTCATTTTGATGAAAAAGCCAGGATTGCCGGGGTAGAAATCAAGGGTTATGGGACTGAAAAGGAAAAAGACGGCTTAAAATCCCAAATGGGGATCAAAAAGGGCGACACCTTTGATGAGCAAAAATTAGAGCATGCTAAAACGGCTTTAAAAACGGCTTTAGAGGGGCAGGGCTATTATGGGAGCGTGGTGGAGGTGCGCACCCAAAAGGTCAGTGAGGGCGCGTTATTGATCGTGTTTGATGTGAATAGGGGGGATAGTATTTATATCAAACAATCCATTTATGAGGGAAGCGATAAATTAAAACGCCGTGTGATTGAGTCTTTGAGCGCGAATAAACAGCGCGATTTCATGGGCTGGATGTGGGGCTTGAATGACGGGAAATTGCGATTAGATCAATTAGAATACGATTCTTTGCGTATCCAAGATGTGTATATGCGTAGGGGTTATTTGGACGCTCATATTTCTTCGCCTTTTTTGAAAACGGATTTTTCCACCCATGACGCTAAGCTTCATTATAAGGTCAAAGAGGGGATCCAATACAGGATTTCAGACATTTTAATAGAGATTGACAACCCGGTAGTCCCTTTGAAAACCTTAGAAAAAGCGCTTAAAGTTAAAAGGAAAGATGTCTTTAATATTGAGCATTTAAGAGCGGATGCGCAAATTTTAAAAACCGAAATCGCCGACAAGGGCTATGCGTTTGCAGTGGTGAAACCAGACTTGGATAAGGACGAAAAAAACGGGCTTGTGAAAGTCATTTATCGTATTGAAGTGGGCGATATGGTGCATATCAATGATGTCATCATTTCAGGGAACCAACGCACGAGCGATCGAATCATTAGGAGGGAGTTATTGTTAGGTACTAAGGATAAATACAACTTGACCAAACTGAGAAATTCCGAAAATTCTTTAAGGCGTTTAGGGTTTTTCTCTAAAGTCAAAATTGAAGAAAAAAGGGTCAATAGCTCGCTTATGGATTTGTTAGTGAGCGTAGAAGAGGGGCGCACTGGGCAGTTGCAATTTGGTTTGGGCTATGGCTCTTATGGAGGGCTTATGCTTAATGGGAGCGTGAGCGAAAGGAATCTTTTTGGCACAGGGCAAAGCATGAGCTTGTATGCTAACATCGCTACAGGGGGGGGTAGATCTTATCCGGGCATGCCAAGAGGAGCGGGGCGTATGTTTGCAGGGAATTTGAGCTTGACTAATCCAAGGATTTTTGACAGCTGGTATAGCTCTACGATCAATCTTTATGCGGATTACAGGATAAGCTACCAATACATCCAACAAGGCGGAGGCTTTGGGGTGAATGTCGGGCGCATGCTAGGTAACAGAACCCATGTGAGCTTAGGGTATAACTTGAACGTTACCAAGCTCCTTGGTTTCAGCAGCCCCTTATACAACCGCTACTATTCCTCTGTGAATGAAGTGGTCTCTCCAAGGCAATGTTCCACACCCGCATCCGTGATTATCAATCGCTTATCAGGCGGTAGAACTCCATTGGTCCCTGAAAGCTGTTCTAATCCTGGAGCGATTACCACTTCACCAGAAATAAAAGGTATTTGGGATAGGGATTACCACACGCCTATCACTAGCTCTTTCACTCTTGATGTGAGTTATGACAACACTGATGATTATTATTTCCCTAGAAATGGGGTTATCTTTAGCTCTTATGCAACGATGTCTGGCTTGCCAAGCTCTGGCACGCTCAATTCGTGGAACGGGTTGGGCGGGAATGTCCGTAACACCAAAGTTTATGGTAAATTCGCCGCTTACCACCATTTGCAAAAATATTTATTGATAGATTTGATCGCTCGCTTTAAAACGCAAGGGGGCTATATCTTTAGGTATAACACCGATGATTACTTGCCCTTAAACTCCACCTTCTACATGGGGGGCGTAACCACGGTGAGAGGCTTTAGAAACGGCTCAGTTACGCCTAAAGATGAGTTTGGCTTGTGGCTTGGAGGCGATGGGATTTTTACCGCTTCTACTGAATTGAGCTATGGGGTGCTAAAAGCGGCTAAAATGCGTTTAGCGTGGTTTTTTGACTTTGGTTTCCTAACCTTTAAAACCCCAACTAGGGGGAGTTTCTTCTATAACGCTCCCCTCACGACAGCGAATTTTAAAGATTATGGCGTGATAGGGGCTGGGTTTGAAAGAGCGACTTGGAGGGCTTCTACAGGCTTGCAGATTGAATGGATTTCGCCCATAGGTACTTTGGTGTTGATTTTCCCTATAGCGTTTTTCAACCAATGGGGCGATGGCAATGGCAAGAAATGTAAAGGGCTATGCTTCAACCCCAACATGGACGATTACACGCAACACTTTGAATTTTCTATGGGAACAAGGTTTTAAAATGCGCATCAACAGAGAAGAAATTTTGGATTTAATGAAAAACGCGCCCTTGAAAGAATTAGGGCAAAGGGCTTTGAGGGTGAAGCAACGCTTGCACCCTGAAAACTTGACGACTTTTATTGTGGATAGGAATATCAATTACACCAATATTTGTTTTGTGGATTGCAAGTTTTGCGCGTTCAAACGCACCTTAAAAGAAAAAGACGCCTATGTGTTGAGCTATGAAGAAATTGATCAAAAGATTGAAGAATTGCTCGCTATTGGCGGCACGCAGATCCTTTTTCAAGGGGGGGTGCACCCGCAGCTAAAGATTGACTATTATGAAAATTTAGTCAGCCATATCGCTCAAAAATTCCCCACTATCACCATTCATGGTTTTAGTGCGGTTGAAATTGATTACATTTCTAAAATCTCTAAATTGTCTTTAAAAGAAGTTTTAGAAAGGTTGAAAAACGCCGGTTTAAGCTCCATTCCAGGAGCGGGAGCAGAAATACTAAGCGATAGGGTGCGCGATGTGATCGCTCCTAAAAAATTGAGCAGTGATCGCTGGATTGAAGTGCATAGAATGGCACACCTTTGCGGGATTAAAAGCACGGCTACCATGATGTTTGGGAGCGTGGATAATGAAGAAGATGTAATAGAGCATTTACAAAGGGTGCGCGATTTGCAAGATGAAACCGGCGGCTTTAGGGCTTTTATTTTATGGAGTTTTCAGCCCAACAACACCCCCTTAAAAGAAGAAATCCCAAGCATTAAAAAAGCGAGTTCCAATCGGTATTTACGCTATTTGGCATGCAGTAGGATTTTTTTAGATAACATTCAAAACATACAAAGCTCATGGGTTACTCAAGGCTCTATGATAGGGCAGTTAGCCTTATTGTTTGGAGCGAATGATTTAGGGAGTGTGATGATGGAAGAAAATGTAGTGAAAGCGGCTGGGACAAGTTTTTGCATGAATGAAGCGGAAATGATAGAGCTTATTGAAGACATTGGGAGCGTGGCGGCTAAGCGAAACACCGCTTATGAAATCTTAAAGCGTTATCCGGCAAAAGCAAAGGTATAAACAGCATGAAAAAAATTTTAATCATTTTATTATTAGGAGTTTTTATGGGGTTACAAGCGAGTGCTTTGACACACCAAGAAATCAATCAAGCTAAAGTCCCTGTGATTTATGAAGAAAACCATTTGTTACCCATGGGGTTTATCCATTTAGCCTTTAGAGGGGGTGGGAGCTTAAGCGATAAAAACCAGTTGGGTTTGGCGAAACTATTCGCGCAAGTTTTAAACGAAGGCACTAAAGAGCTTGGCGCGGTGGGGTTTGCGCAACTTTTAGAGCAAAAAGCGATCAGTTTGAATGTGGATACTAGCGCAGAAGATTTGCAAATCACTTTAGAATTTTTAAAAGAATACGAAGATGAAGCCATTACGCGCTTAAAAGAGCTTTTAAAATCCCCTAATTTCACGCAAAACACTTTAGAAAAAGTCAAAACCCAAATGTTGACCAGCGCTTTTACAAAAAGAAAGCGACTTTGATTATTTGGCTAAATTGACTTTAAAGCAAGAACTTTTTGCTAACACCCCTTTAGCTAACGCGGCTTTAGGCACTAAAGAGAGTCTCCAAAAAATCAAGCTAGACGATTTGAAACAGCAATTTGCTAAGGTTTTTGAGCTCAATAAGCTCGTAGTGGTGCTTGGGGGCGATTTGAAAATCGATCAAACTCTTAAGCGTTTAGATAACGCTCTTAATTTCTTGCCGCAAGGTAAAGCGTATGAAGAGCCTTATTTTGAAACGAGCGATAAAAAAAGCGAAAAAGTTCTCTATAAAGACACTGAGCAGGCTTTCGTGTATTTTGGCGCGCCCTTTAAAATCAAGGATTTAAAACAGGATTTAGCGAAATCTAAAGTCATGATGTTTGTGCTTGGGGGGGGGTTTGGCTCTCGTTTGATGGAAAAAATCAGGGTTCAAGAGGGCTTGGCTTATAGCGTGTATATCCGCTCCAATTTTTCTAAAGTGGCGCATTTTGCTAGCGGGTATTTGCAAACCAAGCTAAGCACTCAAGCTAAAAGCGTTGCTTTAGTTAAAAAAATAGTCAAAGAATTTATAGAAAAAGGCATGACGCAACAAGAATTAGACGACGCTAAAAAGTTTTTACTAGGCTCTGAGCCTTTAAGGAATGAAACGATCTCTAGCCGCTTGAACACCACTTACAATTATTTTTATTTAGGTTTGCCTTTAAATTTCAACCAAACGCTCTTGGATCAAATCCAAAAAATGAGTTTGAAAGAGATCAATGATTTCATTAAAGCGCACACCGAAATCAATGATTTGACTTTTGCCATTGTGAGCAATAAAAAGAGCAAGGACAAATAATGCCATTTGAAGCTGTAATCGGGCTAGAAGTCCATGTCCAACTCAACACCAAAACCAAAATCTTTTGCTCTTGTTCCACAATCTTTGGAGAAACCCCCAATTCTAACACCTGCCCTGTGTGTTTGGGCTTACCGGGAGCTTTACCAGTATTGAATAAAGAAGTGGTTAAAAAAGCCATCCAATTAGGCACAGCCATTGAAGCTAACATCAACCAGCACTCCATTTTTGCGAGGAAAAATTATTTTTACCCTGATTTGCCTAAGGCTTATCAAATTTCGCAGTTTGAAGTCCCTATTGTGAGCGATGGGAAATTAGAGATTGACACCAAAGAGGGCGTAAAAATCGTGCGTATTGAAAGAGCCCACATGGAAGAAGACGCCGGTAAAAATATCCATGAGGGCAGTTATTCTTTGGTGGATTTGAATCGCGCTTGCACCCCTTTATTAGAAATTGTCAGTAAGCCGGACATGAAAAATAGTGAAGAAGCCGTAGCGTATTTGAAAAAACTCCATGCTATCGTGCGTTTTATAGGGATTTCTGATGCGAACATGCAAGAGGGGAATTTCAGGTGCGATGCGAACGTGTCCATTAGGTACCAAAGGCGATGAAAAGCTTTACACGAGGGTGGAGATTAAAAACCTAAATAGCTTTAGATTCATCGCTAAAGCGATTGAATACGAGATAGAGCGCCAAAGCGCGGCGTGGGAAAATGGGCGCTATAATGAAGAGGTGGTTCAAGAAACGCGCCTTTTTGACACCAATAAAGGGATCACCCTTTCTATGCGCAATAAAGAAGAATCAGCGGATTACCGCTATTTTAAAGATCCGGATTTGTATCCTGTTTTTATTGATGAAAAACTTTTAAAAGAAGCTCAAAAGATCAATGAATTGCCGGGTGCGAAAAAAATCCGCTACATGAAAGATTTTAACCTTAAAGAAGACGATGCGAATTTATTGGTGAGCGATCCTTTATTGGCGGAGTATTTTGAAAGCATGCTCAATCTTGGGGTTAAGGCTAAAACGAGCGTAACATGGCTTTGCGTGGAATTATTAGGGCGCTTGAAAGCCGAAACCACTTTAGAAAATTGCGGAGTTAGTGCTCATGCGTTAGGCGCTTTAGCCAAACGCATTGATGAGGGCAAGATTTCAGGCAAGAGCGCTAAAGATGTGTTAGACAAGCTTTTAGAAGAGCAAGGGGGCGATGTGGATGCGCTCATTGAACAAATGGGCTTGTCTCAAGTCAATGACACTGAAGCGATTGTTAAAGTGATAGAAGAAGTGTTAAAAAACAACGCCGATAAGGTGCTTGAATATAAAAGCGGTAAGGACAAGCTTTTTGGGTTTTTTGTAGGGCAAGCGATGAAAAATCTAAAAGGGGCTAATCCTAGCGTGGTGAATGCTATTTTGAAAGAGAAATTGGATTGATGAGGAAAATTTTTTCTTATATTTCTAAGGTTCTATTATTTATTGGGGTGGTTTATGCAGAGCCTGATTCTAAAGTGGAAGCCTTAGAAGGGAGGAAGCAAGAGTCTTCTTTGGACAAAAAAATCCGCCAAGAATTGAAGAATAAGGAATTAAAAAATAAAGAATTGAAAAATAAAAAAGAAGAAAAGAAAAACACCGAAGAAAAGAAAGAAACAAAAGCCAAGAGAAAACCCAGAGCAGAAGTCCATCATGGGGATGCCAAAAATCCTACTCAAAAAATAACGCCTCCTAAAATCAAAAAGAGCGCTAAAGGCATGCAAAATCAAAGCGTTCAAAATAACGCACCAAAACTTGAAGAAAAAGAGACAACCTCTCAAACTCTTGAAAAAAATAAGGGGACAAGCCCTAGCTCTCAATTCAATTCCATTTTTGGTAATCCTAATAACGCTACCAACAACACCCTTGAAGATAAGGTTGTAGGGGGCATTTCTTTACTCGTTAATGGTTCGCCTATCACGCTGTATCAAATCCAAGAAGAGCAAAAAAAATCTAAAGTGAGTAAGGCTCAAGCCAGGGATCGTTTGATTGCGGAGCGCATTAAAAACCAAGAAATTGAGCGCTTAAAAATCCATGTAGATGACGACAAGCTAGACCAAGAAATGGCGATGATGGCGCAACAACAAGGCATGGATTTAGACCATTTCAAGCAAATGCTTATGGCTGAGGGGCATTATAAACTCTATAGGGATCAGCTTAAAGAGCATTTAGAAATGCAAGAATTGTTGCGTAATATCTTACTCACGAATGTGGATACCAGCTCTGAAACTAAAATGCGCGAATATTACAACAAACACAAGGAGCAATTCAGTATCCCCACTGAAATAGAAACCGTGCGCTACACTTCCACCAATCAAGAAGATTTAGAAAGGGCTATGGCAGATCCTAATTTGGAAATTCCAGGGGTGAGTAAGGCTAATGAAAAAATAGAGATGAAAACCCTAAACCCTCAAATCGCTCAAGTCTTTATTTCGCATGAGCAAGGCTCTTTTACGCCCGTTATGAATGGGGGTGGGGGGCAGTTTATCACCTTTTATATCAAGGAAAAAAAGGGTAAAAACGAAGTGAGCTTCAGTCAGGACAAGCAATTCATCGCCCAAAAATTAGTGGAAGAATCTAAAGATAAGATTTTAGAAGAGCATTTTGAAAAATTGCGCGTTAAGTCTAGGATTGTGATGATTAGAGAGTGATTTTTAGATTGTGCAACACTTCAATTTCCTCTATAAAGATTCTTTATTTTCTATCGCTTTATTCACTTTCATTATCGCTCTTGTGATTCTATTAGAACAGGCTAGGGCGTATTTCACCCAAAAGAAAAACAAAAAATTTTTACAAAAATTCGCCCAAAATCAAAACGCTTATGCGGGCAGTGAGAATTTAGACGAGCTTTTAAAGCATGCTAAAATTTCTAATTTGATGTTTTTAGCCAGGGCGTATTCTAAAGCGGATGTACAAATGAGTATTGAAATCTTAAAAGGGCTTTTGAATCGCCCCCTAAAAGATGAAGAAAAAATCGCTGTTTTAGATTTATTAGCCAAAAATTATTTTAGTGTGGGGTATTTGCAAAAAACAAAAGACACCGTGAAAGAAATTTTGCGCTTTTCCCCAAGGAATGTGGGAGCGTTGTTGAAACTTTTGCATGCGTATGAATTAGAAAAAGATTATTCAAAGGCTTTAGAAACTTTGGAATGTTTGGAAGAATTAGAAGTGGTTGAAATTGAAACGATTAAAAATTACCTTTATCTCATGCATTTAATAGAGAACAAAGAAGATGCGGCTAAAATCTTGCATGTTTCAAAAGCGTCGTTAGATTTGAAAAAAATCGCTTTAAATTATTTAAAATCTTATGATGAAAATCTTTTTTGGCAAGAAATTGATGCAACTAAACGGCTAGAAAATGTGATCGATCTTTTGTGGGATATGAATATCCCTGCTTTTATTTTAGAAAAACACGCCCTTTTGCAAGACATCGCGCGATCTCAAGGGTTGCTTTTGGATAACAAACCTTGCCAAATTTTTGAATTAGAGGTTTTACGCGCTCTATTGCATAGCCCTATGAAAGCGCGTCTGACTTTTGAATACCGTTGCAAGCATTGCAAACAAATCTTCCCTTTTGAAAGCCATAGGTGTCCTGTGTGTTACCAGTTAGCGTTTATGGATATGGTGCTTAAAATCTCTAAAAAAACGCATGCTATGGGAGTGAATTAAGATGCAAGAAATTGAAATTTTTTGCGATGGCTCTTCTTTAGGTAATCCCGGACCAGGCGGGTATGCGGCGATTTTACGCTATAAAGATAAAGAAAAAACCATCAGTGGGGGCGAAAATTTCACCACGAATAACCGCATGGAATTAAGAGCGCTCAATGAAGCGTTAAAAGTTTTGAAACGCCCATGCCATATCACGCTTTATAGCGATTCGCAATACGTGTGCCAAGCGATCAATGTGTGGCTGATTAACTGGCAAAAAAAGAATTTTTCTAAAGTTAAAAATGTGGATTTATGGAAAGAATTTTTAAAAGTCTCTAAAGGGCATTTGATTGTGGCGGTTTGGATCAAGGGGCATAACGGGCATGCCGAGAATGAACGATGCGATAGCCTCGCTAAACTAGAGGCGCAAAAACGGGTCAAAACGACCACTTAAAGGGAGAAATGATGAAAAACAAACGCTCTCAAAACAGCCCTTACATAACGCCTAATAGCTCTTATACAACGCTAGAAAAAGCTTTGGGGTATTCTTTTAAAGACAAGCGTTTATTGGAGCAAGCCTTAACGCATAAATCATGCAAGCTCGCTTTAAACAATGAACGCTTGGAATTTTTAGGCGATGCGGTGTTGGGTTTGGTGATAGGGGAGTTGCTATACCATAAATTCTATCAATACGATGAGGGAAAACTCTCTAAATTAAGGGCTTCTATTGTGAGCGCGCATGGTTTTACGAAATTAGCGAAAGCGATTGCTTTGCAAGATTATTTGCGCGTTTCTTCTTCTGAAGAAATTTCTAAGGGGAGGGAAAAACCCTCTATTTTATCAAGCGCTTTTGAGGCTTTAATGGCCGGGGTGTATTTAGAAGCGGGGTTAGCTAAGGTGCGTAAGATTATGCAAAAATTACTCAATCGCGCTTACAAGCGTTTGGATCTGGAGCATTTGTTTATGGACTATAAAACCGCTTTACAGGAATTGACCCAAGCGCAATTTTGCGTGATCCCCACTTACCAATTACTCAAAGAAAAAGTACCAGACCATCATAAAGAATTTGAAATGGCTCTATACATTCAAGATAAAATGTATGCGACCGCTAAAGGCAAGAGTAAAAAAGAAGCCGAACAGCAATGCGCTTATCAAGCGCTTCAAAAACTGAAGGAAGCCAAATGAACACTTTGGGGCATTTTTTAAGGCTAACGACCTTTGGGGAATCGCATGGGGATATGATAGGGGGGGTATTAGACGGCATGCCTAGCGGGATTAAAATAGACTATGCGCTATTAGAAAATGAAATGAAGCGCCGCCAAGGGGGGAGGAACGTTTTCATTACGCCACGAAAAGAAGACGATAAGGTGGAAATAACAAGTGGGGTTTTTGAAGGTTTTAGCACAGGGACGCCCATAGGGTTTTTCATCCACAACCAAAGGGCTAGGAGCAAGGATTATGATAACATTAAAAACCTTTTCAGGTCTAGCCATGCGGATTTCACTTATTTCCATAAATACGGCATCAGGGATTTTAGGGGTGGGGGGAGGAGCTCAGTCAGAGAGAGCACTATAAGAGTGGCTGCTGGGGCGTTTGCTAAAATGCTTTTGAGAGAAATTGGTATTGTTTGTGAAAGCGGGATTATTAAAATTGGAGGCATTGAAGCCAAAAATTACGATTTCAATCACGCCTTAAAAAGCGAGATTTTTGCCCTAGACAAAGATCAAGAAGAAGTGCAAAAAACAGCCATTCAAAACGCTATCAAAAACCACGATAGCATAGGGGGCGTGGCTTTGGTTAGAGCAAGAAGCGTGAAAAGAAATCAAAAACTCCCCATTGGTTTAGGTCAAGGACTATACGCTAAATTGGACGCTAAAATCGCTGAAGCGATGATGGGGCTTAATGGGGTGAAAGCGGTTGAAATAGGCAAAGGGGTAGAAAGCTCTTTACTAAAAGGCTCAGAGTATAACGATTTAATGAGTCAAAAAGGGTTTTTGAGCAATCATAGCGGAGGGGTTTTAGGGGGCATGAGCAATGGGGAAGAAATCATTGTTAGAGTGCATTTCAAACCCACGCCAAGCATTTTCCAACCTCAACAAACCATAGACATTAATAATAACGAATGCGAATGCTTGTTAAAGGGTAGGCATGATCCTTGCATTGCGATTAGAGGGAGTGTGGTGTGCGAGAGTTTGTTAGCGTTGGTGTTAGCCGATATGGTATTACTCAATTTGACTTCAAAAATAGAGTATTTAAAAACGATTTATAATGAGAATTAAACGAAATTGGATACAATCAGCTTAAAAAGGATATAAATGGAAAAATTACCTAAAAAACGAGTTTCTAAAACCAAATCACAAAAACTTATCCATAGCCTAACCACCCAAAAGAACAGAGCCTTCCTCAAAAAAATCAGCGCTAATGAAATGCTTTTAGAATTAGAAAAAGGGGCGTTTAAAAAAAATGAAGCCTATTTTATTTCTGATGAAGAAGATAAAAATTACGTTTTAGTGCCGGACAATGTGATCTCTCTTTTGGCAGAAAACGCCAGAAAGGCTTTTGAAGCCAGGCTTAGGGCGGAATTAGAAAGGGATATTATCACCCAAGCGCCGATTGATTTTGAAGACGTGCGCGAAGTTTCTTTGCAATTATTGGAAAATTTACGCCAAAAAGACGGGAATTTGCCCAATATCAACACCCTAAATTTTGTCAAACAAATCAAAAAAGAACACCCTAATTTATTCTTTAATTTTGACAACATGTTCAAACAACCCCCTTTTAATGAGAATAATTTTGAAAATTTTGACAATAGCGATGAGGAAAATTTTTAATGCAAACCATTGATTTTGAAAAATTTTCGCAATATTCCAAGCCCGTACCACGATACACCAGCTACCCCACAGCGGTGGAATTTAAAGAAAATTTTAATGAAGAGAGCTTGAAAACGGCGTTTTTTAACCATGACAACCTCAAAAACCCCATGCCTTTATCGCTTTATACCCATTTGCCCTTTTGCAGGAGCGCGTGTTATTTTTGCGCTTGTTCAGTCATTTACACCAGTTTAGAAGAGAAAAAAGTCCGCTATATCAGCTACCTTAAAAAAGAACTCGCCCTTTTAAAAAATGCGATGGATACCAACAGAGAAGTGGTGCAATTCCACTATGGAGGCGGCACGCCAACCTTTTTTTCGCCCATTCAATTAGATGAAATCACGCAAAGCATTCAAGAAGTTTTTCCCAATTTCAGCAAAGATATTGAAATGAGTTGTGAGATTGACCCTAGGCATTTCACTAAAGAACACATGCAAACCTTGTTTGATAGGGGGTTTAACCGCTTGAGTTTTGGGGTGCAGGATTTTGATTTTGAAGTCCAAAAAGCCATTCACCGGATCCAGCCTTTTGAAATGGTTCAAGAATCCGTGAAGCTCGCCAGGGATTACGGCATCAAATCCATTAATTTTGATTTGATTTATGGCTTACCCAACCAGACTAAAGAGAGTTTTTTAAAAACTTTGGAATGGGTTTTGAAACTGGATCCGGACCGATTAGCGGTGTTTAATTACGCGTATGTGCCTTGGGTGAAAAAAACGATGCGTAAAATTGATGAAACCCTATTGCCAAGCCCTAGAGACAAACTAGAGATTTTAGAATCTCTCATTAGTTTTTTAGAAAAAGCCCATTACCAAATGATAGGCATGGATCATTTCGCTAAAAGCGATAATGAATTGTATCTAGCCCTTCAAAAAGCAGAATTGCGCCGTAATTTTCAAGGCTATACCACTAAAAAATTCACTCAAACCATTGGCATTGGCGTTACGAGCATTGGCGAAGGGAGCGATTATTACACGCAAAATTATAAAGATTTGCACCAGTATGAAAAAGCCCTTGATTTGGGGCATTTACCGGTAGAAAGGGGTGTAGCGCTCAGTCAAGAAGATGTGTTAAGAAAAGAAGTCATCATGCAAATGATGAGCAATTTAAAATTGGATTACTCTAAGATTGAAGAAAAATTTTCTGTTGATTTTAAAACGCATTTTAAAAAAGAATTAGAAAAATTAAAGCCTTATGAAGAAGCGGGCTTGCTTTCTTTCAATTCTAAAGGCTTTGAGATGACAAGAACAGGGGGCATGCTCGTAAGAAACATGACTATGGAGTTTGACGCGTATTTGCGTGGGGGCGAAAAACATTTCAGTAAAACGCTATGAATGAAAATATTAATGAAAATATTTTTGAAGAAGTAGGGGACGCTTGCGTTAAATGCGCTAAATGCGTGCCAGGTTGCACGATATATCGCATCCATAAAGACGAGGCGACTTCGCCTAGGGGCTTTTTAGATTTGATGCGCCTAAACGCTCAAAACAAACTTAAATTAGACACGAATTTAAAACACCTTTTAGAAACTTGCTTTTTATGCACCGCTTGCGTGGAAACTTGCCCTTTTCATTTGCCCATAGACACTTTAATAGAAAAAGCCAGAGAAAAAATCGCTCAAAAATACGGCATCGCTTGGTATAAAAAATCCTATTTTTCCCTTTTAAAAAACCGCAAAAAAATGGATAGGGTGTTTTCAGTGGCGCATTTTTTAGCCCCTTGTGTTTTCAAGCAAGTGGGGGATAGTTTAGAGCCTAGGGCGGTGTTTAAAGGCCTATTCAAACGCTTCAACAAAAGCGCTCTGCCTCCCTTAAATCAAAAAAGCTTTTTACAAAAGCATGCAGAAATGAAGCCTTTAGAAAACCCCATTCAAAAAGTAGCCATTTTTATAGGGTGCTTGAGCAATTACCATTACCAGCAAGTGGGGGAAAGCTTGTTGTATATTTTAGAAAAGCTCAACATTCAAGCGATTATCCCTAAGCAAGAATGCTGCTCAGTGCCTGCGTATTTCACCGGCGATAAAGACACCACGCTTTTTTTAGTGAAAAAAAACATAGAATGGTTTGAAAGCTATTTAGATGAAGTGGATGCGATCATTGTGCCTGAAGCCACATGCGCTAGCATGCTTATTAATGATTATTACAAGGTGTTTTTAGGCGAAAAAGATAAGGATTTGTATGTGAAGCGCTTGGAAAAAATCACGCCTAAAATCTATCTTGCGAGCGTGTTTTTAGAAAAACACACCTCCTTAAAAAGTCTTTTAGAAAAAATCCCTAAAGGAAAAAAAGAGGTTATCACTTATCACAACCCTTGCCATGCTAAAAAAACCCTAAACGCTCATAAAGAAGTGCGCAACTTGCTTAATGCGCATTATGAAATTAAAGAAATGCCGGACAATTGCTGCGGTTTTGGGGGGATTACCATGCAAACCGAAAAGGCGGGATTTTCTTTAAAAGTGGGGCTTCTTAGGGCTAAAGAAATCATAGACACCAAAGCTAGAATTTTGAGCGCAGAATGCGGGGCATGCCATATGCAATTAAACAACGCCTTAAAGTCTTTAGATGACTCCAACACTCCACAATTTTCACACCCTTTAGAACTCATCGCTAAAGCTTTAAAAAGCGCTGAATAAAAAGCCTTTTTAACCCCATTTTTCAACATCTTTTTATATAATGTAAAACTTTATAACACCACTAAAAGGAATGAAAAATGCAAGAAATCAGCGCCTATAAACTCATTAAAGAAAAACTGCATGCCATACCTAACCTTCGCCATAAAGGGAGCTTGTTTGAAAAAATTTCTAAGCAATTTTTACAAGAGCATGACAGCGCTAACGAATACGAGTCTATTGATCTTTGGTATGATTGGAAATTAAGGGGGAATGAGTGCGATAAGGGGATTGATATAGTCATTACGACCTCAAACAAAGAACACATCGCTGTGCAATGCAAATTCCATCAAAACAGCATCTCGCTTAACGACATTTCAACTTTTTTAACCCAATTGCAAAGCGGGGTAGGGGAGGTCAAGTTTAAAAAAGGGATCATCATCTCCACTTCTCATTTAACCTCTAACGCTCTTAAAGCAATTGAACAAATCAGAAGCACAGGAATGGGGATTGATATTGATGAAATCACTGAAGAGGATTTTATCTATTCTCAGATTGATTGGGAAAAGTTTGATCCCACAAAAACCGAAGGCGAACTCCCCTTATGCGATAAGAAAAGGCCGCACTCCCACCAAACAGAAGCGATTGAAAAGACCAAAGAGTATTTTTCTGACCCTAAAAACGCTAGAGGCAAGCTCATTATGGCATGCGGGACCGGCAAAACCTACACTTCTTTAAAAATCATGGAAGCTTTAGATCCCAAGATCACGCTTTTTTTAGCGCCCAGCATCGCTTTGCTTTCTCAAACTTTTAGAGAATACGCGCAAGAAAAAAGCGAGCCTTTTTACGCTTCTATCGTGTGCAGCGATGATAAAACCGGGCAAAGTAAGAACGAAGACAATGACGATATTAAATTTTCTGAGCTCCCTTTAAAGCCCTCCACTCGCCTGGAAGACATTTTAAGCGTTCATGAAAAAGCGCAAAAAGAAAACAAGCGCTTCATTATCTTTTCAACCTATCAAAGCGCGCTGTGTATTAAAGAAGCGCAAGAAGCGGGTTTAAAAGAAATCGATCTCATCATTTGCGATGAAGCCCACAGAACGGTAGGGGCTATGTATTCTAGTAATGAAAGGGACGATAAAAACGCTTTCACGCTGTGCCATAGCGATGAAAATATCAAAGCTAAAAAACGCCTGTATATGACCGCCACGCCTAAAGTGTATAGCGAAAGTTCCAAAGCTAAAGCCAAAGAGAGCGATAACGTTATCTATTCAATGGATGATGCAGAGACTTTTGGCGATGAAATTTATACGCTCAATTTTGAAAGAGCGATCGCTTTAGATCTCTTAACCGATTACAAAGTCATCATTTTAGCGGTGCGAAAAGAAAATTTGAGCGGCATTACTAACAGCGTGAATAAGAGGATCAGCCAGCTTGAAGCCAAAGGCACTAAATTAGATAAAAAGCTCATCAATAACGAATTTGTTTGCAAGATTGTCGGCACGCATAAAGGGTTAGCCAAGCAGGATCTAATCGTTTTAGACGAGGAAAACAAAGAAGATCACAACTTGCAAAACAAAGCAGACACCTTTGTTTCTCAAAGAGCCATAAGCTTTTGTAAAAGCATACAAACGAGCAAGAACATTAAAGACTCCTTTAAAACGATCATGGAATGCTATGATGAAGAGCTGAAGAAAAAGAGTTTTAAAAACCTAGAAATCAAAATCGATCACATTGATGGCACCATGAATTGTAAGGTTAGGCTTGAAAAATTAGAAGAACTCAATACATTCAAGCCTAACACTTGTAAGGTTTTGAGTAACGCTAGGTGTTTGAGCAGAAGGGGTGGATGTCCCAGCGCTTGATAGCATTGTCTTTTTTGATGGCAAAAGCGCTATGGTGGATATTATCCAAGCGGTGGGTAGGGTGATGCGAAAAGCCAAACACAAGAAAAGAGGCTATATCATTTTGCCTATCGCTTTAGAAGAGAGTGAAATTAAAAACCTGGATGAAGCCGTCAATAACACCAATTTCAAAAACATTTGGAAAGTGATAAAAGCCTTAAGAAGTCATGACCCAAGCCTGGTTGATGAAGCCACTTTCAAAGAAAAAATCAAAATCTTTGGGAGCGATGATGCAAAAAATCCAGACGATGAGGAAGAGTTAGAAAAAGATAAAACCGAGCAAGCCGATCCCAAACAAGCCCAAAAAACCCTTTTTGACGCTATCTTATTGCAAGATCTAGCGAACGCCGTGTATAACGCCATGCCCACTAAATTAGGGGATAGGAATTATTGGGAAAATTTCGCCAAAAAAACGGGAAATATCGCAAGGACCTTGAACAACCGCTTGAAAATTATTTTTGAAAAAAACCCTGAATTTTTCCATGGCTTTTTGGATTCCTTAAGGGAAAATATCCATCAAAACATCAGAGAAGATGAAGCCTTGGACATGATCACTTCTCATATCATCACTAAGCCCATTTTTGATGCGATTTTTGGGGACAATATTCAAAACCCTATCGCAAAAGCCTTGGATAAAATGGTTTTAAAACTCTCTAGCTTGGGATTAGAGGGGGAAACTAAAGATCTTAAAAACCTCTATGAAAGCGTGAAAACAGAAGCGGCGCGCGCCAAAAGTCAAAAAAGCCAGCAAGAACTCATCAAAAACCTCTACAACACTTTCTTTAAAGAAGCCTTTAGAAAGCAAAGCGAAAAACTAGGGATCGTTTATACGCCCATAGAGGTGGTGGATTTCATTTTAAGAGCCACTAACGGCATTTTAAAAAAGCATTTCAACACGGATTTTAACGATCAAAACATCACGATTTTTGACCCCTTCACCGGAACCGGGAGTTTTATCGCTCGTTTGCTTTCTAAAGAAAATGATCTCATTAGCGATGAAGCCTTGAAAGAGAAGTTTCAAAAAGGTTTATTCGCTTTTGACATCGTGCTTTTATCTTATTATATCGCTTTAATCAATATCACCCAAGCCGCGCAAAGTAGGGACAGCTCGTTAAAAAATTTCAAAAACATCGCGCTCACGGACAGCCTGGATTATTTAGAAGAAAAAAACGATAAGGGGGTATTCTCATTTTTTGAAGATTTGAAAGAAAACCAAGAAATCAAAACCACTATGGAAAAGCAAAACATTAGAGTCATCATCGGCAACCCGCCTTATTCAAGTGGCGCCAAAAGCGAAAACGACAACAACCAAAACCTCAAACACCCGAAGCTTGAAAAATTAGTTTATGAAAAATACGGCAAAAATTCCACATCTGGAAGTGTGGGGAAAACCACACGAGACACGCTCATTCAGTCAATACGCATGGCGAGCGATCTTTTAAAAGATAAGGGGGTGCTAGGCTTTGTGGTGAACGGGAGCTTCATTGACTCTAAAAGCGCAGACGGGTTCAGAAAATGCGTGGTAAAGATTTTTCGCATCTTTACGCGCTGAATTTGAGGGGGAATGCGAGGACTTCAGGGGAGGAGCGAAGAAAAGAAGGCGATGGAATATTTGATAGCGGATCGAGGGCGACGGTAGCGATCATCTTTTTTGTGAAAGATACGAACGCCCCTAATCATACGATTTTTTACTATGAAGTGGAAGACTATTTGAAAAGAGAAGCCAAACTCAACTTGCTCGCGGGTTTTGAAAATCTGGAATCTGTGCCTTTTAAGGAGATTGTTCCGAACGATAAAGGCGATTGGATCAACCAAAGGAATGACGATTTTGAAAAGCTCATCCCTTTAAAAAGAGACCCAAAGCTCAAAATATTCAATACGATTTTTGATCTCAATTCTAATGGGGTGGTGAGCGGTCGTGATCCTTGGGTGTATAACTTTTCGCAAAAAATTTTAACCCAATCGGTGCAAAAATGCATTGACACTTATAACGCTGATTTGAAGCGCTTCAATGAGCGTTAGTGGTTTGAAACAAGGATTTATTAAAAATGAAAATCTGCCAGAAAGCAATGAGGAGTGCATAAGATTAGCCTTGTATCGCCCTTTTAACAAACAATGGCTTTATTTTGATAAAAATTTAAATGAAGAACAATATCAATTGCCCAAAATTTTCCCGGATAAAAGCGCGCGTAATGTGGTGATCAATACTGGTGTGGGTAATGGTAAGGATTTTAGCACTCTTGTAAGCGATTTTATTTCTGATCTTGGTTTGATCTCACCCAATCAAGCTTACCCCTTGTATTATTACGATGATTTAGGGAACCGCTATAACGCTATCAGCGGCTATGCGCTCAACCTGTTTAGGAGGCATTATAAAGATGACTCTATCGTTGAAGAAGAGATTTTTTACTACATTTATGCGATTTTCCACCATAAAGGCTATTTGGAAAAATACAAAAATTCCCTCGCCAAAGAATCGCCGCGCATCGCTTTGAGCGAGGATTTTAAAGAACTTTCTATTCTTGGCAAACAATTGGTACGAATTGCATTTGAACTATGAGAATGGAGAAATGCACACAAGCGTTAAATACACCACACTGATGAACGCCGAAGTGGAGGGCTATTATGATGTGGTTCAAATGAAAAAGGATAAAAAAGGGGATCGCATCCAATACAACCACCATATCACCATCACTAATATCCCTAAAACAGCTTTTAAATATGTGGTGAATGGCAAAAGCGCGATTGACTGGGTGATCGAACGCTATTCAATCACTAAAGATAAAGACAGCTTGATTGAAAACAACCCGAACGATTATGCCGGCGGATAATACGTTTTTGAACTCCTTTGTAGGGTCATCAAACTCTCTGAAAAAAGCGTGGATTTGATAGAAAAAATCAGCGAGAAGAGGTTTGAGTGAATAGCCAACAATACAAAGAGTTTATTGAGACATCAATAGACAATATTAGGAAAGCTCACAATGAAAACTATTTAAGCATATTCGCAGGAGCTGGAATAAGCGCTGAATCAAAATTGCCTAAATGGGGTGATTTGATCAATGAGCTTCAAAAGTGTCTTTATGGTGATACCAAAAAAAATGAGGATTACCTTGTCCTTGCAGAAAAATTTTACAATCAATTTGGAGAGAGTTTTTATTACCAAACTTTAAAATCTCTAATCCCTAATAGTGCAAAGAAAAATGATTTGCATTTGGAGATTGTCAAATTGAATATTAAAAATCTAATCACGACAAATTGGGACAATCTGTTTGAGCAAGCAATTAATGAAGAAGGAAGATTTTTTAATATCATAAAGAGCGATAAAGATATTGGGAGCTCAACCGGCTTTGCAAAGTTTATTAAAATGCACGGAAGTTTAGATGAAAACAACATTGTATTTAAAGAGCAAGATTATCTAGAATATAGTAAGTATTTCCCTTTGATTGAAAACTATATTAAAGGAGTTTTTTCAACGGATACAGTGATTTTACTTGGCTACTCATTGAGTGATCAAAATGTAAAGCAAATTATTTCTTGGGTAAATTCTCATTCAAAAAGTGTAAAACCAATCTATTTTATTAAAACAGCCAAAGAATTTGATAGGATTGAATTTGAATTTTACAAAAATAAAAACATTCACATTCTTTATACCCAAGAATATTTTGAAAAACAAGGACATTATGAGGAACTGATAAAATTTCTAAAAGAGAATAAAAGCTAAACCCACAGATATTTCTAAAAGTTACAGCGGAATTGTTTCTTCAACTAAGCAACTAAGAAAAATGATTTTTAATTTTGATTATGAAGCAATAAAAAAAAGAATTAGTGAAATATCATTAAAAAGCTCTAGCGTTCTTAATGAGTTAGAAAAAGCGTTTTTATTCTACCACCTTGGACAAGGTATTCAATCTTTTGAGACATTAAAAATAAATTCCAAACAAGCCTTTCGTGAAAGAAACTATGATGTTTGGTATATTAGTTTGTATAATATGCACAATATACCGCTATTTTATGGGTATAGTGATGAAAACAATAAAAAATTAGAAAAATATCACGAAGAAAGAATATTAATAGATCTAAATGAGAGTTTTTATGAACTCCCTTTTTATAAAAGAGAGCAGTTAAAACATATTAGAGATATTGGCACCACACTCGATACTAACTTGATAGAAGCCTATCAGCTAAAAGAAGAAGTACTAAAAGACTTAGAAATATGGAGCAGTAGTGATAGTTCTTTTAGTTTCAATAGCAATCAAACTAAAGCTGATAAAATATTCAAAAAAACCCTATTAGAATATTTCAGTTTCCTTATTATTAATGGAAATCAAAAGAAATTTTTTGAACAAATGATTGAAATATTCTTTTCTTTTTTAGAAATATATCAGATCCAAGAAAAAAGAAGAAACAATAATGAAGCAATACCGATTACTTTGAAATCAGAACAAATTTACTGCATCTTGAAATATTTTGACAACAAAACTCTAATACAAAAACTCAATCAATATTTTCAAAAAACAAACATTATTTTTAAAACAGAAAAGGATATTGACTTGATAGGGATTTTTAAAAATATTTCTTCTCAATTTGTTAATATTGATATATTTGAAACTGAATTTAGCAGACTTTTTAAGAATTTTTTGGTATTAAGCGCTTGGATAGAGTTGGATCAGAATACATTTGATGCTATTATTGAAATATGTCAAGAAAAAATAGATAGAGACATTCTACGGAATAGTTACGATTCGATGGGATATTTCATTACAAAACAATGGAATAAAATTAAAATGGAAACTAAAACAGAGATCAAGTTTTCTATTTTGGATCGCATTCTCTTTTCTTTTATTAGAAAACTGACTGAGAACTTTAGTGGGTATTTAATAATCCTAGTAAGTTCACCACGCTGTATGCAAAATTTGCTCTTTATTTTGCAACAATACAATATTGAGTATAGTATTGAGCTAGATCTCATACAGCAAGCCCTAATCAATACGCTCATTAAAACAATAATGGAACTTCCTAATGACACACAGATATTCATTTCTAATTATCTCATTTGCGATTTATTTCCCATTACGAAGAATAACGATGGTGTCAATCAAAATGTAAAAAAATTTCTGCTCAATATTTGGGAAAAGAATCAAAATAGAAAGACAATACAAGAAGATGAAAATTATTTACTTCTAACACACAACATGCACAGAGTATGCATTTTAAATAGCGAGCAATATCAAAAGATATTCTTGGAACTAAAAAATAAATACATGAATAGAGAAACAGCGAAAAAGTTCAATAATGAACAACCTATTCATGAGCAACTACTTAAACAAGCAATGCAAGAAGATGCACTTGATAGGATGCTTGCTTTGCTTAAAGATTGTGAGAATAGTTTTAAAAAAGAATAGATTATTTCCTAATACTCATTGTTTAAAACATTGGAAGTTTATCAAAACTTTATTAAGAAACCCCCAAAAACAGAAAAAATCGCAGAGCCAAACCGCTAAAACCCCCTAGAAAATTTAAAATTTTAAGTTTTAGGGGTGTTTTTCTTAAGAATTTAGGTTTTTTATAGATTATTATGTTATTATTATACGAAATGTAGACTTTTAGAAGGAAAAATGTTGTATGAAAAAGTTTGTAGTGTTTAAAACGCTCTGTTTATCGGTAGTGTTAGGTAATAGTCTTTTGGCAGCAGAAGGTAGCACAGAAGTGCAAAAGCAATTGGAAAAACCAAAAGATTATAAAGTAGTGAAAGGCGAGAAAAACGCTTGGTATTTGGGGATTAGCTATCAAGTCGGTCAGGCTTCACAAAGCGTTAAAAACCCCCCCAAAAGCAGTGAATTTAACTATCCTAAGTTCCCTGTGGGTAAAACCGACTATCTAGCCGTTATGCAAGGCTTAGGGCTTACTGTGGGTTATAAGCAGTTTTTTGGGGAGAAGAGATGGTTTGGTGCCCGTTATTACGGCTTTATGGATTATGGGCATGCCGTGTTTGGAGCGAACGCTTTGACATCGGATAATGGTGGGGTGTGCGAGCTTCACCAACCATGTGCGACCAAAGTAGGGACAATGGGCAATCTGTCTGACATGTTCACTTATGGTGTGGGTATTGACACTTTATACAATGTCATTAATAAAGAAGATGCGAGTTTTGGTTTCTTTTTTGGGGCTCAAATCGCGGGCAACTCTTGGGGTAATACGACAGGGTACTTTTTGGAAACTAAAAGCCCTTATAAGCACACTTCCTATAGTCTTGATCCGGCGATTTTCCAGTTCCTTTTTAATTTAGGGATCCGCACCCATATTGGCCGGCATCAAGAATTTGACTTTGGCGTGAAGATTCCTACTATCAATGTTTATTATTTTAACCATGGGAATTTGAGCTTCACTTACCGCCGTCAATACAGCCTTTATGTGGGGTATCGTTACAATTTCTGATTTAAAACGCTTGTTTTTCTCTAATTGGATTTTCAATTAGAGTTTTCTCGCATAAACCACCGCTTTCTTTTGAAACATTTTTAAAAGTTTTTTGAAAATTAGAATTAAAATCTTTTTGATCATGTTATGATAGTTCAAAAAATTAACAAGGATTAAGCATGTTATATTCCTCTAAAATCCAATCCCTTTCAGAATCCACAACAATCGCTATCAGCACGCTCGCTAAAGAATTGAAATCGCAAGGAAAAGATATTTTAAGTTTTTCAGCGGGCGAGCCTGATTTTGACACCCCGCAAGCGATTAAAGATGCGGCTATAAAAGCCCTAAATGACGGCTTTACAAAATACACTCCAGTGGCTGGGATTCCTGAATTACTCAAAGCGATCGCTTTTAAATTGAAAAAAGAAAACAACTTGGATTATGAGCTGAGTGAAATTTTAGTGAGTAATGGCGCTAAGCAAAGCTTGTTCAATGCGATTCAAGCTTTAATAGGGGAGGGCGATGAGGTGATTATCCCTGTGCCTTTTTGGGTAACTTACCCTGAGCTTGTGAAATACAGCGGAGGGGTGAGCCAATTCATTCAAACCGATGAAAAAAGCCGCTTTAAAATCACCCCCAAGCAGCTTAAAGACGCCTTAAGCCCCAAAACAAAAATGCTCATTCTCACCACCCCATCAAACCCTACCGGCATGCTTTATAGCAAGGCGGAATTAGAGGCTTTGGGCGAAGTTTTAAAAGACACTCCAATTTGGGTGCTTAGCGATGAAATTTATGAAAAGCTTGTCTATAAAGGGGAGTTTGTTTCTTGTGCGGCGGTGAGTGAAGAGATGAAAAAACGCACCATTACCATTAATGGCTTGAGCAAGTCAGTGGCGATGACAGGCTGGCGTATGGGCTATGCGGCGAGCAAGGATAAAAAATTAGTCAAATTGATGAACAATTTGCAAAGCCAATGCACTTCCAATATCAATTCTATCACGCAAATGGCTTCTATTGTGGCACTTGAAGCGGTTAGTGGATAAGGAAATTGAAACGATGCGTCAGGCTTTTGAAAAGCGCTGTCATTTAGCCCACGAAAAAATCAATGCGATTGAAGGGCTAAACGCTTTAAAACCTGATGGGGCGTTTTATCTGTTTATTAATATTGGCAGTCTTTGTGAGAGGGATTCGATGCGATTTTGCCATGAGCTATTAGAAAAAGAAGGCGTGGCGTTAGTGCCTGGAAAGGCTTTTGGATTGGAAGGTTATGTCCGTTTGTCTTTTGCATGCTCAGAAGAACAGATTGAAAAGGGGATTGAACGCATCGCTCGCTTTGTCAAATCAAAGGGATAAAAAATTGGTATTTAAAAAAAGGGGGGGGGTTAATCTTGTTTAGGATTTTATTTTGGGATTTTGTATTGTAGTTTAGCGGCATAGCGTGGTATAATGGTTTGATTTAAAAGTTTGAAAAGTGCAGTTTTCATAACTAAAAGAGATTTTTGAGAAAGGAATAATAAATGGCAATAAGATTTGATCACAACAATAATTCTGAAGAATGGCAAATGTTTTTTGAAAAAATCAATAATGGCTCGCCTTTTGGGGTTATTAAGGAAGTCTTTTTTTACGACCATTCTCCCAACAACCCCAACAACTCACCCAAACTAAAACAATTTTTAGAACATAAGCGTGAATTTATAGAGTTTGTTGAAACTTTTATTGGACCTAGCGAAAGCTTGTTTTTTGTATATAAACCGAGTGCAACATTTAATTTAAAAAACTACTTGTTGGTGTTAGCCAAAATACATTGTAATCCAACAGCGATTTGTTATTGCGAAAACAAGCAAGACGCACAAAACACCGACACAAAAGAGATAAAATTCCTAAGTGCAAAAAGTCATGATTTTGGGAAAGAATTGGACTCTATAAGTGTTGAACTTTCAAACCCTAAGACTTTTATTCAATCTCTTTTAAAATTAGGGTCTTTTTTGCATGGAAAAGCTATTGAGTCTCTTAATAATCCAACAAACTATCCGCCAATTAATTTGATAGGTAGACTAAGTTTACCTGTGGAGATAGAGAAGCATAGAATAAATACAATTGACGACCACCATAGGCAAAGCTCTGAACAAAACATTAAAATCAATGAAATTGCTGATGATTTAAAAAGTGGTAAGATAGTTGGTAAAAAAATTATTAGTGATGCTTTATTGAGCACTAACTATTGTTTCATGGATGATGAGAATTTAATATTATTGTAAGTGCTATCAATCAAGCAGAGCAAGCAGAGAATGCAAATGGGATAAATCTTACTTCCGCCATAATTGACAAGATTGAATATCATTTCCGTGATAATACATTTCAAGCAGAGAATGCAAATGGGATAAATCTTACTTCCGCCATAATTGACAAGATTGAATATCATTTCCGTGATAATACATTTCAAGCAGAGAATGCAAATGGGATAAATCTTACTTCCGCCATAATTGACAAGATTGAATATCATTTCCGTGATAATACATTCCATTTTATCTTTAATGTTAGCAATAACTTCTTAAGCGGAAAATCAAGATTAACTATTGAAGTGCCTAGAACGACATTAGAAAATATTAAGTTACCTGACATGAAAGAAATAAATATATGTTAATCAATGGTATATAAATATTTTTATAAATATATTGAGATCTTCTATCAATGAGGGTTCTTATATTATTGAAGGGATTAAACTATAATGGAAAACACAGATAATTGGAATGAGTGTTTCATGCCTGTTGTTAGCAGTGAAAACAATAACGAATCGTTTTTTTCTAAATTAAAATTAGTAGGTAGTATTGAACTTTTAATGATATATTTAAAGAATGAAGGCTATATTGTCTCATCTGATCCTAAAAAAAATAATAATACTGATTTATTTGCACCTAAAATTTTTTACTATGAAAGTATCGCACCAAAAACAAAAAAAATTTTTATTGTCAAAAACTCTCTTTTAGATAGTGGTTTGTTATCTATATTTTTTAACAAAGACAGCTCTTATAATATCAATCCTAACCTAAAGAATTATCTCAAAGACAGTAGGTATCCCAAAAATTTTTCTTATGCTTTTCATCTTTTTTTAATTGTTTTTGAATTTAAATATGATTTAAATGAAGAAGACAAACAATATTTGATTGAATTTGTTCCCATAAAATACAACAATAATCTATCTTATTCCCCAAAAGAAGAAAATCAATTTAAAAAAAAAGGTTTAACACCACTAATTCTTAAAGCCTTTGAGCATAACCATATAAAAGTGAAACATAGGGAAAAAGAATTAGAAATTCTATTTTTTGAAAATAAACAAGAGCTTTATAATTCTATTAACAAAACCTTAAATTGAAGCCACCCCACAGAAAAGTTAAAAGACCCTGTAGAAAATCTTTTGCTATGGATTGGGTGCTTTTTGAGGACGACTAAAATCATTTTTTCATCATTTGGGAATGGTTTTAATTCTTGTGCTAAAATTGGCATCCAAGGATCGTTTTTGTTTTTTCAAATAAATTAAAAGAGGTGTTGGATGTTATTGAATTATGATTTTTTAGAATTTGAAAATGACAAAAAAGTTAGAGTGATAGACGATAAGTTGCATGTAAATATTTTAGATTTTTTTGGCATTGGCGATGAGGACGATAAGATTTTTCTTGGCGATGAAATCTCTAATATTAAGGACAACCCTACTGAAGCTTATGCTGCTGAAGTTTATGCAATTGAGGGCGCTAAGCTTAATAGAGTGTATGAGAAAATTAGAAGCGGACTACCTTTTGGGATTATCTCAGCGTTTAGACCTTTTAAAGGATCCTTTACAAAGGATTTTACTGATGAAGAACAGAAAGCGCTTATAAAAGTAGCTAAAAGCGATTGTTTAACTAAGGATTTCCTTAAAGAAAATGATGGCATTTATAGAAAACTCTGTAATTGTAAAACATTTAATAAAACTTTTGTGGATAAATTCACAACAGATAAGAGCAAAGTGACAATGAAAGATTTCATGTCTACTCAAGGATTTATCACTAAATACAAATACTCCTATAGCGACTATATAAAAGAAACACAACACCTAAAATCTTTTTTAGATGGAAAGCGTGATTTTCTTGGTTATATTCAAGCGATTGGTTATTGGAAAGAAAAGGTAGAAAACGATCTTTTGCCTAACAAAGAAATAAGTTTTTTTGTATTTCAAAACGAGCCAAGCAAGACATTCAATTTAAGAAATTATTTGTTGTTATTGGCAAGATTGTTTGATCAAGAGGCGATCTGTTATTGTAAAAACGCTATTCATGATAAAGAAAACATTTATAAGGTAGAATTGGTGAGTGCTTTATCTAGTGATTTTAATGAGGTGTGGGCTAAATTCTCAGATATTACATTCTCAGTGCCTAGTCAATTACCGCAATCTCTCACACACTTAAAAAATAAGGTAGCTGCATTCTTTTCAAAACAGCCTGGTGGCAATTGTGGTATGAGTTTTAAGGAAATTGATAAGGTTCAAATAAAAGCGACATGCATGCCTAATATTGTTGCTGGGGCATTTGAAGATGACATAAAATTATCTATCAAGCATAGTCAGTGGCGCGGTTATCCTAAAGTTTTTGATATTGAAAAGATAGAGAGCATAGAAAGAGAAGTTATTGAAGAAAGAGAACAACATAAAATAGGTTCGGCACAGAACCTTAAAATCAATCAAATTGCTGATGATTTAAAACAAGGTGAGGTAGTTAGCAATAAACTTATTGTAAACGCGCTTGTAACGCAAAAAGCACCTAGTGATACGCCACATGATGACGATTTAGATTAATTTAAAAACCCTAAATGAAGCACCCCCTAGAAGAATTAAAAGACCCCGTAGAAAATCTTTTGCTATGGATTGGGCGCTTTTTGCGTTACAAATGCACAAGCCTGTCTAATTCTCAAGTGAAAGACCAAAACAAGGTTTTTGAATGCTTGAACGAATTCAATCATGCGTTCATCAATTCAAACCAATTAGAAAAAGTTTGTAAAAAAGTGCGTAACGCCGGATTACTCGGGATCAACACTTACGCATTGCCCCTACTCAAATTTTACGAATACGCTCAAAAGCTTTCTTTAAAATCGCTCAAAAGCATTGATGAAGTCATGTTGGCTGAATTTTTGAGTATTTATACCGGAGGTTTGAGTTTAGCCACTAAGAAAAACTACAGAATCGCCCTACTAGGGCTTTTTAGCTATATAGACAAGCAAAATCAAGATGGAAATGAAAAATCTTATATCTATAATATCACGCTTAAAAACATCAGCGGAACCAATCAAAGCGCAGGCAACAAGCTCCCCACTCATTTAAACAATGAAGAATTAGAAAAATTTTTAGAGAGCATTGATAAAATAGAAATGTCCGCTAAAGTGCGTGCACGAAACCGCCTGCTCATTAAAATCATCGTTTTTACAGGCATGCGTTCTAATGAAGCCTTGCAGCTTAAAATAAAGGATTTTACTTTAGAAAATGGCTGTTATACGATTTTGATTAAAGGTAAGGGCGATAAATACAGGGCGGTGATGCTCAAAGCTTTCCACATTGAGAGCCTTTTGAAAGAATGGCTCACAGAAAGGGAATTATATCCTGTTAAAAACGATTTATTGTTTTGTAACCAAAAAGGCATGGCTTTAACGCAAGCGTATTTGTATAAGCAAGTGGAGCGCATCATCAATTTTGCAGGACTCAGGCGAGAGAAAAATGGGGCGCACATGTTAAGGCATTCTTTTGCGACCTTGCTTTATCAAAAACGCCATGATTTGATTTTAGTTCAAGAAGCTCTAGGGCATGCGAGCTTGAATACGAGCAGGATTTATACGCATTTTGACAAAGAGCGTTTAGAAGAAGCGGCGAGTATTTGGGAAGAAAATTAAAAAACACCCCCTACTCCCTTAAAAAAAGGATTTTTACCATAGAATAACCAAAACCCCATTTTTTAAGAAATTAAAGAGTTTTTAGCTTGCTCATTTAAAATTTTGCTTTCAAATTCTAACAGCCACTTTTTGACTTCTATACCCCCATTATACCCCCCTAAAGCGCCATTTTTACGCACCACTCTGTGACAAGGCACGATCAAAGAAATAGGGTTATTATGATTAGCGTTGCCAACAGCTCTGCAAGATTTAGGGTTATTAATGAGCTTTGCGATTTCATCGTAACTTTTTGTCTTGCCATAAGGGATAGTTAATAACGCAGACCAAACTTGTTTTTGAAAAAAAGTCCCTATCAAATCTAAAGGCGCATTAAATTCAAAAAGTTGTCCCAAGAAATAACGCTCTAAGGCTTGAACGCTGAGTTTTAATGGGGTATTCATAGGGGTATTATGAGAAAAATTGGTCGTATCAAAATCCAATCTCAACAAATGGCTCTCATTAGCGCACAAATGCAAATACTCTAAAGGGAAACTCTTAGGGGTCTTAAAATAGTAGTGGTATAAAATCATCAAAAAAAGATTTTGTATAAAACAATCAATAGCGACAAACCATACACCCCTAAAATCAAAGCTTTATGCATCTTTTCATTCAAAAGCCCCATGATCCATTTAATCCCAATGCTCACGCCCATAACTGAGCCTAAGCCCACAATCGCCCCTGCTAAAAATACTTCTTTATTGATGATGTGGTGATAGATTAAAGAAAAAGCTCCTGAAATAGAAGAAAACAAGATGAAAAATAACCCTAACGCCACGCATTTTTTAGAATCATACCCTAAAAAATAATGCATCAAAGGCACCATGAGCATCCCCCCGCCAATCCCTAAAGTGATGGCAAAAAACCCTGTGAGCGTGCCAATTAAAAATAATTTCAAACCTTGCAAATGGTAGCGTTTGGTGTCCGTTATCAAATCTTTTTTTTTGGGTTTTAGAACAAATTGGATCATAGAATACACGACTAAAAGCGCGAAAATAACCATTAAAATTTTACTGGAAACGATTTTTAAAATGAAACCGCTAAAACTCGCCCCTATCAGCCCCCCTACCCCTATCAACAAGCCTAAAGAAAAATCAAGCGATTTTTTTTTGAAATTCAAAACAGATCCCACAAACGATGAAAGCGCCATTTGCAAAATGGAAATGCCGATGGATTCTTCAAAAGAATGCCCGGTTGCGAGCATGATAGGGACAATGATCATCCCCCCACCAATGCCAAAGATCCCTGATAGAATGCCAGTAAAAAGCCCTATCGTTATGTATAACGCATAAATATCCATAAAAACCCTTAAAAAAGTAAAACCCCCCTTAAAACCCCTCTAAAAGAAAATTAAAAACAACTCTATTCTAATCAAACACCAATAACCAAACCCCCTAAACAACGCTTTTAAAAGTCATGCTTTTATTGGTCTGTTTTGTTTTTACAACACAAAGCATGCGAATCATCATTGGGTTCGCTAATAGAGAGGTTTCTTAATTCATAAGCCAATTTGATAGACGCCGCAGCGTCATCTAAACCAAACCCCCCTTGAGCTAAAATCTGTTTGTAGCTTTCTATATACAGGTTATCAAAGCTTTGCGTGAGATTGACTTCTTCGCCCTCTAGGATCATTTTATGATAAACTTTTTCTTTAGCCACTCCCATGTGTTCTGGATTGATGGAAAAAAACCATCTGATCTTAGCATGCTCTAAAAAGAGTATCCCGCACACGCAATCAGGCTCTTCTCTATTGATAACCTTGTCTTTAACGCCTCCAAACAAATACAATAAAGTGTCAAAAATATTCACTCCCATTTGAGTGGCTAGCCCCCCACTCCTATTCACATCGGCTCGCCATGAAGAAAAATACCATTTCCCTTGAACGCTGATATAAGTGAGCGTGATGTCAAACACCTTTTCAGGGTTTTTGTCTAATTCGCTCTTAATTTTTTCTTTCAAAGCCAGCGTGTCGCAATGCAAGCGCAAGGGCAAAAGACTAAACACCCTTTTTTGGTGTTTCACCTCTAAATCTTTCAATTCCTGTATTTCGCCAGGGTCTAAAACTAAGGGTTTTTCACAAATCACATGCATGCCGTTTCTTAACCCAAAACGGATGTGATCAAAATGCGTGTGCGTGGGCGTGCAAACACTCAAATAGTTGATTTCTTTACCCATAGCCTTAGACTGCTCTAAATGCTTTTCAAAATCTTCAATATTGGTAAAAAACTCTGATTGCGGGAAATACTCATCTAAAACCCCCACGCTATCATGAATATCAAAAGAGCAATCCAAAAAATGCCCTGTATCTCTAATCGCTTGCAAGTGCTTGGGAGCGATAAACCCCCCTGAACCAATCATCGCAAAAAGCATTCAACTTCCTTCAAGAATTTTAATCTTATGTTAGCAAAGATTAGCTTATTTAAGCTTATATTATTGGCAATTAAAACATTCCACCGATCGATCCAACACGCTTTTTTCATCTATGCTAGGGCTTTCGCTGCGCAAATAATAAGTGGATTTGAGTCCTAATTTCCAAGCGAGCGTGTAGATTTCATGCAAGGTTTTACCGCTAGCGTTTTCTATGCGTAAAAACACATTAATACTTTGGACTTGATCGATCCATTTTTGGCGCACTACTGCTGCTTTAATCAAATCTTTAGCGTCAATATCATAGGCTGATGTGTAAAAATTCCAGGTTTCTACATTCAAATTAGGCACTACCACAGGAATTAGCCCGCTCAAATTTTCTTCAAACCATTTTTTCTTATAAATGGGTTCAATCGTTTGGGTTGTGCCTACTAAAATAGAAATGGAGCTAGTGGGAGCGATCGCCATTAAATAGCCATTACGCATGCCATTGGCTTTGACTTTTTCCCTCAAACCTTGCCAATCGCAAGCGTGATTAAAAAGCCCTTTTTCGGTGAGCTTCAAGGCTTCATTATTGGCTTTATCAATGGGGAAAATCCCCTTACTCCATTCTGAATTTTCAAAATCCTTATAAACCCCTTTTTCTTTCGCTAGATTCGCGCTCGTGTCAATCGCATGGTAGCTGATTTGCTCCATTAAAGCGTCAATTTTTTCTAAATGCTCTTTAGACCCCCAGGCGATTTGGTGTTCTGCAAGCATTTGCGCTTCACCCATAACCCCTAACCCTATGGCTCTATTTTGTAAATTAGTGGCTTTGACTTTGCGGTTAGGGTAGAAATTCAAATCAATCACATTGTCTAAAAGCCTGATAATGATCGGCACGACCCTTTTAATGTCTTCTTCAGTGTTGATTTTGCTTAAATTAATGCTCGCTAGATTGCACACCGCCGTTTGCCCGTCTTTAGCGACTTTAGTAGCGATATAGATTTTTTTGCCTTTTAGAATATCCGTGCTAGTGAGCTTGTTAGCGCATTTAGTGATATTATTATCTGTCGTTACCAACTCTTTTTCTTCAAAAAACTCTATGGTGCCGTCAGTGTATTCTATTTGCATGTAATAGTGGTTGGGTGCGGTATTTTGAAAAATCTCCGTGCATAGATTGCTGGATCGAATGATTCCTGCATGAGCGTTTGGGTTGCACCGATTGGCGTTATCTTTAAAGGCTAAGAAAGGCAAACCGGCTTCAAAATAATTCATTAAGATTTTTTTCCATAAATCTTTAGCGTTAATGTATTCTTTAATGATTTTAGGATCTTTTTCATACTCTAAATAGCGTTTTTCAAAATCCTGCCCATAAAGCTCAGTCAAATCCTTACACTCATAAGGGTCAAACAAAGTCCACATCGCATCTTCTAAAACCCTTTTCATAAACAAATCGCACACCCAAAGAGCCGGGAATAAATCATGCGCTCTTCGCCTTTCATCGCCGCTATTTTTCCTTAAATCAATGAACTCCATCACATCAATGTGCCAAATTTCCAGATACACCGCAATCGCGCCCTTTCGTGTGCCTAATTGATCCACCGCAATCGCCACATCGTTAGCGATCTTTAAAAAAGGGATCGTGCCAGCGCTCGCATTTTTATGCCCATCAATATAGCTCCCAATAGAGCGCACCAAAGAAAAATCCCAGCCAATCCCCCCGCCGTATTTGGACAACAGCGCCATTTCCTTGTAGCTGTCAAAAATCCCCTCAATGTTATCCGGCGTGCTGCCAATATAGCATGAGCTGAGTTGGTGTTTGGTGGTGCGGGCGTTCGCTAGAGTGGGGGTCGCGCACATCGCTTCAAATTTGCTCAAAACTTCATAAAATTCTAAAGCGATTTTGTTAGGTTCTTGTTCGTTTTGCGCTAAAAACATCGCAATGCTCATAAACATGTGTTGGGGCAATTCAATGGGATTGTTGTTAGCGTCTTTTAACAAATAACGATCATACAAGGTTTTAATCCCTAAATAATTGAATTGGAAATCCCTTTCAGGCTTGATCTGGCTATTTAAAAACTCTAAATCAAATTTTTCCTTAAAGCCCTTAAGGATGCGTACCTTTTCTTCAGCGTTTTCAAAATACTCTTTCAAATGCCTATACCCTGTAAAACCGCTTACTTTATGGTATAGATCATACAAAAAAAGCCTTGAAGCGACAAAGCTCCAATTAGGCGTGTCAATATCTATTTTATCCACAGCGGTTTTAATCAAAGTTTGTTGGATTTCTTCAGTAGTGATCTTGTCCCTGAATTGCAACCTCGCATCCACTTCCAGCTCACTTTGGCTCACGCCCTCTAAATTGTCCGTAGCGTCCTTAGTGTATTTTTGGATTTTGGTAATGTCCAAAGGCTCAATGCGCCCGTTTCGTTTAACCACTGTAATCAAAATTTTTCCTTAAATTTGAATTAAATCGTTTGTTTTTTAAATTTGGAATTGTATCAATAAAAAACTTAAGAAAAAGAAAAGTTCAAGTTGGATCTGTTCTATTAATGAGAATGAGTTTTAAAGTTTTTTATTTTTTTATACCCCCTCCATTTAATGCTATTTGAGTTAAATCACCACCCTAATTTAGCACAAAATTTAAGAAAACCTTGAAACCCTAAAATGACCAAACCCTCTACAAGGAGATTGCTAGGATGCCCACAATACGCCGAAATTTCATGCATAGCGGCAATAAAGGGTATCGTTAAAAGCATCACATAAAAATCCCTTAGTCTTGCTCCTAACACAGCGTCATAAAACGCGCCAAAAAACCTAGCCTTAAAAATGGCTTTAAAAAACTTGGGGAATCCTTGCCAAGTTTCAATCATTAAATAACCTACCGACCTGCCTTTAGGATTAAACAAGAGATTAGACAACAAAGCCGCTATTAGACCCACTAACCACACATAATAGCTGTATTTAGGGTCAAAAAGCGGATCGCTAGCTGAACCATTTATGTCATAAAAAATCCTAGTGGTTATGGAGATACATCCTCCATAGACTAGAGCCATTGCCCATCGATATTCCAAATCGCTCAAACGCTTTTTTGAGCCATTCAAGTTCTCTTTTGTAGTATCCATGCTATTTCCTTTCCCCCTATCACCTTGGCTCATTTAAGATCACCAAGCATGCCCAAAACTATAGCCGTAATCATAAAAATCACGGATAGGTTCTCTTGGGGCTTGTGGCTCTCTGGTTTGAGGCTCTCTATCAACGCCACGGATAAAATCTTCTACCCTATCGCCTACTTCAGACCCAATATATCCTCCTATTGCACCACCAACAAATCCGCCCATTTTATCACCAACAAAACCCCCAACACCACCCCCTATAAATTTGCCTAATTCACCCCTTGCCTCTATTTTAGGACCAGCTATAGCCACATTAACCATTGCACCGCACAAAACCACTACACAACTAAATGCTTTTAATCCACTCATAACAAATCCTTTCATAAATTGAGATTCAAGGCATGTTTGGCACACCTTGATAAGAATATTTATACCACAACCCTATTAAAAGCATTGTTACAGATCAGCGAAATATCACAAAAAAGATAAGTAGATGTTTTGTTTATTCACAAATTACAGGATTAAAGTAAATGATTATAATATTTTAGGATTTTTCATTATTGAAGCAAATTAAGATTTCTTAAAAAACTTAAAATACCCGTTTTCAATGTTAGTTTGAGGGGCGCGTGAAAGGCTCAACGAACCGCTAGGAATGTCTTTAGTGATGGTGGTGCCGCTGCCGATTAAGACATTAGAGCCGATATTTATAGGGGCGACTAGCTGGCTATCGCTCCCTATAAAGACATTTTCACCGATGATCGTTTGGTGTTTCTTTTTACCATCATAATTGCAAGTGATCACGCCAGCCCCCACATTTGTGTTTTTCCCTATCTCGCAATCCCCTAAATAGCTCAAATGCCCCGCTTTAGCGCCTTGGAGTGTAGCGTTTTTAGTCTCTACAAAATTCCCCACATGGCTATCACAAATCACGCTTTTAGGGCGCGCATGGGCAAACAGCCCCACACTGCTATTAATGATTTGGCTCTCTTCTATCACGCTATAAGCCTTAATATGCGCGTTTTCTATCAAGCAATTCCCACTCAAACGCACCCCTTGCTCTAAAACGCATTCCCCCTTAAAACTCACGCCTTTTTCTAAATAAATACTACTAGGTAATTGCATCATTACCCCCGAGTCCATGGCGTTTTTTCGCAGTCTTTCTAGCATGATTTCTTCAGCTTTCGCCCTTTCTGTTTGGCTATTCACCCCTAAAAAACACTCTTCTTCTAAAAAAATAGCGTCAATTTTTTCGTTCCCCTTAATACCCAAAGCGATTAAATCCGTGAGATAGTATTCTTTTTGGGCGTTTTGGTTATTAAGCTTGGGCAAGTATCTTTCTAAAAACTTTCTTTCAAAAAAATACACGCCAGCATTCACGCTTTTAATTTCTTTTTCTTCATCATTAGCGTCCTTTTCTTCTACAATCTTTTTAACCTGATGGTTTTCTAAAATAACGCGCCCATAACCTTTAGGGTCAGCTAAATGCAGTAAGCCTATGGCGTTATTCTTGCTTTCTAATAAGGGGGTAAGCGCGCCTTTAGTGATTAAGGGCATGTCCGCATTCAAAATCAAAACCCGCTCATGTTGAGTGGGAATAGGCGTTTTATCTTCTTGCATGATAGCCCCACCCGTCCCTGAATATTTTTCCACGATTTGAGCGTGAAAAATCACGCCCTTAAAACGCTTTAACACCGCTTCTTTAATGCGTTCTTGTTGGTGGTGTAAGACAAGATGCACATCATCACTGATTGAAAAAGCCACTTCTAAAATGTAAAACAGCATAGGCTCCCCACAAATGGTATGTAAAGTTTTAGGCAGGCTAGAATGCATGCGAGTGCCTTTACCAGCGGCCAGTATGATTACAGAAAGCATTAAAATCCTTTTTTTAGGGAATTTTAACATGCCTTATCTTATAATTTGACTTCGTTTCATCAAAGATTTAAGGCTAGAATTTTGCGTTTTTTCATTTTTTTCATTCTCATTTGTCCTTTAATATGCCCCTTAATGAGCGCTGATAGCGCTTTGCCTAGCGTCAATCTCTCTTTAAACGCTCCTAATGATCCTAAACAGCTTGTAACCACCCTTAATGTCATCGCCTTGCTCACGCTTTTAGTTTTAGCCCCATCGTTGATTTTAGTGATGACGAGTTTCACCCGCTTGATCGTGGTGTTTTCTTTTTTAAGGACCGCTTTAGGCACGCAACAAACCCCACCCACTCAAATTCTAGTCTCGCTCTCTTTGATATTGACTTTTTTTATCATGGAACCTAGCTTGAAAAAGGCTTATGATACAGGGATCAAGCCTTATATGGATAAAAAGATTTCTTACACCGAAGCGTTTGAAAAAAGCGCTCTGCCTTTCAAGGAATTCATGCTCAAAAACACACGAGAAAAGGATCTAGCCCTTTTTTTTAGGATTAGGAATTTGCCTAACCCTAAAACCCCTGATGATGTGAGCTTGAGCGTTTTAATCCCGGCGTTTATGATAAGCGAATTGAAAACAGCGTTTCAAATCGGCTTTTTACTCTACTTGCCTTTTTTGGTGATTGATATGGTTATCAGCTCTATTTTAATGGCGATGGGTATGATGATGCTCCCGCCTGTAATGATTTCTCTGCCTTTTAAAATTTTGGTGTTTATTTTAGTAGATGGGTTTAATTTATTGACCGAAAATTTAGTAGCGAGTTTTAAAATGGTTTGATATTAAAAACATTCAAGCTATAAAAGCTTGAAATTAATTTAAAATTCATAATTCAAATACGCTGTAATGGATCGCCCCGGTGCTGGCTCTCTCCCTGTAGGGCTTGTGCCAATTCCCCTAAAATAATACTTCATGTTAAAAAGGTTATTGATTTGCAAGCTTCCTGTGATTTTATGCCTACCGCTTTGCCATAAGATTGAGCTTACTTGGACATTCAACACAAAATACAAGGGCAATAACCCCACTGAATTACAACCATACTCTAGCCCCCCTGTGTATTCTGGGTTTAAGGGCAGGCACACGGTTTGGCTTTTGGACTGATTGAGCATAGAACTATAAGTGCGGCTATAAAAATAACTGCTGATTCCAAAAGTCGTGTGCTTGTAAGTATACATCATGTCAAATATGAATTGGTTAGGACTCACATAAGGCAAACGCTTCCCTTTAATGTCAAAGGGTTTATTGACAATGCCTGTAAAATAATAAGCAATATCATCAGCGTTAGAAGTGATGCGCGCATCAATGTAAGTGTAAGCCACATGGAATTGCAAACCCCTAATCGGCGCGCAATACAATTCCAATTCCACCCCTTGACTCCTAGCATCCACAGGCTGTGGGCTATAGCCTCCCGCATAGTAACGCTTGGCAAAAATCACAAAATAATTGGTGTTAAAGCTCAATAGATTTTTATAACTATAGCGTTGCCCCACTTCAATTTCATTAAAAATTTGGTTGTAATTAGTCCTAGTAATGCCTACCATTGTGTGTTGTGGGGGGATAAAACTGCGGCGGTAGTTCGCATACCATATCCAATTTTCCATAGGTTTATAGCCAATGTTAAGGGCGGGACTCCATTCGTTTTGACGCTGTTTTTTACTAGTCCATACGGAAAAATCATGCTTTTCTGGCTCTTTGTTGTTATAGTTCAAAAAGGTGTATCTAATCCCTGGAGTTATCGCTAATTTAGAATCAAAAAGCTCTATTTTATCGCTCAACCATACCGCTGTATAGTTATTAAACATTTCTTGATTGTTATTAGGCGTTTTAGAAAGAACATATGGGGGCATATGGCACACCCCATTGATAATATCGGTTTTTTCGCATGTGCTTTGATCGGATCTAATGAACATGTCCATCGTCATAAAACGCATGCCCACATTAAAAGTTTGCTTAACTTTATTGGTATTGACAACTAAGTTCAAATTAGGCTCAAAAGCGTTCATCACATAACGCCTTAAATGATCAAAAATAAAAAATCCTGGATAATTTTGATCGGTATAAACAGGGACTAATTTAGGATTGGTATTGACATTTAAATAGTTAGAATCAAATTTAAAATCCCTTGACATGTCATGCCCATAGTAACTGAAAGTGAAATCCCCCCCTATTTTATCCGTGTCCCCAAAAAAGTTTTGATACACAGCTCCCCATCGCTTCGCTCTCCCGCTTTTATCGTTATTGGGGCGGTTGTTTTGAAAACGATTTTGATTGTAAGCGGCTATGCCTAAAGACCCAGGGTCTGTTAAAAAATAGCTGTAATATTGAAAAAAAGCAGTGATCTTGTTGCTATCATTGATTTGATACAATGAATCTAACATGTAGTTTTGAATGTTGGTAGGGCTGTTGTATCTAAACCCTTGCCCTTTGAGCCAATTGACTTGAGCTTGGATTCCAAAATGCTTATTCATCATGCCCCCTGTTCTTAAGTAAGTGTTAAAAAGCATGTTATTAACTAAGCTTTTATCAATGTTTTTAGAATTTTGATTGAAAAATCCCCCATTTTCAGATTTGCCCCAAAAAGTGGTCCTCTCGCTCACCTGACTTTCCCAATTGGTAGGAATGCCTTTGGTGATAATGTTGATCACACCGCCAAAAGCGTTAGGACTATAACGCACGCTCTCCCCACCTTTAGTTACGCTGATTCTATCCACAGATTGAAAGGTTACAGGAAAAATAACCGTGCCAATTTCAACATAGGGCGCGACATAAATAGGAATCCCATTGACTAGAATCATTCCCGTATTAGAGTGCCCTAGGCCTCCCGCACCAAACCCCCTAATGGAAATGCTAGGCACAGCTCCAATACCCGTAGAGTTTCTAATATGCACGCCTGGCACATTTTGTAAAGCTTCTTCAATGCTTTGATTGGCGCTTTTAGTGAGTTGCTTGTTAGAAATCACCGTGCGAGATCCCATATAATTTCTAACTTCCTTACTCCTCCAGCTTAAAGGCGCTTCTTTATCGTTAGCCACCCCTGAAGCTTCCACTCTTTCCAAATTATGAGTTTTGACAGCATGCGCGCTATGACTTAAAACAACCAAAGAGACTAAAATTCTTTTCATTTACCACCTTTTATAAAAAATGTTCTTTTTTACAACAAGGTGGAATTTATAATAACCACTATTAGTTTTAGCTTAAATTTTTAAAAAATTATTATTTAGATAATATTAATGACTTTTTTTATCAAAAGTGCCGATTAATGCGAATGTTGATAGAAAAGATTGGGATATAAAGAAAAATAAAAATTTTTTAATATTTCTAATGAGATGAATTTTAAACAAATAAAGGGTTTTTAAACCCTTTTATGGCTAGCCTTTAAACCAAAATTTGAGTTGCATAAAAAGCTATCAAGGAAAACGCATACGCTACAACGGTTGTGAAGATGAATAAATACGCTACAAACTTTATCCCCCCAGCTTCCCTACCAAAAGTAATGGTCGCTGCAAAACAAGGGATATAAAACATCACAAACACGATAAAAGCGATTCCGCTTGGCACGCTGACTTCTTTTCTTAAAATCCCTCTAAAAGCGTCAGATTTTTCATTTTGATCCCCTAAAGAAAACAACACGCCCAAAGTAGAAACCACCACCTCTTTAGCCATAAATCCGGTTACAAGCGACACACTCAAACGCCAATCAAAATCCATAGGGCTAAAGACTTTTTCTAAATACGCCCCACCTCTTCCTACAACGCTATTTTTTAAATTCTTTTTATCCAATTCTGCTTTTAATTCTTTTAATTTTTCTTCTTTAGCTTCGCTTGAAAGAGTGGTATCCTTATCCACTAACAAGCTTTCTTGTTTATAAGTTTTCATAGCCGCATCGCTTTTAGGGTATTGAGACATAAACCAGATTAAAATCGCTCCCACTAAAATATAAGTCCCGTACTTTTTAAGGTAAGAAAGCGATTTGGTATAGATACTGAAATAGACCATTCTCCAACTGGGAAAGCGGTATTTGGGCATTTCCATGATAAAGGATTCAGTCTGTCCTTTAAACACGCTTAATTTGAGTAATTTTACCATCACTAACGCCACAACCGCCCCCAAAATATAAATACAAAACAGCACAAACCCCGCGCTTGAAGAAGGGAAAAACGAGCCTACAAACAGCACATAAATAGGGAGTCTTGCCGAGCAGCTCATAAACCCAATCACAAAAAGCGTGATCAATCGTTCGTTATAATTTTGTAAGGTTCTTGTCGCCATATAGGCTGGCACTGAGCAGCCAAAACCGGTGATTAAAGGGATAAAGCTCTTCCCATGCAAGCCAAATTTATGCAAGATCCCATCTAGTAAAAACGCTACCCTACTCATATAGCCTGTCGTCTCTAGTAAAGAAATCCCAAAATACAACACCACAATTAAAGGCAAGAATGAAACCGTCGCTCCCACTCCCCCAATAATGCCATCGCCCACCAAAGACGCTAAATCTTCATTAGCCACATTTTCTTTAATACTATCGCTCAAAAATTTAAACCCTGTTTCAAGCGCTTTTTGCACTCCCCCCCCTATTAAAAAGCTCAAGGAAAAAATGATAAACATAAACCCTAAAAAAATGAAAATCCCATAACGCTTGTGCATTAAAATCTTATCAATCTTATAAGTGTGTTCAAAACTCGTGTTTTGCTTGTTTTCACTGATCACTAATTTAGCGATTCTTTGAGCGCTCTGGCTGTATTTTAAAGACTCTTTAAAGCTTTGAGATGGGACTTGTATGCTTTCATTATTTGTAGTATTTTGAGAATAAAGCCTGACAATTTCATCTAATAAAAGCTCGGTATTCAAGCGATCTTCTTTGGATCTTGCGCTTGTAGGCACGCACACAACCCCTAATTCTTGAGAAAGCTTTTCTGTATTGATTTTAATGCCCTCTTTTTGCGCCTCATCCCACATGTTGAGTGCGAGAAGCATTTTTTTATTCGTGTCTAACAGCTGCATGCTTAAGGCTAAATTACGCTCTAAATTGGTGGAATCCACCACATTAAGAATGAGATCGTATTGCCCTTTTTCTAAAAAATCTTTAGTAACCTTTTCTTCAGTGGTGAAGTCATTGAGCGCGTAAGTGCCCGGTAAATCAATGATAGTGATTTGATGCTCTTTGTGGATCAAACCCACTTCCATCTTATCCACGGTAACCCCGGCAAAATTCCCCACTTTCAAATGGGCGTTGCTCAAAGCGTTGATGAGGGAGGATTTCCCTACATTAGGTTAGCTCACAAGAGCGACAATGATTTCTTCCACTTCCAATTCTCCAAATAAGTTTTTTTAATTTTTGGTTATATAGTTTTGATATTAAAATTTAGCACTATAGCGCTATAAGACTAATTGTTATATAATAAAAGCGAAACAAGAATGTTAAAATGCGAAAGGAGCGTGTAATGTTGTGCGTGTTTGATATAGAAACCATTCCTAGCGTGAGCTTGTGTAAAGAGCATTTTCAATTAGAAGAAAATGATGCGCTAAAAATCTGTGAACGGAGTTTTGAAAAGCAAAAAGAAAAAAGCGGGAGCGAGTTTTTGCCTCTTTATTTGCATGAAATTATCTCTATTGCAGCGGTCATAGGCGATGATTACGGGAAGTTTATCAAAGTGGGGAATTTTGGTCAAAAACACGAAAACAGAGAAGATTTTGCGAGCGAAAAAGAGCTTTTAGAGGACTTTTTCAAATACTTTAACGAAAAGCAACCGCGCTTGATAAGTTTCAATGGCAGAGGTTTTGACATGCCCCTACTCACGCTCAAAGCCCTTAAATACAATTTAACTTTAGACGCTTTTTACAACCAAGAAAACAAATGGGAAAATTACCGCGCGCGCTATAGCGAGCAGTTTCATTTGGATTTAATGGATAGCTTGAGCCATTATGGATCCGTTAGGGGTTTGAATCTAAATGGCGTTTGCTCCATGACGAATATTCCTGGTAAATTTGATGTGAGCGGGGATTTAGTGCATGCGATTTATTTCAACCCACATTTAAGCCAAAAGGAGAAAAAAGGCGTTATTGACAGCTATTGCCAAAGCGATGTGCTTAACACTTACTGGCTTTTTTTAAAATACGAAGTGTTAAAAGGGGCTTTAAATAAGGAGCAATACCTTGGGCTATTGAATGATTTTTTAGCCAAATTCCCTAAGGAAAAATCCTATTCAAGCGTTTTTATTAACGCTTTAGAGAAAGAGATTAGGGAGTTTGCTTAAAATTCTATGATAATAGAAACAGTATATCTAATATTTTAACAAAGAGTCTTTTATGCCCATAATATCAAAAAATAAACCATATAGTTTTATTAAAAACCTTGAGTTTTACACGATTAAACGCATTAAGGATATGGGTTCTCACCCTAGCCAAGACCATTTAAATGAATTGCTAGAATTGTTTAAACAAGATTTAAGTATTGATCTAAAAAGAGAGATAGCAAGCTCTATTGGTAGGCAACTTGATGATGATATTATTTATAATTTTTTAAAGCAAGAAGCTTTTAAAGAACATTACATGGAAGTTGTTTATCAATTTTTACGCACTGCTTTATATAAATCTAAGGATATGCGATTCGCAAAATCATGCGATGACTTGTTGCAATACTATCAAAATGAAAACATGCAAAAAATGAAACAATACTATGACTACCGCCACGCCAAAAAACCACCTTTAAAAATTATAGAAAATATTATTAAAAAACCTTCTTTATTAGTTGGGGATAATGCACAAACGCTCAATAAAATCGCTCCTAGTTCTGTCAATCTTATTTTTACTTCACCACCTTACTATAATGCTAGAATTTATAGCGATTATAAAAATTACAAAGATTATCTAAGCGCCATGTCTCAAAGTTTAAAGGCTTGTTTTAGAGTGTTAGAAGAGGGGCGTTTTATTATCATTAATGTTTCACCTATAATTACCAAGAGAGCTGGGCGTGAGTTTGAAAGCGTGCGTTATCCTATTCATTTTGATTTCCATCAAATTTTAATTGACAATGGATTTTATTTTGTAGATGAAATCCTATGGATTAAACCCGATTTTAGTGTGCCTAATCGTATTGGAGGGTATTTGCAAAATAAAAAACCTTTAGGATACAAACCTAATTGTGTGAGTGAAAGTTTGTTGGTTTATCGTAAAAAAGCCCCTTTTCTACTAGATAAAAATATTAAAATAGCTGAAAAACGACTAAAACCAATTAAACAAAATCATACTTTATTTGGAAAAAAAGAATTGCCTATAGAAACCACTAATTGTTGGTATATTACTCCAAAGTCTAGTAAAGATCATCCGGCAGTATTCCCTGAAAGTCTTTGTGAAAGAGCGCTAAATTACTACTCTTTTGAAAATGAAGTTGTATGCGACCCTTTTGCCGGTAGTGGCACTTTTGGAATGGTTGCAAAATCTATGGGGCGTATTCCTTTATTATGCGAACAACATCCAAAATACGCTTGAAATCTAATCAAACTTGGTTTTAAGGAAATCTAAAAATGAATTTTAATGAATCAGTTTTAAATCATACGATTGATTTACTCTTAAAAGGAAAAGATTATAGAGAAGTAGTTTTAAATATTATCAACACAGAGTTTTTAGATTTTGCTATATCTTTTTTTAAAGATATTGTTTATGCAAAAATGCATGATAAATCTATAGATTTTAGTTGGTATCAGCAGTATGTTATGGATAATAAAGATCCAAAAGATATAGCCATTTTGTGTGGAACCAATATCAAAACATAATACTTATGGGACTTCTACTAAAGAAGTTGTTTTAGATATTGCACAAAATAATTTAAAATATCTATATGAAATATTGCAGAATTTAGAAAACGACAACATGACAGATTTAGGTATCAATATTAAAATTACTTATAAGGATATTAGTGTTAATTTAGACTTAAAAGAAAGCTTGCTTGTTATTAATGCCTTAGCAACCAAGAAAATTGCTTTAAGGGGAAGCGCATATTCTATGATAGGTAAAAGAATTGAAAAGCCTTTAATGCTGGAATTGTGCAAGCGTTGCGGTATTTCAGAAAGTCATATTGACGCAACTAATTTTAAAAAAGACAAAAAATTGGAGTATGATAGAGAAGTAGATTTTAAACTTTATAATAAGGATAGGAGTAAAGTTTATAGGGTAGAAGTTAAATTAATGAGTAAAGGCAATCCCGAAAGTGCTGATGCGGTCATTGCAAGAAATACGGATATTTTTATAGCTTATACCTTAAGCGAACAAAATAAACAACAGCTTGAAAATTTAAATATTGTTTATTTAGAACTAAAAAATAATTCCAATATTCTATTAGATTTTAAAAAACTCTGTAAGCGTTTGGATATACCATTGATAAATCATGCATGATAAATTTGTGTTCTGTCTAAGATATTGTGGGTTTTAGGAAAACTACCTTTAATTCAACCCAATATCCATCAATGAGCCTTAAGTTACTAGACACATATCGCTAAAAACAAATTCCTACTCCAAATTTTTGGCATAAGAAGAGACATAAAGCCTCTTCATAAAAAGGATTGAGCGATTTTAGCGTCTTTCTGGGGGCTGTATGCCTAGCCAATCTTTATAAAACGTCTCTATATCAGGCTCAAAATCATGGATCACAGGATACCAAGGAGTTGGGGCTTCAACATCTAAAAGGATGCCGCAATCCGGGCAAATATACTCCCGATACACTTGCCAGTGAGTATCACTGGCTAAGAGTTTAGGATACACCTCTTCCATTTTTTCTGCTGTATCGCGCACATAGATATTTGCATGCAATTTCCAATTCTCCTCTGGAGTGCAAAACGCATGACTGCATGAACACTTAATAACCCACTTCTTTTGAGGATCTTGCACCACAAACAAATGCAGTACCAAGGGTAAGACGATTTTGTCATCAAAATCTACCTTATCTTGCAACACCTTCAAATACATTTGAAACCTTTCATGATCTTTAGGCATGCTAAGCATTTTTAAGACAGTATTCCAATCCAAGTTCCCCTCTACCAAATTTTTAATTTGTTCTTGTGTGTATTTTGACATGACCATTCTCCTTTCTTTATTTCTCATCAACCAACAGAACTGTGTGCACATCAGGCAATTTGCTCAAATCCATCCTGTATTTAGATCCATAGGTGAATACGCCAAGCTCATCTTCTTTCACGCTCCAGCTCTTTGGCAAGTTCCAGAATGTTTTAAAATCGCTTAAAAACTTAGGCGAGAGATCAAAGCTAGTCGCATACATGTGCTTAACCTGTTTGGAAGCCTCTTTTTCAAGAATAGCGTTTCTTTCTTGCTCCATCCATTGTTTTACCGGTATGGATCTAGCCTTTCTGTTTTCAAGAATTTCTTTTCTTCTGGCCTTCGTTTTGGCTTCATCGCCGACCCACACGCCGTCTTTATTTTGACTCACCACTGCGCCATAAACCTTGTAAGCGTATTCTGGCAATAGCTGTTTGCTGTTGAGATCTTCTAAAATCGCATTCAAATCCCTTTCAATCGGATCGCCAAATCCAGGACCGCCTTTGATGTAGTTCAAATACAAGTCATAATTATCAAAGCAGTTCTCGGTGGTGATGCATTGCTTATCCCTTTTGACTTGAGACGCATGAGAAATGTGCTTTTCATAATCGCGATCAGTTGGGTTAAAATCACCCCCCAAAGGCAAGCTGGCGTTATTTTTAATCCTGTTTTTTAAATCGGTGTTGTGCGCTTCAAACCTATAGCCACTAGCCGCTGGATAGCCCCCCATCATACCCCAATCGCTATTCATATAGCCATTACCCATAAAGAACATGGTCCAATCATATGCACCCCACACCATTCTTAAAGTTTCAAACCCATTACCGCCTCGATATTTCCCATACCCACCGGTATTGGCTTTGACATTCCTGCCTAAATAAAGAAGAGGCTCTGCCATTTCCCAAATTTCAACATCGCCCATATCGCCTTCTGGGTTCCAAATAGCCGCTGCGTGATTCAAGCCGTCTTTTATCGCGCAAGCTCCAGTCCCACAAGAACTTGTCTCAAAGCTATTCACCGCATGGATTTCTCCATCTTGGTTGATACCACCGCCTTGCAACCAATTGGAAGTGTTAGCGTTCCCGGAATTGACCTCTTCTAAATACCCTCGGCTGTAATACGCTTGAGACAAACCTCTCCACAAAGCGCTCCAGCCTGATACCAAGAAATGCCATGCATAAGCATGCCCGGTGCGCCTGTCGTCTGGATTCATCCAAGTCCCTTTTTTGAGTCTGAATTGAGTCGCAAAATAAGCGCCATCATTGATGCGAGAAGTGGGTATCAGCGTTTGAGTCATCATCACCCAAATACCGCTAGTAAAAGACACTTGGTTGCAATTAAAAGAGTGCCATCCCCACCTGGACGCACCATCAAAATCCAATTTCCATGTAGCGTCTTTATTGATAGTGATTTCCACAGGAGAGTGCATGATCGTGTCTAGCTTAGCAAATTCAGAGCACACGCCAATATCCTTATGCGCATAAGGCACATCCACAAACGCTACCTTTCTATACTTGCCTGGTATGGTCATGGATTTGATCCTAGAGATAAGGCCTCTCCTCCCCTCTTCAATCACCTCATCAATAAATCGCATGTAAGAATCAATGCCGTCTTCTTTAATGACTTCCATCACTAAATCCCTAATCATATGGCATCCTGCAATCCTAGTCCTTTCATCTAGAATCCAATATTTAGGCGTTCTTACCGATCTTTGAGATTCATGCAACCAATCTTTAAAGCTCTCATCATTCGCTCCTGTCTTACGGCAAGTGATCATGTATCCATCCCCAAATCTTTGAACCTGCCCGGTGCTCATCGATCCTGGAGTAACCGAACCGGTATCAATCACATGCGTAACACCGCCTACCCACCCAATCAATTTTTCATCGTGGAAAATAGGCACAAGAGTCATAATATCGCATGGGTGCACATTCCCAATCGCGCAGTCGTTATTGGTGAAAATATCCTTATCATTGATACCAGGGTTATCTTCCCAATTATTCTCTACCATGTATTTAATAGCCGATCCCATAGTGCCTACATGGATAATGATACCCGTAGAAGTCAGCACGCTATCGCCCACAGCGTTATAAAGCGTGAAGCACAATTCCCCCTCTTGCTCAACAATAGGGCTTGCAGCAATCCTTTTAGCTGTTTCTCTGGCATGCACGATACCGCCTCTTAATTTAGAGAACATTTTCTCATAACCAATCGGATCTCTTTCTTTAAACTCTAGTTTTTTAAGACCATTATAATGACCTGTCTTTTCTGTCCTGGCTAGGATTTCATCTCTAGCTTGTTTTAAAGTTTTGCCGTTTTTCAATAAATTTGCCATTTTGAACTCCTTTATTTAATTTCTTTCAAGTGGAACAATTGGTGTTTGTCTAGTCTTGTCGCAAAGCCTTTGGGTATCACGAAAGTGGTCGCATCTGATTCCACGATCGCAGACCCTATGACTTCATTTCCAGGCAGTAATTTTTCCATTTGCCACACATCTGCATCCACCCATTTCTTATGACGATAGAATTTTCTAACGCCTATTTTGGCCTCTTTTGGAGGCGTAGCGCCATGCTCTTTTTCAACCGGAATCACAGGTTTTTGCGTAGCCACAACACCACGCATGATCACGCCAGTCACGCTAAAGCCAAGCTCTGGCGAACACGCTGATTCAGAATAAACGCGAGCGTAGGTTTTTTCATATTCTTTGACAATCTATTCCCAATCAGCCACGCTTGCAGCTTTTGATACAGGAGAAGTGATCTCTAAGTCATTCAATTGCCCCATATACTGCATCCTGTATCCAGGTCTTAGAATCACATCTTTTTCAGAGAATCCATTAATCTTAAACTCTTCAATCACTTTGAGAGTCAATTCATCCCATGCGTCTTGAATGATCTTGCATGCCTCTATTTTGGACTCGTCTGAAGAATACTGCGGAATAGCAATATCAACGCTCTTGTCGTATCTGTATTCAAAATCAGCGCAAGCGCAACCAAAAGCGCTAAACCCAGCCGCCCATGCAGGCACTACCACATCCTTAAACCCTAAGCCTTCTGTATAGCCATAAGTGTGAACAGGTCCTGCACCACCATACGAAAAGCACGCAAAGTCAGATGGGCTATACCCTTTAGCGCTAATGTTGGATCGCAAGTATTCTTTAAGCTCCAAATCAAGCAACTCAATCACACCCGCAGCCGCATCTTCTACGCTAATGCCTAGCGGATCAGCGATTTGTTCTTTAATGTGTTTTTTAGCCCTATCCACATCTAATTTAATCAAACCGCCTAAGAAATTATCCGGGTTCAAATAGCCTAAAACAATATGGCAATCGGTTACTGAAACCGTGTCTAAACCGCTGTCTTTCCAGCAAGTGCCAACTCTATACCCCGCGCTGTCAGTACCTAGTTTGACCGATCGGCTGTGTGGATCAATGCGCACAAAACTCCCCGCACCCGCACCAACGGAATCCATAGCCACAAGCGGTAGAGATAAAACAAGGCGCGCCATATCAGGGTCAGAAGCGATGTTGAAATTGCTCTTAACGATAAGCGCCATATCAAAGCTCGTGCCGCCAATATCGCTGCATGCAATATTGTCATAACCCAGCGTTTCGCCTAGCAATTTAGATCCGATCACGCCTCCAATAGGGTCGCTCACAATAGTCCTAGCGAGTTCTTTAGCTTTCCAACTAATAGTGCCTCCATGCGTTGCCATCACACGAAGATCAAATTTAGCACCATGCTCTTTGAAGCGGTTGCTGACTTTAGAGAGGGTTTGCCTGCTTGGCTCAGCCGCATAAGCTTCTAAGATAGTGGTGTTCATTCTGTGGCTTTCTTTTCTTTGAGGGTAGTAATCCACCGAAGCGAACACAGGAATATTTTTACCCAATTTTTCAATCTCTTTTAACGCTATATCTCTAACGATCCGCTCGCTTTCAGCGTTTTTATGAGATTGCAACAAGCAAATCACAATGGCTTTCGCACCCGCTTCTAAAAGCTCCTTAACAGCGATTTTAACCTCTTCTTGGCGCACTGGGATAACCACTTGCCCCTTGACATCGGTTCTTTCTGTAACGCCTCTAATCCTTTTTAAAGGAATCAGCGGATCATCATACTTGTGCGTGTTGATATGCAACCTTTCTTCTAGCGCATACCCCAAGTAGGATTGCAACGCTCTGCCCATAGAATGCATTTGCTCAAAACCCTTATTGCAAATCAGTACCACTTCCATCCCGCGCCTTTGGACGACCCGATTGAGCATCGCCGTGCCAGAATACACGCAAGTGACCAACTCTGGATAAACCTTACTCACATCCGATTGCCAGTGCGATAAAGCGTCTTGCGAGCTATTATAAATAGCTAAACTCTCATCTTCTGGGTTGCTTTGGGCTTTACCGACTACGAAACTGCCATTTTCTTTCACAAAAAATGTGTCCGTCATGGTGCCACCGGCATCAATACCCATCACCTGAACTCTTGCGTCTTTCATTTGAGACTCCTTGTATTAAAGTGTTGCTCGAGGTAACCTATCGAGGTAACCTGTTTGAATTGTAGGACAAATTTTAAAATGGAGATCATTTTTTTTTTTTCTAAAGCCAATCAATAACAATGTGAAAATTTGGTGCATAAAGTGAAGAATAGTAATAAGTTCATTCAAAAAAAATACCATATATATATATATATATATTAGGAAGAAAAAATATTAAACTGATATTAAATCAAAAAGCGAAATTCAATTCTAAAGTGCCGATTTGATGGTGCTTAGGCTGGGATTGAAAGGTTTTACTAATATCAGTGATCGCAAAAGCCACCCTGAGGCTACGCCACATCATAGCCGCTCCTATTTCACTGGCATAAACAAAGTATTCCAAATTAGCAATGCCTCTAGTTTCAGGGCTATTGCCTTGAATGAAGATGTTAAGAGGTTGGAAGCGCCCAAAAGCCCCTACAAAAAAATAGATAGAAAATTTATCGCTATAAGGCATGCCCCCATCAAAAGCGGTATTGACCTTATTGACACCATAATCAGCGTCCAGGTTATACCCAGCCCTAAAGAGCGAGCCGAGTTGGAAATAATCCCTCGCATTACCCAATTCCACATTAAACCCAGGCATTAACTCCATAGAAAAAAAACGAGTCTTTAAAAGGGGGACTTTTTTGAGCAATTGGTAGTGCAATTCAAAGATAAATTCGTTTTTGAGCTGCGTGTTCCAGCCATAAAATTGGGGATCATGAGCTCCATTTATGAATGAGACGCTGTGTTTGAGCGGCCAAAGAATCTTGCCCTGTCGTGCCTAAAGAAAGCGTGAATAACTCCATAAAAGTTTGATGGCGGTTATACACATTCAAATTCACCCTCAAATACCCCCCATAAGGGTGGTTGTCATGCAAATGCACCAGTTTTCTGTTTTTAAGCGAAGGGGTATACATGTCTTGGGCGAGAGAAATACCAAAACGAGTAACCCTAGGGCTTTTATTGAAAAACCCCAAATACGAAGACCATTTCATCGCTTTATTTTTAGAAAAATCAAACTCTTTAGTAGAAAAGCCTATTTGATTGCCTGCGGTATAATACTCATCAATGTAAGGGTTGATATAACCATCATTTTCAGTCATCAAATTGATAGAATAGCGTTTAGAGGGCGTTAATGGGGTAGGAATATCCTCTTTTGCCCATGCAAACATTCCTAATGATAAACATAAAATAAATTTGAAAAACAAAACACTTCCTTAGGTTATTGTGGGGTTATTGTAACGAAATAAGACTTAATTACAAGGGCGTTTAAGAGATAAAAAGAGAAAACTTTACCCATTGAAAAGAGCATGGTTTTAGGCATAAAAAACTCACACTAAAAAATAAAACACCCCACACACGACTAGTACCTACAAAAATTAAAGTCAAAACGCAATAGCCCATAATATCTTTAGCGCCCAAACCTGCAATGGCTAAAGCGGGCAAAGCCCAAAAAGGCTGTATCATATTTGTCCAAGCGTCTCCCCAAGCGATAGCCATAGAAACCACGCCCGGATCCACGCCCAAGCTCTGCCCAGCCGGAAGCATGATAGGAGCTTGAATCGCCCATTGCCCTCCGCCAGACGGAATAAAAATATTGACAATCCCCGCGCTCAAAAAAGTCATGAGCGCGAAAGTTTTTTCATTAGCGATGTGCGTGAAGGCTAAAGAAAGCATTTGCGCTAAAGAATGCCCCCCCACGCTATGGCTTGCCATCATTCCCATAATCCCAGCGTAAAAAGGGAATTGGAGTAAAATCCCAGCCACGCTCCTAGCGGAATGATTGATCGCTTTCACATAAGCTAAAGGGGTTTTATGGAGCAAAATCCCTAAAAAAAGGAAAATCGTATTGACAATGTTTAAACTCATCCCTCCCCCTTTAAAAAAATAAATACCAAGATACCCAAAACCCAAAAAAACCAAAAGATAAGAAAGCAAAGCGTTGTTTTCCAAAAAATGCGCGATCGTTTTATCTTGTTGGTGATTAATGAGTTCTGTTTCCTTGTATTCGTCTTTTAAAAGCTTTGCGTCAATCTCAACGATTTCTTCTTTTTTAGGGTGGATCATTGCCATTAAAAAGGGTAACCCTATAAGAATGATTCCTATAATGATTAAATTATAAGCAGAAAAAATCGTCTGACTGATAGGAATAGCTTTTTCAATCACCCCAGTGCTTATTTTGGATAGATCTTCATTTTGGGTGGCAACGCTTAAAGGGATAGATCCTGATAAACCCCCATGCCAGATGACAAAACCCGAATAAGCGCTAGCAATAAGCAGCCTGTAATCCACCCCTTTAACATTTTTGGCGATCTCTTTTGCAAAAATCGCGCTAATCACTAAGCCAAAACCCCAGTTGATCCAATTAGCAATTAACGATAGAAAAGTAACCAACCATAAAGCTGTATAATACCCTTTAGGTAAAGACGCTAGATATTTTAAAAGTTTTTGGACTAATTTAGCGCTAGCTAGAGCCTGACCCAACACCAAAATGAGGGCCATTTGCATAGAAAAACCTAAAAGCGTCCAAGCGCCATTCCCCCAACTAGAAATGACAGAAAAAGCATCTTGCCCTGTCAAACCATAAACAAGAACAAACACGATAAACGATAAAAGAGTGACCAAGACAAAGGAGTCCGGCAAACATTTAGACGCTAAAAACACGCACGCTGAAGTCAAATGCCTTAATAAAAACATAAACACCCCCTTTTATAAGCTATAGATGCACTTCAAATTCGGCTTCTGTTTTTTCTTTCACTTGATCAAGGCTAACCCCCTCTTGCAATTCCACTAATTTCATGGCATTATTGGAAAATTCAAATACTGCTAAATCCGTTATCAATTGATGCACCACGCCTTTTCCCGTTAAGGGCAAGGAGCATTCTTTTTTCACTTTAGACTCCCCGTATTTGTTGCAATGCTCCATGATGACAATCACTTTTTTAGCGCCATGCACCAGATCCATAGCCCCTCCCATGCCTTTTATGAGCTTTTTAGGGATCATCCAATTAGCCAAATCCCCATTTTGTGAGACTTCCATCCCTCCTAAAATCGCTAAATCAATATGCCCCCCACGAATCATCGCAAACGAATCCGCGCTATTGAAAAACGAAGCGCCCGGCACCACGGTTATAGTTTCCTTTCCTGCATTGATAAGATCCGCATCAACGCTCCCCTCTAAAGGGTAAGCTCCAATCCCTAATAGCCCGTTCTCGCTTTGGAAAACGATATTCATCCCGCTCACTTCATTAGCCACAAGCGTGGGCAAGCCTATCCCTAAATTCACATACATGCCCTCTTTTAATTCCTTTGCCGCTCTTTTAATGATAGCCTCTCTCATTTCGCGCTCCTTGTGGTGGTTTTTTCTATCCGTTTTTCAAATTTCTCGCCCTTATAGATGTGTTGCACATAGATTCCTGGCAAGTGTATTTCATCTGGGTCTAATTCCCCAGTCGGGACAATTTCTTCCACTTCAGCGACGCATATTTTTGACGCCATCGCACACAAAGGATTGAAATTTCTAGCCGTTTTTCTAAACACCAAGTTCCCAAGAGTATCGCTTTTATAGGCTTTGATAAGCCCATAATCGCCCGTTATCGCTCTTTCTAAAATATATTCCTTGCCGTTAAACTCCCTTGATTCCTTGCCTTGAGCGATCAAAGTCCCAACCCCTGTTGGGGTGTAGTAAGCGGGTATCCCAGCCCCTCCAGCGCGCAAGTTTTCAGCCAGCGTGCCTTGCGGTGTCAAAACGACTTCAATTTCTCCATTCAACATTTGCGATTCAAAAATCTTATTTTCCCCCACATACGAAGCGATAATCTTTTTAATCTGCTTTTTTTCCAAAAGAATACCCAACCCAAAGTCATCAACGCCGCAATTATTGCTCACGACAATCAAATCCTTAATGCCTTTCTTATAAATATAATTAATGGCGTATTCGGGTATCCCGCACAGCCCAAAACCGCCCACTAAAATAGTGTCCCCGTCTTTTAATCCGCTCAACGCTTTGTCTAAATCGGTTATAACCTTGTTCATCTCATTCTCCTTATTTTTGTTCCACTACCACTGATAGCCCTTGACCGCCACCCACACACAATGACGCACAACCCACGCCATGACCGCTACGCTTCATCTCGTGTAAGAGAGTAACCAGTATCCTAGCGCCGCTCGCGCCAATAGGGTAGCTAATGGCTATTGCACCTCCATTCACGTTCACGATATTGGGGTTTAATTCAAGTTCTTTTAACACGGCGATGCTTTGCGCGGCAAAGGCTTCATTGAGTTCAAAAAGATGGATGTCATTGAGATTCATTTTGACATTTTTAAGGTTGTTTTTAATAGCGATGCTAGGGCATATACCCATTATATCCGGACTGCAACCACCCAAACCAAACCCCTTGATAGTTGCCATGGTTTTTAACCCCAATTTTTGCGCTTTTTTAGCACTGCATAAAATGATAATACTCGCGCCATCATTGATCCCTGATGAATTTCCTGCCGTTACCGATCCGTCTTTTTTAAAAGCGGGTTTGAGCTTTGCAAGGGATTCTAGCGTCGTGTCTCTAGGGTATTCGTCTTCTTTAAAAACCACCACGCCTTTTTTATTCGCTATTTCAATAGGCGTGATTTCTTCTTGGAACTTCCCTGCATTAATGGCGGCTCTCGCTTTGAGTTGCGATTGGAGCGCGAAATTATCTTGCTCTTCTCGGCTTATGTGGTATGCTTGAGCGACATTATCAGCGGTGATCCCCATGTGGTAATCATTGAACGCATCCCACAATCCGTCATGTATCATGGAATCTATCATGTTCGTATTCCCCATTCTTTTCCCCTCTCGCATGTCAAACGACAGATAAGGCGCTGCGCTCATGTTTTCCACGCCACCGCACACCACCACTTCATCGCGCCCAAGCACAATGCTATCATGCGCTAATTGGATAGCTTTCATAGACGATCCGCAAACCATATTGACGCTAAAAGCGTTTCTGTCATTAGGGATGCCAGAATCTAGTTGGATCTGCCTAGCGATATTTTGACCCAAACCAGCGCCTAAAACATTGCCTAAAATGACAGAATCCACATCGCTAGGCTTAAGAGAGCTCGCATTCAAAGCGTCTTTAAGCACGCAAACACCCATTTCTCTAGCGCCTACATTCTTTAGAGAGCCTAGAAAACTCCCTACAGCGCTACGCTTTGCCGCCACTATAACCACTTCATTCATGTCTTTGCCTTTAAGTTGATTTGCTCATCATAGTATCACTTTTAGATAATTGACGCCCTAACAGGTTGGATTTTGTTTTAGGTTCTGTTTTGAATTGAGGGCGATCCGTTTATTTTTTTCACAAAAATATTATTTTAGCGTTTAATGATTGTCGCACGATTCTTTATCGTCTATTCTCAATAATAAAGGGGCATTCACTCAAGCGCTCTTTAATTTTAAGCGCGATTATGCTACAATTAGGGAAATTATGCTTTCAATAAAGGGTGTTTTTGACTAAAAAATTCATGTCTTGGATGGTGGTTATTGGGGCTTTAATTTGCGTGCTTTTAGGGGTGTTTATCTTCTTTACCAGCATGTCGGTTAAAAAATCTTTAACCGCTTATCTTAACGCTTATTTAGATCAACGCCCCCAAATTAAGGGCATGGGGATTGTAGGCGCTCCTTTTGAATGCGAAGGGTTTTTTAAAATTGCATGCACTTCTAAAGAGATCAGTTTTTTAGATCCTCAAAACTCCCCTATTATGGATTTTAAAAATTTGAGTATCAAGCTCAATTCTTTAGATAAAAGCTCTCTTACTCTTTCTGTCCATTCTCAAATCAAATCCCCTATTTTAGAACAAGATATTCAGCAAAAAATCAGCCAAATCCCCCTAAAAGATTTGAATATCTTATTAGAAAAAATGAAACCCACGCGCTTGAATTGCTCTTTAACATTCAACGCTTTAGATGAAAAAACCTTAAACGATAATTTAAAATGCGATTTGACTAATGCGGAAAATATCCTTGCTTACACTTTTTTTCAAGAGGGTTTAATGGAGACTCAAGAAAATCTCTCCCTTAAAAATATTTTTAAAACCTTGAGTTCTAAAGACGCTAAAGCCATAGAAGAGTTGCAAGACAAACTGCGTTTTTTAGCGCCAAAGTTGAGCGTTTCTATCCAAGCGCGCCATCTTAAAAATGTTTTAGAGTCCTTTTACCACCAAAATAAAGAGAGCTTGGGCTTTTTTTCCCCTTATTTTAGCTTGCGCTCTCAAACCCCTAGCGTCTCTTATGAAAGCGCGTTAGCTTCTTTAGAAAACTATTTTATGACCTTGTTCCAATCCCGTTTTAAAGACAATACAGCGCTCCAACAAAATTTTAAAGGATTGTTGCAAGCCTTTGTTTCTATGGCTAAAGACAAACGATCCCAAATCGCTCTTAACGCCCAAGCTAAAGACAACACCAAGCTAACTTTTAACGATTTGTTAGAAAGCCTTAGCGTGAATTTCTTTCAATCTTACAAAATAAGCCATGAGTGATTTCAAAGTCCCCCCCAAAGCTAAAGGGTTTAAACGCCTTTTTAAAGCCCTTTTTTATTCTAAAGACGGGCTTAAATGCGCATGGGCTGAAGAGAGTGCGTTCAGGCAAATTGCCATCTTGGCTCTTTTCTGTATCGTTCTAGCGAGCTATTTAGCTAAAGATTTTTTAGAATGGGGGCTATTGATCTTACCTTGCTTTTTATCTGTGGTGGTTGAACTCATCAATAGCTCTATTGAAAAGGCTGTGGATTTTACTGGCACCGAGTTCCACCCATTAGCCAAAAAGGCTAAAGACATGGTAAGTGCAGCCCAACTGATAGGGCTTATTTTTTGGGCTTTGATTTGGGGGCGTTATCTTTTAACGCTTTATTTTAATTAAATTTTAGGGAGACACATGCAAGATAATTCAGTCCAAGATAATTCAGTCAATGAAACAAAAAATATTGTAGAAGTGGGGATTGATTCTTCTATTGAAGAGAGCTATTTAGCTTATTCCATGAGCGTGATCATAGGGCGCGCTTTACCGGACGCTAGAGATGGCTTAAAGCCTGTGCATAGGCGTATTTTGTATGCGATGCATGAATTAGACCTTACTTCCAAAGTCGCTTATAAAAAAAGCGCTAGGATCGTAGGTGATGTGATTGGTAAATACCACCCCCATGGCGATAATGCGGTTTATGATGCGCTAGTGAGAATGGCGCAAGATTTTTCTATGCGTTTGGAATTAGTGGATGGGCAGGGCAACTTTGGCTCTATTGATGGCGATAACGCCGCAGCGATGCGTTACACTGAAGCCAGAATGACTAAGGCGAGTGAAGAAATTTTAAGGGATATTGATAAAGACACCATTGATTTTGTGCCTAATTATGACGATACCTTAAAAGAGCCAGATATTCTACCAAGCCGTCTGCCTAACCTTTTAGTCAATGGGGCTAATGGGATCGCCGTAGGGATGGCGACTTCTATCCCCCCCCACAGAATTGATGAAATCATAGACGCTTTAGCGCATGTCTTAGAAAACCCTAACGCTAAATTAGATGAAATCTTAGAATTTGTCAAAGGACCTGACTTTCCCACCGGTGGGATCATTTATGGCAAGGCGGGTATTGTTGAAGCCTATAAAACGGGGCGAGGGCGCGTGAAAGTGCGGGCTAAAGTGCATGTGGAAAAAACGAAAAATAAAGAAATCATCGTTTTAGATGAAATGCCTTTTCAAACCAATAAAGCCAAATTAGTGGAACAAATCAGCGATTTAGCGCGAGAAAAGCAAATTGAAGGCATTAGCGAAGTTCGCGATGAGAGCGATAGAGAGGGCATTAGAGTGGTGATTGAATTAAAAAGAGACGCGATGAGTGAAATTGTCTTAAACCACCTCTACAAACTCACCACTATGGAGACCACTTTTAGCATTATTTTACTCGCTATTTATAATAAAGAGCCTAAGATTTTCACGCTTTTAGAGTTGTTGCGCCTTTTCTTAAACCACAGAAAAACCATTATTATAAGACGCACGATTTTTGAATTAGAAAAGGCTAAGGCTAGAGCGCATATTTTAGAGGGCTATTTGATCGCCTTGGACAATATTGATGAAATCGTGCAACTCATTAAAACAAGCCAAAGCCCAGAAGCGGCTAAAAACGCCTTAATGGAGCGTTTCACTTTGAGCGAAATCCAAAGCAAAGCCATTTTAGAAATGCGTTTGCAGCGCTTAACAGGTCTTGAAAGGGATAAGATCAAAGAAGAATACCAAAACTTATTAGAGCTTATTGATGATCTCAATGGCATTTTAAAGAGCGAAGATCGCTTGAATGAGGTCGTCAAAACAGAGCTTTTAGAAGTCAAAGAGCAATTTTCTTCTCCAAGGCGCACTGAAATTCAAGAATCGTATGAAAATATTGATATAGAAGATTTGATCGCTAATGAGCCTATGGTGGTGAGCATGAGCTATAAAGGCTATGTGAAAAGAGTGGTTTTAAAAGCTTATGAAAAGCAAAATCGTGGCGGTAAAGGCAAGCTTTCAGGCAGCACTTATGAAGACGATTTCATTGAAAACTTTTTTGTGGCTAACACGCATGATATTTTGCTCTTTATCACCAATAAGGGGCAATTGTATCATTTGAAAGTCTATAAAATCCCAGAAGCGAGCCGGATCGCTATGGGTAAAGCCGTTGTGAATTTAATCTCGCTCGCTCCGGATGAAAAGATCATGGCGACTCTAAGCACCAAAGACTTTAGCGATGAACGCTCTTTAGCCTTCTTCACGAAAAATGGTGTGGTGAAGCGCACCAATTTGAGCGAATTTGAAAGCAACAGGAGTTGTGGTATCAGAGCGATTGTTTTAGATGAAGGCGATGAATTAGTGAGTGCAAAAGTTGTGGATAAAAACGCTAAGCATTTGCTCATCGCATCGCATTTGGGCATTTTCATTAAATTCCCTTTAGAAGATGTGCGCGAGATTGAAAGAACTACTCGTGGGGTTATAGGGATCAAGCTGAATGAAAACGATTTTGTTGTCAGTGCGGTCGTTATTAACGATGATAGCAACAAGCTTTTGAGCGTGAGCGAGAACGGGCTTGGCAAGCAAACTTTAGCCGAAGCGTATAGAGAGCAATCTCGTGGAGGTAAGGGGGTCATTGGCATGAAGCTCACTCAAAAAACCGGCAATCTAGTGGGCGTTATCAGCGTGGATGATGAAAATTTGGATTTGATGATCCTTACTGCAAGCGCGAAAATGATCAGAGTTTCCATTAAAGACATTAGAGAAACCAGAAGAAATGCCAGTGGGGTAAAACTCATAAACACCGCCGATAAAGTCATGTATGTCAATTCTTGCCCTAAAGAAGAAGAGCCAGAAAATTTAGAAATCTCACGTGCACAAAATTTGTTTGAGTGATGCGTTTCTTTTCATTCTGTTATTTTTTATTGTATTTTTTAGGGGTTTCTTTGCATGCTCTCAGCCCCCTAGAAGATCAAGAATTTTTAATTTCGTACCGCTTGAAAATCGTTGATTCCAGAGTGATGGGCGAAGAGTATTCTGTCTCTAAGCCTATCGTTAGCCGCATTAAAACAGCCCCCTATGTTTTAGACTATCGTTGCTCCATCATCACTCGCAACCCACCCGATTTGAAAGACTCTTTGCTCCAAATGAAGCTAGAACGCTTCCTTTTAGAAATAGCGTTAAAAAAAGAAAAAGAGCGAGTCATAGACTGCATTTTAAAAAGCCAAGTCGCTATCACGCATTATGATCACAGCTATAAAAACGGCACCACTACCACGAGCATTCTTGATCTCAAAGCCTTAAGCGTTAGAGCGAGTTTAGTGGGAGATGCGCTGTTTTTAGATATTTTTAGAAAGGAAGAAGAATGAAAATCGCCATTGTAGAAGATGATATTAACATGCGTAAAAGCCTGGAGCTTTTTTTTGAGCTTCAGGACGATTTAGAGATTGTGAGTTTTAAAAACCCTAAAGACGCTTTAGCCAAGTTAGATGAAAGCTTTGATTTAGTCATCACGGATATTAACATGCCCCATATGGACGGCTTAGAATTTTTACGCCTTTTAGAAGGCAAGTATGAATCCATTGTGATTACCGGTAATGCGACCTTGAATAAAGCCATTGATTCCATTCGTTTAGGCGTGAAAGACTTTTTCCAAAAGCCTTTTAAACCAGAATTGCTTTTAGAGTCTATCTATCGCACCAAAAAAGTTTTAGAATTTCAAAAAAAACACCCTTTAGAAAAACCTTTAAAAAAACCACACAAACACAGCTTTTTAGCCGCTTCAAAAGCTTTAGAAGAGAGCAAACGGCAAGCCTTAAAAGTCGCAAGCACGGACGCTAATGTCATGCTATTAGGCGAAAGCGGGGTGGGTAAGGAGGTTTTTGCTCATTTCATCCACCAGCATTCGCATCGCTCCAAACACCCTTTTATAGCGATCAACATGTCCGCAATCCCAGAGCATTTATTAGAAAGCGAGCTTTTTGGGTATCAAAAAGGGGCGTTCCTGGACGCCACAGCGCCTAAAATGGGGCTTTTTGAGAGCGCTAATAAAGGCACGATCTTTTTAGATGAAATCGCTGAAATGCCCCTTCAATTGCAAAGCAAACTTTTAAGAGTGGTTCAAGAAAAAGAGATCACGCGCCTTGGGGATAATAAGAGCGTTAAAATTGATGTTCGTTTCATTTCCGCTACCAACGCTAACATGAAAGAAAAAATCGCTTCAAAAGAATTTAGAGAAGATTTGTTTTTCCGCTTGCAAATCGTGCCTATAACTATCGCGCCTTTAAGAGAGAGGGTAGAAGAGATTTTGCCCATTGCTGAAATCAAGCTTAAAGAAGTGTGCGATGCGTATCATTTGGGGTCAAAATCTTTTTCAAAAAACGCCGCAAAACGCCTTTTAGAATACTCTTGGCATGGGAATGTGCGAGAGCTTTTAGGAGTGGTGGAGAGAGCGGCGATTTTAAGCGAAGGATCAGAAATCCAAGAGAAAGATTTGTTTTTGGAAAGGTAGGGAGTTAGGGGGTTTTAAGGGGGATAATTATTCAAAACACTCTCTCCTTAAAAATAAGTTTTTATAATAAAGTAACTAAAACCCCATTTTTTATTAGTGTGCTTATTGTGTTTTAAACTCATTTATAGTAGGATTAGCTTGAAAGAGAGTCTAAAGAATTAAATGCCTTTTCTTTTGTAATGGCTTGCGGAGTAGAAAAAATCGCATGCTTCTCTCTAGATAATCTATAATTGCTAACCACTTAATGATGATTTAACTTTCGCCCCTATTTTTCTTAATTTCGTGGCTCTCATTCTATTAATAATTTTTGTGTAGGATTAAGTTCAGTGAGTTTAGGGGTTCCCAAACCTACCCCTTGTAATTGAGCCATAAGGAGGAACGGTGGCTCACTCTCGCTATTTTATAAAGGTTTGAAACGCTATAGTTGGTGTCGCTTCGGTAATGGTTAGGGAGTGTTCCAATAGCCTCTGTTTTCCTTAATATTTTCTCATTTTTCAAACTCTCATGCAATGGATTTTAAAGACATGGCTTCTTTGCTAGCTTTTATTTATATAATCAATGGTTATTGTTGCCGCTAGCCTTATAATTTTGAAACCATGACGCAATAGCGCCTCTGCTTATCTAAATTTAGCTGTCTGTTATTTTCAGCCCTACATCGTTTCTACAAACAAATGCAAGCTATTTCAATTCCAAAGCTAAAAATTTTCCCGTGTAGCTTTGGGTTTTTTCGCAATTTTTTGCCACTTCTAAAGGCGTGCCGCTCGCAATGACTTTCCCGCCCTTATCCCCCCCATCAGGACCTATGTCTATAATGTAGTCAGCGTTTTTGATAATGTCTAAATTATGCTCAATCACTAGCATGGAATTGCCTAACACCACTAAAGAGTGCAAAACCTGTAAAAGGTGATTCACGTCTTCAAAATGCAAACCGGTAGTAGGCTCATCTAAAATATAAAGGGTTTTGCCTGTGTCTTTTTTACTCAATTCTTTAGCTAATTTGATCCTTTGAGCCTCCCCCCCACTTAAAGTCGTAGCGTTTTGCCCTAAAGTAATATAGCCCAAGCCCACATCTATAAGCGTTTTTAACTTCACGGCGATTTTAGGGAATTTAGCGAAAAATTCATAAGCCTCTTCTACGCTCATGTTCAACACATCAGCAATGGATTTGCCTTTCACCTTGATTTCTAGAGTTTGAGGGTTGTATTTAGCGCCCTTACAGCTATCGCATTGGACTAACACATCAGGCAAAAAGTGCATTTCTATTTTAATGTCCCCATCGCCTTGGCATTTCTCGCACCGCCCTCCTTTAACATTAAAGCTAAAACGGCTCGCGCTATAGCCTAAAATTTTAGCTTCTTTTTGCTCAGCAAATAAAATCCTGATTTCATCCATCACCCCTGTGTAAGTGGCAGGGTTGCTTCGTGGGGTTTTGCCTATGGGAGCTTGATCCAAATAAATCACTTTATCCAAATGCTCCAACCCTACAATCTCCACCCCATTCAAGCTTTGAGTTTTTTTAGCATGGTTTAAAAGGGTTTGAGCGGTGGGTAAAAGGGTTTGTAAGATCAGCGAGCTTTTACCGCTCCCGCTCACCCCCGTAATGCACACTAATTGTTTTAAGGGGATTTGAACGCTCAAATTCTTAATGTTATTGATATTGACATTTTTAATTTCTAAAAAATGCTTTTCTTTAGGGGGTTCAAATTTGGGGCGTTCAATCTTTTTAGTGCCGTTGAGATACAAAGCGGTAGAATGGTTATTTTGCAATAACTCTTTCACGCTCCCGCTAAAAACCACTTCGCCCCCATGCCTTCCAGCCTTTAGCCCAATATCCACAACAAAATCCGCATGCTTAATCGTCTCTTTATCATGCTCTACGACAATGAGCGTGTTCCCCTTTTTTTGTAAATTCCTAAGGGTGTTGATGAGTTTGAGCGTGTCCTTTTCATGCAAGCCAATGCTAGGCTCGTCTAAAACATACAAAACCCCTGTCAAACCACTCCCGATTTGGCTAGCGATTCGTATCCTTTGGCTCTCCCCTCCGCTAATCGTTCGTGCATCCCTCCCTAAAGTCAAATACCCTAACCCCACATCGTATAAAAAAAACACCCTTTCTAAAATCTCTTTTAAAATAGGTTCAGCGATCTTTTTTTCTTGCTCGTTAAGATAGCTAAAATGCGTGGGATCATTAAAAAAGTGATAGACTTCTTCAATGGGTTTAGTTAAAAAATCCGCCATTTTCAAGCCAGCGACTTGGACGCTCAAACTTGAAGCTTTCAAACGATGCCCCTTGCATGAAGAACAAGTTTTTTCGCTCATGTAATCGCTCAAATCTTTTTGCTCTTTAAACATGTCATAAGCGATTTGGATAATGCCTTTCCAAGGGCGTTTCAAGGGGCTATTTTTAAAATGAAAGCTGATTTCAGTGCCATTCCCATACAAAAGAGCGTCTTGTTGTTCTTTATCCAATTCATTAAAACAAAGCGCGCTGTCAATGCCATTATATTCGCAAAAGCCTTCAAACATTTGAGCGTAATAACTGCGGTTATACCCAAAAATGACTTTAATCGCTCCTTGATTTAAAGGCGTGTTAGGATCTAAAATCTTACTAATATCTAAGCTAAATTTTGTCCCCAAACCCAAACAGCTCTCGCACGCCCCTTTAGGCGAATTGAAAGAAAAACTCAAAGGCTCTAATTCTTCAAAACTCATCTTGCATTTAAAGCATGCCTTATGCTCGCTGTAATGCTTTCTGATGCTTGGCGCGTTGTCTTGCAAGATTTCCACTTCTAATTCCCCATAGCTTTCTTTAAGGGCTTTTTCTACTGCACTAGCGATCCGTGAAGCATTTTCGCTATTGATAACCACCCTATCCACCACCGCTTCAATGGTGTGTTTTTTGGTTTTGTGCAAATGGATTTCTTCATCTAAACGCACCATCACCCCATCAACAAAAGCCCTCACATACCCTTTTAAACGCAAACTCTCTAATTTATCGTTAAACGAACCTTTTTTATCTTTAATAATGGGGGCAAGAATAATGATTTTAGAATTTTCTTCTAAATGACAGATTTGAGAAATAATATCGCTCGCGCTCATAGAACTAATGGGTTCTAAACATGTGGGGCAAAATTGCTCCCCAACCCTTGCAAACAGCAACCTTAAATAATCATAAATCTCAGTGATCGTCCCCACAGTGGATCTGGGGTTTTTAGAAGTGGTTTTTTGATCAATAGCGATCGCTGGGGTTAGGCCTTCAATCTTATCCACATTAGGCTTACCCACTTTGTCTAAAAATTGCCTAGCATAGCTGGACAAACTCTCTAAATAACGCCTTTGGCCTTCAGCGTATAAAGTGTCAAACGCCAGAGTGGATTTACCCGAACCGCTCAATCCGGTAAAAACAACAAATTGGTTTTTAGGGATTTCTAAAAAGATATTTTTGAGATTATTTTCCCTAGCCCCTTGAATAATGATCTTATCCATAATGGTTTTATGTTGCAAGAGTTTCCTTAAAATAAGAAAATGGATTAAAAGGAGCTATTATACTTCAAAAAAGAATGGTTTTATTATCATTTCTTATTCATAAGAGTTAAAAATATTTGCTTGATTAAGGATAAACATGCTATTATTTTATGAGACAATTTTAAAGATAGGAATGTAAAGGAATGGAATTTATGAAAAAGTTTGTAGCTTTAGGGCTTCTATCCGCAGTTTTAAGCTCTTCGTTGTTAGCCGAAGGTGATGGTGTTTATATAGGGACTAATTATCAGCTTGGACAAGCCCGTTTGAATAGCAATATTTATAATACAGGGGATTGCACGGGGAGTGTTGTAGGTTGCCCCCCAGGTCTTACCGCTAATAAGCATAATCCAGGAGGCACCAATATCAATTGGCACTCCAAATACGCTAATGGGGCTTTGAATGGTTTTGGGTTGAATGTGGGTTATAAGAAGTTCTTCCAGTTCAAGTCGTTGGATATGACAAGCAAGTGGTTTGGTTTTAGAGTGTATGGGCTTTTTGATTACGGGCATGCCGATTTAGGCAAGCAAGTTTATGCACCTAATAAAATCCAGTTGGATATGGTTTCTTGGGGTGTGGGGAGCGATTTGTTAGCTGATATTATTGATAAAGACAACGCTTCTTTTGGTATTTTTGGTGGGGTCGCTATCGGCGGTAACACTTGGAAAAGCTCAGCGGCAAACTATTGGAAAGAGCAAATCGTTGAAGCTAAAGGTCCTGATGTTTGCACCCCTACTTATTGTAACCCTAACGCTCCTTATAGCACCAACACTTCAACCGTCGCTTTTCAGGTATGGTTGAATTTTGGGGTGAGAGCCAATATCTACAAGCATAATGGCGTGGAGTTTGGCGTGAGAGTGCCGCTACTCATCAACAAGTTTTTGAGCGCGGGTCCTAACGCTACTAATCTTTATTACCATTTGAAACGGGATTATTCGCTTTATTTAGGGTATAACTACACTTTTTAAACCCTTTAAAAGGGTATCTTTAAGCCCTTTTTAGTCTTTATAAAAAGGATTTTAATTTGGGTTTTTGCATCTTAAAAAGATAAGATTGAAAGCTGAGGTTGATCATAAAGAAACTTTTAAGCGTAACCAACAAAACCAATACCATTGAGTAGGCATTTGGAAAATTCATCTAAGGGTTTTAAGGGGGTTGTTTGCAAGAAATAGAGAGTTTGCACCAAAGCGTTTTGTTGCAAGAAGTTTTGCAAGCGTTCGTGCCTTTAGAAGAAGGGGTTTTGATTGATTGCACTTTAGGGTTAGGAGGGCATTCTAAAGCGATTCTATCCCAAAAACCGCACCTAAAACTCATTGGCATTGATAAGGATAAATTCGCTCAAGAAATCGCTAAAGAACGATTGAAAGCCTTTGAAGGGCGTTATAATCTCTTAAGTGGGGGGTTTGCCAAACGCTTTAAAGAAGCCCTAGAAACGCATGACAAGGAGATTAAAGGGGTTTTAGTGGATTTAGGGGTGAGCTCTTTGCAGCTTGATGATGATAACAGAGGGTTTAATTTCCACTCGCACGCTCTGGATATGCGTATGGATTTAGAGAGCGATTTGAACGCTCAAAAAGTCATCAACTCTTATTCCGTAGTGGCGTTAGAAAAAATCTTTAAAGACTATGGCGAAATCAAAGAATACAAAAAAATCGCCCACAAAATTGCAGAAAGGCGCGCTAAAAAACCCTTTAAAGACGCTAAGGATTTGAGCGAGTTTTTAAGCTCTTTTTCTAAAAATAAAAAAATCCATCCAGCGACTTTGGTGTTTCAAGCCATCCGCATAGAAGTCAATAGCGAATTAGAAGAGTTAAAAGAGTTTTTACAATGCGCTAGAAACCTTAAGGGAGCGATTTTGTGCGTGATTTCTTTTCATTCTTTAGAAGACGCGTTAGTGAAAAACGCTTTCAAAGATTACGCTAAAAATTGCATTTGCGATCCTTCAAGTTTCAAATGCACTTGCTCTAACAATCACGCTTTAGGCGCAATTTTAACCAAAAAGCCCATCACTCCAAGCCCAGAAGAAATTAAAAATAACAGGCGTTCACGAAGCGCTAAAATGAGGGTGTTCCAATTTAAGCCATGAGTAAGCCATGAGTATAAAAAACCATTCTTCAAACGAAAAAGAACGCTTTATACGCATAGAAGAGGACGAAAAGAAAGAATTATTCGCTGGAACTGCAAATGAAAATTCGCATGGTCTTTCTCTAATGAATTTAATAGGGGTATTGGTTTTTGGGGGCGCGTTTTTAGCCTTATTAGCGCCTAAAATCTATTTAAGCAATAATATCTATTATATTAGCCGTAAAATCAACACCCTAGAAGATCAAAAACGCCTGCTTTTAGAAGAACAACAAATCCTAAAAAACGAATTAGAAAAAGAGCGTTTTAAATACTATATAGAGAATAGTGAAAACATTGGCGATATTGCGTTTTAAATAAAACCCCCTATCCCCTTAAGAGAGCCTAATTAATGCTAAATTAGCCCTAAAACAAACGCTTATTTTTAAAATTTTGTTTCAATATGAAATTTTAATCCCTTATAAAAACTTTAAATTGTGAAAAACAAACAAACAATCCCCTTAAATTGTATAATAAAAACACTTTAATCCAACGAAGGATAACCATGAGAAAACGCTTCACTCCGCTTTTGTTATTTAGGAAATAATACAGATGAGAAAAACGATTTCAGCGTTGTTTTTATCAGCGTGTATAGGGTTGTCGTCTGTTCATGCAGATAACGCTTTGATTTTACAAACAGATTTTAGCCTAAAAGACGGGGACGTCTCGGCGATGAAAGGCGTCGCTTTCAGCGTTAATTCCAATCTTAAGATCTTTGATTTAACGCACGAAATCCCTCCGTATAACATCTGGGAGGGTGCTTACCGCTTGTATCAGACCGCCAGTTATTGACTAAAAGGTTCGGTATTTGTGAGCGTAGTTGATCCGGGCGTAGGCACTAAGCGTAAATCGGTGGTATTGAAAACTAAAAACGGCCAGTATTTTGTTTCGCCGGATAACGGCACGCTGACTTTGGTAGCGCAAACTTTGGGGATTGATAGCGTGCGTGAAATTGATGAAAAAGCTAACCGCTTGAAAGGTTCTGAAAAATCCTATACTTTCCATTACCGTGATGTGTATGCTTACACCGGTGCGCGCTTGGCTTCTGGGGCGATCACATTCGAGCAGGTCGGGCCAGAGCTTCCTCCAAAAGTCGTTGAAATTCCTTACCAAAAAGCGAAAGCCACAAAAGGGGAGGTGAAAGGTAATATCCCGATTTTGGATATTCAGTATGGCAATGTTTGGAGCAATATCAGCGATAAATTGCTCAATCAAGCAGGGATCAAACGAAACGATATAGTGTGTGTAACGATTTCTAAAGGTTCTAAGAAAAAATACGAAGGGAAAATGCCGTATGTCGCAAGCTTTGGCGATGTGCCAGAAGCCAGCCGTTGGTTTATTTAAACAGCTTGTTGAATGTTTCCGTAGCGTTGAATATGGATAATTTCGCGCAAAAATATCAAATTAAATCTGGAGCTGACTGGAATATTGATATAAAGAAGTGCGCTAAGTAAAGCGTTGTTTAGAAAAATTAAGGGGGGGTCAAATTTTAACTATCAAACTTCCATTAACACAACCCAATTAACGCTAAATTAACCCTAAACAAACGCTTGCTGTTAAAATTTTGTTTTAATATGAAACACTAATCCCTTGTAAAAACTTTAAATTTCAAAAAACAAACAAACAACCCCCTTAAATTGTATAATAAAGGCACTATAAACTAAAAAGAGATAACCATGAGAAAACTATTCATCCCACTTTTATTATTCAGCGCTTTAGAAGCGAACGAGAAAAATGGCTTTTTCATAGAAGCCGGCTTTGAAACTGGGCTGTTAGAAGGCGTTCAAACGCAAGAAAAAAGACACACCACCACAAAAAACACTTACGCAACTTATAACTATTTACCCACAGATAGCGTTTTAAAAAGAGCGGCTAATTTGTTCACAGACGCTAAATCCATATCACAATTAACATTTTCATCCTTATCCCCTATTAAAGTATTGTATATTGGTGGTCAATTAACTATAGAAAATTTCTTACCTTATAATTTAAGCAATGTGAAGCTTAGTTTTACAGACGCTCAAGGCAATGTAATCGATCTAGGCGTGATAGAGACTATCCCCAAACACTCTAAGATTGTTTTACCTGGGGAGGCGTTTGATAGTCTAAAAGAGGCGTTTGATAAAATTGTACTCTATACTTTCTTTCTTCCAAAATTTGAAGCCACTAGCACTTCTATTTCTGATACTAACACGCAAAGGGTGTTTGAAACGCTCAATAACATTAAAACAAATCTTATAATGAAATATAGTAATAAAAATCCAAGCAATTTCAACACTTGTCCTTACAATAATAATGGTAATACCAAAAATGATTGTTGGCAAAATTTCACCCCACAAACCGCAGAAGAATTCACCAATTTGATGTTGAACATGATCGCTGTTTTAGACTCCCAATCTTGGGGCGATGCGGTTTTAAACGCTCCTTTTGAATTCACTAACAGCTCAACAGATTGCGATAACGATCCTTCAAAATGCGTAAATCCCGGAGTAAATGGGCGTGTTGATTCTAAAGTCGATCAACAATATATACTCAACAAACAAGGTATTATTAATAATTTTAGAAAAAAAATAGAAATTGATGCGGTTGTTTTAAAAAATTCAGGGGTTGTAGGGTTAGCCAATGGGTATGGTAATGATGGTGAATATGGCACATTAGGAGTAGAAGCCTATGCCTTAGAACCCCAAAAACTCTTTGGCAACGACCTTAAGACTATCAATTTAGAAGATTTAAGGACCATCTTGCATGAATTCAGCCACACTAAAGGCTATACCCATAACGGGAACATGACTTACCAAAGGGTGCCAACCGGTCAAAATGAAAATGGCAAACCAAAAGATTCTGATAGTCTCCCCTATAATGTGTGTTCGCTTTATGGGGGTCAAGGTCAGAGCGCTTTCCCTAGCAACTACCCTAATTCCATCTATCACAATTGCGCAGATGTCCCAGCTGGCTTTTTAGGGGTAACAGCAGCGGTTTGGCAGCAGCTTATTAATCAAAACGCTTTACCCATAGATTATGCGAATTTGAGCGCTCAAACAAACTACAATCTAAACGCTAGTTTGAACACGCAAGATTTAGCCAATTCCATGCTCAGCACCATTCAAAAAACCTTTGTCACTTCTAGCGTTACCAACCACTATTTTTCAAGCGCATCGCAAAGCTTTAGAAGCCCTATTTTAGGGGTTAACGCTAAGATAGGCTATCAAAACTACTTTAATGATTTCATAGGGTTGGCTTATTATGGCATCATCAAATACAACTATTCTAAAGCCCTTAATCAAAAATTCCAGCAATTGAGCTATGGTGGGGGGATAGATTTGTTACTAGATTTCATCACCACTTACTCCAATAAAAATAGCCCTACAGGCGTTCAAACGAGAAAGAATTTTTCTTCATCTTTTGGTATCTTTGGGGGGTTAAGGGGCTTGTATAACAGCTATTATGTGTTAAACAAAGTCAAAGGGAGCGGTAATTTGGATGTGGCTACTGGGTTGAACTACCGCTATAAGCATTCTAAATATTCTGTAGGGATTAGCATCCCTTTGATCCAAAGAAAAGCTAGCGTCGTTTCTAGTGGTAGCGATTACACGAACTCTTTTGTTTTCAATGAAGGGGCTAGCCATTTTAAAGTGTTTTTTAATTACGGGTGGGTGTTTTAAGTATAAAATCCATTAAGTGCGAAATCCATGACAGAAATAATATTTTTTTAAATAAAAGCCTTATTTTTATCTTTTTTTCGTATAATAAAATTTAGGTTGGTATTGATAGTGGTGCGTTAAGGTTTTTCAATCTTGCGTGATCCAATCAGTATTTCTTAATAAGATCATAGCTTTAATATTCAAAATAGTATAAAAAGGAAAGTCATGTATGCGGCTCATCCTGTTAAACCCCTAAAAGCCCCTAAACTCAAAACTCAATTTTTAAGGCGTGTGTTTGTGGGCGCGTCTATTAGGCGCTGGAATGATCAAGCATGCCCTTTGGAATTTGTGGAATTAGACAAGCAAGCCCATAAAGCGATGATTGCGTATTTGCTCGCTAAAGATTTAAAAGACAGGGGTAAAGATTTAGATTTGGATCTTTTAATCAAGTTCTTTTGCTTTGAGTTTTTGGAGCGCTTGGTTTTAACCGATATTAAACCCCCTATTTTTTACGCCCTCCAACAAACGCACAGCCAAGAATTAGCCTCTTATGTCGCACAAAGTTTGCAAGATGAAATCAGTGCGTATTTTTCTTTAGAGGAACTCAAAGAGTATTTAAGCCACAGACCCCAAATTTTAGAAACTCAAATTTTAGAGAGCGCGCATTTTTATGCGTCTAAGTGGGAGTTTGATATTATTTATCATTTTAACCCCAACATGTATGGTGTGAAAGAAATTAAAGAAAAAATTGACAAGCAACTCCACAATAACGATCATTTGTTTGAAGGGCTTTTTGGGGAAAAAGAAGATCTGAAAAAATTGGTGAGCATGTTTGGGCAGTTGCGTTTCCAAAAGCGCTGGAGCCAGACCCCAAGAGTGCCGCAAACCAGTGTCTTAGGGCATACCTTATGCGTGGCGATTATGGGGTATTTGTTGAGTTTTGATTTAAAAGCTTGTAAAAGCATGCGAATCAATCATTTTTTGGGCGGGCTTTTCCATGATTTACCCGAAATTTTAACCCGAGACATTATCACGCCCATCAAACAAAGCGTTGCAGGGCTTGATCATTGCATTAAAGAAATTGAAAAAAAGGAAATGCAAAACAAAGTCTATTCCTTTGTGTCTTTGGGCGTTCAAGAAGATTTGAAATATTTCACCGAAAACGAGTTTAAAAACCGCTATAAAGACAAGTCTCACAAAATCATTTTCACTAAAGACGCTGAAGAATTGTTTATGCTTTATAACAGCGATGAATATCTTGGGGTTTGCGGGGAGCTTTTGAAGGTGTGCGATCATTTGAGCGCGTTTTTAGAAGCCCAAATCTCTCTTTCTCATGGCATTTCCAGTAACGATTTGATTAAAGGGGCTCAAAACCTTTTAGAATTGCGATCCCAAACAGAACTGCTTGATTTGGATTTAGGGAAATTGTTTAGGGATTTCAAATAATGAACTATAAAGAATTATTAGAATTTAACGATTACGCTATGGATTTAACCATTCGCATGGCTCATCATAGCACTGCTATTGAAAACAATCCTTTGAGCCTTGCTGAAACCATAAGTATTTTAACCACTGAATACATTCCTAGAGAAATGCCCCAAAGAGCTTTCTTTGAAGTGAAAAACTATCAAAACATGCTCTTCTTTCTATTGGAAAATCTGAATAAAGGACAAAGCGTTGATAGTTTTTTATAAGGGAGTTGCATGGGATTTTAATGAATTTTTTACTCCCCAATAAGGGGGCTTTCAAAACGACTGATAATACCATTTTAGGAGCTAGTTTTGAAACGACCCCCCATTTTCAAGTGCCTATGGCTATGAAAGAATGGTGCGATAATCTCAATTATAAGATGAAAACCTTACAAGATAAAGAAGAAAAACTAAAAGCTATTTTAGAACAACACATTTTGTTTGAAAGGATACACCCTTTTAGCGATAGTAATGGTAGGGTGGGCAGAATGCTAATCTTTTATAGCGTTTTAGAGCAAAACTTAATACCATTTGTGATCACCAAAGAGCAAAAAGAGGCTTACATTAAGGCTTTAGACACGCGCAATACAGAAAGCTTATACCAACTCGCTAAAGTATCCCAAGAGTTTGAACTCACACGCATACAAGGGCAAATGATACTCAATAAGAATAAGCCCTAAAATCATGGTTTTCAAGCACGCATCAAATAGAGCTTTTTCCTCTCGCTTGAAGAAGCGATGTTGAGCAATTGGCGGTATTTGGTGATCGTTCTTCTTACCATTTTCAAATGGAATTTTTCTTCAATGAGTTCTAAAATCTTAGCGTCGCTCAAAGGCTCTTTTTTGTCTTCATTTTTAATCAATTCTAAAAGATAGTCTTTGATCACAGCGTTTGAAGTCTCGCTGTTGTCTAAGGCGATGCTAAAGAAATGCTTAATAGGGAAAACCCCCCTTTCGCATGCCAAATATTTATTAGAAATGGCTCTTGAAATCGTGCTTACAGAGTGGTTAAACTCATTAGCTAAATCCAGTAATTTTAAAGGGCGTAATTCCTTGCCTTTAAAAAAATCGTATTGATACTCTAAGAGCATCAGACTGATTTTATAAATCGTGGCTTTCCTCAAATTTAGTGCATCAATCAAATCTTTGGACTCTTTTAGTTTGTCTTTCAAATAATCGCTATCCTTAAAGCGATTTTCTTCTAAACTGATTGTCGGGTAGCTCTCATCATTCAAACGCACGATGATTTCATTATCCACTTCCAAAATAAAAAGCTCAGGAATGACTTCTATTTCTTTTTCTAAAAACTCAATGGCTGGGGGGTTTTTAAAGGATTTTAAAATCTTTAAAGCCTTTTCGTAATAAAAATCTTTAGAAAATTCATGGTGTTTTTCTAAATTTAAAATGATCTTTCGCGCTTCTTCATAAAGCTCGTTATTGTCCAATTCCCTACTCTCTAATTGGAATAAAAAGCTCTCTTTCACGTCTTTAGCGCCAATGCCAGCGGGATTAAGGTAACTAAAACGCTTGCGCACTTTTTCATAAACTTCGCTCTCCACCCCTAAAATTTTAGCCCTTTCTTCAATGTTTTCTTCAAAATACCCTTCACTATCCAGCCCGCTGATAATATCCATAGCGATTTTTTGAGAGGTTTCAGTAGGAAAGAGAGGGGGAATGATTTGAGCTTCTAGGGTTTCAAAAAGGCTTTTAGATGCGGTTGCGCAATTTTCTAAATGATCGCTGCTCTTTTTAGCGCTAAAACGATCGCTAAAATTTTTGATGCGTTTGTTTTCAATTTTGATTAAGGGGTTATCTAAAGCATTTTGTTTCAACACTTCTTCTAAATCTTCAAGCTCGCTTTGCAAAATGGGGAGCCACCCTTTTAAAGTGGCGTTTAATTTGTTTTTAGGGCTAAGGTTTGCGCGTAAGATCGCCATATTCACACCTTAAAATTTTCCCCTAAATAATACTTACGCACCAAAGCGTTTTCATAAATTTCATTAGCGTTCCCGCTCGCTAAAAGCGTGCCGCTTTTAATCACATACGCCCTGTGGCACACGCTCAAAGTCTCTCGCACATTGTGATCAGTGATCAACACGCCAATATTTAATCCAATCAAGCTTTCAATGATTTTTTGAATGTCAATCACTGCGATCGGATCCACGCCCGCAAAAGGCTCATCTAATAGCACAAATTTAGGGTTTTTCATTAAAGCCCTAGCGATTTCTACGCGCCTTCTTTCTCCCCCACTCAAGCTCATGCCCTTGCGCTCTCTTATGGCTTGGATATTAAAAGCATCAAGCAAGCTTTCCATTTTTTCTTCGCTCTCTTTAGAGTTTTTAAAAGTGCTCTCCCCTGCTAGAGCCAGATTCTCTTCCACGCTCAATTCTTTAAAAATACTGGATTCTTGGGGCAAGTAGCCTATACCTAAGTTAGAACGCTTGTGTAAGGGGTATTTAGCTAAATTGACATCGTTTAAATAAACGCTCCCCCCACTAGGCTCTAAAAGCCCGCATATCATATAAAAGGTGGTGGTTTTACCCGCCCCATTAGACCCTAAAAGCCCCACCACTTCGCCGCTTTTCACTTCTAAAGAAACATCTGAAACGATTTTGGTTTTTTTAATCTGTTTGTTTAAGTGCTCTGCTTTTAAAATATCCATTCAAGCGACCCTTTAAGCGATCTTTATCGTATAAAAACGGCTAGTTGATTCGGTTTTGATTTCCACAACCTTAATAGCTAAATCGTATTTTTTTAAAATTTTTTCTAATTTTTCATCGCCCCATTCCACAAAATGGATCCCCTTTTCTAACAAGCACTCCAACATGCCAAGCTCCAAGCAAGCCTTTAAATCGCGCATGTAAAAATCATAGTGGAACACGCTCTCGCTATAAGCATGCATCAAGCTAAAGGTGGGCGAAGTCGCTTGAATGTCTAAACCCAAATGTTTCAAGCACGCTTGAACTAAGGTCGTTTTACCGCTCCCCACAACGCCTTTTAAAAGCACCACCCCCTTAAAATCATCTTTTAAAATTGCAGCCGCCACTTTGTCTAACTCGTCTAAATCCGCTCTCATAACAATTCCACGCTTTTGATTTCAAACTCGCTCTTAATCTCTTCAATGAGGTTAGAATGGTTAGCCATAAATTCTTGCAAGGCTGTAGGGGCTTCTTTGGGTTGGGTTTCTTGAATCTCTTTAGTGTCGTTTTCTTTCGTTTGAAGCGCTTTTCCAACCGTTTCTTGTTCCATTTTCTTTCGTTTCAGCCGTCGTTTCGGTGGTTGGTTTGGGCTTTAAGGGGGGGAATTTAAACTCTTTAGTTTCTTCTCTAGCGCTTTTATTTTCCAAATGATGTTTTAAAGCGATTTTGATATTTTCGCCCTTGCCAAAAACCCCATCAACGATACTTTTCACGATTTTAAATCGCTCTCTTAAAAGCTCCTTATCCTTATCAGCGGCTAAAGACTCCCAAGTCAAGGTTTTAGTCTGGCTGTCAAAATCAATGAAACGGATATTTTTTTCAAACACCGCCCCTAATTCGTAATTGCGCTCATAAACCAATGTTTGAACTTGCTTGAAAAGGTTGTGGAAAATGCGATCTTTAGCTGAAAGCATGGGAGTTTGCGGGGTTTCTGCGCTCTCTATTCTTTCTGCACTCTCTCTTTTTTCTGTTCCCTCTATTCTTTCTGTGCTTTTGGGTTCTTGTTTAGGGGCGTTAGCGTTTTGATTTATTGGTTTAAAAACGCTTTCTTTGCTTTGTTCTAATTCCAAAATCGCATCGTCTAGGGCTTTGAGTTTCAAAGCTTCTTTGAATTTCATTTTCAATAACAACAGCACAAAACTGGCATTTGCCCCTTCTTTTAAAAGGCTGAGACTACTCATAATGATTTTAAAAAAGCGCTCTATCAAAAGGATGGAATACGAATCAGGGCTTAATAATTTCGCTTTCAAAAAAAGCATCATTTCTTCTAAAACGCTCTCGGTTTCATAATTTTCTAAAATGGCATAACGCTCTTGTAATCGCGCTTCATCTTGGTTGATTAAACTTTGGAAAAAATCTTCCAAAACACTCCTGTCAATCGCCCCTAACATTTCAGCCACCTTGCTTTCTGTGATAGCGTTATCGCAATAATTGATGGCTTGCTCTAAAAGAGTGATCGTGTCCCTCAAGCTCCCTTGCCCGCTGTGAGCGAGTTTTTCTAACGCGCTACTTTCATAGCTCACTTGTTCTTTTTCTAAAATGGTTTTTAAATGAGAAATAACGGAATTTTCAGGGATTTTTTTAAACCTGAAATGCTGGGTGCGGCTGAGTATGGTAGCGGGCAATTTCAAGGCGTCTGTTGTCGCTAAAAGGAATTTCACATGGCTAGGAGGCTCTTCTAAAGTCTTTAAAAGCGCGTTAAACGCTTCGGTAGTGAACATATGCACTTCGTCAATGATAAAGATTTTATAGCGCCCAAAGCTTGGTTTGTAGCGCGTTTGCTCTATGAGGTTACGGACATCATCAATCCCCCTATTAGACGCCCCGTCCATTTCTATAATGTCTATATGGTGGTTGTTTAAAGCGCTCTGGCATTGGATGCAAGTATCGCAAGGCACGTACTTTGTACCTTCTTCACACATTAAAGCCCTAGCAAAAATCCTAGAAGAGCTGGTTTTCCCTGAACCTCTTAACCCGCTGAATAAATAAGCGTTAGCCAAACGCTGGTTGTCTAGGGCTAAAGAAAGCGTTTTAGCCACGCTCTCTTGACCGACTAGCTCGCTAAAATGTTTGGGGCGGTATTTTAACGCTAAAACTTGCATATTGATTGTAATCCTTAAAACTCATTTAGGGGTATTGTAATGCAAAATGACTTAAAACTAGCCCCTTTTTAGGTTTTACTCAATAGCGCTAAAAAATCCCTAAATAAAGTAACGCTAAGCGTTCCCATGATAGCGGTTACAAAGAGATTCACGCCCATAAAGATTTTTTGGTTGTTTAAAAGTTTAGAGCCATAACGCAACGATAAAGCGCATAACAATAAAAGCCAAGAAAGAGCCGCCGATAAAGTGCCAGCTAGAAAGACAAATTTTTGCGCTAAGTTAAAAGACAAAGCGCTCGCGCCAATTAAAAACACCATTTCCAAATACACTTGAGGGTTGAGTAAGGTAACGCCTAAAGTGAATAATAAGGTCTTTTTTAAGGATAGTTTTTTGGGGGTTTGGACTTGCTTCTTTTTAAAGGTTTGAAAAAGGGTTTTTAAAGCTAAAAAAGCGTAAAACCCGGTAAAAACCGCCCCAAATAAATTCAAAAACAAGCTCAAATAAAGGTTTTTAGCGAAATAAGCCCCCACGCCAAACACGCCCATGCTCATTAAGACAATATCGCACATAAAACACAGAGCGCAAATCAAAAACACATAGTTCCTAGCCATGCCTCTTTCCACAATAAACAAGGATTGCGCCCCCACCGCCGCGCACAAAGAAATCGCTAAACCAAAACCTTCTATAAAAACCACAAACATCTTACCTAAATCCTTTCACTCAAAATAAGCCAAAAACTACTAACGCCATACAAACCAATCATTCAAAAGGGTATTTTAAAATTTTAGGGTTTAAAACGACCTTTATAAATAAAAGTTAAATGATGACACAATGGCTATATAAAATTAAAAACCCATTTTTTAGCGCTCTTAGAGGCGTTTGAGAATAAGTTAAAATTAACATGGTAGAATGCCAAAATTTGCTGTCGTTGTGCGGCAAAAATTTAGACAACAAGGAATTGGGAATGAGAAGGAGTTTGGCTTTTTGCCTGGTCGCTTTGCTTGGATTACAGGTTTTAGGCGCTAGGGATTTTTCGCAACTCAAAAACGAAGAACTTTTAAAATTAGCAGGCACTCTGCCTTCTAATGAAGCGATTGATTATCGCATGGAAGTGTCTAAACGCCTTAAAGCTTTAAACGCTGAGGACGCTAAGAAATTCCGCGCGAATTTCAGCCGGATCGCTAGGAAGAATCTTTCCAAAATGAGTGAAGAGGATTTCAAAAAAATGCGTGAAGAAGTCCGTAAGGAATTAGAAGAAAAAACCAAAGGTTTGAGCGCTGAAGAAATCAAGGCAAAAGGGCTTAATGTGAGCGTTTGCAGCGGCGATACGAGAAAAGTTTGGTGTAGGGCTGTTAAGAAAAAAGACGAACATTGCTCTCCTAAGTGAGATAAAATTTGATTTAAAAGGATAAAAAATGAAAAAAGCGTTGAAAATACTTTCTGTTAGCGCGTTGTTATTTGTGGCTTTAAACGCCAAAGATTTCAGCAAAACAAGCGATGAAGATTTGGCTAAAATGGCTGGTGTTGTCGCTCCGCAGGATATTGTGGATTACACAAAAGAGTTGAAAAAGCGCATGGAAAAGATGCCTGAAGACAAGAGAAAGGCGTTCCATAAGCAATTGCATGAATATGCGACTAAAAACACAGACAAAATGACCGTGGCGGATTTTGAAGCCCGCCAAAAAGCCATTAAAGAAGCACTTAAAAAAGGCAACATGGAAGACATGGATGATGATTTTGGGTTGAGATCATGCAAGCATGGGAAAAAGCACAAACACGATAAGCATGGCAAGAAGCATGGCAAAAAACATGACAAAGACCATGACCACCATGATGAAGATCACAGCGATAAGCACTAAAGCTTAAACCACACCACTCTCTCTATCAAAGCTTCAAATCCTTTAAGCAGAAATCCTAAACGCTTTGTGGCGTTTGGGACAAATGCTTAAGCGTTATCAAAATTCTGTTCTCATTAAATATTGCTTATAAAATTCAAAAGATGGTTTCATTATTACAAAAATTAACACTCTAAAGATAAATAGATTAAAAACACCCCAAAATCTTTTTTTTTTTTTGAAATCCAATAAATTTATGGTAAAGTTAAACATATTGTAAATAAATTTTCATTTCTATTCATGTTTACAATAAAAAAATTACTTTAAGGAACATTTTTATGAAAAAACAATTTTTACTCTCTCTCTCTCTCGCTTCATCGCTCTTGCATGCTGAAGACAACGGCTTTTTTGTAGGCGTGGGCTATCAAATCGGCGAAGCGGTGCAAATGGTCAAAAACACCGGCGAATTGAAAAACTTGAACGACAAATACGAGCAATTAAGCCAATCTTTAGCCCAACTGGCTTCGTTAAAACGAAGCATTCAAACGGCGAACAACATTCAGGCTGTCAACAATGCTTTAAGCGATTTAAAAAGCTTTGCGAGTAACAACCACACAAACAAAGAAACATCGCCCATCTACAACACCACGCAAGCCGTTATCACTTCAGTATTGGCTTTTTGGAGTCTTTATGCAGGGAACGCTCTCAGTTTTCATGCGACCGGTTTGAATGATAGTTCTAATGCTCCTCTTGGAAGAATCCATAAAGATGGGAACTGCACAGGACTACAACGATGTTTTATGAGCAAAGAAACTTATAATAAAATGAAAGAACTTGCTGAAAACCTCCAAAAAGCTCAAGGCAATCTCTGTGCTTTATCAGAATGTTCTAGCGATCAGTCAAATGGAAACAAAACTTCCATGACTAAAGCTCTTCAAACCGCGCAACAGCTTATGGATTTGATCGAACAGACCAAGGTTTCTATGGTGTGGAAAAATATAATCATCGCAGGTGTTTCAAACAGAGCCGGTGGTGCTGGTGCTATCACATCCACTGGTCCTGTAACCGACTATGCGGTGTTTAACAACATCAAGGCGATGCTACCTATCTTGCAACAAGCGCTCAAACTAACTCAGAGCAACCACACCCTATCTGCTAGTTTGCAAGCTCAAGCTATGGGATCTCAAAAAAATCGTGAATTTGCTAAAGACATTTACGCTTTAGCTCAAAACCAAAAGCAAATCCTTTCTAACGCTTCAAATATATTCAATCTCTTTAATTCCATTCCTAAAGACCAACTTAAGTATTTGGAGAACGCTTACTTGAAAGTGCCGCATTTGGGTAAAACGCCTACTAACCCTTACAGACGGAATGTGAATTTGAATAAAGAAATTAATGCGGTTCAAAACAATGTAGCTAATTATGGCAATCGGATTGATTCGGCTTTAAGCGTGGCTAGAGATGTTTATAATTTAAAATCCAATCAAACAGAAATCGTAACCGCCTATAACAACGCTAAGAATTTGAGCGAAGAGATTTCTAAACTCCCCTATAATAAGGTCAATGTAACAAACATTGTTATGTCGCCTAAAGATTCTACAGCAGGTCAATACAACTACCAAATCAACCCAGAGCAGCAATCCCAACTCTCTCAAGCTTTAGCAGCGATGAGCAATAACCCCTTTAAAAAAGTGGGCATGATCAGCTCTCAAAACAATAACGGCACTTTGAACGGGCTTGGCGTGCAAGTGGGTTATAAGCAATTCTTTGGCGAAAGCAAAAGATGGGGGTTAAGGTATTATGGCTTCTTTGATTACAACCACGGTTACATCAAATCCAGCTTTTTTAATTCGTCTTCTGATATATGGACTTATGGCGGTGGGAGCGATTTGTTAGTGAATATTATCAACGATAGCATCACAAGAAAGAACAACAAGCTTTCTGTGGGTCTTTTTGGAGGTATCCAACTAGCAGGGACTACATGGCTTAATTCTCAATACGTGAATTTGACCGCGTTCAATAACCCTTACAGCGCGAAAGTCAACGCTTCCAATTTCCAATTCTTGTTCAATTTGGGTTTGAGGACGAATCTCGCTACAGCTAGGAAAAAAGACAGCGAACATTCCGCGCAACATGGCATTGAATTAGGCATTAAAATCCCTACCATTACCACGAATTACTATTCTTTTCTAGGCACTCAATTGCAATACAGAAGGCTCTATAGCGTGTATCTCAATTATGTGTTCGCTTATTAAGAAGCTCTCTTTTTTAAGGGGGGTTTAGAAAAATCATCAAGCTTTTTATCGTTGATGATGAAATCTACAAAACTAACGGAGCGACAACAAACCCTAACGCCACGCTCAAAAACACGACTAAAACCCCAGGGATCAAAAACGCATGATCAAACACATAACGACCCATTTTAGTGGTGCCGGTATGATCCATAGCGATCGCTCCTAGTAAAGTGGGGTAAGTGGGTAACACAAACAACGCCGAAACACTCGCAAACGAAGCCACGATAATATACAAATGCTCGGTATGATGAGCACTAATACCTAAGGCTGTGATCACGCTTGGGATGAGCGCTTTAGAGGTGGCAGCTTGAGAATACAAAAGCATGGAAGCCAAAAAGAGCGCTACGGCTAATAAAAACGGATAGTCTGCGATCAAAAAAGAAGCGTATCGCTTGATTTCATCTATATGATTGCTCACAAAAGTATCGCCTAACCACGCCACGCCCAACACGCACACGCACGCTTGCATGCCGGATTTAAACACGCTTGAATGAGCGATTTCATTAGCGTTAATTTTGCAAAAAATCACAATTAAAGTCGCCACGCTTAGCATGAAAGACACGATCGCTTGATCTCTGCCTAAAACCACCGGGCTAACAAAAGCGATATTTTTAGAAATCGCGCTCGCATAAAAAACGATCGCCACAACCCCACCGATAAAAATCCATAGCGATAATTTCGCGCTTTTTGAGGTTTCTTTTTCTTCTTTGATTGTAGGGGGCGAAATTTTGCCCGCTTTCAAACGCTCTAAATAATGCGGATCGCTGTCTAACTTTAAATTAGTAAAACCCATCATAAACGCCGTGAGCATGCATGCTAAAAAAGTCGTAGGGATCCAAACCATTAAAAGAGTCAAGTAATTTGCCCCTAAAGGCTCTAAAATACCACTCATAAACACCACCGCTGCGCTCACCGGGCTTGCGGTAATAGCGACTTGACTAGAGACTACCGCTAAGCTTAAGGGCGCTTTGGGTTTGATGTTTTGGCTCTGGCTCACTTCCACAATCACTGGGATCAAAGAAAAAACCGTATGCCCAGTGCCGGCTAGTATCGTTAAAAAATACGCCACGCTTGGCGCGAGGTAATTGATTTGCTTGGGGTGTTTCCTTAAAATTTTTTCAGCGATTTGGACTAAATAATCCAAGCCCCCCGCTTTTTGCATGGCGCTAATAGCGCTAATGACTGCCATGATGATTAAAATCACATCAAAAGGGATTTTGCCCGGGTTTAGCCCCAAAAATAAGCATAAAATAAGCACGCCCAAGCCCCCCGCATAGCCCACTCCCAAGCCCCCTAGCCTTGCCCCTAAAAAAAGCGAAAAAAGTAACACGATAATTTGAAAAAAGGCATCCACCATTAACCCTTTTTAAATTTATTTTAACGATGTTTTACTATACTATAAAATCTTTTAAATTTCAAAAGGTAGTCTATAATGAGAATGTTTTTGAAATTTTTGATTCTCTTACTTTGTTTGAAGGGGCAAGTCATGGCTCAAAATTTACCTACCATTGCTTTACTAGCGACAGGAGGGACGATTGCCGGGAGCGGCGCGAGCGCGAGTTCGGGTAGCTATAAAAGTGGTGAGTTAGGCATCAAAGAGCTTTTGAAGGCTGTCCCTAGTCTCAACAAGATCGCTCGCATTCAAGGGGAGCAAGTTTCTAACATCGGCTCACAAGACATGAATGAAGAGGTATGGTTCAAGCTCGCCCAACGCGCCCAAGAATTGCTAGATGATAGCCGCATTCAAGGCGTGGTGATCACGCATGGCACGGACACTTTAGAAGAGAGCGCGTATTTTTTAAATTTGGTTTTACACTCCACAAAACCGGTCGTGTTAGTGGGAGCGATGCGTAACGCTGCTTCTTTGAGCGCGGATGGGGCTTTGAATTTGTATAACGCGCTGAGCGTAGCGATCGATGAAAAAAGCGCGAATAAGGGCGTGTTGGTGGTGATGGACGATACTATTTTTAGCGCTAGAGAAGCGATTAAAACGCACACCACCCACACTTCCACCTTTAAAGCCTTAAATAGCGGCGCGATAGGGAGCGTGTATTATGGCAAGGCGCGTTATTACATGCAACCTTTAAGAAAACACACGATAGAGAGCGAATTTTCTATTTTAGAGCTAAAAACCCCCTTACCTAAAGTGGATATTATTTACACGCATGCTGGCATGACCCCCGATTTATTCCAAGCGAGCTTGAAATCGCATGCAAAAGGCGTTGTGATAGCCGGGGTGGGTAACGGGAATGTGAGCGCTGGGTTTTTAAAAGCAATGCAAGAAGCGAGCCAAATGGGGGTTTTAATCGTTCGTTCTAGCAGGGTAGGCAGTGGTGGAGTTACTTCAGGCGAGATTGATGATAAGGCTTATGGTTTCATCACAAGCGACAATTTAAACCCCCAAAAAGCCAGGGTGCTTTTACAACTCGCTCTAACTAAAACGAATGATAAGGCAAAAATCCAAGAAATGTTTGAAGAGTATTAAACGATTCTCTTAGATCACCCAATTATCAAAGATAATTGGGTGATCTGGTTTATTTTGTTTTTGACTTTATTTTCATCAAATATTGATAACTATCAAAATAGATTTGATGAAGCTCCCCCTATTTTAAAAAGGAGATTCTTTAATAAGCGAACACATAATTGAGATACACGCTATAGAGCCTTCTGTATTGCAATTGAGTGCCTAGAAAAGAATAGTAATTCGTGGTAATGGTAGGGATTTTAATGCCTAATTCAATGCCATGTTGCGCGGAATGTTCGCTGTCTTTTTTCCTAGCTGTAGCGAGATTCGTCCTCAAGCCGAGATTGAACAAAAATTGGAAATTGGAAGCGTTGACTTTCGCGCTGTAAGGGTTATTGAACGCGGTCAAATTCACGTATTGAGAATTAAGCCATGTAGTCCCTGCTAGTTGGATACCACCAAAAAGACCCACAGAAAGCTTGTTGTTCTTTCTTGTGATGCTATCGTTGATAATATTCACTAACAAATCGCTCCCACCGCCATAAGTCCATATATCAGAAGACGAATTAAAAAAGCTGGATTTGATGTAACCGTGGTTGTAATCAAAGAAGCCATAATACCTTAACCCCCATCTTTTGCTTTCGCCAAAGAATTGCTTATAACCCACTTGCACGCCAAGCCCGTTCAAAGTGCCGTTATTGTTTTGAGAGCTGATCATGCCCACTTTTTTAAAGGGGTTATTGCTCATCGCTGCTAAAGCTTGAGAGAGTTGGGATTGCTGCTCTGGGTTGATTTGGTAGTTGTATTGTACCGCTGCTGGGGTGTTTTTATCGTGAGGCAGTGTGACAATGTCTTTTGTGTTGACTTGGTTATAGGGGAGTTTAGAAATCTCTTGGCTTAGATTATTGGCGTTGCTATAGGCTGTTACAATGTTTGCTTGATTGGATTTTAGGTTATAAACATCTCTAGCCACGCTTAAAGCCGCATCCACCCGATTACCATAATAACTCACGTTGTTTTTAATCGTTTGAATTTCTTGGTTTAAATTCACCTCCTGTCTGTAAGGGTTAGTAGGAGTTTGACCGATATTGGGTATTTTCAAATAAGCTTTCTCTAGATACTTATACTGCTTTGCAGGGATAGAACTAAAGAGGTTAAAAATATCTTGAGCGTAAGAGATGATTTGCTTTTGGTTTTGAGCTAAAGCGTAAATGTCTTTAGCGAAATTAGGGTTTGTTTGAGATCCTGTGGCTTGAGCTTGCAAACTAGCAGATAGGGTGTGGTTGCTTTGAGAAAGCGTAACCGCTTGTTGCAAAATGGGTATCATCGCCTTAATGTTGTTAAACACCGCGTATTGAGTGGGGTAGCCAGTGGAATCGATAGCGCCGGATGCGTTTGAAACGCCACTGATGACGATATTTTTCCACATCATAGCCGTATTAGTGTTTGCGATTAAATCCATAAGCTTTTGCGCGGTTTCAAGAGCGCTGCTTACGGTTGAGTTTGGTGGGTTTTGGCCTTGTGTTGCAGCGCATCCGGATAAAGCGCAAAGATTGTTCGCTTTAGTGGTAGAGTTTGTTTGAGCTGCTTGGAGGCTTTCAGCGAGCTTTTTCATCTCATCGTAAGTGGTTTGATTCATAGTGCAGTTTTCTAATCCTGAGCAGTTCTCTCTAATCGTTTGAAAAGGAGGGTTACCCTGAACTTTAGCGGGTTGTCGAGTATCCTTATTACTCACAAAAAAAGTGAAGTAGTTCCCCGCATAAAGACTCCAAAAACCCAATACCGAAGTGATAACGGCTTGCACGGCGTTGAAGATGGGCGATTGGGTGGTGCTGTTGTAGTTGTTGTTGGTAAAGCTTTTTAAATAGTTTAAAGAGCTATTGACCAGCTCAATGTTGTTGGCGTTTTGAATGCTTTGCTTCAACGAAGCCACTTGATTTAAATACTGGCTTAATTGCTCGTATTTGTCGTTCAAGTTTTTCAATTCACCGGTGTTTTTGACCATTTGCACCGCTTCGCCGATTTGATAGCCCGCGCTCACAAAAAAGCCGTTGTCTTCAGCACGCAAAAGCGATGAAGCGAGAGAGAGAGAGAGTAAAATTGTCTTTTTCATAAAATGTTCCTTAAAGTAATGTTTTTGTTGTAAGAATATCATGAAGTGATAATATATTTACAATGAACCTAATTTTACTATAAATTGATTGGATTTCAAAAAAAAAAAAAAAAGATTTTGGAGTATTTTAACCTATTTATCTTTGAAGCGTTGATTTTTGTAACGATAAAATGATTTTTTGAATTTTATTATCAGTGTTTAATGGGAATAAAGCCAAACTAAAACAAGAACGCGTAGCTGACAAAAACTTCTTTATTCCTAAAAACGCTGAAGTTTTGTCGGATCGTTTGTTGCTGCCACACATTGCTAGCGCCAAAGTTTTTCCAACTTTGCGCACTCAAGCTGTAATAAGGGATTTTTAGCCCCACATTAAAGCGGTTGCGCTTGCCTATATACAAAGAGCCTCCAAAATTCACAAAAAACCCCCCACCTGCGGCAAAAAATTTATCATTTTGCTGCGTGTTTTGATTTTTATATTGAGAACTCCATAAGATTGCGTATTCCACCCCACCCCCACCAAACACGCCTATTTTAAAAAACAGCATTTTTTCTGTTTTTAAAGCGAGTTTTAAAAGGGTGTCTATAGGGAGATTGACAAACACATTCACGTTCAAGCCAAACGCCATGAAATGCCCGTTATCAAAAAGGAAGTTTTGGGGGTTTGGGGTTTTTTGCAAATTCAAAGAGCCTTGAGCGTTTGAAACAGGATCGTAGGTTTTAATCGCGCTTGGGTTATAATTGGCTTGGGATAAAAGGGTATTACCCCCCACTTTTTGACCCAATTGCGCTTTAGCGTATTCTATATCCCCCCACACCCTTAATCCTAAAATATGGTATTTATCAATAGCTATTTCATCGCCTATTTGCCCGGTATAAGACAGGTTTTTACCCCCCTTATAATGGGCTTCTAATTTCTCACCATAACACACGCTGCTAGGGCAAGTGGGGTTGTCTTTATAGGCTTGTTGCCACATGCTTGTGCGCGTGTTAGCCCCTGTGCCTAGCCTAAAACCCAAATAAATGTGGTTTTTTGTTTTAAAAAAAGGCGTTTTTTCAGCACTATTGCCCCACAAAACCCCCAAACTGGCTAAAAAAACAAGCGCTTTCAAACGCTTTTTTGATTCAATTCTACCCATAATGGCACTTCACTTTGCAACATTTCTTGATTAAAAAAATCCTCTATGCTCTCTCGCATGCTCTTTATTTCTGTAAGGGTATTGACACAATTACGAAACGCACTCGCTTGCATTTCGCCCTTAGCGTAAGCATGCAAATTTTTCCTGAACATGATTACCCCCCTATCCCCATAAAACTCCACCATTTTATCAAAATGTTCTAAAACCAGATCTTTTTTCACGACTGCGGGCAATTTTGTGGTGTTGTTTCTGATTTGCCAAAATATCCATGGGGCTCTTAAGGCTGCTCGCCCTATCATTAGCCCATCCGCTTGCGTGATTTGCAAAACTTCAAAGGCCTTTTTCACGCTGTCAATTTCGCCATTGGCTATCACAGGCTTTTTTAAAATCCCTTTCATTAAAGCGATGCTTTCATAATCTATTTTGTCTTTTTGATACCTATCGCTTCGTGTCCTCCCATGCACCACCACATAATCCACCGGCGCGTCATTTAAGGCATGAGCGATTTCTTTAGGGATTTTCTTTTCAAAGCCTAAACGCACTTTCACGCTTGTGATTTTTTTATTGGTGTTTTCTCTGATGATTTTTAAAAGCTTCACCAAGTGGTTTAAATCCTTCAATAGCCCGCTCCCGTTACCATGATTAGCCACTTTAGGAGCGGGACAACCGCAATTAAAATCAATCCCGCTCACATGATCTAAAGCGTTGATTTTCTCCACCGCTTCCTTGACGACGCTTTCTTTAGAGCCTGAAATTTGTGCCATGAAATGATCTTCTAAAGGGGATTTTTCCAACATCTTAGAAGTTTTATCAAACGCATACACCAACGAATGCGAACTCACCATTTCGCTTGTGGTAACATCCACGCCAAATTTTTTCACCACGCTCCTGAAAGGCAAATCCGTATAGCCTGCTAGAGGGGCTAGAAAAAGCCATTTTTTATTCTTAAAGTCCATCCGCTCTCATATCAAAGTTTTTTGCTGTATTTTGACACAATCAAGGTTAAAAAGCGCTTTAAAACTTATCGCTTGATTAAAATGAAGCTCTTTTATAGATCCATTAAACTCTGTTTGAAACGGGTTAAAAAATCATGCGTTGGCTGTTTTAAAAACTCTGCGTATAAAACAGGCCGTAAGCGTTTAGGGATATTCAACCTCCTAGCTCTGTCTTTAAAATCCTTTGGCATGCTTAAAGTTTTTGGGGGTTTAAGGGCGATAAATACATGCTCTTTATCGCTTTCAATGATGAATTTTTGAGCGATTTCTAAGCTAAAAAAATGGCGTTTGATTTCTTCTTTTTGAGAAAAGCTCAACACATACCCCTTTTGCTTTAAGATTTTATCCACCATAAACAGCGCGTTTTGCGAATACTTAAAAAAAGTGATCCCATGCATTTGTGAAACAATCGTCAAAGGATAAAGCCGCTCTTTTTCTTGATCCAAAAATTTAAAACTTTGGATAATGCCCTTAGAATAGTGTTGCATCAAGGAGTTGGCGTAATGTTTCCTGAAAAAATTGCGTTTGAATTTTAAAGAAGAATTAGAATCATCTTCAAAAAATTTCAAATCTTTAGCGAGCGTTTTAAGGGTGTCTTTAGGGGTGTAGAGTAAGGGGCGAACAATCGCATAAGATTCTCTTTTTTCATAAGCTTGAAAGCTTAAAAGCGTGTTTAATCCAGCTCCCTTGCTTAATTGCATCAAAAACCATTCCAGCCTGTCATTCAAGTGGTGCGCTAAAATCAAATGCTTGTAAGAATGCTCTTTAATTAGGGCTTCAAAAAAATCATAACGAACTTGTCTCGCTTGCATTTCAAAATTGCGCGCAATCTTTGGGGCGTGATGGATATAGCATTTTTTATGGTGCGTTTGAGCGAGTTTTTGAGCGTGTTGGATGATTTCAAGGCGTTGTTTTTGCGTGTTATAATCCACTAAAGCGATGTCAAAAGCGATGTTTTCTCCAACTAAAAGATGGAACAAACAAGTGGAATCCAACCCACCTGAAAAACCCAATAAATTCTGACCCTCTCTTAAAGGCTCTAAATAGGGCTTAAAATCTCGCGCTGTCAAATCGGTGCTAAACGCATGCTGAATGGATTGCGCTTTTATGAAGTTTCCTTGTAGGTTAAAACGCCTTTGAGTAAGCTTGCACCTTCTATGCCTAAAATTTCATTCCTGAGTTTTTCCACTTCATTCAAACCTGGAGCTTTTGCATGAACGGCTTTATTGCGGATGTTTTGAATGAGGCTTAGGCTTTTTGAAAAAGGATAATTGATGAATCTTTTTAAGTTTTCTTCTAAATGGCATTGGATTTTTTCGTGTCTGAGTAAAAATTTAACGCTCCCAAAATTAGGCTTTTGAGTGAAAAAATCTTTAAGCGTAAAAGATTTTCCTTGGACTTTATAAGCTAAATCATAAAGATTGGGATCTTTTTTGCAAGCCTTTAAAAGAACTTGTTTAGCAAAAGTATAAATTTCGTATTCTAAGGTTTTGGAGTATTTGACGATGATGCTGGTAAAATCATTCAAAAAATCGTTTTCGCTTTGTAAAAGCTCTAATTCGGCATGAATGATGTTATTGATGCTATCAGGGTGCAAGAGGTAAAAAAGCCTTTTGCCAAAAACAAAACGCATGAAATTTTCTTGCATGGTTAAATACTCTTTGCTTTTATACACGCTCAGATAATGCTTTTCATCGTCTAAAAAATAAGAACGCTCTTCTTTTAACTTAACCGGCAAAGGATAGACATAATTATTCCCATAAATGGCGTAAGTGTGGTTGTTTGGGGCGATAAAATTGGCTAAAAATTGATCCCTTAAAAGGCTGAAGTCTTCCCTGACTAATTCCCTTAAATCGCTGATAATAAAAAAGTCTTCCACTTCCAAATTTTTTTCTTTATAATAGCTAGGGATCAAACTCTCATCAATCTCTTTAGAAACCTTTATCACCTTAGCGGCAAATAAATTAGCGTAATCGGTCAAAAAAAGCTGCAAAAAATTTTTTTCGTTGGTGGCTCTGTAAATCTCTTCTAAAGAGTCGTGCTTTTCTTGATCGTTAAGCTTTGATCGGATTTTACCAAAGCCCACTTGGGATTTTTCCTGCAAAACGCTTAAATGTTGTTGGATGACATCTTGTTGGTAGTAAGGGTTATAAAGGATTAAAAGGTGGTTCATGCCTTGCCTTATTTCAAAATCTCTGTGAGATTCTGCTTGATCTCGTCAGGATTTTGTTCGTATTCTTGGATGAGTTCTTTTAAAATTTCAAACAATTCGTCAAAATCCTGTGGGTATTCTTTCTTAAAACCCACGATCAAATCCAAAGTCTTGCCCGCCTTGTTTGATGGATCGTTTTCGCCCTCAAGAGCGTTTTTTATATCCAAAACCATATTGGCAATGCGAGTGGTTTGCACAGGGCTTGAAATGCGTTTGAATAAAGAGCTTTTAAACGCGTTTAAAAGCTTAAGAGTTGGGCAAATTTTAGAAAACATCGCCTTTCCTTTAAAAGATTTAAAACACCGCTTACTAACCAAAAACTAGCAAGCGTTCTAGCGTTGGCACATTCGGTATTTTAACACAAATTCAGTTCATGCCTCTTTTAGGCTCAACTTCTATAAAATCTTCGCCAGTTTGAATCCATTTTTCCAGTCCTTGAGCGCACTCTTGCGTTTTTTTAACATTTTCTTCGCATGCTTGAATGCATTTTTCCAGGTCAAACACGCTTGGGAAACATGTTTGTTTGAATCTGGTTTCATCGTTGATGAGATCTAAGATTTCTTGTTTTTGTCCGTCAAAATTAGATTCCATTTCTTCTTTAGCTTTTTCAAGTTTTTCTATTTTTTGGCTTTCTTTCCAAGAATCCCACACTTCAAAAGCAAGACCGATAAGCGGTAAACCTTTGTTTATGCTGCCTGCCAAGTTTACAGCACCCCAAGGTTTGAATTTCAAAGCCAAATCTATGCCCACAAATTTTCCCACAGCCGCTATCGTGTCTCTAGCTAGTTTGATATTAGTCGCATTGATAAAACCGCTTTGTTTTAAAAGATCGATTCCAATCTTTCCAAACGCTCCGGCATGCTTTTCAAAAAAACTCATATCAGCGTTAAAAGTCGTCCCAATTTTAGCAATTTCATTTGAAATCCCTTGCGTTTGTCTTTCAAATTCATTTTGGACTTTTGTTTCTATATTGATACCTTTATCGCCTATTTCTCTAATAACAAAATCATTAAAGGTTTCTAGGCTAGTGCCAAGAACTTGACGGATGAGATCGCTAAAATACCTCGTTATAAATTCTCTTAAATGAATGCGGGCTTGAGAAATTTCTTTATTTAAATCTTGAAGATCCTTTCGCCTTTTTTCAAGCGTTTTATTCAAATATTCCATTTCTCTCTTAATATCTTGCAACGCTTGTTTTGCGGGTGGCATTTGCCTATAGACCACATCTTGAATGACGCTTTTTTTGGCTTCTTCTATAATGGTTAATTTCCCGCCATTTTCTTTAATCTTTTTTTGTGTCGCGTCTTGCAAGGCTTTGATGTGTGAGAGCTTTTGAAACTCTTCTTTATGCTTTAGCCAGTGTTCCACCCCCAAATCAAAAGGGTTTGCCGCAACAGCGACAATAATCAAACTTTCTTTTTCTTCTTCGCTTAAAGAAATCAGCTCATTCAGTCGGTTTTGGATGTTTTCTTTTTTGATCTTAAATCTTTTGTTGTAATCTTCTTCATCTTCAATATCCGCTTCTTCATCAAAACGGCTGATGACAAATATCGTCCTGGATAAAAGATTGAGCGTCCTAAACAACCAATTCAAATCGTCCTTATGGCTGTCTTTGATGGGGTTTGACGGGTTGAGCGTGTATAAAATGAGATGGGCTTCGCTGACATATTTTTTCGTAATATCTTTATAGCGTTCTATTTTGCCGCTATCAGTTATTTTTTCTTTAAACCCGAATAGTCCCGGGGTGTCAACCAACTCAATTTCATCATCTATGTTATAGATCTTAACTGCATCGCTGGACTCTTTGTGGTCTATCTTCATGCTCTTGTCTAGCCGCTCGATCCAAGCTGCCGCTATGGATGTTTTCCGCTTCAGAAAAACCTCCCACTAAAGCCACTTTAAGTTTTTGACCGGCAACATTTTCCATCGCATTATGGATCTTGTCTTTGAGAGACTCTTCAACCTTGATGCCGTATTCTTCCCCAGCATGGACAAAATCAAGTAATTTTTTAAGATTTTCTTGATTCCTCTTTTGATTTCTTTTAAATTGTTCTAGCGTTTCATTCATTGCATGCTCCTTGTTTTGATATTGTTAGATGGATACTATTAGAGATGTATCCTAATCTTTCATGGGCTTCTTCCAATTGTCTTTTCATGCGTTCGTAATGATCAACAAATTTGTTAAAACCGGCGTTGAGCTCTTCAATTTTTTCCCGTATGTCTTTTTTGACACTTTCAATGCGGCTTTTCAAAGCCTCTGTAATTTGTTTGCAAACTTCATCTAACTTCTCATTCACTCCTTTTCTTTGTTGGAATTTTTTATAGTCTGAATCAAAAAAACCCCATATTGATTTACCTACCCCCACAAATGCTAAACCTACTCCTGCAATTAACGCAAACTCACCTACTACAGGCGTCAATAGAAGCAACACCAAACCTGCTATTGAACTAAATAAGCCTATTGTATCAATACCGCTATCCGTATTAAAATTAGAATTAGGATTAAAACCAAAATTATTAATACCGATGTGTTTCAATATTGCTAGAGAATCTTGAACCCTTTCTTCAAGTTGTTCAATATTTTTTCCTACACTTCCACGGAATTGTTCCTCGCATTCTTTGAACCGCCGTTCTATGTTTTCACGCAATGTTTCAATTCCTTGAATGAGTTCATTTTTAAAAATTTCTTTACATTCCTCATCTTCAATACCTTTTTCAATACGCTCTTCCATTATTTCGCCAATATCAAATTTGAATTGATCGATTTCGTCGAGCGCTGATTTTTCCAAATCTGATATAAATTTTTCTTTAGAACGATCCAAATTAAAGCGGGCTTCTTGCTAGTGTTTTTGCATTGCTTTAATCGTTGGATCGATCCGTTTTTCAATCGTGGTTTTTATCGCCTTTTGTAATTGTTCTACCACTTTTAAGGCTTTATTGCAATTTGATTGAATGATTTTGGTGCGCGAGTTTTTAAGAAGCTCTTCGGCTATAAATTCTGCTAATGGTTTGAAATGGGATTTATATAATAATAATTCTTCTACTTTAAAAATTTCTAGAAATTTTTGTTTCTTTTTATCAAAATCAGTCTCTGGGATCAAAGCCTGTGAAGAGTATCAAAAAGCCACTTGAGCGCTCACTGCTTTATAGCCCATGTAGTGTTCGCCTAAAATGTTTTTCATCTCTTTATTTAAAATTTTTAAGCTTTCTTTTTCGCTTTCATTAATAAGCCTATCTTTTAAAGCTCTTGGGCTATTAATCGGTTTGTTGAAAATCGTCCATACCTCTGTTTGCAAACCGAGTTGTCTTTGGATTTTTTCAATCGTTCCCCTTTTCCCTTCTTCTCCTTTTTGCGGAGGATTAGGCGTTTTGGTAACATAAAATATAGCATGGGCTTTTTGCGTTGCGTTAGAAATCTGATCGATCACTTTTTGTTCGCTGCCTTCTATCCCTGGCACATCCAGCAAAATAAAGTTTTGATGGTTGTATTGGAAAGGATAAGATTGCGTTTTTAAAGTGAAATCGCTTCTCCCATCGCCTATAATCGCTCCATCTTGCAATGAATGAAGTTCGTTTAAAATAGCTTGTTTTTTGCATTCATCATTTTGATAGTTGTTTTGGTAATTGGAATAAAGCCGCTTGAATCGTTCTTGTTGAACTACTTTGCTTTGTTCTTTAAAAAACATCCTCAAACATTCAATAAGGGTTGATTTCCCCGCACCGGTTTCCCCATAAAAAGCAATGGTAAAATTTTCCCACTCTTCATTATTTTTCAAGCTTTCAAGCTCTTTTAAACTTTTAAGTTCTAATTTTTGAAATACCTCCAACGCTTCTTGGTTGAATTTTTTTAATCTTTCATTTTCATTATCAGTGTTTTTAAAAATACTTTGAAGATCTTTAATACTCTTTTCTACGCCAAGATAAATGTCTTTCATTTTTGCATGCCTCGAGCGGATTTTTCTTGCGCATTTTAACAAAAAAAACGCAAACCCCCACCCTCTAGCCACGCTATAGACGCGCTTGTAGCCTTATGGCTAGCTTTTAAAAAGGGCTTAAAACCTTAGCGAGTAAGATATTGTCTTTAAACGCGCTAGGCACAATCGTGTAATGCCCGGGTTGTAAAGGGGTGGTTAAGGCACTGTCATTGATTAAAATTTCCCCATCCACTTCAGGCGCCCATCTCAAATCCCTTGCTTTGTAAAAATACTCGCCCTCTTTATTTTCCACTAACGCCTTAATGGGCTTATTCAACAAAGCCTTAAAAGAATGGTTTTGGTGTTTTAAAGCGATTTTATTCAAGGCTTTAATGCGGGCGTTGATGATTTTTTTAGGCACTTTCTCTAAAGAATAGGCATGCGTGTTTTCTTCTGCACTGAAAGCAAAAATATTCAATCTGTCAAACTGGAACTCGTCTAAAAACGCGCTCAATTCTTCAAATTCACCCTCATTTTCTTCCGGATGCCCTACAATGATCGTGCTTCTGATAAAGCTTTCTTTAACCTGCTTCATGGCGTTTAAAAGCTTTAAATGGTGCGCTTGGCTGGAGTTACGGCGCATTTTTTTAAGCATGGAGTCGCTGATATGCTGGATGGGCATGTCAAAATAATTTTGAAAAATAGGCGAGTCTTCAATCGCGCCAATCAGCTCTAAAGTGGTGCTAGAGGGGTAGAGGTATAAAATACGCGCGCTCTTTAAGGCTTGTTGCTTGTCAATCGCCTTAATAAGCTGGATCAAGCCATCTTTTTGCCCCTTATCGTATAAAAATGAGCTAGAATCTTGAGCGATAAAAGTCATATCCTTATAGCCTTTAAGGGCCAGATCTTCCACTTCTTTTAAAATGGAGTCTAATTCCCTGCTTTGTAATTTCCCCTTAAAGCTAGGGATAGCGCAAAAAGAACATTTTTGGTTACAACCCTCAGAAATTTTCACATAAGCATGCACGCTAGAACCTGTGATAATGCGTGCGTTATAATGCTCGCTTAAAAACACTTGCTCGCTGAACTGGTTTTGTTTTTTAGCGATTAAAATATCAATCTTGTCATAATCCCCCACGCCGGTAAAAATATCCACTTCAGGGATCAATTCTTTGATTTCATCTTTATAGCGCTCGCTCAAGCACCCGCTCGCAATCAAAATCGCTCCCTCTTTTTTGTCTTTAGCGGCGTTGAGAATGGTTTGGATACTCTCTTGTTTGGCGCTTTCAATAAAACCGCAAGTGTTGATCAAAATCACATCGGCGTTCTTAGCGTCATCAGTGAGCGTGTAATTATAAAGCTTGCCTAACATCACTTCTGAATCCACCAAATTTTTAGAACAACCTAATGAGATCAAGCAAAGTTGTTTGTTTTCTTTAATTTGCATGTTAATGGCTTTTTAAGTTTTTCAAATCCACTTCCCAAAAGAAATCAATCCATTCAGGAGCGTCTTTTAAAAACGCATCGGCTTTGTATTTCGCGCTTGTTTTTTGGAACAAACTCGCGCTATAAAACTTTTTATCAGGGTGTTTGTCTTGCAACACTTTAAGCACCGCTTCCAAAGAATTACCGCTATCTACGATTTCATCTACCACAAGAATGGTTTTTAAATGATCTTTGATCGTGGGGATATTTTCAATTTTTAGGGCGTTTTGTCGGTGGGTGGTGTCATAAGAAATCGCATTGATGCCATAAACTTCCCTTAAATCCCAGTGCAAACTCAAAAAATGCGCTAAAGTCATGCCCCCTCGCATCACGCACACAAGGGCTTCTGGGATACCGCAAAGGCACTCCACTTGTTTGACTAATTCCAGGCTGTCTTTCAAAAAGGTTTCATAAGAATAATGCATTATAATCCTTAAATTTCGTAATATTGCTTCAAAAAGGTTGTATTCGCCGCGCCGTCAAACTCCCTTAAATCCAAATCGTTTAAGGCTAATTCTAGGGCGTTTAAGGCGTAAGCGCTTTTATAAACAGGAATGATCCCCATGTGGTTGATGCGAATGAGCACATCTTTATAAGGCTCTTGACCGCCCGCAAATTGCACCTGATATTTTTCTTTTAAAAGGTTTCTTAATTCTTTGGCATGCTCATTAACAATCGTTGTCATGCTCAAACTCGGGCTTTTAGGGAAAATCTTTAAACCCAAAGCTAAAACGGCTTTTTGAGTGGCTAAAGCGACTCTTTTAGTCTCCTTATAGAGCGTTTCAAAGCCCCCTAAATTTTGCACCAATTCAAAATAGCGTTGCAACCCTAAAGTGTGTAAAATAGGAGCGGTGTAGCTTGTGGTGTTGTTTCTTTGGTTTTTCAATTCGCTCTTTAAATTGAAATAAAACCCTGTATTGCGTTCTTCTATACACTCAATCGCTTTCTGGCTCAATGCGATTAAACTCATCGCAGGAGGCAGCATGAACGCTTTTTGACTCCCTCCAATGAGCGCATCCACATGCGTTATTTCTAAAGGCTCAACCCCTAAAGCGGTGATCGCATCTACTATCACAAAAACATTCGGGTTAGTTTCTTTGATCGCTTGAGCGATTTTTTCTACAGGGTGTCTTAACCCCCCACTAGACTCGCATGCCTGAATGCAAAACGCATCAATATTGGGGTTGGCTTTAAGCGCGTTTAATATTTCATCCACTTGAGCCGGTGTGTCCCATTCATAAACTAATTCATGGGCTTTGATAAAGTGGGCTTTAGCGATCTTGCCAAACCTTTCGCCAAACTTGCCCGCATCAACAAAAAGCAACTCTTTTTGACACAAGGAAATCACACTCGCTTCCATAGCCCCTGTCCCGCTGCTACTTAAAAGCAAAACTTCTTCTAAACCGGTCATTTTTTTTAAATTTTCTCGCACGCTTTGGAAAATCTTTTCAAAATCTTTGGTGCGGTGGTGGGGCATTGGCTGAGAAAAGCTTGAGCGCATCTCTTCATTAATGGCTACAGGACCTGGAGTGAAAAGCAACATTAAAATTAACCTTTAATTTTTGAGAGAATTTAAAAGCTATCATACTAAAACGCGCTTAAAATTAAGCCTTATTGTTTAAGAAAATCGCTTTTTAATGCAAATAAAATGCTAAAATGCCATGATTTAAAAAGAATTTAAGGCAATGATTGGATAAATTTAGTCTTCACGCATGTTTTTTAACCCTTTTTTTTAGCGGGTATTCTAAAAAAGCTCCAGGAACGATAGGGAGTTTAGTAGCGTTGTTACTAGGCTTACCTATTTTGATTTTTTCGGCTAACACTTTGTTTTTAGGGGCGGTTTTTGTTGGGCTTATCGCTATCGCTCAAATAGATAAGGAAGAAGAAGAGACTAAGAGGCATGACAGCTCTTACATTGTGATAGACGAATTAGTGGGCATGTGGTTGGCGATGGCGATTAGCGGGCTATCGTTAGCGGGTGTGGTTTTGAGTTTTATCTTTTTTAGGATCTATGATATCACTAAACCCTCACTCATTGGCAAAATAGACAAAGAAGTTAAAGGGGGCTTAGGGGTTGTGGCTGATGACGCTTTAGCGGGCATTTTAGCCGGATTGAGCGCGTTATTAGTCATCAGTGTTTTAGGATTTTTCAACATTAAATTTTAATTTTAAGAAAATTCAAAAGCCTTTTTTTAGGTAAATATAGATAGACTTTATTGCAATCGTTTTCAGGGAGTTTGATCGTGGAGTTTTGCGTTTTATTTGGTGGGGCGAGTTTTGAGCATGAAATCAGCATTGTGAGTGCGATTGCACTTAAAGGAGTGTTAAAGGATAGGATTAAATATTTTATTTTTTTAGATGAAAACCACTATTTTTATTTGATTGAAGAATCCAACATGCATTCAAAATACTTCGCTCAAATCAAAGAAAAAAAATTACCCCCCCTAATCCTTGCGCATAATGGTTTGCTTAAAAACTCGTTTTTAGGCGCTAAGATTATAGAATTGCCTTTAGTGATCAATCTCGTGCATGGGGGCGATGGCGAAGACGGGAAATTAGCGAGCCTGTTAGAATTTTATCGTATCGCTTTTATAGGACCTAGGGTTGAAGCGAGCGTGCTGAGTTATAACAAATATTTAACCAAGCTTTACGCTAAAGATTTAGGGGTAAAGACTTTAGATCATGCGCTTTTGAATGAAAAAAACCGCGCTAATGCCTTGGATTTGATTGAGTTTAATTTCCCTTTCATTGTGAAACCCAGTAACGCCGGGAGCTCTTTAGGAGTGAGCGTTGTGAAAGAAGAAAAAGAATTAAATTACGCTTTAGACAGTGCGTTTGAATATTCTAAAGAAGTCTTAATAGAGCCTTTCATTCAGGGGGTGAAAGAATACAATTTAGCCGGTTGCAAGATCAAAACGGATTTTTGTTTTTCCTATATTGAAGAGCCTAACAAACAGGAATTTTTAGATTTCAAACAAAAATATTTGGATTTTTCACGCACCAAAGCCCCCAAAGCGAACCTTTCTAACGCCCTAGAAGAACAACTAAAAGAGAATTTTAAAAAACTCTATAACGATTTGTTTGATGGCGCGATTATTCGTTGCGATTTTTTTGTCATAGAAAATGAAGTGTATCTTAATGAGATCAACCCCATTCCTGGCAGTTTAGCCCATTATTTGTTTGATGATTTTAAAACAACGCTAGAACATTTAGCGCAATCATTACCCAAAACCCCTAAAATCCAAATCAAAAACTCTTATTTGTTGCAAATCCAAAAGAATAAATAAATGGCCAAACGCAGTATCGCTTATTTGGATAGCGTTTTTGACATTTCCTACACTTTTATAGACCACCATAGCCCTTTAAACGCCTTGTTTTTGCATGGTTGGGGGAGCTCTAAAGAAATCATGCAACAAGCGTTTCAAGGCTGTTTTTTGAATTACAACCATTTGTATGTGGATTTGCCCGGCTTCAATCAAAGCCCTAACGATGAAAAAGTCTTAGAAACTAAAGATTATGCTAATATCATCAATTTGTTCTTAAAAAGCGTGGATAAAAAAGCGCATGTCGTTTTTGGGCATAGCTTTGGAGGGAAAGTGGCGATCTTGTGTGAAAACGAACGGATGGTTTTATTGAGCAGTGCTGGGATCTTAGAGCCAAAACCCTTAAAAGTGCGTTGTAAAATCCTTTTAGCTAAAACCTTTAAAAAATTAGGCTTGAATTTAGGGTTTTTGAGGAGTAAGGACGCTATGGGGCTTAATCAAGTCATGTATGAAACCTTTAAAAAAGTGGTTAGCGAAGACTTTAGCGAGCATTTCAAACGATGCGAGAAGGAAGTTTTATTATTTTGGGGTAAAGATGATAAAGCAACCCCCTTAAGCTCCGCTCAAAAAATGCGAACCTTATTGAAAAAGAGCGAATTATTCGTTTTAGAAGGGGATCATTTCTTTTTTTTAAACCAAGCAAAAGAGATTGAAAAACTGGTGGAGAATTATTATCATGCAAAGTCTTAGTTGGCTGAATTTAGCGTTTCGTTGGCTCTTTATAACAGGGCTTGGCTATTATATGATGACTTTATTGCAATGGTATCATTACAGCGTGTTCAGGATCTTAACCAAACACCACAAAATGCGTTGGCATGGAATTTATTTCCTCTTGCCTTTAGGGGTGTTTATCCTATCGTATGCTTTCAAAATGCCGTTTGTTTTTGATTTATTTTGCGGTGTTATTCAAATGCCCATGCTCATTATCTGGGACAAACGCAACGACAAGCCTTTAGTTTTCACGCCAAGGGTGAAGCGCTTTTTTATTTTCTTATTACTCTTTTTAATCTTGCATGAAATCTTAAATACAGAATTAGTCCCTTTGGATGGGATTTCGCTCGCGCTTGGCTATTTGTGTTTATTTATATTCGTTTTGAGCGCTTCTTTAATCTTTGAAAAAGTCTTATCCAAGCGGTATTTGCAAACCGCTAAAGACAAAATCGCCTCTTTAAAGAATTTAAAAGTCATCGCCATTACCGGAAGTTTTGGGAAAACCAGCACCAAAAATTTCTTGCTTCAAATCTTACAAACCACATTCAATGCGCATGCAAGCCCCAAAAGCGTCAACACCCTTTTAGGGCTTGCGAATGATATTAACCAGAATTTAGATGATAAGAGTGAAATCTATATCGCTGAAGCCGGGGCAAGGAATAAGGGTGATATTAAAGAAATCACCCGCCTTATTGAACCGCACCTTGCCGTGATCGCAGAAGTGGGCGAACAGCATTTAGAATATTTTAAAACTTTAGAAAATATTTGCGAGACTAAAGCGGAATTATTGGATTCCAAGCGCTTAGAAAAAGCCTTTTGTTACTCTGTGGAAAAAATCAAACCCTATGCCCCTAAAGATAGCCCTTTAATAGATGTTTCTAGCCTGGTTAGAAACGTCCAATCCACTTTAAAAGGCACTTCTTTTGAAACGCTTATCAATGGCGTTTGGGAAAGATTTGAAACGAAGGTTTTAGGGGAGTTTAGCGCTTATAATATCGCTTCAGCGATTTTAATCGCTAAGCATTTAGGCTTAGAGACCGAAAGGATCAAACGGCTTGTTTTGGAACTCAACCCTATTGCCCATCGTTTGCAACTTTTGGAAGTGAATCAAAAAATCATCATAGACGATAGCTTTAATGGGAATTTAAAGGGCATGTTAGAGGGCATTCGTTTAGCGAGCTTGCATCAAGGGCGTAAGGTCATTGTAACACCGGGTTTAGTGGAAAGCAATACAGAAAGCAATGAAGCTTTAGCGCAAAAAATAGACGAGGTTTTTGATGTCGCTATCATCACAGGGGAGTTGAATTCCAAAACGATTGCTTCACAATTGAAAAACCCCCAAAAAATCTTACTCAAGGATAAGGCGCAATTGGAAAATATCTTACAAGCCACCACGATTCAAGGCGATTTGATTTTATTCGCTAATGACGCCCCCAATTACATTTAGGAAATGAACATGCAACATTTATACGCTCCTTGGCGCGAAAGTTATTTGAAAGAGAAAAATAAGAGTTGTGTCTTTTGTGAAATTTCTCAAAACCCTACAAAAGATTCAGAAAACAGAGTGCTTTATAGAAATAGCGATCTCTTTGTGGTGATGAACGCCTACCCTTATAACCCGGGGCATTTGTTGATCGTTCCCCATGCGCATCAAGCGAGCGTTGAACTTTTAGAGCTTAATACTTGGCTGAACATGAATGCTTTAGTGCCTAAAGTGTTAAAAGCGTTGTATGCTTATGGCGCTCAAGGGATCAATTTAGGTTTGAATTTGCACAGAAACGCCGGAGCAGGGATTCCTGAGCATTTGCACATGCATTTAGTGCCTAGGTTTTTAGGCGATAGCAATTTTATGAGCGTTATCGCTCAAACCAGGGTGTGCGGGATGGATCTTAATGAAACCTATCTTGCGTTAAAAAACTTATTAGAAAAGGAGCTTCATTGAAAACAAACGCTTTTAATTTGGGTGTGTTACAATTGATTTCAATTCATTTTAGGGAGTGTAAGCGATGAAGGCACATGGATTTAAGGCAAAGATGCGTGGGTTTAAGATTTTTTCAGGGAGCGCTCACCCTGCATTTGGCAAAGAAGTGTCAAGGCATTTAGGCGTTCCCTTATCCAAAGCGGTGATAGGCAAATTCAGCGATGGCGAAATCAATATCCAAATCAGCGAATCGGTGCGCGGTAAAGATATTTTTATCATCCAGCCCACTTGCGTGCCGGTCAATGACAATTTAATGGAATTGTTAGTCATGGTAGATGCTTTAAGGCGCAGTTCGACCAATTCTATCACAGCGGTGTTGCCGTATTTTGGCTATGCCAGACAGGACAGAAAAGCGGCTCCACGAGTGCCTATCACGGCTAAAATGGTCGCTAATTTGATGCAAGAAGTGGGGATTGAAAGGATCATTACGATGGATTTGCATGCCGGGCAAATCCAAGGCTTTTTTGATGTGCCGGTGGATAATTTATACGGATCTATCGTTTTTAGAGACTATATCCGCTCTAAAGCGTTAAAAAACCCTGTGATCGCTAGCCCTGATGTGGGTGGGGTTACAAGAGCCAGGTATTTTGCTAATCAAATGGGCTTGGATTTAATCATCGTGGATAAGCGCCGTGAAAAAGCTAATGAAAGCGAAGTGATGAATATTATCGGCTCAGCCAAGGAGCGCGATGTGATTTTAGTGGATGATATGATTGATACTGCAGGCACGATCTGTAAAGCCGCTTTGGCCTTAAAAGAACAAGGGGCGACTTCTGTCATGGCGTTAGGCACGCATGCGGTTTTGAGCGGGAATGCGATCAAGCGCATTAAAGAAAGCGCGTTAGATGAAGTGGTGGTAACTAACTCTATCCCTTTAGTTCAAAAATGCGATAAAATCACCACTTTAAGCGTAGCACCCTTATTTGCGGAAGTGATCAGAAGGATTTATCATAACGAAAGTGTCCAATCGCTTTTCACTTAAAAAAGGAATAAAAAAATGGGAGTGGTGGATTCTGTAGGACTTGAACCTACGACCAATCGGTTATGAGCCGAGCGCTCTGACCAGCTGAGCTAAGAATCCAAAATTCCCAAAGGATGGTTTGCTATTGTATCCAAAAATATAGCGAAAAGCAAGCAGGTTTTCTAGGATTGCAAACAGGATCATAAAAGTGATAAAACTGCTCCCCCCATAGCTGAACAAAGGCAAGGGAATGCCTACCACAGGGGCTAACCCTAAAGTCATGGCGATATTCACGCTGGAATAAACAAAGATTAAAATAGAAATCCCAAGGGCTACAATCTTTAAAAACCAATCGCTGTTGCTCTCAAACAGATAAAAAAATAAATGCAAACTCAAGCCTATATAAATCGCAAAAAGCAACATAGCCCCTAAAAACCCAAAACGCTCCACGAAGTAAGCGAAAATAAAATCGCTCGTTGCGATAGGCAAGAATTTGAATTTGGTTTGGGTGCAGGCTTCTTTGGATTTGCCTAAAAACCCGCCCGATCCTATGGCGATAATGGATTGCATGACATGGTAATTGGGCTTTTCAGAAAGAAAGTCTGCGATGCGCTTTTTTTGGTAATCATGCAAGAAATGATAAGCGATAGGCGAAGCCACTAAAAGAGCGATAAAAAGAGGGAGCCACACCCTAGTCCTTAAACCCACGATCAATAAAATCCCAAAACCCATGATCAGCACAATAAGAGCTGTGCCTAAATCAGGCTGTTTTAAAATCAAAGCCGCCGGTAAGCAAATGTAAAAACCAAGCTTTAAAAACATGCCCCAATCATAGCCCTTAAAAGGAGGCGGGTTGATTTTAATCAAATGGACTAACAATAAAAGGATAGCGATTTTCACGGGTTCGCTAGGCTGCAGAGTGATAGAAGTGAAAGGAATGACTAGCCATCGTTGCGCCCCAAGCTTGCTAGACCCCATAAAATCCACTAGCGCCAATAAAATAACGCACACCCAATAAAACACAAAGAGCCAGCGATCGAGCTTTCTGAAAGGGATAAAAAACATGATCCAAAAGAGAAGAAACCCTATCGCATAATAAACCCCTTGTTTCAAGCTCAAAACCGTGCTGCTCTCAAAAATCAACAAAAAAGAAACCACCAACAAGGGGATAATAAACACAAAAGGCAAAAGATCAAAATGCATCCAAATCCTTTTGTCTAATGCCATGCGTTTTTCATAACCCCTAATCTTATTGTATTAATTTCTTGATTGTATCCAAATTGAGATAATTCTCCTTAAAGAGAGAAGTTATCATGCCAACTTCATCAGGCAATTTGACTTCGCCCGTCTCATCATTAAAGCATTTTTCTAACACTTTCAAATAAGCAAACCCAATGCCTTCTGTGATAACCACAGCGGTTGTGCCCCCTGCAACACTCCCCACAACAGGAATGAATTTAAGGAAACCATTAACGAGCGTTCTCCCCACTTGCGCAACTGCGGTTACGCTTAACAATCCTGCGACCAAACTCGCGCCCACAGATTTATCCAAATCCATTCCAAAAGCGTCATTCATTTTATAGATCATTCCTGCTTGAATGGGTGCAATAGCGAACGCATCACTAAAGGGTATGGGGATAAGCCCAGCCGCTCCTGCAGCACCGGATGCAACATGGATAATGGTTTTACATTCCTCTATCATGGCTTGCTTTCTTGCTTGGATGTTAGCTTTTTGAATCAGCAAGAAATGGTTTTGTTTGTTTTTCTTAGCTTCTATCAAGCATTTTTTCGTTTCATCTACCAATTCTTCTAAACCTTCAACAGGGACTTTCAACCCCCTAAATGAAAAGGCAACCGAATTGACTCTCACATAAGCTCTGACAAAACCTTTAAACCCCCATTCTTCGCCTATGATCCCTTTAGTTTCTTGGACAAACGCATCGCCGGCTTCGGCTTGAGTGTGTGTGAAAACGACAATCGTTGGGATATTCCAATCTTTAGCGAAGCTTAATATCTCTCTCTCTCTTGAATCCTACCAGAAGTCTCTTTAACGCACAAATACGCCACATCAATGGCTTCTTTTTCATCAAGCGTTTTAAAAGAATCTTCCATTTCTTTTTTAATGCTTTGCATGGTGTCGTGGTAATCTTTATCTTCAATGCCTTTGGTGTCCCACAAAATCAAGCCCTTCTGTTCATCAATGTATTTTTCAAGATGCTGAGTGATGGGCTTTCCTACGCCTGTTTTAGCGATTTCTTTACCAAATAGAGCGTTAATGAGCGAGCTTTTACCCACCCCAGTAGCCCCCATGAGCAAAACATTCATCTTGGGTTTTTCTTTTTTGATGTGTTCAAGCATCTTGCTCATGTTCAATCCTCCCTCTTTCCCATCAAGCGTGAATGCATCGCCTAAAAAACCACGCAAAATGCCGTTCAGTTTATCATGCCCGTTATGTTCCATTAGAACCCCTTTAAAAATGATTTGAGCCACACAATGTTGGTGCACTGATTATAGCGTATTCAAATAATGAAATAGGATTTTTTTAAGGTTTTGAGTAGAATAATGGTTTTTAAAAATGCAAAAAAGAGTTTGAATGCAAAAAGTTTTCATTGCCCCTACCCATTACAAACGCATTGATGAATTTTTAGCCAAAGAATTGCAAATTTCTAAAAACCAGGTGTTGAATTTGATTAAAGAGGGGTTAGTGTTTTGTCAAAAAAAGGAGGTCAAAAAAGGGGGGCTAGCCTTAAAAGAGGGCGATACAATCACGCTTTTAACGCCCAAAATCGCGCCCAAACCCTTAAAAAAAGAGCTTGATTTAGAAATAGAAGTCATTTTTGAAGATGAAGATTTGTTGGTGTTGAACAAGCCCCCTAATCTAGTCGTCCATAAAGCCCCAAGCGTGAAAGAGCCTACTTTAGTGGATTGGTTAAAATCTAAAAATTACGAGCTTTCTAATTTGGGCTCAAAAGAGCGCTATGGGATTGTGCATCGTTTGGATAAGGATACGAGCGGAGGGATTGTCATCGCTAAAAACAATTTTACCCATGTTTGTTTGAGCGAGCAACTCAAAACTAAAACAATGGGGCGCTACTATATCGCCTTGCTTTCAACGCCCTTAAAAGAAGAAAAAATGAGCGTGGAATGCTATTTGACAAGAAACCCTAATAACCGCTTAAAAATGATAGCACTCAAAGCGGCTAAAAAAGAAAAAAGCCGTTATTCTAAAAGCGAATTTATCAGCTTGCTGACTTCTCAAAATAATCTTAATTTGATAGGGGCTAAACTATTCACCGGGCGCACGCACCAGATCAGAGCGCATTTAGAATATTTGAACAGACACATCATAGGCGATAATCTTTACGGGCTTAATGGGGCGCTTTCTAAAGAAGAAATAAGAATCATGCTGCATGCCTATTTGATAGAGTTCAAACACCCCAGAAGCGAGCAAAAACTGTGCTTTAAAGTTCCCCTATTAAAGGATATGTTAGAATATCTTAAAAAAGTTTTTGACAAGGAGAATTTAGATGAGGTCTTGGATGAAGAAAAAATACTTCACGCTTTTATTGCAAAGTAGTGTGGTATTAGCGGTTTTTATAGGGTGTTCTTCTACCAGGAATCATACTTTTTCAGCCCTTAGTAATCAAGAAAATACAGACACTAATCTCCCGGTAGTCCATTCCATTAAAACCATTAACGATGTGAGTTCAGTGGGCTTTGAATGGACTAAAATCGCTGATACTTATGACATTGATGGGTTTATTTTGTATCGTTTGAAAAAAGACTCCAAGCTTAAAAGAATCGCCACGATTAAGAATCCTTATGCGACCCACTATTATGATGAGGGGCTAGAAACAGAGAGTTCTTACACTTACCAATTAGCCACTTACAAGGGCGATAAAATCTCTAACCTTTCAGACCCCATTCTAGTAAAAACCTCTTTTATCAATCCTGTAGAAAGCGTGTTCGCAAGTCTTGAATACCCTAAAAGCGTGAAAGTCTTTTGGAGCCCGCACCCAAATCCCAGCGTTTCAAGATACATCATTCAAAGGCAGAATAAAGAAGGCAAATTTTTGAATGTAGGGGCTGTAAAAAACCGCTTGTTTGTGGAGTTTTTTGATAAAGATTTAGAGGATGGGAAAAAATACCGCTACCAAGTCATCGCCGAAAATTTCATGGGGGATAAATCCAGGACTAGCATCATAGTGGAGGGGAAAACCAAAGATTTACCCAAAGAAATCACTAATATTAGAGTGAGCCAAAACCTCACACGACAAATTGAATTGAGTTGGGATAAATCCCCAGAAGAAGATGTGATAGCTTATCGCATTTACGCTTCCAATAACCGCAACGATAAATACAAATTCATCGCTCAAACCACCAACACTTCCTATGTGGATAAAATAGAAAAAGACAATCTCACTCGTTATTACAAAGTCGTCGCCCTTGATAAAACGCATCTTGAAGGGGCGTTACCCAAAGAGCCTGCCATGGGTGAGACCGCTGACAGACCCGAAGCCCCTATCATCACTAAAGGGACTATTCAAGATTCTTCAGCCTTTATCCAATGGGAAAATAACCCAAGCGCTAAAATAGCCACCTATGCGGTGTATCGTTTTGAAGCCAACTCTAAAACCCCTTTGCGTTTTGGGAATATCACCAAAAACCAATTCGTGGATAAGGACATGAAAGTGGGCGTGGCTTACCGCTATCAAGTGGTGAGCGTGGATAAAGATGGTTTAGAGTCGCACCCAAGCAAAGAAGTGCGTTTGTTTTTAGAGCGCTAAAAGGGTTTTAATGCCCCATTTTTTAGCCAAATTAAATTCCAAGCCTTTAGAATACCCCATAATCAAAGGGGATTTTTGTTTCCATAGGGAATTTTTAAGCTTAAAACACCCCACTAAAAGCTGTGTGCATGCGAGTTTTAAAGATGATGTTTTTTTATTGCAAAAAATCCGGCGAGCGGGTGATTTTTTGATCAAAAGCGAAAAAGCAACGCCCTTAAAACGAGAGATTTTAAAACAAGCTTTAAGGATTTATTCGCAATCTTTTGAAGTCATTTCACATAATTTGCAAGAAAATTCTAAACATGCGAGCCAAAAAAAAGCCCTTGATTTAGGAAATTTTGAAGACTTTATCCAAAAAAATCAAGCCCCTATTTTAGCCGAAATTGGTTTTGGGAGCGGGAGGCATTTGATAGAATTAGCTAAAAACAACCCCACTAAAACATGTTTAGGGATAGAGATCCACACCCCCTCTATCGCGCAAGCGTTAAAGCAAATTGAATTATTGGATTTAAAAAACTTACATGTCTTGCAAGGCGATAGTCGTTTGGTTTTAGAAAGCATGCCAAATCACAGGTGCGAAAGAATTTTTGTGCATTTCCCTGTGCCATGGAATGATAAAAAACACCGCCGGGTGCTAAGCGAAAAGTTTTTAAACGAAGCTTTAAGGGTTTTAAAGCCTAGAGGGTTTTTGGAATTACGCACCGATGATAGCCTTTATTTTGAAGACAGCCTAAAATTAGCCCTAAAAAATTTTCAATGCGAGATAGAAATCAAAAAAAACGCTCAGATCCCGGTGGTCAGCAAGTATGAAGCGCGCTGGAATAAACTCAAAAAAGATATTTATGATTTAAGAATTTATTCTTTAGAATTGGATGAAACCCCTTTTGATAACCATGCATTTGATTTTTCTTTTGATACAATAACGATTAATAAAGAAAGCGTTGGAGCGATTTTAAAAACCAAAAAAATCATCCAAGAGGGGTATTTTGTGCATGTTTGTAATATTTATGAGGATAAGGGGGATTTTTTAGTGGAATTGAGTATGGGGGATTTTGATTGGCCTGTGCGTTTGTTTGTTTTATTGGCAGAAAATAAGCTTTTTTACCTCAATAAAAGCCCCTTAAAAACCTTAAACAACCACAAAGCGCATCTTTTGCTTCAAAATATCCTAAGCCAAAAGGGAATTGGATGAGTGTGATCATCGCAGCGAACAATCTATGCTTACAATACCAGCAAAACGAACCGGTCATTAAGCATGCGAATTTACGCATCAAACGCAAGGATTTTGTGTTCATTTCAGGACCTAGCGGGAGCGGTAAAAGCACGCTTTTGCGTTCGTTTTATGGGGATTTAAAACTTTTTAGCGGTAAATTAGAAGTTTGCAATATCAACATGAACAACGCTTCAAAATCAACGATTTTGGATTTGCGTAAAAATATTGGCGTGGTTTTCCAAGATTATAAATTGATCCAAGATTACACGATTGAGCAAAACATCAAACTGCCGATGGTAATTTGTGGGATCAAAAGAGAAGAATGCCATTTGCAGCTAGAAAAACTTTTAGGGCATATTGATTTACGCCATAAGGCTAACCGCTACCCCAAAGAGCTCAGTGGGGGCGAACAACAGCGAGTGGCTATGGCTAGGGCTATGGCGAACTGCCCTGAACTCATTTTAGCCGATGAGCCTACCGGGAATTTAGACGATTATTCTAGCGATAAAATCTGGAGCCTATTAAGGGGCATGAACACGCAATTAAACGCTACGATCGTGGTGGTTACGCATAAATTCCCTAAAAATTTTAGCGCTTATCACCGAAAATTTTACATAGAAGATGGGGAAGTTTATGAATACTCTTAAAAAGCATTTAGCCTTTATCATTCCCCTAGTAGCGTTATTGTTTAGCTTGGAGTGTGTGTTATTTATCAATCAAGCGATCGAACAGAAAGAAAAAAAATTGATTGAAGATTATTCAGTCGTGTTGGCCAGCACGCAAAAATTAGGCTTGGAATTGTTGCGTCAAAATTTTAACGAAATCATAGCGTTAAAAGAAATTGATCCTAATTATTCTTTAGAGCCTCTTCAAAAAACTTTAGACACAGACGGGCTTAAGGAATTAAAAAAAAATTTACCCTTTTTTTATTCTTTACAACTTTCCACATTCCCCACTCAAGAGCGTTTAGAAAACATTAAAGAAAAATTGCTCAAAATCCCTGGCGTTCAAAAAGTTGAAGTCTTTGCCAAAACTTACATGCAAGTGTATGATCTCTTGAGTTTTATTAAAGCAGCGGTCTATATCTTTGCGTTAGTGGTCTTTGTTTTATCGGTTTTATTGATGTTCAAGCAAGTCCGCATCTGGATCTATCAATACCATGAGAGGTTAGAAATCATGGATTTATTAGGGGCTTCGGTGTCTTTTAAAAACGGGTTTTTGTATAAAATAGCTTTAATGGATTCTTTAATCGCTAGTTTTTTAGCCCCCATGTTCATGCTCTATATCACTTCGCAAAAAGGTTTTGAAAAAATAATGGATACTTTGGGTATTATAGGAGGCGCGTTTGTTTTAAACCATTTTTTATGGGGACTGCTTTTTAGCCTTGTGGTCTCGTTTGTTTCTGTTTTACTTGTAGCTTGGAGGACTAGACATGTATAAATTAGGGGTGTTTTTGTTAGCCACCTTACTATTCGCTAACACGCAAAAAGTGAGCGATATTGCTAAAGATATCCAACACAAAGAAACCCTTTTGAAAAAAACCCATGAAGAAAAAAACCAACTAAACAGCCGTTTGAGTTCTTTAGGCGAAGCGATCCGCTCTAAAGAGCTTCAAAAAGCTGAGATGGAGCGCCAAATGGTCGCCTTAAAAAAGAGTCTTGAAAAAAATCGTAACGAAAGTTTGGCGCAAGAAAAAGTCCTAACCAACTACCGCAAGTCTTTAGATCATTTGCAAAAACAACGATCATTTTTACAAAAGAGGGTGTTTGATACGCTTTTAGAGGATTTTCTTTTCTCACAAGCCTTAAAGGGGCAGAATTTAGCCTCTTCTAATGATGTGATTTTACAAGTAGCGTTTGAAAACTTGCACCAAAGCACTCTGTCTAAAATGTCGCAACTAAGCCAAGAAGAAAAGGACCTCAACGCACAAGCCTTAAAAGTCAAAAGCAGCATTCAAAAAATCTCATCCATCATAGATGAGCAAAAAACTCGTGAAGTAACCTTAAAATCCTTGCAAACCGAACAAAATAAGCTCATTTTAAGCATGCAAAAAGATTATGCGATCTATAACCAACGGCTAACCCTTTTAGAAAAAGAGCGCCAGAACTTGAACGCTCTTTTAAAACGCTTGAATATCATCAAACAAAACAGAGAAAATGAAGAGAGGGTCAGTTTGAAAAAATCTTCTCAAGCCTTAGAAGTCAAACAAGTGGCGAGCTCTTATCAAAATATCAACACCACGAGCTATAAAGAGCTAAAAACGATCGCTCCTTTGAACGATTATGAAGTGGTGCAAAAATTTGACTCCTATATTGATCCGGTTTATAATTTAAAAATTTTTAGCGAGTCTATCACGCTAGTGTCAAAAACCCCAAACGCTTTGGTGCGTAATGTTTTAGACGGGAAAATCGTGTTCGCTAAAGAAATCAACATGCTTAAAAAAGTCGTTATCATTGAGCATAAAAACGGCATCCGCACGATTTATTCTCAACTGGATAAAATCGCCCCCACCATTAAAAGCGGTATGCGGATCCAAAAAGGCTATGTTTTAGGGCGCATTGATCAACGCTTGGGCTTTGAAGTTACCATGAGAGAAAAGCACATTAACCCCTTAGAACTCATCGCGCCGCAATTAAACAAATCATTTTTATTGCCGATATTGGCTAAAGAGTTTATGCAAACAAATAAATCATTATACTTGTAGGCATGGAAAAATTTGGAGGTTTTTATGGTCAATGAAGTTCAAGGGATTGGGATTCCCACATCTCACACAAGCGTTCAAACAACCCCCACAAAAGAGATCAGTCGCACAAACACTATAAACACTATTGATGAATCTAAGACAACGATAGACCCTGATCAATACAAACCCAAGCTAGAATTATTGAGCAAGCGTCTGAATGAAGAAATGAAACGCATTGGCACGGATATTAATTTTAGCTATAACGATACGATCAAAGGGTTAGTGGTTTCAGTCAAAGACGCTAATGGGGATAAGGTGATAAGAGAAATACCCTCTAAAGAAGCCGTGGAGCTTATGCAAAGAATGCGCGATGTGATAGGCATTATCTTTGATAAAAGAGGCTAAACATTAGAGGTAAAACATGGCAATAGGTTCATTAAGCTCATTAGGGCTTGGCAGTAAGGTTTTGAATTACGATGTGATTGACAAGCTTAAGGACGCCGATGAAAAAGCGTTAATCGCCCCCTTAGACAAGAAAATGGAGCAAAATGTTGAAAAGCAAAAAGCCCTTGTAGAAATTAAAACGCTCCTTTCATCTCTAAAAGGCCCGGTTAAAACGCTTTCAGATTATTCCACTTATATCAGCCGAAAAAGCAATGTTACAGGCGATGCGTTGAGCGCGAGCGTGGGGGCTGGCGTGCCTATTCAGGATATTAAAGTGGATGTGCAAAATTTAGCGCAAGGCGATATTAACGAACTAGGGGCGAAATTTTCTTCAAGAGATGATATTTTTAGCCAAGTGGATACCACGCTCAAATTTTACACGCAAAACAAGGATTACGCCGTTGATATTAAAGCAGGAATGACTTTAGGCGATGTGGCTCAAAGCATCACGGACGCTACCAATGGCGAAGTGATGGGCATTGTGATGAAAACAGGAGGGAATGACCCCTACCAATTAATGGTGAATACTAAAAACACCGGCGAAGACAACCGCATCTATTTTGGCTCACACCTCCAATCCACGCTCACTAACAAAAACGCCCTTTCTTTGGGGGTTGATGGGAGCGGAAAGAGTGAAGTGAGTTTGAATTTAAAGGGGGCTGATGGGAACATGCATGAAGTCCCTATCATGCTAGAGCTCCCTGAAAGCGCTTCTATCAAACAAAAAAACACGGCGATCCAAAAGGCTATGGAGCAGGCTTTAGAAAATGACCCTAATTTTAAAGATTTGATCGCTAATGGGGATATTTCCATAGACACTCTTCATGGGGGGGAATCTTTAATCATTAATGACAGGCGTGGGGGAAATATTGAAGTTAAAGGGAGCAAGGCTAAAGAGCTTGGGTTTTTGCAAACCACCACCCAAGAAAGCGATTTGTTAAAAAGTGCTCGCACCATAAAAGAGGGTAAATTAGAAGGAGTAATTAGCTTGAATGGTCAAAAACTGGATTTAAAAGCCTTAACCAAAGAGGGTAACACCAGCGAAGAAAACACAGACGCTATCATTCAAGCGATCAATGCTAAAGAAGGCTTGAATGCGTTTAAAAACGCCGAAGGCAAACTTGTGATCAATTCTAAAACCGGAATGCTCACCATTAAGGGCGAGGACGCTTTAGGCAAGACCAGTTTGAAGGATTTGGGTTTGAGTGCTGGAATGGTGCAATCTTATGAAGCTTCACAAAACACGCTTTTTATGTCTAAGAATTTGCAAAAAGCGAGCGATTCAGAATTCACTTATAATGGGGTGAGCATCACACGCCCCACTAATGAAGTCAATGATGTGATCAGCGGGGTTAATATCACTTTAGAGCAAACCACAGAGCCTAATAAACCTGCCATTATTAGCGTGAGCAGGGACAATCAAGCCATTATAGACAGCCTTAAGGAATTTGTCAAAGCCTATAACGAGCTTATCCCTAAACTAGACGAAGACACACGCTATGACGCTGACACTAAAATCGCTGGGATTTTTAACGGCGTAGGCGATATTCGCGCCATTAGATCCTCTCTTAATAATGTGTTTTCTTATAGCGTGCATACGGATAATGGGGTAGAAAGCTTGATGAAATACGGGCTTAGTTTAGACGATAAGGGCGTGATGAGTTTAGATGAAGCTAAATTGAGTAGTGCATTAAATTCTAACCCTAAAGCGACTCAAGACTTTTTTTATGGGAGCGACAGCAAGGATATGGGGGGCAGGGAAATCCACCAAGAGGGCATTTTTTCTAAATTCAATCAAGTTATCGCTAACCTCATAGACGGAGGGAACGCTAAATTAAAGATTTATGAAGATTCCCTAGACAGAGACGCTAAAAGCTTGACCAAAGACAAAGAAAACGCTCAAGAGCTTTTAAAAACTCGCTACAACATCATGGCGGAGCGTTTTGCCGCTTATGATAGTCAAATCTCTAAAGCCAATCAAAAATTCAATTCCGTGCAAATGATGATCGATCAAGCGGCGGCTAAAAAGAATTAAAAAAACAGAGAATTATCAATTTTAAAGGATAAAGGAACATTATGCAATACGCTAACGCTTATCAAGCCTACCAGCATAACCGAGTGAGTGTGGAATCCCCGGCAAAACTCATTGAAATGCTTTATGAAGGGATTTTAAGATTTTCTTCGCAAGCCAAACGCTGTATTGAAAATGAAGACATTGAAAAAAAGATTTATTATATTAATAGGGTTACGGATATTTTCACGGAATTGTTGAATATTTTGGACTATGAAAAAGGGGGGGAAGTAGTAGTGTATCTTACAGGCTTATACACCCATCAAATCAAAGTTTTAACGCAAGCCAATGTGGAAAATGACGCGAGTAAGATTGATTTGGTGTTGAATGTGGCTAGGGGGTTGTTAGAAGCATGGAGGGAAATCCATTCAGATGAACTCGCCTGACATGTTATTAGATTCCTTTAAAATCGCTCTTGTTAAAAAGGATTCCAAACTCGCCTTTTCATTGATAGAGCACCTTTCTTTAGAGCAAATAAAAAGCTCAGATTTAAACACGCTTTTAAGCCTTAAGGAAATGATAGCCCAAAGCATTGAACTATTAGAAAAAGAAAAAGAAGAACTGCAATCGCAAATGCATAAGGCTAAGCAAATCCAAAAATTTTTGTCTTAGATTTTTTAAACTACGATACAATAAAAGCACTATTTTTATTGAAGGCTAAAGATTGTCTGAACCCATAGATAGATTCACGCGCATAAGGTGGTTGTTTAAAAACGATTTTGAAAAAATCCGCCAACAAAGGGTTTTAATCTGTGGCGTGGGGGGCGTTGGGGGCTTTGCACTAGATTCTTTGTATCGTGTGGGGATAGGGCAAATCACTATCATTGATAAAGACATGTTTGATGTTACCAATCAAAACCGCCAGATTGGATCAGAAAGGATAGGAGAATCTAAAGTGTTGGTGTTGCAAGATCTCTATAAGGGCATTCAAGCTTTGAATTATCGCATAGATGAAGCGTTTTTAAATTCATTTAATTTTAGAGATTATGATTACATTTTAGATTGCATGGACGATTTGCCTATTAAAACAAGCTTAGCGATAAAGTGTCAAAATTTCGCTTACGGGAAATTTATCAGCTCTATGGGAAGCGCAAAACGCTTGAACCCTAAACACATCCAAGTGGGGAGCGTGTGGGAAAGCTATGGCGATAAATTCGGGCGTAAATTTAGAGATTTTTTAAAAAAACGCCGTTTTAAAGGGGATTTTAAAGTGGTTTTTAGTCCTGAAGTCCCGCATTGCATAGAGCTTGGGAGTTTTAATGCGGTTACGGCGAGTTTTGGCTTGCAAATAGCAAGTGAAGTCGTGCAAGACATTATCAAAAATGAAAGGCAGTGGAATGAAAGATTACGAAGACGAATTGGAAGATTTTGAAGAAGAAGAATTAGAGGGCTTTGAAGAAGAAGATGAAGAGTATAATGATTATAAGAATGTCTATGATGATGACGATTATGAAGACTATAACTCTGATTATGAAGAAGAGTGAAAAATGATTTGCGCGAGCATCCTCCAGCATGCTTATTGCGGCTCTAGAAAAAAGACTATAGAGCATACAGCCAACCTGCTTGAACAAGCACTAAAAAAACACCCTAAAACCAATTTAGTGGTGTTGCAAGAATTGAACCCTTATAGTTATTTTTGCCAGAGCGAAAACCCTAAATTTTTTGATTTGGGCGAATATTTTGAAGAAGATAAGGCTTTTTTTAGCGCTTTAGCTCAAAAATTTCAAGTGGTGCTTATCGCTTCTTTGTTTGAAAAGCGCGCTAAAGGGTTGTATCACAACAGCGCGGTTGTGTTTGAAAAAGATGGCTCAATCGCTGGAGTGTATCGCAAAATGCACATTCCTGATGACCCAGGGTTTTATGAAAAATTTTATTTCACGCCGGGGGATTTGGGCTTTGAGCCTATTATTACAAGCGTGGGGAAATTAGGGCTTATGGTGTGCTGGGATCAGTGGTATCCTGAAGCAGCAAGGATCATGGCTTTAAAAGGGGCAGAAATTTTAATCTACCCTAGCGCGATAGGGTTTTTAGAAGAAGATTCTAACGAAGAAAAAAAGCGTCAGCAAAACGCATGGGAGACGATCCAAAGAGGGCATGCGATCGCTAATGGCTTGCCTTTGATTGCGACTAACAGAGTGGGCGTAGAGTTAGATCCTAGTGGGGCGATTAAGGGGGGCATTACTTTTTTTGGCTCTAGTTTTGTGGTGGGGGCTTTAGGCGAATTTTTGGCTAAAGCGAGCGATAAAGAAGAGATTTTATATGCGGAAATTGATTTAGAACGCACTGAAGAAGTGCGCCGAATGTGGCCGTTTTTAAGAGACAGACGCATTGATTTTTATAACGATTTGTTGAAACGCTATATCTAGTCCATTTAAGATTAGAAAATAAGGTTAGAAAGGATTAAACATGGTAGGTGTAATTTTTTGCGCTAAACAAGCGCAAAAATTCTATCATTTTTGCGCGGTATCTTTATTTTAACAAGGAGCAAAAATGCTAGAAAATAGCTCTGTATGGAGCAATCCTGCCTTTGTGAGTATCATTTGCATGTGCGTTCTTAGTCTTTTAAGGCTCAATGTCATGCTTTCTATGATTAGCGCGACTCTCATAGCAGGACTTATGGGAGGGCTTGGATTGACAGAGAGTTTTAATGTAATGATAGACGGCATGAAAGGCAATTTAAACATCGCTTTAAGCTACATCCTTTTAGGGGCTTTAGCGGTAGCGATCGCTAAAAGCAATCTCATTAAAGTCGCTTTGAGTAAATTAATAGGCTTGATGAATTACAAGCGATCCACTTTTTGTTTTTTGATCGCTTTCATCGCATGCTTTTCGCAGAATTTAGTGCCGGTACATATCGCTTTTATCCCTATTTTAATCCCCCCTCTTTTGCATTTAATGAACCGGCTAGAATTGGATAGAAGAGCGGTCGCTTGTGCTTTAACCTTTGGCTTGCAAGCCCCCTATTTGGTGCTTCCTGTAGGGTTTGGCTTGATTTTTCAAACCACCATTTTAGAGCAATTGAAAGCTAATGGCGTTAGCACCACCATAGCGCAAATCACGGGAGTGATGTGGATAGCGGGGTTAGCGATGGTCGTTGGGCTACTTTTAGCGGTATTAACGCTATATAAAAAACCCAGACGCTACCAAGAAAAATCTTTTAATATAGAAGATTACGCCTCGCTTCAATTAAACTACCATGACTACTTGACTTTTATAGGGATTATCGTGGCGTTTGTGATCCAATTAGCCACCGATTCGATGCCCTTAGCCGCTTTTTTAGCACTAGCAATCATCTTACTAGGACGTGGCATTAAGTTTAAAGAAACAGACTCGCTTATGGATGATAGCGTGAAAATGATGGCGTTTATCGCTTTTGTGATGTTAGTGGCTAGCGGGTTTGGAGAAGTGTTGCAAAAAGTGCATGCGATAGAGGGATTAGTGAATGCGATCACAAGCGTAGTCCAAGGGAAGCTTTTGGGGGCTTTTTTAATGCTTGTTGTAGGGCTTTTTATCACTATGGGGATAGGGACTTCTTTTGGCACTATCCCTATCATCGCTGTGTTTTATGTCCCTTTATGCACGAAATTAGGATTCAGCATAGAATCTACGATTTTACTCATCGGCATAGCCGCAGCCTTAGGCGATGCAGGCTCACCGGCTAGCGATAGCACCATGGTACCTACTTGCGGGCTTAACGCAGACAACCAACACAATCATATCTATGACACATGCGTGCCGACTTTTTTAGTCTATAACATCCCTTTGATTGTTTTTGGAGTTCTTGGAGCGTTACTATTAGGCTAATCTATCAAGTTAAGAAAATCTTTTCTTTAGCCTTACCCTCTGGGGTTAATGCTTTTTTAGATGTGTTGGTGGTCGCACTCTCGGTTTTTTTTGTGGGTAAGATTTCGCACCATCACATTGTGGCTTTAGGGGTGGGCTTGCAATTTTTGATGCTTTTTTATGGCATCAACACGATTTTATACACCGGCACTAACGCCATTCTTTCTAGGCTTGTGGGGGCTAGGGATTTTACTCAAATCAACCACGCTTTTTCAAGTATTTTTATAGGGGCGTTTGTGATCTGTTTGGGCGTGCTGTTTGTTTCTTATTTTTTGATTGAGCCTTTTTTAAATTGGATGCAATTACAAAATCCTTCGCACCAATTGACGCAAGATTATTTAGAAGTCTTAGTTATCGCGCTACCGAGTATTTTTTTAAAAAATGTTTTAGTTTCAGCGCTCGCTAGCTTTTCAGACACCTTAACCCCCTTTATTGTTAAAATCATCATGGTCATTGCATGCATTTTTTTGAATCAAGCCTTGATTTTTGGGGATTTTGGCTTTAAAGAAATGGGGATTGTAGGCTCTGCTTTAGCGAATGTGGTTGTCTCTTATTGGGAATTACTCGCGCTTGGCGTTTGGATACAAATCAAAAAAATCCCTTTAAAATTCAAAATAACCTTTCATTTTTCTTTTTTAAAAACCATGTTTAGAGTGGGTTGGCCGGCGGGTTTGAGCGTTTATTGAGCTTATTTTCTTTAATTCTCTTATCCAAATTTGTAGCGAGCTATGGGGATAAAGTGTTAGCGGGCATGCAAATAGGCATTAGGGTTGAAACCTTTTCGTTCATGCCCGGATTTGGGTTTATGATCGCAGCGATGGTTTTAACAGGGCAAAATTTAGGAGCGAACAAGCCAAAGATCGCCACAGAATACGCGCATTTGATTTTAAAAATCTCTATGGGTTTAATGGGGGTTTTAGGGATTGTTTTAGTCTTATTCGCTAAAGAATTCGCGAGCCTTTTTTCTCAAGATGAAGAAGTCTTAGAAGTGGCGCGATCTTATTTGATCGCTGTGGTACTCTCTCAAGCCCCCTTAATTGGGTATTTTGTGCTAGATGGAGTTTTTAGAGGGGCTGGCATTTCTAAAGTCTCACTATACATTAACACCCTAAGCTTATGGGGGTTAAGGATCATGCCCATTTACTTGCTTTTAATTTATCATTTTAAGGTGGAATTTATTTTTGTAGTGATCGCATCAGAAACTTTTTTGCGCTCATTCATCTATTATAAAGTTTTTTCTAAAGGCATATGGAAAAGGTGCGGGAAAAAGGCTTGATTATTGCTTGAGCGTAGCGGTCGTTTTGAAACGGCTTTCTCGCACCACTTGCACGCCCACTTCGCCCAAATACTGAGCGCTCTCTTCTATCTTTTTAGCGATCTTTCTGGCAATAATAGGCACTTGATTGTCCCTAACTTGGTTGGATTTGACAATCACTCTTAATTCTCGCCCGCTCTCCATCGCATACGCTTTTTCCACCCCATCAAATTCTAACGCGATCTCTTCTAAAGCTTGCATGCGTTTAGCGTATTCTTCATCGCTCTTTCTCCTAGCCCCAGGACGCCCTGCTGAAAGCGCATCAGCCGCGCACACGCTCGCACACTCCACGCTCATGATTTCTTCATGCCCATGGTGGGCATAAATCGCATTGATCACAACCGGGTCTTCTTTATGGCGCTTGCACACCTCAACGCCTAAATTCACATGGTCTCTCCCAAGCTCTTGAGTGAGCGCTTTACCAATATCATGCAAAATACCGGCTCTTCTGGCGAGTTTTTTATCCCCCCCAAGCTGTTCTGCAATCAAGCCGGCTAAAAGGGCGACTTCCTTAGAATGCTGTAAGGCGTTTTGTCCAAAACTGGAGCGATAACGCATTTTGCCTATTAAAATTTTAAGCTCATCTTCCATAGCCCCAAGCTCTAATTCTAGCACCACGCTCTCCCCTTCAGAAAGCAATTCTTTTTCCATGTTGCGCGCGACTCTATGATAAACTTCTTCAATCCTGTTAGGCTGGATACGGCTGTCTTCTATTAAAATTTTAAGCGTTTCGCTCGCTACTTCACGCCGATAAAGATTGAAACTGGACAAATACAATTCGCTGCTACGCTTCGCTAAATTCTATATCCACCCCACTGACTTTTTTAAACGCTTCAATATTTTTCCCGTCTTTGCCTATCACACGACCGATATAATCTGAGCAAGGTAAAGCAATGCGAGTTGTTAAATTCTCTGCCGCATAATTACCCGCAAAACGGGCTGTCGCTTCCGCTAAAATGGCATACGATTTTTTCTTACCCTCTTCTTTGGCTTCTTTTTCATAACGCTTGATTAATGCGCTTTTTTGCGCTTCTAATTCTTCTTCTAGTTGCTCTAAAACCATGCTTTTAATTTCATCTTTGGTATAAGCCATGTAATTGAGCATCGCATCTAGCGCTTTGGCTTGAGCTTCTTTGCAAACAGCGCGCTGTTTTTTAAAATTTTCTTTTTCTTGCTCTAAAATTTGGCGTTCTTTTTCAAGCTCTTGTTTTTCCTTTTCCAAATAGCGTTTTTCATCTCTTACAAATTCTTTGTGCTGTGCTTCTAAATGCTTCAAATGCGCTTCTTTTTTTTCAAAATGGGTTTTGAGTTGCAAGTTCTTGTTTTCGTATTGCTGCTGCAATTTGCATTCTTGGCTTTTCATGCGCATCTCTTCAGCTTCCACAAAAGATTTCGCTTGAAACTCCATTAATTTGGCTTTAGCTGAAGCGCCTTTTAAAATGGTTTGCCCTCTAGCATAATAGATCTTTTTCATCACATAATACATGACTAGAGCGGTAATCAAACACGCTACTAAGACTTCTAATGAAATGTAAATTAACCCGCTGCTCATAATGTTTCCTTTTATTATTCTTCATAACGATACGAGCATTCATATAAAGATCCGCTTCAATGTCATAGGCGTTTGTAAGAACACCATTAGCTAGAGCTAATTCCCTACTCACAAACACGATTAAGGGGCGTTTTAGGCGCCTTTTGAATAATTGGGGCAAACTCCTATCATACATGCCTAGCCCAAAACCCACGCGCCTAAAGCTTGTATCCATTCCTAAAATCGGCACGACAATACAATCCAATTCCCGCTTATAACAACGTGACAAACTCGGCTCATCAAACCACCCCAAACGCCTTAAGGGCAACCTAAAGGGCACGATAGTAAAACCCTCTTTAGAAAAATGAGCGCCTTTTTTAATGCTTTTAGGCAACCACACGCGCTTATTTTTTTGTCTTAACCTAAAAATCAAAGACCTAATGTCAAGCTCATGCCCTAATGGGCTATACAATAAAATATTTTGATAATCTTTGAGTTTCAAAAATAAAAGCTTGCAAGCCAATTTATCCCTGACTGCTTTATCTTTGGTTGGTTTAGCCCTTTTCAAGCGTTCTTTACAAAAATCTCTAAAAATCGTTTTAATGGTTATAATCCTTAAATTTTAGACTTACATTATAGTATAATTTTAGGTTATTAGTTACCATTTTATTATTCTTAAGGATGTGTTTATAATGAGAATTAAAGCTTATTTTTTGCGTTTTATCGCACTGGTTTTTTTCGTTTTGTTAGGTTTTAGCGCTTGTAAAAACTCTCAAAAATCTCAAGATTCTCAAAACAATACCACCCAACAAGATAGCCCTAAAACCTACACCGCTATGGATTTGAATAACCAAGAATACACCATTACAGGCGATTTAGATTCTCTAAATATCAGCCCGGATTCCAACACCCCTACCCTATTAGTTTTAAGCGCTTTAGATAATTCTTTAAAAGATTACGCCCCCAGCTTTAACATCTTAAAAAAAACTTTTAAAGATCGTTTGAGGGTGCTTATTTTACTCAATAAACCCTATTCAAGCGATGCAATCAAAGACTTTAATGCGCGTTCTCAAGCTGATTTGATGATTTTAAACCCTAAAGATACCGCTCTTTTTGATCATTTAAAGTATGACGCTTTAAACCATTCTTTTAACATGCTCTTATATGACAAACACCAATTGATTAAAATATATCAAGGGATTGTGCCAGCAGAAATGCTCCAATTTGATATTTCTAATTTAAAGGATTAAAAAATTATGTTTAATTTTTTCAAAAAAATTGTCAATAAAATTAAGGGTGAAGAGACTAAAGAAAGAAAGCGTGAAAATATCCCTAAAGAGGAATTAGAAGAAATTTTGATTGGCTTTGACATCCAATACGATTTGATAGAGAGCTTGTTAAAGCATTTAGGCGATTTAGTTACGCCCAAGCAATTAGAGGTCGCTTTGTTGCGTTTTGTGCGAGGGGAAAGCTATTATGATAAAACCCGCCTAAAAACTATCACCACAAAACCCTTAGTGCACTTAATCGTGGGGGTTAATGGGGCGGGTAAAACCACAACGATCGCTAAATTAGCCAAGCTCTCTTTAAAACAGCATAAAAAAACGCTTCTTGGGGCAGGCGATACCTTTAGAGCGGCCGCAGTCAAACAGCTCCAGTTGTGGGGCGAAAAGCTTAACATTCAAGTCGTTAGCACCAAAGAAGGGAGCGATCCAAGCTCTTTAGCTTACAACACCATAGAAAGTGCGATCGCTAAAAATATAGATGAAGTTTTTATAGACACCGCCGGGAGGCTGCATAATCAGACCAACCTTAAAAACGAGCTTTCTAAAATCGCGCGCACCTGCTCTAAAGTTTTAAAAGACGCCCCCTTTTATAAATTCCTTATTTTAGACGGCACGCAAGGGAGTTCTGGGCTAACGCAAGCCAAAATTTTCCATGAGACTTTGGCGTTAGATGGCGTGATTATGACTAAGCTTGATGGCACTTCTAAAGGCGGAGCGATTTTAAGCGTGCTGTATGAGTTGAAATTACCCATTCTTTATTTAGGAATGGGCGAAAAAGAAGACGATTTGATCGCTTTTGATGAAGAACGCTTTATAGCAGACTTGGTTGATGCGGTGTTTGTGGAACAATAAACTAAAAACCCCTAACCCCACTAACTCCAAAAGACCGCTTTTTTAAAATCTACCGCTTTTTTTTTCAAGCTCTTTTATTAGATTATAAAAAACGCTTTTTAGCATTTTCATAAGGGGTAATTCGCTTAATTTTTGGCTCAAAATTGGGGGGGTAAAATGGTTAATTTAGCTTTATTCTCTCATTTTTAACTAATTTTAAAATATAACCCAACTCATTCTTTTTGACTGTAATCAGACATTTTTGCGAGCCATAGCGATCAATTATTAGCTAAACTTCTAAAAACTATGTTATTTCGCAAGAATAACCCTAAAACTTATATCCATGTGGTTTGCTTCTTGTAAAGCGTTACAAACCTCTGCGTTTTTGGCATAAAACTCCTTCAGCGGGATATGGGAATAAAGCTTTTTGTGCGCTTCATCAATCCTGCAAATTAACGGGCACGATTCATAAATCTTGCACAGATTCGTTTCTAAATCCAAAAACTTGCACACCCCATTGCCAACATAAAACCCAATAAGCTCAATAATTCCGGTGATATTTTTACAGCAAAGCCCACAAGAGGTGCAAGGGAAGCGATCAGGCTTTTCTTGTGATCCTTTCATCTTTTTATATTCTCACCTTTAAAGCCGCTTCATCTTTCAAGCCCCCAAGCGATCCCTTTTCGCAAGTTTTTAAGACCTTTTTGATTGGATTGGATCATCGCCACATCATAATGCCTGCTTTTTTGCCCGCTTTCTAGGGCATTTATCTGATTTCGCATGAGATTGAGGGCGTTTTGTGCTTTTTTATTAAGTTTTTGGTGTTTGTCCATGATAGGCACTTTCAAAAAAGCACCCAAAGTTTTAAGGGTTGAAGAAGCAGTAGCTAGCTGATCTTGTTCTTTTTGATTGTAATGCGAAAAATCGTAGTTGTGCTTTTTCATCGTGGCGATGGCATCTTGAGAAAGCGAGAAAAACAGCGCATCAAATTTTGTAATTTGCCTAGTGAAATACATCGCCATTTTTTCAATAGCTTGAAACTGATCAACCATCACAACCGCTTCCTCAAATCTCACTCTGATTTCTTCATAGCGAGCCTTAGCATTTTCTAGCTTTTCTTCCATTTCAGCAGCTCTCAAAGCTCCAAAAATAGCGAGTGCGGGTCCGGCTAAAAGCCCCATACTTCCAACTATACCTCCAGCAGCCAAACCAAATCCCATAGAAAAACCTCCCACAGCATTTCCAACGGCACCAAGGGTGTCAAAGGAACTCATCTTGAGATTTTTATCAATAATTTTTAGTGTATTTGATACATCGAGTTGGATATTTTCCATGCTATCTTTTTTGTTGATAAGCTCGAATCCTTCTAATTGATTAAAATGGTGCAAAAATTCTGAAATTACATGATTTCTAATATAGCACCTTTTCTCTTCAAATCTCGCAAGAGCAAACTCACAATCAGAAGCCACAGCTTTAATAACTTCTTCTGCTTCCTCTAGCAAGTCATTGCGCTTCATTGATACACTTAATATATTCATTGGTCTCTTCACTGAGAATGTCTGCATCAACTTTTTTTTAACTCCGTATCCTGCTGCCGCTAGAGCCACTCCAGCTACTATAATAAATGGCAATGGCATGTTTTCTCCTTTAGATGTTTATGATATTTCTTAAAGCTTCTAGATTTTCATCAATGCTTTTTTGGAGCTCAGATAACACGGCTTTCTTTTGTTCTCTTGATAAATCGCTTGCATCAATAAGATCTTCATGGCGGTAGATAAGGCTGAGCGTTTGACCAATATCAATAATTTCTTCAATAACGCTATCTTCAACCCCATGCGTTCTAGCGGCTTGCACGAATTTCTCACGATCTCTTTGACTGAAAGAACCACCACTTTCTAACGACTTCAGCACTTTGGTTAAGATCACACTTTGACCCATATCTTTTTGTTCTTCCATGATTTCTCCTTTAAATTTCTATTTTTCCACCATTATTCATGAGTTCCAAAAATTCTTGGGTATTATTAAACAAGGGCTTTTGACCTAATCTTTCTTGAATCTTATTATTGACTCCTATAGTAAAATCCGCATCGCCTGCATAAAGCACCCTCTCAAGCTCATCAAAATTTTGATTGAAAAACTTTGTGGTTTCATGAAAATATCGCTCAAACACCTCCTTAAATTGATTTTGATAAATCTCTAACAGCTTGATGAATTCACGGCATTCTTTTTCAATCTCAATACGCCTTTGGTGCGCCAATTTAGCCTCTTCACGATCCTTTAGAAAAGCGTTAAAACAAGTTTCACTCAGAATCGCACCCACAAAGCCCCCAACCAGTGCCCCAACCACAGGAATGGGGATGAGCGCTTGCCCAGCAACTGCCATAGCCCCACTACTTATAAGAGTGGTGTTGGCTTTCCCAAGCTGTTTAAGAAGCTCTGCCTCATCAATCTTTCCACGAAAATAATCAATAAAAACTTTGCAATTTGCCACACAAGCACCCACAATCATTGCAGGCACTGAACCCTTGCCAAGGCTTTGGATGATTTTATTAGCGCTGCTTTGCATCAAACCTCCCAAAGATGAGCTTGCAAATGCGCTAACATAACTAAGCGCTCCACCCTTTAGGGTAGCAATGGCGGTGTGCTTGATCGCTTTCTTAGGATCCTTGCCATTTGCGATACATTCATAAACATTCGTTACGAGTGAGACACAACCACCTATCCACGCACCGGTTTGTGCGGCGTTCATTCCTGCTTGATGCGAAACGCTGGTAACATCTTTGGCAGTGGAGAGTTTTGGGTTCAATCTGGCTTCAATCGCCTCTCTTTTAGTGGTGCTCGCAGACTTTGTATGGGCTTTGATTGTTTTGCATTTTTGGAGTTTTTCCTCTAAATGAGCGGCTTTTTGAAAATCGCCAAGCCCCTTTTGTTTAGCGATTTGAGATTCTAGGCTCTTGATCCTAGTATTGACCGCTCTTTGAAAATCCCCATAACGATTCCTAGCGATTTTCATCTTCGCGCCATTTTCCCAATATTTTTCATAGTCTTTAGATAAGAGTTTTTTAAAACACTCTTCACCATTTCTGCCCACAAATTTACTCTGCACAGCCGTGCCAGGAATGACATTCCCCTTTTCATCCACACTGATATAATCCACGATTTCGTGGTTCTTACTGGGCGTGGCATGGTTTGGGAAAAACTTTTTTACTTGAGGCTTTTTCTCACTAGAAAGATCATCATACTGACGCAACGCTTCCCATTTTTCCTGCAAGGATATTATGCTCATTAACATGGGCTTGCTCTTTAATTTCAGCAGAATACCCCGCCTGTTGGTTGATATTTTGTTTAATATAGTTAGGGTTTATCTTCCTTTTTGAGATCTCTTCTAATCTATCCAAGACAGAAAAATGCTCTCTATTAGCACTAGCATAGAACGCGCCTTCTTCAGCAGTTGAACCCATGGTGGTTGCGTCTGTAATGTTGCTGTATTTTTGTTTTTTTTCTCGATCTTTTTATCATGACCTAACTCCAAAAAAGAGAGATTTAAAAAGAGCGAGAGATTTTGGGGATTTTAAAAGGTTTAGGGTAGGCTTATATAACCCCCCCCCCCCCCGAAAGACCGGAAACTAAAAAAGCTAGGGATAAAAAACGCTAGGACTTTTTCCATAAAGACCCCCTTATTGTTTAATCCTAGCCACTATAACCAAAAATCCTAAACAAACCGCCTTATTTTTAATAAAAAGGTTTAAAATAATAAATATTTTCCCTACCCCCCTGTGTAGTAAAACGCCCTTGTGGGAGTTTCGCTGTTTTTATCATTCCACATGTTTTTTTCTGGTTTATTGATGACAGATTGTTTTAAAAGCCTTTTCATCATTTTTGTATCTTTATTGATGATCGCTTCTTTAGCGTCTATGGCGTCTTGATAGTATAAACATGGGCAAATCTTGCCATCAGAAGCCAAGCGGATACGATTGCAAGATTGGCAAAAATCATCGCTATGCGGAGCGATAATGCCAAATTGATAGCCATTTTCTAGCGTGTAGATTTTAGAAGATCCTTGTTTGGGTTTTTCTGTCTCCATTATTTTGTATTTTTGAGCGATCAAATCTAAAATTTCTCGCTCTTTCAAGCCTTTAACCAAACTTTTAGCATGCGTATTTTCCATAAATTCAATGTAGCGGATTTGTATGCGCCTATTTTTTGCGTATTCTAAAAGCTCTAAGATTTCATCATCATTAACACTTTTCATCACAACCGTGTTTAATTTGAGTTTTAAACCCACCTTTAAGGACTCTTCAATCCCTTCTAGCGTGTTTTTAAGAGCGTCTTTTTGAGAGATTTTTAAAACCCTATCGCTTCTTAAAGAATCTAATGAAACATTCACCCGTGATAACCCGGCATTTTTTAAATCCTTAGCCATTTTTTTGAGTAAAAAACCATTAGTGCTTAAAACTAACGCTACTTCCTTATTGTAAGCGTGCAATTTAGCGATAAACTCGTCTAAACCCTTGCGTAATAGCGGCTCCCCACCCGTGATTCTAATTTTTTTAACGCCCTCATCAATAGCGATTTTAAAAAATTCTAAAACATTATCCAAAGGCAATAATTCTTCATCATCAAAAAAATCTAATGGCGTGGTAGGCATGCAATACTGACACCTGAAATTACATTGTTTGGTTACAGACACCCTAATATAATCAATAACCCTATTAAAACTATCTACTAACACTCCCTTTGTCCCTTATGCTCTTTATTTAAGCTTTTAGTGTAACATAATAAACAATGACTTAACAACATAAACATGGATAAATCTTTTGAAAAACCCTATCATTGATAACATTCCTTGCGTTTTATTAGCTGGGGGCAAAAGCTCTCGTTTTACCATCAATAACATTCAAATCAATAAGGCTCTCATGCCTTTAAAATCGTATTCTAGCCTTTTAGAATACCAATACACACGCCTTTTAAAACTTTTCAAACAAGTCATTATCAGCGCTAAAAAATCGTATGAACTAAACGCTCCCTACCTTTTAGAAAAAGAGAGCGATCTTTTTTCACCCCTTTTTGGCATTCATAACGCTTTTTTAACGCTACAAACCCCTTATATTTTTTTTATCCCCATAGATACGCCTTTAGTGTCCTTTGAGAGCATCAAGGCTCTTTGTGGGATTAAAAATTTTAGCGTAATCTATGCTAAAAGCCCTACAAAAGAACATTATTTAATTTCTCTGTGGCATCAAAATAGCCTTAACGCTCTTTTTTACGCTCTTAAAACACAAAATTATCGCTTGAGCGATCTTGTGAAAAATACCTCTTCAGTCGCTATCCATTTTAATCAAGAAGAAGAATTTTTAAACCTCAACACCTTAAAAGACTATGAATTAGCCGTTCAAATTTTAAAAAAGAGATACAATGGCTGAAGAAGAAAAAACCGAACTCCCTAGCGCGAAAAAAATCCAAAAAGCCAGAGAAGAAGGCAATGTGCCTAAGAGCATGGAAGTGGTGGGGGTTTTGGGGTTATTAGCCGGGCTAATGAGTATTTTTGTTTTTTTCATATGGTGGGTGGATGGCTTTAACGAAATGTATCGCCATGTGTTGAAAGATTTTTCCCTAGATTTTAGTAAAGAAAGCGTTCAAGAGCTGTTTAACCAACTGGCTAAAGACACTTTTTTATTGCTTTTACCGATTTTAATCATTTTAATGGTGGTAGCGTTTTTATCTAATGTCTTGCAATTTGGCTGGCTCTTTGCCCCTAAAGTCATTGAGCCTAAATTTTCTAAAATCAACCCTATCAATGGCGTCAAAAACCTTTTTTCTTTAAAAAAGCTCCTTGATGGGAGTTTGATCACCTTAAAAGTTTTTTTAGCTTTTTTTCTGGGGTTTTTCATCTTTTCTTTGTTTTTAGGGGAATTAAACCATGCGGCTCTTTTGAATTTACAAAGCCAGTTGTTGTGGTTTAAAAGCAAGGCGTTATGGCTCATTTCTTCGCTTTTATTTTTATTTTTTGTCTTGGCTTTTGTGGATTTAGTGATCAAACGCCGCCAATACACCAACTCTTTAAAAATGACTAAACAAGAAGTTAAGGACGAATACAAACAACAAGAAGGGAACCCAGAAATCAAAGCCAAAATCCGCCAAATGATGGTAAAAAACGCCACGAATAAAATGATGCAAGAAATCCCTAAAGCCAATGTCGTGGTGACTAACCCTACCCATTATGCCGTCGCTCTCAAATTTGATGAAGAACACCCTGTGCCTGTGGTGGTGGCTAAAGGCACGGATTATTTAGCCATTAGGATTAAGGGCATCGCCAGAGAGCATGACATAGAAATTATAGAAAATAAAACGCTCGCTAGAGAGCTTTATAGGGATGTGAAATTAAACGCCGCCATACCAGAAGAATTGTTTGAAGCCGTGGCGATTGTCTTCGCTCAAGTGGCTAAATTAGAGCAAGAACGCCAAAAACAAAAGATCATCAAACCTCTTTAAGATTTTTTAAACCCGCTTTTAAGCCCCAAAAAAGACACTCAATCAAGGACGCTCAATCAAAAGGCTTTAACAATCCCTACTTGAGCTTTAAACTTGATGCTCCAAGCGCCTTAAAGTGTTATGGATGTATTCTAAAAGCCACCCCAACAAGCCTAAAAAATAAAAACCCAACCGCATGCCATAATATTCTTTAGTTTGAATGAACATGCTAGAACACAGCACCACCACGCTAAGCCCCACAATCAAAATAAGCGTGTTAGCGTATTCATACAACCCAAAAAGGCGTTTGTGATAGATTAAAACCAGTATCAATAAAATAAGAGCGAGTGTAAAAAGGGAAAAATCCACGCAATCAGACACGCTTAAAAACCTAAAACTCTGTAAAGAAGAAGCAAAAATCCACACGATGCAAATATTCATAGAGGGCAAGAAAGATTGCTTCATGCTAGCCCCTAAAAAACGCCACAATAAAGTCGCTAACAGCGCAAAATAGAAAAGATAAAGCACGATTAAAGAATGTTTAACAGGAAAATTCCAAGCGTAGAAAGAAAGGCATAATATCCCTACGCAAGCGCATTTTTGGCGCGTGAGGGTGAAAGGCTTTAGAATAAGCACAAGCAGATAAATTAAAGAAACGCCTATTAACCCCAAGTAATCTAATTTGACAATGAAATCATAAACATGGTTTTTAAACAAAAAAAACAATTGCGAAAAATCATCGCTGAAATGCGAAAACAACAAAGTTTCCACATTGAACAAAAACAACAAAAAAAACAATGAAGAAAAAACGACTTTATGCGTGTATATTTTTTGATAAAAATTCATCTACAACCTAATCATTGCCTAATCATTCTTGCTGAAGAAACTATCAATGCCATCAGCAATGCCCTTAGCCAAGATTTTTTGATACGGTTTGCTTTGGATGCGTTTAGATTCTATCGCATGGGAATTATAACCAATTTCTATTAAAATTGAAGGCATTAAAGCCCCGGCTAACACCCAAAAAGGCCCCTCCCTAACACCCCCATCCACCACATCAGGGTAATTTTTGCGGACACTTTGGAGCATGCCGTATTGCACGTCAATCGCTAATTTGTTAGAGACGATCAATCGCTGCGTGTTCAATGAATTTAAAAACAAACTTTTAGAAAAATAATCCATTAAATTCACATCGTCTTTATTTTCTTGCTCAGCCACTTTCCTAGCCCTTTCGCTCCTTGCGGTGGATAAAAAATAAGTCTCTATGCCATGAGCGTTAGAGGTGGAGCGTTTAGGGATGGAATTGGCATGCACTGAGATGAATAAATCCGCCCCTTTTTTATTGGCTAATTCCGTGCGAGCCACTAAATCAATGTAAATATCCTTATCCCTTGTCAATAAAACGCTATAGCCTCTTTTTTTAAGCTCTTTGTGTAAAAACTTCACCACTTCTAAAACAATGTCTTTTTCACACACCAAATTCGCGCTCATCGCCCCGCAATCTTTCCCCCCATGCCCAGCGTCTAAAACGATTTTTTTGTGTTTTTTGCGTTTGGTTTTGATGAAAGTATCATTTTTTTCTGCTATAAAGACTTGGTTCTTACTCTCATTTTCCGCTTCTTTTTTAGGAATTTCTTTTTTAGCGCTCCTTTCGTTCAATGGAGAATGCGCATGTTTTGAGCGTGCATGCTTAGTTGGCGTTTTTCCTTTGGTCTCTTTAGACTTTTTAGCCTCTTTTTTAATGGGTTTAGGGGTGGGTTTTGGCGTTGTGTGTTTTAATGCATGGTGTTTGGGTGGTTTTAACACCATTTGATGCCTAATTAAGGGCTTTTTCTCCACGATAGAAATATAGAGCTTGTCTTTAAGGACTTTAATCTCATAAGTCATCTTAGGAGCATAGCCGATAACCACTCGCGCTAATTTAGGGCTGAATTGCGCGATCGTGATGGACGATTGTTTGGAAAATTGGTAATGCTTTTTAGGAATGGTTAAAACGGCTTCTAATTCCAAATAACTCTTGAAATTTTTGAGCGGAACTTCTTTGAATTTCTTAATTTCTTGATTGAACACCACTTTAACGCTGCTAGAGCCAAAAGGCACAATGTTGATAATTTTAAGGGTTGTAGCACAAGCAAAATGCAACCACAAAAGACATGCAACAACCCCTAACCTCACAAGCACTACAAATTAACCCTCTGTAAGCTCTTTAATCAATTCATGCACGCTGATAATCTTATCCACTCTATAGCCATTAGCCCCGGTAAAATAAAGCCCCTCTTCTCTGTTTCCTAAATAACTGCGCCCCAAGCCATCAGCGATACAATAGCCCACTTTTTTAGCCTCTTCACCCCTGTTACAAGGCGCTACACAATTGCTCACGCATGCGATTTTGGGCGCATTACCCTCTTCAATACGCTTGATCACCCCCGTATTGATAGCTCTAGCCGGATAACCTACAGGCGATTTAATGAGTAAAATATCTTCTTTTTTGAGCGTGGGCAAAAGATCGGCATACGCTTTAGCGTCGCATTCTTTCGTGCCTAAAAAACGAGTCGCCATCTGCACCCCACTCGCTCCAAGACTCAACATGGTGTCTATATCTTTCCTGTCCCAAATCCCCCCAGCGGCGATGATAGGGATATTCCCCCATTCTTTAGAAGCTTCCACGACTTTAGGCACTAAGTTTTCTAATCGGAATTTTTCTTTGAAACAATCTTCGTATTTAAAACCCTGATGCCCCCCACTCAAAGGCCCCTCTACAATGAATGCGTCCGGGATTCTTTTATACCGATCGCTCCATCTTTTACAAAGGATTTTTAAAGCCTTCGCTGAAGAAATGATAGGGATGAGCGCCACATCGCTAAAATCCTTAGCGAATTCAGGCATGTTGGTGGGCAAACCAGCCCCTGTAATGATAATATTCGCTCCCGCTTCACAAGAATCCCTTAAAACACTACCATAGTCATTGATAGCGTATAAAATATTCGCCCCCAAAGGGTTGTTCCCACAAATCTTCCTAGCGTTTGCAAAAATCTCATTCAACGCTTTTTTGGAGTAAAAATTCAAGGCTTCAAAGGGTTTTTTAGCCACAATCCTTTCTACAAAGCGCATGTTTTTATAATAACCAGTCCCTACGGCTGAAATCACTCCTAAAGCCCCTTCTTTGGCAACATTTCCAGCTAGTTCATCCCAGCTAATCCCCACACCCATGCCCCCTTGAAAAATAGGGAATTTTATGGTGTGCTTACCGATTTTTAGCGGTTTGAGTGTTGATACCATAGCTCTTTCCTTAATATTAGTTAATATTTAATTTCATAAATCTTTTCTTACCAAGCTGTATAACATAATTTCCTTTAACAAAACGATAACTCTCATTTTTTATCACTTCTTGATTAATCTTTACCCCTCCCCCTTGAATATCGCGCCTGGCTTGTGAAGTGGATGGGCAAAAGCCAATCTGTTTTAAAACATCTAAAATCCCAACCCCTTCATCAAAATCGCTCTCTGATAAAATTTCAGGCAAAAGGTTTGCGCTAAACACTTTAGAAAATTGCTCTTTAGCCTTGAATGCTTGATCATTGTTATAATAACGAGCCACGATTTCACTAGCGAGATCTTCTTTAACGGCTTTAGGGTGCAAGGTTTGATTTAAAATACCATGTTTTAAGTCTTCAATTTCTTCTAAAGTCTTAGCGCTCAAAAGGGTATAGTAGCGCCACATGAGATCATCGCTCACGCTCATGATCTTCCCAAACATCGCATTAGGCTCTTCAGTGATCCCCACATAATTCCCCAAGCTTTTACTCATTTTTTGCACCCCATCAAGCCCCTCTAATAAAGGCATGGTAATGATAGACTGCTCTTTATTCAAGCCGTAAGATCGTTGCAAAAAACGCCCCACCAACAAATTAAACTTTTGATCATTGCCCCCAAGCTCAATATCCGCACCCATCGCCACTGAATCATAGCCTTGCAACAAAGGGTATAAAAATTCCACAATGCTAATGGGGCGATTTTCTTTATAGCGTTTAGCAAAATCGTCCCTTTCTAGCATTCTAGCGACTGAAAACTTCGCGCACAATTCTATCATGCCCTTTGCGCCTAAAGTATCCAACCAAGTGGAATTAAAGCACACTTCGGTGTGTCTTTGATCCAAAATCTTATAGATTTGCTCTTCATAAGTTTTAGCGTTTTCTAAGACTTGCTCCCGGTTCAGGGGTTTTCTCGTTTCATTTTTCCCTGTAGGATCGCCTATTATAGCGGTAAAATCCCCAATCAAAAACTTAACCCTAGCCCCATATTGCTGCAACAAAGCCAATTTTTGGATCAAGACCGTATGCCCTAAATGCAAATCGGGAGCGGTAGGATCAAACCCGGCTTTAACGATAAAGCGTTCATTGGTTTCGTAATATTTTCTCACCAGCTTTTCAATGTATTCTAATCCAATGATTTCATTAGTGCCTCTAGCGATCTCTTTTAAGGCGGTACTGATTTTTTGTTCCATGTTCATTCCTTAATTAGGGCTTATTATGATTCATAAGCGTCATCTAGACTGGATAATTCTACAATCCTATCCTGATATTTGCGATTGATTAAGGCTCTGATCCAATCCGCCTTATCCGTAGCTATTTCAAAACTCACTTCGCAATGGCTAGAATATTTGTCTTTATAGCCCAAGTAAGACACGCCCACAATATTGCATTCATTCCTGTTTAAAAAAGTCAATAAACCCGCTAAAACCGACTTTTTTTCGCCTAAATAAAACATCATTTTATAAATCGTTCGATCCCGCTTGTGCCATTCTATATAAACCATCGGCGCTTTAGCATCCACTTCCGCTATCGCTTTTTTGCAAAATTTATGGTGTGCAACCGCTTTTGGATCTTTTAAATCCGTTACAATCGCAATGATTTCATCGCCATATTTAGGGTAACAACAATCATTCAACAACACCTGTTTGATTTCTAAAGCGTTGCTTGAACAAACGCTAAAATGTTCTAATTCCTTACACTGCCACTGCCGATTGGGGGCTAAAAAATTCAAGACATTGGTTTTAAAACCCAAATACCTTAAACCTCGAGTCCATAAACTCATCTCTTGGTATTCTAAAATCGCATCTTCTTTTAAAGAAAACACCTTATTTTCAATTTCTTCAGTGAGCTTGGCTAAATTTTCAAAGCTTTTCATCGCTTCTGTTAAAGTGGTCTCCACCCCACAATCTGTTAATTTTTCTTCAAAGTTTTTATAATCTTTCAAATCCATAGTCTTCAAAAACAGAACGCCCAAAAAAAGTCGTTAGAATATTTACCATGCTCTTAGTATCAATCTCTTTCAAGCGGTTTCTTCTTTGGATGCGCAAATGGTTTTTAGCCTTAGAAGTTTTAAGCTGATCCATCCAAATGAAACGAGGTATTATTTTATCGCCTTTAATAATTTTAACCACATCCCCGCTTCTTAATTCCTGGTTGAGTAAGGCTTTTTTACTATTGATATAAGCGTCCGTGGCTTTATCGCCCAAATCGCTATGCACCATGTAAGCAAAATCCAACGCAATCGCTCCTACCGGTAAGGTGTAAGTGTCCCCATGAGGCGAAAAAACGACAATATCTTCACGATACAAATCGTTCTTAGCGAGTTCGTAAAATTCTTTAGGGTCGTTTTTTAGATCGCTGTCATGGTATTTAAAATTTTGCAACCACCTCATGCCCTCATGATGATCTTCATGATCCACGCCTCCAGCTTTATACTTCCAATGGGCTGAATTACCATACTCCGCCCCCATGTGCATATCAAAAGTGCGGATCTGCACTTCATAAACAGAAGATTCATCAAAAATGGTCGTGTGTATCGTCTTATAGCCATTTTCTTTCGGTAAAGCGATATAATCTTTAAAACGAGAGACAATGGGTTTGAAATTCAAATGAATAATCCCTAAAACTTTATAGCAATCAATCGGGTTTTTCAATAAAATCCTAATGGCTAACAAGTCCAAAATTTCATCAATATTAACCGCGCCCTTCCGTTGCATCTTAAGATAGATAGAATAAGGGCGTTTCACCCTTGTAACGAGTTTGAAATCCGAATGGCTAAACCCGCTGTCAAAAAGCTTTTTTTCTAACTTGCTCGCAAAAGCGTTGAGTTTTAAGAGTAAAGACTGCTTGTTTTTGTGCAAATATTCCTTGATATTTTTATACTCTTCTGGATAAATATAATAAAAGCTCTTGTCTTCTAATTCGTTTTTGATTGAAGACATGCCCAATCGGCTCGCTATGGGGGCATACACCGCTAGAGTCTCTTTAGAAATACGCACTTGCTTGTCATGAGGCAAGGCGTCTAAGGTGAGCATGTTGTGCAACCTGTCGCTAATCTTTACCACTAAGGCTCTTGGATCTTGTATCGCGCTAATTAAAATCTTTCTGAAAGTGAGCGCTGAAACCACCATTCTGGGATCTTGAGAGCTCACTCCTAACTCTTCTTTCCTGATTTCAGTGATTTTAGTGAGCGCATCCACTAAATTAGCCACATCTTGCCCAAATTCTCGCTCAATCGTTTCAATCTCACAAGGCGTGTCTTCTACCACATCATGCAAAAGTGCAGCGCACACCATCGCCTCATCGCCCCCACAAAACGCCACCAAGCTTGCCACACAAATAGGATGGACAATATAAGGCTCGCCGCTCTTTCTGTATTGCCCCTTATGGCTTTTGGTCGCTAAATTTAGGGCGTTTTCAATTTTAGGCGTGAAATCAATTAAGGTCCTTAAGATTTCAATGCCACCCTTTGGGGTCGTAACTTTTTTGATAACATCCAAAATCCGTAAGAATCCGATATCAACGGATTTATCAATTTCGTTCATCTATCCTGTCTATATCAATTTTCCCTTCAGCGATTTCTCTAATAGCAATATCCACTAATTTATGGCGTTTAGGGTCCATATTCACTAAAGTTTTGGCTCCGGCGTTTAATTGCTTCACACGAGCGAAAACTAAATTATCTAGCATGTAGCGGTCGTTCCCAATATTTTTTAAGGCTTGAGCGACTAAACTCTCTGTTCTCTCTTTTTTCAAACTGATCCTTTTATTTTGAACTCTATCCAATTTTAAAGGGCTTATTTTACCATAGAAAACACGCCTTGTTGGTGCTTGATCACTTGCAATAAATTCCCTTTTTTGAACATGTTACACACCACAATGGGGAGCTTATTGTCTTTAGCTAAAGAAATAGCGGTATCGTCCATCACTTCAATATCCCCTATCAAGGCGTCGTTATAGCTTAAAGTGTCTAATTTTTTAGCGTCTTTGAATTTGTTAGGGTCTTTATCGTAAATGCCATCCACTTTAGTCGCTTTAATGATTAAATCCGATCCAATTTCAATCGCTCTTAAAGTAGCCGCCGTATCCGTAGTGAAAAACGGGTTTCCCGTGCCTGCGCCAAAAATCACCACCCTACCCTTTTCTAAATGCCTGATCGCTTTTCTGTAAATGTAACTTTCACAAATTTCTTTGATTTCAATCGCGCTCTGCACTCTTGTGTCTAAGCCGATATGCTCTAAAGCTTCTTGCATCGCTACCGCATTAATCACGGTGGCTAACATGCCCATATAATCCCCACTGGTGCGCCTGATGATCCCCCCTTGAGCCGCGCTAACCCCCCTAATGATATTGCCTCCACCAATCACAATACCCACTTCAATATCGTTTTCCACTAAGCTTTTGATCTCTTTAGCGATGTGATCTAACACATGAATGTCAATCCCAAACTGGTTGTCCCCAGCTAACGCTTCCCCAGAAAATTTCACCAAAACCCGTTTGTTTTTTATCTTTGCTTGCATGATCCCTTCAATTAATTAATAAAATTTTAATAAAACTTGTGATTGTAACCTAATCTTGCTTAAAAACACCCTTTCTAAATTTTAAGCCTGCATTCTCAGCGAATCGCTAAAACCGCTTGGGTTTTTGAATGCGTTTGAATAACAATTCACGATAGAACGCTTTAAGGACTGATTGTTCCTTTTTGCCTAAAGTGTAGTAAATTTTTTGCAAGTAATTTAGAATGTCTTGGCGTTTTAGGTTGGTTTTTAAAGCGGATTCTTTAAGGATATAGTAAGGGATTTTTGTTTTTTGATGCTTGAAAGCTAAAGACAAACGCTTGTAAAAATCCTTGTTTTTATAGTAACACAAACGCCCAAAAACAAACGGCAAGCGTTTTTTTTCATACCACAGAGCGGCTAAATCTATAAAATCTTTTTTGGGGTTGGAATAATAAAATTGCAACGCCTTATTGCCGATTAACACTTCGCCCTTTAACCCTAGTGCTTGAGAGAGGGCGTTTGAAGAAGCGCTTTCTTTGTCAAAAGCGTTTTTTGCATCCACAACCAGCACGCTTAAAACTTCCTTATAAGCCACAATACCTAGAGAATAAGAACAAAGAGCGAATTGATGACCGGCGATAGAAGAAATAAACCCCGCATCAATACGCCTGAATAAAAAACTCTCATTGAGTTTGGAGGGGTAGGTTTTTTTAAGCCGTAAGAATTGTTTGAAATAACAAGGGGTGGGGTAGGATTTGATAAACACATCAAAAGGGAGCATGTTCAAATAATCAATTTTACCAAAACGCACTTAAAATCCTTTTTTGCATCGCATGGTAGCTAAAGTTTCTTACAACTTAACTAAAAGTAAAAAGAGTTTTGTTATCATGGGGCAAATGATTAGGGCATTAGCCAATAATGCTATTAAAAAAGGAGAAATAATGAAAGATTTTTTAGAAGATTACAAAAAAAGCGTTTCAGAAAGAGAAAGTGAGAATATCCCGCCACTCCCTTTAAACGCTAAACAAGTTCAAGCCGTCGTTGAGATTTTAACAAAAGATCCCACAAACGCCGCTTTCGCTAAAGAGTTACTCATTCACAGAGTAAGCCCTGGGGTTGATGAGGGGGCGAAAGTGAAAGCGGAATTTTTAGCCCAATTGTCTCAAAAAAAACTAGAATGCGCACACATTAGCGCTTTAGAAGCGACCACCCTTTTAGGCACAATGCTTGGAGGCTATAATGTAGAGCCTTTGATTGTGGGCTTAGAAAGCCAAGACAAAAACATCGCTAAAGAGAGTGCGAAAGCTTTAAAAACCACTCTTTTAGTCTATGGATCGTTTGATAAAATCGCTGCAATGAGCAAAACTAACGCTTTGGCTAAAGAGGTGCTAGAGTCTTGGGCGAATGCAGAATGGTTTTTGAATAAAGAGCCTTTGAATGAATGCATTGAAGCGTGCGTGTTTAAGATTGATGGCGAAACCAATACCGATGATTTAAGCCCAGCGAGCGACGCTTTCACACGAAGCGATATTCCTTTACATGCCAAAGCCATGCTAAAAAACCGGATTGAAAATTACGAACAACGCATAAAAGCCATTAAAACTAAAGGCGTTCCTGTAGCGTATGTGGGCGATGTGGTTGGCACAGGAAGCTCTAGAAAAAGCGCGACAAACTCTATCATGTGGCATTTTGGTAAGGACATTCCTTTTGTGCCTAATAAAAGGAGTGGGGGCATTGTGATTGGGGGGGTGATCGCTCCGATTTTCTTTGCGACTTGTGAAGATAGCGGGGCGTTACCCATTGTGGCTGATGTTAAGGATCTAAAAGAGGGCGATTTGATTAAAATCTATCCTTATAAAGGCGAAATCACGCTGAACGATAAAGTGGTTAGTTCCTTTAAGCTAGAGCCTGAAACTTTGTTAGATGAAGTCAGGGCTTCTGGGCGTATCCCTTTGATCATTGGCAGGGGTTTGACGAATAAAGCGCGTAAATTCTTAGGGCTAGGCGAATCGGAAGCGTTTAAAAAGCCATCCGCTCCTAAAAGCGACGCCAAAGGCTACACTTTAGCCCAAAAAATTGTATACTATGCTTGTGGGGTGAAAGGGATCTTACCTGGGACTTATTGTGAGCCAAAGGTTACCACTGTGGGCAGTCAAGACACCACAGGGGCGATGACTAGAGATGAGGTTAAAGAATTAGCGAGTTTGAAATTTGATGCGCCTTTTGTGTTGCAGAGTTTTTGTCACACCGCCGCTTACCCAAAGCCTAGCGATGTGAGTTTGCATGCAACCTTGCCTAGCTTTATCACTCAAAGAGGCGGTGTGGCGTTGCATCCGGGCGATGGCGTGATCCATACATGGCTGAATCGCATGGGATTGCCTGACACTTTAGGCACAGGGGGGGATAGCCACACCCGTTTCCCTTTAGGCATTAGTTTCCCGGCAGGGAGCGGGTTAGTCGCTTTTGCAGCGGTTACAGGCACGATGCCATTGAACATGCCAGAATCCGTGTTGGTGCGTTTTAAAGGGGAAATGAATCCTGGGATCACCTTAAGGGATTTAGTGAATGCGATCCCTTATTATGCCATTAAAAAAGGGTTACTCACGGTGGAGAAAAAGGGTAAAATCAATGTCTTTAACGGGCGTATTTTAGAGATTGAAGGCTTGCCTGATATTAAAATGGAGCAGGCTTTTGAACTAAGCGATGCGAGCGCAGAAAGGAGCGCAGCCGCTTGCGTGGTGCGTTTGAATAAAGAGCCGATGATTGAATACTTGAAATCCAATATCAAGCTCATTGATGAGATGATTGCAAGCGGTTATGAAGATAAAGAAACTTTGAAAAAACGCAAAGATTCGATGCAAGCTTGGGTGGATAATCCGGTATTGTTAGAGCCAGATAGTAACGCCCAATACGCCGCTGTCATTGAAATTGATGTGGCAGAAATCACAGAGCCTATTTTGGCATGCCCTAATGACCCTGATGATGTCGCTACTTTGAGCGAAGTTTTAGCGGATACGACCGGCAAAAGACCCCACGCTATTGATGAAGTGTTTATTGGATCTTGCATGACGAATATCGGGCATTTTAGAGCCTTTGGTGAAATCGTTAAAAACGCTCCTCCCAGTCAAGCGCGCCTTTGGGTAGTGCCACCCAGTAAAATGGACGAACAAGAGCTGATTAATGAGGGCTATTATGCGATTTTTGGGGCTGCCGGGGCAAGGACTGAAGTCCCAGGCTGTAGCTTGTGCATGGGCAATCAAGCGAGGGTTAGGGATAATGCGGTCGTTTTTTCTACTTCCACGCGCAATTTTGATAATCGTATGGGCAGAGGGGCTAAAGTGTATTTAGGCAGCGCGGAGCTTGGGGCGGCGTGTGCTTTACTAGGGAGAATCCCCACTAAAGAAGAATACATGAATTTAGTGAGCGAAAAACTAGAGAGCCAAAAAGACAAGATCTATCGCTACATGAATTTTAATTTAATGGAGAATTTCAGGCTCTAGTTTTGTTTTCATTAAAAGGGGTGATCCCTTTTATTTGGCTATGACTGAGTGTTGGGAGAGGATAAAAAAGGAGAGTGGTGATGAAAAAAATCGTTGTGAGTTGGTGTGTGGCGTTGGCTTTTTTAAGCGCAGATCCAGAACAAGCCAATAAAGCGATCAGTAATGCGGATTTGATTAAAGAAATAAGGGACTTGAAAAAAATCATCAGCGCGCAAAACACTGAGATCAACAATCTAAGAAAAGTGCAAGAAGTCTTATCCGGGCAATTAGGGGACATGCGTAAGGATATATTAAGCACTAGAGATTATTGCATTAGCTTAAGGCCTTATATTTATAATTGGCGCTAGAGGATCATCAAAGCATGAAAGCGTGTGCCATTCAATCCTTTGATGACAATTCAATCCTTTAATGATTGAAAAAATTAAAGTTGGAGGGTTTGTTTCTCGCTTTGTGCCCTTATAATGGGGATTTTATAGGGTTTGAGTGTTTAAAAGCGCGTTTGATCCCACACGCCTTGAAAAAAGTCCTCTTGTTGGATTGTAGGGGTAAAATCAGTCCCCTTGTTAGGGTTAATTATTCTATAATAATAAGGTTTTAGGAAATTCAGTTTTAAAGATATTAAAAAATGCCATACGCCTTAAGAAAAAGATTTTTCAAACGCCTTGCGCTGATTGTTTCAACTTTTTGCGCGATAAGCTTGAGCGCTAAAAGCTATCTGTTTTCCCCTTTGCCCCCAGCGCACCAGCAAATCATTAAGACAGAGCCTTGCTCTTTGGAATGCTTGAAAGACTTGATGCTGCAAAATCAAATCTTTTCTTTTGTGTCTCAATACGATGACAATAACCATGATGAGAGCCTTAAAACTTATTACAAGGACATCTTAAACAAACTCAACCCCGTATTTATCGCTTCTCAAACCCCAACTAAAGAAAGCTATGAGCCTAAGATTGAATTAGCGATTTTACTGCCTAAAAAAGTGGTGGGTCGTTATGCGATTTCAGTGATGAACACCCTTTTAGCGTATTTGAACACCAGAAACAACGATTTCAATATCCAAGTCTTTGACAGCGATGAAGAAAGCCCTGAAAAATTAGAACAAACCTATAAAGAAATTGAAAAAGAAAAATTCCCTTTTATCATCGCTTTATTGACTAAAGAGGGCGTGGAAAATTTGCTCCAAAACACGACTATCAATACCCCTACTTATGTGCCTACGGTGAATAAAACGCAATTAGAAAATCATACCGAGCCTTCTTTAAGCGAACGCTTGTATTTTGGGGGGATTGATTATAAAGAGCAATTAGGCATGCTCACAACTTTCATTAACCCTAATTCGCCCGTGATTGAATACGATGACGATAGTCTGATAGGCGAACGCTTGAGGCAAATCACGGAGTCTTTAAACATTGAAGTCAAACACCAAGAAAATATTTCTTACAAGCAAGCCACGAGTTTTTCAAAAAATTTTAGAAAACATGATGCGTTTTTTAAAAATTCTATTTTGATTTTAAACACCCCTACCACTAAAAGCGTACTGATCCTTTCTCAAATAGGGCTTTTAGAATATAAGCCCTTTAAAATCCTTTCCACACAAATCAATTTCAACCCCTCTTTACTCTTACTCACCCAGCCTAAAGACAGAAAGAATTTATTCATTGTCAATGCCTTGCAAAATAGCGATGAAACGCTTATAGAATACGCCTCCTTATTGGAGAGCGATTTAAGGCATGATTGGGTGAATTATTCCAGCGCAATCGGGCTAGAGGTGTTTTTAAACACGCTAGATCCGCATTTTAAAAAATCTTTTCAAGAGAGTTTAGAAGACAATCAAGTCCGTTACCACAATCAAATTTATCAGGCTTTAGGGTATTCTTTTGAGCCGATACAAAACGAAAGCGAAACAAAAAAAGAATAATATTTAGATAATTATTTGAATACTTTTATTTTTAATGGGTTTTTAAGAAAGATAGACTACCATGCGAGCGGGAAATTAAAAAGGATTGGTGCGGTGTTAAAATTTCAAAAATTACCTCTATTGTTTGTTTCCATTCTTTACAATCAAAGCCCTTTGTTGGCTTTTGATTATAAGTTTAGCGGGGTAGCGGAATCCTTTTCTAAAGTGGGGTTTAACCATTCCAAACTCAATTCCAAAGAAGGGATTTTCCCTACAGCCACTTTTGTAACCGCCACGATCAAGCTTCAAGTGGATTCCAATCTGCTCCCTAAAAACATAGAAAAACACAGCTTAAAAATAGGCGTTGGGGGGATTTTAGGAGCGCTCGCTTACGATTCCACCAAAACGCTCATAGACCAAGCCACGCATCAAGTCTATGGATCAGAACTTTTTTACTTCATAGGGCGTTGGTGGGGGTATTTAGGCGACGCTCCTTGGAAAGACTCCCGCATAGAATCTAACGCTCACACCCGTAATTATGTGCTGTATAATTCTTATTTGTTTTATTCTTATGGCGATAAATTCCACCTAAAGCTAGGGCGTTACCTCTCTAACATGGATTTTATGAGCGGTTATACGCAAGGCTTTGAAGTGGATTATCAAATCCATTCTAAAGTAGCGTTAAAATGGTTTAGCTCTTTTGGGAGGGCTTTAGCTGCGGGGCAATGGATACGAGATTGGTATGCCCCTATTGTAACTGAAGATGGCAGAAAAGATGTTGATTATGGCATCCATGCGGTGCAACTTTATTTTTCTAGCAAACATGTTCAAGCCACGCCCTTTTTTTATTTTTCACCTAAGACTTACGAAGCGCCCGGGATTAAAATCCATATTGACAGCAACCCGAAATTTATAGGTTTAGGGTTACGATCTCAAACCCTTATCAATGCGATTTTCCCCGTTTATGCTAAAGATTTATACGATGTGGTTTGGCGTAACTCTAAGATTGGCGAATGGGGTGCATCGCTTTTAATCCACCAACGCTTTGACTACAACGAGTTTAACTTTGGCTTTGGTTATTACCAAAATTTTGGCAACGCTAACGCAAGGATTGGCTGGTATGGTAACCCGATCCCTTTTGACATAAGAAGCAACAGCATTTATGGTTTGGTTTTTAGTAACGCTGTTACCGCAGACTCTGTTAGCGGATATGTCTTTGGTGGGGGGGTGTATAGAGGGTTTTTATGGGGGATTTTAGGCAGATACACTTATGCCACTAGAGCGAGCGAAAGATCCATTAACTTGCACTTGGGCTATAAATGGGGTTCTTTTGCTAGCGTTGATGTGAATTTACAATACTATGCGGTAAGCATGCACACTGGCTATAAGGTTAATGATCTCACTAGCCCTTTTAATAAAGCCTTTAAGGCGAACACACAAGACAGAAGCAACCTCCTTGTGAGTTTGAAGTTCTTTTTTTAAACCCTATCAATTAGGCTTGGTAGAATTGAGCCATTGTTTTTGGAAGTTAATGGCTTTTCTCAATTCGGCTTCTAGCTGGGCTAAAACATCTTTTAAGGGCTTAACATCAATCAAATTGTCTTGCTTGAAGGAATCTAGCTGTTTGTCAATTTGCAAAGCGGCGTCTAGCGCGTCTTGGGGGAATACCGGCTCACCTAAAGCCTTTTTAATCGTTTCGCCGATTTCAATCGTTTCAGAGCCTTGATGATCTTTTAAGTTAGGATTATTTTCTTTGTCCTTAGGCTTAGGCTCTAAAATCAAGCGCAAATGTTTGATTTTTTCATGCAAATCGTTAAGATCTTTTAAGTGATCGGTATTGCGCCCCCTATCCACCGCTTTTTCTAAAAGCTTATCGCTCAGGCTCACTAACTGATCGCTTAATTTCACGCTGTTAGCTTGAGCTTCTGTCACTTCATCAATATCAATCGCTGCTAAAGCACTCACAAAATAAAAGGGCAACGCCCACCTTCTAAAACGAGAGAAAAACTTCTGCATTTACCTTCCTTAAATACGCTATAAAAATGATACTTTTTAATATGGTGGAGCTGTGGGGAATCGAACCCCAGTCCAAAAATCTTGTCCTAAACACAAACTTCTACAATGCTTAGAAAATTGGTTAGTTTTTTAGCCTTAAAACTAGCTCTGGTCCAACTTTCTAAAACCTTGAGGTAGTTTCAAGAGTTCTTGTTTCTTATTTTAAAAGGCGAACCACCTTTTAAAAGCGTCTAGCTTAAGGTTATGGAGCGATTAAAACGCTAGAAATTCTAATCAGTCCAGCTCCAAAAGGAGATTAACTCACGCAGCTTTAGCGTAAGCTGGAGCGTAATCTGCGTTGTTTATAGTTATTTTTGTTGCTGTTTTACAAGCAGCACTTGGCATGCTATCTGCGCGACAAGAAATCTGTCGAAATCCAAGTCAGCCCCATGATTTCTAAAAGCTTGTCTATTTTAGCTAACTTTTGCTAACAAAACGCAATGAATCATCAAAAATCATTGGCGCACAATATCAATATTTTCATCTTTAGGCTTAAAAACAAAGATTTCATTAGCAATGGTGGGGTTGATTTCTGCTTGAGAAAAAGTGATCGTTACAAGATTGTTCATTCCATCTTTAAATTCCAACGAAAAAGGCTTGCCGTCTTTAAAAACCAAACGATAAGCGGTTTTGTTGATAGTCGTTTTAAAAGATCCGTCATCTTGCTTTTTTAAGCGCTTGAGAATGGTGAAAAAATCCGTCTTATCTTTTAAGGGCGTGATGGTCGCTTGAAACAAATTAGGCTCATAAACCACCACTTCTTTATCGTTCATGTAAATTTCTTTTTTTAAAGGCTTTTCATAAACCCATAAAGCCCAATTAGGGGCTTTAGCCTTTAAAACCCCATAATAAACTAAGGGTTTTTCATTTTTTAAAACCTGCTTGAAATGCGCGCTAAAACTTTGCAAATGCTGCAAAACCTCTTCTTCTTTAGAAAGGGTTGAGGACTTTTAGCATGAACGACGCCCATAAAAATCAAAACCATTAAAATCTTTAAAAAAGCTTTCATTATTCAAACCTTAAAATAATCTCTCATCTTTAATAAAACCCTTTATTTTACAAGACTTTTATTTTATCCATGCTAAAATGGGATTAAAAACTGACGCTTTAATCAAATAAATGGGATTGAAGCACTCTTAAAAGGTTACTACTACCATGATAAAAGCAATCATTGGAAAAATCATTGGCACCAGAAACGATCGCTGGATCAAACAATACAAAAAACAAGTCCTAGCCATCAACGCCTTAGAGTCTACTTATGAAAAAATGAGCGATGTTGAGCTGCAAAACGCTTTTGAAGAATTAAAAAAACGAGTGCGATCCACAGAAAAAGATTTGCAAGAAAAAACCCTTTTAGAAATCCTGCCTGAAAGTTTTGCCATCACCAGAGAAGCGAGTAAAAGGATCTTAAAGATGCGCCATTTTGACGTGCAACTCATTGGGGGCATGGTCTTAAACGATGGCAAGATCGCTGAAATGAAAACTGGCGAGGGTAAGACTTTAGTCGCTACTTTAGCGGTGGCTTTGAACGCTTTAAAGGGCGAGAGCGTGTATGTGGTAACCGTTAATGATTACCTAGCCCATAGGGATTCTAAAGAAATGGAGCCGTTGTATCATTTCTTAGGTTATAGCGTAGGCACGATCACTGCGAGCGTGCGAGATGATGATGAGCGTTTAGAAATTTATTCTAAAGACATTGTTTATGGCACTAATAATGAATTTGGTTTTGATTATCTAAGGGATAACATGAAATATTCTTTAGAGCATAAAGTGCAAAAATCGCATGCGTTCGCTATTATTGATGAGGTGGATTCCATTTTAATTGATGAAGCGAGAACCCCTTTAATCATTTCAGTGCCTGTGGATAGGCGCATGGAAAATTACAACAAGGCTGATGAAGTCGCTAAAAGCATGCAAGTGGAAACCGATTTCACCATAGATGAAAAAAACCGCGCGATTTTAATCACTGAAGAGGGGATTAAAAAAGCCGAAAACCTCTTTGGTGTGGATAATTTATACAAGATTGAAAACGCCGCCTTATCGCACCATTTAGACCAAGCTTTGAAAGCGAATTATCTCTTTTTTATTGATAAAGATTATATTGTAGCCAATAATGAAGTGGTGATTGTAGATGAATTTACCTGCCGTTTGTCTGAGGGGAGGCGCTTTAGTGAGGTACTGCATCAGGCTTTAGAGGCTAAAGAGGGCGTGAGCATTAAAGAAGAGAGCCAAACCTTAGCCGATATTACTTTCCAAAATTATTTCAGGATGTTTTCTAAACTTTCAGGCATGACAGGCACGGCTCAAACCGAAGCCACAGAATTTTTAGAAATCTACAATTTAGAAGTGGTGTCTATCCCTACTAATCTAGCGATCAAGCGAAAAGATTTGAACGATCTCATCTATAAGAGTGAAAAAGAAAAATTTGACGCTGTGATCCTTAAAATTAAAGAATTGCACGATAAGGGTCAGCCCGTTTTAGTCGGCACGGCTAGCATTGAAAAGAGTGAAACCCTGCACGCTTTACTCAAAAAAGAACGCATCCCTCACACCGTTTTAAACGCCAAGCAGCACACCAAAGAAGCTGAAATCATCAAAGACGCCGGGCTTAAAGGGGCGGTTACGATTGCGACTAACATGGCAGGGAGAGGCGTTGATATTAAACTCACTGATGAAATCAAAGAGCTTGGGGGGCTGTATATCATTGGCACTGAAAGGCATGAGAGCCGCAGGATTGACAACCAATTAAGGGGGCGAAGCGGGCGCCAAGGCGATCCGGGAACAAGCCAATTTTATTTGAGTTTAGAAGACAATCTGTTACGCATTTTTGGGAGCGATAGGATTAAGGGGGTGATGGAAAAATTAGGGCTTAAAGACGGCGAACACATTGAATCAAAGCTTGTAACAAGAGCGGTGGAAAACGCGCAAAAAAAAGTGGAAAACTTGCATTTTGAAAGCCGTAAGCATTTGTTAGAATACGATGATGTGGCTAATGAGCAACGAAAAAGCGTGTATAAATTTAGAGATGAATTATTAGATGTCAATTACGATATTAGCGCTAAAATCGCTGAAAACAGAGAATACGCGCTCAATCAAATCTTTTCTAAACTCAAAGCCTTTGATAATCAAAACCTGTCTGAAGAGGAACTTTTAGGGCTTAAAAACATTTTAAAAGAAGATTTTAACGCTCATGTTGAGTTAGAAGATTTAGAAAAAGCCTCCCCTATTGAAAAATTTGTCGCAGAAAAATTAAAAAGCGATTATGAAAACAAAATGAAAGTTTTGGATAGCGAACAAAGAAGCCGGATTGAACGCATCGTGTATTTGCAGATTTTAGACAACGCATGGCGAGAGCACCTTTATACGATGGATAATCTCAAAACCGGTATTAATTTAAGAGGCTATAACCAAAAAGACCCCCTTGTAGAATACAAAAAAGAGAGTTACAACCTTTTCTTAGAATTCATTGAAGACATTAAAATGGAAGCGATCAAAACCTTTTCTAAGATCCAGTTTGAAAATGAGCAAGATTCTAGCGATGCGGAGCGTTATTTGGATAACTTTAGCGAAGAAAGAGAGCATGAGAGCGTAACTTACCGCCATGAAGAAACTTTAGATGAAGATTTGAATATGTCCATGAAAGCTTTTTCTAAAACCCCTAAAAGAAACGAGCCTTGCCCTTGCGGGAGCGGTAAGAAATACAAAGATTGTTGCGCTAAAAGCGAGCCTAAAAAGGGCTTATTTGCCAAGTAGATCCTTAATCTTTTTCCTTATCAAGCGTTATTTGCGTTTTGATAAAAGCCAGCCTTTTATTAGCATCACCGCTTTGTTAGCCTTTTTTGGCGTGGCGGTTGGCGTGATGGTTTTAATTGTGGCTATGGCGATCATGAACGGCATGAGTAAGGAATTTGAAAAAAAGCTTTTTGTGATGAACTACCCCTTAACGCTCTATACCACAAGCCCTTATGGGATCAGCGAAGAAGTGGTTCAAGCTTTAGAAAAAAAGTTCCCTAATTTGCTTTTTAGCCCCTATTTGCAAACCCAAAGCCTGATTAAAAGCGTGCATTCCATGAATGGCGGCGTGGTGTTTGGGGTTGATTTTTCTAAAGAAAGGCGCATCAATGAAGTTTTAAACGACGCTTTAAAAAACACCAATGAAAACGATCTTTTTAAAAACCCTTTTAATTTGATCGTGGGGAAAAGCTTGAGATACAGCTTGAATTTAGATCTCAATCAAAAAGCCGATTTGTTTTTCACCGAGTTAGAGCCAACAGGTCTCACGCTCTCCCCTATCATGAAGCGTTTTACTATCAAAGGCGATTTTGATTCAGGGCTAAAATCTTATGACATGAGCTACATGTATGCGAGCCTTCAAGCCATAAGCGCGATCAGGAGATTACCCTTAGGGCTTTATGATGGGGTGCATGTCTATTCTAAAACGCCCATGAAGGATATTGAAATTTTACGCAACGCTTTAAAAACCATCAACCACCATGGCATAGGCATTGAAGGGTGGTGGCAACAAAACGGGAATTTTTTCTCGGCGATGGAATTAGAAAAAAGAGCGTTATTCATTGTGCTCATGCTCATTATTTTAATGGCGTCTTTGAATATCATCAGCTCGCTTTTAATGGTGGTGATGAACAGGCGTAAAGAAATCGCCCTACTCTTTAGCATGGGGAGCAGCCAAAAAGAAATCCAAAAAACCTTTTTTTATTTGGGTAATATCATTGGTTTGGGCGGTGTGATTCTTGGGGTAGTTTTAGCGTTTTTAAGCATGTATCTTTTAAGCGTGTTCCCTATCATTTCGCTCCCGGCAGATGTCTATGGCATTAATACCTTACCTTTAGATTTGTCTTTAATGGATTTTACGCTCACTCTCATAGGTTCTGTGATTATCGTAGGGCTTTCTTCTTATTACCCGTCTAAAAAAGCTTCTACTATTGACGCTTTAAGCGTGTTAAGGAATGAATAAATTAAAAAAATAAATAATATTGAGATGAAATAAGGCTTTGAGTGTCTGTATTTGACTAACAAAGAAAAATTTTATTCTCAAAATTAAAAAAAACCATAATATTATGCTAGTATTAACGCACGACTTAGTTAAGAATTAACTTTGTAAGTCGGACTTCGTAGAAAAAAGGACGGAAGATGAACAGACTGATTAGATGTTTAAGATCTGTAAGAAAAAATTTTCTTTGAACGGTGTTGGCTTACTCTATTTAGAATTTTTGGTTTATACTAAAGGTTAAACGCATGAACTACAAAGTTGCATCTGCTAAAAATATCGCAACGCTTCTTTTTTTATTCTCTTCTCAAAGTGAAGCTTTTGATTTGGGTAAAATCGCTAAAATTAAAGCGGGTGCTGAAAGTTTCTCTAAAGTCGGTTTCAATAACAAACCTATTAACACTAATAAAGGGCTTTACCCTACCGAAACCTTTATGACGGTCATGGCTTACATGCAAGTGGATTTTACGGAGCTCTTGCCCAAAAGCGCTACGGCTAACGGGCACCATTTAGACGGGAGTCTTGGGGGTTGGGGGGGTGCTGTAATTTATGATACCACTAAGGATTTTATTAACGAAGTTACAGGGAAACCCTATGGGGCTATGACTTGGAACTATGTGGGCTATTGGGGCGGTCTTGTGGGGCAAAAACCATGGGCTAGTTGCGGGTTAGCCACAGGGAATTTGACTCAAAGCCAATACGATAAGATGACTCAAGCTGAAATGACGCAGTTGTCTAATCAAGAAGCTTTAGAGGCTTCCACTTGCGCTAAAAGTTATGCCGATCACACCAGAAACTATGTGATTTATAACGCTTACTTGCGCTACAACTACAAAGATATTTTTGAAATTAGGGGCGGGAGATACGAATCCCCAGCGGATTATATGAGTGGTTACAACCAAGGCTTGGATATGACCTTAAACTTAGGGAATTTCAAATTCTGGTGGTTTAGCTCTTTTAGTCGTGGTTTTGCCTATAACGAGTGGCTTTATAATTTCTATTCGCCTAAAACCTACACCCTTAAAAACGGGCAAACCATAAACCCTGGGGTGCATGCCTTTTATATCATTTGGAATTACAAGGGTTTCAGCATTCAGCCTTTTGTCTATTTTTCACCCTTTAATGAATACGACCCTAACTTTACGATCACTTATGATAGTAACCCCACTTTTACTGGATTAGGGTTTCGCTCTCAAACCGATGTTACCGTGCTTAATCCCTTTTATGCTAAAAGATTTTGGGACACCTATCAATTTGGCATGCCAGCCGGTAAGAACGCGCACAGCTTGATGATCAAACAAAAGTTTGAATGGAATGAATACAATTTTGGTGCCGGGATTTATAAATCCTTTGGGAACGCTAACTGGATGATAGGCTACCATGGTAACCGCTTGGGCTTTGACTTTTGGACGAACACCGTTTATGCAAACACCCTTAACTCCTTGTCTTACATGATGGATGCGAACGCTTTTACCGTGTTTGCCTTTGCCGGTGGGGTGCATAGGAAATTCCTTTGGGGCTTATTGGGGCGTTTGACTTATGGGCCTAGGGCGAACGAACAAGTCCTATCGCTCAACTTGGGCTATAAATTCACTAAAAATTTCTCAGCCGACATTAAATTTGAATATTATAATGTGTTGATGCATCAGGGCTATAAAATGGGGTGGAACGGGTCAAAATTAGACAGCCAGCCTGCAACCGATCAAGACAGGAGCCACATTTTTACCGAAATCGTGTGGAAGCTTTAAAACCCCTTTAATAACAACCCTTTAAGGGTTTGTTAAAACGCCTAGCAAAAAACAGCCATTACAAACCGCTTTATCGCCTATTTTAGGGCTTGCTTTTAAAAAGCGTTAGAATTTCTAAACTTTTTCTTTTATCACGATATGGGTATTTTTGGCTCTGTTACTAAAACTTTTTAAAACGGGCTTTCTTTGCTTTGTCATTTTAAAACTCATTTTAAAAAATATTTCAAATTCTTTTTTTAAGGGGATAGGGGGTATTTTGAAATAATTCTCCCCCTTAACCCCCAACTAGATCCCCCTAACCCCAAGAAGACCGCCTTAAAAAATTATCGCTTGATTAAAATCAAGCTCTTTTATTATTGATTGTAAAAGCGCCTTTAGCCTTTTTTAGGTTTTATTCTTGTTATAAAACTTATTTTTTTAAAACCCTGATTTTAGCGCTCATTAAATCGTGGTTTAAAGCTTTTTTGATGTTTTCAAATTGGCGTTTTTTGTTTTTAAGGCTGGTGATTTCATTATCCAAAGCGCTTAAAATGTTAGCGATAGCGATTTGTTCGTCTAGAGGGGGTAAAAGGATTTCAAAATCTTCAATGGCTTTTTTGGATAAATTCAATTGCGAACTGCCTTGACCTTGCATTTTGAAATATTTTTGATTTGCATTAATATACAATCTTAAAAATAAAATGTTGATGCAATCATTCCTTTTTCTAAGTCTTCCCATGCGTTGGTTTAACACATAATCATTACTAGGAATAACTGCACAAAGTCCTAAAAAATCCCCATGAGCAACATCGCTTAAAACCATGACTATATCATCTTGTTTTAATGAATTATCATAAAAATTAACTCGTTTCATTGTATTTTTTAAATTGCCATCAATATCAATACTATTTAAACTGATTAGTTTAAAATTTCCGTTTTCTACTATTAAGGTTTCATAAGCTCCTCCATTGCCAAATTCGCATATATCCCCAAGCCTTACTTTTTGCCAAGCTTGATTGAAGCCCCTCAAGCGTTTTCTTTGGCTCAATAGTTCAAAGCTTAAAGCTTTTTTAACGCTCTCTTTTTTAAGAATGAGAGCGTCTAATGCATAAAGATAACGATCCAAACCGCTTAAAATGTTAGCGATAGCGATTTGTTCGTTTAAATCTTTAGGGTAAAAAACTTCTTTATTTTTAATTAAATCTACATTTAGATTTACTTGTGAGCCTTGTTGCCCACTTTCTAGCCATTCTTTTTCTATATAACATAGAAAATAATATAAGTAATTTAAATCTATTTTTGGATTTTCAAAAACTACAAAACCATCATGAATACAAGTATCAATTTTAGTGATAATAGGCTTACCAATTGTCGCGCATATGCTCATAATCAAACTATTTTGTTTAACAAGCCTGCTTTTCTCAATGCCTTTTTTAGAAAGTTTTTGGGCTGTTTTGTATAGAAAACGGCTATTTTTTGAAATGTCTGAAATTCTTACCCACCCTACATTAGAATTAGCGCAAAACCATTTAGGATTTTCAATAGGTCTAGGCGATGCCCCCCTTTTAATCTCGGCAATATCCCCAAGCCTTACTTTTTTCCAATCCTTTGGTAAGGGCGTTGTTAACGCGTCCATGCGTTCTCCTGAATGGTTTTAAAAAAGATAACGCACTCTATTTTGTTCATTTCGCCCCCTTTAAATTTCTAAAACGCGCATAAAAAGGCTCTTTTTTAAGCCCTCATCGCGCGCATGGAATTGGCTAAGGCTAAAAGCGTAACCCCCACATCGCCAAAGACCGCCTCCCACAAGCTCGCTACCCCCATAAGCCCTAGCACGATAAAAACCGCCTTAATCCCTAAAGCAAACAAGATATTTTGCCAAATAATACTTTTCGTTTTTTTAGCGATCGCTAAAACTTTCACTAAAGAGCTTAAGGAGTCATTAGTGATCACAATGTCCGCGCTTTGCTTGCTCAATTCTGAGCCTTTCCCCATGCCAATCCCCACATCAGCGCTCGCTAGAGTCGGAGCGTCATTGATGCCATCGCCTACAAAAATCGCCGGGGCTTTATAGCGCTCTTTAAAGGTTTTAAACACGCTCGTTTTTTCTTCAGGCAACAAGCTCGCATGATATTCACAGCCTAGAGTTTGAGCGATGCTTTCAGTCGCGCTTTTCCTGTCCCCGCTCAAAATGCAAAAATTTTCTATCCCTTGCGCTTTCAAATCCCTTAAGCACTCTATGGCGTCATCTTTAATCTCATCGCTAATGATGATATAGCCTATATAAGTTTGGTTAAAAGCCACATGCACGATCGTGCCGTTTTCTTTGGAAGGGCTGTGCGCGATATGGAATTGATCTAGCATTTTTTCATTCCCTGCGATGATTAGATCCGTATGGCATTGCGCTTTAACCCCCATCCCGCTCAATTCTTCGTAATTTTTAATGTCATGCTGGTGCTTATCGTCCTTTAACATTTCTTCGCATGCTTTTTGAATGGATAAAGCGATAGGGTGCGTGGATAAGAGCTGCGAACAAGAAGCGTAATGCAAAACTTCTTCTTTAGAATGCCCGTTTTGCGGCACAATATCTGTTACTTTAAAAACGCCTTTAGTTAAAGTGCCGGTTTTATCAAAAGCGATGCTTTTAGCTTGGGTCAGCACCTCTAAAACATGCACGCCTTTCATTAAAATGCCCTTTCGGCTCGCCGCTCCCACGCCTCCAAAATACCCTAAAGGCACAGAAATCACTAACGCGCAAGGGCAGCTCACCATTAAAGCCACAAGCCCCCTATAAATCCACTCATCAAAGCTCCCCATAGAAAACAAGGGCGGTAATATGGCGATCATTAAGGCGATGAATAAAACGCTTGGGGTGTAGTAGCGTGAAAATTTAGTGATGAATTTCTCGGTTTCGCTCTTTTCATTCGTGGCTTGTTGGACTAAATCCACCACTTTAGCGATAGAAGAATCTTTATAAAGTTTCTCTACTTGGATTTCAAGAACCGCCTTTAAATTCAAGCTCCCCCCTAAAACTTTAGAGCGCTCGCTGACATTAACAGGCATGGACTCCCCGCTCAACGCCCTTTCATCTAGCAAACTTTCGCCCTTAACTACCACGCCATCCACAGGCACTTTTTCGCCGACTTTCACCACCACGATGTCATTGACTCTTAAATCTTCAGGTGCAACGCTCACTAGCGCATCGCCCTTTTTCAAATAAGCCAAATTAGGAGCGACATCCACTAAAGCCTTAAGGGATTTTTTAGAGCGAGCGATAGCGAGTTTTTGCAAAAATTCGCCCGCTGAATAAAACACCATGATAGAGACGCTCTCTTCATAAGCCCCCACGCAAAAAGCCGCAATAGTCGCAATGAGCATCAAAGCATTTTCATCAAAAAATTGCCCTTTCCTAAGCCCACGAAACGCCCCTAAAATCACATCTTTACCGCTCACTAAATACACTAAAGCGAGCACCACAAACACCGCTTTTTCAATCAAAGGGCTAGAGTTTAGGTGTAAGATTAAAATCGCACCCAAAAAGACAATGATCGTAATGATGAGTGGGGTAAAACTCAAGGGCTTTTCTGCGGCCTCTTTAAAAGACAGACTCAAATGCGGTTCGTTTTGTTTGATGAAATCCTTAACTTTTTCAAAATCGCTCGTGTCCAAAAACAGCTTACTGGTGCTGAAATTGATTTGAGCCTTTTTCACATAGTCTAATTTGTTCAAATCCCTTTCCAATTTAGACGCGCAATCAGGGCAATCCAAATTATGAATGTGGTATTCTTGCATTTTCTCTCCCTTATTAAAATCCTTTTAAGAAATCTTTCTAAAACTCAACGCTTTAAGCATGTGGGATTTTTCTATATCCTCGCAAGCGTTTAAATCCGCAATCGTCCTAGCGACTTTTTTGACCTTATTAACAGAACGCATGGACAGATTAAACCTTTCAACCGCCTGCTCTAACAACTTTTTTGCTTCAGCGTTTAAAGGGCAAAATCGTTCTATCTGCTCTTCATTAAGCTTACCATTAAAAGCGCTCTGTTTTCTTAATTTTTGCTGTTTGAAAGCTAATAATACCAGTTCATGCATCTCTTTTGAAGTCCAAGAATGCGACGGCGTGTCTTTATAATTCCCCTCTTCCATTTGCACGAACAAATCAATCCTGTCTAAAAAAGGCTCGCTCAAGCGGTTTTTATACTGCGTGATTTCTCTATCTTGGCAACGGCATGCTTTGGTGGCGCTGAGTAAATTCCCGCACAAGCAAGGGTTTTGAGCCCCCACAAATAAAAAAGAGGTTTCGTATTCAATCTTGCTGTGCACTCGTGAGATCACTAATTTATTGTTTTCTAAAGGCTCTCTTAAAGCTTCCAAAATATCCTTTTTAAAATGAGGCAATTCATCAAAAAAAAGCATGCCGTTATGCGCTAGTGCGATTTCGCCAGGTTTTGGCTCTCTTAGAGAGCTTGAGCCTAAAATGCTGGATTTTGAAGCGCTCTGGTGAGGGTTTCTAAAACTCCTTAAAGGGTAATAGGCGCTGTCTTGCTCGCTTAAAATGCGTAATTTTGTCGCTTCTAAGATTTCATTTAGGCTTAAGGGAGGCAAAATATAACGCATGCGATTAATGATCATGCTTTTCCCACACCCTGGACTTCCCTCTAAAATCAAATTATGAAACCCAGCGCTAGCGATCAAAGCGGCTTCTTTAGCGACAGCTTGCCCCTTAACTTCTTTAAAATCTAAGGCATAGGCGTCTGAAAAATAATACTCTTTATCGTTCAGTTCTATCGTTTTAAAGGGTAGTTTTTTCGTGTGGGTGTCTGCTTTGATTTCAGGGTTTTGCAAGATTTCCAACGCTTCTTTAAAATGCTCCACAAAAAAGCATTGCAAATTAGGGATGAGCGAAAAAAGCTCTTCATTCGCCTTAGGCGCAATGACTTTAGCATGGGGGCGCTTAATGGCAATGTCTAAGAGCATGGGGAAAATGTTAGGGTTGGGTTTGATCTTGCCATCAAGCCCCAACTCCCCAAAAGCAAACCACTCTTTAAAAGCCAATTCTTGTTTTTGCAAAGCGATTAAAAGAGCGATAGGCAAATCAAAATGGCTCCCGGATTTAGGCAAATCCGAGGGGGAAAGGTTGATGGTGATTTTTAAAGGCGGGAAAGTGAAATCGTTATTCTGTAAAGCCGATTGGACCCGCTGTTTGGCTTCTTGGATAGAGTTATTAGCCAGTGCCTGAAATCACAAACGCCGGCAAAGCCCTTGTGAAAGTCGCTTCCACTACCACGATTTCTGCCACCCCCCTTTGCATGGTCGCGCAAAATATCGTGTTAATCATGGTTGTTACTCGCGTTTTTGTTGTTTTTGCAGCTCTTTGAGTTCTTTTTCAAATTTCTTACGCTTCAAAATGGATAATTTATCCACGAATAACACGCCATTAAGGTGATCGATCTCATGCTGAATGGCTACGGCTAATAAAGCGCTCGCTTCTAAAACTTTCATTTCAGCGAAGCGGTTTTGATACTCTATCTTAACCTTTTCAAAACGCTCCACTTCTTCATAAAATCCCGGCACAGACAAGCACCCTTCTCTATACATCATTGATCCCCCAGCTTCTATAAACTTAGGGTTAATGATTTCTAGGCAATCTTCTTTGTGTTGCACGCCGTCTTCTTGCGGGAGATTGATAATGAGCATTCTTAAAGGCAAGCCCACTTGAATAGCGGCTAACCCTATCCCCTCACTAGCGATCATGGTTTCATGCATGTCATCTAGCTGTTGGTGGAGTTTCGCATCAAAAGAAACGACCTCTTTAGAAAGCGTTCTTAAGATTTTAGAAGGGTAATGGATAATCTCTAATAACGCCATGCAATCACTTCACGTTTTTCTGTAACACTTTATCAATCAAGCCATACTCTTTAGCTTCTTTAGCGCTCATGTAAAAATCCCTATCCGTGTCTTTAGCGATTTGCTCCAAACTCTGCCCTGAGTTTTGAGCCAGAATAGAATTCATCAAACCCTTAAGCCTAAGGATCTCGTTAGAAATGATTTCAATATCGCTCGCTTGCCCTTGAGCCCCCCCTAAAGGCTGGTGGATCATAATCCTTGAATGGGGCAGTGAAAAGCGCTTGCCCTTAGCCCCACAGCTCAGTAAAAACGCCCCCATAGAAGCCGCTTGACCGATGCAAATCGTGGAAACATCAGGGCGGATAAAATTCATGGTATCATAAATGCTAAGACCGCTTGTTATCACCCCACCGGGAGAATTGATATACAAGCCAATGTCTTTTTCAGGATCTTCAGCTTCCAAAAACAAGAGTTGGGCCACGATAGAAGACGCCACGCTGTCATTAATTTCACCGCTCAATAAAACAATGCGATCCTTTAAAAGGCGCGAGTAAATATCATAGCTGCGCTCCCCACGATCGGTATTCTCTATTACATAAGGAATGTATCCCATCATCTCTCCTTTTTAGCCGTTCAACCCACTTGAGTTTTTTGAGCGTTGGGTCTCATTTTTTCCAAAATTTCTTGTTGTTCTTTAGGCAGGTTTTTATCCAACAAATAAGCTAACACCCTATCTTCAATCATCGCCATTTTCACCGCCGCTAACATGTTATTTTTGCGGTATTGCTCAATGAGATTTTCTGGGTTTTGCCCTGTCATCATCGCTTCATAATACAAAGTTTGAAAGACTTCATTATCATGCACGCCAATTTTTTCTTCCTTCGCTAAAGCGTCAATGATAAAAGTGATTTTCACGCTTTTTGTCGCATCGTTCCTAAAGCTCTCACGCTTTTCTTTGGCTTTTTCTTGACTTTCTTGTAAGGATTTGACTTCCTCAGCTTGCATGGAATAAAGAGCGTTCCTGAACAACAAATCCATTTCTTGCTCTATGATCGTTTTAGGCAAATCAAAAACGATTTTTTCATCTAAATTTTCAATCAATTTTTCTTTCAACTCTTCGTTATAGAGCCTGGCTTTATTTTCTAAAAACAACTGCCCTTCAACCCTTTCTTTTAAAAGCTCTAAAGTCGCATTTTCTTCATTGGCTAAGACGATTTTAGCGAGTTCGTCATTGATTTCTAACGCTTCACGCGCTTGAATCTGGCGCAATTTCACTTTAAAAAGGGCTTCTTTGCCGGCTAAATGCTCTGCGTGGTATCCGCTAGGGAAAGTCAAAGGGAATTCTTTTTCTTCGCCCGCTTGCATGCCTAAAAGAGCCTTTTCAAAATCTTCTAGCATTTGCTTATTGCCTAAAATCAAAGTAAAATTCTCAGCCTTGCCCCCTTCAAAAGGCGCATTGTCTATAAAGCCTTCAAAATCAATCGTCAATTTATCGTCGTTTTGAGCTTTTCTTTGAGCGTCAGCATCCACAAATTTTGCATAGTCTTTAGCGAGCTGTTTCAAACGCTCATTAATTTTTTCTTCATTGGGGATTTCCACTCCCACGCTAGGCACGCACTCTTGGATCTTGTTTAAAACAATCGTGGGTTTTAAGCCGATGTCCGCTTCTATTTCAAAATGCGTGTCTTTTTTTTCAAATTTAGTGAAATTAGGGCTACCGATGAGATCCTTAGTTTCAATCCCTAATTCTTTAAGAGCGTTTTTTAAAACCTCTTGAATCATCTCTTCTTGAGCGTCTTGTTCAATTTGGGCTTGATAACGGGTTTTCACTAAACTAAGGGGGACTTTACCTCTTCTAAAGCCATCAATCTTAACTTTTTGGGCGATTTTTTGAGCGATTTTATCATAACGCTTTTCTAAATCTTCAACAGAAGGTTTAGCGCTCAAACGGGCGTTAGCGGTGTCAATCTTTTTCACTTCAAGATTCATTTCTTTCCTTAGAAAAATTAAAAGTTTTATAGTCATTATAGCTTAATTTGTTTTAATTCCGGTTGATAAAAAGCGGTTTTAATTCTAGTTTTCAAAAATTGAAAAAACTAAAAATCATAAGTTGAAGTGAGATAGACAGAAATATTGCGTTTGAGATCAAGGGTGTATAAAGGGGTTTTAAAATAATCATTAATTAAAAAAGGGATGCGTGCGCCAAATTCTATCGCCCAATTCTTATACCTTGAAAAGCGGTAACGATACCCCACATTCAACATCACTTGAAACATGTAAGGGTGATAAACGCTTGAAAGATCTTTAGCCCACTTTTTAAAAATCTTTGTTTCATAAAACCAGGTTTCTCCCACGAGATTTACCCCTAAAATCAGCGTCCCAAAAGCGCGTTTGTATAAAAAGTCAGCCCCCACGCCATAAAAAATAGCGTTAATAAAAGTCTCTTTTCTTTGTAATTTTTCTCTATAGCTTTTAGGGATTTGCGAACTCGCCCTCAAACTATCGCCTAATGCGCCTTTATTTTTAAGAAAAAAGCCATAAGCGTAATCCAAAGAGACATAAAAACGGAAGCCGTAGCACTCTTTTTTAGGAAAAAATTGTTTATAGCCATAAATCAAACTGACTTCAGCAAAAGGAATGTCTCGGTATTTTGAATGGTTTTCAAATTTTTCCCTGCTCTGTAGCCATGACATTTGCACCACGCTTGTGCCATAATAGTGGGAGCTTTTGTCTATGTTAAAAAGTTTTCTTTTAGGCTTTTTAGACTCAGCAAAACATGGAGGGTGGGTTTTACCCCTTAAACACTTCTTGGCTAAAAACCGCTGGTATCCTAGATCTTCTTCTTTGGCGATCGTATAAGTAACCAAATCATCAGCCTTTAAATACACGCTCAAAAAAAACGCTAAAACACCCCCTTTAAGCAGTTTGTTCAAGCGTTCTTTATCTTATGCGTTATTTGTTTTTATCGGTTTCTTTTGCCTTTTAATTCCTTGGCGTCTTTTTGATAAGATTCTAAATTCTTTTGAGTGAGCTTTTTGTCTATTTCTTGCATGATATTTGCAAAAATCTTATTCAAAGCGCTCTTGATCGCATCATTAGAATTATCCGTCCCCTTAACCATGGTGCTAACTAACCCTCCGCTATGGCTTGAATGGGTGGTTTTTAAGAACTTTTCTTGAATGTCTAACTCGCTCAAATCCATCGTAAAGGAATCTAAAGATTCCCCACTCATAGGCTCTAGTATGGTAACCTTGACAAAACCGGACGGGATTAAAACCCCTTCCATTTTATCCAAACCGGTGGAGAATAATAACCCAGGTTCTGATTTTTTCTGTATGGTTCTTTTAGGATCGGGGCGTAAAACAATTTCGCCATTCATAGCGACAGCCAAATACCGCTTCTTTTTTTGCGCAAAAGAAAAATCGTCTTTATCGCTACTATCCACATTGATAACCTTGTAGCCCTGATTTTGCAAGATCTCTTCAACCTTAAGCGTGGTTTGATTCTTGAATTTGTTTTCATACTCTTTAGCAATATTATCGCTGTATTGAAAAGCTGGACTTAAAAGCAAGATCTTTTCATCTAACGCTTGAACTTTCTCGCTAGCTGGATGGTAATTCAATTTCAAAGCGACTTCATTGGTTTCAATAATATGCGGGCTGCATCCCACTAATAAAGCCACCACACTCGCGCCTAAAAGGCATTTTTTCCATGCAAAATCTTTAAAATGATTATTTGCTTTCATCGTTCTATCCTTGATTGTAATATTTTAGACTTCTATAACAACAAACCCGAAGCAACCAACACGCTTTTGTTGTCAAAATGTTATTTTACCCTAACATCTTTAGATTATCAGTTTTTTTCTATTTTTTAGCGTTATAATCCCCGCTTTTGCCTCCACTTTTATGCTCCAACATCACACCGCTAATTGTCATGCTCTTATCAATGGCTTTCACCATGTCATAAATGGTTAAAAGCCCTATGCTCACACTCATTAGCGCTTCCATTTCTACGCCCGTTTTAGCTTGAGTTTTGACTCTCGCATAGAGTTTAAAGCTGCAAGTCTCTTCTTCTTCTAAAATATCAATATCCACCCCATTGAGCATGATTGAATGGCACATGGGAATGAGCTCGCTTGTCTTTTTAGCCCCCATAATCCCAGCAATAATAGCAGTCTGTAACACCGGACCCTTTTTAACGCCATGATTGATAATAGCGTCATAAGCCTCTTTATTCATGCTGATACGACCGCTCGCTAGAGCGATTCTTTCAGTGGTTTCTTTATCCCCTATATCCACCATTTTAGGCTGATTTTCTTCATTCAAATGAGTGAGCGGCATTTTTTACCTTATTGTTTGGGGCGAAACGCTTGAATGTTTTTTTCATTCACTTGCATATAATTCCCTAAAATCAAATCCACGCAATAAGGAATCGCTGGAAAAACCGCCTCTAAGCATTCTCTAATGCTTTTTGGCTTCCCAGGAAGATTAATGATCAAACTCTTATTCCTAATGCCAGCGCTCTGGCGCGATAGAATCGCTGTAGGCACGTATTTTAAACTAGTCATTCGCATAAGCTCTCCAAAACCAGGAAGCATTTTTTGGCACACTTTTTCTGTGGCTTCTGGGGTTATGTCTCTTAAAGCAGGGCCTGTGCCTCCTGTAGTAACGACTAGATCGCATTGGTATTCATCGCACATTTTAATCAGCGATTTTTCAATCAAATCCCTTTCATCAGCGACGATTTCATAATGAAATTCTAAAGGATTGAGCAGGTATTCGCTCAACACTTCTTGTATCGCTTTCCCGCTTAAATCTTCATAAATCCCTTTTGACGCCCTATCGCTCGCGCTCAAAACGCCTATATGAATCGTTTGCATTTGAACTCCTTTTTAAGCTAAAAGCCCACTCCCTTTTAAAGGGTGGCTTCTTTCTTTAGCGTAAATGCGTTTATTATCAATCAAATCGTATTTCCAAATAGGGGCGTTACGCTTAAAATCTTCAATAAAATCTTCGTATAGTTCTAAGGCGTTTTTTCTATTCTTTCCCATTAAAACGCATAAAAATGAGCTTTGTCCTATCAAAACATCGCCCAGGCTGTGCACCATTTTTAACACCACGCCCAAATCTTTGGCTTTATGGTGCCATTTTTCAAACCAAGTCTTTAATAGTGCCTCATAAATATCAAAACTCAAGCCTTGAATGTTATCCTCTTTTCTCACAATCCCCACAAACACACAAAACGCTCCAAAGTTTTTAATGCAAGCTTCCTCTTGGTAGGCTTTCAAAAGCTTCTCAGTATCCAATGCCCCTTGAACGATTTTTAACACCTAACCTCCACAAACCGGTGGCAACAAACTAATCACATCGCCATCTTTTAAAGGCGTGTTTAAATTGTCTATCAAATGATCATTAAGGGCTATCGCGCAAACGCCCAACCACTCTTTTAAGCCCTCTTTTTCTTGTAAAATCGCCCTTAATTCCTTTAAATCATTCGCTTTGATGAAAAAATTTTCTTCTTTTATGGGTCCAAAGAATCGCACTTCTACCATTATCTTACCCCTATATTGCGCCTTTTAAAGCATGATTTTAAAGGTTTTTAAAGCTTATTTTAAAAGAGTTTTCACAATAAATGCCCCATTTTGAGCTTTTTAACTTCCAAATACCCTTGATTGTGTTCGTTAGCGCACACGATCAAGCTCTCTCTTGTTACTTCAGCGTATTTTTCTAAAGCGGCGATTTTTTTAGGGTTATTCGTGAGCAAGCGCATTTTTTTAATATGGTAATATTCTAAAATCTCACCCGCAACACTATAATCCCTTTCATCGTCTTTAAACCCTATCATTTCATTGGCTTGAATGGTGTCATAGCCTTTATCCTGTAAAGCGTAGGCATTGACTTTGTTAAATAACCCTATCCCACGCCCTTCTTGGCGCAAATAAATCACTAGCCCCCCTTCTTTAGAAATCCTTTCTAACGCCATTTGCAACGCCCCTCCGCAATCGCATTTTTGAGAGCCTAGAGCATCACCGGTTAAACATTCTGAATGCAAACGCACTAAAGGGTTTTGAGAAAAATTAGGGGTGAAAATCACTAAATGATCTTTAGAGCCATTAGAACCCTTTTCTCTAAAACACTGGATACAAAACTCCCCAAATTGAGTGGGTAATTTGGCTTGGTTAGAAACTTCTAATCGTTTCAAGGATACTCCTAAAATTAGTTTTAAAACGCGTCTTTTAAAAAAAGGTATTCTATCAAAACTCTTTATAATTTGTGCCGATAAAAATGTTTTTAAAATCGCTTGATGCGGGCTACTCCTTTAAAATTTGTAAGTCAAATTCAAACCATTGGGGCTTAAACTAGAACGGATTTCATGTTTATTATAAATCCCTAAAGCTTCCCCAAGCCCTAAATCCCTAATGATAAAACCGATAGGATCCATAAGAGCGATGGCTAAACGCCCTAAAAATAAAGAGCCAAAAAGCTTGCCTTCGTTGCGTTGGATATAGCGCGTGAGCTGATAAAACCCTTCCCCTAAAATGGAGCCTAGTAAAGGCGTGATCACCAAATCCTGCCAGCTAGGCACTTCCACAAACGCTTCCAAGCCATATTCCCAAAAAAGCGTAGAAGTGATAAAAGAAAAAAACGCTGATGCCATCCAACCAAACCCAGCCATGCGCGGTTGCATGTAATACATAGCCCCAAAATAAGGGTGCAAAATTTCATTGAAAATAAAACTATCATTGTCCAGTTTTGTACCTATGCGGACATTTTCAAACCAACTTTTGATCCCAAATTTTTCTCTATCCCAATTCGTTACGCTCTCTGGCATGAGATACAACCCCACAATCCCTATCACCAAAGACACGCCTAAAATCCCAACACTCGTGCCTAAATATTTCCAACGGCTATTTGGGGCATAAGGGATCGTGTTGCTCTTTTTAAACCTCTTTTTAAAGTGTTGCCAAATAAGATTTTTAGGACTTCGCCTGAGCGTTTCTTCTAATTGAACGCTGTTAGCGTTTAAAAAACTACAGCCTAACCCCCAAATAATAACCAAAACCATCCAAATCTTTTGGAATGTTTTTAAGAATATTTTCAATAATATTTTTAGGAATGTTTTTAATGAAATCAGCATAAACTCTATTATTACTCTCATCAGGTTGCAAACTTTATTGCTTGACTTAAAAAGATTTTATTATACCTTAAAAACATTACAACACATTCAATAAAACCCAACAAGCCTCAAAGGCTAATCGTTTCTACAAGCTTAAGCCCAAACCCGCTCAAAGCCTTATACTGCCTGTCTTCAGAAGAGCTTAAAAGCCTGAAATCCTTTATCCCCAAATTTTTTAACACCAACGCCCCGATCCCAAAATCTTTAACGATATTGTTTTCTTTAGAATGCGTGTTCATAAAGATCAAATAACCCCCTTCGCGCTTTAAATATTCTAAAGCCTTAAAAAACACTTCAAACGCGCCAGTCGTTAAAAAATCAAAATCCTCTTTGATAGGGTGGAAACGCACTAAAGGGGCCAAATCATGGGTTTTTGCGCCCTTAAACTTAAAAGCGTAATGGTTTTTTTGCTGGTGGTCTAAAAAAGTGTAGCATTGCGTTTGGTGTTTTAAAAATTCCCTTTCTTCTTGACAAAACATTTTCAACAAACTTTCATTTTCCAAACGATAGCTAATCAAATCAGAAACATAGAGGGTTTTAAGGTTATGTTTAATGGCGAAATCGCTCAAAAATTTATCCCCTCTCCTCGCCATAGAGCCATCTTCTTTCATGATTTCACAAATCACGCTCACGGGCTTTAATCCAGCTAATTTGCACAAATCCACGCTCGCTTCAGTATGACCGGTGCGCGCTAGCACGCCTCCATCTTTGGCGATTAAAGGGAAAATATGCCCTGGGCGCACAAAATCGCTCGGTTTAGTGGTGTCTTTACACAGCAATTCAATCGTTAGATGCCTTTCAAAAGCAGAAATCCCGGTTTTGGCTTCTTTAGCGTCAATAGAAACCGTGAAAGCGGTCTCATGGTTAGAATCATTCACGCTAACCATAGGGGGTAATTCAAATTTTTTCGCTAAATCTTTGGTTAAAGATACGCAAATCAACCCCCTAGCATGCGTAGCTATGAAATTGATTTTCTCAGGGGTAGAAAAAATCCCAGCTAAAACCAAATCCCCCTCATTTTCTCTGTCTTCATCGTCCATAACAATGAGCATTTCGCCATTTTTATACGCTTCTAAAGCTTCAGTAACTCTTCTTAAGATCATTCTGACTCCCTAGTTTTATTCAATAGTATTTAGTTTTATAGAAAAAAGAAATATAGCATGTTTAATAACGATTATTACTTTATTGCTTTATTTAGCAAACCGCTAAGCCTTTAAATCAATTGAATGAAACTTCCCCTATCATGCAAGAAATGCTCAAAGACTTATTCTAATGTTTGCCAATTCTGATTAATTTTGGGCTATACCTAAAAACTTTATCCAAGATTTTAATTGTGCTTTTGTGTAAAAAACGGCCAATCCTAATGCTTAAAGGTAATTTTTTAGTACTTTGTTTTTCTGTGTTGGAATTTTGAGAATTCATTCCATCGCAAGCAATCGCAAATTCTTCTAACACATAGTTTTTGACCCCATGCCAATAATGCCTATCCATCACGCAATCTATGGGCATCACCCATTCTTTCGCGCTGTATTTCAATAATTTTTGCGCGGCTTTGGGGGCTAAAACATACCCTTGAGTGCCAATGCCATCTTTAAAATGTAAGATTTGAGAAACCCCTCTAACGGGAGTTTTTTGTTTAGCCACATTTTCTTCTAGATGCATCAAGCGGATATAGCCTAATTCGTTGATGTGTTGGCAACAAAACTCCAAGCTTTCTTTAAAACATTCTTTTAGGGTTATATCGTCTTCTAAAATACAGATCGCTTCATTAAGCTCTATGCATTTTTGCCACAAGGAATAATGGCTCGCATAGCACCCAAGCTCCCCAAACCCCATCCTCTTCCCGCAATGCTTGATCGCATGAAAGAAATTTTTTAACGCGCAAGGGGGGTGTTTTTTATTCTTACAAAAAGCCAATAAATCTTCAACCATAAAAGAAGGGTGCAAATGCTCTAAAATCAAGGGGTGTAATTGAGTGGGAGAGATTTTAGAATAGATCGCATCAAAAATTTCATAAGAAATCCCTTGAAGTTTAAGGCTCTCTAAAAGGGGGGTTATATGAGTTTCTTTTAAAGAAAAATTTTGACAGGTTTTGGGGCTTAAATGAATAATAAAAACACGCATGTTAGCCTTAATTCTTAATACAAATAAAATCAATATTAAACAGACTTACATTCTAGCGCAAATTTTAGTAAAATACGCATCATGTTAGATGATATTCCTATTACCATTCAAAAAAGTAAAAAAATCAAAACCCTGAGCTTGAATATCACGCCCTCTTTAGAAGTGATTCTCAAAATGCCCAATTCTTGCTCTCAAGCTAGAGCGAGCGCTTTTTTAAAAGAACAAGAATCTTGGCTAAAAAAAACCTTTTTAGCGATGCAAGAAAAACACTCGCTCTATCGCTCGCGCCTAAACACTTATAAGGATAAAATCCTTGTGTTTGATGAGGTGAAAAACGCCAACGATTACACCCTAACAGAACTTAAAAAAATCTTAAAAACTTATTTGGAGCAACAACTCCCTTTGATCGCTCAAAAAATGCAAACTTCATACACCCATTTCAGCATTAGAAACAACGCCAAAGTTTTAGGGAGTTGCTCTTATCATAACCGCTTGAGTTTCGCCCTTTTACTGGTTTGCACCCAAAAAGAAGCGATTGATTATGTCATCATCCATGAACTCGCCCACACGATCCACAAAAACCATTCCAAAAATTTCTGGCGTTGCGTTCAAATCTTTTGCCCTAATTACCGCGCTCTAAGAGAGCATTTAAAACAAAATATCATTTTTTACGCCCAACTGCTCAAAACATTACAACCCTAAAATTAAAAATTATAGCTCACATACGCTGTGATGCTTCTAGGAGGTGCGGCTTCTTTCCCGTTAGGGCTAGTGCCTATCCCACTAAACCAATACTTCATGTTAAAAATGTTATTGATTTGCAAGCTCGCATTAACGCTTTGATTTTTGCGTTCCCACAAAGTGGTAGAAATTTGCAAATTCCACACCCAATACCATGGCGTCATGCCCGCTGTTTTGGTGGTGATAGCTACATTTTTAATCGTGGGCGCGTATTCTGTAAAAGGCACGGTGTTTAACACATCGCTATAAGTTCGGCTATAAAAGAACGAACTCAACCCAATCGTGGTTTTAGCGTAAGTGTAGCTTGCGTCTAAAATAAATTGGTGCGGGCTTACAAAAGGGAGCTTTTTGCCAAAAATATCTTTTTTAGGCTCTTTAGGATTAGCAGGGTTAGTGATCATCGTGTGGCTGGTGATATTAGCGTCTATGAAAGTGTAAGCCGCATGGAAATTAAGCCCTCTAATAGGCGTGTAATACAATTCCAACTCCACGCCTTGCGATCTCGCATTGACCGGCTCTTTATTATCCCCGTAGCGCCCGGTAAAATAATTATTCGCAAAAATCACAAAATAATTCGCGTTAAAACTTACTTGATTGTTAAAATAATATCTTGAGCCGCCTTCCATGACATTAAAGATTTGAAAATAATCCGTGCTTGTGCCTGTAAAACTACCGATATTGCTGAATTGGGGCGGAATGTAGCTTCTTTGATAGTTGAAATAAAACAACCAATCCTTAATGGGTTTATAGCCGACATTCACTGCCGGATTCCACTGATTATAACGCTCTTTTGTGGTTTTTCCTGTTTGACCTGCCTTAAAAGGAGGAGCGTCTTTTTTTTCATAATTTAAAAAAGTGTATCTCAAACCCGGCGTGATCGTTAGCATGCCGTTATTGAAATTGATTTCATCGCTGGCATACACGGCGGTATAATTGTTGAAATTATTGAGTGAAGTTCCTGCATCAAACCCACTGACATTATTAGGCACGCTAGGGTTTTTCCTAGTGGTGGATCGGCGGTATAAATCTTCAGTTAAAAACCGCATCCCCATGTTAAAAGTTTGTTTGACTTTACCGGTATTGATTACGAGATTGAGTTTTGGCTCAAATGCATTCACCACGAAGCGGCGGATATTGTCATAAAATTGCCAACAAGGGCTATTCGTATCGCTATAAGAATACAAACCGCAATTAGGGTTAGTCGCGCTAATTTCTCCCTTGCCTTTAAAGGGTAAAATCTTATTTTGACTGCTCATATACACGCTTTGGTATTGGTTGGAAAACCCAAAATCCCTGCTCATGTCATGCGTGAAATAAGTGAATTTAAAATCGCCCCCCACTTTCCTATCCGGATCGCCAAAGTAGTTTTGATACACGATCCCAAATCGTTTGGCTCGCCCTCCATCTTGATTGTCAGGGCGCTCATTAATGAATCGGTTGTAAGCATAATCTTGCGCGCTCAAAGTGCCTGGATGGTAAGAGTTGTATTGATAATATTGGTAATAAGCTTTAAAAGTATTGGTCGCATTAATCTTATAAACCGCATCAAGCAAGTAGTTTTGCACCTTTGTGGGGCTATTTTGCCTGAAACCTTGCCCATTAATCCAATTGCCTTGGGCGCTAATGCCTATATACTTACCCAACATCCCGACCGTTCGCCCGTAAGTGTTAAACAGCATTTGGTTTCCTAAAGTTTGGGCTAAGGGCTTGCCTTTTTCTTTGGGATCTACAAAATTCCCATTAGAGGATCGCCCCCAAAAAGTGATCCTTTCAGCCGCTTGATTTTCCCACTCTTTAGGGATTTCTTTAGTGATAATATTCACCACGCCTCCAAAAGTGTTAGGACTGTATTGAACGCTCGTGCCCCCTTTAATCACATCAATCCTATCCACTGACTGGAAAGTTACAGGGAAAATCGCCAATTCAATATTAGAATACGGCGCGCCATAAATGGGGATACCATTGACTAAAATCATGCCCGTATTGCTATGCCCGTTACCGCCCCCACCAAAACCGCGCACCGAAATTTTAGGCAGCACGCCTGTGCCTGTAGCGTCTCTGATTTGAATCCCTGGCACATTTTGCAAAGCGTTTTCAATATTCAAATTCCCCGTTTTTTTGAGTTCTTTGTTGGAAATCACCGTGCGAGAGCTTGTGGAATTACGCACCTCTTCACTTTGCCATGAAAGCGGCGCGCTGGAATTGAATTTTTGCTCGGTGGTTGTAACTTTTTTTAAAAAATGGTGCTTATCTTTTGCGATCATAAAAGAACTAAAAGTCCAAAAAGTCAAAGCACCCAACGCCAAAAAATAAGAGATTTTTACCCTCAAATAACCATTCATTATGATAACCTTTCTCATTTAATTCAAACCGATTCATACTATAAAAATAATTATTATAATTAACTTAAATTTTGAAGTTTGATTTTTTTAATTTACAATTTGTTATCAAAACGATTTGAAAAAGGTTTTTTGTGTTTTTTTAAATAGCCGCTAAGCGCTTTTTAAAACGGAATGTTACGGGAGTTTTAGAATGCGTTATTTATCAATTTGACGAAGAAACCATCACAACCGCTATCGCAAAACCAGCGTCATGGCTGATGCTCGCGCTCAAGCTTTGGATATTAAAATAATCCATTTTTTCTTTAGAAAGGGTGATTAAGGGGGCGTTTTTAGGGCTTTTAGAGATTTGTATATCCAAAAAGCTCAATTCCTTGCCAATTCCCACTTGAAGGGCTTTAGAGCAAGCCTCTTTAAGCGCGAAAAACCCGGCGATACTGCTAGATTTATCCTTACATAAAACAATCTCACTTGGCGATAAAAAACGCTCTAAAAACCTCATTTCAAAGCGTTTCACGCACTTTTCTATCCTAGCAATAGAGACAATATCTATGCCAATCATTTAAAATTATTGGATGATAAAATCAGTGAAAAAGACATTTTTAATAAAGCCATCAATCAAAAACGAATTCAAATGGCTCTTAATCTCGTCTTTAAGCTTGTTTTTGCCTTTATTAGTAACCACTTCTTCCACGCTTTTAGACGATAGAATTTCTATAATCGTGTCTTTAATCGCTGTGTCTTTAACCTTGACTTCATTCAAAAGCTTTTCATTACTCAATTCTAGCGAGATAGAAGCCTTAAGGTAGCGTCTGCCATTTTGAGAGACCAAATTCACCGCAAAAGGCGCATCAATCGCATACAAAGTACCAAGCACCAGGTATTGCTGGATATTAGAGCCTTCTTTGGCTTCTTGATTTTTGTTCGCCATAGGATTAGCTTGAACTTCTTGGGTGTTTTTAGAAGCGTTTTCTTTAGATTCTTCCTTATTCCCCATAAGCAACATGATAATCACCCCCACCAATAAAAGCATCACTAACACGCTTCCAATAATGACAAATAAAAGGGCTTTGCTTTTTTTTGGGGTTGTTGCGCGGTATTTTCTTGTTCTTCTGCCATGCCTATTCCTATTGAAAATAAGTTAAAGTGGTTTTCCCGAATTTTTTCTGTTTGATTATAGCTAAAGTTGCGAGACTTTTAGGCATTTCATGCACGCTTTCATGCTCAAAAACCACCAAAAAATTTTTTGGATTAAAGCGTTTTAATAACCTTTCTAAAGCGTGAAAACATTTTTCATAAACCCCTAAAAACCCGCTTGTTTCAAAAGGAGGATCTAAATAAATAATATTCAAAACGCCATTTTTTAAGTGCAGCGTGGGCAAAAGCTTGAAAGCGTCATCTAAAAAAGTTTGAATTTCCATTTCCTTTTTTAAGCGGTTTTTAAAGAGGGAAATATTTTCTAAGAGCGTCTTATAAGCGTCTTTATTTTGCTCAAAAAACACCGCGCTTTTAGCCCCCCTACTCAAAGCCTCTAAACCCATAGAAGCGCTGCCTGAAAACACTTCTATAAAGTGTGCTCCATTAATTTCTGCTTGCAAGGTGTTAAAAAACGACTCTCTTACGATCGCTTTCGTGGGGCGCGTGCTAGAAATGTTAGGCAAATTCAAGCCCAATCCCTTACAAGCCCCCCCAATGATCTTAAATTTTTTTACTGGCTGATGATTTGGCATAATTTTTGGGTGTATTCTTCTAGTAATTGCTTAATCTTTTGCTCTTTAGAAATTTTCATTTCTTCGCAAGGTTTTTCGCTCGCCTTTAAAGCGCGATAAAAATTTTTTACATCTTCTTTCACGCTCTGTTTGGTGAAAGGCTTTCTTAAGCGCTCTTCTATAAAGCATAGGGGCTTATTAATCTCTAGCGTTTCATCATCGCTTAAAACAAGATCGCAAACTTCCACAGAAGAGAGGTAATCGCTCAAATAAAATTCCAAACTCCTTTGAATCAACAAAGACTTGCAAGAAAGAAAAATTTTCAAAAAACCCCCTTTATCCCTTCAATAGACTTAAATGATTTCAAAATTATAGCGATTCTTTCTTTTAAACACCAATATTAAATAAATAAACAAACTCAAAAAGTGTTTCATTTTATAAAAAAGAAAAACAGAATGTTAAAAATAAAGCTCAAATAACATCTTTTTTTTTTTTTTTGGTATAATGCCGCCTAAGGTAAGAGCGAAAGGCGTATTATATTCCTTCCTTCTTTACTTTAGCATTTTAATCAACTTTTTCATTAAAATGTCCTGACGCTCTTACCTTTCCCCCTTTAAAAAAACGCAAACTCTTTATTTTATTAATTATTATTAGATTGTCAAAATGCTTTTAATTTACATTTTATTTTTTTTCACAAACTCTAACGCTTTGAAACGCTCCCCCAAACCCCCAGGGCTAATTAGGGGCTTGATTTTAGCCGCTTCTTTTAAATACCTTTCATAACTCACGCTCTTTGAAAATATTTCTAACAATCCCATAAGCCCCATATCCAATAAAGCGTTAGCCTGCGATTTAAAGAATGAAAATCGCGCGTGGTGTTTTTCAAACAAAAAGCGCACCAAAGAAAAATTGACATCATAAGTCAAATCGCTTTGCTGATACAAAGAAGCTAAATGGTTTAAAATATCCTTAAAATCTAATACTTGGTGGTTTTTAAAAGCCCTTAAATGCATGTCTTTCCGCTCTGTTTCATCGCCATAATCAAAACTCAAAAACACCCAAGAAGAAGCCTCATTCAATTTCTCTAACAAACCCTTAATAAAAGCCTCTAAAAATAACGGCGCACACCCTTGTTTTAAATTCAAATTTTTAAGAAGTTCTTTAGTGGGTTCATCAATACCGCCCCAAACACCCTGATGATCATGGGTAATGAAAAGCATTTGATTGTCTTTAACAATCTCGCAAGCGAACGCGTCAAACAATTCATTAGAGACAACGAACGCGCTTTTTTTTTCTTTAAAATCAAGCTCTTCTAAAGCGCAACTGATTAGATTCAATTGCGTGGCTTGTTTAAAAATGGTTCGTTGGAGTTTTTGCAATTCCTTTAAAGGCTCACAGCTGACAAACTCGCATTTTTCCATTACGCCCACGCTCAAAGCGTTTAAAAAACTGGCTATATCGCTCAAAAAATGCCCATGATGAGAGCCAATTTCTACAATTTTTAAAGGCAAAAATAATTTTTCTTCTTCTAAAAGCTTGATGATATAAAACGCCATAGCGCCCCCAAAAAACTTGCTCAAAGACACCGAAGTGTAAAAATCCCCTTTTGGACCGATTAGCGCCTTTCTGTAATACCCTTTTTCGCCATAAAGCCACTCTTGCATGTAATTCCCAAACGATCGCACGATTTTCCTTTTATTCAAACTCATCTCAACCAACAATAATAGAAGCGCTATTCTAGTCAAAATCGCCTTATTTTTGCGCTATGATATTCAATAATAATGACTTTTTAGGCTAGTTTGAAGGGAGTTTAGAGTTTGGAAATTTTAAGGCGAGAGTGCGGGGCGGTGGAAGAAAACGCTTATATTGTGAAGCTTTCTAGTGGGATAGATTTTATCATCGATCCCGGATTTTCTAGCAGCGAATGGGTGTTAGAAAACGCCAAAAACCCTAAGGCGATTTTAATCACGCATGGGCATTATGATCATGTATGGGATAGCGCTCAATTGTCAAAAACCCTTAAAGACACCCCCATTTACGCCCCAAAAGACGATGTGTTCATGCTAGAAAATGATATTTTTCATTTGGGCATGCCGGTTTTTAGCCCCAATTTTAGCGTGCCTTGCAATAAGGGTTGCACCACTTTAGAGATAGCAAACACTACCATTAAATACTGGCATTTTCCCGGACACACGCCCGGTTGTTCTATCATAGAAATTGAAGGGGTGATTTTTAGCGGGGATTTTATTTTCTATCGCAGCATTGGACGTTACGATTTCCCTTATTCTAATGAAAAAGACATGAAAGAGTCCCTGTTAAGGTTTCAAAATTTAGATTTTTCTAAAGACATAGAGATTTATCCAGGGCATGGGGATAAAACGAGTTTTTTTGCTGAAAGAGAGCATTCTAAAATTTGGGTTTCAAGGATGGCTTAATTGTTAAGCCGGCTAGAAAAAGAGCGTTATTTGCGCCATATCATGCTAGAAGATGTGGGCGAAGAAGTCCAATTGAAGCTTTTAAAATCTAGCGTTTTAGTCATTGGAGCCGGAGGGCTTGGATCAGCGGTTTTGATGTATCTGTGCGCCGCTGGGGTAGGAAAAATAGGCATTGTGGATTTTGATTCAGTAGATATGAGTAATTTGCAGCGCCAAATTATCCATTCACAGGATTTTTTAAACCAACCTAAAGCCTCTAGTGCGAAAGCACGCTTGAAACAACTCAATGCCGGTATTGAAATAGAGGCTTTTGAAGAACGCTTTAAGGCTCATAACGCTCTTTCTCTCATAGAACCTTATGATTTTATTATAGACGCTACAGACAATTTTAACGCTAAATTTTTGATCAATGACGCTTGCGTGTTAGCCCAAAAACCCTATTCGCATGCCGGGGTTTTAGAATACAGGGGGCAAAGCATGAGCGTTTTACCCAATAGCGCATGCTTAGCGTGTGTTTTTGATAAGCCCCCTAAAAAGGGATTGAATCCTACTTCAGGGCTTTTTGGGGTCTTGCCCGGAGTTTTAGGGTGTATCCAAGCGAGCGAATGCCTTAAATATTTTTTAGGGTTTGAAACTTTACTTATAAATACTTTACTTATAGCCGATATTAAAACGATGGATTTTAAAAAAATTCAAGCACCCAAAAACCCTGAATGTAGGGTTTGTGGCACGCATAAAATCACGCATTTACAAGATTATGAAATTTAGATTAAGGGGTAAGTTTTGGATTTATCAACCATACTAGGCTTGGTATTGGCGGTCGCTTCTATTTCGCTAGGCGATATTTTAGAAGATGGCAACCCGTTGCACATTATCCATTTGAGTTCAGTCATCATCATCGTGCCTACTTCGCTTTTTGCCGCCATGACAGGCACGCATGCTCGTTATGTGAAAGCCGCTTACAAAGAGATAAAAATTGTTTTTTTAAACCCTAAAATCAATTTGAACGAAACCATTAAAAATTTAGTGGAATTAGCCACTCTGGCTAGAAAAGATGGGGTGTTGAGTTTAGAGGGGCGAGTGGCGCAAATTGAAGACGATTTCACCCGTAACGGCTTGTCTATGATCATAGATGGCAAGGATTTAAAATCCGTTAAGGAAAGCTTAGAAATCAGCATTGAAGAAATGGAAGAGTATTACCACGGCGCCGCTCATTATTGGGAGACGGCTGGTGAGACCGCTCCTACTATGGGGTTAGTGGGGGCGGTTATGGGGCTTATGTTGGCTTTGCAAAAGCTAGACAACCCGGCTGAAATGGCAGCAGGGATCGCTGGGGCATTTACTACCACTGTTACAGGGATTATGTGTGCTTATGCGATTTTTGGTACTTTTGGGCATAAGCTCAAAGCTAAATCTAAAGACATTATCAAAGAAAAAACCGTTCTTTTAGAGGGGATTTTAGGCATCGCTAATGGGGAAAATCCAAGGGATTTAGAAAACAAACTCTTAAACTACATCGCTCCCGGTGAGCCTAAAAAATCTCAATTTGAGGGCTAAAGATGGCTAAGAAAAACAAACCCACCGAATGCCCCGCCGGCGAAAAATGGGCGGTTCCTTATGCTGACTTTTTATCGTTGTTGCTCGCGCTTTTTATCGCTCTTTATGCCATTTCAGCGGTCAATAAATCCAAAGTGGAAGCCTTAAAAACCGAATTTATTAAGATTTTTAATTACGCTCCCAAGCCAGAGGCGATGCAGCCGGTTGTAGTGATCCCCCCTGATTCAGGGAAAGAAGAAGAGCAAATGGCGAGCGAAAGCTCCAAACCGGCTTCGCAAAATACCGAAACAAAAGCCACTATCGCTCGCAAAGGCGAAGGCAGTGTTTTAGAGCAAATTGATCAAGGCTCTGTTTTAAAGCTCCCCTCTAGTTTATTATTTGAAAACGCCACTTCAGACGCTATCAATCAAGACATGATGCTTTATCTTGAGCGGATCGCTAAAATCATTCAAAAACTCCCTAAAAGGGTGCATATCAATGTAAGGGGTTTTACGGATAATACGCCTTTAAATAAAACCCGTTTTAAAAGCCACTATGAATTAGCCGCCAATCGCGCTTATAGGGTGATGAAAGTCCTTATACAATACGGCGTGGATCCTAACCAATTGTCTTTTTCTTCTTACGGCTCTACAAACCCTATCGCGCCTAATGACTCCCTAGAAAACAGAATGAAAAACAATCGTGTGGAAATCTTTTTTTCAACCGATGCGAACGATTTGAGTAAGATCCATTCTATTTTAGATGAAGAATTCAATCCCCACAAACAGCAAGAATGAATCGCATGAATAAAAATTATCTTTTAATCTTTTTGTTGTTAGCGAGCCTTATTGCTAGAGAGAAGGACGCTTCTTCAAACCTTTTTGATTTGATTGATAAAGGGATCAACAGAGAACAAGAATTAAAAGAGCAGGAGCAAAAAACGCGCTTGAAACTGGCTCAAAGCCCTTTGGTGGCGTTAGAGATTGTCCCCCAAGAAACGCCCTATTTAGAATGGCAAGGGGCTAGGGAGTCGTATTATTTAAAAGTGAGCGCTGTGGTAGAGAGCGTGGTTATTTTAAAGATTGACATCAATCAGGGGCGTTCTTGCTCGCTCTACCCCACGCCTAAAAGCGTTTCTTTAGTGAGGAATCAAAGCGTAGCCTATGAAATTTTATGCGAAAACCAGCCGCTATGGATAGAAGTGAGCACCAATTTAGGCAAACGCACCTTTCAGTTTTAATTTTACTCGTTTTTGGCTTTGTTTTAAAAAAATTTGCACTTATTGTTGATGGTAAAAATTTGATTTAAACCCAATTAAGAAAAACCTTTTTATATCAAATAAGTTTGGTTATAATGCTAGGCATGGGCGTTTTTAAACAATTGATCAAAGAATTGTATGAATGGTTGCTCCATTCTGTAGATGTGGCTACGCAGCATTTAGTTGCTATGGTGTTAAAAATAAGCGTGGTAAAATATTTGATAAAAGAATTTCATGATCGCTTCATTTATTTTATAGATTTGATTGCGCAACATTTCATCATCGTTGCGCTTTCTAGTCTTCTCGTGCTGGTGTTTGGGGTTTTGATTGGGGTTTTTGTGTTTTATAATTCAAAGGCTAGAGCGTTTTTGCTCCCTGTGGTGAATTTTCTCTACACCATCCCATCGCTGGCGTTATTTGCGTTATTCATTCCTGTGATTGGGGTAGGGTTAAAAAACGCGCTTTTAGTGTTGGTCTTATACGGCTTATTGCCCATTGTCCATAGCACCTATAACGCTTTAAAAGAGGTGCGAGAAGAGGTGATTAAGGCCGCTATTGGGCTAGGGTGTAACCCCAAAGAGTTGTTTTTTAAAGTGCGATTCTTGCTCGCTATCCCCCAAATTTTAGTGGGTTTAAGGATTGCGGTGGTGATGTTAGTGGCGATGGCTGGGATTGGAGCGCTCATTGGGGCTGGGGGCTTAGGGCAGGCGATTTTTAGAGGGCTAAACACGCAAAACACCACGCTTTTAGTGGCTGGCAGTTTGATCATAGCTCTTTTTAGTGTTTTAGCGGATAAATTTGTGAGCGTCTTTCAGCATGAAAACGCTTTGCAACGCCTATTTTCTCAAAACGCCACCCAAAAACAAAAAAGAAGAGTTTATCTTAATTTAGCGGTGTTTCTTTTTTTATTGCTAGCGAGCGCTTTATGGCTCATTCCTAGAAACGCCATAGAAGAAAAGCCCTTAGTCGTAGTACACAAAACCTAGCAGTGAGCAGTATATTTTGGGCGAGATTTTAAGCCTTTTGTTAGAAAAACACCATATCCCTATCAAGCGGGCGTTTGGCATTGGTGGGGGGACGATGAATATCCATCCGGCATTACTTAGGGGCGATTTTGATTTGTATGTGGAATATACCGGCACCGCTTGGGTGAACACGCTCAAAAACCCTTTGACACAAAAAGTGGATTTTAAAACGATTAAAAAGCGTTATGAGAAGGAATTTAATCTTTTGTGGGTGGGGCTTTTGGGCTTTAATAACACCTATTCTTTAGCGATTTCTAAAGAAGACGCTCAAAAATACGCGATTGAAACTTTCAGCGATTTAGCCTTTCATAGCCCCAATTTTGATTTTGGAGCGGAGTTTGACTTTTTTGAAAGAGAGGACGCTTTTAAGGGCTTAGTGAAAGCTTATCGCTTTCATTTTAGAAGTTTGCATGAAATGGATATTAATTTGCGTTATAAAAGTTTTGAATCCCATAAAATCAACGCTTTAGATGTCTTCACCACAGACGCTCAAATCAAAGAGCTGGATTTAAAGGTGCTTAAGGACGATAAAGGGTTTTTCCCTAATTATCAAGACGGTATTGTTATAAGAAAAGAAACTATAAAAAAGTATCCTGAAGCACTAGAAATCTTAGAAAAATTGGATTCAAAAATTAGCGATGAGATGATGCAGGATTTAAACTATCAGGTGGAAGTGTTGAAAAAAAGCCCCCAAATCGTAGCTAAAGATTTTTTAGAAAGATTAGGGTTATAAAGCATGAAAGAAATCGTCAAAATAGAGAATGTGTCTTTTAACTACCACAATCGTGCTGTTTTTAAGGATTTTAATTTAAGCATTGAAAAAGGGGATTTTTTATGCGTTTTAGGGGAGAGCGGGAGCGGTAAAAGCACGCTTTTAGGCTTGATTTTAGGGCTTTTAAAACCTAATCTTGGGAGCGTTAAAATCTTTAATGAGACCCTTTCAAACAACGCTTTTTTACGCCAAAAAATAGGCTATATCGCTCAAGGCAATTCCTTATTTTCTCATTTAAATGCTCTGCAAAACATGACCTTTTGCCTTAATTTACAAGGCATAAACAAACAAGCCGCTCAAAAAGAGGCCAAAGCCTTAGCGTTAAAAATGGGGTTAGACGAGAGCCTTATGGATAAATTCCCTAATGAATTGAGTGGGGGGCAAGCCCAAAGAGTGGGCATTATTAGGGGGATTATCCACAAGCCAGAACTTATTTTATTAGATGAGCCTTTTAGCGCTTTAGATAGTTTTAATCGTAAGAATTTACAGGATCTCATCAAAGAGATACACCAAAATTCTTGCGCTACTTTCATTATGGTAACGCATGATGAGAACGAGGCGCAAAAGTTAGCCACAAAAACCCTAGAAATCAAAGCCCTTAAATAAGGGCAATGATTTTAAGGCTGATTTAAAAATTCTGGCGTGGTGTTGTTGGTGGGCGTTTGCATAGAAGAATTAGAGCTGTTTGAAGTTTTTTTAGCGGGTTTTTCATTGAATGGGGGGGCTTTATAGCCGCAAGCTTGAATCGTTATCGCTACAAGTATTAAAAAGCATGTTAAGATCGGTTTATGGAACAAAATATTTTCTCCTTACTCATTCAAAAAAAGTCTTATAAAAAGCTTGAAACTCTTTTGAAACTCAAAAAGCTTAAGGTTTTTATGCCTTTAAGTTTACAAGAAAATTTGCTTTTTATCTTTATAAAAGACTCTAAATTGCTTTTTGCGTTTAAAGATCTTTGGGCTTCTAAAGAATTTAACCAGCGATTCGCTAAAGAAATCAGCCATTTTTTGAACACGCAAGGGCATGCTTATGGGTTTGACGGGTTGAATGGGTTAGAAATTTTAGGTTATGTGCCTAAAGACGCACTAAAAAAAGCCAATTTTTATGCCCCCATTAAAAAACAAGCCCGTTTTTTTCGCCCTAGCGCTTTAGGGTTGTTCCATAACCCCATTAAAGACGCTCGTTTGCATGAATGTTTTGAAAAAGCGCGCGCTTTGATCCACTACCAACGCAGTTTTTTTGAGGAATGAATGGCTGATTTATTGTCCAGTTTGAAAAACCTTTCTAACAGCAGTGGCGTGTATCAATATTTTGATAAAAACCGCCAATTACTCTATATCGGTAAGGCGAAAAATTTAAAAAAGCGCATCAAAAGCTATTTTTCCATCCGTAATAATGAAATCACGCCCAATCCTCGTGCAAGCTTACGCATCCAAATGATGGTCAAACAAATCGCTTTTTTAGAAACCATTTTAGTGGAAAACGAGCAAGACGCTTTGATTTTGGAAAATTCTTTAATCAAGCAGCTCAAGCCTAAATACAATATTCTTTTAAGAGATGATAAAACTTACCCTTATATTTACATGGATTTTTCCACTGATTTCCCTATCCCTTTAATCACACGAAAAATTTTAAAACAGCCTGGCGTTAAATATTTTAGTACTTTTACGAGTGGGGCTAAGGATATTTTAGACAGCTTGTATGAATTACTCCCTTTAGTTCAAAAGAAAAATTGCATTAAGGATAAAAAGGCATGCATGTTTTATCAAATAGAGCGTTGTAAAGCCCCATGCGAGGATAAAATCACCAAAGAAGAGTATTTAAAAATCGCTAAAGAATGTTTAGAAATGATTGAAAATAAAGACAGGCTCATCAAAGAGCTTGAATTGAAAATGGAGCGCCTTTCTAGTAACTTGCGTTTTGAAGAAGCCCTAATTTATAGGGATAGGATTGCAAAAATCCAAAAAATCGCCCCTTTCACTTGCATGGATTTAGCCAAACTCTACGATCTGGATATTTTTGCTTTTTATGGTGCAAGCAATAAGGCGGTGTTAGTGAAGATGTTCATGCGTGGGGGTAAAATCATTTCTTCAGCGTTTGAAAAAATCCACTCCCTCAATGGGTTTGACACTGATGAGGCGATGAAACAAGCCATTATCAATCATTACCAATCGCATTTGCCTTTGATGCCTGAACAGATCTTATTGAGTGCTTGTTCTAATGAAGTGCTTAAGGAATTGCAAGAGTTTATCTCTCATCAATACTCTAAAAAAATCGCTCTTAGCATTCCTAAAAAAGGCGACAAGCTCGCTTTAATAGAAATCGCTATGAAAAACGCTCAAGAGATTTTTAGCCAGGAAAAAACCTCTAATGAAGATCGGATTTTAGAAGAAGCGCGATCGCTTTTCAATTTAGAATGCGTGCCTTATAGGGTGGAAATCTTTGACACAAGCCACCATTCAAACAGCCAATGCGTGGGGGGAATGGTCGTGTATGAAAACAATGCATTTCAAAAAGACTCTTATCGGCGCTACCATTTAAAAGGCTCTAACGAATACGATCAAATGAGCGAATTGCTCACCAGAAGGGCTTTAGACTTTGCTAAAGAGCCACCGCCTAATTTGTGGGTGATTGATGGAGGGAGGGCGCAATTAAACATCGCTTTAGAAATTTTAAAAAGCAGCGGGAGTTTTGTAGAAGTGATCGCTATTTCTAAAGAAAAAAGGGATTCTAAAGCTTATCGCTCTAAAGGGGGCGCTAAAGACATTATCCATACGCCTAGCGATACTTTTAAATTGCTCCCTAGCGACAAACGCTTGCAATGGGTGCAAAAATTGCGCGATGAAAGCCACCGGTATGCGATAAACTTCCATAGATCCACTAAACTTAAAAACATGAAACAAATCGCTCTTTTAAAAGAAAAGGGCATAGGAGAAGCCAGCGTGAAAAAATTATTGGATTATTTTGGGAGTTTTGAAGCGATAGAAAAAGCGAGCGAGCAGGAAAAAAACGCTGTTTTAAAAAAACGAATTTAAAGGAAAAGACATGAAAAAAAGATTGAATATAGGACTTGTGGGTTTAGGGTGTGTGGGGAGCGCGGTCGCTAAAATCTTACAAGAAAATCAAGAAATCATCAAAGACAGAGCCGGCGTGGAAATTAAAATTAAAAAAGCGGTGGTGCGAGACGTGAAAAAACACAAAGGCTATCCTTTTGAAATCAGTAATGATTTAGAGAGCTTGATAGAAGATGAAGAAATTGATATTATCGTGGAGCTTATGGGTGGGGTGGAAGCGCCCTATCTTTTAGCTAAAAAAACTTTAGCCAAACAAAAAGCCTTCGTTACAGCCAATAAAGCCATGTTAGCATACCACCGCTATGAATTAGAGCAAACCGCTAAAAACACCCCCATAGGCTTTGAAGCGAGCGTGTGTGGGGGTATCCCCATTATCAAGGCTTTAAAAGACGGCTTGAGCGCTAATCACATCCTTTCTTTTAAAGGGATTTTAAACGGCACGAGCAATTACATTTTAAGCCAGATGTTTAAAAATCAAGCGAGCTTTAAGGACGCTTTGAAAGACGCGCAACGTTTAGGCTATGCGGAATTGAACCCTGAATTTGACATTAAAGGCATTGATGCGGCGCACAAATTATTGATTTTAGCGTCTTTAGCGTATGGCATTGACGCGAAATTAGAAGAAATCTTGATTGAAGGCATTGAAAAGATAGAGCCAGACGACATGGAGTTTGCTAAAGAATTTGGTTATAGCATTAAACTTTTAGGCATCGCTAAAAAACACCCAGATTGCATTGAATTAAGGGTGCATCCAAGCATGATTAAAAATGAATGCATGCTCTCTAAAGTGGATGGGGTGATGAACGCTATTAGCGTTATAGGGGATAAGGTGGGCGAGACTTTGTATTATGGGGCTGGGGCTGGGGGAGAACCTACCGCAAGCGCGGTCATTAGCGATATTATAGAAATCGCAAGGAAAAAAAGCTCTCTAATGCTAGGCTTTGAAACCCCTCAAAAACTCCCCCTAAAACCCAAAGAAGAAATCCAATGCGCTTATTATGCGCGTTTGTTAGTGAGCGATGAAAAAGGGGTTTTTTCTCAAATTAGTGCGATTTTAGCCCAAAATGATATTTCGCTCAACAATGTCTTACAAAAAGAAATCCCGCATTCCAACAAGGCTAAAATCTTATTTTCCACGCACACCACCAACGAAAAATCTATGTTAAACGCCCTTAAAGAGCTTGAAAATCTAAAAAGCGTGCTAGACACCCCTAAAATGATCCGTTTGGAAAATTGAATGCGTTTTTTGAACAACAAACATAGAGAAAAGGGCTTAAAGGCTGAAAAAGAAGCTTGCGAATTTTTAAAAACGCTGGGTTTTGAAATGGTGGAGAGGAACTTTTTTTCAAAATTTGGCGAAATTGATATTATCGCTTTGAAAAAAGGGGTTTTGCATTTCATTGAAGTCAAAAGCGGGGAAAATTTTGATCCCATTTATGCGATCACGCCGAGTAAATTAAAAAAGATGGTTAAAACAATCCGCTGTTATTTGTCCCAAAAAGATCCCAATAGCGATTTTTGCATTGACGCTCTTATTGTGAAAAATGGTAAATTTGAGCTTTTAGAAAATATCACTTTTTAGATTTTTATCCAAAATCAATGCGGTTTCATTAACATTCTTAAGCTAATATATTTCTCGTTAATCAAAATCATATATTTAGGAGTAACCAATGAGTCACTATATTGAATTAACTGAAGAAAATTTTGAAAGCACCATTAAAAAAGGGGTTGCGTTAGTGGATTTTTGGGCGCCATGGTGTGGACTTTGTAAGATGCTATCCCCTGTGATTGATGAATTAGCTAGCGAATATCAAGGTAAAGCTAAGATTTGTAAAGTCAATACCGATGAGCAAGAAGAATTGAGCGCGAAATTTGGTATTAGAAGCATTCCTACGCTTTTATTCACAAAAGATGGCGAAGTCGTTCATCAGCTGGTGGGCGTGCAAACTAAAGTCGCTTTAAAAGAGCAATTGAACAAACTTCTAGGCTAGTAGCCATGATAGATTGCGCGATTATTGGAGGTGGTCCTGCGGGTTTGAGCGCGGGGCTTTATGCGACTAGAGGCGGTGTCAAAAACGCCGTTTTATTTGAGAAAGGAATGCCTGGAGGACAAATCACTGGCAGTAGTGAGATTGAAAACTATCCGGGCGTTAAGGAAGTGGTGAGCGGGTTGGATTTCATGCAACCATGGCAGGAGCAATGCTTTCGCTTTGGCTTAAAGCATGAAATGACCGCTGTTCAAAGGGTTTCTAAAAAAGACTCTCATTTTGTTATTTTGGCAGAAGACGGCAAGACTTTTGAAGCTAAGAGCGTGATCATCGCTACCGGTGGTAGCCCTAAACGCACAGGAATCAAGGGCGAGTCAGAATATTGGGGTAAAGGCGTTAGCACTTGCGCGACATGCGATGGCTTCTTTTACAAAAACAAGGAAGTAGCGGTGCTTGGTGGAGGCGATACCGCCGTAGAAGAGGCGATTTATTTAGCCAATATCTGCAAAAAAGTCTATCTCATCCACAGAAGAGATGGTTTTAGGTGTGCGCCTATCACTTTAGAGCATGCTAAAAACAATGATAAGATTGAGTTTTTAACCCCTTATGTGGTGGAAGAAATCAAGGGCGATGCTTCTGGCGTGTCTTCTTTAAGCATTAAAAACACAGCCACTAACGAAAAAAGAGAATTAGTTGTGCCGGGGTTTTTTATTTTTGTGGGTTATGACGTGAATAACGCCGTGTTGAAACAAGAAGATAACTCCATGCTATGCAAATGCGATGAATACGGCTCTATTGTCGTGGATTTTTCCATGAAGACGGATGTTCAAGGCTTGTTTGCGGCAGGAGATATTCGCATTTTTGCCCCTAAGCAAGTGGTTTGTGCTGCAAGCGATGGCGCTACGGCAGCCTTAAGCGTGATTTCTTATTTAGAACACCATTAAATCAAGCTCATAGCCCTAGATTTTAGGGTTATGGGTTCTCGCTTCAAACATTCATTGGATTTTCAAAGCTTGTGATGTATTTTAGTTTTTTGTTTAATTGCAATGCGATTTCGTTCTCTTGCTTTGTTTTAATTAGATATTGATCACAAAATTTAAAAACGCTCAAAACATTTTTTACAATCAATATAATAAAAGAACTTGTTTGATCAAAAAAGCGCTCCTTAGGGGGTTGTGGGGATTTAGTTGGGGGTTGTAGGGGGGAGAACTATTTTAATACCCCCTATTCTCTTAAGAGTTTTATTATAAACAGAGCCTAAAAACGATATACTCTATTAAAAATTATGGGAGTCTAAGCTTTGCGTGTTTTTATCATTTCTTTAAATCAAAAAGTGTGCGATAAATTTGGTTTGGTTTTTAGAGACACCACAACTTTACTCAATAACATCAACGCCACCCACCATCAAGCGCAAATTTTTGATGCGATTTATTCTAAAACTTTTGAAGGCGGGTTGCACCCCCTAGTTAAAAAGCATTTACACCCTTATTTCATCACGCAAAACATCAAAGACATGGGGATTACAACCAATCTCATCAGTGAGGTTTCTAAGTTTTATTACGCTTTAAAATACCATGCGAAGTTTATGAGCTTGGGGGAGCTTGGGTGCTATGCGAGCCATTATTCCTTGTGGGAAAAATGCATAGAGTTAGATGAGCCTATTTGTATTTTAGAAGACGATATAACCTTGAAAGAGGATTTTAAAGAGGGCTTGGATTTTTTAGAAAAACACATCCAAGAGTTAGGCTATATCCGCTTGATGCATTTATTGTATGATGCCAGTGTGAAAAGTGAGCCATTGAGCCATAAAAACCACGAGATACAAGAGCGTGTGGGGATCATTAAAGCTTATAGTCATGGGGTGGGGACTCAAGGCTATGTGATCACGCCCAAGATTGCCAAAGTTTTTTTGAAACACAGCCGAAAATGGGTTGTTCCTGTGGATACGATAATGGACGCTACTTTTATCCATGGCGTGAAAAATCTGGTGTTACAACCTTTTGTGATCGCTGATGATGAGCAGATCTCTACGATAGTGCGAAAAGAAGAACCTTATAGCCCTAAAATCGCCTTAATGAGAGAACTCCATTTTAAATATTTGAAATATTGGCAGTTTGTATAGTCAATAATAAAAATACTAAAGAGCGTTTTAAAGTTGTCCTTATTTGATTTGAACAAAACCAATTTTTAACCGCTTTTAAGAATGGATTGAATTTTTAAATGGATTTCAAAAGAGTTTGTAGCCTCTTTTAGCTTCTATGCACAATCTAGACAAGACGCATTAAGAGAATGGAGCACATTAGAAAACTATTTTCTAATTTTCTAATGCTTTAAGATTAAGACTTTTTAGGATTGGCTTCGGTTACCCTAATCGTTCTGCCCATAAAATCCGTATTGTCTAATTTAGCAATCGCTTCCCTAACGCCCTCTTCTTGCATTTCTACAAAGCCAAAACCTTTAGGTTTCTTCGTTTCTCTGTCATAAATCAGTTTGACATTAAAAACTTTGCCAAATTGACTGAAAAGCTCCTTGACTTGCTCACTGGTAGCGCTATAAACCAAATTCCCTACATAAATGTTTTTCAAGATAAAATTCTCCGGTAAAAAAATGACAACATACCCATAAGAATATGAAAAAGTTATAAAAAAGTAACACTTCTAAAACCCAAACACATCCAAAACAGAAGTATGGTGAATTTTATCTAATGATTGCTTAAAAAATTATAAAAGCTATTAAAATTGGGTATTGATAATAAAATAGAACTTACACGCAAGCGGTAATTTTAAAAAGCGTTATTAAAGGATATGGGGAGCATGGTTTCAAAATCACCCCCTATCCTTTTAAAAACTTTACCATGAAGCAAAGTTTAAAACACCATATCAAAGCCAAACAAGGACATTTTGTTTAATGCCCTTCATCGGTTAAAACAGCCCCTGCCAAATACACATAAGTGAGGATCATAAAAACAAAAGCTTGTAAAATCCCCATAAAAAACAAGACCATAAAGGGCGCTACAGGAACCGCCCAAGGCACTAACAAAAGCATGATGAGCAAGAACATGTCATCGCCCTTGATATTCCCAAACAAACGAAACGATAAAGACACGATCCTAGAAAAATGCGAGATGATCTCAATAGGAAACATGAAAGGAGCGAGCCATTTCACAGGTACTGCAAAATGAGCGAAATACTTAAAAAAGCCCTGCACTCTAATGCCTTCAAAATGGTAATAAAAAAACACAATCAGCGCTAAAACCAGCGTAAAGCTCCAGCTAGCCGTAGGGGATTCAAAACCAGGAATGATGCCTATCATGTTAGAAAAAAAGACATACAAAGCGATCGTGCCAGCTAGTGGGAAGTATTTGCGGGCTAATTCTTCGCCTATAATATCCTTAGCCACGCTCAAAATCGCGCTAATAATGCTCTCATACACATTCTGCAAACCCATAGGCACCATTTGCATTTTGCGCGACGCGCCAAGCGAAATGAAAAACATCAAAACCGCTGTCAAAACGACAAAAAACCCGGTGATAAAATCATGATTGGAGCTAAAAAAATTAGCAATAGTAAATACTCTGTGTTCCATGAAAAAGTTTCTCTAAGCCTTATTGAAAATTTCCTTAATTGTAGCAATTAAGTTTTAAAAACTCATTAAACCAAGCTTTTTAACGAGTTTTTTAACGATTTGTCTTGTTTTCTTTTAAAATTCACCCATAATAGTTAGGGGCTTCTTTGGTAATATCCACGCCATGCACATGGCTTTCTTTTAACCCCGCACTAGTGATTTCTACAAATTCAGCGTTTTGATACAATTCCAAAATATTCTTCGCCCCCTGATACCCCATAGAAGAGCGCACGCCCCCTACTAATTGGAAAATCATATCCGAAACCTTACCACGATAAGGCACACGCCCTTCAATGCCTTCTGGGACTAGCTTTTCACTCGCCACTCCCTCTTGAAAATACCTATCAGAGCTCCCTTTAGTCATAGCCCCAATGCTACCCATGCCCCTATAGCTTTTATATTGCCTCCCTTGGTAAATCATAAAATCCCCAGGAGATTCTTCTGTGCCAGCGAGTAAAGAGCCTATCATCACGCTTGATGCCCCCAAAGCCAAAGCCTTAGCCACATCGCCTGAATAGCGGATCCCTCCATCTGCAATCACAGGAATATCAAATTTAGACGCCACTTCTACGCAATTATCAATCGCGCTCACTTGAGGCATTCCCACCCCAGCCACAATCCTAGTGGTGCAAATGCTTCCTGACTCAATACCCACTTTAACAGCGTCCGCTCCCGCGCTAATCAAATCGCTTGTGGCTTCTTTAGTAACCACATTCCCCACAATCACATCCACTACCAAGCTTTTTTTAATCTCTTCTAAAGTGTGTAAAATGTTCGCCGAATGCCCATGCGCGCTGTCTAGCACCAGCACATCCACCCCCGCTTTAACTAACATTTCAGCCCTATCCAACTGCCCCACTCCAATAGCCGCCCCCACTCTCAACCTCCCAAAATCATCTTTATTGGACTCAGGGTATTCAATGCGTTTTTGAATGTCCTTAATCGTGATCAAGCCTTTTAAAACATTATCTTTATCCACAATAGGCAATTTTTCAATCTTATGCTTGTGCATCAAATCGCTCGCTTCATCTAAGCTAATGCCCACATGAGCGGTAACTAAAGGCATTTTAGTCATCACATCGCCCACTTTTTTACTCAAATCGGTTTCAAAGCGCACATCTCTGTTGGTTAAAATCCCAATCAACAACCCCTTATCATCTACCACAGGCACGCCTGAAATCTTGTAATTATCCGTTATGACTTTAGCGTCCGCTAGCGTCCTGTGCGCATGGATAAAAATAGGATCATTAATCACCCCGCTCTCGCTTTTTTTAACTTTAGTGATTTCTTTGAGTTGCGTTTGAATATCCATGTTTTTATGCACGATGCCAATACCCCCAAGGCGCGCCATAGCGATAGCGGTTTTATGCTCTGTAACCGTATCCATAGCCGCGCTAATAAAGGGGATATTCAAACTAATGTTTTTGGTTAGGCGGGACTTTAAGCTCACGTCTTTAGGTAAAACGCTGGATTTTCTAGGCACCATCAACACGTCTTCAAAAGTCAAAGCCCTTTGTAAAATTCTCATTTTCTATCCTTAATCTAATTTTAAATCTAATTCTTGCTCTAAAGCGTAAGAAACGTCTAAAAGGCTTTGCTCATCAAAAGCCTTAGCAATGAATTGCATCCCTATGGGCAAGCCTAAAGGATCTTTAGCGACCGGCAAAGAAAGAGCCGGCAAACCGCTCAAATTCGCCCCAATCGTGTAAATATCGCTCAAATACATTTCTAAAGGGCTTGCATGGTAATTGAATAAGTGGGCGCTCGTGGGAGCTACAGGGGTGAAAATCAAATCCACTTCTTCAAAAATCTTGTTGTATTGCTCTTTGATTATCAAACGCATTTGCTGGGCTTTCAAATAATAAGCGTCATAATACCCACTGCTTAAGACAAAATTCCCTAACATGATGCGCCGTTTCACTTCATCGCCAAAACCTTCACTACGACTTTTGAGATACAATTCTTTCAAATCTTTAATATTTTGAGCCCTCCTCCCATAACGCACCCCATCAAATCTGGCCAGATTCGAACTCGCTTCAGCCATGCTGATAATATAATAGATAGAGATTTGATAATGCGAATCCAACATCTTTTTTTCCACAATCTCATGCCCCATTTCTTTCAAGGCTTTAAGGGTGTTTTCATAAGCGAGTTGCACTTCATTGCTCGCATCTTTAATGTGATCTCTTAAGACAGCGATTTTAAAGCGTTTGTCTCTGTTAAGGTTTTTAAAGGTTTGCGTGGGTTTGAGATTCGCACTCGTGGAATCCTTGCTATCATACCCACTAATTGCGTCAAATAAAATAGAAGCGTCTTCTACATTTTGCGTGATAGTGCCGATTTGATCAAAACTAGAGCAATACGCGATCAAACCATAACGGCTCACCCTCCCATAAGTGGGTTTTAACCCCACGCACCCGCAATAGCTTGCCGGCTGCCTGATAGATCCGCCCGTATCGCTCCCTAAAGCCGCCACCGCTAAGCCACCCGCTACCGCTGCTGCACTCCCTCCACTACTCCCTCCAGGCACTCTGTTTTTATCTCGTGGGTTTTTAGTGATCCCATAGCAACTAGACTCCGTGGTGCTTCCCATCGCAAACTCGTCCATGTTAGAAAGCCCAAACCCTGCCATGCTGTTTTGGTGCAAGTTTTCCATCACGCTCGCATGATAAGGAGCGACATAGCCTTCTAAAATCTTACTGGAGCAAGTGATTTCCCACCCCTTAACGCTGATATTGTCTTTAATAAGGATCGGCACCCCCTTAGCGCTAGCGCCATTAAGGCTAGGGGCTTTAATGTAAGCGTTCAAATCTGAAGCTCTAACCTTAGCGTCAATTTCGTTTTTAAGGGTTTCTAATTCATCTTGGGATAAAGAAAGGGCTTGTTTTAAAGTGATCATGTTTTTAGCCTTACAAAAAATTTAATGGTAGTTTAACATGCTTAGAGACAAAATGAGCTTATAAGAGCGTTTTTAAAAAGCGTTCAACTTGCTTATTTAAATCTCTCAAACTGGAGCTGTTGTCTATAATGTAATCGCTCATGGCGCGTTTTTGCTCTATATCCATTTGACAAGCTAAGCGCTGCAAAATTTCAGCTTCTTTGAGTTTGTCTCGCTCTAAAAGGCGCTCAATTTGTAAAACCCTAGGCGCATAGATTAACACCACCCTACTCACAGGATAGCGCTCTTTTCCCCCCACTTCAAAAAACAAAGGGATGTCTAAAAAATACGCTTGATGATTTTTCTCTAATTCATAGGATTTTTTAAGCATGCGCTCACGGATTAAGGGGTGCAAAAAATCTTCTAGCCATTTTAACTCATTAGGGTCTTTAAACACGATCGCGCCAAGCTTTTTTCTGTTAAGAATGTCTTTTTCTAAAATCTCTGATCCAAAATGTTGGGCGATTTTTAACCGATGCTCTTGCAATAATTGATGAGCGATCTTATCCGCATCTAAAATTTCATAGCCTTGCGATTCCAATATTTTAATGGTGGTGCTTTTACCAGTGCCTATCCCCCCTGTGAGAGCGATAGCGTTTTTTAAAACCATTTCAAGATTTGATATTGTCTTTAAAGACTTCTTGTAAATTTTTAGGCAAAGCGAATGCGGACCTATGAATGTCTTCGTTATAATATCTCACGCTTGTTAGCGTTTCTATTTTTGGCGCCATTAGATCTTTTAAGGGGTGGGTTTTAAAAGAAGCGTAAATATAACCTTTATTGCTCAAAATCCTTAAAGGCGCTACAAAAGGCATGGCAACAGCAAAAAAGTCGCCCATGTTTTTAAGGGCGTTTTGCATGCTCACATGCTCTAATAGCGGGTGTTTGGCTACCGAAATAAACACCCCATCTTCTTTAAGCATTCTTTTTAAACCATCCACTTTATGAATATCCGGCTCTTGCAAGCAAAGGATCAAATCGTATTTTTTAATGTCTAAATCTAAGAGTTGTTTAGCGTGCGTGAAATTCTTGTTGTTTTTCACTTCATGGAAATGGGGGAAAAAACTAATGAAGCTGTCTAAAATCTTTTCATCCGCTTGCACAAAATCTATATGCGTGTCGTATTTAAAAAGCTGGTGGGCTAATTCCAAATCAAACCCATCCACGATTAAAACCTCTTTAAGCTCTTTCTTGGTGCAACCCCCCATATGAGCGAGTAACTCGCTTTCAATATGCAAAAAATTCTTGAACAGCAACTGGCGGTTGAGCATCGCAATTTCACCAAAATCCTTAGATTTAAAAATCTCTAAGATATTATGCTCGCTTCTCACATCTAATAATTTCGCTTCTATGGTGTATTCTTTACGCAAATACGGCGTGATTTCTTGGGTGATCCACATAAACATTCCTTACTTTTTAACAATATCCATGCCTTTGAAACGCTAACATGCTACCCAAAAAAATCTAAATTGTCGTAATAAACGCCCTAACTTTCCTTAAGGCATTCTAAAAAAAGTTCCGTATCGCTCTTAAAGCGCTCTTTTTTAAAGTCCAAATCAATGCTAATGGCTTTATGCTGGCTGTCTAATTTATCGGTTGAATGCTTTTTTAACACCATTTGACACTTTGAAATCTCTATGGTATCTAAAGCCTTATTCTCTATCGTATAAACATTATCGCTCTTTTTTTCTAACAAAAACGATTCATAAAAAGGCCTTAAACTCAAATCGCTGTCATTGGTGGTATAAACATACGAAGAAATTTTGCCCTTAAATTGCACGATTTGCGTTTTAGTGTCATTAAAAGTGAAAGTTTGGATCTGGCGATCTTTATCGTTTTGATTTTTTAAAAAACGCTTCAAGGCTTTGGATTTAATTTCTACCAACCATTGATCCCCTTCTTTACTCATAATAATATCCCCGTTTTTTAGGGGGTAAAAATTTTGTTGGGAATATTCAATGAGTTTTGGATTTTTGGCTTTTCTTTTTTTGTAAAGGAACGGGCTTTTTTCATTATTAGCGTTGTTGTTGGGATCGTTTTGGTATAGGGGCGGGTTTTTTTCATTATTATCGCTTGGCTCATTCAATAAAATCACAGAAGTTTCAGGGTTAAAAGAATTGTCCTCATCTTTAGTCAGTTGAGCTAAAGCGTTTCTTTCCTCCATAGGCTGATACACCATGTTTTGTAAAAAAATCGTTTCGCTAAAGACTTCATAATCCGAATCCACATAGCTAGGGCGTTTAGAGCCGTCATTTTCTTGCTCTTGGGCTTTTTTTTGCAATTTGATAAAGCTCTCTTGCGAGCAAGCTAAAAAGCATATTAAAATCATTATTACCACGCCTATTTTTTTGACTAAAAACAATGCCAGACCCTTATTTAAGCTTTAAATAACTATAATATTGTAATCTAATTTTGATTAAATTGAAGCGATAAAAAAGATGAATACAAGCCATAAAACTTTAAAAACCATTGCGATTTTAGACCAGCCTAATGTGGGGAAAAGCTCACTATTTAACCGCTTGGCTAGAGAAAGGATCGCTATCACTTCAGATTTTGCAGGCACGACACGAGACATTAACAAACGAAAAATCGCACTAAATGACTATGAAGTGGAATTATTAGACACAGGGGGCATGGCTAAAGACGCTCTTTTGTCTAAAGAAATCAAAGCCCTTAATTTAAAAGCCGCTCAAATGAGCGATTTGATTTTATATGTTGTGGATGGCAAGTCTATCCCTAGCGATGAAGACATCAAGCTTTTTAGAGAGGTTTTTAAAACCAACCCTAACTGCTTTTTAGTGATCAATAAGATTGATAACGACAAAGAAAAAGAGCGAGCTTATGCGTTTTCTTCTTTTGGCATGCCAAAGAGTTTTAATATCTCCGTTTCGCACAATAGGGGCATTAGCACATTAATTGATGCGGTATTGAACGCATTGAATTTAAACCAAATCATAGAGCAAGATTTGGATGCGGATATTTTAGAGAGTTTAGAGGCCTCTAATAACGCAAAAGAAGAAAATAAAGAAGAAGAAATCATTCAAGTAGGCATCATTGGGAGGGTGAATGTGGGCAAAAGCTCGCTTTTAAACGCGCTCACAAAAAAAGAAAGGAGTCTTGTCTCTAGCGTGGCTGGCACGACTATTGACCCCATAGATGAAACCATTCTCATAGGCGATCAAAAAATCTGCTTTGTGGATACCGCTGGCATCAGGCATAGGGGTAAAATCTTAGGCATTGAAAAATACGCCCTAGAACGCACGCAAAAAGCCTTAGAAAAATCCCACATCGCGCTTTTAGTTTTAGACGTGAGCGCTCCTTTTGTGGAATTGGACGAAAAGATCAGCTCTTTAGCGGATAAACACTCTTTAGGGATCATTCTTATTTTAAACAAATGGGACATCCGCTACGCCCCTTATGAAGAGATCATGGCAACCTTAAAAAGGAAATTCCGCTTTTTAGAATACGCCCCCGTGATCACAACCAGCTGCTTAAAAGCGCGCCATATTGATGAAATCAAGCATAAAATCATAGAAGTCTATGAGTGTTTTTCCAAACGCATTCCCACAAGCTTGCTCAATAGCGTGATTTTTCAAGCCACCCAAAAACACCCCTTGCCAAGCGATGGAGGGAAATTAGTGAAAGTGTATTACGCCACGCAATTTGCCACCAAACCCCCTCAAATCTCTCTTATAATGAATCGCCCTAAAGCCTTGCATTTCAGTTACAAACGCTATTTGATTAACACCTTAAGGAAAGAATTTAATTTTTTAGGCACGCCTTTAATCCTTAACGCTAAAGATAAAAAAAGCGCCCAACAAAATTAAATTTTTTATGCATTAAACCCCCTTAAAAAAGCGTTTTTGCTTGATTTATCTTTAGGATTTGATTATAATTACCGCTCAATCAGTCAAGCTAGGCGATTGAATCGCTTGGTTTTGGCATCTATTAGAAAAGGGGTTATCCACATGAACAAAGCGGAATTTATTGATTTGGTTAAAGAAGCGGGTAAATACAACAGCAAAAGAGAAGCCGAAGAAGCGATCAGTGCCTTTACTCTAGCGGTAGAAACAGCTTTAAGCAAGGGTGAAAGCGTGGAGTTGATTGGTTTTGGCAAATTTGAAACCGCAGAGCAAAAAGGCAAAGAGGGTAAAGTTCCAGGAAGCGATAAAACTTATAAAACCGAAGACAAACGAGTACCTAAATTCAAACCCGGCAAAACCCTTAAACAAAAAGTTGAAGAAGGCAAGTAAATTTGATCCACTCAGCAAGGGGCTTATCAATAGAGTTTCTTGCTTTCTTATAAAATGTCCTTGTAGCTCAGCTGGATAGAGCGTATGATTCCTAATCGTAAGGTCGTGGGTTCGAATCCCGCCAAGGACACCACTCGCATTATTTTCACTATCATAGGGATTTAAAATAATCGTTGTTTTAAAAAAGATTAGTGATTAAAAGAAATTAAAAACCCTTTTTGAATCATTTTAAAAAATTTTTACTTTATTCTTTAAAGAAGCGCTCAAAACAATTATTTTCTTTTTCATCTTATTTAAAAAATATTCAAAGCATTTTTTACAATTAAAAAGCTTACGAAAAGCAAGCGATAACCTCTTAAAAAACGCTCTTTAAGGGGGTTTTAGTTATGGGTTGTAGGAGGAATAGTTTTTAAAATACCCCTATCTTATTAAAAAAATGAGTTTAAAAATCAAACTTAAAAAATGAGTTTTTATTATTAAAATAAAATCTCAAAACGATAAAATCAAGCCATTAAATCCCCCTTTTTTTAAAAAAATTAGTTATCCCTATTAAAAATTGAGAAAGCCAAAAAATAAATCATAACCCCCTAGACCTTAAACTTAAAACCCACTAGCCTTATAAGCTTAGATAAAAATATCCGCATGACAAATCCATTCAAAAATGATATAATAGACTTGATGAACTCATTTTAAGGAAAATGCCCATGCGTTTGCACACTGCCTTTTTTGGTATTAATTCGTTACTTGTCGCCACTCTTTTGATAAGCGGTTGCAGTCTCTTTAAAAAGCGTAACACTAACGCCCAGCTAATCCCCCCTTCAGCTAATGGCTTGCAAGCCCCCATTTATCCTCCAACCAATTTCACCCCTAGAAAGAGCATTCAGCCTCTCCCAAGCCCTCGCCTTGAGAATAACGATCAGCCCATCATTAGCTCTAATCCCACTAACGCTATCCCTAACACCCCCATTCTCACGCCTAATAATGTCATTGAATTGAACGCAGTGGGCATGGGCGTGGCTCCAGAATCTACCATTTCGCCCTCTCAAGCCTTGGCTTTGGCCAAGCGGGCGGCTATTGTTGATGGCTACCGCCAATTGGGTGAAAAAATGTATGGTATTAGGGTGAACGCTCAAGACACCGTCAAAGACATGGTTTTACAAAATTCCGTGATTAAAACGAGAGTGAATGCTCTCATTCGTAACGCTGAAATCACTGAGACCATCTATAAAGACGGCTTGTGCCAGGTGAGCATGGAGCTTAAATTAGACGGCAGGATTTGGTATCGTATTTTGAGCGGATCGAGAGGATAAACCCTCTCACTCTATAATCATGCGGTATTTTAGAAACGCTTTTTTATTATTTTTCATGACGCTTTTTTTTGTCTCTTGCTCTAAGCACCCTTTTTCTAAGCAAACCCCCAAAACTAGGGAGCAAATCAGACAAGAAGAAGCCAATAAAAAAAGAGAAGAGACTTTGAATGCCTTGCGCCAATTCAGGCTCATTTACATTAACACGCCGGTTTTTCGCTTTTATGATTACGGCACGATCAAAACCGATAAAGACCACAATACTGAAGTAACCCTTTATAAGCTCAGCCAAAAAGTGGGCGATATTTACATGACTAAACGGAGCATTTGTTTTAGCCAAAAATGTTCGGCTAAATGGATTGCTGCAAGGGATTTGTTTGGCAAGGTGAGCTATGGGGATTTGTTTGATGACATTGTTTTAGGGAGGGATATTTTTAAAGGTTTAGGGAAACGCCACCTAACCCCTGAATACGTGATCCAAAGGTTTCAAAAAAGCGGGGAAATTATCCTTTATGAAAGAAAAAATGGACTGATTTCTTTCCAGAATTTGACGCAAAAAATTGCTATTAGGATCGAACCCTATGAGCCTTCTTTACAGGATTTAGAAGATAATGAAAACGCTGACAGCGAGCTCCAATGAAAAACTTTTCCCCACTTTGTTGTTTTAAAAAGCTCAAAAAACGCCATTTAATCGCTCTGAGCCTGCCTTTGCTTTCTTATGCCAATGGCTTTAAAATCCAAGAACAAAGCCTGAATGGCACGGCTTTAGGCTCGGCGTATGTCGCTGGGGCTAGGGGGGCTGATGCTTCCTTTTACAACCCGGCGAATATGGGCTTTACTAACGATTGGGGTGAAAACAGAAGCGAATTTGAAATGACCACCACCGTGATCAATATCCCGGCCTTTAGCTTTAAAGTCCCTACGACTAATCAAGGCTTGTATTCGGTAACGAGTTTAGAAATTGATAAAAGCCAACAAAATATTTTAGGCATCATCAACACTATAGGGCTTGGCAATATCCTTAAAGCGCTTGGCAATACGGCTGCTACCAATGGCTTATCACAAGCAATCAATCGGGTTCAAGGGCTTATGAATCTAACCAATCAAAAAGTCGTAACCCTCGCTTCAAATCCTGACACTCAAATCGTGAATGGCTGGACAGGCACGACTAATTTTGTTTTACCCAAATTCTTTTATAAAACGCGCACGCATAACGGCTTCACTTTTGGGGGGAGTTTTACCGCTCCTAGCGGGTTAGGCATGAAATGGAATGGTAAGGGGGGGGAATTTTTGCATGACGTGTTTATCATGATGGTAGAGCTTGCCCCTAGCATGAGCTACACTATCAATAATCGCTTTTCAGTGGGCGTAGGCTTAAGGGGGCTTTATGCGACCGGGAGCTTTAATAACACCGTTTATGTGCCTTTAGAGGGCGCTTCGGTTTTGAGCGCGGAACAGATTTTAAATTTACCCAACAATGTTTTTGCCGATCAAGTGCCAAGTAATATGATGACTTTATTAGGCAATATTGGCTATCAGCCAGCGCTTAATTGCCAAAAAGCCGGTGGGGATATGAGCGATCAGAGCTGTCAAGAGTTTTATAACGGCTTGAAAAAAATCATGGGTTATAGCGGCTTAATCAAAGCGAGCGCGAATCTTTATGGCACGACTCAAGTCGTGCAAAAATCCAACGGGCAAGGCGTATCAGGGGGCTATAGAGTGGGTTCGAGTTTGCGTGTGTTTGATCATGGCATGTTTTCTGTGGTGTATAATTCTTCAGTTACATTCAACATGAAAGGCGGTTTAGTGGCTATCACAGAGCTTAGTACTTCTTTAGGGAGCGTTTTGACTAAAGGCAGCTTGAATATCAATGTTTCACTCCCCCAAACCCTAAGCCTAGCCTACGCCCACCAATTTTTTAAAGACCATTTAAGAATAGAGGGGGTGTTTGAGCGCACCTTTTGGAGTCAAGGGAATAAATTTTTAGTAACCCCTGATTTTGCGAACGCCACTTACAAAGGCTTGAGCGGAACAGTGGCTTCACTAGACTCTGAAACGCTTAAAAAAATGGTAGGCCTAGCGAATTTTAAAAGCGTGATGAACATGGGGGCTGGCTGGAGGGACACCAACACCTTTAGATTAGGGGTAACTTACATGGGCAAAAGCTTGCGTTTGATGGGCGCTATTGATTATGACCAAGCCCCAAGCCCCCAAGATGCGATAGGTATCCCAGATTCTAATGGCTATACCGTGGCTTTTGGGACTAAATACAATTTTAGGGGCTTTGATTTGGGCGTAGCGGGGAGTTTCACTTTTAAAAGCAACCGCTCCAGTTTGTATCAATCCCCAAGTATTGGGCAATTGAGAATCTTTAGCGCTTCTTTAGGCTATCGCTGGTAAAACATGCCAAATCATCAAAACATGCTAGATAACCAAACGATTTTAATCACCGGTGGCACTGGGAGTTTTGGCAAGCGCTTTGTTCGTAAGGTTTTAGACACCACCAACGCTAAAAAAATCATCGTTTATAGCCGAGATGAATTAAAGCAAAGCGAAATGGCTATGGAATTTAACGATCCCAGGATGCGTTTTTTTATCGGCGATGTCAGGGATTTAGAGCGCTTGAATTACGCTTTAGAGGGCGTGGATATTTGTATCCATGCGGTAGCGCTCAAGCATGTGCCTATCGCTGAATACAACCCCCTAGAATGCATTAAAACCAATATCATGGGAGCGAGCAATGTGATTAACGCATGCTTAAAAAATGAAATCAGCCAAGTCATCGCCCTAAGCACCGATAAAGCCGCTAACCCCATTAACCTCTACGGTGCAACCAAATTGTGCAGCGATAAGCTCTTTGTGAGCGCGAATAACTTTAAAGGCTCTTCTCAAACGCAATTTAGCGTGGTGCGTTATGGTAATGTGGTGGGGAGTCGTGGGAGCGTGGTGCCGTTTTTTAAAAAATTAGTCCAAAACAAAGCGAGTGAAATCCCCATTACCGATATTCGCATGACACGATTTTGGATCACCTTAGATGAGGGGGTTTCTTTTGTGCTTAAAAGCTTGAAAAGAATGCATGGGGGGAAATTTTTGTGCCTAAAATCCCCAGCATGAAAATGACTGATCTCGCTAAAGCCCTAGCTCCTAATATCCCTACTAAAATCATAGGGATTCGCCCGGGTGAAAAACTCCATGAAGTAATGATCCCTAAAGATGAAAGCCATTTAGACCTAGAATTTGAAGACTTTTTTATCATTCAGCCCACCATAAGCTTCCAAACGCCTAAAGATTACACGCTCACCAGACTCCACGAAAAGGGTCAAAAAGTCGCCCCTGATTTTGAATACAGCAGCCACAATAATAACCAATGGCTAGAGCCTGATGATTTGTTAAAATTATTATGAATTTTTTAGAAGATTTGTTTTACCCCTTAAGGTTATTAGAAAACAAGCGCGTTTTATTGCTCGTGAGTGGCTCTATTGCGGCGTATAAATCCCTAGAATTAACGCGCTTGTTGTTTAAAAGCGGGGCTAGTATCCAAGTGGTGATGAGTGAGAGCGCAAAAAAATTCATCAAGCCCTTAAGCTTTGAAGCCTTGAGTCATCATAAAGTCCTGCATGATCGTAATGAAAAATGGTATTACAACCACCAAAACAAATTGCACCACAACCACATCGCATGCGCTGTTGATGCTGATTTACTCATTTTTGCCCCTTTAAGCGCTAACAGCTTGTCTAAAATCGCTCACGCTTTAGCGGATAATACCATCAGCGCGACTTTTTTAGCTTGCACTTCCCCTAAAATCCTAGCCCCTAGCATGAACACTAACATGCTCAATTCCCCTATCATTCAAAGTAATTTAAAACGCTTGAAAGATTCCAACCACATTATTTTAGACACTAAAAACGCCCTTTTGGCATGCGATACTAAAGGCGATGGGGCGATGGCTGAGCCTTTAGAAATCCTTTTTAAAGCCACTCAAACGTTCTTAAAAGACGCTTATTTTGAAAACAGAGAAGTCATAATCATGGGCGGCGCAAGTATAGAAAAGATTGACAGCGTTAGAGTCATTAGCAATCTTTCTAGCGGGATTCAAGCGAGCGCTTTGGCTTTAGCGTTATATTTTAAGGGAGCGAAAGTAACTTTGATTGCATCAAGCTTCCCTACTCCTTTGCCTAAAGAAATCGCAAGCGTTTTAGTTAGCGACACCGCTTCTTATGAAAACGCCTTAAATAATGCCACTAAAAACTTGCAAAAACATGCTTTAAAACCCCTGCTCTTTAATTTAGCTGCCATTAGCGATTATGTGCCTAAAACTTCTTTTAACCACAAGCTTAAAAAAAGCGAAATCGGCGAAACCCTAAACGTTGAATGCGTTCAAAATAAGGATTTACTGGCTTCTGTTGATCCCAATCAATTCGTTAAAATCGGTTTTAAAGCTGAAGACGATCAACAAAACGCTATCAAAAACGCTCAAAATCTTTTAAAACCTTCTCAAGATAACGGCAAGGATTGCTCTGTGGTCGCTTTAAACCTCATTAAAGATTCACGCCCTTTTGGCTCGTTAGAGAATGAATTGTGGCTCTTTAGCCATAAAAAAACCCAAAAAATCCCTTCTATGAACAAATTAGAAGCGAGCTTTAAAATCCTTGATTTTATCAAAGACAACGCCCTTTAATGCTAGAAGCCCTAAACGCCCTAAACCAGCTTAACGCCCTTCATTCCAAAAACGCCGCACACCATTTTAACGCTACTTTACCCATTCTTTTAAAGGTTTTAGAAAAACAAGATAAAGACCTTTTTCTTTTGCAAGTGGGTAATAAAATTATCCCCACCAAAAGCGAACAGGAATTAAAAATCAATCAGCCTTATTTTGCGACTATGCAAAGAAATCAGCTGGGCGATATTGTGCTTAAAAATTTAGTGCCTGCCCCAAAAATCTTAGACGCATTGGACGATTTGCCCGCCCTTGAAATGAAACAAATCAAAGAAATATTGAGCGCCAAAGACAATACCCCCCTAAAAGAATACAAAGAGTTTTTGAGCGAAAAATTAATCCATGCTAAAAATTCGCAAGAGTTTTTGAATACAGCCAACATGCTTTTGAGCTTGCAATCGCAGGTTTTAAGCTTCGTGATTGAAAACGAACGCAAAAAAGCCTTTTTACAGATGAAAGCCAAAAAACAAAGCGTTGATTTTTACGCTCTGTATCCTAACTTGGGCGAAATTGGCGGCGTTATTTATTTGAAGGAAAAAGAAAAACAACTTTTTTTAAAAACCACCCTCCAAAGGACTCAAGAGGTTTTAAAAGAGGCTCAAAACACCCTTTTAGGCTTTTCTTTTGTGGAAATCGTGTGCGAAAAAACCCCTATGCTTTTTGCCTTTGAAGAGCGCTTATTGGACACACTAGGGTAGAAAAATTTGGGATTTTAGAATCTCTCACGCATTGTTTAAAAGTTTTTCAATTGCTAAGGCTTTATCTTTGGCTTGCGTGATCGCGCTAATAACTGCGATACCCCCATATTCGCGCAATTTTGAAGCGTTATCTGTCGTGATGCCCCCAATCGCTACAAGGGGTTTTTTTACCCCGCTGTCTCGTATTTTTTTTAAAAGATTGACGCCTACAACTTCTTTAGCGTCTTTTTTAGATGGTGTGGGGAAAATAGGGCCTACCCCTAAATAGGCTACGCTATCTAAATGGCACGCTTTTAGGTACTGCTCTAAAGTATTGACGCTCAAACCGATAAAAAGGCGCTTTTGGCATAAAGTTACTACCTCTTCTATAGCCATGTCTTCTTGCCCCACATGCACGCCATCAGCCTTTAATTCTAGCGCGAGTCGCACCTCATCATTAATAATAAAAGGCGCGCCGTATTTTTGGCATAATTTTTGACACTCTAGGGCTAATCGTTTGATTTCAACAGGATCTTGTAAGGCTAAATCGCCTTTTTGGCGGAATTGAAACGCTGTGATTTGAGATTCTAAAGCCAATTCTAAAGTCTCTAAAAGCGCGTTTATCCTGTCGTTTTTGCCGCCCTTGATGTGGTAGAAGTCTTGCGAACCAGCCACAAACATGAGTTTCAAACAATTCGCATCAAACAAGATTTTTAACGCTCCATAAATTCAAAGGCCCATGCCCATGCCCAATGTTTAAGGGGTTTTGAATGATGATACTTAAAAGCTCTTTAGCCTTTGAAATAGCGTTTTTTAAATCCAGCCCTTGAGCGAGTAAGCCCACAATCAAGCTAGACAGAACACAGCCCGTGCCATGCGTGTTTTTGGTGTTAAAGCGCTTGGCGTTTAAGATAAATTCAATATCTTCTAAAAACACCCAATCGTTGCTAAATTCCCCTTGAAAATGCTCTGTATGCCCCCCTTTAATCACAGCGTTTTTAACGCCTAAATCCCTTAAAATACCCATCGCTTTTGAAGCGCTTTTATCATCTCGCACTTGAACGCCTGTGAGCGCATAAACTTCAGGGAGGTTAGGGGTTAGTAAATTGGTTTTAGGTAAAAGGCGTTTTTTTAAGCTTAAAATCGCCTCTTCTTCTAAAAGCAAAGCCCCATTTTTTGCCACCATCACCGGATCTAAAACGCACAACCCAAAATCGCAAGTTTCTAAAGTGTCCGCTACGCATTCAATGATTTGAGCGTTGCATAACGCTCCTATTTTGAACGCCTTGATAGAAAAATCATCTCTAATGGCTAGGATTTGCGCTTTCACGCTCTCTACACTCAATGGATAAACCCCATGCACGCCCTGTGTGTTTTGGCGCGGTGATGCAAGTGATCACGCTTGTCCCAAACACGCCCAAAGTTTGAAACGCTTTCAAATCAGCCTGTATCCCAGCGCCCCCACCGCTATCGCTGCCAGCAATGCTTAAAACTTGCGGGTAAATTTTCATAACTCTTCCTTAATAAGACTACTTTCTAACTTTATGGGCAAGCTTAGAGCGTCTAAAAAATAAAACAAGAACGAACCATTAGAGCCGTTATTTTCTAACACTTTTTTTTGCGCATTGAAAGCGGCTTGTTTATAGAAAGCGCAAAGTTGCGCCATAGAATCTAAGGGGTCTTTTTTCAAACTCAAAAAGCTCGCGCATGCTGCGGCATGCAAACACCCAGCCCCAGTAATTGCAGTCAAATACTCGCTCCCCCCACTGATGCTCAAAACTTTTTTCCCATCGCTCACATAATCTATTTTGCCCGTCATTACCGCTATCACAGAATATTTTTGAGCCACTCGTTTGACAATTTCTATAGGCGTGGCGGAATGCTTGGAATCTAACCCCTTACTTTCACAAGAAATACCCACTAAAGAGCCTAATTCGGCAGCATTACCCCTAAGCGCGCTAACCCCTTCGCTTTCTAAAAGCTCTAAACTTGTGTCATAGCGTAGAGCGCTCGCTGAGCACCCCACAGGATCTAACACGATGGGTTTATCCAAAGCCTTGTAACGTTTGATCGCCTCTTTAGTGCATAAAATAGCATGTTCGTTGAGGGTGCCAATATTGATAGCGAGCGCATCAGAAATTTTCGCTAAATCTTGCATCTCATCAATCGCATCACTCATTAAAGGCGATGCCCCTAAGGCTAACAAACCATTAGCCACAAATTGCGCCGCCACATAATTGGTGATATTATGCACTAAAGGGCGTTTTTGGCGTAATTCTTTTAACATCACAAGCCTCCTTAAACTTTCTTTTATTTTACAAAAAATCCATTAAACGGCGCTTTTTTTGAGCTTTAATACAAAAGCGTTCATGAACTATTTTTCATTAACCTCATCTTTCTTAACCCCATTTTTCTTAAATATAGCGCTAGTGAGATCACAAAAGCGGTGGAAAAAGCGAGAAAGGCTTGCAGCAACTTTTTCTTTCACCTCTTGATAGCGCGAATTTTTGTCAAACCTGGAGGGTTTTTCTTCAATGATTTCAGGAAATTTTGTCCCGCTGAAGCTGATTTCGCCCCCACTAAAGGCATGCTGCATGAACGAATAGGCTTTTTCTTCATTCAAGCGGTTTTCTTCTATGATTTTTTGGAATTCCTCTTCTCTTTTTTGGTGGATATAATCTTGAAAATGCGCATGGACTTCTTCATCTTTGTTGTATTTGTCAATGAAATCCATGATCAAATCTTTTTTATTCCTTAACTCTATGCTGGAATTAATGATCGGCTCTATTTTGGTTTTAACGCCTTGAATTTCCACCCCATGCTCTTTAGCGAATTTTTCAATCAAATTCAAAATATAGTCAATATTGACTTCCACTTGCTTAATGAGTTCAATTTCAAAAATCAAATCATCGTTAATCTCTTCTTTATCCTTCCCTTTTTCTGGCCTCATTTCATCGTAAAAATCAAGGTATTTGCTTTGATAGTCTTGAAAATCCCTGGGATTGATATAATCGTCTTTGTTGAAACTTTCAAAGCTGTTTAAAATATTTTCCAATTTCAAAATCTTGCCAAAAAGCTTGATGAAATCCTTTTTCTGGCTTTCTGAAATGATCGGCTCTTTTAAAGGGAATTCGGCTAAAAGCCTTCCAATCAAACCCTCATAGCCCTCGTATTCTTTATTATTATCTGTGTAGCCTTTCAAATAATCTTCATATTTTCTTAATAGCGCAATAGACCTAGCGTCCTTATTCCCAAAAAGCATGAGCGCGTCATTCAAATCCTGCTCTAAATCCCTAAAACACACGATATTCCCATGCGTTTTAACGCTATCTAAAATGCGGTTTGCGCGTGAAAAAGCCTGAATTAGCCCATGGTATTTGAGATTTTTATCCACCCAAAGGGTGTTGAGCCTTACAGCGTCAAACCCGGTAAGGAACATGTTTGCCACCATTAAAAGATCGATTTTACGCTCTTTCATTTTTTGAGAAAGATCCTTATAATAGCTTTGGAATTTTTGATCCGAAGTGTCATAAGAAGTTTTAAACATCCCGTTATAATCCGCAATCGCGCCCTCTAAAAAATCCCTTGAGCTTTTGTCTAGCCCAGTGGCGCTTTCATTGTTTTCATCTTCTAGCGCTTCAATTTCTTCATTAGCGCTATAGCTAAAAATGGCAGCGATTTTAAGATCGTGTTTTTCTTCTTTAAAAGCTTGGTAGTATTTTTTCAGTGCTTCTATGCTAGAGCATGCCAGAATGGAATTGAATCTTTTATTTTTAGTGGCTTGATTGAAACGCTCTAAAATGCATTTAGTGATTTCTTTGATCCTCCTAGTATCTAAAAGGGCGTTTTTTTCATCAACCGCTCTAACCTTATTATCTTTAATGCCCTCTTTAGCTTTAATGGTGTTGTGGTATTCCACTCTAAAGGGCAAAACGTTTTTATCCTTGATCGCATCAATAATGGTGTATTGGTGGAGGCATTTCCCAAACTTTTGCTCTGTCGTGCCTAAAGGGTTGTTTTTATCGCAATTCTTTGCAAAAATGGGCGTGCCAGTAAAGCCAAAAAGGTGGTATTTTTTAAACGCTTTAGTGATAGTTTGATGCATGGAGCCTAACTGACTCCTGTGGCATTCATCAAAAATCATCACAACCTCTTCATTAAAAATCGCATGCCCTTTAAGGTGGGCTTTAACGAATTTGTCTAATTTTTGGATCGTGGTGATGATGATTTTAGCGCTAGAATTTTCAAGCTGTTCTTTTAAAATCTTAGTGCTTGTGTTGGAATTAGCGCAATCTTTTTGGAATTTATCGTATTCTTTCATGGTTTGATAGTCTAAATCCTTCCTATCCACCACAAACAAAACCTTTGAAACGTGTTCTAATTCTTTAGCTAAAGTGGCGCTTTTAAAGCTCGTTAAGGTTTTACCGCTCCCTGTCGTGTGCCAGATATAGCCTCCGCTCTGGCTTTTCTTATAAGTTTTACTATCATGCGTGGCTTTGATTTTTTCCAAAATCCTTTCGACCGCCACGATTTGATAAGGCCGCATCACCAATAAAACCTCTTCGCTAGTGAAAACGCAATAGCGCGTTAAAGCGTTCAAAAGGCTGCACTTTGCAAAAAACGACTTGGCAAAATCCATTAAATCCTCAATATTATGATTCTTGCTGTCCGCCCAATAATTCGTGAATTCAAAAGTATCGGCTTTATGGTTTTTTTCAATTTGGACCATTCTTGTGGTGTTTGAATAGTATTTAGAGCTCGTGCCGTTACTGATAACAAAAATCTGCACGAACTCAAAAAGCCCGTCCTCAGCGCTAAAACTATCCCTTTTATAGCGTTTGATTTGGTTGAACGCCTCTCTGATCGCCACGCCTCTTTTTTTCAATTCCACATGCACTAAAGGTAAGCCATTCACAAGGACGCTCACGTCATAGCGGTTTGGATACTTCCCCCCTTTATTGCTGTATTGGTGGATCACTTGCAAGGCGTTTCTATGGATATTTTTCTTATCAATGATTTTAACGTTTTTGGTTTTCCCGTTCTCTAGCGTGAGATTAAAAATCGGATCTTCTTGGATCTTTTTTGTTTTAGCCTTATAGTCTTCGTTTTTATTAGCGATGAATTGAAAATAAAGAGTGTCCCATTCTTTGGGCGTGAAATAATGATTATTAAGCTTTTCTAACTGCTCTTTTAAATTGTCTTTCAATTCTTTTTCGTTGTGGATTTGTTTAAATTCATAGCCTTGTTTTTCTAAAAGCTTAATAAACTCCCTTTCTAGCTCTGCTTCGCTCTCATAAGCGCTTTTCCTCTCACTATCGCTATGAAATTGCGCTACTACCGTGCTTTCATTGCTTTCTGCGATCGTTTCGTAATTCATGTTATTCCTTTTAAAAAATATTTCAAATTCATTTTATAAGGGGATAGGGGGGTATTTTGAAATAATTCTCCCCCTACAATCTCCAAGATCCCCCTAACCCCCCAAGACCGCTTTTTTTAGAAAATATCACTTGCTACGCAAGCTCTTTTGTTATTGATTACAAAAACGCTTTTAGCATTTTTTAACTTCTTTATGGGGGGTTAGTGGTTTGAAAGTCAATAGTTTTTCTCTGTAATATTCGTATTGCTTTTTCCTGGCTTCTATTTCAGCCGGGATACCGGCTAATAAATCGGTGGTTAGAGCTAAGAATTGATCCAAAATCTTAACGATCTCTTGTTGGATCTCTAGGGGCGGGATGGGGATGGTTATTTTTGAAAGTAATTGCTTTGAAACATTGAAGCGTGTTACACCATTAGCAACTTTTGAAATATTTTTCCTAAAATTGTAGTCTCTTAAAAAATGTTTAAGAAACGATGGATTAAATAAATTCTTATCAAAAAATCTAAAACCAAAACAAAAGCTATTAAGATAAATATCTTTTTCAATCTTTTGAGTAACCACGCAAGACATCGCACAATCCTCTAAATTTTCAGATGAACCGGTAAAAAGCACATCGCCTAATTGAATTGTATTTTGTTTTTCTTTATCCCCTATTTGAACGCTTTCTAAAGCATTTAGATCTAATTGTGGATTATTAAAAACATTGATATAAGGAACATAAAATTTATTCCCTTGAGAGAAAGATTTTTTACTTTTTCCAACAAGTCCGCCATAAAATTCCCCAATATCCCCCAACTTCCTAAACTCCACCCCCTTAGGCGCTAGAGTGTGGAGTAAGCGCTCTATTTTATGCATTTTACCCCCTTAAGCTTCTAGCTCTTTGATAATACGATCAAGGCGGTTCCTTAAAGCGCTCTGTTTTTCTACGATTTGAGCAATTTCATCATTAAGCGCTTTAATGTCAATAATCTCTTTCGTGTCTTCTTGCTCCACATAGCGGTTGACTGAAAGGTTGTAATCGTTTTCTTGGATTTTCTCCATATTGGCTAGGGCAGAAAAATGTTTGATTACTTTCCTTTCAGTATAGGTTTGCAAAATCTTTTCTCGGTTGTGTTCTTTGAGCTTGTTTTTCTTGCCTTCTTTGACAAATTCCTTACTCGCATCAATAAAAAGCGTGGTGTCGTCTTTTTTGTTTTTCTTAAGCACTAAAATGCAAGTAGCGATACTCGTTCCAAAAAAGAGGTTGTCTGGTAAAGCGATCACGCAGTCAATGAAATTCTCTTTGACTAAATATTCTCTGATTTTTGCTTCAGCGTTCCCCCTATAAAGCACCCCAGGAAATTCCACGATCGCAGCAGTGCCTTGATTGGACAAATAAGAAAACATGTGCATAGTGAATGCGAGATCGGCGGCGTTTTTGGGCGCTAGCACACCGGCTTTGCTAAAACGCTCATCGTTGATTAAAAGGGGGTTGTTATCGCCCACCCATTTAGTGGAATAGGGAGGGTTGGAAACGATCGCATCAAAAGGCTCATCGTCTTCATGTTTTGGGTCTAAAAGCGTGTCCCCTAGCGCGATGTGGAATTTAGAGTAATTGATGTCATGCAAAAACATGTTGATACGGCAGAGGTTGTAAGTGGTCAAATTGATTTCTTGCCCAAAATACCCTTTTGAGACGTTTTTATCGCCTAGCACTTTAGAAAATTGTAAGAGTAAGCTCCCGCTCCCACAGCATGGGTCATAAACTTTATTAATACTCTCTTGGTTGTGCAAGGTGATTTTAGCGAGCAGTTCGCTCACTTCTTGGGGGGTGAAAAATTCCCCTCCGCTTTTGCCGGCATTGCTCGCATACATAGTCATTAAATATTCATAAGCGTCGCCAAAAACATCAATCCCGCTTTTTAAATAATCGCCCAATTGCATGCCCCCTATGGCTTGAAGGATTTTAGTCAATTTTTCCACCCTTTTTGAATGAGAGCTCCCTAACTTGTTGCTATTGACATCTAAATCCGCAAACAAGCCTTTGACGTTTTCTTCTGATGGAGTGTTAAGGCTGGATTTTTCTATTTCGTTAAAAATATTTTGTAAAGTTACATTGAGATCTTTCGTTACTAGGCGCATTTTTTAGCGCGTTACAAAATAAAGCGCTTGGCGGGATGAAAAAGCCTTTTTCTTCAATAAGGTGTTCTCTTGCACGCTCGACCTATTCATCGCTTAATAAAGCGTAATCAAAACCCGGATCGCGCTTTCGCTCTTCTTTATTGATGTAATGAGTCATGTTTTCTGAAATGTAGCGGTAAAAAAGAATGCCTAAAACGTATTGCTTGAAATCCCAGCCATCCACTGAGCCTCTCAATTCATTAGCCACTTTCCAAATGGTGTTGTGCAATTCGTTGCGCTCTAATGACGCTTGGTTATTGTTTTTGTTTTCCATGATAATAAGCCCCTTTTTTGTGTTTTGATTGGCGGTTTTTAAAAATTTAAGGTTTTATTTTAATCAAATACCGATAACTAAAACCTTAAACAATACTAGCCCATTCTTTAGGATAACCCGATTTTATTGTAAGATTCTTTCATTATAAAATATTGAGATTTAACAGAATGATAAGGATAACTTTTGAATTTACTTTCGTTATTTGCTGGAGCTGGAGGGCTGGATTTAGGCTTTGAGCAAGCAGGTTTTAAAATAGTAGTTGCAAATGAATATGATAAAAGTATTACACCCACTTACAGACTAAACCATAAAAATACGCAACTGCTAGAAAAAGACATTAAAAATTTGCAAACCAGTGAAATTAACTTTTCTGTTGATGGGATTATTGGCGGTCCGCCATGCCAGAGTTGGTCAGAAGCTGGGAATTTAAAAGGTATTGATGATGCTAGAGGGCAGTTATTTTATGAATATTTGCGCCTTTTAAGAGAGCTTAAGCCTAAATTTTTTTTAGCTGAAAATGTAAGGGGCATGCTCGCTCAACGCCACGAAACGAGTGTAAAAAATATCCTTAACGCTTTTAAAGAGTGTGGTTATGAAGTCAATACGCATTTAGTGAATGCTAAAGATTATGGAGTAGCGCAAGAAAGGCTTAGGGTTTTTTATATTGGTTTTAGGAAAGATTTAAAAATCAATTACATTTTTCCTAAAGGTTCAACGCATTTAAAAAAACTCACTTTAAAAGATGTTATTTGGGATCTAAAAGATAGCGTGGTGTGCGCTTTAGCAAAAAACAAACGAAACCCTAATGCCATTAACAATCATGAATATTTTGTTGGTTCTTATTCGCCGATCTTTATGAGCAGAAATCGTGTAAAAAATTGGGACGAACAAGCCTTTACTATACAAGCATCAGGAAGGCAATGCCAACTACACCCACAAGCCCCTAAAATGGCTAAATTTGGCAAAAATGATTGCAGATTTATAGAAAATTACCAACATTTATACCGCCGCTTGAGCGTGCGAGAGTGTGCAAGGATTCAAGGTTTTGATGATGATTTTTATTTCGTTTATGAAAACCTCAACGACGCTTATAAAATGATAGGTAATGCTGTGCCTGTGAGTTTAGCTAAAGAAATTGCTGTAAGTATTTATAAGGTGTTGTATTGAGCGATAAGAGCAATAATCAAGGTAGGGCGTATGAATACGCATGGTTTTTAGCTTTAGAGCAAAAATTAAGCGTTTTTAAAAAGGTTATAGTGGATAAACAAAATGGTTTTAATGCATGCTATAGAGCTTATGAAAGTTTAGAAAAATCCTTACAAGAGCGTTATTTAGCAAGCGCCAAACAAGGTGTATTGCTTTTATTAGATTGTGAGCCATTATTAAGCGAAGTCATAGGGAGTTCGCAAAACGAAATCACACTATCATTGCAAAAAGACAAACTTGGTGAAATAGGTGATGTCCGGGATATTTTAATTTATTTTGATAGATTTTGCATAGGATTAAGCATTAAACACAACCATGATGCCGTAAAGCATTCTAGGCTTTCTAAAGATTTGGATTTTGGAAAAAAATGGCTAGGCGTTGGAGTGTCTCAACATTACAAAGACACTATAAAACCACTCTTTGAAAGGCTAGAAAACGCTAAAAAAGAAGGCATGTTATGGAGGGATTTCCCTAATAAAGAACAAGAAATTTATGCCCCATTATTACAAGCTTTTAAAAAAGAGATTTTAAGAATTGATGAAAATAAGAAAAATAAAGTCCCACAAAAAATGGTGGAGTATTTGCTAGGCAAATACGATTTTTACAAAGCGATTTTGTTAGAAAGAGAACAAAAAACTAAATTAGAGGCATACCATTTTAATAATACTCTTAATCGCAGCGTGAAAAATAAGCCTAAAAAAATTATCCCTTTAAGCAAATTGCCTACGAGAATGATTTATTTTGATTTCAAACCCAAAAGTTTCAATACATTAGAGTTAGTTTTAAATGAAGGGTGGTCATTTTCATTACGAATCCATAATGCAAGCTCTAGGGTAGAACCAAGCTTGAAATTTGATATAAAATTGCTTTCAATTCCTGTGAGTGTTGCAGTTTTTATAGTAGGGTTTTAGGCAAACAAAAAAGCCCTATTCTCATCAAATACTGATAATTAAAACTTTATTGTTATTTTTTTAAATAATGGGATTTGGTTATTTTATAGTTTTGTCATAAAACTTATTTTTTAATAAAATAAGCTATAATCGCCCTTTTAAAATTCATTTTTTAAAAGGGGTTTGAATGGTATTTGACAGAACAATCAGCGCAAGAGAAAAAAAAGTGGCTAAAACGCTTGGGATTGTGGGGATTGTCTTTTTTATTTTGTTTGGCATCGTGATAAGCGGGGTGGCTTTTCAAAAAGAGTGGGTGCAACAATTGGATTTATTTTTTATAGACTTGATCCGCAACCCTGCCCCCATTCAAGGGAGCGCGTGGCTTTCTTTCGTGTTTTTTAGCACATGGTTTGCGCAAAGCAAGCTCACCACTCCTATAGCCTTACTCATTGGCTTGTGGTTTGGGTTTCAAAAACGCATCGCTTTGGGGGTGTGGTTTTTCTTTAGCATCTTATTAGGTGAATTCACCTTAAAATCCCTTAAGCTTTTAGTGGCGCGCCCACTACCTGTAACCAATGGCGAATTGGTTTTTGCGCATGGCTTTAGTTTCCCCAGCGGGCATGCTTTAGCTTCAGCGCTTTTTTACGGCTCTTTAGCGTTGTTGTTATGCTATTCTAACGCAAACAATCGCATTAAAACTATTGGTGCTATCATTTTACTTTTTTGGATTGTTTTAATGTCGTATGATAGGGTTTATTTGGGGGTGCATTACCCTAGCGATGTTTTAGGAGGGTTTTTATTAGGGATTGCTTGGTCGTGCTGCTCTTTAGCGCTTTATTTAGGGTTTTTGAAACGCCCTTATAATCAATAAAGGCTTTATTTAACCAAACACTGACAACTAAAATTTTTAAAATTCTATTTTTTGATAAAACTCATTCTCTTAAGGGGATAGGGGGTATTTTGCGATAATACCCCCTTAACCCCCTTAAGAAACCCCCTAACCCCCAAGACCGCTTTTTAATAAGCTATCGCTTGATTAAAATCAAGCTCTTTGCTATTTTTTACAAAAACGCTTAAAGCGTTTTTTAAAACCTCATTTTTTAAAAAGAAAGTTTATGAGTTAGGGTATAACTCCTCTTTCTTTTTAACCTCATCAAATTCATCTTTATAGCGGTATGAGTGAGCCGGGTCATAATCCACGACGCTCTTTAAAAAACCGCTGAATTTTTCATTTTTCGCGCTAAGCTCTGAAGCCACGGTGTAATCAATTTTTTCTTTGTATTTAGCGTTCAATAAAATAGCGCTTTTATCCTCATCCGTTCTTAAATCAATCACGCCAATCCCAAAACTCGCATGCAAACGCTTCAACAAATCCATGAGTTGGGGATTGTGCGTATCAATATGACAGTCCACTAAATACCCCTCATTAGCCCGAGCTGTTAGAAATCGCTTGAAAATAACACTCCCTGCAATTATGCACGCTGATTTCTTTTTTCAATTCAAAACTCACCAGTTTAATGGGTAAAGTGTCAAATTTCTTAGAAAAAGCGATTAAATTTTCATTAGACCATTCAGCGTGTAAAAACCTAACCCCCACCATGTCCGGATAAAGCCACCTGTCCATGCCTTTTGGCGATTTCAAACTCTCTTCGTGAAAAATGGTTTTCGTGTAGCATTTCAAATTTTCATTATGAATAGCCATGTAGGTTAAAAAGGGGTGCAAATCCCTTTCATGCATGATTTTAACGATTGGAGTGCTTATTTTTTCAGTGCTTAAAACCGGCTCTTTAACCGTGCCTTTTAAAGCGATTAAAACCGGCTTTTCTTGCGTTTTTAAAAAAGGCACTTCTTCGCCCTTGTTTAAGGCTGTATAAATAGAAGCGCTAACGCTTTGGTGTGGGGTTTTGCCCCCATAATCAAACATGTTTGTAATCTCGCCTTTTTCAAAAAGCTCTTTGGCTTTATCATACACTTCAGTAGGGCTAATCGGTCCTGTGATCTCTAAAACGCTTTGAATGATTTCAATGTCTTGCGGTTTCATTTTTTGCTCGCTAAATACTCTTCATAACTGCCTTTAAAATCAATGATTGAAGCGCCTTTAGGGCTTGGGACTAATTCAATAATCCTGTTAGCATACGCATCAATAAGCTCTCTGTCATGGCTTATGCAAATCACTGCCCCATCAAATTTAAAGAGCGCTTCACCTAGTGCGATAATCGCTTCTAAATCCAAATGGTTGGTTGGCTCATCTAGGACTAAAAAATTCCCCCCCTCTAGCATGAGCTTGGATAAAACCATTCTATGTTTTTCGCCCCCACTTAAAGCGTTCACGCATTTTTCTTGCTCTTCGCCATTAAAAAGCATCCTCCCTAAAGCGTTCCTAACCTCAGCGCTTTCAATCTTTTTATTGAAATTAAAGAGCCATTGATACAAGGTCTCTTCGCCGCTAATTTCTTCGCTCACGTTTTGAGGGAAATAGCCTTTTGAAACAGTCGCTCCCCATTTCACCACGCCCGTATCCGGCTTTAACTCTTCTACTAAAATTTTACAAAGCGTGGATTTACCCACGCCGTTTGGTCCTATGAGAGCGATCTTGTCTTTAGGCATCACTTTCAAGCTCACTTGATTTAAAATGATTTGGTCGTCATAACTTTTAGAGATGTTTTCGCATTCTAAAGCTTCATTACCAATGGTGCGTTTGGGTTTAAAAATAATGCTAGGGTCTCTCCTGCTAGATACCGCTAAGCTTTGAATGTCTAATTTATCCAGTTGTTTTTGGCGGCTTGTGGCTTGCTTGGCTTTAGAAGCGTTAGCGCTAAAGCGCGCGATAAATTTTTCTAGCTCTTCTTTTTCTTTGAGTTTTTTATTGCGTTCGGACTCTTGCTGTTTAGCGATCAAAGTAGAAGCGATATACCAATCGTCATAATTCCCGCTGAATTCGCGCACGCTGTGGAAATCCAAATCCAAAATGTGCGTGCATACCGCATTTAAAAAATGCCTGTCATGGCTGATGACTACCATCGTGCCTTCATGGCGTTTGAGGTTGTTTTCTAGCCATTCAATGGCGTTTAAATCCAGGTTGTTCGTAGGCTCATCTAAAAGCAAAATATCCGGTTTAGGGAACAAGACTTGAGCGAGAAGGATTTTAAATTTATCGCTGCTTGGCAGGGTTTTCATCAAATCGTTGTGTTTAGAGCTAGGAATGCCTAAATCTTCTAGGATTTTTTCAATCGCCACTTCGCATTCATACATGGGATCTTCTTCCACGCAAATGGTTTCTAACTCCCCTAATCTCGCATTCACTTTATCATCGCTCAAATCGCCTTCGGTGTATAAGCGCTCTTTTTCTTTGATAGCGTCATACAAACGCTTATTGCCTATCAAAACCGCATCTTTAAGGCTCAAATCTTCAAAAGCGTATTGATCCTGCCCTAAAACCCCCATTTTCATGCCGCTTGTGATGATGACTTCCCCACTGCTGCAATCAATGCTCTTGCTTAAAATCTTTAAAAAAGTGGACTTCCCTGCCCCATTAGCCCCAATCAGCCCGTAGCGCTTGTTTTTATCCAGCTTGATATTCACGTTTTCAAACAATTTTTTAGTCGCATAGCGTTGCGTTAAGTTGATGGTTTGCAGCATCTTATGATTTCCTTATTTTTTGTAATTAGAGAAAGTTTATTGTAGCGTTTTCTTTGCAATATTGTATCCCTTGCTTATTATGGTTATTCATAAGGCCTTTGACGCCCAAAATTTGATCGAGCCTATATCATTTCCTCTTGATTTTTTATTCAAATTAAGGTAAAAATAATGTTTCAAAGCAAAAAAGGATCAAGTCATTGAAAGTGTTTGATTACGAAGATGTCCAACTCATTCCTAATAAATGCATCGTGAATAGCCGTTCAGAGTGCGATACGACCGTTATTCTAGGCAAACATGCGTTTAAAATGCCCATAGTCCCAGCCAACATGCAAACAATCATCAACGAATCGATCGCAGAATTTCTAGCAGAAAATGGCTATTTCTACATCATGCACCGCTTTAATGGATCGACAAGAATTCCGTTTGTCAAAAAAATGAAAAAACGCCAATGGATCAGTTCAATCAGCGTTGGGGTGAAAAAGGAAGAATATCTTTTGATAGAAGAGTTAGCCAAACAAGGATTAACGCCAGACTATATCACAATCGATATTGCGCATCGTCATTCAAATTCTGTCATTGAAATGATCCAACGCATCAAAACGCGTTTGCCCGAAACTTTTGTGATTGCCGGGAATGTTGGCACGCCAGAAGCGGTTCGTGAATTAGAGAACGCCGGTGCTGACGCTACGAAAGTTGGTATCGAGCCTGGGAAAGTGTGTATCACTAAAATCAAAACAGGCTTTGGCACGGGTGGTTGGCAACTAGCGGCTCTTAGGTGGTGCGCTAAAGCAGCAAGAAAGCCCATTATTGCAGATGGCGGCATTCATACGCATGGCGATATTGCAAAATCAATACGCTTTGGCGCAACAATGGTGATGATTGGCTCGCTTTTTGCAGGGCATGAAGAATCATCTGGAGAAACAAAAATAGAAAATGGTATCGCATACAAAGAATATTTCGGTTCGGCATCAGAGTTTCAAAAAGGTGAAAAGAAAAATATAGAAGGTAAGAAAATTTGGATCCAACATAAAGGATCACTAAAAGACACGCTGATTGAAATGCAACAAGATTTGCAATCTTCAATCTCCTATGCAGGTGGGAGAGATCTTGAAGCGATCCGGAAAGTGGATTATGTGATTGTGAAAAATTCAATTTTCAATGGGGACACGATCTAAAGAAGATAATCCAAAATTAGGGCTAATTTTTATGAGCGAAATGCCTTTCAATGCAATCGCATAAAATGTGGATCATAAGAATGTGCATTTCTTGGATTCGTGGGGTATCATCGCTAGGGACAATCAAAGCCATATCGCTTAAAGGCTTCATTTTCCCCCCATCACGCCCCGCTAAACTAAGCGTTTTTACCCCTAAATCTTTGGCTTTTTCATAAGCTTTTAGGACATTTTTGGAATTACCGCTTGTAGAAATCCCTATCAAAACATCGTTTTTTACCCCTAGTGCTTCCACTTGTCTGGCAAACACTTCTTCATAACCATAATCGTTCGCAATGGCGGTGAGAGCTGAGGTATCCGTGCTTAAACTTATCGCACTCAAGCCTTTCCTTTCTAGTTTATAGCGCCCGGTCAATTCAGCGGCAAAATGCTGCGCATCGCTGGCACTCCCCCCGTTACCGCAAATAAGGATTTTCCCTTGATTTTCTAAAGTTTCTATCAAAAGATAAACGCTTTGCTTTAACGCTTCTTGCAAACCCTCTAAACTTTTTTCTAACGCTTCCTTATGGGCTAAAAATTCTTTTTTAATTAAACCATCAATCATTGCATGTCCTTTTAATTTTTTCTATGATAGCGCTTGTGGAATAACCTTCTCCAAACTCCATCAAGCGGGTTTCTTTAGCAAACTCGCTCCCTATGACTTCTTTATTGAGATAGTCCGCTCCCTTGACTAAAATATCAGGCTTTAGGGCTTGAATTAATTTGATGGGCGTGTCTTCTTCAAACACCACGACATAATCCACGCAAGACAGACTCGCTAAAAGAAACGCTCTGTCTTTTTCGCTCACTATGGGGCGTTTATCCCCCTTAAGCCTTTTAACGGAAGCATCGCTATTTAACCCCACAATGAGAATATCCCCTAAAGCTTTAGCCTTTTGCAAATAACTCGCATGCCCTTTATGGAGGAGATCAAAACAGCCATTGGTGAAAACGATTTTTTGCTGAGTCTAAAGTTTCTAACAGCTTTTCTAAAGGGAGGATTTTGGGGTGCGTTTGGTTCAAAATCAAAGCGATTTCTTCTAAACTCGCTAACGCGCTCCCCATTTTACCCACCACCACCGCCGCAGCCGCATTGGCAAACTCGCAAGCTTCTTTTAGGCTTTTTGATTCTAATAAAGAGAGCGTTAAAGACGCGATCACCGTATCGCCTGCCCCCGTGACATCATAAACTTCTTTAGCGATAGTGGGGCTATTGACTAGCTCGTTTTTTTCTAAAAAAGCGATGCCTTGTTCGCTCAAAGTGACTAAAGGCATGGCGATTTGATAAGTTTCTTTTAAGATTTGGAGCGCTTTTGATAAATTCGCTTGGCTGTCTAATTTCAAATGGAGCGCTTGCTCTAATTCAGTGCGATTAGGCGTGATCAAACTCGCATGAGAATATTTGCTATAATCTTTCCCTTTAGGGTCGCATAAAATGAGCTTGTGGTGTTGGTTGGCTAGAGCGATCATTGTTTGAGTGAGTTCAAAATCCAACACGCCCTTATTGTAATCTGAAAGGATCACGCCATCTATTTCTTGGATTTTTTCTGTGAAAAAATCTAAAAGATTCTTTCTTAAATCAGCGTTTAAGGGGTCTTTGATTTCCTTATCCACGCGCACGATTTGCTGGTTTTGTGCGATAATGCGCGTCTTAAGCGTGGTGCAACGGGTTTTATCTATTAAGACGCCTGAAGTGTCAATCCCTCTTGTTTTTAAAGCGCTAATGAAATGCTTGCCCTCTAAATCATCGCCCACCACCCCACATAAAAAGACTTTAGCTTTTAAAGAGATAAGGTTATTAGCCACATTGGACGCTCCGCCTAAATTCTTGCTCTCTTTTTTGACTTCTAAAACAGGCACAGGAGCTTCAGGCGAAAGGCGTTCGCTATTCCCCCACAGGTAATAATCAGCGATCAGATCGCCTACGACTAGGATTTTTTTCATGCGCATTGTCCTTTAAAAATCGCATGGATATGGGGCAAATAATCTTTAATGCCGCTTTCTAAATCGTATAAAGGGGTGTAATCCAAATCCAAAATAGCAGGCTCAATGTGTGCTTGGGTGTGCTTTTGGAAGAAAGCATAAGGGTTTTTAATATAGCTCACTTTAAAATCCCCTAAATGCTCTTTTAAAATGTTAACGATTTCATTATAACTTCTGGCTTGCGAATAGCCCACATTATAAACCCCGCTTTTTTGAGCCTTCATCGCTTTCACATTCGCTTGGATCACATCTTCAATATAGACAAAATCCCTTAATTGCTCGCCAAATTCAAAAAGCTTGACTTCCTTAAACGCCATCGCTTGCAAAGCGAGCTGCAAAACCATAGAAGCGGTTTTTTCTTTATAAAATTCCCTAGTACCATAGACATTAAAATACCTTAAGCCTACTTGAATGTTATCGCTTGAATGCGAAAGAATAAATTCGTCCATGCAAAGCTTGGAAAAGCCATAAACATTTTCAGGGCTTTCGTTTGAGCCTACCACATTGGGGGCTTTGGTGTTGCCATAAACGCCCGCTGAAGAAGCATAAATCACTTTAGCCTTTTTTGATCGAGCGATTTCTAAAAGGTTTAAAAAAGCCTGATAATTGGTTTTCATCACTAATTCTTGATCCAGCATGGTCGTATCAGAGACAGCCGCTTGGTGGAACAAATAATCAAAATGCAATTTTTCTAAACGCCTTAAATCTAAGGGGTTATTAATATCAGCTACAATCACCTCACCCTTAAAACCGATTAAATTCTTAAAATGCCCTAAAGAACTGGGGCGGTTATTACTGAAAAGCGTGTTACTGCGGAATTTATCCAAAATGACTACTTTAGCTTTAGGGTGGTTCTCTTGAAAATAAAAGACCAGATTACTGCCTACAAAGCCAGCCCCACCGGTGATTAAAATCGTTTGATTTTCTAATTCATCATCAATATAACGCATTCTTATCCTTATTTGATTAGTTCCATCATCTCTTTAAGATCTTTACATTGTATCCAAGAATGAGGAGTTTTTAAAAAACTTGCACTCAATAAAAGGTTATTTTTAACTTTAGCGTTCAAACCGGCTAACATGTCGCTCTCCTTATCGCCTATCATAAAAGATTGCTCCAAGCAAATTTGATGCTCTTTAGCGGCTTGTAAAATCAAAAAGGGCTTTGGCTTTCTGCAAGCGCAATTTTCTTCTGGAGCGTGCCTGCAAAAATAGATGCCATCCAAATTAAAACCCAATTCTTTGAGCAAGCTTTCTTGGAGGTATTGGGTGAGGTTTTCAAAATCTTTAAGGGTGTAATAGCCCCGGTTGATCCCGGATTGGTTGGTGATTAAAAGCAGTTTGTAGCCTAAAAATTTCGCATGCTTTAGCAATTCAAAAATCCCTTTTTGAAACTCAAAATCTTCTTTTTGACTCACATAGCCTTTATCAACATTGATAATGCCGTCTCTGTCCAAAAAAAGGGCTTTGTTAGTGGTGTCATGGTGGCTCTCTTGCTGTGGTGTGGCGTTGTTTTGATGGCGCATCATATCGCTTTGGTGGTGCATCGCATGGGGTGTTTGGTGGCTAATGAGCATGATCCCCATATAAAGGACATAAAGCCCAAAAACCCCCATTAAGCCTTTAGACAAAAGATTGAAAAATTTCCTGTAAGAAATGGAAATTTTGCTTAAAAAAATCCCCATTAAAAACAACGGCACGCTGGTGCCAAGCCCAAAAGAAAGGCCTAACATCGCTCCCATAAACGCGCTATGACTGAGAATCACGCTCGCTAAAAACGAATACACCATCATGCAAGGTAAAAACCCATTCAACACGCCCAAGAAATACAGCCCCAGAATGTTTTGAGATTGTAAGGTTTTTTTCATCAAAAAAGAGATGAAAGGGATTTGAAAGCTTAATTTTTCCACTTTAGCTCCCAAGAGCGCTAAAAGGATTAAAACAATCCCCATGCTCATCAATAAAACACCCCTAAAACCCATGTTCACGCTAAGACTACGCCCTAAACCTGCCGTTATAGCCCCTAAAAGCATGTAGGTGCTGATCCTTCCTACATTATAAAGGGCATGGCAAGTGAGCTGGTAAGAAAAGCTTGTAACTTTAGAAAATCTTATTTGACTAAACGCGCTCACAATCCCCCCACACATGCCCACACAATGCCCTAAGGACATGCTCAAAGCGGCTAAAAACATGCCCAAAAAACTCAAATTCTGCATCATTTGCATTCTAGTATCCCTGCTTTTTTAAGAGCGATTTCCATCCCGTCAAAAACCAAGCGCTCCTTGCAAACAGAATGGGGTAAAAACGCGCTCAAATACTTCGCATCGCCCCCACAAAGATAGATTTTTTGATCTTTAGCTAAATGTTGGATACAAGAGATGACGCTCAAAACCATGCCGTAATTCACAGCGTCTCTGGTGTTTTTAGGTAAAACTTCTAAAGAATCCAATGCTTTGAAAGGTTGCTCTAAAATTTTAGCGCTTTTTTTATACGCATGAATATATTGGGCTAAACCGGGCAAAATACACCCTCCTAAATGCTTGCCCTCTTTGACTAAATCAATCGTAATCGCACTCCCCGCATCCACCACCACGCCATTATTTAGTGCTAAACATGCCATTTGCCGGTCTATCCCAAGCCCTACATAGTCGGTTTCTAAATGAAAAAACCCTGCAATATTTTTAGCGTTAGGGTAACAATTTAAAAGGGCTTTTTCATTTTCTTCATTCACGCTAATGTAAAAAATTTCCTTTTGAATACCCAAACGCTTTAAATCTTCTTTAGCGCTTGAAAAGAGCTGGTAGTTTTGCGCGAAATGGATGCGCGTATTGCCTATATCGCATAAAACCAGGTTTTTCAAATCTGTAAAAGATTGCCTAGCTGGCATAGACTCACTTCTTATTCATTTCTAAAGCTTTTCTTCTTTCTTCAAGCTCTTTTTCATCTCTTTCTTGATGCTCCCTCGCTCTTTGTTCAAATTCCCTCGCTCTTTGTTCGGCTTTGGCTTTTTTCTTTTCTTCTTTCAAGCGGCGTTTTTCTTCTTTAGGGCTGAGTTTTGGCGCTTCTTTAATAGCGTTATCCTTTTTTAAAGTAGGAGCGTTTTCTGCGCCTTTTTGGTTACTCTCTTTTGAAGCAGGAGCGTTTTTGTTTTCTTGATTTTCTTTTATGCCTTTTTGGATAGCGTTATTTTGATCCTTAATAGGCTCAGGCCTTCTGGTTTTAACTTCTTCTTCTTCAAACCCGCTATTTCTTGGCTTAACTTTGTTTTCTTCTAAAGGCTTTTCTTTAGCTTTATGCCTTTCTTGCAAATAAATAGGAGCGTTCCCTTTTTCGCCTTTTTGAGATTTTTTAGATGCCGATTTTTCCACAACGGGATAAAGTTTTGGTTTAAAATCATTATAATCTAAATAGTAGCGGTCATAATACACCCGATTTTTATCATAAAACACCCCTTTATCCAAACGATTGGATGAAAAAAACTTAAAACTGCCTATAGTTGGCGTTTTATAGACATTATACGAATCAAAATCATTCAAATCCACCTCTATCACATACCCACGCTTTTCTAAAGAATACAATTTATTATGGTTTAATACAATCGTATTGAGCGAAGCGAAGGGCAGTTTCACGCTGTTTAATTCCCTCAAACTCTTATCCATTTGCAAAATCTGCCCGTCTAGCGTGAGCACATATAAAGTCCCCTTATCATAAAGCAAATCCACAATATCCCCATCATAGTTGAACTCTTGACCGCTCACCACTGAGAGTATTCTTTTCCCTGTAGAAGCGATCATGTTATTGCCATCTACGATAAGGTAAGTGATATTGTTAAAAAACTTATCGCTGCTGATAACAATGTTTCTAATAGGCGTAGGGTTTCCATGCACATAATCCACGACCAACAAGCGCCCATCTAGCATAGGGAACACCACGACCGTATCCATAAAAATAGGCATCGCCATTAAAGAATTGATCGTGGTGCTTGGGGAACCTTTCTCGCTAAAAAGCAATTTTTGAGAAGTGATGTCGTATAAATTCGCTGAATTGTCCGCTAACACCACCGCTAAAAGATTCCCTTTAACGCTCGCGCTCAAGGCAAAAGTCTCCAAAGGAATAACGATAGATTGTTGGCTGGCGTTAGGGTTATTGCTAATCAATTCCACTTGATGACAGACTTTATCTTGGACTTCCGCTTCAACGCCCTTTAATTTCAATTCCGTTTCTTCAGTCTTAGCCACCTTGCTTTTGCTTGTTTTTTTATCAATCTTGTTCAAACAATCTTGCGCAAGGATGAAAAACCCTTGACTCTCATTTAAAAAACTGCTTTCGTAATTGAAATTCTTACCGATTCTTAGCTGCGTTAAACCTTTATCGCCTATAACCGCTCCATTTTTCAAAATGGCTCCATAACGATTAGACGAAACGATACTTTCTTGCAAATGGTTAGGGAAATACGCTTCGCCTTTAATTTGGTGTTTAGCGGGTTTGAAGTATTTTTTCATGTTACAGCCGCTAAAGACAATTAGGGCTATGAGTGAGATTAAAAATGGTTTATTCATCAAATCAATGCGTTCCTTGAATAGTTTCTTTCCTTAGATTAGTTGGTTTGGAAGGGTTTTGCTGAATATCTTCTAACATTCCATAGTGTTTTAAAACAGAGATTATAGCATAGAGTGAAGAACTTAGAGGGATAGTGGATAAAATTTGATGCGCTTTTTTGATCGCGTCTTTAGAATTTTCTCCATACAACAAATTCACTTCTTGTAAAGCGCTCATTTCTTTAAGAATGGGGCTTTTTTCAAGCAGGTTTTTATCTCTAGAGAGCGATGCGTAAGAATATTTGGCAAACGCTTTAACGATTTCATTAGAAGATTGCGAAAGTTTTTTAAACTCGTTTGCATCGTTCCTCTCACTCGCTCTGGCGAACTGATACAAATCATACAACTCTGGGGCGACTTCTTTCAATCTTTTTTGCAAGGCTATATTATTAGGGCTCTCTAGCACTTCATTATAAATTTGAGTGATCCGCTCTCTCGTTTGCTCATGCTTATAATCTTGCAATTTTGTATCCCCTAAATAAGCGATAAAAGCCACGATAATAAACAACAACACCCACTTGTAGCGTTTGAAAAACTTTTCTAATCTAAACGCCCCCTCTAAAAGCTTTTCATCGCTTTTGAATTCGTTTTTAACTTGCTCTAAATTTTCCTTAATACTCATGCCTTGCTCACTCCTGTGCTACCAAATCCTCCGCTACCCCTTGAAGTTTCATCTAATTGTTCGCATTCTATAAATTCGGCTTTATAAGTTTTTTGAACCACCCCTTGAGCGATCCTATCCCCTACTTGAACTTTAAAATCTTTATCGCTCAAATTCGCTAAAATGACCTTAATTTCGCCCCTATAATCATTATCCACCGTGCCAGGAGAGTTTAATACCATCACCTGATGATTCAAAGCCAAGCCACTACGGGTGCGCACCTGCAATTCATACCCCACTTCTAAAGACAAACAAATCCCTATTTTCACCAACCCCACGCTATGAGGTTTGATCATTACTTCTTCTACAGCGTGCAAATCAAAGCCTGAAGAACCCTCGGTTTGGTATTTAGGGATAAGGGCGTTTGGGTGGATTTTTTGGATTTTAATTTTCATCAAAACAAATCTCTTTATAATAAATGTCTAAAATCTCAAAATCGCTCTCGCCATTGGGTAATTGAATGCTCACCGCATCACCCTTGCTCTTGCCTATCAAACTCTTAGCGATCGGCGAACCAAAAGAGATTAACCCTTTAGCCGGATCGCTCTCCACGCTCCCTACTATCGTGTAAGAAAACTCTTTATCGTTGTCTAAATTAAGGATTTTAATCGTGCTCCCAAAACTCACTTTATTATGGGCTAAAGCGCTCGGATCAATCACTTGAGCGTTAGCGACAATTTCGCTTAAATCCACGATCCTCGCTTCAATGAAGCGTTGTTTTTCCTTAGCGGCATGGTATTCAGCGTTTTCTTTCAAGTCCCCATGCCCTCTAGCAATATCAATTTCTTTCACAATATTAGGCTGTTCCACCTCTTTTAATTGCTTTAATTCCGCGCAAATTTTATTGTATCCATGCATACTCATAGGTTCTTTATTCATTTAATCTCCTAAGCTTATTCAGTAGAGATTATAGTAAAAATTAAGTTAAATTCAGCAAAAAAGCCATCTCTTCAGCGACTTTTCTCGCGCTCCCATGTTTTAAATATTCCCTTAATCTCAAACTTTCTTTAAAATAGCGCTCTCTGTCCATTTCTTTATACGCTTTTAACAAACCCTCTACGCTCAAAAAATGCTGGATCAATTCCGGGTGCAATTGGCTCTCCCCAAGCCCAGGAGTTTCATCATTTAAGGCGTTATAAAAAATATTCGCTAAACCTATATAATGCAAATTGACCAACATTCTAGCGATCAAAAAATCCATCGTTTTAGCCCTATACGCTAACACAAAAGGCGTGCCAATCAAGGCGGCCTCTAAAGTCGCTGTGCCGCTGCAAATGAACGCAAATTCCGCTTCAAACAAACTCTTATGCGCATCATAAGAAATTTCAAATAGTTTGATGTCTTCTCCATAAAGAGCTTTCAAATCCAACCCCTTAAAGAAACTCGGTACGACCAGCACACGCCTTTTAAACCTTTCGTTTTGTTCTAAAATTTGAGCCACTTTGACAAATAAAGGGAACATTTTAGCGATTTCGCTTTTTCGGCTTCCTGGCATAAACACTAGAGTTTCGCCCTTAATATCTTTTTTATAATATTTAATTTCATCTAATAAAGGGTGTCCCACATATTGGGCTTTTTTTTGGTAATAGCCCACTTCAAAAGGCAAAATCGCTCCCAAAAAATCGCAGTATTTTTCAAGGCTTTTAGCGCGCCATTTTTTCCATGCCCAAACTTGCGGTAAAATATAATACATGATTTTTTTATGCGGATCTTGTTTTTTGATTTTTTTGGCTAGGGGGATATTGAAAGAAGAAGAATCCATTAAAAGCACCATATCCGCTTGTTTGGCTAATTGGACCATTTCTTTATGGGCTTTGAGTAAAAACCCCAAACGGACTATCACATCTCTAAAACCCATGACAGAAAATTCCCTAGGGCTATAGAGCGCGTTTTTCCCTTCAAACACGCCAATGAAACGATAATCTTTAGGCAAATTGTGGCGTAATTCCTCTAAATGCACATTAGAGCTCGCTTCTAAAGCGCTCACTAAAATCGTGGGCATTATTTGTCCTTCAAAAGGTTTTGGACTTGATAGAGCTTGATTTCTTTGTGCAAATCCCTCAATTCAATTTTGAGCAACGAATTTTCAAAATCTTTCTTAGAGAGATGGTTTTTTAAAAGCCTGTTTTCGCGCAAAACGCTGCGGTATTGCAAGTAAATCCCTTCATCAAACACGCGCTTGCTTGGTTTTGCCATGATAACCTGATTATCACTAGTGAAAACCTCCACTTCTTCAAGGGCTTTAGGGAAAATTACATTCTCTCCTGTATTTTGCGCTTCTTTGTTTAAGCGGGAGTTTTCTTTTTCTAATTTTTTTTGATAGATTTCTTGTTTCAAACCTTTTAAAGCGCTCTTTTTCTTACGCAAGATTTCTTGGACTTGCTTCAATTCCAAACGAATTTTTTTTAAAACTCCTCTAGTGTCTTCAATTTCTTGCTGGTAAGCGTTCAATTCTTCTTGCATCAGTTATTCCGCTAACATTTCTAAAGACAACAAACGCATTTCATTGCCTTGAGTGATAATGACATTCTTGCTGTGGCATTTCTCACACACCCCATAATCTAGGGCGTTAGGCTTAAAAACATGCGAACAATCCTTGCATTCCAATTCAACCTTTTCATCCACAATGTCTAAAATAGCGTCTTTACACACCAAAGATTCTTCTCTAAAAGTCTCAAACGCGCTCACGAACAAGCTCTTATCCATAGCGCTTCTTTCGCCAATACCGACCACGACTCTTTCAATCTTATGGGCTTGATTCTTCTTCGCATGCTCTTCGCAAAGAGCGATTAAAGAAGAAACGACCGAGTATTCATGCATACTAAACCTTAATCTTTAAATTAGCCCCTATTATATTGTATTAGAGTAATCCTTTGGTTTATTGCTTAAGATTCAACAGGGTGTTAAGGATTTGATCGGATGTGGTTACCGCTTTAGAGTTCGCTTGAAACCCCCTTTGAACCACAATCAAATTCGTTAAACTCCGGCTCAAATCCACATTACTAGACTCCAGTTTAGATCCTGAAATTGAACCCCTACGACCCGTATTAGCCGCACCGATTAAGGCTTGCCCTGAGTTTCCGGTTTGAGAAAAGACATTCCCGCCTAAAGCCTGTAAGCCCGCATCGTTAGCGAAATTCGCTAAAGCCACTTGAGCGAGCGCTAAAGTCCTACCATTACTGAACGCTCCTAAAAGCACCCCGTCTGAATCAAAGCGGACATCCATCAAATCGCCCGCCTGATAGCCGTTTTGTTCAATCGCATAAGTTTCAGAAATCTTATCCACGCTTGTCAATCCATCAAAACTCCCTGAAGAACCAAAGGCCAAATTGATGCGTTGGGGGGCATCAGCGCCATTTTTAGGGTCAAATTGCAAAAGAGGCGGGTTCATGCCTGCAAGCGATCCGTCATTATTAAAATGCAAACGGACCCCTTCAAACACATTGGACCTAGCCGCTGACCCCCCTACTAATTCCCCAGGCTCAGGCACAATCACTCTAAAATTCCATTCCGCTCCCCCACTCCTATAAAACTCAATGCGCATGGCGTGTTTGGTGCCTAAGCTGTCTATCACATCAATGCTTGTCGCATGCGTAGCGTGGGTGAATTTAGAACTGCTCGCTGACGCTCCCCCTTCAATTAAAGAAGCGGTATTAAGCCCTTTCATCGCGTTTTTAAACAAAACATTGTTCGTTACGCTGTCTGAAGAATACCCGCTCACAAAAATATTAAGATTTTCTTTAATGACATTTTTATTGTCTTTATTATTGATTTCAAACATGCCGTATTGGTTGATTGTAACCCCTATAGAAGTGGCTGAGTCTTGGTAATTGTCCGCTAAACTAGGATCTTTAACGATATTAGCGTCATGCTGGATTAAGGCGCGCAAGTCTTCAGTGGTCCTAAACTGCCCAATATCCGCATTAGGGCTGATAGAATGCGTGTAGCTGTATTTGAAAGCCGTTACGTCTTTATCGCCGTCTAAAAAGTTAGCGAACGCCCCAGTCCCAGCTTGAGTGACCACAATGTTTTTAAGCTTTTCATCGCCGTCTAATTCGTTGGTGTTTTCCAAACGCAATTGCTTGCCGTCCAAATAAGCTTCAATCCCTGTTTGGCTTTTAACCGCATTGATCGCATTTTTAGCTGCCACTAAGCTTGAAGTCCGGCTCACCGCTGAATCGTTCGTGAAAGAAATCTTAACCCCATTCAACTCAAGCGTGCTGTTTTCTGCAGAAGGGAGGATGTCTTTAACCATTTTCGCGCTTTTATAGCTCACCCAAATCCCTTGGTTTTCATTCAATAAAAGAGCGTCGCCATCTTCATTGTATAGAGATCCCATGTCTTCGGCGACTTGAGCAAGATTCGTGCCTGAATCATACACCGGATTAATGCCATCTGAGCGGGTTTTGGCTGAAGAATCCAAAGCGAATATCGCCGCTGTTTGATCGGCATGCCTTCCAGCGTTTAGATTCGCCCTCATAGAAATGCGGTTGCTCGCTCTGGCTGGCATCACCATCCCCGGATCAATTCTAATGTTTTCTAAAGGTACGGTGTTATCCACTTTTAAAGCGTCCGTATCGCTCCCTTTATTGCCGGTATCGCTCCCGTTTCTCACCCACCCTTGCACCACAAGCCCACCGGTGGTAACCAAACTCCCTTGCGAGTCAAAAAGGAACTCCCCATCTCTGGTGAAATTGCGCGTGATCCCCCTATCAGGGCTAATGATAAAAAAGCCATCGCCTTGAATCGCTAGATCGGTTTTGACATCTGTGTTTTGGATATTGCCTTGTGAAAAGATTTTAGTCGTCGCATCCACGCCTACCCCAAGCCCCACAGAAAAGTCATTCTGCCCTGCTAACCCGTTTTTATAGGGCGCGGTAGCGATGAGTTTGACTTGAGAGAGCATGTCCACAAAAGAAGCCCTAGAATATTTAAACCCAGTGGTATTCACGTTCGCAATATTGTTACTCTCAATATCCAAAGCGATTTGGTGGGCTTGCATCCCATTGACACCAGACCATAAAGACCTAAGCATGGTTATCCTTTAATGTAAAGAAATTCAATCTATGCCAAATAAAGCAAAAGTCGTTCCTAAATAGCTTTTTAAAATAATTGGTTGCGGATTTTAAAGTTTTGTTAATCAAAAAGATCGGTCAAATTCATAAGGGGATAGGGGGTTTTGTAACACTACCCCAATTACGCTTTTTAAAGACTATCGCTCAAAATTAAGAATCTAATCCGCCTTAACGCAAAATCGCGCATTCATGATCTTGAATTTCTTCGGCTGAAGCGCGATTTAAAGTCAATGGGTTAAATTGTGTTGCTAGCAAAACAAAGGAATTATCGCTCTGTTGCACCACCGCTAAGCCATAGTCCCCCATGCGTTTGTGCGCGTTAGACACTTCTTTATTAAGCATGATGAACGGGCTTTTTTGCGCTAATTCGCTCTCTGTTACCCGACGCGCCAAATATTTATGCCCGTTCAAACCGCCCGGTAATGGCGACCAACGGCTGTTGATTTTTTTTAGATTATTATCCAGCTGTTTGCGCACATCAAGGCTAATGCAAGAGATATGGATGTGAAAATGGTTTTGCGATCGCCCTTTTTTAGAGTTGATCGTCAAAGAGATCGCATAATCAGGAATGGGTTTGCCGTATTTTTTACTCATAAAATCGCGCGCTTGCCAGGATAAGTAAAAAAAGTTAGGCGTAGAAGGATCAAGCAACAAAGGGCTTTCAATACCGCTAATGTGAGTCGTTGGCATCAACAAATATTGCAACGGGCCGTTAATATCTTTTAAAACCACATAGCCGGCATCGGGTTTGACTTCTATGCATGGCGAAGGATTTTGATTTTTCTCATAATTGGGCAAACATTTCTCAAAAACAATCTTACGCAACACATTTGGATCTTTAGCGTTTAAACTCATAACAGCGATAGCCATCAGCACTAAAAAAAGAAAGCCCACTTTTTTCATCTTTTTTGCTCCTTGTTTTTAATGAGAGTTTTTGCAAACTCTCTTATTATTTTTCTACAATAGTGGTTAAAATCTTTAATCATTATGATTATTTTAATAAATTTTAACTTATTGGTAACATTTAGTAACCTATTTTAAAAAGAGATTTTTGAATGCTAGCTAGAAAAAACTTAAATTGATAATATTAAAAAATGCTAAAAGAATTTTTTAAAATATTAAATGGCTTGAGCTAAGCAGGCGATAATTTTTCGTCATACGATCTTAGGGGGTTGATACTGATCAAAATAAAGCGTTTTATAACCTTGCTTTAGATAACATGGTAGCACTAACACCACGATAAGGACAATTATCATGCAAGATTTACCCCCATGCCCTAAATGCAACGACGCTTACACCTACCATGATGGCGCACAACTAATTTGCCCTAGCTGTTTGTATGAGTGGAATGAAAATGAAGTTAATAATGAAGAATTGATCGTTAAAGATTGCCACAATAATCTTTTACAAAATGGGGACTCGGTCATTCTCATTAAGGATTTAAAAGTTAAAGGCTCATCTTTAGTGCTTAAAAAAGGCACCAAAATCAAAAATATCAAGCTTGTCAATAGCGATCACAATGTGGATTGTAAAATAGAAGGGCAGAGCTTGTCTTTAAAATCTGAATTCCTCAAAAAAGCTTAGGAAAATACAAAAGCTTAAGAAAAAGCTTAGTGGCTTTTTAGGCTTGTAAAAATCATTTTTTAGAAAAAATCAACTTGTCCAACTTGAAAAAAATCACCGCTCCAATGGTTTGCCCCAAGAAAAGATTGAGCCACAACGGAAAATTGAAATAATAAAAAATCTCCATAAAAGGTAGCATCACCAACGCGCTCAACATCCATCTAAGCCAATAAACCAAAAACAGCTTGGAAGCGTATTCTGTGCCAAGTTTCTTAAAAAATTCTCGCATAAGACAACCCTTTCAAATCCTTTTTGCAAACCCTCCTAAAAAGGAAAGCTCACCATTAAGGAAGATTCCTAAATCCCATGCCTTTAGACAATCGTATAGGTTACTCTTTTTTCAAATAACTTGCTCTCATAGTTATTCAAATCCCTACCATCTACAAGGGCAAAGGCATCGCCAAAAGTCGCCAACAAGGCAGTATCTAATTGCATGTCTTTATGGCGGTTCAACGGGATAAAGACTTCCTTGTGATTATTTTGAAAATCAAACGCTAGAAATGAATCTTTCAAATACACTTCCACTCTAGGAGCGTTTTTCACCACGCTGTTTTGACCCAGTTTCAAGCCTTGCACTTCAGCGCTTTTAATCCCACACGCATGGCATAAGGACACAAACATGCTCTCTTTTGAAATGGTTGCAAACCAAGGCAAACTCTCACGCTTGGGTAAATTTTCTTTACCCTCTAAAGCCTTCTGTCTCTTGGGCATCTCATGCTTGATGAACGCATAAAAGTTACGGACGCTTTCTTTAGGGGTTGTTCCCTTGAGCTGGTTGGCAATGTTAGCCACGCTCGCATCGTCTCTTTCATAACGCCCCATTGCTACAAAATCGCTCGTTTCAAACAAACGCTCATTCAATTGATAGCTAGCGATCTCATAAGACAAATGGACTTGCTTTTTTTGAGCGCTTTTTAAAAAATCCACTTGCAAATAAGGCACTCCAAAATTGAGCATGCTTTTATAGCTGGCATGATTGCCTTGTAAATGCACATTGCTCGCTACAACGCTTGGCATGGGAATGAAAAGTGAAGTGTGTTCTGCAGAATCAAAATCAATGCTGTACTCAGCCTCTATTTTATATTTTGCAGCACTCCCTTTGCTTTCTTCTGCCTGCAAAATCTGTGCTCCTAAAACAGCACCTGTAGCGCCTAAAGCAGTCGTTTTAATAAAATCCCTTCGTTTCATAACTATAACTCTTTATTGTAATTTTTAAATTCGTTGAATGAATGAAAAAGTAGGACACACCACCAAAGGATTGATGAGTATCCAAAAACCTAAATTTTGAAAGACAAAGCGTTCCTAAAAAATAAGAACGCTTAAAGAAAAGGGTTACTTTTTCTTTTTCGTGTGGTGCATGTCTTTTCCATGCATGTCTTTCATCATTTTTTGGTGTTTTTCAAGAGCTTTTTTAACTCCCTCAGCGTATTTGGGGTCAGCTTTCTTGAAATGCTCCAATTGCTTATCCACAATTTCCTTATGGGTAACATGAGCCAAGGACTCTCCAATAGTGTCATGCAACCTTTCTTTTTCATCAGCTGGCAATGAGCGGTAGTAATCACCTGGTTGGGTGTAGTAATCGCTATCCTCAGCTCTGTAATCCCAATTCCACACTTCAAACTCTTTCTCAATATGAGCTAAGTTGAACTTAGGATCTCTCGCGCTCTTATCTTCTTTATAGCCAGGCAATGAGCTAGGCGTATAGTTTTGTAAAGAGCCGTAGTACCCATTTTGCATGTAACCATCTCTGCTAGAAGAGTGGAACGGGCATCTTGGTTTATTAACCGGTATTTGAGGATAATTAACACCTAAGCGGTAGCGGTGTGTGTCTCCATAAGAGAACAAGCGCCCTTGTAACATCCTATCAGGGCTATAGCCAATTCCAGGAACGACATTAGCCGGAGAGAATGCCGCTTGCTCCACTTCTGCGAAATAGTTTTCAGGATTTTTATTCAACTCCACAATGCCCACTTCCATCAACGGATAATCTTGGAGATACCAGATTTTAGTAACATCAAACGGATGGAATCGATACTTCTTAGCGTCCTCTTCTGGCATCACTTGAATGCTTAATTTCCATTTTGGGAAATCCCCTCTAGCGATCGCATTGAATAAATCCCTTTGATTGGAATCAGGATCATGCTTTCTGATTTCTGCGGCTTCTTCATTAGTCAAGTGCTTAACGCCTTGCATGGTTTCAAAGTGGAATTTCACCCAAAAGCGTTCGCCTTTAGCGTTGATAAGACTGAAAGTGTGGCTGCCAAAACCATCCATGTGGCGGAAAGATTTAGGGATACCTCTATCGCTCATAACCCATGTTACTTGGTATAAGCTTTCAGGAACATTACTCCAAAAATCCCATACCATGTCGTGGTTAGGCAAATTGGTTTGAGGATCTCGTTTTTGAGTGTGGATGAAATCAGGGAATTTGATCGCATCACGGATAAAGAAAACAGGCGTGTTGTTCCCTACTAAATCCCAGTTACCTTCTTCAGTGTAATACTTCATCGCAAAACCTCTAGGGTCTCTTACCGCATCCGCACTGCCTCTTTCACCAGCCACGGTAGAAAATCTGAAAAAGCATTCTGTTTTTTTGCCCACTTTAGAGAAAATTTTCGCTTTAGTGTATTTAGTGATGTCTTTAGTCACGGTGAAAGTGCCATAAGCCCCGCTTCCTTTAGCATGCACCACCCTTTCAGGGATCCTTTCTCTGTCAAACGCCGCTAACTTTTCCAAAAACCAAGTGCTTTGTAATAAAACAGGACCTCTAGGACCGGCTGTAATCACATTGTTGTCATCCCAAACGGGAGCACCAAAAGCAGTGGTTTGTTTCACATCTTTATTAACCATCTTTTTTCCTTTTATGATCTTAAATCTTCGTAATATGACACTAAGCCAATTACTTGTGGGGATTATTACATAATTTGTTATACAAAGACTAACAAGATTCAATTTCCTTAAAAAATCCTTTTTTTAAGAATAAAAAAACCCCTTAAGTATTTCTATTTGTAACAATTAATGAAAATAAGAAAGATTAAAAACAAAATTTTATTTTTAATCTAGTTTTAATAATAATTATTATACTATTCTATCTCAATGCATTGACGGATTTTGTTTTTTTTTTTTTTATTTTTATTTTTTGAATTTTTAAATTTAAGGAGAGTTGTTGGATGTTTTTAAGATCATACCCAAAGCTTAGATACGCTTTATGTTTACCCCTACTCGCTGAGACTTGCTATAGTGAGGATCACACTCTAGGCAAGGTTACCACCCAAGCTAAAAGGATTTTCACTTATAACAATGAGTTTAAAGTCACTTCTAAAGAATTGGATCAACGCCAAAGCAATGAAGTCAAAGACCTGTTTAGGACTAACCCTGATGTGAATGTGGGCGGAGGGAGCGTGATGGGGCAGAAAATCTATGTGAGAGGCATTGAAGACAGGCTTTTAAGGGTTACAGTGGATGGGGCTGCGCAAAATGGCAATATCTACCACCACCAAGGCAACACCGTGATTGACCCTGGCATGCTCAAAAGCGTGGAAGTTACCAAAGGCGCGGCTAATGCGAGCGCGGAGCTAGGAGCGATTGCGGGAGTGATTAAAATGGAGACTAAAGGAGCGGCTGATTTTATCCCTAGGGGGAAAAATTATGCGGCTAGCGGGGCGGTGAGTTTTTATACCAATTTTGGGGACAGAGAGACTTTTAGATCGGCTTATCAAAGCACTCATTTTGATATTATCGCTTACTACACGCACCAAAACATCTTCTATTATAGAAGCGGCGCCACAGCGATGAAAAACCTTTTCAAACCCACACAGGACGATAAAGAGCCAGGAACCCCTAGCGAACAGAACAACGCTTTGATTAAAATGAATGGTTATTTGAGCGACAGAGACACGCTCACTTTCAGCTGGAACATGACACGAGATAACGCCACACGCCCCTTAAGGAGCAACGCTATAGGGTTAGCCTATCCTTGTGAAGCCCCTTTCAGCCCTGATAGTTCTCAAGGGTGTCCTAATGTGTTAGATAGTTTCACAAGGTATTTGTATCACTCCATTAATAGCGCTAACAATCTTTCATTACAATACAAAAGGGAAGCGGGAAATTCTTTTGGCGACCCACGATTAGATTTTACCCTTTATACAAGCATCAGGAACGCTCAATTTGATCCTTTATTTGATCCTAATGGCGTTTATGCCAAATTCCCCACTTCTTTAGCGAGCGCATGGGAAAGAGAAAATTACCCATGCGTTGAAGGCGGGTATTGCACCCCAAGCTTTTCTGATGTGGATAAACCAAGCTCACAACCTAGAAATCTGTTTTTAAACAACACCGGCTTAAACCTAAAAGTCGCTCATGTGATTGATGAAGCCACAGACAGCCTTTTTGAATACGGATTCAACTACCAAAATTTAAGCGTTTTTGACGCTCGTATCCCCAAATCAGAATTATACAGACCTAATCAAGTTTATACTGATGATAAAGGACAAAAACAAATCGCTTGCAGCCTTGTGGATAATAACCCTAATGACCCTACGCTATGCCAAAGAGGGAAAGCCAATGGGAATATTTATGGAGGCTATGTGCAAGCGAATTACTCGCCTCATAAAATCATCACTTTTGGAGCCGGGGTTAGGTGGGATGCATACACGCTTTATGACAAGGATTGGAACCACCGCTACACTCAAGGCTTTAGCCCTAGCGCAGCTCTTGTGCTAAGCCCCATTGAGCCTTTATCTTTAAAAATCACTTATTCTCAAGTTACAAGGGGGGTGATGCCAGGAGATGGCGTGTACATGCGTCAAAACGATTTACGATACGCCAAAAACATCAAGCCTGAAGTGGGCTCTAACGCTGAATTTAATATTGACTATTCAAGCCAGTATTTTAGCGGGAGGGCTGCGGCGTTTTATCAGGCTTTGGATAATTTCATCTCACAATACGCGCAAAATTTGATTGTAACCAATTTGAGTCAAGCGATTAGGATTTATGGCTATGAAGTGGGTGGGACTTTTAGATACAAGGGCGTGAGTTTGAATGTAGGGGTCTCGCGCACCTGACCCACCACTAGGGGGTATTTAATGGCGGATAGCTATGAGCTTGCCGCAAGCACCGGTAATGTTTTTATCATCAAATTGGATTACACCATCCCCAAAACAGGGATCAATCTTGCTTGGCTTAGCCGCTTTGTTACCGGTTTGGATTATTGCGGGTTTGATATTTACTTGCCCGATTACGGGACGGCTGAAAAACCCAAAACCCCTACCGATTTAGCCAAATGCGGATCTAAATTAGGGTTGGTGCATATGCATAAACCGGGCTATGGCGTGAGTAATTTTTATATCAATTGGAGTCCTAAAACCAAAAGCCATTGGAAAGGTTTGTTGCTTTCAGCCGTGTTTAATAACGTTTTCAACAAATTCTATGTGGATCAAACAAGCCCTTATGTCATGAGTCCGGATATGCCAGGCACTGACGCTGTTAAAAGAGCGATCGCTGAGCCCGGGTTTAATGCGCGTTTTGAAGTGGCTTACAAATGGTAGTTAGTGGAGCTTTAAGCGTTGCGCATGCGTGATAGCAACGGCTATCGCATCGCTAATATCCAAAGGCTTGATTTCGCTTGTGATGTTAAGCAAGCGTTTGACCATAAAGACCACTTGCTCTTTAGCAGCTTTCCCGTTACCGGTAAGGGCTTTTTTGACTTGTAGGGGCGTGTATTCGCTGAAATTACCGATCCTTTCTAAAATCTTTAAGGACAACGCCCCCCTGAATTGCGCGAGCTTGATCACGCTTTTAGGGTTATACGCAAAGAAAATATCTTCAATCGCTACTTCATTGACTTCATAACGATCCAATAAGCAATCTAAGGCTTCTATCAAATCTAAAATTTGCTCTTGCAAGCGTGTCGTGGTAATATTAATGAACCCGGCCGTGATCAAAGAAAGCTTGTTGGAAGCGTGAGAAATGATAGCATACCCGCATTTCCTACTGCCTGGGTCTATTCCTAAAATACGCATCAATCATTCCTATTATTTAATTGCAAGGTTTAAAAAACGCTATTATTATATCCATGTTTCTTGTTAGCGCAAAATACAAGATTGCATTAAGAACTTTTAAAAAATTTAGCGTATAAATAAGGGAGCAATAAATGAAAGCAAACACAATCATACTAGTGGATTGGGAGAATTTCAGGCGCGATATTAAACAAACAAAATGCGTTAATTATAATATCGCTTTAGATGTGATCGTTACTATTAGGGCTTTTTTACTGGATGATGAATGGATCAGTCGTATTTACTTTTATACCACCCCACCCTTTGATTTTGAACATGCGTTATGGGATAAAAGGAATGACACCCTCCAAAATGAAAAAAATCCGGGAACAGAAATGAAAATCTTCACCAGCAACGACATTGAAGAGATCTTACAAAGCAGTGAAGCGACAAAATGGGAGAAGATTTATAGCGATGTGGAAAATTTCCAACACGATCTGGCTTCATTGGATCAAGTGGAATTGAGGTTAGGGAGGACTAAGTTAAATGCAATAAGAGTGGAGTTTGATGGGAGTTATAGGGCGTTATTAGAACAAAAGCAGGTGGATATGCTCATGGGTCTTGACATTCAAAGAATAGCCTTTAAAAAAATAGCTGATAGGATTTTGATATTTTCAAAAGATACGGATCTAATCCCTGCGCTCAAATTAGCCAGAGATGAGGGGTTAAGGGTGGATATTGCCGATTTGTCTAACAGATTGTCTCTTCTTAGCCAGGACTTGAAATACAATTCGGATAAAGTGAGGAAATTGAGCAGTAACGAAGTCAAAGACAAGCTTTTTTCAATCAGAGAAAATCTCACTAAAACCAACTGGGCTTAAACTAAACCATAAAAAGGCTTACTTCATTTTTATAGAGTTTAAAAAATCATTTTTTAAAAGCTCAATTATTGGCATTTGATTAGAATAAAGCCAGAATTTTTAAAGGGGTTTTTAGGCTTATTTTTCTCATACTGACTGGGTAAGTTTGGGTAGTTTATTGCCTTACTTATTCTTTTGTGGTAGGATTGGGGTTATTAGAGTTTAAAGAAGAAGCTGAACGCTCTCCGTCTTTTGTAATTAAGCTAGGGTCTATAAACTTAGCTTGCTCTCTAAGATTTCCTGTTTTCTTTTCAAACCTTATAATAACCCACTCACTCTTTAATGATTCGCCTTATCCATTATCGTTCTCGCTTTTTCTAGGATTTGGTTATAGCTTTCGCTCGTTTTCATTTCTTAACTTCCTTGACTTAAAATTTTTGTTTTATAGTTTCAATGGTAGCCCACTCATTGCTTTTTAGCATTTTCAGCTATCCTGCGGAATGAAAGAGTGGATAATGTCCGCCTTGTCAATCTCTGCTTTAACATCATTTTTGTTTTTCATTCATTCTCCTTACACTCTCAAAAATTTAAGCCGTTATTTTGCTTTGTTGGGGTTTTTGTGGTAGCATTTCTAAAGACATCGCTATAGGAACTCGACCTATGGTTGCCCCTTAGAGGGTTTGGTGTCTTGTAACGCTTTTCGTATTATTCTTAAAACTTTAATTTATATATCGTTTTTAAAGCTAATCCACTATTTCTATTGTTTAATGTTTTTGCGCTAATATTATCAAGGCGTGGGTTAGAGAATAATTTTCTAACCCATACTAAAAACGCTTTAAGTGCGCCAATAGACCCTGACACATAAGACGAAAGGGCTTGTGTATGGTCAAGGTGAGGCTTTTTTTTTATTTCTTACTCCTTGTGTTTAATTTTTTATGTTAAAGTTCCAACGCATTAGCTTTATCAAATATGTCTAGCACTCAGCTCATAACTGATGGTCAATTGCTATTTCTGAGATTTTGCTAATGTTTTTTATAGATTTATCCTTATCATTTCGTTTTATACATTTTTTTGCATTGTTTTTAGCATTAGCTCATGCTTTTATGCTTGCATTTGTGTTAAGGGGCTTAAATTTTTAGTTTCTTGTGTGGTTTCGTTTAAATTTTCTGTATTTTTTAATAAATCCTCTTGACTGGTTAAAGGTTTTTGAGTAGGATTATTTTCAATAGAGTTTAAGGGTAGAGTCTCACTCTTTGTCATTAGTGGATGAGCGTATAAACTTCCGCTACTCTCTGTCTTCTCATATCCTGTTATCATCCAATGATTAGGTAATTTTTCTCCTTTCCAATTATCTTTTAAACCTACTCTTATATTTTGGTATTCAATAGCTGCTCTGCCGTTTTGTTCAACCTTAACGCCTTTGTCAATCACTTCCGGTATCGTTTTAACGATATTTAAGGCGTATTCTTTAGCTTCTGTTCCACTCGTTCCCTACTTTATCTTATTAGGCTATCCTACGCTCTATCATGCACGATAACCCAAAAACCTTTTTTTAAGAACGCAGTTGTTGTAGGGCTTCTTTAATCGCTGCTTCTATGCTGAGATTGGGTTTTAGGGTTTTTAAGACTTGGTTGATTTCAGTGCTTTTAAAGCCCAAACTCTCTAGGGCTAAAAAAACCTCATTGCGTGCGGGTCTGTTTTCATCTTGAATGAAAAAGCCAATCAAATCCACCATGATCTTATCAGCGAGCTTTTTCCCTATACCTGGGACTTGCTGGAGTCTTTTGACTTCTTTGGTGGCGATAATGTTTTCAAATTCATTCGGCGAAAAGCTTGAAAGAATGGCTAAAGCGATACGCCCCCCTACCCCATTGATTTTCAAAAGCCTTTCAAAAAGGATTTTTTCGCCCTCTTCTAAAAACCCGTATAAAAGATGTGCATCTTCTTTAATCACTTGTAAGATCTTCAAACGCACTTTTTAGGCCGCTTGAAGCAAAGCAGCCGTTCGCATAGAAACTTGCACCCCATAAACAACCCCTTGCACTTCTATATGCACTTCTAAAGCGGAGATTTTTTCCACAACCCCTATCAAACCCACTATCATTTTATCCCTTTTTTATTTCTTGCTCTAGCCTTTTATAGCGCTTTTAGGGATTTTTTTGATTTTATGATCTTCATAGATCACGTTCACGCTTTCATTATGGCTTAACATGGCGCTCAAGTTGCTCACTTTAGGGTAATTGCGATGATAAATCACGATATTTTCTTGCTTGAAAGGGTTTTTAGTCATAATGCTTGCATGCTGGAAGCTGTTTTCTATGCTGATGAGTTTAGCGTAGCATTCGTTATTGATTTTTTGCAATTCTAACATTTGAGCTTTTAGGATTTTCAAACGCTTCAAAGCAAACATAAACTCGCTATAAGCGTCTTTCACGCTTTCTTGCTGCATTAAAGAGCGTTTGATTTCTTCAGTGGCGTTTTTAAGCTTTTCCATGATGGCTTGATGGTTTTTGACTAAATGGTTTAAGGACTGGTGTTGAGCGATGATTTTTTTAGATTTTACCCCTAAGGCATTGAGTTTTTGTTTGGCGTTTTTCAATTCTTCTTGGTTTTCTCGCCCCCCAAAAGCGTAAAAAATAAAGCGGTTGCCATTGCCATCCACCTCATCAATCAAACATTGCTTGGAAAAATACAGCTTGTTGTCGCTTTTGAGCTTTTCTAAAGCGATTTCTTTCGCATAGACCACGCTCCCCGCGCTCGCTTCCACTTTAACGCTATTGGCATACACTTTAGCGCGCTCCAAATACTTGCACTCAAACTCTTTAGCGTAGCACACGCCCTTATGGTTAGTGATGCGCGCTTTATTAGCATAGACATAGCTTTCAGGGTGGATTTGCCCCTCTATAGTGATTTCTTTAGCTACTAAGATCACGTTCTTGCCCACATTGCCCTTAATGTTAATCGCACTCGCTTCTAAAATAAGATTAGAATCAATCGCATCGCTCAATTCGTCTTTAGCTTGAATCTCTAAAGCTAACCCGCTCTCCACTCCCCCTAAAAGATTAGGCACTTCAATGGATTTGATCCCGTTTTTAAAGATAAAATTTTGCTTAGAAACCAAACGCCCTTTTTCCATTTTAACCCCTTGTAAGGCTTTGGAGTAATACACTAAAGCGTTATTTTCTTCTCTTTCTTCAAAAGCGTTTTTGTCATGCCCTATGGGGGTGGGCGAATGGGCAACTTTAGGCAATTCAATATAAAGACCCTTAAGGTTACAGTCATCTCTGCCTTGTTTGGGGTAATTCACGCAAGCGACTTTTTGATTTTCTTTAGCGATATAATAATTCTCTTTAACAAAAGATTCTTCTTGATCGCTTAAGGGAATGGTATGCGTTGGAAGGTATTCTTCTTCTAATAAAAAATGGGATTGCTCTTCTGTATTAGGGATAAAGGTTGAAGAAGCGTATAAAATAAAGCGCTTATTTTGGGCTTCTTTTTGATATTTTCTTAATTCTGTTTTTAAATTTTCATACATTTGTGAAAGGTGGCGAAACACCACGCCTTGAAAGGCTAAACACTCCTTAATATACGCAAACATTTCTTGGTAATGCTCTTCAGTGTCTAGGACAATAAAACACTCGTCTAAAATAATTTCTATTTTGCTTAAATCTTCATCCACTTTTACTTCAAAAAAGCGTTTATAAGCGTTTGATTTGATTTTAATGTCGTGGGTTTGATAAAGGGTTAGCTCTTTTTTTTCATAGTATTCCTCTTCTTCTAATTGTTGCAATTCCCCACCAAAAGCCTCGCTAAAATCGTCTTTAGCGCTGTTTTTGATAAAAATAGAAGTTTTTAAAATCTCAAACCATAGATCTTCTGTTTGCAATTTATTTTCAGCGACCGCTTTTTTTAATTCTTTTTGAATGTCTTTGCACCGCTCAACTTTTATAGGGGCAAAACGCTCCAAGCTCATTTTTTAATCCTTAAATGGTATAATGTAAGAATTTGAAAAAAGGAATATGCTAACAAAAAAACACTGAAAATTAGGTAATAACTGCGACTGATATGCTAAAAAAAATATTTTTAACGAATAGCTTAGGGATTTTATGCTCTAGGATTTTTGGCTTTTTACGGGATTTGATGATGGCTAATATTCTAGGGGCTGGGGTGTATAGCGATATTTTTTTTGTGGCTTTCAAATTGCCTAATCTATTCAGGCGTATTTTTGCGGAGGGCTCTTTTTCTCAAAGCTTTTTACCGAGCTTCATACGAAGTTCCATTAAAGGGAGCTTTGCGAGTTTAGTAGGGCTTATTTTTTGTGGCGTTTTATTCATGTGGTGCTTATTAGTGGCGCTCAATCCCTTATGGCTAACCAAACTCCTAGCTTACGGCTTTGATGAAGAAACGCTCAAACTATGTGCCCCTATTGTAGCGATCAATTTTTGGTATCTTTTATTGGTGTTTATCACCACTTTTTTAGGTGCACTCTTGCAATACAAACACAGCTTTTTTGCCAGCGCTTATAGCGCAAGCTTACTCAATTTATGCATGATTTTAGCCCTTTTTATTTCTAAAGAAAAAACGCATTTAGAAGCGTTGTATTATTTGAGCTACGGCGTGCTTTTAGGGGGCGTGGCTCAAATTTTATTGCATTTTTATCCTTTAATAAAATTGGGCTTATGGAATTTATTATTTAAGGGGTTGTTGAGCTTTAAGACTAAAAACGCGCTCAAAAAAGAATACCGCTCTAAAAGGGCTAAAAAGGACCTAAAAGCGTTTTTCAAGCAATTCCTCCCCAGCGTTTTAGGCAATTCTAGCGCTCAGATCGCTTCTTTTTTAGACACCACGATCGCCTCTTTTTTAGCGAGCGGGAGCGTGTCTTATTTGTATTACGCTAACAGAGTCTTCCAGCTCCCTTTAGCGTTATTTGCTATCGCTATCTCCACAGCCCTTTTCCCTAGCATTGCGATCGCGCTTAAAAACAATCAGCAGGATTTAGTCTTACAACGCTTGCAAAAGGCGTGGTTTTTCTTGGTGGGCGTTTTGCTCTTTTGCAGCATTGGGGGGATCATGCTAAGTCAAGAAATCACCGAGCTTTTATTTGAAAGGGGGCAGTTTAGCCCTAAAGACACCTTAATCACTTCGCAAGTCTTTTCGCTCTATCTTTTAGGCTTGCTCCCTTTTGGGCTAACTAAACTCTTTTCTTTGTGGCTTTATGCGAAATTAGAGCAAAAAAAAGCGGCTAAAATCTCTTTAATTTCGCTTTTTTTAGGTTTAGCGGCTTCTTTGAGTTTAATGCCTTTGTTAGGGGTTTTGGGTTTGGCGTTAGCGAATAGCTTGAGCGGGCTGTTTTTATTTGTTTTAACGATAAAAGCGTTTGGCTTTCAACCATTCTTGGGTATAATCAAGAATTTAAAATCATGGCTTGTAATCCTTTTCCTCGCTTGCGTGGAAATCTTATTACTCTTAGCGTTCAAATCGTGGGTTACACATTTATATTTATTTTATTATTTTCAAGGTTTTTAAATGTTTATTTATGATACCAAATTAAAACAAAAAGTCCCTTTTGAGCCTTTAGTTGAAAAAAAGGCGAATATTTATGTGTGCGAGCCTACGGTGTATGATGACGCTCATTTAGGGCATGCCAGGAGCGCAATTGCTTTTGATTTGTTGAGGCGCACGCTTGAATTGAGCGGCTATGAAGTGATGCTAGTAAGGAATTTCACGGATATTGACGATAAGATCATCAACAAAGCCTTAAAAGAAAGCAAAAGCATTCAAGAATTAAGCAGCATTTATATTGAATCTTACACAAGGGATTTAAACGCTTTGAACGTGAAAAAACCCAGCCTAGAGCCTAAAGCGAGCGAGTATTTAGACGCTATGGTGCGTATGATTGAAACGCTTTTAGAAAAAAATTTCGCTTATCAAGTCTCTAATGGGGATATTTATTTAGACACGAGCAAGGATAAAGATTACGGCTCTTTGAGCATGCATAATAGCAGCGTGGAATTTAGCCGTATCGGTTTGGTGCAAGAAAAACGGCTTGAGCAGGATTTTGTGTTATGGAAAAGCTATAAGGGGGATAATGATGTGGGTTTTGATAGCCCTTTAGGCAAAGGGCGCCCTGGCTGGCATATAGAATGCTCTAGCATGGTTTTTGAAACTTTAGCGCTCGCTAACGCCCCTTATCAAATTGACATCCATGCAGGCGGAGCGGATTTGTTATTCCCCCACCATGAAAATGAAGCGTGCCAAACCCGTTGCGCCTTTGGCGTGGAGATCGCTAAATACTGGATGCACAATGGCTTTGTGAATATCAATAACGAAAAAATGTCTAAAAGTTTAGGGAATAGCTTTTTTGTTAAAGACGCCTTGAAAAACTATGATGGCGAAATTTTGCGCAATTACTTACTAGGGGTGCATTATCGCTCTGTTTTGAATTTCAATGAAGAAGACTTGTTAGTGAGTAAAAAACGCTTGGATAAAATCTATCGTTTGAAACAGCGCGTTTTAGGGACTTTGGGAGGAATAAACCCAAATTTTAAAAAAGAAATTTTAGAGTGCATGCAAGATGATTTAAACGTTTCTAAAGCGTTGAGCGTTTTAGAAAGCATGCTTTCTTCTACTAATGAAAAACTGGATCAAAACCCTAAAAACAAGGCTTTGAAGCGGCGAGATTTTAGCGAATTTGAAATTCATAGAAGAACTGCTTGGCATCGGGTTTAAAGACCCTAGCGCGTATTTCCAGTTAGGCGTGAGCGAGAGTGAAAAACAAGAAATTGAAAACAAGATAGAAGAAAGAAAACACGCCAAAGAGCAAAAAGATTTTTTAAAAGCCGATAGCATCAGAGAAGAGCTTTTACAACAAAAAATCGCTTTGATGGACACCCCACAAGGCACGATTTGGGAGAAGCTTTTTTAAACGCCTCCAATTTTACCTTTTTACACATTCTAACCAAAATTTTCAGTAAGAGAGGCTTTTTAAACTTTTCAAATTTTACCTATTTACACATTCTAACCACAAATTCTAGTAATATTGCTTTTTAATCTTGTTGAGTTTTATTTTCGTTTACTTTAATTTGATATAAATTGAATATTGGTTGTAGATACTATATATTTATAGCCTTAATCGTAAATGCAACAGAAATTTTCTAGTCTAAAGTCGCACCCTTTGTGCAAAAATCGTTTTACAAAAAGAAAGGAAGAAAATGGAAATACAACAAACACACCGCAAAATGAATCGCCCTTTAGTTTCTCTCGTTTTAGCAGGAGCGTTGATTAGCGCCATACCGCAACAAAGTCATGCCGCCTTTTTCACGACCGTGATCATTCCAGCCATTGTTGGGGGTATCGCTACAGGCACCGCTGTAGGAACGGTTTCAGGGCTTCTTAGCTGGGGGCTCAAACAAGCCGAAGAAGCCAATAAAACCCCAGATAAACCCGATAAAGTTTGGCGCATTCAAGCAGGAAAAGGCTTTAATGAATTCCCTAACAAGGAATACGACTTATACAGATCCCTTTTATCCAGTAAGATTGATGGAGGTTGGGACTGGGGGAACGCCGCTAGGCATTATTGGGTCAAAGGCGGGCAGCAGAACAAGCTTGAAGTGGATATGAAAGACGCTGTAGGGACTTATAACCTCTCAGGGCTAAGAAACTTTACTGGCGGGGATTTAGATGTCAATATGCAAAAAGCCACTTTACGCTTGGGCCAATTCAATGGCAATTCTTTCACAAGCTATAAGGATAGTGCTGATCGCACCACGAGAGTGGATTTCAACGCTAAAAATATCTCAATTGATAATTTTGTAGAAATCAACAATCGTGTGGGTTCTGGAGCCGGGAGGAAAGCCAGCTCTACGGTTTTGACTTTGCAAGCTTCAGAGAGGATCACTAGCGATAAAAACGCTGAAATTTCTCTTTATGATGGCGCCACGCTCAATTTGGCTTCAAACAGCGTTAAATTAATGGGTAATGTGTGGATGGGTCGCTTGCAATATGTGGGAGCGTATCTGACCCCTTCATACAGCACGATAAACACTTCAAAAGTGACAGGAGAAGTGAATTTTAACCATCTCACTGTGGGCGATAAAAACGCCGCTCAAGCAGGCATTATCGCTAGTAACAAGACTCATATTGGCACACTGGATTTGTGGCAAAGCGCGGGGCTAAACATTATCGCCCCTCCAGAAGGCGGTTATAAGGATAAACCTAATAATACCCCTTCTCAAAGTGGCGCTAAAAACGACAAACAAGAGAGCGCTAAAAACGACAAACAAGAGAGCAGTCAAAATAATAGTAACACTCAGGTCATTAACCCACCCAATAGCGCGCAAAAAACAGAAATTCAACCCACGCAAGTCATTGATGGGCCTTTTGCGGGTGGCAAAGACACGGTTGTCAATATTAACCGCATCAACACTAACGCTGATGGCACGATTAGAGTGGGAGGGTATAAAGCTTCTCTTACCACCAATGCGGCTCATTTGCATATCGGCAAAGGCGGTGTCAATCTGTCCAATCAAGCGAGCGGGCGTTCTTTATTAGTGGAAAATCTAACTGGGAATATCACCGTTGATGGGCCTTTAAGAGTGAATAATCAAGTGGGTGGTTATGCTTTGGCAGGCTCAAGCGCGAATTTTGAGTTTAAGGCTGGTACGGATACCAAAAACGGCACAGCCACTTTTAATAACGATATTAGTTTGGGAAGATTTGTGAATTTAAAAGTGGATGCTCATACAGCTAATTTTAAAGGTATTGATACTGGTAATGGTGGTTTCAACACCTTAGATTTTAGTGGCGTTACAGACAAAGTCAATATCAACAAGCTCATTACAGCTTCCACTAATGTGCTCGTTAAAAACTTCAACATTAATGAATTGATTGTTAAAACCAATGGGGTGAGTGTGGGGGAATACACTCATTTTAGCGAAGATATAGGCAGTCAATCGCGCATCAACACCGTGCGTTTGGAAACTGGCACTAGGTCAATCTTTTCTGGCGGTGTTAAATTTAAAGGCGGTGAAAAACTGGTTATCAATGATTTTTACTATAGCCCTTGGAATTATTTTGACGCTAGGAATATTAAAAATGTTGAAATCACCAGAAAATTCGCTTCTTCAACCCCAGAAAACCCTTGGGGCACATCAAAACTTATGTTTAATAATCTAACCCTGGGTCAAAATGCGGTCATGGACTATAGTCAATTTTCAAATTTAACCATTCAGGGGGATTTTATCAACAATCAAGGCACTATCAACTATCTGGTCCGAGGCGGGCAAGTGGCAACCTTAAATGTAGGCAATGCAGCAGCTATGATGTTTAATAATGATATAGACAGTGCGACCGGATTTTACAAACCGCTCATCAAGATTAACAGCGCTCAAGATCTCATTAAAAATACAGAGCATGTTTTATTGAAAGCGAAAATCATTGGTTATGGTAATGTTTCTACAGGTACCAATGGCATTAGTAATGTTAATCTAGAAGAGCAATTCAAAGAGCGCCTAGCCCTTTATAACAACAATAACCGCATGGATACTTGTGTGGTGCGAAATACTGATGACATTAAAGCATGCGGTATGGCTATCGGCAATCAAAGCATGGTGAACAACCCTGACAATTACAAGTATCTTATCGGTAAGGCATGGAAAAATATAGGCATCAGTAAAACGGCTAACGGCTCTAAAATTTCGGTGTATTATTTAGGCAATTCTACGCCTACTGAGAATGGTGGCAATACCACCAACTTACCCACCAACACCACTAATAATGCGCGTTCTGCTAACTACGCTCTCGTAAAGAACGCTCCTTTCGCTCACAGCGCCACTCCTAATTTAGTCGCTATCAATCAGCATGATTTTGGCACTATTGAAAGCGTGTTTGAATTGGCTAACCGCTCTAAAGATATTGACACGCTCTATACCCATTCAGGCGCGCAAGGCAGGGATCTCTTGCAAACCTTATTGATTGATAGCCATGATGCGGGTTATGCCAGACAAATGATTGATAACACAAGCACTAATGAAATCACCAAGCAATTGAATGCGAGCACTACCACTTTAAACAACGTAGCCAGTTTAGAGCATAAAACCAGTGGCTTACAAACTTTGAGCTTGAGTAATGCGATGATTTTAAATTCTCGTTTAGTCAATCTCTCTAGGAAGCACACCAACCATATTAACTCGTTCGCTCAACGCTTACAAGCTTTAAAAGACCAAAGATTCGCTTCTTTAGAGAGCGCAGCAGAAGTGTTGTATCAATTTGCCCCTAAATATGAAAAACCCACCAATGTTTGGGCTAACGCTATTGGGGGAGCGAGCTTGAATAGCGGCTCTAACGCTTCATTGTATGGCACAAGTGCAGGCGTAGACGCTTACCTTAATGGGGAAGTGGAAGCCATTGTGGGCGGTTTTGGAAGCTATGGTTATAGCTCCTTTAGCAATCAAGCGAACTCTCTTAACTCTGGGGCTAATAACGCTAATTTTGGCGTGTATAGCCGTATTTTTGCCAACCAGCATGAATTTGATTTTGAAGCTCAAGGGGCGCTAGGGAGCGATCAATCAAGCTTGAATTTCAAAAGTGCTCTACTGCGAGATTTGAATCAAAGCTATAATTACTTAGCCTATAGCGCCACAGCAAGAGCGAGCTATGGTTATGACTTTGCGTTTTTTAGGAACGCTTTAGTGTTAAAACCAAGCGTGGGCGTGAGCTATAACCATTTAGGTTCAACCAACTTTAAAAGCAACAGCAATCAAAAAGTGGCTTTGAGTAATGGCTCTAGCAGTCAGCATTTATTCAACGCTAACGCTAATGTGGAAGCGCGTTATTATTATGGGGACACTTCATACTTCTATTTGCATGCGGGAGTTTTACAAGAGTTCGCTCACTTTGGATCGAATGATGTGGCGTCTTTAAACACCTTTAAAATCAATGCCGCTCGCAGTCCTTTAAGCACCTATGCAAGAGCGATGATGGGTGGGGAATTGCGATTAGCTAAAGAAGTGTTTTTGAATTTGGGCGTGGTTTATTTGCACAATTTGATTTCCAACGCAAGCCATTTCGCTTCCAATTTAGGAATGAGGTATAGTTTCTAATACCATTCTAAAACCCATGCTTTTGGCATGGGGCTTAAGAAATCTTACAAAAGAAAAAGTTTAACCCACTCAAGCAGAAATCCCAAACGCCTTTAGCGTTTAGAATGAACGCCACCAATTCATAGCGTAATATCGTATAATATCCCCAAACATTCGTATCTACGGCAAGAAGTGTTGGGGAGTTACGCCTTTGGAGATGATGCACAAAGACCGAATGCCCTAGATGACTAAACTCTGTAAAATCCCTATGATAGGGACACAGAGCGAGAACCAAACCCTCCTCTCAATATCAGCCTAAAAGTCCTAATCATTTTTAGCAATTGGGCAATTCAACCCCTACAACGCATACACCACAAGCTTATTATCATGCCAGATCGCTTCTAAGGGCGTGTCATAGAGCGCGCTTAAATTGTGTGAAGTCATAGCGATTGGCGTGGAAGCTTGCAAAAAAAGTTTTTTATCTTTGAGCATGACCACATGCGTGGAGTGCCTAGCAACCAAATTGGGATCATGGATATTGACCAAAACGCTCAATTCTCGTTTTTTCATCTCATCTTTAATCGCATCAAAAAAAAGGGCTTGGTTTTTTAAATCTAACGCGCTCGTAGGCTCATCCAGTAACAACAAGGGCGTTCTTTGCAACAAACTTCTGGCTAAAAGCACCATTTGCCTTTGACCGCCGGACAAATCATTGATGCCTTGATCTTTTAAGGACTCTAAATCCAAGCGCTCTAAAACGCTAGTGGCTTCTTTAATGTGCTTGGCTTTAGGCATAGCGAACAGATTCAAATGCGTCGCTTTCCCCATTAAGACAAAATCTAGCACGCTGAAATTAAACGCGTAATATTCCACTTGGGGGATATAAGCGATTAGTTTGGCTTTTTCATAAGGCTTTAAGGGTAAAATATCTTTGTTACACGCTTTAATTTCGGTTTCTTCTAAAGGCTTCAAAAGCCCTAAAAGGCATTTTAAAAGCGTGGTTTTACCCGAGCCATTAGGCGCTAAAATGCTGGTGATGCTGTTTTTTGGCACGCTAAAACTCAACTTGTCTAAAATGAGTTTTTGAGAATATTTAAAGGACAGGTTTTTAACTTCTAAGACCATCACACCCCCCTAGTTCTGAATAAAAGCCACAAGAAGAAAGGCGCTCCTAAAACGCTTGTCGCAATGCCCACCGGTAAATCATAGGGGGTAATGGTTTTAGCCACCACATCCGCTAAAAGCAAGAAAAACGCTCCCATTAACAAAGAGCTTAAAAGCAGTTTTTGTAAATTCGCCCCAAAAAACAACCTCGCCACATGCGGAATGACTAACCCAATCCAGCCAATCGTGCCGGACACGCTCACCGCTAAAGCGCTCGCCACGCTCACGCACACCAAACAAAGCGATCGCAACAGCACCGGGTTAATCCCCAAGCTCAAACTTTGCGCATCGCTCAAGCTCAATAAATTAATGCGCCACCTTAACAAAAAGAGCGGGATAAAGCCCAAAGATAGCCCTATGAAAGCGATCAAACAATCCTTATAACTGCTTAAAGACAAGCTCCCTAAAAGCCACACGACAATCGCTTGCGCTTTTTGGGGGATCACAAAGAATTTTATCGCTCCGGCTAAGGCACTTAAAAACGCGCTCAACACCACCCCTGAAAGCACCAACGAAAGGACGGAATTGCCTAAAACCCTATTCATCGCTAATACAGCAAGGCTGGCCAAAATCGCCCCAAAAAACGCCAAAATCGCAATATTAGATTCCACTACCGCTATCGCCATCGCCACGCCTAGCATCGCCCCGCTAGAAATCCCTAGTAAAAAAGGATCAACTAAAGGGTTTCTAAAAATCGTTTGCATCACCACCCCACTCCCGGACAAACTCGCCCCCACTAAGAGTGCTAAAATCACTCGTGGTAGTCGTATTTCTAAAATAATAATACTTAAAGAGCTCAGTTCTTCATTGTGCAAAAAGTGGTTTTTCACATTCAGGCACACTTCTTGCCATTCTTCAAAGCTCAAGGACTCCCCTCCAAACAACAACACCACCACCGCTAAAATCACACAAGCTAAGGCAATATGATAGGTTTTAAGCATCACGCTTCCTTTTAAGAACGATTAATCTGAACAAAGAATCATACCAGCTACTCGGGAGGATTTGATACAACGCCAACAACAACTGGGTTTTTAAGCCGATCAAATAGCGGGCCTTGATTTTTTGACTCATACTAAGAAAAACGATTTTTTGTGCCACGGCTTTAGGGCTTAGGGCGTTTTGATACACGCCAGAATAAAAGCTTTTAGCCGCATTCACTTCTAACGCATAAAGGCTATCTTCGCTCTCAAAATTCTCAACTGAAAAAGCGGTTTTTTCCCAATTGCTTTTCACCGGTACTGGCTCAATCAAACACACTTGAACGTTAAAGGGTTTAAGCTCTAAACGCAAGGCATCGCTATAAGCCTCTAAAGCATGCTTACTCGCACTGTAATGTACTAAAAAGAGCATGCTCACACGCCCTGCTATGGAAGAAAGATTGAAAATCTTAGAATAGGGCTTGTTTTTTAATAAGGGCAAACAAAACTGCACCACTTCACAAAGGGCGAAAAAATTCACGCTAAATTGTTTTTTAACCTCTTCAATAGGCGTGTCTTCCACGCTCCCAAACACCCCATAACCGGCGGAATTGATCAAAACGTCGCAATGATCTTCTTTAGCGCTGATGTTTAAAAACACTTCCTTTAAAGCGTTGGAATCGCTCACATCAATATCAACGCACTCGCACAACGCATGGTTTAACGCTACGCACAAAGTCGCGTGCCTAGAGAGCGCATAGACCTTATAGCCTTGATCTAACAGCATTAACGCGCACTCTAACCCAATCCCAGAACTCGCCCCAGTGATAACCGCCACCTTTTGGCTTTCTTTTTTCTCTTCTTTCTCTCCAACGCCCATTATTTAACGCTAACCCTCTTATTATTTTTCTAATGCCTCTAATATTCACTTAATATTACTTAATTTTTACTAATATATAGTTCTTGGAATGTTTTTTACAAAAAACGTTTTTAACACCAATTTTAATTAAGGAGAAGCAATGCCTCAAATACAATCATCGCATTCCAATCATTTTGATTTCACTATAGACACAGCGGATCGCACTAAATTATTGATGAGCTATTTAGTCGTGCCTACAACCGCTAATTTCAACAATGTCATGCATGGGGGGGAATTATTGAATTTGTTGGATAAAGTGGCTTATGTGTGTTCGACTCGTTATTGCGCTAAAGGAACGGTCACTTTAAGCGTGGATGGGGTTACTTTTAAATACCCCATTCCTGTAGGGAATTTGCTCACTTTTTTAGCCAGCATCAATTATGTGGGCAACACTTCGTGCGAGGTGGGGATTAAGGTTTTGAGCGAAGACATTAAAACTCGTGAAATCACGCACACCAATTCATGCTATTTCACCATGGTGGCTGTGGAAAATGGCAAACCCACCCCCATGCCTAAATACGAGCCTAAAACAGAGGTTGAAATCCGCCGTTATGAAGGGGCTTTGAAGCGCAAGGAAATGCGCACACGAGGGTATTTAAAAAGCGGGAAACACGAGGGTGTTTAAAAAATAAAAAAGCGTGAGCGGTGTTTTAACCCTAAATTTATCCCTAAAAAGGGGGGTAGTTGGTTTGAGCATTTGGTTTAAGCGTTATAAGTTGTGTGGGTGATTTACAAAACAGCTCACTATGACTGCCTAGTCTTACTAAAAAAGCGTTGCTTTTCACTCTATAATTGCCAAGAATTTTAAAAATTTGGCTAAACACTAGGATTTCACAATCTCAGTAAAATCGCTAAAGTCCTCTACCTTAAACGCTCTAATATCCCTAACAGACTTTTTAAACCACTCAATTTGAGAGAGTTTATTGATCGCTTTATAGACTTGTGCTAGAGTGTTTTCTTTAGAATAATTAACATAAACGCTCCCTTGAGTGTTTTCAAACCCTAATAGCTCTAATTCTTGCCTTAAATCATCATAGGCTTTATTGTAGGGTTCTTCCGTATTCTTTTTTTAAAATCTCAATCTTTAAATCAAACGCTAGAGCATACATTTTCAAAACCTTTATTTTTTTCTCTTTTTAACTCGTTTGTAAGATCATCTAAACTATCAATTTGAGTGAGATTAACCCCATTTAACGCCTCCCTCAAGTTCTAACTGATTGATCAAGTTAAATTGTGGAGGTCATTAGACCCCACTAACACGCCCAAGCTATCCTTTAGCGAACCATTCAACCAACAACAATCCCAAGATAACAAGCCAGCCCTAACAAGCACGATAGGAACAACGACTAACTATGGCAAGCTAAACTATATTAAGATAGGGCTAAATCAAAACTTTAACGCTAATGTAGGCGCTAATCAAGGCTACCCCTTTTTAACAAGTTTTTTAAAATCTTTTTTGTAAAGGGCATGGTGCTTAATTTTCAGCATTCACTTCTTTATTTGATTTCATTTGCCCATGCAGAAAAATCTTCAATAACCTCTAAGTTTTCGCCATTTAACGCATCTCTTATGGCTTGTTGCGTTTCAATATTTGGGATCTCATGCCCCAAACAACAACCTCTTTTATCATCAAACGCTTGGCTAATTTTTTGCTCTAATTGATTGATGAGATTAAAAAGCTGTTTTTGGCTGTATTTTGTGTAATCTTTTTTGGTGGTGTTAGGCATGCTTATTCCTTTTTTAAAAATATCAGCTCATTATAGCGCAAGCGATTTGGTTTAAGCGTTATAAGGGGTGTGGGTGGATTAAAACAACTCACTATGACTGCCTAACCTTAACAAAATCAGCTCATCATCTTTCACTAAATACACAAGCAAAATGTCGGATTTAATATGGCATTCCCTAAAAGGTTTCCACTTGCCTTTTAGGGCATGATCTTGAAATCGTGGATCTAGCGGTTCTTTTTTTCTTAAGGTTAGAATAACTTCCTTCAAAACGCTATCATCAAACCCATTCAAAAGCAATTTATCAAAATCTTTTTGAAAAGATTTTTTAAGATTGAGCTTCAACACCTAAAGCCTTTTTTCTCTCATTGCTATAACTAGAAAAATCCTCAACGAACAAATCTGTTTCTTTGTTATCCGCATCTCTCATGGCTTGTTGCGTTTGAATGTTTGGGGTTTCATGCCCAAAACAACAATCTCTTTTATCATCAAAAGCTTGGCTGATTTTTTGCAAGAGTTCATTTAATGCGTCTATTTTATCCTTAAAGTTTTGATCCCTTTTTTCCAATTCTTTAGCCATTTTTTCTTTAAAAGAAACTCTATCATTTTGCATCTTTTTGATTTTTCGCTCTAATTGATGGATTAAATTAAAAAGCTGTTTTTCGCTGTATTTTGTGTAGTCTTTTTTGGCGGTGGTGTTAGGCATGCTTATTCCTTTTTTAAAATATCAGCTCATTATAGCGCAAGCGATAGAGTGGGATAAACTAGAAATCAAAACTTAAAGATTAAAAAGCGGATTGGGAAGTTAATGAAAAGATTAAAGATCAAAAGATTAAAAAGAAGCGGATTGAAAAATCAGTGAAAAGATCAAAAGATCTGTTAGTAAAAAAATTTAAAAAAGTTTAAAAGAATAAAAGTTCTGTGAGTGAAAAATAATCGTTTTAGATTTGATTTTATAATAAAACGCATTTTCTTAAAAAGATAGGAAGCATTTGAAACCATTCTCCCCCTTTTAGCCCCACTAAACCCCCCTAAAGAAGCGATTTTTTAAGAGATTACCGCTTGAATTAACGCCAAGTTTCCCACTAACTAATCATCAAAAACGCTAAAAAGGATTTTACATCAAACCACCCCCAAAAAAACAAAGAGTTTAAAACAAAGGGTTCTCCCCAAAAAAGGGAGTTCAAAAAGAAACCCCTTAAAAAGGGAGTTCAAAAAAAAAGGGTTCTCCTCTAAAACAAAGGGTTCAAAAAACAAAGGGTTCAAAAAACAAAGGGTTCAAAAAAAAAGAAAGGGTTTAAAAAAAAGAGTTTAAAAAAAGAAAGGGTTTAAAAAAAAGAGTTTAAAAAAAGAAAGGGTTCAAAACAAAGAGTTTAAAACAAAGAGTTTAAAACAAAGGGTTCTCCCCAAAAAGAGGGTTAAAAAAAAAGAGAGTTCAAAAAAGAAACCCCTTAAAAAAAACCCCCCAAAAAAAACAAAGGGTTTAAGAAAAAGAAAGTTTAAACAAAGGGTTCAAAAAAAAGGGTTCAAAAGAAAGGCTTTAAAAGAAACCCCTTAAAAAGGGAGTTTCATAAAAGCTTAGTAAGCGAACACGTAATTCAAATACACGCTATAGAGCCTTCTGTATTTGAGTTCAGCCCCCATGAAGGAATAGTAATTGGTGTTGATGGTGGGGATTTTAAGCCCTAGTTCAATCCCATGCTGAGCCGCATGATCGCTGTCTTTTTTCTTAGGTCTGGCAAGATTCATCCTCACTCCCATGTTGAATAAGAATTGGAAGTTCGCCACATTCATTTTAGCGTTATAGACGTTATTCACGGTGGCTAAATTCACATACTCAGAGTTAAGCCATGAAGTCCCGGCTAACGCAATGCCTCCAAAAAGCCCCACAGAAAGCTTGTTGTTTTTGCCTAAGAAATTGGTGGCTTTATCGTTGATGAAGTTATAGAGGGCGTCCGCTCCAAAGCCATAAGTCCACACGTCAGAAGCTGAGTTGAAAAAGCTGGATTTGATGAACGCATGGTTGTAATCAAAAAAGCCGTAGTATCTTGCGCCCCATTTCCTTTTTTGACTAAAGAATTGTTTGTAACCCACCTGAATACCGATCCCATTCATGGCGCCGTTGTTGGTTTGAGAACTGACGATGCCCAATTTCCTAAAGGGGTTTCTGCCTAGTTCTTGGTTGATGGTTTGGATTTGGTTATAAGCGCTTTGATTGAGGTAGTAATTGGTTTCTATGCCTTGCGGGCTATAGGGGTTATTCTTTTTGCTCACCGCATTTTGCAAGCTTTGCGCGTTAGGGATCTTAGAGAGCGCGGTGGTGATGCTGTTATAAGTGTTGCCCAATTCGCTGTATCTGGATTTGAAATGCACTAGAGTGTCAGCGATATTCTCCGCTTGTTGGATTTGCTGCTCTTGAGTGCCAAAGTGAGCGATGCTGTTGGTTAAGTTCGTTATCGTTTCTTGCACATAGGCGCAACCGGAAGCGAAAGTTTGAGTGGTCACTGTGCCAGGAGCTGAACCTTGTGTGCCACCAGTGCCAGCTGTTGAGGGGTTGTTGCATGTGGCTAAAAAGCCTGTAACAAAATTTTTAAAAGTCCCGCTAAGATTCTCTGGGTTAATGGCTTGCCCCACCTGATGGGATAAATTGAGCATTTTGGCTTGCGCGCTAGCGTTAGCGAGCATGCTTTGCGCAAAGCTAGCGTCTGTGAAAGGGTTGAAAGGCTTGCCTCCACTGCCTCCCACTGGAGTTGTTTGTTCATGGCTGTTAATGACGCTCGTTTGATTAACCAGCTCTTGCGCGTCCGTGATCATCTTTTGGATCGCACTGATTTCTTCTGAAAAAGCGCCGCATATTTTCCCAGTAGTAGTAGAGAATTTTGGGGCATTAGCCTCACTACTATTATTAGCATGGAAATACGGGCATGCATCGTTGATGGTGTTGATGAGCGTGCTCGCTTGCGCTAAGAGCGCTTGAGCGCTATCAGGCACACCCTTTAATTCGTTAGTGATTTCGGTGTAGGACACCTTTGATGTATTACCTGCTGCTTTGCTATCAACCACTTTTGAACTGATCGTGGTGGTTACGCTTTTGCCGTCTATGGTTTGGGTGGTGGTTTTGCTTCCGCCATTTCGCTCGATTATACCAAATAATGACGGATCGCAGTTCGTATTCCTTCCCCTGAGCATGTGTAGGTATAGGTTACATTAACCGTCCCATTGTTTTCTTTGAGCAGCCGGCAAGCCTTTTTTTAACGCCGTTTGGAGGATTTGATAGGCTTTGTTAAGCTTTTTGAAATTATCAATACTCATAGGGGCATAGTATCCAGGAGAATACCCGTTCAAAGAACAAGTGATGGAAGTGGATCGATGCCCTGGCTCGTTGTTGAAGATGGTGGTTGAAGAAGTGCTTTTTTGATTACCATTACCCCCGCATTGCGTAACATAGCCTACGACATTCCAAAAGCCCACCGCCGCGTTGATCGCTAAAAGCACGGCTTGATAGGCTGGGGAATTTTTGGTATCGCCGATCAAGTTCTTCGCGCTCGCGCCCAAATTTTCACGCGCCGCATTAATCGCGCTCGGATCAGAGTACCAATTGGATGAAGCGTGTTTAATTTGCTGTATCTGGTTAAAAGCTTGCTCAAGTTTTCATAATTATCTGAAAGCTGTTGGATGCCTTTGGTGTTGCTCACCATTTGAGCGGCTTCACCGATTTGATAGCCTACGCTTGTGTAAAAGCCGTCGTCTTCAGCGCTTAGAGTGGAAACTAAAAGCGAGCCTAAAGCTAATGAAAGGATGTGTTTTTTTCATGTTTTCTCCTTTTCTCCTTTTTAAATTGGATTTAGTATTAGGGATTTCATACATTCAATATAATGTATCTGGAGCATTATAGCATAAAAGCGTTTTTTTTTTGTCATTTGGGGAAAATTTTGTGATTTTTTTGATTTTAGATTCTTTTTGTTTCGTTTGGTGGTGTGGTGGTGTGTGGTGGTGCGATTTAAAAGATTGGTTGCGGAGAATGGATTTGAACCACTGACCTTTGGGTTATGAGCCCAACGAGCTACCGGACTGCTCTACTCCGCGATCAAATACGCTGATAGAATACGCGAAAAATGGCTGGGGTGCAAGGATTCGAACCTCGGAATGCCAGGACCAAAACCTGGTGCCTTACCGCTTGGCGACACCCCAACACAAATACACAAATAATAAAAGAAGCATTATACAAAAGCTTTTTAAAAAAGTCAAGCTAAAATGCTATAATTTTACCATGGAAAATGGATTTAACCCTCTCATTTATAAACGCTATCTAAAAAAGAAAGAAACCTTTTTGCTGTTTAAAAAAATCGCTCAAATGTCTGCGTTTAAAAATCTAAAACTCCAGCTCAAGCGAAGAGAGATGATCAATCGTTATGTCGCTGGAATTTTAGGGGATTTAAAGAAAGGGTTTAGATACGCTAAAATAGAACATAAAATCCTAAAAATCTATTTCACGCACCCGAGTTTCTTGAAAGCTTTTGAAACAGAAAAAGATTATTACACCAACAACTTAAAAGCCCATTTTTTAGAAACGCAAAAAACCCTAAAAGCCCTGAATTACCCCTTTGATTTTGACACTATCCAAGCGAGCGTGAGGAAAAGGGCGTATCAAAAGCCGGTTGTCAAAAAAGAAAAACCCCCTAAAAGCGTGAATGTCAATTGCGAGGGTTTGAGCGATTTCACTAAAAAGCAATTTCTAAAGCTCAAACGCGCTTGTAACGATAATACGCCGCGCACGCCCCCTTGAGAGCTGACCATGCAACTGCCGATCGGGTTTTGTGGGGTGCAAGTTGTGGCGAATAGCGAGCAGTCTGGGGGCTTAGAGCAATTTTCAAAGCTCAAACGCGCTTGTAACGATAATACGCCGCACACGCCCCCTTGAGAGCTGACCATGCAACTGCCGATCGGGTTTTGTGGGGTGCAAGTTGTGGCGAATAGCGAGCAGTCTGGGGGCTTAGAGCAATTTTCAAAACTCAAACGCGCTTGTAACGATAATACGCCGCGCACGCCCCCTCAGAGCTGACCATGCAACTGCCGATCGGGTTTTGTGGGGTGCAAGTTGTGGCGAATAGCGAGCAGTCTGGGGGCTTAGCGATGCCTTTTAAGATCTCCCCACACTTGCATGCCTTGTTTTCTTTGGAGGTTTTGTGGCTTAAGTGTTCTTTAAAGACTTTTTCAGCGTCATAAGAAGCGAACGCTTCTTTGAGTTTGAGAGCGGAACGTTTGATATTCCCCAAACCTCTCCATTCAAAATTTTCTCTCACTTCCATGCATGCATTCACTAACTCTTGCGCTTTCACATTCCCCCCATAGCTCACCGCTCTTTTGTATTGGATTTCTAGCTTGGCTTCTTTGTTTAAGGCTTGTTTAATGAGCATCAGCACGCTTTCTAATATATCCACCGGCTCAAAACCGCTCACAATAATAGGGAGTTTGAAGCGATTGATTAAAGGGGCATAGATTTGAGCGCCGCTTATCACGCTCACATGGCTAGGGGCTAAAAGGGCGTTAATCCGGCATGCTGGATCTTTTAAAATCGCGCTCACGCTGGGAGGCACTAAAACGTGGTTGATGTGGAAAAAAAGATTTTTTAATTTTTCTTTTTTGGCGTTGAGTAAAACGCTCGCTGTCATGGGCGTTGTGGTTTCAAAACCGATCGCAATATAAATGACTTTTTTATGCGGGTTTTCTTTAGCGATTTCTAAAGCTTGCATGGGCGAATACAAAAAGCGCGCATCCAGCCCCTTTTCTCTGGCTTGTATCAAACTCCCATAACTCCCTGGGACTTTCATCATATCCCCTAAACTTAAGATGATGCTGTCTTTAATCGTAGCGAGTTCATAAGCTTCATCAAGGCGCGCTCTTGGCATCACGCATACCGGACACCCTGACCCATGCACGAACTCCAAACGATCAGGCATCAAATCCAAAAGCCCGTATTTCATGATAGAATGCGTGTGCCCTCCGCACACTTCCATGATGACTAATTTTTTTTCAAGTTTAAAAGCGAGTTTTTTGATTTCATTAGAGAGCGCTAAAATGGTTTGCTTGTCTCTAAAGGGCGAAATGAGGTGATCAACGCTCATTATTATTCATGCGTTTCGTTCATTTTGGCGATCATTTCTTGATAAAGCGCGATGGATTCTAGGGCTTCTTTTTCATCCATCTTACCCATCACATAGCCGATGTGTAACAGCACGTAATCGCCCACTTTAACACACTCGCCCATTAAATCCAAGCTCGCCTCTCTTTGAACGCCTAAAGTTTCTAAGAGCGCCACATTATCGTTAATGGCTATGACTTTAGAGCGGATCGCTAAACACATTAAAACGAATGCGTGGATTGGTAATTTTCACGCTTTTTTTCTAAAAGGAAATCTTTAAAATCTTCCAAGCTTTTAGGGTCTTTGGAGCTCATTAAAAAAATAGGTGCTTCAGGCTTTAATTTTTGCATGTCTTCTTTGACTTGAGAAACCCTGAAATTAAACACTTCAATCATATCCGCTTTACTGATAATTACCGCATCTGCGCACATGAACATCGTTGGGTATTTTAGCACCTTATCATCGCCCTCTGGGACTGAAAGTAGAACGATATTCATCGCCGCTCCTAGATTATAGCTTGAGCGGCAAACCAGATTCCCCACATTTTCAATGATTAAAAAATCGCTTTTTTCTAACGCTCCCTCATTTTTGAGCAAATCAAACGCCCCCTCAATCATGCTCGCTTCCAAATGGCACGCTTCGCCGGTGGTGATCTGGTGTGCGCTCACGCCTTTTTTACGCAATCTGTCCGCATCTCTATTGGTTTGCAAATCGCCCTCTACCACGCAAAACTTAAAGTCTTTAAAATCCGCTAGGTTTTCTAACATCGTGGTTTTACCGCTGCCTGGAGAGCTCATGAAATTCAACACATACAGCCCTTCTTTGAGGTAGCGTTCTTTCATTTCAGCGGCTTTAATGTCGTTCTTGCTCAAAATCTTTTCCACGATTTTGACATCTTTTTTACTCAAATTAGGGTTATTTTGTAAAGATTCTTTTCGTTGTTCGCTCATGCTTGTTCCTTTCTTTTAAAATTTTCGTATCGTAGCGCGCTTAATTAAACGGCTATGATTTAACCACTTCTTTTATCCTCTTGGCTGATTTTTTTAGATCAAAAACATGCTTTACCCTAACCCCTTATCGCCGCTGTCGTTTTTATCTTTTAACACTAATTTAATGATCCTCCATATGATGATTAATAAAATGATCGTTAAAAGCAAATACCAAACATTGATAAAAACAGCTTTCATCATTTGATTTTCCTTATTTTTTACTCAAAGACAATCTTATAACGCTATTTTCTAAAGCGTCCAAACGATGCAAAACTTGGGCTTCTAGGCTGATTAACGCTCCCTTTGGCATTTCTATTTTTTCATCTCCCACTTCAAAAACGATTTTACCCTCTAAAACCTGCACGCTAATCGCTCCCGGTACTTTGTGTTTGTCCATGACAGCTCCTTTGGGCATGCAAATGCGCATTTCCTTATTGGAAGAATTTTCACTCAACGCTTCAATGTGGAGCTTTTCAAAATGAACGCCCTCTAAAAAATTAATTACTTTCATCAAAAACTCCTAGTGTGATATTTTCTTAATTTAGAACTTAATTTAAGAAAGCTAATTTTTTACCCAAAAATTTCTTATAGATTTCTTAAACAATTCTTTATTCTGTTTTTTCCAAAACCTTTTTGGTTTGTAAAGCGATTTCTAGCTCTTCATCAGTGGGGATTCGTAAAATTTGGACTTTAGTATTAGGCTGGCTTAAATTCACTAACCCACTGCCCGGATTGTCGTTCGTGGGCTTACATAAAGCGATCCCTAAATTTTCTAAGCCTTCACACACGCTCTCTCTTAAAGCCGAATAATTTTCCCCTAATCCCCCTGTAAAGAGGATCGCATCCACCCTCCCTAAAGCCACCATGTAAGCCCCAATGTGCTTTTTAATGCGATAAGTGCACATTTCAAAAGCGAGCTTGGCTTGTTTATCGCCTTTTTCTTTTCTGGCTTCTATGTTTCTCATTATCCCCACAAATGCCTTTCAAGCCGCTTTCATGGTTTAACATTTTCATCACTTCTTCTAAGCTTTTATTCGCGCATTGTGCAGTGTATTCCACCACAGTGGGGTTAATATCCCCACACCTTGTGCCCATAATCAAGCCTTCTAAAGGGGTTAGCCCCATAGAAGTGTCCACGCTTTTACCCTTTTGAATGGCGGCTGCGCTTGAGCCGTTCCCTAAATGCAAACTGATAGCGTTAAATTCCTCATAAGCGATATTCAAAAATTTCGCCGCTTCTTTAGCCACATAATGGTGTGAAGTCCCATGGAAACCATAACGGCGGATTTGATACTTTTCATACAATCCATAAGGTAACGCATACATGTAAGCGTAATTAGGCATAGTGGCATGGAATGCGGTGTCAAAAACAGCGATTTGAGGGATATGGGGGTGCGCTTTTTGAACAAACTCAATACCGGTCAAATTCGCTGGGTTGTGTAAGGGGGCTAAAATAGAAAGATTGCCAATTTCTTGCATGACTTTTTCATTGACTAGAACTGGGGCATGGAATTTATCCCCCCTTGAACCACACGATGCCCTATAGCGTCAATTTGATTGAAATCTTTGATGATCCTCATTTTCGTTAAATTCTCACGAATCATTAAAAGCCCGCTCGCATGATCTTTAATCACAAGCTTTTCTTTTAATTCTTGATCGTTATGGTGCAGATGCGATTTGATTTTCAACTGCCCTATTTCTTCGCCGATTTTTTCGTACCAAACCGCTCGCTAAGGGCTTGTTTTCTTTCATGTCAAACAATTTAAACTTAATAGACGAACTGCCCAGATTCAACACTAAAATTTCCATAATCTCTCCTAATCAATCCTGCGCTTGAAGGGCGCTAATCAAAACGGTGTTGATAATATCTTCCACTAAAGCACCCCCTACTCAAATCGTTAATGGGCTTATTCAAACCTTGTAAAATGGGTACCTATCGCCACGGCTTTAGCGCTCCGTTGCACCGCTTTATAAGCGATATTCCCAGCGTTTAAATCCGGGAAAATAAAAACGCTAGCTTGCCCTACCACTTGGCTGTTAGGCCATTTTTTCTTCGCTACGCTTTTGTCAATGGAAGCGTCAAATTGTAAAGAGCTATCAATTTCTAATTGGGGATCTAATTTTTGTGCGATTGTTAGGGCTTCGTTGATTTTGTCTATCATTTCGCCTTGAGCGGAATCGCCTGTCGCACAAGAAAGCAAAGCCACTTTAGGCGCGATATTGAATTGCTTTGCTGTTTGTGCGGAAGTGGTAGCGATTTCGGCTAATTCTTTAGGGCTAGGGTTAGGGATAATCGCGCAATCCCCAAAAACTAACACTTGGGTGTCCAAACACATTAAAAACACGCTTGAAACCAGGCTCACGCCGGGCTTGGTTTTGATGATTTGTAAAGCGGGTCTAATGGTCTCAGCGGTGGTGTGATTGACCCCAGAAACCATGGCATGCGCATAGCCTGAATGCACAAGCATGGTCGCAAAATAAGTCTTATCCAACACTAATTGCTCGGCTTCTTGCTCACTCAATCCCTTTGATTTTCGCAATTCATACAAGCTTTTAGCGAATTCTTCTCTATAATGAGAAGTGTTGGGATCGATGATTTCTGCATTTTCTAAATTCAAGTTCAAATTTTTCGCTTGGGAATTAATGGCTTCTTTATCGCCCAATAAGATCAATCTCACCGCGCCCATAGCGTTCAAACGATGCGCGGCTTTTAAAATCCTTTCATCTTCGCTCTCGGGTAAAACCACTTTTTTAATCTGTTTTTTAGCCTTTTTTTCCAAGCTCCTTTGAAAGGCTAAAGGGGTAATAATCTCGCTTTTTGTTTGCAACAAATTTTCAATCGCGCTCGCTTCTAATTCGCATTGTTGCTTGCAAAGAGACGCGCTTAAAAAATGTGGTTTTTCAAGCGTTTCGCCCGCAAATAACCCTAAAGCGAAAGGGGCTTCTTTTTTGAGAATATGAGAGCACATGGCTTTCAAATGATCCAAACTCGTTTGCGCGACAGCCACCATAGGAGCGTTTAAATGCTTGGCTAAAATGGTGTTTAAATCTAAAAGAGCGTTTAAGAAAAACTTCGGCGCATACCCTAAATTAATGACAAAATCATGCGTGGATTGTAATTCATCATAGCGTTTGAGAATCGTTTCAAATAGTAACTCTTCTTGAGCGGTGCTCACAAGCTCTAAAGCCTTTTGTTTGTCTATGGCGCTATGAACCTCTAAAGAGCTTAGACCCTCGCACTCCCCCAAGCTCTCATACTCCCCATTAATGGGTGAAAACAAGGCGATTTTTTGATAGCGTGGCTTTAGCGCCTTTAAAAGGCTCTTGCAAGCGATTTCTAAAACTTCTGCATTTTCTGGGTAAATCCACAAACTTTGCATGCAAATCTCCCTTAAAATCATCGTTTTTATTTAATTGTAGCAAAATTTAATTAAACCTAAACGAAACCATAGTTTTAAAAACCTCTGTTCTCATTAAGCGCGAATAACGACAACTTTTATTTTTAAAAAATGGGGTTTTTCGTTTTAAAAAACACCTTTAGCATTTTTTAGATTTGATCACGCGTCTTAAGGAACTCTTTTTGCTTGACTCCCACCATGTAAAATAAAAGAGTTGTTTTAAAAAGGATAACCATGCCATCTCTTGTTAATCCCATTCACACCAACGCAAGCACCAACGCAAACGCATTAAACAGCGGAGCGAAAAACGAAGTTAAAGACGCCAAAAACGCCCCTAAAAGCGCATCAAAGGATTTCAGCAAGATCTTAAACCAAAAGATCTCTAAAGACAAAACCGCCCCTAAAGAAAATCCTAGCGCATTAAAAGCCACGCCTAAAGACGCTAAAGCGTTTGAAAAAACCCCTACCCTACCCCACCAACACGCTCAAAACCTCGCCAAAGACCAACAAGCCCCTACCCTAAAAGATTGGCTCAACCACAAAAAAACAACCGCCTCGCATGAAGCTCAACATGAAACCCATGAGCATGAAATTAACCCCAAAAACCCTAACGAAACTTTAAGTAAGAATGAAAAAAAGCCTAACGAAGTTACTTCTAACGCTCATCAAGCAAACTTAACCAATAAAAACCCACTAACCCCCACTAACCACGCTAACAACGCTATCAAAACCCCTACCACCCCAACCCATAACGCTAAAGATCCAAAAACCCTTAAAGACATCCAAACGCTCAGCCAAAAACATGACCTAAACGCTAACAACATTCAAACTACCACGACCCCAGAAAATAAAAACCCCTTAAATGCGAGCGATCAGTTCGCCTTAAAAACAACGCAAACGCCCACTAACCACACCCTTGCAAAGAACGACGCTAAAAACACCGCTAACCTTTCTAGCGTTTTGCAATCCTTAGAAAAAAAAGAATCGCCAAATAAAGAACACGCAAACCCCCAAAATAATGAAAAAAAAACGCCCCCTTTAAAGGAAGCTTTACAAATGAACGCTATTAAAAGGGATAAAACGCTTTCTAAAAAAAAGCCAGAAAAAACCCCCATTCACGCTAAAACTCAAACTACAGCCCCAAGCATAGCGCCAGAAAATGCCCCTAAAATCCCTCTTAAAACGCCTCCTTTAATGCCTTTAATAGGAGCTAACCCCCCCCTAACGATAATATTCCAACGCTATTAGAAAAAGAAGAAAAAACTAAAGAAGTAAGCGACAATAAAGAAAAAACTAAAGAAACTAGTAGCAGCGCTCAAAGCGCGCAAAACGCCCAAGCTAGCGATAAGACAAGCGAGAATAAAAGTGCTGCCCCTAAAGAGACGATCAAGCATTTCGCCCAACAATTGAAGCAGGAAATCCAAGAATACAAACCCCCCATGAGTAGGATCTCTATGGATTTATTCCCTAAGGAATTAGGCAAGGTTGAAGTGGTTATTCAAAAAGTGGGTAAAAACCTTAAAGTGAGCGTGATTTCTCACAACAACAGCTTACAAACCTTTTTAGACAACCAACAAGATCTCAAAAACAGCCTGAACGCTTTAGGCTTTGAAGGGGTGGATTTGAGCTTTTCGCAAGATTCTTCTAAAGAGCAACAAGCCCCTAAAGATCAACCAAGAGAGCCATTCAAAGAGCAGGAATTAACCCCCTTAAAAGAAAACGCCCTAAAAAGCTACCAGGAGAACACAGACCATGAAAACCAAGAAACGAGCATGCAAATCACTCTTTATGCGTGATTTTAAGCGAGTTTGCTCTATAATAAGACATCTTTAATAAGGAAGAGATCATGGCTATTGATTTAGCAGAAGTTACAGGAGCTAAAGCCGCGCAAGAAAGGAAAAAAGAGCAGCCCACGATCGCTAACGGGTTGGATAAAAACGCTTTCATGAAACTCTTTTTAGAGCAATTGAAAAATCAAGACCCCACCGCTCCTATGGAAACGGATAAAATCATCACCCAAACCGCGCAACTCACGCAAGTGGAAATGCAAGAAGAAAACAAAAAGACCATGCAAGAAGTCGCCAGTGCCATGAAATCCAATAAAGAAACTAACGAATCTTTAAAAGACTTTCAAGGCGCTTTAAAAGACACCATGGAAAACTTGAATAAAGGCATGGACGATAGCTTGAAGGCTAATAACGCTTTAAGGGAAGTAAGTGCGCTTAATTCTGTGAGCATGATAGGCAAAATCGCTGAAACTGATGTGAGCGGGGCGAATTTTGACGGCAATAACAAGCTTTCTTTTTCGCTCTTTTTTGATGAAAAAATTGACGCTTCTAAAGGAGTGCCAGCGATTCAAATCTTAAACGAAAACAATGAATTAGTCAAAACGATTTCTTTAAAAGATTATAACGGGCAAAAGGGGTATATTAATTTTGAATGGGACGGCACAAACGAAAAGGGCGAAAAAGTCCCTAAAGGCAATTACAAAATCAAGGCTGAATACAATTTAGACTCTCACAGCAAGCAGTATTTGCAAACGCGCATTGGTAGGGGCGAAGTGGAGAGCGTGATTTTTGATAAAGGCAAGCCCATGCTAAGAATGGGCGAAATGATTTTACCCATAGACAGCGCGATAGAGTTTTACAAACCGGATCAAAAGCCCATTGAACAGAAACTCTCTGATCAAAAACCGATTGAACAGAAACCGCTTGATCAAAAACTCTCTGATCAAAAACCGATTGAACAGAAACCGCTTGATCAAAAACTCTCGGATCAAAAACCGATTGAACAGAAACCGCTTGATCAAAAACTCTCGGATCAAAAACCCATTGATCAAAAGCCCCAAACCCCCCTAAAGAGACCGCATGAACGACACTTTATTAAACGCTTATAGCGGGATTAAGACCCACCAGTTTGGCATTGACAGCCTTTCCAATAATATCGCCAATGTCAATACTTTAGGCTATCGCTCCAATGATCCGGAGTTTAAAACCCTATTTTCTTCGCATTTAGATGCTTTGAACGCCAAATCCGTTGTGGCTAATGACCGAAATTACGGCGTTACAGGCTCAGGCAATGTCCTTTCTAATAAAGACGGGGAATACATGCCAAGCGAGGGGGAATTCCACATGGCGTATCAAGGCAAGGGCTGGTTTGTGATAGAACTTAATAAAAATGGGGAAATGACCATTAATAAAGACGGCTTTAGCAAAAAACAGGATAATTTTCTCACGCGCGCCGGCAATTTCGCCAGGGACGCTGACGGCTATTTAGTAACCCCTGAGGGCTATTATGTCTATGGCATTGATTTGAAAAAAATCAAAGACGGCACGCTCAATTCCACCGCTAGAGATGAAGACATTGAAAAATTGCATGGCAACACCCTTTCGCCCTTACAAATCCCCCAAGATTTGACTTATCAGCCGGTGCTTAGCACGAAAGTGGGTATTAGCGTAAATCTAAACCCCAAAGACCATTTAAAGGGCGTGCAAGATTTTTTCTTAAACGATAAGGGCGAGATTATTAAGGAGCGTTTTTTAAACCAGGACATTAACGCTTTAGCGAATAACGATAACGAGCCCATAGATGCGATCACTAATCGTAAATTAAACATCAGTATCCAAAAAGAAAATGGCAAAAAAGAAGATTTTGTTTTCACTTATGGGGACGCTGAAAAAGGCGAAAACCAGTTCAAAACTTTAGGCGATTTGCAAAAACTCCTTAAAGAAAAAACCGGGCTAGACTTAAACCTCATCAAAAGCGAAAAAGACGCCAAAAGCCCCCCCCTTTTATTAGAGATCGCTAATCCTAGCGAAACGCCTATCACCTTTAGCTTGAGTGGGGGCATTGCGGATAAATTGGGCTTGAAAGCGGACGGAATGGAACTAAAAAAGGGCATTAGCAGGGATTCAGTAGCGATTAAAATCCCTTATTACAGCACAGAAGTGGATATTTATGACAAAGCTGGGGATAAATACTTGCTCCAAAGCGAATACTACATGACTAATTCCAACGATCCCACATCAAGCCCCACGAGTAAAAGGAAAAACCAAACTTGGGAAGTGAAAAGCTACATCGTAGATCCCAAAAACAAAACCCCTATCAATGATCCTACTTGGGAAATTGTCGGCTTTGATTCAGCCACGCATAAAATGAAATCCGCCCCCATGACTTTGGATTTTAAGGGTAATAAGCTCACCTATTCTTTAGACAAGAGCGAAAACCATGATTCTAGCGATTTGTCTTATCAAGACTCTAAACTCTTAGAAGCGAGCCAAGATGGCAAGCCTAGGGGCATTTTTAGAGACATGCGCATTGAAGAAAACGGCGTGATTTCTCTGGACTTTAGTAACGGGGTGGTAGAGCCGGTCGCTCGCATCGGTATTTTAGCTTTCACTAACGATCAAGGCTTAAGAAAAATCGGTGGTAACCTCTATGAAATGCAAGAAGGCACCATTAATGGCGAAAACAGACCCCTAAGCGGTAACCCCATTTTAGGGTGGGACGAAGAGGGCAAGCTCAAGTTTGGGAAAATCAGGCATAAATATTTAGAAACGAGCAACGTGAATGCCGGGAACGCCCTAACCAATCTCATTTTAATGCAAAGAGGCTATTCTATGAACGCTAGAGCCTTTGGCGCGGGCGATGACATGATTAAAGAAGCCATTAGCTTGAAAAAATAAAAGGCTGAAATAAGGAGTGTGGTAAAATATCCTTTTTAATAAGGATACTTAATGATACCCACACAGCTTAATGAAATTGCAGAATTTTTAAAAACAAACCCTTATCATTTGTCTCAACCCTTACAGGATGGACGCTTAAATTCATCGGTCAATGAAGAAGAAATTTTAAACACCATCAAGCATTCTTTTCCTATCCAACTGCCAAGAGTTAGAGAGTGGTGGGATTTTAGTTTTGAAGAAAACGATATTTTTTATCCTGTTAATATTAAAACCACCACCACAAAAACCGCTGACAATCTTAATTGCAAATTAGGGATTTATTACGCGTTGTGCGGCTTAGTGCCGGAGTTTAATAACGAAATCGCATGGGAAAAATACTTTCAAAAACTGCATAAAGACTTAGGCACAAACACCAATAGAGACTATTATTTTTTAATTATCAACAAAAACGATCCTAAAGATATTTTTATCAATTCCTTAAAAGGCATTCAAACTCTTCAGCCAAAGGCAATAACTTGCCCTTTCAATGCAAGTGGGACAACAACAGAGAAATCGTTCAAAGAAGCTTTATTGAAAGTAAAAACTTCATCTTAAGCGCTCTAGCCAAAAGCGTTAAGTTACGATCTAGTATTTATTTAACGTTCAAAGATTTTTTTGGAGAATTTTTTGAATAATTTAGACATTAAAACTTTAGGGCAGGTTTTCACCCCTAAAAATATAGTGGATTTCATGCTCACTCTCAAACACAATCAAGGGAGTGTTTTAGAGCCAAGCGCAGGCGATGGGAGTTTTTTAAAGCGTTTAAAAAAGGCTGTAGGGATTGAAATCGATCCTAAAATCTGCCCTAAAAATGCCCTTTGCATGGACTTTTTTGACTACCCTTTAGAAAATCAATTTGACACCATTATTGGTAACCCGCCTTATGTCAAGCACAAGGATATTGCGCCAAGCACGAAAGAAAAACTCCATTACAGCCTTTTTGATGAAAGGAGTAATCTATACTTGTTTTTCATAGAAAAAGCGATTAGGCATTTAAAACCTAAAGGCGAATTGATTTTCATCACCCCAAGGGATTTTTTAAAATCCACTTCTAGCGTGAAATTAAACGAATGGATTTACCAAGAAGGCACGATAACGCATTTTTTTGAATTAGGCGATCAAAAAATTTTCCCAAACGCCATGCCTAATTGCGTGATTTTTCGTTTTTGTAAGGGCAATTTCAGTAGAATCACCAACGATGGTTTGCAATTTTTGTGCAAAAAAGGCATTTTGTATTTCCTCAACCAATCTTACACGCAAAAATTAAGCGAGGTTTTTAAGGTTAAAGTGGGGGCAGTGAGCGGGTGCGATAAGATTTTTAAAAACGAAAAGCATGGGAATTTAGAATTTGTCACTTCAATCACCAAAAGAACCAATGTTTTAGAAAAAATGGTTTTTGTCAATAAGCCTAATGATTATTTACTCCAGCATAAAGAAAGCTTGATGCAAAGAAAGATTAAAAAGTTCAATGAAAATAATTGGTTTGAATGGGGGAGGATGCATCACATATCCCCTAAAAAACGCATTTATGTCAACGCCAAAACGCGCCAAAAAAACCCCTTTTTCATCCACCAATGCCCTAATTATGATGGCTCTATTTTAGCGCTATTCCCTTATAACCAAAACTTAGATTTACAAAACCTCTGCGATAAACTCAACGCTATCAACTGGCAAGAATTAGGCTTTGTGTGCGATGGGCGTTTTTTGTTTTCGCAACGCTCTTTAGAAAACGCGCTTTTGCCTAAAGACTTTTTAAATCTAGGATAAAACTTGTTAGAAACTTTGCAATTAAACCCTGAGCAACTAAAAGCGGCCAAGGCTTTGAAAGGGTATAATTTAGTGATTGCAAGCGCTGGCACAGGAAAGACTTCTACGATTGTGGGGCGCATTTTATACCTGCTTGATAACGGCATCAAGCCTGAAGAAATCTTGCTTTTGACTTTCACCAATAAAGCGAGTAATGAAATGATCGCAAGGGTGGCTAAATATTTTAAATCAAGCTCCAAAATTGAAGCGGGCACTTTCCATGCGGTAGCGTATCGCTATTTAAAAGAGCATTACCCTAATTTAAGCCTAAAGCAACCTAAAGAATTAAAAAAACTTTTAGAAAGCATTGTGGACACTAAAAACGCCATAGATGACGATAAAAAACCCTACACTTCACAGCATTTATACGCCCTCTATTCGCTTTACACTAACGCTTTAAAACAAGAAGATTTTAGCGCATGGCTTTCTAATAAAAGCCCTGAACACACGCCATATGCCGCCCTTTATGAAAACATTTTAGAAGAGTTTGAAAACACTAAAAAAAAGCATAATTATATTGACTATAACGACTTACTGCTGCTCTTTAAAAAAGCGATGCTAGAAAGACCCAGCCCTTATAAAGAAGTGCTTTGCGATGAATTTCAAGACACTAACCCCTTACAAGAATCCATTTTAGACGCTATCAACCCCCCTAGTTTGTTTTGCGTGGGCGATTACGATCAGAGCATTTACGCTTTTAACGGGGCGGATATTTCTATCATTTCTAATTTCACCCAAAAATACAAAAACGCCCAGGTTTTCACGCTCACCAAAAACTACCGCTCTTCTAAAGAGATTTTAGATCTCGCTAATCAAGTGATACAGCATAACGAGCGCATTTACCCTAAAAATTTAGAAGTGGTGAAATCAGGGAAATTCAATAAACCTGCGCTTTTAAATTACAACGACAATATCGCGCAATGCCAAGACATCGCTAAACGCATTGTCATGCGGAAGAATTTTAAAGAAGTGGCGGTGATTTTTAGGAATAACGCGAGCGCGGATCAATTAGAAGCCGCTTTAAGATCCCACAATGTGCCAAGCAAACGAAAAGGGAGCGCGAGCTTTTTTGAATCCAAAGAAGTGGCGTTAGCGTTAGATATTTGCACGCTACTATTTAACCCTAAAGACATTATGGCAGCCATTCACATTTTAAGCTGTATCAACGATATTGGCTCTAACACCGCTAAAGACATTCATGAAGCCTTAATGCTTTTAGGCAATGGCGATCTCAAATCAGCCTTAACCCACCCAAGCAAAGAAGCCAAAATTTACACCAAGAAAAAAGAAATCACCTCCATGGGGCTTTTTGAAGAAATTTTTGCTTTAGAAAACAGCTCAAGGTTTAACAGCGTGATAGATAAGGCGTTTCATTCGCACCCGGTGTTGATGCACCCTAAAATCTCGCTCAATGGGGCTAAAATGCTGAGCGATTTTTTCATTCTTTATACCAAAGCCCCTATTCATTCCCCTAGCGCTTTAATCAAACACATTCTAGAAAGTGCGTTTTTTCAAACCTTTAAAACACGCCTTTTAAAAGAGCGATCCAAAAATAAGGACGGCTCTTATAACGAATTTAAAAAACTCCAAGCGCAAAAACGCTTCAATGAAAAAATGGACTTGCTGAGTTCTTTGGCGAAAAATTACCAAAATTTAGGGCGTTTTTTAAACGGCACTTTAATAGGCTCCAATGAAGCCACGCAAGGTGAGGGCGTGAATTTATTGAGCGTGCATGCTTCTAAAGGATTAGAGTTTAAAGATGTTTATATTATAGATTTAATGGAGGGTCGTTTCCCTAACCACAAGCTCATGAATACCGGTGGGGGCATTGAAGAAGAGCGGCGGCTCTTTTATGTCGCTATCACAAGGGCTAAGGAAAATTTATGGCTTTCTTATGCGAAAAACGAATTGAGGGAAAACGCCAAACCTAAAGAGCATAAGCCTTCGGTGTTTTTGTATGAAGCGGGGCTTTTGAAACCTGATTCAAAATAAAATTGGTTTTTGTGTTGTTTGTTTAAGCAAAAGATGATATGATTATAGCGATAATTAAGTCCCTAAGAGCTAGGAACTCTTAAGAGCTTGTTTTTAATAAAGTGGCAGTGTTAAGATAACCACTAAAACTATCGCTATAAAATGAATTTCCAAAAACGAATTTCATGGTAGTGTCTCCTAACGGAGTGCCACCCACTGCAATCTCCCAACCCATTAGATCAGAAACCACTAATTGCTCCAAATTCGCTTAACACTAGAATTACTACCATGTCATATCATTAGAGTATTATAATGGGATTTTTATGAGATGTAAGAAAAATACAAAAAAACGCTAGCAACCATAGATTTTAGACTCTAGCTTGCGCTAGAGCCAAAATTTTAGTATAATGGCGTTGCGATGACCATTAAAACTATGATCACTAATAGTAATTTCATAGTTGGTTATCTCCTTTCCGGGATAACCACCCACTATTAAACCCTAACATGCTCCAAATTTTCGCAACAAAAGAGATAACTTAAAATTACTATTTGCGTTAGCGTGATTTTACATTAAAAAACTTAGAAAGATGTTGAAAGTGTGTTTTTTATGATCAATAAGTAAAGAGTTTGACGCTAGTCAAAAATACAAAAAAACGCTAGTAACCACAGATTTTAAGCTTGCGCTAGAGCCAAAATTTTAGTATAATGGCGTTGTTACTAATGATAACTTCATAGTTGGTTATCTCCTTTCAGGGTAACCACCCACTATCACCCCAAACCCTAACATGCTCCAAATACCCACAACAAAAGAGATAACTTAAAATCATTATTTGCATTGGCATGATTATAGTTTAAAAAACCAAAGAATGCCAAAAAGCGTTTTTAAAAACCCCCAAAATTTAAGGCTAATCCCCCCATGAAATCTTGTTTTTTTTTTTTTGTAAAAAACGCTCCAATTGCTGTAACTTTATTTCCTTTATAAGGGGTCTTTAAGGGGGTTTTTAAGGTTAGTTTAATTTTCATTATGTGAAAATATCACAATTACATCTAACAATTTGTATTAATTTGTATTACTAAACATTATTTAATTTACAAGCTCTGATGTAACTAAATTCCCAATTTAATCTCAATCAAGGAGCATCCCATTGATAAGGAAAATCATGATAAAGAAGAATAGAACGCTGTTTCTTAGTCTAGCCCTTTGTGCTAGCATAAGTTATGCCGAAGATGATGGAGGGTTTTTCACCGTCGGTTATCAGCTTGGGCAAGTCATGCAAGATGTCCAAAACCCAGGCGGCACTAAAAGGGACGAACTCGCAAGAGAGCTTAACGCTGATACAACGAACAACATTTTAAACAACAACACTGGAGGCAATGTCGCAGGGGCGTTGAGTAACGCTTTCTCCCAATACCTTTATTCGCTTTTAGGGGCGTATCCAGAGAAACTCAATAGTAACGATGTGTCTGCGAACGCTCTTTTAGGGGGTGCGGTAAGCAGTGGGACTTGCGCGGCTGCAGGGACGGCTGGTGGCAATTCTCTTAACACTCAAAGCGCTTGCACCGCTGCGGGCTATTACTGGCTCCCTAGCTTGACTGACAGGATTTTAAGCACGATCGGTAGCCAGACTAACTACGGCACGAACACCAATTTCCCCAACATGCAACAACAGCTCACCTACTTGAATGCGGCGAATGTGTTTTTTAATGCGATGAATAAAGCTTTAGAGAAAAATGGAACTAATGGAACTAATGGAACTAGTGGTGCGACTGGTCAAAATGGTCAAACTTACTCTGCACAAGCTATTGCTTACCTTCAAGGTCAACAAAATATTCTCAATAACGCAGCTAACTTGCTCAAGCAAGATGAATTGCTTTTAGAAGCTTTCAACTCTGCCGTAGCTGCTAACATTGGGAATAAGGAATTCAATTCAGCCGTTTTTACAGGTTTGGTGCAAGGCATTATTGATCAATCTCAAAAAGTTTATAACGAACTCAATACAAACCCCATTAGCGGGAGCGCAGTTAATAACGCTGGGATAAATTCCAGCCAAGCTAACGCTGTGCAAGGGCGCGCTAGTCAGCTCCCTAACGCTCTTTATAACGCGCAAGTAACTTTGGATAAAATCAATGCGCTCAACAATCAGGTCAGAAGCATGCCCTACTTGCCCCAATTCAGAGCCGGGAACAGCCGTGCGACGAACATTTTAAACGGGTTTTACACTAAAGTGGGCTATAAGCAATTCTTCGGGAAGAAAAGAAATATCGGTTTGCGCTATTATGGTTTCTTTTCTTATAACGGAGCGAGCGTGGGCTTTAGATCCACTCAAAATAGCGTAGGGTTATACACTTATGGGGTGGGGACTGATGTGTTGTATAACATCTTTAGCCGCTCCTATCAAAACCGCTCTGTGGATATGGGCTTTTTTAGCGGTATCCAATTAGCCGGTGAAACCGTCCAGTCCACGCTCAGAGATGACCCCAATGTGAAATTGCATGGGAAAGTCAATAACACGCACTTCCAGTTCCTCTTTGACTTCGGTATGCGGATGAACTTCGGTAAGTTGGACGGGAAATCCAACCGCCACAACCAGCACACGGTGGAATTTGGCGTAGTGGTGCCTACGATTTATAACACTTATTACAAATCAGCAGGGACTACCGTGAAGTATTTCCGTCCTTATAGCGTTTATTGGTCTTATGGGTATTCATTCTAAGAAAGGGGGGATCAGACAAATATGAAACAAAATTTAAAGCCATTCAAAATGATTAAGGAAAATTTAATGACACAATCTCAAAAAGTAAGATTCTTAGCCCCTTTAAGCCTAGCGTTAAGCTTGAGCTTCAATCCAGTGGGCGCTGAAGAAGATGGGGGCTTTATGACCTTTGGGTATGAATTAGGTCAGGTGGTCCAACAAGTGAAAAACCCGGGTAAAATCAAAGCCGAAGAATTAGCCGACTTGTTAAACTCTAATACGACAAACAACACCAATATCAATATTGCAGGCACAGGAGGCAATGTCGCCGGGACTTTAGGCAACCTCTTTATGAACCAATTGGGCAATTTGATTGATTTGTATCCCACTTTGAACACTGCTAAAATCCAACAATGTGGTGCTACTAATAGTGGTAGTAGTGGTAGTGGTGCGACCGCAGCCGCTACTACTAGCAGTGGCTCTTGTTTCCAAGGTAACCTGAGTCTTTATAACGAAATGGTTAGCTCTATCAAAACTTTGAGTCAAGACCTCAAAAACAATATCTTTCAAGGCAACAACAACACCACGAGCGCTAATCTCTCCAACCAGCTCAGTGAGCTTAACACCGCCAGCGTTTATTTGACTTACATGAACTCCTTCTTAAACGCCAATAACCAAGCGGGTGGGATTTTTCAAAACAACACTAATCAAGCTTATGGGAATGGTGTTACCGCCCAACAAATCGCTTATGTCCTAAAGCAAGCTTCAATCACTATGGGGCCAAGCGGTAATGGCGGGGCTGCCGGTGCGTTTTTGGACGCCGCTTTAGCGCAACATGTTTTCAACTCTGCTAACGCTGGGAATGATTTGAGCGCTAAGGAATTCACTAGCTTGGTGCAAAACATCGTCAATACTTCTCAAAACGCTTTAACGCTAGCCAACAACGCTAACATCAGCAATTCAACAGGCTATCAAGTGAGCTATGGCGGGAATATTGATCAAGCGCGCTCTACCCAGCTATTAAACAACACCACAAACACTTTGGCTAAAGTTAGCGCTTTAAATAACGAGCTTAAAGCTAACCCATGGCTTGGGAATTTCGCTGCCGGTAACAGCTCTCAAGTGAATGCGTTTAACGGGTTTATCACTAAAATCGGTTATAAGCAATTCTTCGGGGAAAACAAGAATGTGGGCTTACGCTACTACGGCTTCTTCAGCTATAATGGCGCGGGCGTGGGTAATGGACCCACTTACAATCAAGTCAATTTGCTCACTTATGGGGTGGGGACTGATGTGCTTTACAATGTGTTTAGCCGCTCTTTTGGTAGCCGAAGTCTTAATGCGGGCTTCTTTGGGGGGATCCAACTCGCAGGGGATACTTACATCAGCACGCTAAGAAACAGCCCTCAGCTTGCGAGCAGACCTACAGCGACAAAATTCCAATTCTTGTTTGATGTGGGGTTACGCATGAACTTTGGTATCTTGAAAAAAGACTTGAAAAGCCATAACCAGCATTCTATAGAAATCGGTGTGCAAATCCCTACGATTTACAACACTTACTATAAAGCTGGCGGTGCTGAAGTGAAATACTTCCGCCCTTATAGCGTGTATTGGGTCTATGGCTACGCCTTCTAAAAAAGCTCAAGGCCTTTTATAGGCTTTGATTGAACCCTTTAACCCCCACTTTAAAAACAACCTAAAACCCTTATCCAATAATGGAATTAACCCCCTAAGAACGCTTGATTAAAAGCTAGCACTCACAAAAGCTTAATGCTCAAGGCTTATTGAGATTTTAAAACGCTTGATTAAAAACTTTTAAAAAGCTTTAGCGCTTCAAAATTTTTATACTTAGAAAAACAACCCAAAATCTTTATTAAATGTTGAGATTAACCCCCCTACTAATAACGCTTAAAAAATTTGCTTGCGCAAGCTCTTTTATATTTTAATGGTGAAGTAATCAAACGCTAAAGGCGTTTAGGATTTCTGTGGTTTAAAACTTTGTTTTATGGTTCTAAATTTTATGGTAAAACCCATTTTTTAATGGGATAGGAGGTATTTTGAAACCCCCCCCAAAACTAAATCCCCCTAACCCAAGAAAACCGCTTTTAAAACCCCCAAGCAGAAATCCTAAACATCTTTAGTGTTTGGGGTGAATGCCGCTAATTTGCAGTATAACACCCCCATACATTTGCATCTAGCGTAGGAAGCGCGCAAAGTTACGCCTTTATAGATATGATGCGTGAGAGCTGTAAAATGCGTTGGAGCTCAAACTCTTTAAAATCCCTATGATTAGGCACACAGAACAAGAACCAAACTCTCCCCCAACATCAGAAGCCCAATCGCTTTAGCGTTTGATCACTTCACAAAACTAGCTTTGCACAAAGTCTTTTATACTCAGATTTTAAAAAATGCTTTGGAGTGTTTTTAACTTGCTGTGATTGGAAATCAAAACTTCAGCGTGAGGTTGGTCATCATGTAACTTCTGTCTTGGTAATTCGCGCTAAAATCGCCATCAGGATTATTGAACTTGGGCGCTCCAAAATACCCTGCTTGATACCCTTTATTGATCCTAGCCCCATAATAAGTGATCCTAAAGTTAAGAAGAACCGATTCAGTGAACGCATAGCTCGCATTGAATTGTAAGGAATATTCATTAGCCCTCCCCACTTGCCCTAACGCATTTTTATTCGCATGAGAGACGCGCCCAAAAACATGCCATGCGAAACGCTTGTGGATCCCTCCAACCGAAGTGTAAAAAGTGAAAGTGTTCGCGTTAGTGATCGCATCAGCCAGCCCATCATAAGCCGTATTATCCCAAAAATCATAGCCAATCATTCCGGCATGCCTAGTCGTTACTGAGATTTCATTAGCGATATAGGAAGTGTTATTCCCCCTTGGCATCGTATGAGAGCCTAAAAAAGCGTCTGAATTGCCAAAGGTGTTATAAAAGCCAATGGACCAGTTGAAATTATCCCACCAAAAAACCTGGCGGATATTTAAAGTAACGCCATTCCTCCCTAACAACGAGCCATGGGGCGTGCTGTCTTCTAAACTATAAGTGTTTGTCTCTGGGTTATACCACCCCCTATAATATAAGGGAAAGGTTGTCATGATCATGCTTTGAGAGCGAAAGCCTACGTTTTCAAAATTCCTTTTCGTGTCATAGACTAGTTTAAAACCAGGAGCGTTATAAGTTTTAGGCGCAAAATAATAAAAAAATTGAGCGTCTAATCCCTTATAAGAATAAGTCGTGGTGATCCCATGCCAGCCGTAATTGATGAAATCGTTGCTGTTACTAGGATTGCCTCCCTTTTTCAAATAAGGCACTGTCGCAAAAAACTCATAAATCCAAGAGTTGAACGCTAAACCTCTCCCAAAAGAACTCCACCACCAAAACCTTAACCTTTGCGTTTCAGTCTTATAGGGCTGATAATACACTTCCCACCCCTGATTCGATCCGCTCATAAAATCAATATTCGCTTCATAACGCCCCGCTTTAAACCCAAAAACATCTTTGTAATCGTATCGTAAAAAAGCGGTATCCACCACATAAGGCCTTGCATGATAGCTCGCTGATTGAGAAGTCCCCGCATAAGCAGGGCCAAGATACTTATTGAAAAAGTATCCATGATAACCCCCAATGAAATTCTCCACAATTGAGCCAAAAACTTTCCCGTTAGCCTGGTTAATATCATACTTAGTCTTATCGTAAGGAATGGCTGCAATCGCCCCACCCAAAGAAACAGAGAGCCTATGGTTTTCGGTGCCTTTAGGGAGTAAATTGACTTTGACTTGCGCTAAAGTTACAATATCTATAAAACTTTCAGTAGGATAAATCCCTTTTTTAGTATTGATTTGCGAATTGTTAAAACCAATCTTAGAAAAGTTCTCCACACGACCACTAAACCGATAATCAAAAGCTTCTACAGGACACAATAAAAACGATAAAAGCGATAAAGAAGAAGTCAAAAAATACTTTTCTTGCCTCACTAAACTCTCCTAATTTTAATGGTATGATCTTTTTTGTTGAGATTATAATTATAATCAAAAAAAAAAAAAACAGCATAAAGTTAAAATGTTAATTAAAATCCACAACCTTATTTTACAAAAAATAACCATTTATTGTAAATTGGTTTAAAATTAAAGGATTAAAATCATATATTTGTTACTTTTAAAGAGCGTTTTATTTTTGATCAGATCCGCTACCCATGAAACCCTCATTTTTTAGCTTTATTATTAAAACTTATAAGAAATTTCAAATCTAGCGTTAAAGCCAGGCTCTGCCATGCCCCTTGCGTATTTGTCTTGATTGGGTTCATCAGGGCTCATCACCGGGCTTGCTTGATCAATATATTGTTGGTTAAAAACATTGTTAAACACCGCATTCAGGCTCAACCCTTTGAGTTTTTTATAAGCGGGCTTATAAGTGATAAAGAAACTGCTCACCCCATAGCCGGGCTTATGCACATGAAAAATCCCGGGGGTTTTAGGGCAATTGCTAGGCCGTCTGTCAATATCCGTAGGCTCGTTACGATAAGGGCTATAAGAGCAATAACTCAAATCCGTAACAAAGCGTGAAAGCCAAGTGATGCTAAGACTAGTGCGTGGGATTGTATAGCTTGCCGTTAAAATAAACACATTGCCGGTCGTGGCAGCCAATTCATACACATCAGCGATCAAACGCCCTTTTAAAGAAAGCTATGATCGCGCCACGCTCAAGCCTAAAGAAAAACCCTTGTATTTAGCCGTCCCTGAAACTTCATAACCAGGCACATAAATAATATCTTGCGCGGGCAAGTTGGTTACAAAAAGCGTTGAAGAAAATTGGTTGATATAATTAGAAATCAATTGGACAAAACCAGCGGCTCTGAAATCAAAATACTGACTGCTGTATTCGGTGTTAAATTCCGCATTTTGCCCAATTTCTGGCTTTAAATTGCGGTTGTAGCGCAAATTATCTTGACGCATCCACACCAAACCTCCAGGCATAGGGCCTCTGGTTACATACGCGTAAGAAAGCCTGAAATTCAAATTTTCTAAAGGCGAGACGTTTAAAGCCGCGCTCGGGCTAAACCCTTGAGTTACGTGCAATTGCCAGTCTTTATCCACTAAAGTATAAACATCATAACGAGTCCCTGCCCCTAAAGTTATCATAGGGTGCAAAGTGTAATTCGCTTGCGCATACACCCCAACCACATTCGCCGTAGCGCCATTTCGTTGGCAACGCCCGTTCATGTTGGGATCATTAGGACCTGTAACCCTTAAGCACGCATCAGGGGCATCGCCGGGTCTGACTAATTCGCTATTAGGGATCGCTTTATCAAAAGTGGTTAAGTTTTGATAATTCAACCCGTATTCCAAAAGATTGTCATTTTTATGATCTATGGTGTGGATCACGTTCGCATTAAACCCAGAATTGATGATGAATAAATTTTTATTAGCCACCACAGATCCCCCTCCAAGGCTTTTAAAAGTGATGGAGCAGGTTTGTTTAAGAGCGTCATAAATGCCCCCTTGCGCCACGCATTGATTTTCTTCGCCTTGAGAGAGTTGCGGGTTTGGGGTGAAAGGAATGATAGCCGCTATATCGTTAGGCCTAAAAAGCGGATCAATTTGGACATTCCTGATACTCGTATAGCCATTGATTTTTAATTTAGGATCGCCAAAGCGACTCCCCCCTTCCCTTTCATAATTCAAGCTCACGTTATGCACTAAATTGACGCTATAAGTTTTAAACAAACTAGCGTCATTTTCAAACAAACAATCGCTAGGGTTTTTCTCGTTAGGGAAAGCGTTGAAATCACCGCAAGAATAGGGTAAAAAAGTGCCTGTAAAATTCGCTCTTAAAGGGCGATTAGCGTTATCTCTAGTCATGTTGTAACTGAGCGTTAAAGTATCTCTATCGCTCAAATAGCCATTGATCTTAGCCATCACATTGTTTTGCTCGCTAGGGCTTGCTGTAACTTTATTCTCCGCTTTAGGATCAAAAAGATTTTTCATCGCATTATCCCCATCACGATAATAAAAAATATTTTGGTGCGTGTAATACAAAAGCATATCAAAATGATGGTTACGATAAGCACCCATAATGGTTTCCCTATCCCCAAAGTTGGTTAAAAAAGTGGCAGCCCCACTTATGGCGTAGTCTTTACCTTTAGGGATAAAATCGCTCGCGCTCCTAGTTTCCATTTTGATCGCGCCAATCAAAGCCATAGACTCTGCGCTCGCTTGAGCCGCCCCCTTAGTAACCACCACGCTTTTAAGCATTCCAGGGTCAATAATCGTATTGCCTTGATGCCCATAGCTTGCGCCCATTTGCGCCGCCCCATCCACCGTAACCCTAGCCAATCTGTCTTCAATACTGCGCACGTAAATTTTTTGCGCTATCACCGCGCCACCGCCCACATTGATATTGGGGTTTCTTCTAAACATGTCGCTGATCTGGTTGGCTTGCCTTCTTTCTAATTCCTTACTTGAAATGGTTGTCTGGTTGTTGTAATTAAAGATTTTAGCCGCTTGAGTGGTAACCTTGCCCAGAGTGTGTTGGGCGTTCTTTTCTTTTTTCCTTTCTGTCTTTCTTTCTTCTTTTTCTTCTTCTTTGGACTCTAATTCAAACATTCCTAATAAGGACAAAAAAATAGAAAAACTACAATACTTCCTAAAACGCTTGTCATTCATTCTTAAAATCCTAAATATGATAATAATTTCTCTTAAAAAATAAAGGTGTTATTATAATCAAAAAAATATTACAATCGCCTTAAAAGAGCTAGCCATTTTTAATAAACGAATGATAAACTTTTAGAAAAATCCCACAAAAACCCATTTCAAAATGCGCAGAATGCGAAATAATAAAGGGTAATTTTATCTTATTCTCACTTTTTTATTTTTATAGAGTTTGAATATTTTAGAACTACCACTTTCAAACAAACCCCTTTCATCGCTCACAATGACATCAGCGAGATTGGAAGCGATTTCTTTATCATAAGTGCATTGGGTGAGGTTGGCTGAGGTGCTATAGAGCGTTTTAAAACGCTTTAAAAAATCCCCATGCCTGCCCCTAACCACACGAACGACTTTAGAGTTAGGATAAATAAAAGTGGTTTTAGCGCTTCTTCTAATGAGGTTTTTAAAAGCGTTAGGCACGCGCACCAAGCTTTTTAAGGTGGTAAAATCAGCACTTTCTATTAAAACGCTTTGGTTTTTAGGGCGGCCTTTTAAGGCGTTGAGCTTTTCGCTGTCTTTAGAGAGTAGCCCGATAGTGGTATCGCTTTGAACGAGATACACTAACGCCATCAAACTACTTCAAATAATCCTGTAAGGCTAACAACTCGTCTTCTTTAGAGCTTTCTTCTAACGCTAAAAGTAAGACTTCTATCGCACTTAAAGTCGTGAAATAACTCACATGGTTTTTAAGCACAGAAGCACGGATGAGTTTGGCGTCATCTTGAGATTTGTGATCGCTGGTGTTGATAGCCATGCTGATTTCCCCATTCATCATCAAATCCATGATATTGGGACGAGCCTCAGAGATTTTAAGCACTTTTAAAGACTTCACCCCGGCTTTTTCCAAAGCCTTATGCGTGCCTTCTGTGGCGCACAATTCAAAGCCTAACTGAACCAATCGCTTCATTAAAACGCATGCTTCTTCTTTATCCTTATCTTTAATAGAAACAAAAATAAGCCCCTTGTTTTTGATGGGGTTAAAGCAAGCCGTTTGAGCCTTAAAAAATGCAAGCCCTAAAGATCTAGCAATCCCCATCACTTCGCCGGTGCTTTTCATCTCAGACTCTAAAATCAAATCCGATCCATAAAGTTTATTAAAAGGGAAAACCGCTTCTTTTAAAGCCACAAAATGGGGTATTTTAGGCTTATAAACGCCTTTAGAATATCCCACGATATTTTTTTTATCATAGAACTTCAAGGCTTCTTTCAAATCCTCTAACACCATAACCCTAGTCGCCACTTTGGCTAAAGGAACGCCTAAAGCCTTACTTAAAAAAGGCACGGTCCGGCTGGCTCTGGGATTGACTTCAATCAAATACAGCGAATTTTCATAAACAGCAAATTGGATATTCAATAGCCCCACTACGCCTAAATGCAGAGCGATTTTTGCGCTCACTCGCTCAATTTCATCTAAAATTTCAGCCCTTAGAGTGGAAGGGATAAAGCACGCCGAATCGCCTGAATGGATTCCGGCTTCTTCAATATGCTGTAAAATGCCGGCAATATAGACCTCTTTTTTATCGCAAATAACATCCACATCTAATTCCACCGCTTTTTCTAAAAACTTATCAATGAGGAGCGGATTTTTAGGGCTAATCTCTAAAGCATGCGTAACGCTTTCTAAATAATGGCGCAGTTCTTCAATATTTTCTAAAATTTGCATGTGTTGACCGCCTAGCACATAACTAGGGCGCACAATGATAGGGAAACCAATCACGTTAGCGATGCTATAAGCTTCATCAACGCTCTTAGCCATGCCGTTTTCAGGCTGCTTGATGTCAAGCTCTTTTAAAAAGAGGGAAAACTTTTCTCTATCTTCAGCAATGTCAATCACCTTAAAAGGCGTGCCAATAATGGGGGCTTGCATTTTAGCCAAATCTTTAGCGAGTTTTAAAGGGGTTTGTCCTCCAAAATGCACGATAATGCCATCCACGCGCTCCCTTTGAATGATGCTCTTCACGCATTCAAAATGAATGGGTTCAAAATAGAGCGTGTCGCTGGTATCATAATCCGTGCTAACCGTTTCTGGATTGCAATTGAGCATGACGCTTTTAATGTTTAAATCTTTTAAAGCAAAGCTCGCATGCACGCAACAATAATCAAATTCAATGCCTTGACCGATGCGATTAGGACCAGAGCCTATGATTAGGATTTTCTTTTCTTGTTTTTCTTGTTTGTTTTCAATAGGGGGCAAAGGATTAGGGGCATAAGTGGAATACAAATAAGGCGTGAGCGATAAAAACTCCGCCGCGCAAGTGTCCACTTCTTCAAAATGGGGCGCGATTTGTAAATTAGATCTAGCTAATTCCACTTCAAAAGGGCTGACCTCTAAATTTTCATTTTCTTTGATTTTAGCGGCAATCCTGGCATCGCTAAAGCCTAAATTTTTAAGCCCTCTTAATTTTTTGGCGTCCGTTAAAACGCTAGAATTGATGCTTTCTTCTGCTTTGACTAGCTTTTGGATTTGAGATAAAAACCACCTGTCAATCTGGCATAATTCAAACACTTCATCCACGCAAACGCCGAGCCTGAACGCATCAGCGATATAGAGCAAGCGTTTGGGATTGGAATGGCGGATTTCCTTTTTGATCGTTTCTAAATCTTTGCTTAACGATTCAAACCCTAGCCAATTGTTTTCCAAAGAGCATAACGCTTTTTGTAAGGCTTCTAAGAAATTCCCCCCTATCGCCATCACTTCGCCGATGCTTTTCATAGAAGTCCCTAAAATACTAGAAACACCGGCAAATTTTTCAAACGCAAAGCGAGGGATTTTCACCACGATATAATCCAAACTAGGCTCAAAACTCGCCGGAGTGTTGGTAATATCGTTTTTGATTTCATCTAAACTAAAACCCACCGCAAGCATGGTAGCGACTTTTGCAATGGGAAACCCGGTCGCTTTTGAAGCTAATGCGGAGCTACGGCTCACTCGTGGGTTCATTTCAATCACAACCATTCTTAAAGTCTCTGGGTGGATCGCAAATTGCACATTACTCCCGCCCGTATCCACGCCAATTTCTCTCAAAATCGCAAAGCTCGCATCGCGCATGCGTTGGTATTCTTTATCGGTTAAGGTGAGGCTTGGAGCGATGGTGATGCTATCGCCGGTATGAACGCCCATGGGGTCAATGTTTTCAATACAGCACACAATGATGCAATTATCCTTGCTGTCTCGTATGACTTCCATTTCATATTCTTTCCACCCCAATAAGGACTCTTCAATCAGAATTTCATTAATGGGCGAAGCGTCCAGGGCGTTTTTAGCCAATTCTTGAAACTCTTCAATATTATAAGCGACCCCACTCCCTCCCCCAGCCAGAGTGAAACTCGCTCTAATAATGGCTGGAAAGCCAATTTCATTAATGGCTTCTAGGGCTTCTAACTCACTATAAGCGTAACGCCCTTTAGGCAAATCCATCCCGATTTTTAACATCGCTTCTTTGAAAGCCTGCCTGTCTTCGCCTTTTTTAATCGCTTCAATCTTAGCCCCTAAAAGCTCCACGCCTTCTAACATGCCCTTTTGGTGCATTTGCATGACCGCATTCAAAGCGGTTTGCCCGCCCATTGTGGGTAAAATAGCGTCAATTTTTTCTTTTTTGATGATAGCGGCGATATTTTCTCCAGTGATGGGTTGGATATAAGTTTGATGAGAAAATTCAGGGTCAGTCATCACGGTGGCTGGGTTAGAATTGATTAAGATCACTCTATAACCTAAAGATTTTAAGGTTTTACAACTTTGAGTCCCTGAATAGTCAAACTCACAAGCTTGCCCGATCACAATAGGACCTGAGCCTATCAGTAGAATGTTGGAAATATCGGTGCGTTTAGGCATAACCAATCCTTAAAGAAAGAATATCAACGAAGCGTTATCAATATTTTGGAATATTTTTTATTAGGTTTTTGCGTGGCTTCCCCCCCTATTTTTTCAAACTATTTGTCTCTGTCTGAAAAAATACCAATGATTTGCAAGATAGAAATGAAGACATTCAAAAAGTCTAAATACAAGCTCACCGCCGCATCAATGGGGCTATCATACATGCCTTTAACGATGTTTTGAGTGTCATAAGCGATATAAAGACTGAATAAAATCGCACTCGCTCCCGCAATGGCAACCTGGAACATGGGGCTACCCAAAAACAAGTTAATGAGCGAACACACCACCACCACAATCAAAGCGATAAAAAGCATTTTACCCATATTCGCTAGATCGTTTTTAGTCTTAAGGGCATACACACTCATCAAACCAAAAACAATAGTCGTCATGCCCAAAGCCTGCCAAATCGCTCCTAAACCAGCTTTTGCAATCACCATACCCAACAAAGGCACCAAAGTAACCCCTGATAATGAAGTGAAAGCAAACAGCATGAACAAATTCAATCCGGGTTTAGATTTAGAAAACATCAAACCAAAAAACGCCGCAATTTCAGCGATAAAAAACACCCATTTATACTGCACTACGGCTTGAAAATTCATTAAACCCAATAACGCTCCGATAGTCGCTAGTAACAAACTGCCTGCAAAGAACTTATAAGTCGTTTTAACAAAACCCACCAGCTCGCTTTCATGCAATAAAGAATCTTCTGCATACGCATTATGAGAATTCGCTCTGTCATACAATGCCATGTTTTACTCCTTGATTTCAACTCAATAAATAATTTTAATTAACCCTACAGCTAGGTCCAACATGATAGCGCAAAATGTAGTAAAATACCAAACAAAACCCCCTAAAATTGAAATTGAAGTCTGAAAATAGGATAATAGTTACGATGAAAATTTTTATCAATGGATTTGACCGCATTGGGAGATGCGTTTTAAGAGCGATTTTAGAGCGCAATGATGCAAACCCTCAACTAGAAGTGGTAGGCATCAATGACCCTGCTAATTGGGAAATTCTCGCTTATCTTTTAGAGCATGACAGCGCGCATGGGCTGCTTCCTAAAGAAGTGCGTTACTCTAATTACAAGCTTATTATCGGCTCGTTAGAAATCCCTGTTTTTAATAGCATCAAAGACTTGAAAGGCGTGGATGTTATCCTAGAGTGTTCAGGGAAGTTTTTAGAGCCTAAAACGCTAGAAAATTACCTTTTGCTTGGGGCTAAAAAGGTGTTGTTATCCGCTCCCTTTATGGGCGAATACGATGAAAAACAATACCCTACTTTGGTATATGGGGTCAATCATTCTCTCTATCAAAACCAAGCCATTGTTTCTAACGCCTCTTGCACGACTAACGCTATCGCGCCCATTTGCGCTATTTTAGATAAAGCTTTTAATATTAAAGAAGGCATGCTAACGACTATTCATAGCTACACGAGCGATCAAAAACTCATTGATTTAGCCCACCCTTTGGATAAACGGCGCTCCAGAGCGGCTGCAAGCAACATTATCCCCACCACCACTAAAGCCGCTCTAGCTTTGCATAAAGTTTTACCCAATCTCAAAAACAAAATGCATGGGCATAGCGTTAGGGTGCCTAGCCTTGATGTGTCCATGATAGATTTGAGTTTGTTTTTAGAAAAAAAGGCCTTTAAAGATCCGATCAATGATTTATTGATGGAAGCTTCCAAAGGGGTTTTAAAAGGCGTGTTAGAGATAGATTTAAAAGAAAGGGTGAGTTCTGATTTCATTTCTAACCCTAGTAGCGTCATAATCGCGCCTGATTTGACTTTCACGCTAGAGAATATGGTCAAAATCATGGGGTGGTATGATAATGAATGGGGGTATTCTAATCGTTTGGTGGATATGGTGCAGTTTATGTATCATTATTAAGTCATTTTGCGAATCTTTTTGAGTTTGTTTAACATCAAATTGTATAATGTGGGATTTAATAAAAACGATTGGAGTTTTAAATGGCGTTTAAAAATGCCAGATTGATTTCTAAGTTTATTTCAAAGGGATCTTTCAAATTAAATAAGATCTCAAAGAAAATTTTCAAATTGAATCAAATCTTAAAGCGTGAAAAGCCCTTAAAATGCCATAAAAAAGCTTTAAAACCTATTAAAAAGCTCTCTAATCGCAACAAATCTTTTTTAAGAGCTTCGGTTTTATTGATAGGAGCGTTAGGGGGATTATCCCACCTAAGGGCTAACGAATGCACTTATTGGTCATGGTCGTCTTGGAGTTATCAAGACAATATTGAAAGCGGTCCTAATTCACCCACGCACAACTCCTATTGTCTTTTTAGTAGCACTCAAGGCTCTGGGACTTATTATTTAAACACCCTTACCACTTATAGCGCTGGTGGGGCTAGTTTCACGCAAAAATTCAATAACGGCACGCTTGATATAGGGGGGAATATCCGCTTTGGAGGCACAGGTATTAATGGAGGCGATGTAGGCTATATCACAGGCACTTATGATGCGGCTAACATTTACTTGACCAGCCATTTAACAACCGGAAACTCATACGCTGATGGCGGTGGGAGTACGCTCAATTTTAACGCGACTAACAATATCACTATCAATCAAGCGAGTTTTGATAACAGCCATGCAGGGACACAAAAATCTTACATGAATTTTAAAGGTTCTAATATCAAGGTCAGTGGCTCTAGCTTTAAAGATGACACTGATGGGGGCTTTAGTTTCAGCGGTAATAGTAATAACAGCACCATCTCCTTTAATCAAACGAACTTCAATCAAGGCACTTATCATTTTAGTAACAGCGCCACTTTAAGCTTTGATAATAGTAACTTCAATCAAGGGACTTATGATTTTAGTAACAATACTAGCTTTAATAACGACACGCTTCAATCAAGGTGCTTATGATTTTAACAGCGCCCAATCCACTTTTAATAACAGCAGTTTCAATCAAGGGACTTATAATTTTAATAATAACGCCAGCTTTAATAACGACACTTTCAATCAAGGGACTTATAGCTTTAACACCAGCAAGGTGAGTTTCTTAGGCACAAACACTTTAAATTCAAGTTCGCCTTTTGCCAGCCTTAAAGGCAGTGTGTCTTTTAATTCTGGTGCGATCTTTAACCTCAATCAAACCCTTAATAATAATCAAACCTATGACATTCTCACTACAAACGGGGCGATCCAGTATGGGGTTTATCAAAGCTATTTGTGGGATCTAATCAATTATAAGGGCGATAAGGCTATCAGCCATGTTGAAGTGGGTAATAACACTTATGATGTAACCTTTGACATTAACGGGCAAGATGAAACCTTACAAGAAACCTTTAGCAACCAATCCATTACCACTCAGTTTTTAGGCGACAATTTACAACAAGAAGCCCAACAAACCTATCAAGAGGATGTAGCTCATTCCCAAAACGCTTTGAATGATGTGGCTAGCGACAACACGATCGCAAATAACGATACAAGCTACACTCAAAGCAAAAATACTACTATCCTTAAAGACGCTCAAAACTTAGAAAACACCAACCAACAAATCCAACAAGATGAGCAAGCGTTAGAAAAAGATTTAGCTCAAATCAAACAATTAGCCAACTCCACCACAGGCTTTAATGAACAAGCTTTCAATCAAGTGCAAAGCAAAGAGCAACAAGATGAACAAACCTTACAGAACGATGAAAAGACTTTTAACGCTGAACAAGAGGGATTAAAGCAAGCGATAGCTAACGCTAAGCCTACAAGCCCCACACCAAGCCATGCACCCACTCCCACAAAACACACAGCGCAAAACACACCTCCTAGTCAAGTTCCACCCACACCCCCTACTCAAAATTTACCCACAACGAATGTGTGGAATAGGGTCTATAACCTCCAAAATCAAACTTACTCAAACAAAGGCATTTATTATATTGATCCTAACCTTTCAGGACAGAGCGGTCAAAGCGGCAACACGCTCAGCACTTATACAGCTAATTTGTTTGGGAGAAGTTTTGGCGTCAATGCTAACAATGGCACTTTGATCATAGGGAACAACACAGAGAGCGTGAATGATAACGGCTTGATTTGGATAGGGCATGGAGGCTTTGGTTATATTACTGGGACTTTTAATGCGGCTAACATTTACTTGACCAATAATTTTAAAACCGGTGAAGGCGTTTCAAATTCAGATGGTGGGGGAGCGAACATTACCTTTAAAGCAAGCGATAATATCACTGTGGATGGCTTGAATTATAATGACGCTGAAACCGTTACTAAGATGATTCAAACAGGGGCCAGTCAGCATTCCTATGCTGCTTTTGACGCTCTAAATAATATCAGCGTAACCAATTCTAGTTTTAGCGATATGACTTGGGGGAAATTCAGTTTTAGCGCTAAGAATATTTCGTTTTCTAACGCTTCGTTTAGCGGCTTTACAAACCCTGGAGGATCAAGCGTTATCAGCGCTAATGCCGCTAATTCTTTAAGCTTTGTCAATTCTCGTTTGAATGGTGGAGCAATCTATAATTTGCAGACTAATAGCCTTATTTTCAATAACACGCAAGCGGTTTTTAATGTCTTGTATTCTAGGGGGACAAGCAATTTTAACGCTACGACACAGCTTTTAGGCAACACGAGTTTTACGCTTAGCTCTCAAAGTTTGTTGAATTTTAATGGCGATACAACCTTGCAAAACAACGCTAATATCACGCTTGGTAATAAAAGTCAAGCCGCTTTTAAAAATTCTTTAACGCTTGACAATAATTCTAATTTGAGTTTAGACAATCAAAGCGTTTTGAATGCGAATGGTGCGAGTGCTTTTAACAATCAAGCGAGTCTCAATATTTATAATGGGAGTCAAGCGGCCTTTAATAATCTCTTTTTTAATGGCGGGACACTCAGTCTTAACGCTAGCAGTAAGCTCAACGCTTCTAACGCTAGTTTTTCAAACAACACCACTATCAATTTAGACGATAGCGTTTTATCGGCTAGTAACACAAGCTCTTTAAACGCTAATATCAATTTTCAAGGCACAAGCCAGGCTGATTTTGGAGGCAACACGACTATTGATACAGCAAGCTTTAATTTTGACAGCGCAAGTTCATTGAATTTTAATAACCTTACGGCTAATGGAGCGTTAAATTTTAATGGTTATGCGCCCTCTTTGACTAAGGCTTTAATGAGCGTTAGCGGGCAGTTTGTTTTAGGGAGTAATGGGGATATTAATTTATCTGACATCAATATTTTTGACAACATTACAAAATCTGTAACCTACAACATCCTAAACGCTCAAAAAGGGATTACTGGCATTAGTGGGGCTAATGGCTATGAAAAAATCCTTTTTTATGGCATGAAAATCCAAAACGCTACCTATAGCGATAATAACAACATTCAAACTTGGTCGTTCATAAACCCTCTCAATTCTTCTCAAATCATTCAAGAGAGCATTAAAAATGGGGATTTAACCATAGAAGTTTTAAATAACCCCAACTCGGCTTCTAACACTATTTTTAATATCGCCCCTGAGCTTTATAATTATCAAGCTTCTAAGCAAAATCCTACCGGCTATAGTTATGATTATAGCGACAATCAAGCAGGCACTTATTACTTGACAAGCAACATTAAAGGTCTTTTCACCCCCAAAGGCTCTCAAACGCCTCAAACCCCAGGCACTTATAGCCCGTTCAACCAGCCTTTGAATAGTTTGAATATCTACAACAAGGGTTTTTCTAGCGAGAATTTAAAAACGCTTTTAGGGATTCTTTCTCAAAATTCCGCCACCTTAAAAGAAATGATTGAATCCAACCAACTAGACAATATCACTAACATTAATGAAGTGTTGCAACTCTTAGATAAGATTAAAATCACCCAAGCGCAAAAGCAAGCGCTCCTAGAAACCATCAACCATTTGACTGACAACATCAATCAAACCTTTAATAATGGGAATCTAATTATAGGCGCTACTCAAGATAATGTTACAAACTCTACTAGCTCTATATGGTTTGGGGGCAATGGCTATAGCAGTCCTTGCGCACTAGATAGCGCCACTTGTTCTTCTTTTAGAAACACTTACTTGGGGCAATTATTAGGCTCAACTTCCCCCTATTTAGGCTACATCAACGCTGATTTTAAAGCTAAAAGCATTTATATCACTGGAACGCTTGGAAGCGCTAACGCCTTTGAAAGCGGAGGGAGTGCGGATGTAACCTTTCAAAGCGCTAATAACTTAGTGTTGAATAAAGCTAATATAGAAGCTCAAGCCACAGACAATATCTTTAATCTTTTGGGTCAAGAAGGGATTGATAAAATCTTTAATCAAGGGAATTTAGCGAATGTTCTCAGTCAAGTGGCTATGGAAAAAATCAAGCAAGCCGGAGGTTTAGGGAACTTTATAGAAAACGCTCTAAGCCCTTTGAGTAAGGAATTACCCGCTAGCTTGCAAGATGAAACCTTAGTACTAACTTATAGGTCAAAATAACTTAGACAATTTATTGAATAATAGTGGAGTCATGAATGAAATCCAAAACATTATCAGTAAAAAACTAAGCATTTTTGGTAATTTTGTTACCCCATCCATCATAGAAAACTACCTTGCTAAGCAGTCTTTAAAAAGCATGCTAGACGATAAAGGGCTTTTGAATTTTATCGGTGGGTATATAGACGCTTCTGAATTAAGCTCTATTTTAAGCGTGATTTTAAAGGATATTACTAACCCCCCTACAAGCCTGCAAAAAGACATCGGCGTGGTAGCGAACGACTTGTTGAACGAGTTTTTAGGACAAGATGTGGTCAAAAAGCTAGAAAGTCAAGGCTTAGTGAGCAATATTATCAATAATATTATTTCTCAAGGCGGGTTGAGCGGCGTTTATAATCAAGGTTTAGGGAGCGTGTTGCCGCCCTCTTTACAAAACGCGCTCAAAGAAAACGATTTAGGCGCTCTTTTATCGCCTAGAGGCTTGCATGATTTTTGGCAAAAAGGGTATTTTAACTTTTTAAGCAATGGCTATGTTTTTGTCAATAACAGCTCTTTTAGCAACGCTACAGGGGGCAGTTTGAATTTTGTCGCCAACAAGTCTATTATCTTTAATGGCGATAATACGATTGACTTTAGCAAGTATCAAGGCACATTGATTTTTGCTTCTAATGGTGTTTCTAATATCAATATCACCATCCTAAACGCTACTAATGGCTTAAGCCTTAATGCGGGTTTGAATAATGTGAGCGTTCAAAAGGGTGAAATTTGTATCAATTTAGCCAATTGCCCTACAACCAAAAACAGCTCTTCTACAAACTCTAGCGTAACCCCCACTAATGAGTCTTTAAGCGTGCGCGCTAACAACTTCACTTTCTTAGGTGCAATCGCTTCTAATGGGGCTATTGATTTGTCTCAAGTGAAAAATAATAGCGTTATAGGCACGCTCAATCTTAATGAAAATGCGACCTTGCAAGCCAATAATTTAACGATCACTAACGCTTTTAACAACGCCTCTAACTCTACAGCTAACATTAATGGTAATTTCACCTTAAACCAACAAGCGACTCTAAGCACTAACGCTAGTGGCTTGAATGTCATGGGGAATTTTAATAGCTATGGCGATTTGGTGTTTAATCTCAACCATTCAGCTAGCCATGCCATTATCAACGCTCAAGGCAATGCGACAATCATGGCTAATGACAATAACCCCTTAATCCAGTTCAACACTTCTTCAAGAGAAGCAGGCACTTACACGCTTATTGATAGCGCTAAAGCCATTTATTACGGGTATAACGACCAAATCACAGGAGGCAGTAGCCTAGATAATTACCTTAAGCTTTACACGCTCATTGATATTAATGGCAAGCACATGGTGATGAGCGACAACGGCTTAACCTATAACGGGCAAGCCGTGAGCATTAAAGATGGCGGTTTAGTTGTAGGCTTTAAGGACTCTCAAAATCAATACATTTACACTTCCATTCTTTATAATAAAGTGAAAATCGCTATTTCTAATGATCCTATCAATAACCTACAAGCCCCCACTTTAAAACAATACATCGCTCAAATTCAGGGCGTTCAAAGCGTGGATAGTATTGATCAAGCTGGAGGCAATCAAGCGATTAATTGGCTCAATAAAATCTTTGAAACTAAAGGAAGCCCTTTATTCGCTCCCTATTATTTAGAAAGCCATTCCGCAAAAGATTTAACCACGATCGCTGGAGATATTGCTAACACTTTAGAAGTCATCGCTAACCCTGATTTTAAAAATGACGCCACTAATATTTTACAGATCAATACCTACACGCAACAAATGAGCCGTTTGACCAAGCTCTCTGACACTTCAACCTTTGCTAGTGCTGATTTTCACGAGCGCTTAGAAGCCCTTAAAAACAAGCGATTCGCTGATGCGATCCCTAACGCTATGGATGTGATTTTAAAATACTCTCAAAGAAACAGAGTCAAAAATAATGTGTGGGCGACAGGAGTTGGAGGGGCTAGTTTCATTAATGGAGGCACTGGGACTTTATATGGTATCAATGTAGGGTATGACCGATTCATTAAGGGCGTGATTGTGGGGGGCTATGCCGCTTATGGGTATAGCGGGTTTCATGGAAATATCACTCAATCAGGCTCTAGCAATGTCAATATGGGCGTTTATAGCCGAGCGTTTATCAAAAGAAGCGAATTGACGATGAGCTTGAATGAGACTTGGGGATACAATAAGACTTTCATCAACTCTTATGACCCCCTACTCTCAATCATCAATCAGTCTTACAGATACGACACTTGGACGACTGACGCTAAAATCAATTACGGCTATGATTTCATGTTTAAAGATAAAAGCGTTATTTTTAAACCCCAAGTAGGCTTAGCTTATTATTACATTGGTTTGTCTGGTTTAAGGGGCATTATGGATGATCCTATTTACAATCAGTTCAGAGCCAATGCTGACCCTAATAAAAAATCCGTTCTAACGATCAATTTTGCCCTAGAAAGTCGGCATTATTTCAATAAAAACTCTTATTATTTTGTGATTGCGGATGTGGGCAGAGACTTATTCATTAATTCTATGGGGGATAAAATGGTGCGTTTTATTGGTAATAACACCCTAAGCTATAGAGATGGTGGCAGATACAACACTTTTGCTAGCATTATCACAGGCGGAGAGATAAGATTGTTCAAAACCTTTTATGTGAATGCAGGCATAGGGGCTAGGTTTGGGCTTGATTATAAAGATATTAATATTACCGGAAATATTGGTATGCGCTATGCTTTTTAATAGTATCATTAAACCTAATTTTCAACAAGCCCAATTCATAATAGGATCACCCATGCAATTTCAAAAAACCTTATTTCCTTTACCTTTATTATTTTTATCTTATTGTAGTGCTGAAGAAAATGGGGCGTATGCGAGCGTGGGTTTTGAATATTCCATTAGTCATGCCGTTGAGCATAATAACCCCTTTTTGAATCAAGAACGCATCCAAATCATTTCTAACGCTCAAAACAAAATCTATAAACTCAATCAAGTTAAAAATGAAATCACAAACATGCAAAACACCTTTAACTACATCAACAACGCTTTAAAAAACAACTCCAAATTAACCCCCACTGAAATGCAAGCCGAAACCTACTACCTGCAATCCACCCTTGGAAGCGGATTGAAAAAATAGTCACACTCAGCGGGGGCGTTGCATCTAACCCACGATTAGCCCAAGCGTTAGAAAAAATGCAAGAACCCATTACTAACCCTTTAGAATTTGAAGAAAACTTAAAAAATTTAGAATTGCAATTCACTCAATCTCAAAACCGCATGCTTTATTCTTTATCTTCTCAAATCGCTCAAATTTCAAATTCCTTAAACGCGCTTGATCCCACCTCTTATTCTAAAAACATTTCAAGCATGTATGGGGTGAGTTTGAGCGTAGGGTATAAGCATTTCTTTACTAAGAAAAAAAATCAAGGGTTTCGCTATTATTTGTTCTATGACTATGGTTACACTAATTTTGGTTTTGTGGGCAATGGCTTTGATGGTTTAGGCAAAATGAATAACCACCTTTATGGGCTTGGAATAGACTATCTTTTCAATTTCATTGATAACGCAAAAAAACATTCGAGCGTGGGTTTTTATATAGGCTTTGCTTTAGCGGGGAGTTCGTGGGTAGGGAGTGGTTTAGGCATGTGGATAAGTCAAACGGATTTTATCAACAATTATTTGACTGGTTATCAAGCTAAAATGCACACGAGTTTTTTCCAAATCCCTTTGAATTTTGGGGTTCGTGTGAATGTCAATAGGCATAATGGCTTTGAAATGGGCTTGAAAATCCCTTTAGCGGTCAATTCCTTTTATGAAACGCATGGCAAAGGGTTAAACACTTCCCTCTTTTTCAAACGCCTTGTAGTGTTTAATGTGAGTTATGTTTATAGTTTTTAGGGGGGTAGGGAAACAGAAACCCCTTAAATGTTGTGATCGCAACCTTTGAACTTTAAAAACTAGATTTAGTTTTTTTGTCTCAAATGATGGACGCTCTCGCCCCCAAGACCATAATTATTAGAATCCACCTCATCTATAATAACCACAATAGAAGCCTTATTTTTGTTTAACACCTTCACCATCAAATCTGAAACCCCTTCAATCAATTGCTGTTTTTGCTCGTTTGTTGGTCCTCCATTTTCTGGCACAAGTTTGATATTGATAAACGGCATGTTATTCCTTAAAATTGAGATAGCGTATTGTAGCGCTTTCATCTTAAACCCTCTTTTAAAAAACAATAAAATAAAAACAATAAAAGCCATTTTAGTGGCTTTCAAGTCAAGTTAAGTTTGATATACTAACAAAATGAATACTTATAAAAACAGCTTGAATCACTTTTTAAATTTAGTGGATTGTTTAGAAAAAATCCCCAATGTGGGTAAAAAGTCCGCCTTTAAAATGGCGTATCATTTGGGTTTGGAAAACCCCTATCTGGCACTCAAAATCACGCACGCTTTAGAGAACGCCCTAGAAAACCTTAAAACATGCGCATCTTGTAACGCGCTCAGCGAGAGTGAGGTTTGTGAGATTTGTTCTGATGAAAGCCGGCAAAATTCTCAGCTTTGCATGGTTTTACACCCAAGAGACGTGTTTATTTTAGAAGATTTAAAGGATTTTTTAGGGCGCTATTATGTGTTAAATTCTATAGAAGAAGTGGATTTTAACGCCTTAGAAAAACGCCTGGTTGGAGAAAACATTAAAGAAATCATTTTTGCTTTCCCTCCCACTTTGGCTAATGATTCTTTAATGCTTTATATTGAAGATAAATTGCAGCATTTCCACCTCACTTTCACTAAAATCGCTCAAGGCGTGCCTACTGGAGTGAATTTTGAAAATATTGACTCCGTTTCGCTCTCAAGGGCGTTTAATTCAAGGATCAAAGCATGAATTTAAACTTTATGCCCCTATTGCATGCTTATAACCATGCGAGCATTGATTTTCATTTCAATTCTAGCGCTAGGGATTTTTGCGTGCATGAAGTGCCTTTGTATGAATTTAGCAACATGGGCGAACATGCCGTTATTCAAGTGAGAAAAAGCGGTTTAAGTACTTTAGAAATGCTTCAAATTTTTTCTCAAATTTTAGGGGTAAAAATCGCTGAATTGGGTTATGCGGGCTTGAAAGATAAAAACGCGCTGACGACTCAATTCATCTCACTCCCTAAAAAATACGCCCCTTTATTAGAAAAAAATACGAGCAACTTTCAAGAAAGAAACCTTAAAATCCTGTCTTTGAATTACCACCATAATAAAATCAAATTAGGGCATTTGAAAGGGAATCGCTTTTTTATGCGTTTTAAAAAAATGACCCCCCTAAACGCTCAAAAAACAAAGCAGGTTTTAGAACAAATCGCGCAGTTTGGCATGCCGAATTATTTTGGCTCACAACGCTTTGGGAAGTTCAATGACAACCATAAAGAGGGGTTAAAAATCTTACAAAATGAAACGAAATTCGCCCATCAAAAATTAAACGCTTTTTTAATTTCAAGCTATCAAAGTTATTTGTTTAATTCGCTTTTAAGCAAACGATTAGAAATCAGTAAAATCATTAGCGATTTTAGCGTCAAAGAAAATTTAGAATTTTTTAAACAAAAAAATTTAAGCGTTGATTCAAACACTCTAAAAGCCTTTAAAAACCAAGCCCACCCCTTTAAAATCTTAGAAGGCGATGTGATGTGCCATTACCCTTATGGGAAGTTTTTTGACGCTTTAAAATTAGAAAAAGAGGGCGAAAGGTTTTTGAAAAAAGAAGTTGCGCCTACGGGGTTATTAGACGGCAAAAAAGCTCTTTATGCAAAAAATTTGAGTTTTGAAATTGAAAAAGAATTCCAGCATAACCTTTTAAGTAGCCATGCTAAAACGCTAGGCTCTAGGCGGTTTTTTTGGGTGTTTGCAGAAAATATAACTTCTCAATACGTGAAAGAAAGAGCGCAATTTGAATTGGGATTTTACTTGCCTAAAGGGAGTTATGCGAGCGCATTGCTCAAAGAAATCAAGCATGAGAAAGGAGAAAATAATGACGAATTTTGAAAAGATTATCGCACAAAACAGGCTCAAAACGAATGCGGTTTTAGCCACTTATTGCACGATTTTTGCTTTTATCGGGTTGTTGGTGGATGCTATTAGAATCAACGCTAATGATTTAGGCATAGCCCTTTTTAAACTCATGACTTTTCAAATTTTTCCTACGATCACCATTATCATGTTTTTAGTGGCTTTTGTTATTATTGTTATTTGTATCCAAAATTTTAGCTCTATCATGTTAAGCGGTGATGAATACAAGCTTATTGACCCAAGCAAGGTTTTAAGCTCTAAAGAAAATCAAATCCATCGCCTTTTGTTAGAGCTTTTAGAAGAGGCTAAGCTTCATTTTGAGCCTAAGCTTTATATCATTAACGCCCCTTACATGAACGCTTTTGCGAGCGGGTGGGATGAATCTAATTCTCTTATCGCTCTTACAAGCGCTTTAATAGAGAGGTTGGATAGAGATGAATTGAAAGCCGTGATCGCTCATGAGCTCAGCCACATACGGCACAATGACATCCGCTTGACCATGTGCGTGGGGATTTTAAGCAATATCATGCTGTTGGTGGCTAATTTTAGCGTGTATTTTTTCATGGGGAATCGCAAGAATAGTGGGGCGAATTTAGCCCGAATGATTTTATTACTCTTACAGATCATTTTGCCTTTTTTAACGCTTATTTTACAAATGTATTTGAGTCGCACACGAGAATACATAGTAGATAGCGGGGCGGCGTTTTTAATGCATGACAATAAGCCCATGATTAGAGCCTTACAAAAAATTTCCAACGATTACACCAATAACGATTATAAAGAAATAGATAAAAATAGCACCCGATCAGCGGCTTATCTTTTTAACGCTGAAATGTTTAGCACCCACCCTAGCGTTAAAAATCGTATCCAATCCTTAAGAAAGCGTGTGATTTAAATGGAAAATTTTTTCAACCAATTTTTTGAAAACATCGGCGAAGACAAGAATCGAGAAGGTTTGAAAGAGACGCCTAAAAGGGTTCAAGAATTATGGAAATTCTTGTATAAAGGCTATAAAGAAGACCCTAGAGTGGCTTTAAAAAGCGCGTATTTTCAAGGCGTTTGCGATGAAATGATAGTGGCTCAAAACATTGAATTTTACTCCACTTGCGAGCACCATTTGCTCCCTTTTTTTGGGAATATTAGCGTGGGATATATCCCTAAGGAAAAGATTATCGGCATTAGCGCAATCGCTAAACTCATTGAAATTTATAGCAAACGCCTACAAATCCAAGAAAGGCTGACCACTCAAATTGCAGAAACTTTTGATGAAATCATAGAGCCAAGGGGCGTGATCGTGGTTTGTGAAGCCAAGCATTTGTGCATGAGCATGCAGGGGGTGCAAAAGCAAAATGCGATCATTAAAACAAGCGTGTTAAGAGGTCTCTTTAAAAAAGACCCTAAAACCAGAGCTGAATTTATGCAACTCTTAAAATCTTAGGTTATAATTCTATACATGAGTAGCCCTAATTTATCCTTTTACTATAATGAGTGCGAGCGTTTTGAAAGCTTTTTAAACCACCATCATTTACACCTTGAAAGCTTCCACCCTTATTTGGAAAAAGCCTTTTTTGAAATGGTGCTTAATGGGGGTAAAAGGTTCCGCCCTAAGCTTTTTTTAGCCGTGCTTTGCGCTTTAGTGGGTAAAAAAGATTATTCTAACCAACAAACAGAATATTTTAAAATCGCTTTAAGCATTGAATGTTTGCACACTTATTCGCTCATCCATGACGATTTGCCATGCATGGATAACGCCGCTTTAAGGAGAAACCACCCCACTTTACACGCTAAATATGATGAAACCACAGCCGTTTTAATCGGCGATGCGCTCAACACTTATTCTTTTGAATTGCTCTCAAACGCTTTACTAGAAAGCCACATCATTGTGGAATTGGTCAAAATTTTAAGCGCTAATGGGGGGATTAAAGGCATGATCTTAGGGCAGGCTTTGGATTGCTATTTTGAGAACACGCCCTTAAATTTAGAACAACTCACTTTCTTACACGAGCATAAAACCGCTAAATTGATTAGCGCAAGTCTGATTATGGGGCTTGTTGCAAGCGGTATTAAAGATGAAGAGCTTTTTAAATGGCTTCAGGCTTTTGGGTTAAAAACGGGTCTTTGTTTTCAAGTGCTAGATGATATTATAGATGTTACGCAAGATGAAAAAGAAAGCGGTAAAACCACTCATTTAGACAGTGCTAAAAACAGCTTTGTGAATTTATTGGGGCTAAAAAAGGCAAGCGGTTACGCCCAAACTTTAAAAACAGAGATTTTAAATGATTTAAATGCATTGAAACCCGCTTATCCTTTATTGCAAGAAAATTTAAACGCATTATTGAACACTCTATTTAAAGGCAAAACATGAAAAAAATTCTACTCACCAACGATGATGGCTACCATGCAAAAGGCATTAAAGCTTTAGAACAAGCTTTAGAAAACATGGCAGAAATTTATGTGGTCGCCCCCAAGCATGAAAAAAGTGCATGCTCGCAATGCATCACCATCACTGCGCCTTTAAGAGCGGAGAAAATTAAGGGCAAAGAAGGCAGGCATTATAGGATTGATGATGGCACGCCAAGCGATTGCGTGTATCTGGCGATCAATGAGCTTTTTAAACATGTTTGTTTTGATTTAGTGATTTCAGGGATCAATCTTGGATCTAACATGGGCGAAGACACGATTTATTCGGGAACGGTGGTAGGAGCGATTGAAGGCACCATTCAGGGCGTGCCTTCCATTGCGATTTCTCAAATCCTTTCTAACAAAAACAAAAACACCCCTTTCAGTTTTGATTTGGCTCAAAAGATCATCCAGGATTTAGTCCAAAACATCTTCACCAAAGGCTACCCTTTAAAAGGGCGCAAACTCCTGAATGTGAATGTCCCTAATTGCTCCTTACAAGAATATCAAGGCGAACGCATCACCCCTAAGGGCTATAGGCTGTATAAAAAAGAAGTGCATAAACGAACAGACCCCAAAAATGAAAGCTATTTTTGGCTAGGGTTGCACCCTTTAGAATGGCAAAAGCGCGAAAATGAAGACAGACTCTCTGATTTTGACGCTATCGCTTCAAACCATGCCTCTATCACGCCTTTAAATTTAGACTTAACCAGTTATGATGATCTAAAAAGCTTGGAATCTTGGCATGAGGGAATGTTAAAGTGAGTAAAAATCGCCGCTTGGCTTTTTTAGGGCTAATTGTTGGGGTGTTTTTTTTCTTTAATGCATGCCAACACCGCTTGCACATGGGGTATTACTCAGAAGTTACGGGGGATTATTTGTTCAACTATAATTCCACTATCGTGGTGGCTTATGACAGAAGCGATGCGATGACTTCTTATTATATCAATGTGATTGTTTATGAATTGCAAAAATTAGGCTTTTACAATGTCTTCACGCAAGCGGAATTCCCACTAGATAAAGCCAAAAATGTGATCTATGCACGCATTGTCCGTAACATCTCAGCTGTGCCGTTCTACCAATACAATTACCAACTGATCGATCAGGTCAATAAACCTTGTTATTTTCTTGGGGGGCAGTTTTATTGCTCCCAAACCCCTACCGATTACTACGCTATCAATGGCTTTAGCGAGCAAATTTTAATGAGCGCTAATTCGCATTTTATTTTGGATTGGTATGATGTGGTGCTGCAAAAACGGGTTTTATATGTGGATGGGAGCGTGAGCGGGAGGACTTGCGGCTATCAGATGCTTTATAGGGATTTGATTAAAAGCACGATCAAACGCATTGATTTTAACCGCCCTGAACGCTACTACTATAATTTAAGACTGCCCCTTTATCAGCCATGTTATAGAGAATGAAATGGTTATCAGGCGATTGTATAAATTTTGCGCTAGCCATGTGGTGCGCAATTGTTCTTCTTTAAAATGCGCTCAAAATATCCATGGGCATAATTATGAAGTGGAAGTTTTTATTGAAACCAACCGTTTAGATAGTGCGAACATGGCGTTAGATTTTGGGTTGATGCAACAAGAGATGCAAACCTTTATAGACTCCTTTGATCATGCCCATCATTTTTGGGATAAAGAAAGCCTTGAGTTTCAGCGTTTTATAGAAAATCATTGCGTTCGTTACGTGAAATGCTCGTTTAATTTGAGCGCGGAAAGTTACGCTCTCATGTTTTTATACTACTTGACAAGGATTTTACAAAAAAGCGTTTTTTCTAATAATGAAGGGGAGTTAAAGGTTTCTAGCGTGCGCGTGCATGAGACTAAAAACGGCTACGCGGAAAGCTTTTTAAAAGATTTAGAAAACCCTCATTTTAAATCTTTAGTGCATGATCATTGCGTCTCTTTCTCGCAAGGCATTCAAAATTTGTGGCATGATAAGGACTTTTTCCATAAAATCATTAGCGATGAAAAACAATGCTTTTTCCACGCTAAGCCCTTACACCAGATCCCATGAAACTCCCGGTCGTTGAGAGTTTTTTTTCCTTACAGGGTGAAGGAAAAAGGATAGGCAAGCCCAGTCTTTTTTTACGCTTAGGGGGGTGTAACCTTTCATGCAAGGGCTTTAATTGTAAAACCTTATTGAATGATGAAATCCTAACAGGTTGCGATAGTTTGTATGCGGTGCATCCTAAATTCAAAGAAACTTGGGATTATTACAATGAGCCTAAGCCCTTGATTGAACGATTAATTAATTTAGCCCCTAATTATAAGGATTTTGATTTCATTCTTACAGGCGGGGAGCCAAGCTTGTATTTTAATAACCCTATTTTATTGAGCGTTTTAGAGCATTTTTACCATAAAAAAATCCCTTTATTTGTAGAGAGCAATGGCTCTATTTTTTTTGAATTTAGCCCTATTTTAAAAGAATTGCATTTCACCCTAAGCGTCAAACTCTCTTTTTCTTTGGAGCAAGAAAGCAAGCGGATCAACCTTAAAGCCTTACAAAATATCTTAAATAACGCTAAAAGCGCGCATTTTAAATTTGTATTGGATAGCCAAAACGCCGCTCAATCTATTATAGAAATTCAAAGCCTTTTGAAACAACTCTCCTTAAAAAATAATGAAATCTTTTTAATGCCCTTAGGCACAAATAACAACGAGCTAGATAAAAATCTAAAAACCCTAGCCCCCCTAGCCATAAAGCATGGTTTCAGGCTGAGCGATAGGCTTCATATCCGCTTATGGGACAATAAGAAAGGGTTTTAAATTCATCATATCATATAAAGCGTTATTATTTTAAGCTAAAAATTGTTATCATTACGCTCATTAAGGGATCATTTTATCTTTGGAAGTTAGGAAATCATGACCATCAAAGTTTTTTCGCCCAAATACCCCACTGAATTAGAAGAATTTTATGCTAAGCGCATCGCTGACAACCCTTTAGGGTTTATCCAACGCTTGGATCTTTTACCTAGCATTAGCGGGTTTGTTCAAAAATTGCGTGAGCATGGCGGGGAATTTTTTGAAATGAGAAAGGGTGAAAAGCTCATTGGGATCTGCGGGCTTAATCCTATCAATAAGACAGAAGCCGAGCTGTGCAAATTCCACATAAATACCGCTTATCAATCCCAAGGACTAGGTCAAAAACTCTATGAGAGCGTGGAGCGATACGCTTTAATCAAAGGCTATACTAAAATCTCTCTGCATGTGAGCAAGAGTCAAATCAAGGCATGCAACCTCTATCAAAAGCTGGGTTTTATGCACATCAAAGAAGAGGATTGCGTGGTGGAGTTGGGCGAAGAGGCTTTGATTTTCCCTACTCTTTTTATGGAAAAGATTCTGTCTTAATTGGCGTATCCATTTGACACATGCCCAAGCGACAATTTTAACTATCAAACTTTGATTAACATAGCCTAATTAATGATAAATAAACTATAAAACAAACGCTTGTTTTTAAAACTTTGTTTTAATATGAAATACTAGTTTCTTGTAAAAGCGTTAAATTGTGAAAAATAAACAAACCATTCCCTTAAATTGTATAATAAAGGCACTATGAACTAAAAAGAGATAACCATGAAAAAACTATTCATCCCACTTTTATTATTCAGCGCTTTAGAAGCGAACGAGAAAAATGGCTTTTTCATAGAAGCCGGCTTTGAAACTGGGCTATTAGAAGGCACGCAAACGCAAGAAAAAAGACACACCACCACAAAAAACACTTACGCGACTTACAATTATTTACCCACAGACACGATTTTAAAAAGAGCGGCTAGTTTATTCACCAATGCCGAAGCGATTTCAAAATTAAAATTCTCATCTTTATCCCCTGTTAGAGTGTTGTATATGTATAATGGTCAATTAACTATAGAAAACTTCTTGCCCTATAATCTAAGCAATGTGAAGCTTAGCTTTACAGACGCTCAAGGCAATGTGATCGATTTGGGCGTGATAGAGACTATCCCCAAACACTCTAAGATTGTTTTACCTGGGGAGGCATTTGATAGTCTAAAAATTGACCCCTATACTTTATTTCTTCCAAAAATTGAAGCCACTAGCACTTCTGTTTCTGACGCTAACACGCAAAGGGTGTTTGAAACGCTCAATAAGATTAAGACGGATTTGGTCGTAAATTATAGGAATGAAAACAAATTTAAAGATCACGAAAACCATTGGGAAGCTTTCACCCCGCAAACCGCAGAAGAATTCACTAATTTGATGTTGAACATGATCGCTGTCTTAGACTCCCAATCTTGGGGCGATGCGATCTTAAACGCTCCTTTTGAGTTCACTAACAGCTCAACAGATTGCGATAGCGATCCTTCAAAATGCGTAAATCCTGGGACAAACGGGCTTGTCAATTCTAAAGTCGATCAACAATATGTGTTAAACAAACAAGACATTGTCAATAAATTTAGAAACAAAGCGGATCTTGATGTCGTTGTTTTAAAGGATTCAGGGGTTGTAGGGCTTGGGAGTGATATTACCCCTAGCAACAATGATGATGGTAAGCATTATGGTCAATTAGGGGTAGTGGCTTCTGCTTTAGATCCTAAAAAACTCTTTGGCAACGACCTTAAGACTATCAATTTGGCTGATTTAAGAACCATCTTGCATGAATTCAGCCACACCAAAGGCTATGGGCATAACGGGAATATGACCTATCAAAGAGTGCCGGTGATGAAAGATGGTCAAGTGGAAAAGGATAATAATGGCAAACCAAAAGATTCTGATGGTCTCCCCTATAATGTGTGTTCGCTTTATGGGGGTCAAGGTCAGAGCGCTTTCCCTAGCAACTACCCTAATTCCATCTATCACAATTGCGCGGATGTCCCGGCTGGCTTTCTAGGGGTAACAGCAGCGGTTTGGCAGCAGCTTATTAATCAAAACGCCTTGCCGATCAACTACGCTAACTTGGGGAGTCAAACAAACTACAACCTAAACGCTAGTTTGAACACGCAAGATTTAGCCAATTCCATGCTCAGCACCATTCAAAAAACCTTTGTCACTTCTAGCGTTACCAACCACTATTTTTCAAGCGCATCGCAAAGCTTTAGAAGCCCTATTTTAGGGGTTAACGCTAAGATAGGCTATCAAAACTACTTTAATGATTTCATAGGGTTGGCTTATTATGGCATCATCAAATACAACTATTCTAAAGCCCTTAATCAAAAATTCCAGCAATTGAGCTATGGTGGGGGGATAGATTTGTTACTAGATTTCATCACCACTTACTCCAATAAAAATAGCCCTACAGGCGTTCAAACGAGAAAGAATTTTTCTTCATCTTTTGGTATCTTTGGGGGGTTAAGGGGCTTGTATAACAGCTATTATGTGTTAAACAAAGTCAAAGGGAGCGGTAATTTGGATGTGGCTACTGGGTTGAACTACCGCTATAAGCATTCTAAATATTCTGTAGGGATTAGCATCCCTTTGATCCAAAGAAAAGCTAGCGTCGTTTCTAGTGGTAGCGATTACACGAACTCTTTTGTTTTCAATGAAGGGGCTAGCCATTTTAAAGTGTTTTTTAATTACGGGTGGGTGTTTTAGGGTGAGAAAATATTAGAGGGCTTGATTTTAATCAAGCGATAATCTCATTGTAATGTGCGGAGTTAGGGGGTTTTAATGAGGTTGCAGAGAGGAATTATACCCCCACCCCCTTAAGAGTTTTACAACAAAATGAAATCTAAAACAACAAGTTCAAAAATCTTTGCAAAAATCTTTGAATGTTAAGAATCTCATCACCACCAAAAATCCACCAACGCCAAGCGTTAAACCCTTACAACAAATAGTGCTAAAACACCCCATTAAGACTTAGATAATAACACTTCCTTTAATTTTTTAGCTTCTTCCCTTGTTTCACGAAATTCCTCTATATTTTCCCATTCTAATTTTAGGTTCAATATAGTTTCTTTTTTTAAACATGGTCTGATGAAAATCGGCTAAATCTTGGTGGAATGATTCAAAGGTTTGCGCATCCTTCATGCTGTGGGCGACACTTCGTGTTAGGTATTAGATTTATTATAAATTGGCGCCATTAAAAGCGATGCAATAAAGGCAATTAAAGAAACTATGAGAATGTAAAAGCTTAAACCATAACTTTGCAAACCTTCAGGTGCTGCTATAGCTTTTGCGTTTAACCAGCTTGAAAGTTGAGGGGTAAAGCCAGCGGTTATAGCATAGGCTATATTATAGGCAAAGGAAATCCCGCTAAAACGGATTCTAGCGCTAAACACATCGCTCATGAAAATGGGGCAAAAATTCATAATGCCCGCGCAAAAGCAAGCTAAAAAGTATAAAATTATGGTATTGACCAAACTTGGTGCGTTAGAATAAAATTCCTTAAAGAATAAAAAGCCAAAAAAGCCAAAGTACACACTAAAAGCCATGCAAACTTTGTGCGGTTTGATTTTATCAGCTAAAAACCCGGTGAAAATAATAGAACTTACAATACTAACAAGCCCTAAAATTTGAAAATAGGTTTTTTCAAACGGAGTGAAATGAAAATTAGGATGCGTAAGGGTAAAATTGGGAACAAAAAGGATAAAAATCAAAATACAAGCGGTTAAAACCCAAGTGATAAGCATGGAGATTAATATACCAAAGAGAGAGCTTTTAAACACCTCTTTAAGCGGGAATTTGACTAAGGCATCGTCCTGCTTCATTTGCTGAAAAACAGGAGTTTCTTCTAAAAAGCGCCTCAAATACACAGAAATGACACCAAAAATCCCTCCAAGCCCAAAAGCAACCCTCCAAGCCCAAGCTTCAACAACAAGCTTGTCAAAAACCATGTAAATCCCAATATAAACCAAACTCCCAAGCAAAATCCCAGAAACTACAGAAGCGGTTAAAAAACCGATATAAGTGTTTTTGTAGCCTTGCGGGGCATGTTCATGGACAAAAACCCAAGCGCCAGGCAATTCACCACCCACAGCGACGCCTTGACAAATCCTAACAAACACCAAAAAAACAGGAGCTATGTAACCAAGATAATGAGCGTTTTTAGGGCTAAGTCCCATGCTATCCACGCCAAAACTCACAAAATGATTAAAAGTTGGCATCAAAGCGAGCGCAAAGGTTGGGATTACCATCAATAAAATAGAGAGCATGAACATGTTTTTACGACCGAATCTATCCCCAAAGTGGACTATCACTATGCCACCAAGCGGGCGCGCTAGATAGCCTGCAGCAAAGATGCCATAAGTGTTGATTTCAGACCAAATAGGGCTGAGCGTGTTCGGGAAAAAGTGTTTGGCAATGATACTCGTAAAAAATACAAAGATAATAAAATCATAAAATTCTAAAGTCCCCCCAAGCGAAGATAACCCCAAGGTTCTTACCTCTTTTTTGCCTAAATGTTTTATTGATTATCCTTTCACTAAGGCTATCGCCCTTTTAATTTTTCATTTTGAAACTAAGATTGATAAAATTAATATAGCTACTTTACACTTTAACGGCATTTTTAGATAATAAGCGTTAAATGAAATTTGATTATCGTTCAAAAAGTGAATCATTCTACCTTTTTTATCATTAAGCATCACTTAAACGATTTTACATTTTGTTTTACCCATTTTGTCAAAACGCTTTACTTGATTCTATCAGCCAAAAAAACACTCCTATGAAGACTTGGGCAATAACACTTCTTTTAATGTTTTAATGATAGCTTCTTCTCTTTTTTCACGAAATTCCTTGATATTTTCCCATTCTAATTTTAAATTAGGGTCAATATAGTTTCTTTTTTTATACTCTTCTATGGCTTGTTGATTTTTATATTCTTCTTTGAGCCACACCTCAGGGTCTTTATCCTTTTTGGCACTATTCTCTGCACCTTCTAAAAGTTGGAGGTTGTATAAATGATTCCCACACTTATAGAAATCTTTATCCAATTTTTTATTTTTTTTAAACTTGGACTTTGGATAAATATGGTCTATATGAAAAGTGGTGGTTTTGTAGTTCAAGTTTGGGTATAAGATTTGTAAAATAGGAAAGACTCGAGCATGGATACTAGAACACATCATGTCTTCTATAGCATCGTTAGTGATTTTTAAAGAGTATGTTTGGTGTTTGGCTAAATTGTGGTTGAATGATTCAAAGGTTTGCGCATCTTTCATGCTATTGGCTATGTTGTTTAATTTTGTATCCGTTGAAGGAGTGAAATAACTCGTGATTTGAGCGTTACGGACAAAAATTAGGGCTTGTTTTTGATCGTTCTCATTCATTTTTGAATTTAAAAAATAAAAATAGGCTAAACTAGATAAAATATAAGCTGAACCCAGATAGCCGGCATAACCAAAAGTTTCTAATAGTTCTGTAGCGTTATAAATGCTTTCTGTAATTTTTTCCCAATTGTCTTCAATTTTTTTAATATTTGGTTTATTAAAATTTTTTAATTCAAAAGTAGTGTCTTTACCGATGAGAAGCAAGCAAGTTTTTAACACCTGGTCTTTCCCCACATTTGGAAAACCTTTATCTTTTAAAGTATCTACTAGCTCATTCATTTTTTCTCTAATATCGCTTGAAAAACTTGCTGTCAAAATAGACATCAATAAATCAGAATAGCTTAACTTAACCCCGCCACTATTGACACGGATAAAGATATTTAAAACTTTATTAAGATTTTTTTCTGTTTCTTCAAAAAATGAAATGAGTTGTTTGTCGTGAAAAGCTTTGTTTAGTGTTTCTAATAATTTCAATCTATCACCTTTTAAATTATGTTCTTGCGCATAATTCCAAACATTTTTCAACTCCAAAATATCCCCCACCTTAAACCAAAAATGCTCTTTATCGTTTTCAGGCGTTTTTGCATGAAATTCAAACTGGTAATTGTCTTCTGGGTTGTCCATGCTTGGCTGGTGTTTTAAATTCAAATACAAACGCTTCTCTTCATAAGCGTTAGGGTTGTTGGTTTTAGCGTTCTTTTTCTTAAGCGTTGCCTTTAAGCCCGATATAAAGCGAGGTTAAACGCTGTTGGTCATCTAGGACAATATACAAATCATCACGCCTGATTTCTTCAATACGGATTTTTTCATTGTGAGGCTTTCGCTCATCGTAATTTTCAATAAATTTATAGAGTTGGAAATTGAGTTTATCGCTATCTTGTTCATCGCTCTTGGCTATATCCTCCTTTTGTAATTTCCAAAACAAAAAAGAGCCGATAGGATAGCCCCTAAGAATGGAGTCAAAAAGTTGCTCTATCTTTTTTTCATCGGCTTTTTTGAGCCACACATATTCACGCTGAATGTCAGGCAAAAAATAACGAACATTCAATTCATCTACCACTTCTTTAATACTTCTATCCAAGAACACACCCATGAGAATTTCCTTATCTTGTATTATTTAGGCTGTATTATAATCAAATATTAAAGAGATTAGAATAAGCCAACTTAATTTAAGATTTTTTCCACGTGCTTTTGGATCACTTCTAAAACCAAGCAAAAAAGCCAGTAAATCAAAGCGGCTTCCAAATAAATAGGCAAAAAGTCATAGCTGGCGTTCGCTTTTTGCTGCGCGATTCTAAAAACCTCTGCGATAGTTACCACAGACGCCAAAGAAGTTTCTTTAAAAAGGCTGATGAAGCGTGTTACTCAGGCTTGGCGTGGCGACTTTGAGCGCTTGAAAAAAGATGACATGCCAAAAGGTTTGCAAGTAATTCAAGCCCAAACTCAAGCTTGAATCCCATTGATCTTTAGGGACAGAAAGAAAGCTCGCCCTTAAAGTCTCTGAAGCGTATGCCCCCACATTAAAAGAAAACGCAATAATGCCTGCTGGGATTGGATCCATATAAACCCCAAGGGCGGGCAAACCATAAAACACCACCACGATTTGGACCAATAAAGGCGTGCCTCTAATGAGCGAGACATAGAAATTCACGCCCGCTAATAAAGCCCTATGAATGAAATGTTTAGGGGGAGCGATTTTAATGAGGCCCACCATAACCGCAATGAATAAGCCCAAAATAAAAGAGATGATCGCTAAAGGCAAAGAAATGCAAAAAGCGGCTTTTAGCATGGGGTAGAAAGCTTCTAATAATAATTCCAAACGCTCCTTGCTCAAATCTAAAGATTCAAAAAACAAAGACAGATTATGGCTGGCTGACATCTTTTCCAAAAAATTGTTCGCCTAAGCGTTTTAAAACCCCTTTATTGATCAATCTTTGCATCGCCTGGTTGATAAGCTCTAAGGCTTTTTCTTGGTGCTTGTTAATAACAAAGGAAGCGCCCCCGTCTTTTTCTTTGGACTCCCATGCGATTTTAAAGGGGTTGTTTTTATGGGTGTTTAGGTAGTTTAAGATCGCTAAAGAACTATTTAAGGTCAAATCGGCTCGTTTTTGCGCCACTAACAACAAGGCTTGCGCCATAGAATCCACCGAAACGATTTGAGCGTCGTATTTAAAAGCGATTTCCCCATAAGTGGAGCTTAAGGTGTTAGCCGCCTTTAAGCCCTTAATATCCTTAATGTCTTTAATGCGGTTTTCATCTTTTCTAACTAGCATGATCGTGCCTGAATAGCTATAAGGCAAGCTTTTGTCAAAAGCCGCTTGGCGTTTTTTAGTCGTCAAACTCACTTGATTAGCGACCATGTCAAAACGCCCCGATTTTAGTACCTGTAAGCATAATATCCCATGAAGTTTCGTGGAATTTGATTTTCACGCCAAGCTCTTTAGCCAACTCCCTAGCCACCTCCACGTCATAGCCGGTGAGCTTGCCCTCTTTATTGTGGTAAGTGAAAGGGGGGTAAATGCCTTCTGTGCCAACGCTGATAGTTTCTTTATTGACAAGCTTTTCATACAAGCTAGAAGCGTTCAAAAAACCCCCAAAAAAGCCTATTACCAATAAAAAGAGAAACAAAACTTTTTTCATTTTTTAATCAATCCTAATCATTATTTTTCGCGCATTCTAGCGCCAAAATAAAAATTTTGCATGGTTTGATTTTAAATATAGACGCGCTCCAAGCGTTTGGATAGGGTGCTGATGGTTTCATAAGCAATGGTGTTTAAAAGCACAGCGATTTCGCTTGCGTCATTAGCTCTAGCGCTTTTATCCCCAAACAAAATGACCTCATCGCCCTCTTTGGCTTGAATATCATTGAGTTTGACAAAGCACTGATCCATGCACACCTTGCCAATCAGGGGGGCTAATTGGTTATTGATCGCTACTTGAATGCGATTGCCTAAGGCGCGCGCTAACCCGTCCGCATACCCTAGAGCTAAAACGCCCACTAAAGTCTCTTCATTGGTGTAAAAATGCTCGCCATAGCCAATAAATTCGCCTTTTTTAACGCTCCTGATTTGAACGATTCGCGCTTTTAAACTGATAACATTTTTCAAGATGGTTGGGCATGATTCTTTCATTTCATTAGAGGGGTAAAAACCATAGAGCATGATGCCTGGGCGATAAAGGTTTAAGAAGCGGTTTTCATTCCCGTTACACAAAGAAAGGATGCCGGCAGAATTGTAGGCATGGCGGTATTGGAACTCTATTTTTTGATCCAAAAGCTGCTCTAAAAAAGCGTTAAAGGCTTTCATTTGGTTTTTAGCATGGGTTTTAATCTTAGCGTCAGCGTTGCTTAAATGCGTGAATATCCCCTCTATTTCCAAACCTTTTAAAGTGCGGATTTTTTTAATGATTTCTATGCTTTTAAAATTAGGCTCTAAACCCAAGCGGTGCATGCCGGTATCAATTTTGAGATGCACTTTTAAGCGTTTTTGAGATTTTAAAGCCATTTGGGAAAAAACTTTCGCTTGTTCAAGGCTAAAAACCATAGCGCTCAAATCGTTATCAACTAGCATGGAAGCGTTAGAATTAGGGCTATAGCCTAAAATCAAAATGGGGGTTTTAGAAAAATGAGAGCGCAATTCTAAAGCTTCATCTAAAGTCGCTACCCCTAAATAATTAGCCCCTTCTTGTAAAAAAATTTCGCTCGCTTTTAATGCCCCTGCTCCATAAGCGTTCGCCTTGACAACCGCCATGACACAAGCGTCTTTAGGGACAATATTTTTGACTGCATTAAAATTATGCCTTAAAGAAGCGGTATTCACTTCTACAAAACTCGCCCTTTTTAACATGCTGTCTTACTTGTTAGAATGCTTGCTAAAATACCAACGAGTTTCAGAATACACCACTTTATGCAATAAAATCAAAGCGATCAAATTAGGGATAGCCATAAGCCCGTTAGAAAGATCCGCTAAATTCCACACAAAATCAATTTTAGCCATAGCCCCCACCATCACACTCGCTAAAAAGATCAAGCGGTAATATTTCACTTTTTTTTCACCAAAGGCGTATTCAGTGCATTTTTCCCCATAATAAGCCCAACCAATGATCGTAGAGTAGGCAAAAAAGATCATGGTCAAAAAAATCACCACCGCCCCCAATGAGCCTAGAAAATACTCCGTGCTTTTTAAAGTGAGCAAATTAGCACTCAATTTTTCCCCATTAGGGAGCAAGGTGTTGTATTCTGGCGCCATTAAAATCACGCTCGCTGTCGCCGAACACACTATTAAGGTTACAATAAAGGTTTGGAGCATGGACACTAAGGCTTGGCGCACCGGGTGGCGCGTTTGAGCACTCGCGGCAATAATGGCTGAGCTCCCTAACCCCGCTTCATTAGAATACAACCCCCTAGCCACGCCCGTTTTTATCATCGTTGCTACCAACGCACCGCTCGCTCCGCCCACAACGGGTTTAGGGTTAAAGGCTTCTTCAAAAATGAGTTTGATCGCTTGAATGGCTAAATCAAAATGGCTGACAATAATATAAATAATAGCGATCAAATACAAAAGCACCATAACAGGAGCTAAGTAAGAAGTGAATTTACCAATGGATTTAATCCCCCCTATGACAATGAAAGCGGTTAAAATTGTGAGCAATAAGCCTGAAACCCAATTAGGCAGGTTCGCTTGTTCGCTCAAAATGGAAGAAACCGCATTGGATTGCGTCATGTTACCGGTGCCAATGCTTGCAATAATCGTAAAAATCGCAAACGCCATGGCGAGTTTGGGCATGTTAAAGCCGTTTTTGATGTAATACATAGAGCCTCCGTTGTATCCAAACGCCCCTTTTTCCCGGTATTTCACCGCTAAAATCCCCTCAGAATACTTAGTCGCCATGCCAACAAGCCCGGTAACCCACATCCAAAACACCGCTCCTGGCCCTGCAATGCTAATGGCGGTCGCTACGCCTACGATACTCCCAATACCTACAGTCGCTCCTAAAGAAAGCATGAGAGCGGAAAATTGTGAAATGTCGCCCTTAGATTGGGACTCTTTGTCAAAAAGGATTTTGATCGCATAAAAGATCTTACTGAATTGCAAACCCCTAAGATAGAAGGTTAAAAACAAGCCGGTGCCTACTAATAAAATTTGCATGGGAATCCCCCACACCAAATTGGATAATAAACGCACCACCGAATCAATCTTTTCCATAAAAACTCCTTAATAAACTAGGGTTTAAAAAAGAAATTCCTTAATCCCTAAAAAATGCAGAAAAAAGCATAATATCGGCATTTTTTTCATTCGCACCATCTTGGCTCAAATTGGCGATGATTTTACCAATGGTAAGGCTAAAAGTGATGCCAAGCCACCCAAGCCCTGTCGCATGGATTAAGTTTTTATAGCGTTTGTCATAGCCCAAATAAGGAATATCATTAGGGGTTAAAGGCCTGAAACCGCACCATTCTATGGCGTCTTTCATTTCAAAAGGCTGCGTGAAAGCGGCTAAATTCTTTTTCATGTTAGCGATTTGCTCTTTATCAATGAGGGCGTTGTTGGTGTTTAATTCCAATTTAGAGGTGATCCTTACAGTGTCTCTTCGTGGGGTCATTGCCATGAAAATATCCGCAAATAAAGAAGAGGTCTTGGGCTTTAATTCTTCAGGCATTTTAAAGGTGATGCTATATCCTTTAGCCCCCATCATTAAAAAATCGTTCTTGGTTTTTTTAATGAGAGTGGGGTTAGCCCCAGTGGCTAGAATGATTGTTTCTGCTTGGATTTTTTCCTTATGCGTGATAACGCCATCAATAAGGTTGTTTTTAAACTCAAAATCAATGACTTCTTCGTTATAAAGGAACTCTACGCCAACATTTTGCAAATATTGTTGCAAAGAGCGCATCACTTCGCCCGGATCCACATGCGCGTTTTCGGTTAAAAGCACGCTCCCACAGATATTGTCATTAACAACGGGCATGTATTCTTTGGTTTCTTTCACATTCAAAATCTTATAAGCACCGCTGTTATCGCAAGTTTTAAGCTTTTTTTCAAAACTTTCTTCTAAAGTGTAGATCATTAAAAGCCCATCTTCCTTATACCAAAAATCCATGCCGTCTTTTAGCATTTGATGATACATATCAACACTCAGCCACCCGTAGCGTTCAAACAACGCCATGGTGCGGTGCGTGGATTTGGCGTTCGCGCTTGTCATAAACTTTAAAATCCATTGATAGAGCTTTAAATTAAGCCCAAAATGGAATTTTAAAGGGGCTTGGTTTTTGAGCATGAGCTTTAGGGTGTCTAACACCACACCAGGGCATGAGAGCGGGGCTTTTTTAAATGCAGAAATGAGTCCGGCATTCCCAAAGGAAGTGCCGTTTGCGCTATCGCTTTTTTCAATCACGCAAACCTTATGCCCTAACTTGTGCATAGAATACGCGCAAGAAAGCCCTACAATCCCACCGCCTATGACCACGACTTCTTTTTTCATGCTGATAGTCCCTTTAATAGAATTACTTAATGGCTATCGCTTCAATTTCTACTAAAGCGTCTTTAGGCAGTTTAGCCACTTGAAAGGTCGCTCTGGCTGGATAAGGCTCTGTAAAATAACTCCCATAGATTTCATTCACCACCGCAAAATCGTCTAAACTTTTCAATAAAATAGTCGTTTTAACCACGCTATCCATCCCTAACCCTGCTTCTTTTAAAATCGCTTTGATATTTTCCATGGATTGCGTGGTTTGAGAATGAATATCCGCGCCTTTAAATTCGCCGGTGCTCGCATCAATGCCCAATTGCCCAGAGACAAAAACAAGATCGTTAGTAGCGATAGCTTGAGAGTAAGTACCTATAGCCTTTGGGGCTAGCGTTGAATGGATGACTTCTTTCATGATTGAAACTCCTATGATGATGTGTTGTGTCAGCTATTATTATGCAATCAAATTAAAAAGAAATAAAAAATGAGCGCAAAACGCCATGAATTTTCATCTTATTATTAAGGTATTGTATATTTTTTACCCATATTTAGAAATTCTTAAACGGGTTTTATTTGAATTTTAGGCTTTGTTATCATCAATTTTAAAAGCTACCACTCGCTTGCAAGCCCTTTTATTATGACTTATTGTAAAAAATGCTTTTGAGCATTTTTATAGACACTCATTGCCACTAAAAGAGGGCAAAGCCACAATCTGTTTTTAAAATAGAATTAGAAATTTGGACAAAACCTTGACTTTTATTATTGAGTTTAGATACAATAACAATTGTCTTTTTGAATAAAGAGTGCGGGAATAGCTCAGTGGTAGAGCACGACCTTGCCAAGGTCGAGGTACGCGGGTTCGATCCCCGTTTCCCGCTCCATAACTTAATTAGTATTTAAGAGGATTTAAGATTGCGTTTGAAGTTAGCTAGCGTATGCTTGGGCGTTTTGATGAGTGGTTGTGCGTCTTCTTCGCCAACTGGTGCTCTTATCACTATGGTAACGATGCCAGTTTCTGGGAATGATGTGCAATACTCCAAAGAAGGGCGTGCGAGTTGTTGGAGTGTTTTTAGTCTTGTGGCTGCCGGTAATTGTTCGGTAGAAAAAGCGGCTAAAAGCGGCGGTGTTACCAAGATTAAAATGGTGAGCCGTGAGACAAACAACTTTTTAGGTATTGTTGGCAAATACACCACGATCGTTCAAGGCGACTAGTTTTAATATTTAGAGAGCGTAGTTGAATCGTCTTTCGTTCCACTCTAGGCTTAAAGCCTAAATTGCCCAGGTGGTGGAATTGGTAGACACAAGGGACTTAAAATCCCTCGGTAGCAATACCGTGCCGGTTCAAGTCCGGCTTTGGGCACCATCATTGCAAATTAAACCAAATTAAACATGGTTTGATTTTGTTATCTCAATAGACGCACTATTGTTAAATTTAAGGCGACATAGCCAAGTGGTAAGGCATGGGTCTGCAAAACCTTGATTCCCCGGTTCGAATCCGGGTGTCGCCTCCATATTGTAGTCATTTAGGGACTTTTGTAAGGGACTTTTATGAAAATAGCGGGAGATGGCTGAGTGGTTGAAAGCGGCGGTCTTGAAAACCGTTGAGGGTCATACCTCCGGGGGTTCGAATCCCTCTCTCCCGACTACTTGATTAAAATCTTTTAAGCGATTTGTTTTGGCAAATTCATCTCTTCTTTTAACAAAGAATTTTGTGAATATTGATTGTCTCTTTTAATTGAAATTTAAAGATTAGTTTAAAGGATTTTATTCGGTGGGATTGTCAGCGTTAAGCCTTATCGTTCCTTTTAGCGTTATTTTAATGGTGGTTTTCACTAAAAGAGTCGCGCTCTCGTTGTTTGTAGGCATTTTAGTGAGCGCTGTTTTAATGCATTCGTTACACCTTTCTTACATCGTAGAATATGCCTATATCAAAATCACTTCCGTTTTTTACACTTATGAGCCAGAAAAAGGGCTTCATTTCAATCTTTCCAACCTTTATGTTTTTGGGTTTTTAATCTTTTTAGGCGTCTTAAGCCAGGTGATTTTAAAATCCGGTAGCGTGCAAAACTTTGTTAAAAAAGCCAAAAAATACTCTAAAAACGCTAAAACCCCTGAATTTATCGCCTTTTTTTCAGGCATCATTATTTTTGTAGATGATTATTTTAACGCCTTAACCGTGGGGCAAATCTCAAAGTCTTTAAACGACGCTCATAATTCCACACGAGAGCGCTTGACCTATATTATAGACTCCACTTCAGCGCCGGTGTGCTTATTAGTCCCTATTTCTAGCTGGGGGGCATATATCATGGGGATCATGAATAACGACAGCTCGCCCTTATTAAAAGATAGTTTTTCGGTGCTTGTGCAAAGCTTGAGCAGTAATTATTATGCGATTTTTGCACTCATTGCGGTGTTTCTCACCATTTTATGGCAAATCAACCTCCCTAGCATGAGGAAGTATCAAAACATAGGCGTGAAGGATTTTTATAGCGAACAAGAAGAAAGCTCTTCAAAACTAGCCCCCTTAAGCCTGTTACCCCTTTCCATTCTATTATTGATCGTGTCCATTTCATCATTGATTTTTTATACAGGAGTGATCTTAAAAAACACTGATGCGAGTTTTTCGCTCTTTTATGGGGGATTGTTTTCGCTCATTATCACCTATCTTTTAGCCTATAAGTTTTTAGAAAAAGGGAGTTTTTTTAAACTCATATTGGATGGCTTTAAGAGTGTGGGACCAGCGATACTAGTCTTAACGCTCGCTTGGGCTATCGGGCCTGTGATTAGAGACGACGCTCAAACGGGGATTTACTTGTACCACATCAGCAAGGGATTTTTAAATAGTGGGGGAGGCGTGTATATGCCTTTAATCTTTTTTTTAATCTCTGGGTTTATCGCCTTTTCTACCGGCACAAGCTGGGGAGCGTTTGCAATCATGCTGCCCATTGGAGCGGGCATGGCCAATGAAAGCGATATTATTTTGATTGTTTCAGCGATCCTCTCAGGCGCGGTTTATGGCGATCACACAAGCCCCATTTCTGACACGACTATACTATCGGCTACGGGGGCAGGGTGTTCGGTGCAAAGCCATTTCATCACGCAACTCCCTTATGCGACTATTGCGATGCTTTGCAGCGCGGTGAGTTTGGGGGTGGCAAGTTTTATGCATTCGCGCCCGCTCGCTCTTTTAATCGGTGTGGCTTTGCTTGTGGGGGTGTTTTATCTTTTAAAAAGGTTGTATGGTGAAAACTAAAAACTTAAATTGGGTATTGACCTAAAAATTTAAAAATCCCATTTTTTAAAATTAAAATAAGGTTTTAGCGATCCCTATTGGATTAAAAAAAGAGTCTTATCTCATTATCAATCAATTTAAAAAAGTTATTCAAAAATAACTATCAATTATAAAAATCTTCACAAATCTCTAAATCGTAACGCTTTTTTAAAAAATACATTTTTTTTAATTTTTTAATCAACCATTAAGGTGTTTTAGGTTAAATTTCCTTATCTGTTAAACATACGGATAATGTTATATCTTAAGGAAAGAAAATGGGGTTAGGACACTAATAAGTTTAGGGATTTTTTTAAGCGTTTTGAATGGCGATGATCTGAAGTTGTATTCAAAACCTTTGGTCTATTCGGCTGGAAGTGGGATGATTGGGATTGATATTGACAAACGGACATTTTATAAGCGAGCGTTCGCTTTTACGATGAAATCGTTGTTCGGTGAAAACTTGCTTCTGTTTGTCAAATTAAAGCATTCTGCGTTGACGAGCAAACACATGAAAGTGCCTTTAGAAAACCGCCATCACCATTCTTTCACTAAAAATTATGAAAAAGCGATCAATGGTTGTCAAAAGTATTTCCATATCAAATTGCCTGAAGGCGCTCCTAGCAACTTCAAATCAGGTTCATACATACTACTATGGTGGTGCGTTTTTAAAGCGTTATTTGGGGTATTCTTTAATACCCTTATCATCTTTTAAAATACCATCTTTCAAAAGCACAAATTTATTTTTTAGCCCTTTTTTAAATCTTCTTAAAACTCTTTTTGTTGTATTGATTGAGCAAAGTATTTTTAAAATACGGATAAAATTCATAAAAAATTTAAAAAATAAAAAAGCTCTGTTTTCATCAAATACGGGTTACTAAAACTTTTTATGGTGGGTTATAGCGTATTTTTGGCTTTAATTGTTTCTTTTAGGGTTAGTTTCATCAAGGTTTAAAGCATTAGCGTCTTTCCTCTTATCATTTGGTGCTAAAAACGACTCCATTAGCCCATTCCTTGAATTTTTTGCAACCATCTATTTTTATCTGCCCTAAAAATATGAAGCAAAACAAACCCCCTACAAAAACGCTTCTAATTTATAAGCTTTTTTATGCTCTTGTTTCAAATCCATGTAAGCGTTTAAAAGCATGTATTCTTCAAAGGATAAAACCGCTAGATGCTCCTTAGCGAGATCGTTCATTTCTAATTCTAACAACACGAATAAAAAGGCTTTTTGCGCCTTATCGTCTTCTTGGCTTAAAATCTCAAAAAATTGGAACCATTGATCGGGGACAAGAAATTTTTGCGCTTTTTGCGCGAGCTTTAAATAATCGTTCTTGTCATAACCCACCTTTTTGCAAAGCTCTGAAATTTTTAAAGTGTCTGTGTTTAAAGATTTTTCAAAAAAGGCTTTTAAAAAAGCTTTCACGCACTCTTTATCCAAGTTCTCTTGCATCGCATTCAAAGCCTTCAAAACCTCTTTTTTGCTGCCTTTTTGGGCGATTTCTATAAAAGCGTAGCGGCGTAATTCCAAAGGGATTTGCGCGTTTGTTAAAACTTCAAAGGCGTTTTTCAAATCGTTATGAATGAAAGCCTTCAAGCGTTTAGAAAAATAAGCATGCTCATAAGCCAGAGAGTGCTTAGCGTGATCTTTAGGCTCAAGGGTGTTATTTTCTATATTGTGGTAATGCTTAAAAAGGTTATCCACTTTTTCGCACCCGCTACTTGGCGTGTTTAAATCAGCCTTTAAATCATAGCGGGCTAAGATTTGAGAGAGGTTTTTAGCGAGATCGCTTTTAAATTTCGTTTTCAAAAAAGTCTTTTGAGTGTCTTGGGATAGGATTTGTTTGAGCAATTTGTCAAAATCCCTTTTTTCATGGTATAAGCGGATTTTATGGCTGAGATTGTGTTTGAATAAAAAAACCCATGAAAAAAAAGCGAACATGCCCAAAACGCCCATAAGCCATACCGCAATGGGAAGATTAAAGCTGTAGCTCCCTAAACTGAAAGCGTAAGCTTGCGGATCAATACTATAAACAAACACGCCAAAACCCACAATAAACAAAAATGTAAAGATAATGTAAAAACGCATGCGCACCTCCTATTTATGGTATGGATGCTTAAAAATAATGCTTAAAGCCCTATAGATTTGCTCGCACAAGACAATTTTAGCCACTTCATGGCTAAAAGTCATCTCGCTCAAACTCCAAGCTTGACAATCCTTTAAAAAATTTTCTTCAAACCCATACGCTCCAGCGATAAAAAAATTAATATTAAGATGATTTTCTAACATTTTACTAAACGCAAAACTATCGCCCCTTTGAGCTTTAGGGTGTAAGGCAATATTTTTTGCCTTAGGGTTTAAATACGGCTCAAAGGCTAGAGAGTAGCTTTTTTGAGCCAGTTCTTTAGAAACTTTTTGAGCGTTGGCGGTATTTTTAGGGAATAAATCCACTAATTCCAGCTCGCAATCAAATTGCCTGCATTGCTTTTGATAGATTTTCACTAACTCTAGGGGCGAACTTTTAGCGATAGAATACACCACGCAACGCATCAATCTTAAAACTTTAAAAAATCTTTGAAGTCTTATGTGTCATCATAGCGATGAGATCGCTTAAAGTTTTTTTCAAATCCTTCCTATGCACAATCATATCAATCAAGCCATGCTCTAATAAAAATTCCGCTGTTTGAAAGCCCTCAGGCAAATCCGCCCCTATAGTTTGCTTAATCACCCTAGGCCCTGCAAAACCTATCATCGCCCCTGGCTCTGCGATAATGAGATCCCCTAAAAAAGCAAAAGACGCGCTAACGCCCCCATAAGTGGGATCGCTTAAGAGCGAAATGAAAGGGAGTTTGGACTCACTCAATCGGTTCAAAGACGCGCTCGTTTTAGCCATTTGCATGAGCGAATAAGTGGATTCTTGCATCCTAGCCCCCCCACTCGCTGAAACAATCAATAACGCTTCTTTTTTGGCGACCGCGCGATTGATCGCTCTTACGATCTTTTCGCCTTCCACAGAGCCTAAACTCCCTCCCATAAAGCTGAAATCAAACACCACGATCTGCAAAGGCATGCGGTTGATTTTAGCCTCACCGCTGATCACGGAGCTTGGGCGGTTAGTCCTTTTTTCGTATTTTTTAATGCGTTGCTTGTAGCTCTCTTTATCCACGAAATTTAAAGGGTCATTAGGACGTAAGTGTTTGTCAAACTCTTCAAAACTCCCCACATCGCACAAAAATTCAATCCTTTCAGTCGCGTTCATGCGGAAATGGTAATGGCATTTCAAGCACACGCTGTATTTGCCAAACACTTCTTTATGATACATTAACGCATAACATTTAGGGCATTTCACCCAATGGCTTGGCTGTTCTTCCTTACTTGGTGTTGTCCGCAATTTATTGATCTTAAAATTTTTAAAGAAATCTGCAAATCCCATGTTTTTCCTTAATTTTGCAGTTTTGTTAGGATTGTATCCAAGTTTTGCTTATAATAAACCAAATTATCTTAAGAGTAGCGATGCAAGGGTTTCTTTTACAAACACAAAGCATAAGAGATGAAGATTTGATCGTGCGCGTTTTAACCAAAAACCAGCTCAAAACCCTCTATCGTTTCTATGGCAAACGCCACAGCGTGCTGAATGTGGGGCGTAAAATTGATTTTGAAGAAGAAAACGATGATAAATTTTTACCCAAGTTAAGGAATATTTTGCATTTAGGCTATATGTGGGAAAGAGAAATGGAGCGCTTGTTTTTTTGGCAACGCTTTTGCACCCTCTTGTTTAGGCATTTAGAGGGCGTGCATTCTTTAGATAGCATCTATTTTGACACTTTAGATGATGGAGTCAGCAAACTCTCCAAACAGCACCCCTTAAGAGTGATTTTAGAAATGTATGCAGTCCTTTTGAATTTTGAAGGGCGCTTGCAAAATTACAATTCTTGTTTTTTATGCGATGCAAAATTAGAGCGTTCTGTCGCTTTAGCGCAAGGGTTTATTTTAGCGCACCCCTCTTGTTTAAAAGCTAAAAGCTTGGATTTAGAAAAAATTCAGGCTTTTTTTTGCACTCAAAGCACGATTGATTTAGAATTAGAAGAAGTGGAAGAATTATGGCGCACGCTGAATTTAGGGTTTTGAAAGGTTAAAAATGAAATTTAAATTTTTGAATATGGATAATGAGAGCGGTTTTATTTTGATTGAAAAGGAATTGGAGCGATTAAACGTTACCGCTCAAGTCAAAGAAGATGACATTGAATTAAAAGGCGAAAACACAGAACAAGCGAGAATTTATCTTCAAACGCTTTTTAACTCTAATATTGTGGAATTAGACGATAACAAAAAAAGTGCAAACGCTTTAATAGAGCACTTGAAATCTTTAGGTTTAAAAATTGCGGTGGCTGAAAGCTGCTCTGGGGGGTTATTATCGCATGCATTCGCTTCCATTAGCGGGGCTTCAGCGGTTTTTATGGGGGGTGTTGTGTGTTATAGTGAAGAGGTCAAGTGCGAATTATTGAAAGTCAATGCCACGACTTTAAAAGTCTTTGGGGTTTATAGCGAAGAATGCGTGAAAGAAATGCTATCAGGCGTGTTTTTAAATTTTAAAGTGGATTTAGCGCTAGCGATTAGCGGGGTGGCTGGACCTAATGGGGGGAGCAAGGCTAATCCTGTAGGCACGATTTATATTGGTGTGCAAAAGTTAGGATCTCAAGCTTTCATCGATCGCTGTTTTTTTGAAGGGAACAGAGAAAGCATTCAAAATAAAAGCGTAGAGCATGCTTTAAACATGCTCGCTAGAATCTTATAAAACTACCTTAACGCGCAAACGCTACCAAACTCTTTTTGAGCGACCTTAGCGATGTAAGCGATTTCATTATCGTTAAGGTTTTCAACGCTCGCTTTTAAATACCTTTTGATTTGCTCAATCTGACAACCCACTAGCTTGATTTTCACCACAGCCACCTCCGATTTTAAATTCGTGTAAGTGTAGGCTACCTGGATCTTAGTCGCTAGGTAATTATAGATAGCGTAGCTGATATTCGTAGCCGTTTGCTCGGACTCATGGAATTGCTCCATGAAGCGTTTTTTATACTTCAACATGATTTCATGAAAAACCACGATCAAGCTCAATTTAGCGTTTAAGGTCGCTTGCTCAATCCCTAAATATTTGTTATTAACGGGGATATACGCCACGCCCATTTCTTCGTAGGGGACTTTAGGGTCTTCAAAAACCCAAGCAGGTGCATCAGACAGTTCTGATTTCATGCCCTTTAAATCAGAGACTAAAATCCCATCATCTCTTAAAAGACTCTTAGTGCTTAATGAAACGCTTGAAAACACCCCTAAAAGAGCGATTAAAACCATTCTTTTAAACAAAATACCACTCCTTAAACTTTAATTTAGGTTTGATTATAGTTAAAAAGTTTTTGATTTTGTTTAATCACAACCAAGTAATTGCATCAACTTTTGATTTTCGTGATTTTTGGCTCGCTTCTGCCACCCTCTTACCCAATGCGATCAAACATGCGATTTTAGGCTTATTGATACGCTCTTCTAAAATCTCGCCCACTTTTAAAGGATCAAAGCCTCCAATAATGCAACTATCCAATCCCATTAAGCTCACGCCCATGCAAATTTGCCCCACAGCGATATAGCATTGCTCTAAAATATAGCTTTCTAATTTTTGCATGCTGTGGTTGAATCTCACGCCAAGCATTTGAGTAAAAGAGGGGATCACTCTAACTTTATAAGACTCCGTATAGAGGTTTTGCATGTAGTGACCGTGTGGTAACAACTCGCTGGGTTTTAAAGAGCATACCACCATTAACGCTGAAGCGCTTTTAATCATTTCTTCATTAAAATAGCTGTGCGCTGCAATTTGTTTTTTTAAATCCTTATTAGTAACTATCACAAAGTGCCATGGTTGTGTGTTGTAAGAGCTTGGCGATAGTCTAGCGATTTCAGCGATTTCTTCTAATTCTGTGCTAGAAAACTCATAATGGCTATCAAACATCTTGCAAGAATGGCGCTCATTCAATAATTGTCTTCTTTTTTCTTGATCCAAAAATTTCATTGATTTTCCTTTATTTTTTTAGAATTTTTTGTAGCATACAATAAAATCCCTAACGAAACAATTACCATAAATAAGCTTAAAATCTGCCCCATGCTCAAATTTAAAAAATAAACCCCCATTTGGCTGTCTGGCTCTCTGTAAAATTCCGCAATAAAGCGCATCAAGGAATACCCCAAGCCATAAACCACAATAAGCAGCCCATGCGTTTTGGTGTGTTTTTTAGCCCACATTACCATAAAAAACACGACAATCCCCTCTAAAAACGCTTCAATCAACTGGCTGGGATAGCGCAATTGATTATCCACCATAATGCCTATGATCTGCCCTAAATGGCTGTCTTTAGGGACAATCCTCCCAAAAAGCTCCTGGTTTAAAAAATTCCCAATCCTCCCAAAAACATACCCTAAAGGCAGGCTAATCGCAATCAAATCCAAATAAATCAAAAGCTTTTTCAAATCCTTACGGCTATAAAGATACGAAGCGATCAAAAACCCCACTAACCCCCCATGATAGCTCATCCCACGAATGCCTATAAAATTCCCATGGCTATCAAAAGGGTTAAAGATTTGCCAAAAATGCGTCAAATAATAGCCAGAATTAGGCTCATAAATAAGAATGTATCCTATCCTTGCCCCTAGCACAATGCCAAGCTCCGCCCATAAAAAATAGCTCTCAAATTCCTTCCTTTCAATGGGGAATCGCTTGGGATCTTTTTGGATCATTCTCAACGCCATATAAAAAGCGACAACAATCGCGCACGCATACGCCAAACCATACCAATGCACATCAATACCGCCAAGACTAAAAGCGATGGGGTTAAATCGTTCATAAATCGTATTCCAAGCGTTCATGCCAATCCTTAAATTTCAAATTCTTTAGGAGCGATCGCTTCAAATTCATACCCTAACAGCGCGATTTTATGCGCATGGAGCATCAAGCGTTTGGCGGAACCTGGCTCGTTATTATAGAGCGTATCGCCTATAATGGGGTGGTTGATGTACTTTAAATGGACTCTGATCTGGTGGGTTCTTCCGGTTTTGATCCCCACTTTTAAAAGGGTTTTTTTGTTGATGATTTTTAAGGGCGTGATGATCGTAACCGCTTCTTGCCCTTTTTTAGAGATTTTACTGAACGCTTTAGTGGTTTTAATCGTAAGAATGGGGGCGTTGATTTCTCGCTCTTCTTCTATGATGCCTTGAACGATCGCTAAATACTCTTTTTTAACCGCCCTGTCTTTAAAAGCCTTTTTAGCTTTTAAATGGAATTCTGAATTTTCTTTCACCAATAAAATCACCCCGCTTGTTTCTTTATCCAAGCGGTGCAACAGTGCCCAACCTTTGAAAAAAGAAACTAAATCATAGCTCTCTATAAAAGGGGGTTTAAAAAGGGCTAGAATGTTTTCATCTTCAAAAATCACGCTGGGTTTTTCAATTTTTTGGACATTAAAGCGCGTGTTTTGGGGTAATTCCTTTCTAGCAACACTCAATTTCTGTCCCCCCTATGCTCACTAACCCAGAGTCAATCAAAGCTTTGGCTTTTTTATGCGAAATGTTTTCTTGAACGCTCAATATTTTATAAGCTTTTTCCATGTTTATCCTTTTTAATGTTTAATGAATGCGAGCAATTCGTTTAAATCATGCCCGTTTTCTAAAAAACGCGCCACGCCTAAATTTTTGTAATCTAAAAGAGCGCCTAACAGATCCTCTTTTTGAACGATTTTATAAGGCTTGACTAATTCAAACAACGCCACTTGGTTGAAAAGATACTCCCCTGTGATTAGGCGCGTATTAAAAAACGCCGGCTCTAAAGGGTTATGCCCCCCCATTTTGACAAACGAACCCCCTAAAATGACAATGTCTGCGATTTTATAGAAGTTATTCAATTCCCCTAACCTATCCACTAACAAAATATCGCATTCCACAAAACCCTTTGAAGAAAAACACTCCAAACTAAAAGGCGTCGTTTTTAAGGTATTTTGCAATAAATCTTGCACGCTTTTAAAACGCTCAGGGTGGCGCGGCACAACAATTAGTCTTGCGTTTTTAAAAGTCTTTTTCAATTCTAAAAACGCTTTTAACCCCAATTCCTCTTCGCCCTCATGCGTGCTGGCTAAAACAATGTTTAAAGCGCTTGGGTTTTTAGGGTAAAACGAAGTGATCACAGGCTTTGAAAAACGCTTGATATTCAAAAAATCCACCACTTTTTTAGCCCCTAGATTCAACAAACGTTTTTGATCGTCCTTGCTTTGCGCTAAAATCAAATCGATGCGTTTGAATAAAATCGCATAAAAGAAAGAAAAACGCTGGTATTTGGGGTAAGAGCGAACGCTGATCCTAGCGTTAATGAGCATGGTTTTTGCCCCTAGTTTTTGAGCCGTATCAAACGCATTAAACCACAATTCCGCTTCTGTAACCACCAAAGTTTTCAAGCGTTTTAAGTTTTTTTCCCATGCGAATAATAAAGTTTCAAAAGGCAGGTAACGCACCTCTATACGTTCCAAATGCTGATAAGTTTGAGCGGCTAATTCAAAGCCGGTATTGGTGGTAACGCTGATTAAAATCGGCTCTTTTAAAGCTTGAATGATTGGCTCTAAGGATTTGACCTCCCCATAAGAGCATGCATGAAACCAAAAAACCGGCTCGCTTTTTAAAAAATTGTCTTTGAGAAAAAAACGAGCCTTTAAAGAATGGCGGTATTTTTCTTTAAAACTCAAAAGCAAGATGAAAGGTGCACCAAAAAGATGCCCCAAAGTTAACAATAAAAGGTAGAAAAACTTAAACAATCAAACGGATTCTTGGCTTTCTTTTGGTTGGTTTTCTTTTGGAGGTTGAGCGTTACTTTCATGCGCGCCCTCAGCGTATAAAATACGCCCGCAATACGGACAAGTGATCATATCCCCACTCGTTAGCACTTCGGCATAAATCTTATCGTTCAACCGAATAAAACAACCCCCACAAGCCTGTTTTTTGATCGTTACGATGCTCGTGTTTTTCGCCCATCTTCTAATCCTTTCATAAAAGCTATAGATTTTAGGCTCGGTTTTTTCCACGAGTTCTTCTTTCTTTTTAAAGATGATCTGTTGGGTTTCTTTGATGTTTTTGACTTCGTTTTCCACTAAGTTTTCCAATTCCAACGCTAATTTTTCAAGCTCTAGCATTTCCTTTTTCAAAGCTTCTTGTTTTTCGCTTTTGTGCTTGATTTCATTTTGCAAATTTTCAATTTCTCTGTTAGCCTGACTGGATCGCTCTTTAGCAATATCTTCTTCAATGTTTAAAGAGCGCAATTCCCTTTCGGATTTGATCTCGCTCATTTTCTTTTGGATACTGGCGATTTTAGTGTTCGTGTCTTGTAAGGTTTGCTCGTTTTTAGAAACCTGTAATTTTAGGGCTAATTTTTCTTCTTCTAAATTCAAAATCGCTTTATTTTTAGCTTCTTTATCATTCAAAACTTTATCCAAGTCTTTTCGTTTTTCTCTGATCAACGGCTCTAAGGAGTCAATTTCTTTATCCAAATGCGAAATTTCAATCAATTGTTTGAGGTGGGTGTTCATCGCTTTCCTTTAAATGATTTGCAAGGGGTTTTTAAAATTCTCTATTGTAACCAAATAATCAAAAGAATGCAAAATTTCAGCCACAATGAGCGCAAAACCCCTTTCGCTATAATAATGCGTGGCGTCAATCAAGCTTATCCCTAAAGATTGAGCGATCATGGCGTCATGGTATTTCACATCGCCTGTAATCAAACAGCTTTGCGCTTTTAAAGAAGAAAACATGGACGCCCCCGATCCGCACACAAACGCTAAATCTTTAATCATTGGAGAACTTTTGACACACGCTAATTGTCCCACCCCTAAAGAAGATTTGATTTTTTCTAACAGTGCATCAAATTCTATATTAGCGTTTTCTTTCACTAACATAAGGCCTTTTTCTATCAAGCCATCAAACCCTAAAAGCGCGCTAGCAAAATGCTTGTTTAAATGCGTTTTGTCAAAATTCGTGTGCATGCTAATGACTGAAATGTTTTTTTGGATTAAGATTTTTAAAATATTACCCGGATAAACCTCATCATTAAGCGTTTTTAAAGGCTTGAAAATTAAAGGGTGGTGCGTGATGATTAGGGCGTTTTTGGGAGCGTTTAGAGCGATTTGAAGCGTGATTTCTAAGCATGCGATAATCTGGCTAAACTCATGATTTTCACTCCCCACATTCAACCCACTATTATCCCATGATTCTTGAAGTTCAAAAGGCGAAAGGCGATTCAAAACTTCCAACACTTCCTTAACTAACGCCATTTTAAGCCTTTGTTAAAGCGTTTTTTAAACGCTCTTCTCTCTCTTCTTCTTGCTCTTTATAAAGAAGTGTACACCCTTTGGCTAAATCCCTAATTTGTAAAATATAATTTTGCCTTTCAGCCACCGAAATCGCTTTTCTGGCGTCTAAAATATTGAAAAAATGCGAGCATAGCATCACAAAATCATAAGCCGGCAAGGGGAGCTTGTTTTTTAAGCAATGCAAGGCTTCGGCTTGAGCGTTTTTAAACATTTCTAATAGCCTTGTTACGCTCGCTATTTCAAAATGATACTTGCTGAACTCGTATTCGCTTTCCAAATGCACTTGCGCATAACGCACGCTTTCATGATTATTTTTAGCCCATTCAATCTCTAGGATATTTTCCACTTTTTGCACATACATCGCCAATCTTTCTAAGCCGTAAGTGATCTCCACCGGGATAGGGCTGCAAGGAATGCCCCCCACTTGCTGGAAATAAGTGAATTGCGTAACCTCCATGCCATCAAGCCACACTTCCCAGCCAAGCCCCCATGCCCCCAAAGTCGGACTCTCCCAATTGTCTTCTACAAATCGTATATCATGCTCATTAAGGTTTATCCCTAACACTTCCAAGCTTTTTAAATACATTTCTTGGATATTAGAAGGGCTTGGCTTGATGACCACCTGAAATTGGTAATAACTCCCCAAGCGGTTAGGGTTTTCCCCATAGCGCCCATCAGTAGCGCTTCTAGAGGGCGCGACATACGCCACATTCCACGGCTTTTTATCCAAACTCCTTAAAAGCGTAGTAGGGTGGAATGTCCCCGCTCCTGCAGGAATATCATAAGGCTGGATCACCAAACAGCCTTGATCTTTCCAATACTCTTGTAATTTTAATAATAAACTTGAAAAATCTTGCATGCTCTCTTTCCTTTTAAGCGCGTCTGATCAAATCGTTCATGCTCTCTAGCACACTCTTACCCTTTAAAAGCAAGGCTAATTCGCTCGCAATAGGCGTGTAAATGCCGTATTTTCTAGCGATTTCCACAATGGCGTTGGTCGTTTTCACCCCTTCAGCCACTTCGCCCAATTCTTCTAAAACCACCTCTAAAGGCTTGTTTTGGGCTAGCCCCAAACCCACACGATAATTCCTGGATAAAATGGAATTAGCGGTTAAAAACAAATCCCCAGCCCCAGAAAGCCCTAAAAAAGTCTCTGTCTTGCCCCCAAAGAACGCCCCAAAGCGTTGCATTTCCACTAAACCACGAGACAATAAACTCGCTTTAGCGCTATTGCCTAATTTCAAGCCATCACAAACCCCCCCCGCAATGGCTATCACGTTTTTATACGCGCCAGCGATTTCACCCCCTATGATGTCTTGTTGGGCGTAGGCTCTGATAAAAGAGGGGGTTTTATTGGCAAATTCTAGCGCTAAAGCCTGATTATTGGAATGGATGACTAACGCGCAAGGCAGGCCCTGAATGATTTCAGCCGCAAAACTGGGCGGCTAAAAAACACAAAGAATTAGGATCGATAAAATCCTTTGCGATCTCGCTCACAAACGCCCTGTTTAAAACCTCTATCCCTTTAGAAGCGATTAAAACCTTAGCGTTTTTGGGTAAAGAAGCGTTTTGGAACCATTCCCTTAGATGCTGCACGCTAATAGCGATGACATAAAGCGTTGCTTTTAAGCCTCTTTGTAAATCCACTTGCTCTATGGGGGCAGAACCTTTAGAAATCAAGGCGTCATTGAGCTTTTTTAACGGCTCGTTTAAATCGCGCCTTGAAATGATTTTGACTTCATTCTTTTCTCCAAAAGCAAAGGCTAAAGCCCTCCCCCACGCCCCGCCACCAAATACTGCAATTTCCATTAAATTCCTAATCTCATTGATTGTAAAACTCACCATTTTACAATAATAAGTTTAAAATAGCCCTTACAATCAAAACGCTGTTTTTGATTAAAACATATACATATTAAATAATATTTTAAAATTAAAAAGCGTTAAATTAGTTGTTTCTCAATATATCTCATTACATCGCCCACATTGACGATTTTTTCCGCTTGCTCATCAGAAATCTCAATGCCAAACCTTTCTTCTAACGCCATGATTAATTCCACGACATCTAAAGAGTCCGCACCCAAATCCTTCACAAGTTTCGCTTCTGGCGTAACTTGTGATACATCTATTTCCAACTGCTCAGCAATAACTGCCTGAATAGTTTAAATAAATTCGTATCATTCGTATTGAAAGCTTTATTGTTATTTTGTTGATTTTTTTTGACTCCTCCACTCTCGCAAATCGTTTTGAAGCTCCTCATCGTTTAAGCACTCTTGATAGTGGTCGCTTAAAACTTCTTTAAATTCCCTAAGTGTCTGCAAGTTTTTTAAAGAATAGTCTAGTTGGAGCAGTTTGTTATCATAATCCATATATTCTCTCCATTTTTGAATTTCTTCTTGACTCAAATCATACCAATCTAAATAAAACATGCTCCAATCCCTAAAATACAGCACCATTTTTTTGATTTCTTCAAACTCTCGGCGGTTTATTTCTTCCGGTGTGTTTTTTAAATCCCTCCACTCTCGCAAATCGTTTTGAAGCTCCTCATCGTTTAAGCACTCTTGATAAACTTCATTATGTCTTTCTTTAAATTCCCTAAGCCTTGACAAATTTTTTAAAGAATAGTCTAATTGGAGAAATTCATTACTATAATCCACATTCTCTCTTTCTTCTTGGATCTCTTCTTCACTCCATTCATACTGATCCAAGTAAAACAAACTGCGATCCCTAAAATACAGCACCATTTCTTTGATTTCTTCAAATTCCCTGTAGTTTGCCTCATCGTCCTCTTAGTCGTCGTTTTGTTCTTTGTATTTTTCCCAAGTGAAAGCGCTCACGCGATCAAAAACCTTATCAATGCTTTCTTTAAACAAGTCAATCACTTCGTTCAATCGCGCTAAACTCTCTCTTTTGGATTACTTCTTGCTCGGAAAATTCTTTTTCTAAATTCTCAATTCTTCTAAAAATTTTATCGCTAAAATCATCAAAGCCCTTTTGCATCAAATCCAATTTGACAGAATGCAAAGTCTTTTGGTAGCGTTTGAATTGGCTAGCGTCTTGATTAATAGCCTTTTCATACATGGAATGCACCTCGTATAAAGATTCTAAAATTTCGTTTTGTTTCTCGCTCCTTTGATTTAACTTCATTAGAAATTCCTCAAGCGAGTTAAAAACTTTGCTTTTTTCGCTGAATTCTTTAATTTCTAGATACCTTGTAGCACTATAAGCGCCAATCCCTTTAAACTCAATGCCATTATTCTCTAAAGTCTCTCTAATTTGTTTAGCGACTTCTTCTAACTGGCTTTTGGTGCGCCTATCAGCCCTACTCAATACGATAAAAACCTGCTTGCCTTCTTCGTATAATTCTTGCAAAAACTCTAAATCATCGCTTTCAATACCCCCACGCTCGCAACTAATAAGCCATAAAATGTGTTTAGCGTGCTTTAGGGATTCTTTAGAGGCTTCTTTGTCCCCACCCGTATAGCCTTGATTGCCGGGGTTATAGCCAGGCGTGTCTATGAAGCACAAAAATTCAAAAGGCACGCTAGGAACGCTTAAGAGCATGAAAGGCATGATCTCTTTCAAATTAAAGCCAAGGGATTTTAAAAACTGATGGTTAAACTTAAGATGGGGCAATTCCACCATGCCCCCATTTTGAGAAAACCCCATTAAAACTTCTCTTTTACCCTTTAAGCAATAAGTGGGGATAGCTGTGGTGGGATTCATGTCTTCAGGGAGTTTTAATTTCAAGCCCAACAAGTTGTTTAAAAAAGTGGATTTGCCCGCGCTAAACCCTCCCCCCACCGCAACGATGGTTTTTTGGAACAAACTAGGGTAGCTCGCTACCAATTGCAATTCTTTTTTAATTTCTTGGAGCATCAGTAACGCTATTTCCTTTTCTTTGAGCAGAATCCACGCCGCTAGCGAACTCTAAAAACTCGTTGTCTAAGATTTGCTGGTATTCTTCTAGCCGCTTCATTTTCCATTTTGGCGTTTAAAATACGAGCGATCAAATCGTAGTGCTCCTCTAAGCCCTCTGTATTGTGGTGGTTTTCAGCCCTGCTATTGTCATTAAAAATGCTCTTAAAAAAATTAACACTCATTAAATCCCCTTTAAAGCGTGGACTTTTGCGTCTAATTGAGCGATGGATTGTTCTTTATTTTGCACTTGATTGTGCAAGTTTTGCATGTCTTTTTGGAGTTTTGAAAGCACCCCATTAGCAAAATCTTGTTCGCCTAGATCCTCTCTTAAACCTTGGATATAGCCTTTCACATCTTTTTTAGCCTCATCTTTAAAATTTCTCACATGCATTTCCACGCTTTGTATGAAAACATTAGCTTCATCGCCTTTTAAATTACCCGTTTTCCCCCTTATCTCGCCAGGAAGCTTATCAGTGTAATCAAACTCTTTAAATTTGATTTTATCCGTAACGGCGTTCACGCTCTTTTTGAAAGCCACCTCATCAATCAAATCATCATCGTTGATGATCTCACGCAAGACAGAAAAGACTTTCTTGTAGAGTTCTTTTTTGAAAACGACTTTAAAAGAATTAGTGCTGTCATTCAAAGCCCTTTCGCAGCTTTCATGCATCTCTATCAAATAATCAAGCACCGCTCCGGCTTTAACCACCGCTCTTGTGTCCCATACTTCATCATAACCCGCATCGTCATCAAACCACCCAAAAAGAAATCTTTTAAAACCTCCCAATAAACGCTTCTTGTTTCATCCTTTCGGTGTAACGCTCTTCTTTCTCTTCTTCTTTAACGCCCGCACTAGCCGTTTGGATAGCTTTCGTTAAGGCTTCATCCAAGCCATCTTCAATGTTTTTGATGAAATGAAAGATAAATTCTTCATACGCTTCCCTAAACCTCATTTCAATGTTACCATAGAGGTTTTGATAAGCCTTTATTTGCTCTTTGATAGCCCCCATGTCAGCGTTTTTAACCCTCTTTTTTCTTCTTCTAAATCTTGCAACAACTGCGTGATCAAATTATGGAGGTTGTTCGCTTGGCTCTGTGCATAATCTTGCAATTTTTGAGACATGATTTTTTCTTTCTCTTTTGCGACTTTTTCTAAACGCTCTTCAATCGCGCCCATATTGCTTAAAAAGAGTAAGCTTTCTTTGGACTTATCATCGCTGTTAAAAGCGTCAGGGTAAGCGTCTTTTAAATTCCATAAGGCATTGTGATACTCTTCTGTTTTTTGGTTTCTTTCCCAAGAAGCTTGGTTTTTGAAATCCTTATACATGCTAAAGCAAACCCCTGAAGCCAAAATAACGCCGTTTTTGATTGCTTTTTCAAAAATCTCTTGTTGGTTAGGGTAGTTTTGAATCAACGCTCCCATGATATTATTTAATTGAGACGAAAGGGCTTTTTGCGCGTTTTCTAAGGCTGTAGGGAGGTGTTGGCGAGATTTTTCCACTTCACTCATAGAAAGAACAGCGCTGTCGGCTTGGCTTGCCACAAAATAAATTTCTTGAAGCGCTTCTTTATTAGAAACCCTGTCAAACAAACTCATATCGCTATCCGTTAAAAACTGACCAGAAGGGCTTACAATAAACACCACATCGCAATCTTTCAATAAGGCTTTGGTGCGCTCTTCTCTGGAAGCGATCGGATCATTCACGCCCGGGGTGTCAATCACTTCCAAATCTTTAAGATTGGGGTTATTCAAAGAAATTTGCACCGCTTTAGTGTAGGGCATATACTTCCCGTCCGCGCCCACGAATTGGAGCAATTTTTGATTCAGCTCTTGTAAGCTGTTGGCTTGAATGCGCGGATCTAAGTTTTTCGTGTTGAGCAAACCGCTTTGTTTCATTCTTTCGTATTGATCGTATAATGAAACGAGTTTTTCGTCCCCTTTTAATTTATCTTTAGCGATCCTTTCAGCCCTTTTCACTATTTCTTCATCGCTTAAAATATTCTCTTTGGGTGCTTCTTCAGTGCTTTTGTTTCTGCTCAACATTTTGCTAACATTCTTTAATCCCTCCTTAAATCCCTCTTTAGCCCTATTTGCCAAACTCTGTTTTTCTTTTTGCTTTTTGACTTCTTCTTCAACAATCCTGTTAAACTCCCTTACATACCTTTCATGTTCGTTTTCAATCTCTGCAATATCCTTTGGGCTATAAAACTCCACTTCAGCGCTCAGATTTTGAGCGTATTTTAAAATGGTAAGGCTAGCGGTCATGGGCGTTGCCGCTTTGGGTAAAACCTCTACACCCTCAAAAATCAAAGCGTTTAAGAGCGAGCTTTTGCCCGCTTTCACGCGCCCAATGATACCGACTTTAAGATCCCTATCTTCAGCCTGCATTTCTTTTAGCGTTTTCTCTAACTCTTCGGTTTTGATCACAGCGTTTTCGCTCATAAAAGGCTTCGCTTTTTCTTGCAAGCCTTGTTCTTTTAGCGTTTTTTCAATTAAAGCGCTTTTTTTAATGAGTTCTTGCGCGTTCATTATTAACCCTTTAAATATTGTTGTTCTAAATCGCTTAAAGCGTTGATCTTGTTTTCTAAGATTTGTTTTTGATTTTCTAAATCGTTTAAGTGTTTTTCTTTTTCCTTTTGAGCGAGTGCGATTTCTTGTTTTTTATGCGTGATTTCTAATTCGCACCGATCTTTTAAACCTTTTAGGGAATTTTCCAAGCATTCATTAAACAAGCCCGGTAAAACTTTTTTAAGGCTGTGTTGAACCTCTGGTATCACTTTGACTTCAATCAGATTTTCTAATTCCGCCCTCTCTTTTTCTTCATTTCTAAAGAATGAAGCGATGATATTAGGCAACAAGGTCAATAATTCTTTTAAAAGAGGTTTTAACCCTTGCAAGATCAGTGCGAACGACCTTGTAACCGGATTCTTGGATAAAATCACGCTTAAGGCGTTGATCCCTAATTCAAAGCTATGCTCTAAATTCACAGACAAATCGCTAGAAAGCTGCGTGTTGTTCAAGCTTGTAAATTCTGCGCAAAAATCTTTTGAAAAAGAAAGGTTGATCTTTTCAATCTCTAATTTAGCGTTTTTGATCAAGCTTTGTCGCATGATGCTTTCTATTTCGCTATTGAACTCGTTAGGTTTGTTGGTTAAAGAAGCTAAATAGGATTTTTGCTCCCTGACATCTTCTAGCACTTTTTTAACCACCGATCCCACAGCCACGCTAGAATATTCTTTCTCTAAATTAGCCCTTAATTTTTCATAGGTTTTTTCAATGTCTTTAACGCTCAAATCCAACGCTTGTATTTCTTCTAAAGCCTTTTCTTTGGAGTAATCAAAGCTTTTAATCACGCTTTTTAGGCTGTTTTGTAACTGGGAATTTAAAAACTTCAATCGTTTCAAATACAAAGCGCTAAAAAGCTTTTCAGCGTCTATTTTATCCGCTACCTCTAAAAGAGCGTTATTGTCTTTATCAGAATAAATAAGATGCGCTGTCAAATCAAGGTGATCTTGGATTTGCTCTTCAATATAATGAGAAACCTCTTCTGCTTGCGAAGGCGTTCTTAAATCCGTTTTACTCAAAATAAAGCTAAAGTACTTTGTCAAACTCTAAAAGGTTTTTTAATTCCCTAACCATGCGTTTAGTGAGACTGCCCTCTTCTACGCTTACAAGAATGACAAAATGCACGCCTCTTTCTAAATATTCCAAAATGGCATGGGTGTGGCTTGAAATGGGGCTATCAAAACCGGGCATATCCACAAACACTAAAGGAGCGCTGTTTTTCAAAGCTTCATTATTCAAATAAACCTTAAGGTAGGAATACTTAGGCACATTCTCTTTAATGACCTTAAAACTTTGCTCATTCAGTTCAAAACTTTCTGCTTTTTCATCATTGCTTGAAAAAGCTTCTATGCGTTCATTAGCGCTATAGTGCAACTCTGTGGCTAAAGAAGTCTCTGGCGTGATAGCGGTAGGCAAAACGCTCTTTTCTAAAAGCGGTTCAATAGCGTGCTTTTCCCTGCGCTAAAATTCCCCACAACGGGTATCACAAGCTGTTGTTTTTGAATGCTTGCTAAAAGCGTGGAACATTCTGTTTTATCAATCTCTACTTCTTTTAAAACTTCTAAAACCTGTTCTAAAAACTTCACAAAATTTGTCTGTGCGCGTAAAATCATCATCAATCCTTTATATAAAATTAAAATCTAAAATCCAAACAAGACGCAAAAATCCCTAAAATATGGATAGGGTTTATATGGGTATGGGTTTATATGGGGGTGAAAAGATAAAACGGCTGACTGAGAGAGAGAGAGAGCGAAAGCGGATTTTTAAGAATAATCATCATTACAAACTCCTAGCACCATTTAATAGTGGGTATTATACTTGATTTTTCACAATCAAAACTAAAATAGCTCAAAAATATTAAAGAGCTTGATTTTAATCAAGCGATAGCTTATAAAAAGCGGTCTTGGGGGGTTAGGGGGATTTTAAGGGGGTTAAGGGGGGTATTATCGCAAAATACCCCCCTATCCCCTTAAGAGAATGAGTTTCAAAAACAAAGTAAAAAAAGTTAAAAATTTTAGTTATTGGCATTTAATGAAAAACGCCATGCGTTTTACAACCCATGCGTTTGAGAATAAAACAATTTCATTTCTTTAGAAGCGAACTGGTTTTTTAAAGCTTGGGCTAGAGATAAAGCCACTTCCTCGCTTAAAAAAAGCTTGAATTTAGCGTAGTCTTTACGCCCGCTCACCTGCTCTTTTTGGCTTAAGAGCAGCGAAGAAGCGGCGTATTTATAGCATTCCACATAAAAAAAATCATCAAAGCCTTTTTCAAACAAATAATCTATTAAAGCGTCTTTCAAGCAAATATCAATATAAATTTCTAAAGCCAGCATGCGAAATCCCTTAATTCAAACGATTTTAATCTTTTTAGCGATGAGCATGAACATGGGCGGCAGTAAGAGTAAGGTTAAAGCACTTGAGGTAACCAAACCTCCAAGCACCACGATCGCCAAAGGTTTTTGGACTTCGGATCCCACGCTATGAGAAAATAATAAAGGTATCAAACCCAAACCGGCAATGCAAGCGGTCATTAAAACCGGTACTCAAACGCCTTTTAGTGCCCAATAAAACGCATTCTTCTACGCTTTTTCCCTGTAAGAGAAGCTCTTTAAAATAGCCTATCATCACCACGCCGTTTAAAACCGCAATCCCAAAAAGAGCGATAAAGCCCACGCTCGCTGGCACTGAAATATATTCCCCTACCACAAACAACGCAATAAGGCCTCCGGTAACCGCAAAAGGGATATTCAAAAGAATGAGCAAGGCTAAAGGAATGCTTTTAAAAGTGAAGAAAAGAATGAAAAAAATCGCTAAAATGCTTAAAGGGATAACAGTGGAGAGCCTTTTATTAGCCCGTTGCTGGTTTTCAAACTGCCCCCCATAAGTGATATAGTAGCTAGAAGGGAGTTTGATGTTTTGAGCGATGACTTTTTTAGCCTCTTCTACAAAAGAGTTCAAATCGCGCCCCACCACATTACTGCGAACCACGCTCATGCGCATTGAATTTTCACGCACGATAGAAACAGGACTATCCACTTCTTCAATATTAGCGATAGAAGTGATAGGCACTAAAACGCCATATTTGGAAGTCAAGGCTAAACTTTTGATTTTAGTGATAGAGCTTGCAAAATCGCTCTCTTGGCGGATCATTACCGGGGTTCGTGAAATCCCTGTAGGGATCACATCCACGATCAAACCCTCTAAAGCGGATTTTAAAAACTTGGAAAATTCATCGCTAGTGATCCCCACATCCGCCATCGCTTCTTTATTGGGCGTTACATATAAGTAATTCACGCCCTCATTGAGCGTGGTTAAAACTTCACTAGAGCCTTTAATCCCTTTTAAAACTTGCGCGATTTGAAAACTCAACTCGTTTAAGGCGCTAATATCATCTCCAAAAATCTTAACCGCTAAATCCCCCCTAACCCCTGTAAGCATTTCAGAAATCCTCATTTCAATGGGTTGGGTGAAAGAAAAGTTAATCCCCTTAAAGTCTTTTAAAGAATCCATGATTTTTTCTAACAATTCATCTTTGGTTTTAACGCTCCATTCTTTTTTAGGGATGAAAGAAATAAAAGTATCGGTTTGATTCAACCCCCCCAAATCCAGCCCCAATTCATCGCTCCCTGTGCGCGCGACAATGGTTTTGACTTCTTTGACATGCTTTTTAATCGCGCTTTCAATGTTTAAGATGAGATCTTTAGATTGATCTAAGGAAATAGAGGGGGTTGTTTCTACGCTCAAAACCACATCGCCCTCATCTAAAGCGGGCATGAAATTCTTCCCCACAAAAGGGAATAAAGAAAGGCTTGCGATTAAAAAAACAAACGCTCCTAAAATCACTTTTTTAGGGTTATGCACAAAAAATTCCAATAAAGGGGCGTAGATTTTATTTAAAAACCTCGTTAAAAAGGTTTCACTATGGGGCGTGGCTTTTAAGACAAGAGAGCTCACTACAGGAATGATAGTGATGGATAAAACTAAAGTGCCTAAAAGCGCATACACAATGCTTTGCGCTAAAGGCCTAAACATCTTGCCCTCTAACCCCTGTAAGGTTAAAATCGGCACAAAAAACACAATAATAATCACCACCCCGCTCACCACTGAAACAGCGATTTCTTTGCATGAGCGATAGATCGTATGGAGTTTAGTGGTTTTAGTGTTAGCGCTTAATTTTTCAAAAGCGTTTTCCACCACCACCACGGCTGAGTCAATGAGCATGCCTATGGCGATAATCAACCCCCCCAAACTCATCAAGTTTAAAGTCAAATTATTGAGTTTGATAAAAATAAACGCCACAGACAAGCTTAAGGGTAAAATCACCCCCACAGCCACGCTCGCCCTCAAATTCCCTAAAAATAAAAAGAGCGTGATGATGATTAAAACAACGGCTTCAATGAGCGTTTTAGAAACGGTGGCAATGGCTTTTTGCGTGAATTCTGAGCGATCATAAAAAACATTAATGGACACGCCATTCGGTAAAAAGGGTTTTAATTCTTCTAGTTTTTGATACACTTGAGTGATGATTTCTTTGGTGTTAGCGTCTTTTAAAGAAAGCACTAAGCCCTCTGTGGTCTCGCCCACGCCATCTTTAGTGACAAACCCTAAGCGGGTGCGAGACTGGCTGATGACTTTTGCAAAATCCTTAATGTGCAAATGCCCTAAATTCGTGGAAACGGTGATTTTGCCAATGTCTTCTAAACTCAAAGAAGCGGTTTGGATTTTGACTAAAAAGGTTTCGCCATCTCTATCCACGCGCCCCGCTCCGCTGTTTCTTAAATTCACTCTCACAGCCGATTCTAAATCAGAAATACTCACCCCAAGTCTCGCCATGTCATTAAAATCCGGCACAATCACAAACGCTCTGCTAAAGCCTCCAATAGAATTGACATCCGCCACGCCACTAATCATTCTTAATTGCGGGCGGATCACAAAGTCTAAAAGCTGTCGTTTTTCTATTTCGGTGATATTGCCATCAATGGTGAACATAAAAATGTCTGATAGCGGCGTAACAATGGGCGCCATGCCCCTTCCAACCCCCACGGGTAAATCTTTCATCACGCTGCTCAAGTGCTCATTGACAATATTCCTCGCTAAATAAATATCCACGCTGTCATCAAAATCTATCGTAATGTCTGAAATAGAATATTTTGAAATACTTCTTAAAGATTTTTGCCCTTTCAAGCCTAAAAGCTCCAATTCTAAAGGGCGCACGATGTTGTTTTCCATTTCTTCAGGGCTAGAGCCGGGGAGTTTTAAAATGATTTTGACTTGAGTGGGCGAAATATCTGGGAAAGCGTCCACTGGAGTGTTGATAAAACTATAAGTCCCAAAAAATAAAATAAGAATCGCGCCAACAATCACAATCACCCGCTGGCGTAAGGAAAATTCAATGATAGAAGCGAGCATCATTCCTCCCCTAAATTGTTGATCATGCCTTTTAACCCTATCAATGAACCCACTGCCACGCTGTCATTAGGGTGTAAATTTTGAGCGTTCACGATAAAAATCTTGCTGCGTTCTTCTAAAACTTGAACCACCACAGGACTAAAACCTTTAGGCGTTCTCACAAACACTAAGTAATCCTTCCCGTTTCTGATTAAAGCGTTTGAAGGGATTAAAACCGAGTCTTTGGGTTGAGAGCCTTGAATATACATTTCTACCATTTCCCCCACATGGTAATTGCCCTCATCTAATAAAGCGGTGGCTAAAATCGTGTTAGAGCCTTTGTCTAACACCACCGAAACGCTTTGGATCTTCCCGATTTTTTCCCCCTCTTCATTATAGACTGGCGAATCCCTTTTAATGGTTTTAGAAACGCCTACAGGCAATTTGATTTGAGCGATCAAATCATCGCTTTTTGAAATACGCACATAGCTAGTGAAAGCCAAAATCTTCTCGCCCACATTTTTAGGCGCTAACGCTAAAAGACCGCTGTCTCTAGCTACAATCCTAAAACCATACTGCCCTTTAGGGTTTTTGGGATCCACGCCAAAGCTTTTAAAAGTGGATTCTAGTTGATTGACTTTTAAGCCCATTTCTTCACTGGTTAGAAAGCTCGTTTGATACTCCCTTTTAGGGATCACCCCAGCCTTATAAAGCTCTAAATCTTTTTTAGTAATATCTTTAGCGATTTTTAATTTATTTTGGTTGTTTTGCAATTCAAAATACAGATTGCTCAAATCAATAGAGCTCACTTCACAGATCGCATCTCCAGCCTTCACCTGCTCGCCCTCTCTTTTATAAACCGCGACCACAGACGCATCAAAACTCAAACTCTGCACCACAGAGCTTTTACTATCAAAATCAATATAAGCGTTAAAAGGAAGCCCTTTACTGAAAATCTCTTTATCTAATTTAACCACCTTTAACCCCATAGGTTGCAAGTTTTTTTCTTCTAAAACAATTTCTGGATACTCTTTGGCTTTTAAAGAAACACCCATTGAAAAAACGCCCATTAACATAAGCCACCATAACGCCCACTTCAATGCAATTCTCCTAATCTGGTCAAACTCTCCCCTAAAGTCTCTTCTAAAAGCGCGCTAATATCAATGTATTCAATCTTAGCTTCCGCTAGAGTAATAAGAGCGTCCATGTAAGAATTTTGATAAATCAAGTATTCAAAAAGCCCGATTTTTTGGGCTTCATAAGCGATGCGCCCCATTTCCATCAAACGCTTCTTATTGGCAATGGCTTCTTTTTGGGTTTCAATGTATGCTTCTTTGGTTTTGAGCTGGTTTAAGTAGGAGTTGGCGTTAATCCTAATGTTTCGTTTCATCACTTCATTTTGCGCAAGCGTCCCGCTTTGCAAATCCAAGAATTTACGCTTTTGATAGATGTTTTTAGGCGTTACCGGTAAAGGGATATGCACTTCTATAGAAAGGTTGGTTGAAGAGTTATAGCTTTCAGAGCCAATCCCAAATTCAAATGCATTAAACACGTCTCTATTAGCCAGTTTCGCATTCACCTGATAATCTTTAGCCGTCAAATCCAAAATATCCACATACAACGAGCGATCCAATTTAAACTTTAAAGCTTCAGGTTCTAAGCGCACGTATTCAAAATCCAAACCAATCACCTTGACGTCATGCAAATGGTCTAAATAAGTGTCAAAATGTGCCCCCTCTTTGACTGGCTCCACAATCGCAAGCATCGTGTCTAGCATTTTTTCTAAATCTATGAGTTTGGTTTCCACATTGGTTTTAGCGAGTTTGGATTCCAAATAAGAGTTATTGAAGTTGATATAATCCTTTTCGCTCATGCTACCGGCTTTAACTTTTTCTTTAGCGATTTTGAGCTGCGAATAAAAGTTCGCTTCTCGTTGCACATACACCTGATACTTTTCCTTAGTCATCACATAAGTCAAATACAAGCGTTTAGCGCCAATAAAAGCGAGATTTTTATTCAATTGATAGCTTTTATCGTATTGAATGGTTTTAATAGAAAGGCTTTTGGATAAAAGCGAGCTCACCCATGGGAGCTTGAATCTTACCATTAAAAGGGTTCTGGGCTGCGCTTCTACAATGCCTTGGAAGTTTTTCACCATAGAAGTTTCATTATAAATATAGGGGAAATCCCAAGCGTTCACGGAGCGTTGCTCATTCAAACGGCTTTTAAAATCGGCTTTTTTGCCGATCAACTCCATAGAGTTGGTTTCTACTTCTTTAAAAAACTCTTGTAGGGTAAAGATTTTCGCGCTAAGCATGCCCGCACTAAACATGCTCATTAAAAAAGTTACCCCCAAATAAAAACGCTGGACTTTGCGTTTGATAGCATTAAATCGCAATTTCTTTAATATCCCCAATTTCTAAGAAACTTTGATACACGCCCCACAAGAAATTTTTACGATTTTTTTGGATTTCTACATCTTTATCCATGACTAGCACGCTTTTAAAATACTCTTCTAAAGGCGCATGCAAACCAAAATAAGCCTCTATTTTGCTATCCAAACTCTCAAAAGCGCTCATTTTGATCGCGTTAAACGCTTCAAAAAGGGCATGCTCTTCTGGTTCTTTGAAAAGACTCGTAGAAAACCCGCTTGACTCGTTAGGGTTTCTGTCTTTATTGATATTGGCTAGGCGTTTGAAAGCGCTAAAAAGCAACTCTTTTTTTTGAGCGTTCTTGGGATCGTCTAAAAAGCGTTTTAAGGCTTTGACTTTTTGAATGATTGTAACGATGTCCCGCTCGTTGGTGTTTAACACGCTCCTTATAATAGAGGGGTTGCAATCTATTAAATTATGAAAGCGCTCCAGTAAAAACTTTTCTAAAATTTCTAAATCAAAGCTTTGATAAACGCCCACTTTTTCAAAGAGGTTTTTTAAATCCGCTTTCAAGTCAAATTCTAACCCGTAATGCGCGATGATTTTCAATAGCCCAAAACTCAAACGCCTTAAAGCAAAAGGATCTTTAGAACCGCTAGGGATTTTACCCACGCTAAAAAGAGAAAACAGGCTGTCTATTTTCAAGCTCAAAGCCACGATCGCACTAAAAACACTAGAGGGCAAGGGGGCGTTTTCGCTTGCGGGCAAATACTGCTCTTTCAAGCTCAAGGCGACCAATTCGTTTTCGTTTTGTTTTAAAGCGTAGTAATAGCCCATGATCCCTTGAAGCTCGCTAAATTCATACACCACTTCACTGAGTAAATCCGCCTTAGCGATTTGAACGGCTCGGCTAATTAACTCAAGGGCTTTTTCTAAAGGCATGTTTAAAGATGGAGCGTATTTTTGCGTCAAGTATTGGGCGATGATCGCTTCGCGCTCCATTTTATCCTTTAAAGTCCCTAAACCTTGCACAAAAACCACGCTCTCTAAAGGGGCGTTATCTAAAGGCTTTTTGAGATCGTTTTCATAAAAGAAAACCGCATCGCTCAAACGGGCTTTTAAAACCTTTTGATTGCCTGCAATGATTTTTTGCTTGTCTTTATTGATAGCGTTACTCACCACAATAAAGCCGTTGTGCAATGTTGGGCTTTCTTCTTGGCTTTTTTGACAAAAGGTTGCAAAATAGCGCTGGTTTTCTTTCATGGAAGTGGTGATGATTTCACTGGGTAATTTTAAAAACGCCTTGTCAAACTCCCCTAAAAGTGCCGTGGGGTATTCCGTGATCGCTACAACCTCATCTAATAGATCTTTGTCTATTTCTACGATGATGTAGTGCTTTGTTTCTAGCTCTTTAATTTCTTGTAAGATTTTAGCTTCGCGCTTTTTAGGGTCTAAAATGACATGGTTTTTTTCTAAAACTTCAAAATACGCTTTAGGGCTATCCACTTCAATAAAATCAAAACCCTCTTGTCGGTGCGCTTTGGTGGCTTGCTTGGTTTTAAAACCATACTCTTTAACTTCAATATCGTTAAAATTTTCCCCATTAAACAACACGCAAATATTATGAATGGGTCTGATAAAGCTTTTTTCCACATTACCCCAACGCATAGACTTCCCGAAATTCAAACCCTCTAAAAACTCTAACACAATGGGCATGATCAGATCTTTTGTAGGCTGTTTGGCGTGGATTTTAGCGTGATAAAGCACTTCTTTATTGTTTTTAAACGCTGTTTGGAAATGCTGGTGATCCTTTAGTCCTAATTTTTGATAAAACCCTAAACCTAGAGCGTTCAAACCTTGCGTTTTATCTTGATTGTTGCATGCGATTTTAACGGGAGGCTCAAAAAATTCCTCTTTAGTTTCTTGCGTTAAAAGAGGAAAGTCTTTGATGAACAAACACAAGCGCCTAGGGGTGTAAAAAACCTCTATATTTCCCGCTTCTAAAGCGCGTTTTTGAAAAAGAGCGTGGAGTTTTTTAGGCATTTCTTTATATTCATTCAATAACGCTTGCGCGGGCAATTCTTCAACTAAAATCTCTACTAACAATTCATCTGAATGCAAAATCTCAATTCTCCCTAAAAAACAAAATCACTTTTAAGACTGAATCATGTTAGAATTATACTTGAATTTATTTTTAGTTTAGTTTATTTTTTAAATACAAAAGGTAGGCGTTTTGAAACATTTAACCCCACTCACTCACACCCTTTTTAAAGCCTTATGGCTAGGTGTAGTCTTAAGTGCATCTTTAAGCTTAGTTGCAGCAGAAAGCCCCACTAAAACAGAGCCTAAATCCGCTAAAGGGGTTAAAAACAAACCCAAATCGCCCGTTACTAAAGTCATGATGACCAATTGCGATAACCTTAAAGACTTTAACGCTAAGCAAAAAGAAGTTTTAAAAGCCGCCTATCAATTCGGCTCTAAAGAAAATTTAGGCTATGAAATGGCAGGCATCGCATGGAAAGAATCATGCGCAGGGGTTTATAAAATCAATTTTTCGGATCCGAGTGCGGGCGTATACCATTCTTATATCCCTAGCGTTCTAAAAAGCTATGGGCATAATGATAGCCCCTTTTTGCGTAATGTGATGGGGGAATTGCTCATTAAAGACGATGCGTTTGCTTCTCAAGTGGCTTTAAAAGAGTTGCTCTATTGGAAAACACGCTACCATGACAATCTAAAAGACATGATTAAATCTTACAACAAGGGCAGTCGTTGGGAAAAAAACGAAAAATCTAACGCTGATGCTGAAAAATATTACGAAGAGATACAAGATAAAATCAGGCGTTTGAAAGAATCTAAAATCTTTGACTCGCAGTCTAGTAATGACCAAGAATTGCAAAAAAGCGCTAATAGCAATTTGGATCTAGACCCTATCGGCAACGCCATGCCCCAAACTTTAGCTAAAACAGAGACCAAAGAAACTCAAATAGAGGAAGCTCAAACGCAAAAATCCCAAGAAATGAAAGAGACAGCTAGCGAGCGAGCCATTAAGAAGCCGCTAGAAAAAGAAAAAGATAAACCCATGTATTTCGCTCAAATCAATAGCGCTGATTTTGCGCCCGCTAAAAAAAGCCCAAAAAAACCGGCTAAAGCGAGTCCAAAACGCTCCTCTAAAAATAATATCAGCGTTAAAAACAACACCAAAACCGCTTCCAAAAGTAAAGAAGTGTGCAAAAATTGCTCTCCAGGGCAAAGGAACGCGATTTTAGCTAACCATATCACTCTCATGCAAGAGCTTTAAAAAGTCCTAAAAATGGCGCAAAAAACTCTTTTGATTATCACTGATGGCATTGGGTATCGTAAAGATAGCGATCATAACGCATTCTTTTATGCTAAAAAACCCACTTATGACTTGATGTTTAAAACCTTGCCTTATAGCCTGATTGATACGCATGGCTTGAGCGTTGGCTTACCTGAAGCGGCAAATGGGGAATTCTGAAGTGGGGCATATGTGCATTGGGGCTGGTAGGGTGCTGTATCAGGATTTAGTCAAAATTTCTTTAAGCCTTCAAAACGATGAATTAAAAAACAACCCCGCTTTTTTAAACACGATCCAAAAAAGCCATGTGGTGCATCTTATGGGTTTGATGAGCGATGGAGGCGTGCATTCACACATTGAGCATTTTATCGCTCTGGCTTTAGAATGTGAAAAATCCCATAAAAAAGTCTGTCTGCATTTAATCACCGATGGGCGCGATGTCGCCCCTAAAAGCGCTTTAACCTACTTAGAACGAATGCAAAATATCTGCAATGAAAACGTTCAAATCGCTACGATAAGCGGTCGTTTTTATGCGATGGATAGGGATAAGCGCTTTGAAAGGATTGCGCTTGCGTATCATAGTTTAATGGGGCTTAATCACACGCCTTTAAGCCCTAGCGAGTATATCCAAAGCCAGTATGATAAAAACATTACCGATGAATTTATCATGCCCGCTTGTTTTAAAGATTATTGCGGCATGCAAGATGATGAAAGCTTTATTTTTATTAATTTCAGGAATGATAGGGCTAGAGAAATCGTGAGCGCTTTAGAGTAAAAGGAATTTAACAGCTTTAAGCGTCAAGCTTTTAAAAAACTCCATATCGCTACCATGACCCCTTATGATAACACTTTCCCCTACCCTGTTTTATTCCCCAAAGAAAGCGTTCAAAACACGCTCGCTGAAGTGGTCTCTCAACACAACCTGACCCAAAGCCATATCGCTGAAACTGAAAAATACGCGCATGTAACCTTTTTCATCAACGGCGGAGTGGAAACGCCTTTTAAAAATGAAAACCGAGTGCTTATCCAAAGCCCAAAAGTTACCACTTATGATTTAAAGCCTGAAATGAGCGCTAAAGAAGTAACCCTTGCGGTGTTGGAGCAAATGAAACTAGGCACGGATTTGATCATTGTGAATTTTGCCAATGGCGATATGGTAGGGCATACGGGGAATTTTGAAGCGAGTATCAAAGCGGTAGAAGCAGTGGATGCATGCTTAGGGGAAATCCTTTCACTGGCTAAAAAATTAGATTACGCCATGCTTTTAACCAGCGATCATGGGAATTGCGAACGCATGAAAGATGAAAACCAAAACCCCTTAACCAACCACACTGCCGGGAGCGTGTATTGCTTTGTTTTAGGGAATGGAGTCAAATCCATAAAAAACGGAGCGTTAAACAATATCGCTAGCAGCGTGTTAAAGCTCATGGGCATCAAAGCCCCAGCAACGATGGACGAACCCCTATTTTAAACTAAAGGAAAAGAATGCAAATTGATGACACATTATTGCAACGCTTGGAAAAATTGAGCATGTTAGAGATTAAAGACGAGCATAAAGAGAGCGTTAAAGACTATCTAGCGGAGGTTTTAGGCTTTGTAGAAAACATCTTCGCTTTAGAAACTCATGATTTAAAAGCAGATACAGAGCTATTCACCCCCTTAAGAGAAGACGAACCTAAAAGCCAACCTAACATTGCCAAAGAGATTTTAAGCCAAAACAAACACAGCCAGGATCATTATTTCGTTGTGCCTAAAATCATTGAATAGGTTTGATTGAATAGTTAATATCAAGTGAAAAGCTTGATTTTTAAAATCAAAGAGAAAAAGAGGCTATCGCTTGACTAAAATTCAAGCTCTTTACTATTTGTTTTCAGCCTTTTTTAATTCATCAATCACTTCCACTAACCCCGCAATCGCCTTTGTGATTTCTTCATGCGTGATAATATAAGGAGGCATGAGGTAAATAGTGTTGTTTAAAGGGCGTAATAACAGTACTTTCTTTAGAGCTTTTTTAAAAACCGCCAAACTCAAACGCTCTTTGGTTTGAAGAAAGACTTCAAAGGCAAAAACCATGCCCAAACGCCTTAAATGAGACACCACTTGTCGCTCTATCAAGGGTTTTAACGCATTTTGGAGCGCGTTAAAAATAAATTCGCTTAAAGCCTTGTTTTTTTCAATAACATTTTCTTTTTCAAAAATATCCAGCGTAGCGTTCGCGCATGTGCATGCTAGGGCGTTTCCTGTGTAGCTGTGCGAATGCAAAAACGCTTTATTTTCTTCATAGGGGGCGTAAAATTGGTTATAGATTTCATTATGCGTTAATAACACGCTTAAAGGCAAATACCCCCCGCTAATCCCCTTAGACAAGCATAAAAAATCGGGCTTAATTCCGCATTGTTCATAAGCAAACATGCTCCCTGTGCGCCCAAACCCGGTGGCGATTTCATCAAAAATAATGTGGATGTTTTTTTGCTTGCACCATAAAACGGCTTGTTTTAAATACTTCGTGCTATAAATATGCATATTCCCTGCGCATTGCAAAAGCGGCTCTGCAATGAAGGCGCAAATTTCTTCATGATGCTTATCTAACAAACGCTTTAAAGCGTTCAAACTATTTTCTATCTCGCTATCGTTTTTAGGCACGGGCGTAGTGAGATTCTTGAGCAATAAGGGGGTGTAAGTGTCTTTATAAAGTTTCACATCGCCCACGCTTAACGCTCCCAAAGTCTCGCCATGATAGGAATTAGAGAGCGATAAAAAAAGCTTTTTGCGATGCGTTTGATTCTTTAAAAAATGGGCGTGATAGCTCATTTTCAAAGCGATTTCAATGCAAGATGAGCCGTTATCCGCATAAAAGCATTTATCCATATGAGTGAGCTGGCAAAGCCTTTGAGAGAGCGTGATAATAGGTTTATGGCTAAAAGAAGCCAAAAGGACATGCTCTAAATTATCAATTTGATTTTTGAGCTGTTGGCTGATGTAGGCGTTATTATGCCCAAAAAGATTCACCCACCATGAGCTGATCAAATCCATGTAGGCACTATCGTTAAAATCATAGAGGTAAATCCCTTGAGCCTTTTTAATGGGGATAATGGGGAAATTTTGATGCTCTTGCATTTGCGAACAAGGGTGCCAAAGATACTCCAAATCCAAAGCGGCTAAATTTTCTTGAAAATTCATGTTAAAAACTCTCTATAATAAGGATAATTTTAATAACCTTTGGTTAAAATAAGGTTATTTGATTTTACTATAAGGTTGTTTAAACCTGAATTTCACATTTTTGATTTTTTAAAAGGGATTAGAGTTCTTATGATTGAATGGATGCAAAATCATAGAAAGTATTTAGTAGTTACAATATGGATAAGCACGATCGCTTTTATTGCCGCTGGGATGATAGGCTGGGGGCAATACAGCTTTTCTTTAGATAGCGATAGCGCTGCCAAAGTGGGACAGATTAAGATTTCTCAAGAAGAATTAGCCCAAGAATACCGCCGCCTTAAAGACGCCTATGCTGAGTCTATCCCTGATTTTAAAGAACTTACTGAAGAGCAAATCAAAGCCATGCATTTAGAAAAAAGCGCGCTAGATTCGCTCATCAATCAAGCCCTATTGAGGAATCTCGCTTTAGATTTAGGGCTTGGCGCTACCAAGCAAGAAGTGGCGAAAGAGATCAGAAAAACGAGCGTTTTTCAAAAAGATGGCGTTTTTGATGAAGAATTGTATAAGAATATCTTAAAACAAAGCCATTACCGCCCCAAGCATTTTGAAGAAAGCGTTGAAAGGCTTTTAATCCTTCAAAAAATCAGCGCTCTATTCCCTAAAACCACTACCCCTTTAGAGCAATCTAGCCTATCGCTTTGGGCAAAATTGCAAGACAAATTAGACATTCTTATCCTAAACCCTAATGATGTTAAAATCTCTCTTAATGAAGAAGAGATGAAAAAATATTACGAGTCCCATAAAAAGGATTTTAAAAAGCCCACGAGCTTTAAAACACGCTCTTTATATTTTGACGCTAGTTTGGAAAAACCTGATTTGAAAGAGTTGGAGGAATACTACCATAAAAACAAGGTGTCTTATTTGGACAAAGAGCGGAAATTGCAGGATTTTAAAAGCGTTCAAGAGCAAGTCAAGCATGATTTAAGCATGCAAAAAGCGAATGAAAAAGCCTTAAGGAGTTATGTCGCTCTAAAAAAAGCGAACGCGCAAAACTACACCACACAAGATTTTGAAGAAAACAACTCCCCCTATACTGCTGAAATCACGCAAAAACTCGCCGCTCTCAAACCCCTTGAAATCCTAAAGCCAGAGCCTTTTAAAGATGGTTTTATTGTGGTGCAACTCATCTCTCAAATTAAAGACGAATTGCAGAATTTTAATGAAGCTAAAAGCGCTCTTAAAACCCGCCTAACTCAAGAAAAAACCCTTATGGCGTTGCAAGCTTTAGCTAAAGAAAAGCTTAAGGATTTTAAAGGGAAAAGCGTGGGCTATGTAAGCCCTAATTTTGGAGGCACTATTAGCGAACTTAACCAAGAAGAAAGCGCTAAGTTTATCAACACCCTTTTTAACCGCCAGGAAAAAAAGGGGTTTATTACTATTGGTAATAAAGTGGTGCTTTATCAAATCACAGAACAAAATTTCAACCACTCCTTTAGCGCAGAAGAAAGCCAGTATATGCAGCGTTTAGTCAATAACACTAAAACGGATTTTTTTGATAAAGCGTTGATAGAAGAATTGAAAAAACGCTATAAGATAGTCAAATACATTCAATAAATGCAAGGGGAAATCATGGAACATAAAGAAATCGTTATAGGGGTTGATATAGGCTCTAGAAAGATTTGCGCGATAGTAGCTGAATTTAAAGAAGGGATTTTGCGCATCATTGGCACAGCCCATCAAGACTCTAAAGAAATCAATTCAAAAGCCATTAAAAGAGGGCGTATCAATAGCCTTGCTCACGCTTCTAACGCCATTAAAGAAGTGATCAATAGCGCTAAAAAAATGGCAGGTTTGAACGCTGATGAAGACAGGAATAACCCCATTTCCTCCTTTAGAGAATCGTATTACCCTAAAACTAAAGCGATTGTTTCTTTTTCTGGGGCTTATACTGAAAGCATTAGAGATGTTACCGGTGTGGCTAGCACTAAAGACAATGTGGTTACTATAGATGAAATCAATCGCGCTATCAATAACGCATGCGCTAAAGCAGGCTTAGATAATGATAAACATATTTTGCATGCCCTCCCCTATCGCTTCACTTTAGACAAACAAGAAGTGAATGACCCCTTAGGAATGAGCGGGACTCGCTTAGAAGTCTTTATCCACATTGTCTATACAGAAAAAAACAACATTGAAAATTTAGAAAAAATCATGATCCAATCTGGGGTGGAGATTGAAAACATCGTGATCAATTCTTATGCAGCCTCGATTGCCACCTTGTCTAATGATGAAAGGGAATTGGGCGTGGCTTGCGTGGATATGGGCGGAGAGACATGCAACCTTACGATTTATAGCGGCAATTCCATACGCTATAACAAATACTTACCCGTAGGCTCTCACCATTTAACCACGGATTTATCGCACATGCTCAACACCCCATTCCCTTACGCTGAAGAAGTTAAAATCAAATACGGGGATCTTTCTTTTGAATACGACACAGAAACGCCCTCTCAAAGCGTCCAAATCCCTACCACCGGCTCTGATGACTATGAAAGCCATATTGTGCCGCTTAGTGAAATCCAAACTATCATGAGGGAAAGGGCTTTAGAAACTTTTAAAATCATCCACAGGAGCATTCAAGATAGCGGCTTAGAAGAGCATTTGGGTGGGGGCATTGTTTTAACCGGTGGCATGGCTTTAATGAAAGGGATCAAAGAACTAGCCAGAACCCATTTCACTAATTACCCGGTGCGTTTGGCGACTCCTGTGGAAAAATACAATATCATGGGCATGTTTGAAGATTTGAAAGATCCTCGCTTTTCAGTCGTGGTTGGCTTGATTTTATACAAAGCAGGGGGGCATACCAATTATGAAAGAGACTCTAAAGGGGTTATCCGCTACCATGAAAGCGATGATTACACAAGAACAACCCATCAATCAAGCCCTACCCCCCATATCCATTCATCGCCCACAGAAAGGAATTTGAGCGATTTAAAAACCCCTAGCGCTCCTTTAAACACCGCTAAAAACGATGACTTCTTGCCTATAAAACCCACCGAACAAAAAGGTTTTTTTAAAAGTTTCCTTGATAAGATTTCTAAAATCTTTTAAGATACAGTAATTTCTTTATGCGATAAAAACGCCTTGATAGTTATCAAAAGCTAGAAAACATGGTATAATCCTTTAGCTATTTATCAAAGTTTAAGATTTGCAAAAATCGTATCTCAAGGGGAATGTGGCTATGGTTCATCAATCAGAGATGGAAAATTATAATATTGGTCAAGCGAGCATTGAAGAAGTAAGCGATCCAGCTTATAAAGGGGCTAAGATTGTCGTCATCGGTGTTGGAGGTGGGGGGTCTAACATGATTAAACACCTGGTTGAATACGGCGTGCATCAAGATGTTACCCCCATTGCAACGAACACTGATGGTCAACATCTCAAAAACAATCCCGCTCCGGTTAAAATCCTTTTAGGCAAAGAGTCTACTGGAGGTTTAGGCGCTGGAGGGGTTCCTGATATTGGCAGGAAAGCCGCTGAAGAAAGTGCTAATGAAATTAGAGAAGCGATTAAGGACGCCAAATTAGTCATTGTCTCTACAGGGCTTGGAGGAGGGACTGGGACTGGAGCCACCCCTACTATCGTTAAAATCGCAAAAGAAGTGGGAGCGCTCACGATTGCTATCGTTACCAAGCCTTTCAAATACGAAGGATCTCAAAAAAGCAAGAAAGCCGAAGAAGGGTTAAAGGAGTTGGAGCAATCTAGCGATTCTATTTTGGTTATCCCTAATGATAAAATTCTTTTGACCATGAAAAAAAACGCCAGCACCACGGAATGCTATAGGGAAGTTGATGATGTCTTGGTTAGGGCTGTGAGCGGCATTTCTACGATCATCACTAAATCCGGTGATATCAACGTTGATTTTGCCGATTTAAAGAGCGCTCTTGGTTTTAAAGGCTTTGGCGCTAATGGGTATTGGTGAAGCCACTGGCGAAGATTCCGCTAAATTAGCGGTGCAAAATGCGATCCAATCGCTTCTTCTTGATGACGCTTCTATTGAAGGGGCTAAGAGCATTATCGTCTTTTTTGAGCACCACCCTGACTATCCCATGATGGCTTACTCTCAAGCTTGCGATTTCATTCAAGATCAAGCCCACCAAGATGTTGATGTTAAGTTTGGTCAACACACGAGCGAGAATATCCCCATTGATCATGTGCGCGTTACTATCATTGCGACCGGTTCTGAAAGAAACAGCAATGGAGCGAGTTTGGAATCTATCGCTACGCCTTCTCAACCTGTGGTGAAACCAACAAGGAAAGTGGGCAATGGCGAGTATTTAAGAATCCCTACTGAAGAAGAGCTGTCCATACCCACAACCATAAGGATCCAACAAGATTGATTGCAGATCTTGCTTTCCTCCCCTATTTTTATAGGGCTATATAGGGCTATGATAAAGCGGTTTGTTGGGTTTGCTCTCATTGATCATTAATAATAAAAATTTAGGATAAAATCAAAAAGCTTTGGGTGTATTGACCTTTAAGCGTTTGGGGGATTTTAAAGTGCTTTAAAGGGAAATCATCGCAAATACCCCCTATTGTTAATGTAACGCTAGAAAGCCGTTATAGGTTATATCTTTATCCAACGCATAGATAAGAGATGGGTTTTCTCTACTTGTTGTTAGGTTTGTTGGCATTGTTTAACACGCTCGCAATAAGGCCAACGCTCACGCTCTTACCTTGTGCCAGAGCGTTAGAGATTTTAATGATTTCAAGGTTTTGTTTCGCGCTCAATCTATAAGTCTTACTCAAATTCCGCCTCTCATAGTCTCGGCTTTCAATGGTTTCTTTTTCCCATCCACTCACCTCATCAATGGTAAAAACTTTAGGGTATCCATACGCACGAGCCATGCTCTGCCTCCCTTTGATAGAGCCTACAATATAGCTCTCAAAAGGTTCGCTAAGCCTATCAATAGGTAAAATAGCTGCTTTGATTTGCGTTTTAGCGATTCCACCAAAATCTATGCCATAACCGCTATCAGGTTGTTTTTTGAAAAAGGTATAAACCTTGTCTTTTAATCGTGTGAGAGATTGAGGTAATTGTGCAGGCACTGAAAAAGCAATGCCATTGAATGTATCCCACACTTCACCATAACTACCAGGTTCAGCGCTGATTAAATCCACTTCATTAGCGCTTGCGTTTTGACAATAGCAAATAGCCGCTTGACTAAACGCTCTAGCTAACACCAATAAGGTCTTTTTTAAATTAAAGGTATCACTAGGTTCGTTTTGAAATACGAAAAAGCTCGTTTCTTTATCGGGTAAAAAGCTATCTTTTAGGCTCTCTTTCCAATACCCTACCACTTCAATATAACCCAGAAAATCCCGCTTAAAGTTTAAAAATGATTTCAGCTGTCGTGTCCTTTCCATATTGTCCTTGCTTGTGTAGCGGTATCTTTTGACAAATTCCTTACTGGACATAAAGCCTTTCATTGGAGCTTCACTTTTAGGATTTAAGAATTTATTAACAAAAGGTTTTCCTAACCCCTTACAGAGTTTGGCGTAGATGGTTCCATTACCTCTCAAAAAGGCGTCAGCATCATAATAGGCGTCTATGAAATTAGGGTCGTCATTCCAATTTTTGGTTACTCGGTCTGCTTTAGAATGTTTATAACCGCTCTTATACGCTTCAATCAGTTTTTCTCGTTCCTCTTCAGTAAAATCAGTAATAAATTCAGGTTTAAAAGGTCTAAACGCCGAGATAGTCCCAAAGGATAGTCCGCTTTTAATCTTACTCACCACCCTAGAAAGATTGGCGCTCTCAATAGTAGAGCCTTTAATAAGGTTCATCTTATAACTTAAAATCAACCTGTCAATGCTGTTTGAACAATGCAGAAATTTCATTTTCTCATCAATGGCTCTGACTTTAGAGCCTTCCATTCTTTCTAAAAAATCATAGTTCAATAGCATAACTCGCTCCTTTTTGTTATTGTTTAATGATACCACTCTATTACTTGCGCCGTTCTTTAACGCTGACTTTTTCCTATCATACTCGTTTAGTTGAACCAATAAAGATTGGTTAGGATTGACAGAGATTTTAAAGAGAGGTAGTTGGCTTCTAGCTTCCTTGTATTCCTTAAAGGCGAGCATCAGATGATAACGAGTTAGAATTGATAGGGGCTTTTTTTGCTATCCAATAAGTCAAACTTGGTGCGTTTAGAATTATTCGCACCGATGAAAAGGTTTTTGAAATCGCTTGACATAGGGTCTCCTTTAAAATTCAAGTATCACTACAATCAATGCGTCTCACGCCAATCACTTAGAAGAGTCTTGTTTGTTGATAGAAATATCTAACTTGTTGAAAGGGATTTCAATGTGGTTAGCGTCTAGAGCGTTTTTGATGCGTTCAATGAGTTCGCTGCGCACATTAAAGATCCCATCTTCAATCTTTGCCCAAACCCTAATGGTAAAATTCAATGAACTTTGTCCAAAATCCGTGATCCCAATAAAAGTGGGCATGTTTTTATCAATTTTTTCCATTGAGTCAATAACATCTTTTATAGTCTTATGCACCAGTTCAATATCGCTCCCATACCCTACCCCACAAACCCATTCAATGCGCCGGCATGCCGTGTTATTGCTGTTGATAATATTAGAATTAGCGACACTTCTATTGGGTAAAACCGCCAAACGCCCGTCATGCAAGCGTAAAGAAGTGTTAAAAAAATTAAGCGCTTCTACTTTGCCCTCTAGGACAGAGATTTCAATGATGTCTCCTTTTTTGAAAGGGTGCAAGATAATAAGGATTATCCCTCCAGCAATGCTTGAAAGGTAATCTTTTAAAGCCAACGCCACAGCAATCCCCACCGTTCCTAAAACAGTGATAATAGAGGTGGTTTGCACGCCTAGCGTGCTGAGCGAAATGATTGTGGTGATGATAAGGATTAAGATAAAAGTAACCTGCGCGACAAAATTCGCTAAAATCTCATCCTTTTTGGATAAAAATTTCATGGTTTTGTTCCGTAAGAAAAACGAAAAATAAAAACCTATACAAAAGACAATGACAGCCTTGATCAAGATTATCCCAAAATGCTTTGCCTGCGGAAAAAAATCCACTAACAGCGTTTTAATTTCATCCATAAATCTTTCCTTGCAAATCACAAAATCGCTAAAAGAGACAAGATAACTTACCCTTATGTAGCTAATTTGACATGTTAGCATGTTTAGGGCTAACCTTATTACCACAACTCAAACGCCTAACCCAATGCCAGTGTCAAAGGGATTGATTTTTAGCGTGCTGTCTAATGAAAAAGGGGTTTTTTTAGTGTTGAACCTAGAGATTACTTTACGCACACCCCCTACTTGGTAGCTACCGCTCACTATATGGCAATGGTTTTTCCCTAGCTTGGCTTTAATGGATTTTATCGTTACATTATCAACAGATACCGCTCTATAAGATTTTCGCATAAAAGCTATGGTGTGTTTAAAAGCCTCTGAGTAATTCTTTAAGAATTTAGGGGAATTGGGGCTTTCTCAATTTTGGTCAATATTGATGTGGTTAGCAATCTTAATTTTTTGACCCCTTTTATAAGGCTTATAACCCACTCTTTCCTTTTTCTCAAAGAATACAATAGAAAATAAAGAATTGCAAGATAAAGCAACTCTTTTAGCTGAGATTTTAAATAAGATGAGTTCTGTATTAACAGACTTTGAGCCTAAATTTTTAAGTTCAGACGATCTATTGAATTTATACGCTGAATATTGTAATGGTCATTATTGTGATTTCAAATACAAACAAGGACGATTGAGCGATGGGAATATCCAATCTCATTTATATTTTAAAAAAGACCACTTTATACACGACTTTAACGGAATAGAGACTTTTAAGCGTTTTATTGCTGTGAAAGCTTATGATGTGGATAATATCACTTCTTTGGCTTTATCTAATCTTTTGTGTGAAAAGTTTAATTTAGACATTTTGCTTACCGTAGAAGCTATGGATAAAGAAAGAGCTTTGTTTTTCATTAGAGAGCGTAAAAAACGCTCTAAAAACATTAGCTATCAAAATATAGAAGATTTAGAACAAATGGTTTCTACTGACAGGGCGCAAATACAAAAGGTTAGTTTATCAATCATGGTTTTTGCTAGTTCTAAAAAAGAATTAGATGAAAAATCAATTATTGTATATAACACTTTGAAGAAAGAAGGCTTTTCAGCGGTTTTAGAAAGCATTAACATGCGTCCTATATTTTTTTCATTTTTTCCTGAAAGAAATTTTTTAAATTCACGCCTAAGACCTCAAACTAGCCAAAATATTGCTAGTTTGATTATGTTTGAAAAATACCAAGAAGGCTTTAAAGAAAATAGTTGGGGGGATTGTCCTGTTAGCGTGTTTAAAAATCAAAATGGATCGGCTCACTTTTTCAATTTTCAAGCTAAACAGGGTAAAGATAAAAATGATAATGTTGTAGGGCATACCATGATAATTGGTAGCACAGGAAGTGGTAAATCTACTTTTATTAGTTTTTTAATCGCCAATTTACTGACTAAATACGATATGAGCGTGGTAGCTCTTGACAGAATGAATGGTTTAGAAATTATGACTGACTTTTTTGAAGGTCAATACAATACTGCTAATACAGATGGTGGTTTTTACATCAATCCTTTCAGTTTAAAAGATACAGAAGAAAATAGGCAATTTCTGGCAAACTGGATTAAATTTATGCTCAATATTGATAGCGATAACCAACAAGATAATAAGGCTTCTCAGTCTATAGATAAGGTTATTAGAGATACTTATAATTACATGGGTGAACAAAAAAATCAAATAAACTTATTAGAAATTGCCAAAAATTTAGGCTCTAGCGAACAAGATTTTAATGAGATTTTAAAATCACAAGGGGAAAAGATCTATTTTAAAAATTTTCAAGATTGTTTGGATTTTTCTAAAAGCCCTTTAAGCGTGATCAATATGGATGCTTTTGCTAATGATAAAAAACTTATGGGTCTAATTGCTATGTATTTGTTCCACAAATTGTTTTTTGAAGCAAAGGAACACAACAAACCTTTTTTTCTATTCATTGATGAAACTAAAGACTATATTATGCATCCTGTAATGTTTGCCTATATCGCTAACGCGCTCGCTCAAGCTAGAAAAATCAACGGAACACTTTGCATGGCGTTTCAAAAAATATCTCAAGTCAAAGAATTAGGAATTGATAAAGCAAAGAGTTTGATAGGCAACCTTTCTCAAGTGATTATCTATCCCACAAAAGATACTGATGAACTAATAGAATGCGGCGTCCCATTAAGCGATAGCGAAATCAATTTCTTGCACAACACGGATATGAGAGCCAGACAGGTACTAGTAAAAAATATCGTTACAAACGCTTCAGCTTTCATTGAAATTGATTTAAAAAAAGATTTGCAAGAACTACTTTATATTCTTGATAGCAATGCTGGTAATAGAAAAATCCTCAATGATCTTAAAAAAACAAACCAAGAAACTTACAAGGAAGAGTATTTAAAAACTAAAATTAAAAAAGAAAGCGAGAAAGTTCAATATGTATAAAAACTGCGTATTTATCATAGAAAGTCCTAATAAAATCGCTAAAATCAAAGAATTAACAGGAAGTTCATTTGTTTTTGCAACTGGTGGGCATTTTGTTGAGTTAGTCAATATTGAAGTGAATAAAGAATTTAACCCTATTTTTGAAATCAAAAAAAGCATAGATAAGAAAAAAGATAGATCCACTCATATCAACCACATGATCAATCAATGTAAAGACAAAGTAGTCTATATTGCTACTGACCCTGATAGGGAAGGTTATGGCATAGGTTATAAATTTTATGAAAAAATCAAAAATCTGGCTAAAACAATTTATCGCACAGAGTTTCATGAAATCACAAAAAGCGGTGTAGAAAAAGGCTTGAATAATGCTGTGCTATTTTCTCAAAGCAATCTCAATCTCTATTATAGCTGGCTAGGTAGGATTGTAAGCGATCAATTTATAGGTTTTACTTTAACTCCTTATTTGCGCAAAAATATTAAGAATTTTGAAGTGAGTGCTGGTAGGGTTCAAACCCCTGCTCTTTCCATTTTAGTAGAATTAGACAAAAAAATCCAAGCCTTTGAACAAAAAAGCATTGATGAGAAATTAAGTTATAGCATAGAAGCTATTATTGATGCGTTAGGTTCTCAAATCTCTATTACTTTAGTAGAAGAGAATAAAAGGAAAGTGTTTGAGACTAAAGAATTAGCCCAAAATTTTTTAAATGACTTAAAAAACAATCTTAACCCCTTAGCTTTTTTAGATTCAATAGAGCAAAAAGATAAAGAAAAAACTCCACCTAAGCCTTTCACCACTTCTAATCTTTTAAAAGATGGGGTTAGAATTTTAGAAATGGGTGTTAAGCAAATCCAAGAACACGCCCAAAAACTTTTTGAAGCTGGATTGATTACTTATATTCGCACCGATAGCGAAGCGTTAAGTAAAGAATACTTGCAAGAGCATAAAGCGTTTTTTGAAAATATTTATCCTAGCGTGTATGAATACAGAGAATATAGGGCTGGTAAAAATTCACAAGCTGAAGCGCATGAAGCCATAAGAATTACACACCCTCACTGCTATGAAGATCTTAAAAAAGTGTGTGAGGAACACAATATTACAGATATTGATGATTTAAAAGTTTATACGCTTATCTTTTTTAACACCATTTGTTCTCAAAGTAAAAACGCTATTTATGAAAACACAGTTTTAAATTTTAAAGTAAAAACGCACAGCTTTAAATGCAGTTTTAGCCAACTCAAATCTAAAGGTTTTAAAGCGATTAAAGATTCAGAAGAAGAGAAAGATGAAGAATGGGTTGAAAGCGATATTGATTTTTCAAGCTTGCAATTAAAAACTCAAATGCTTATTTTAGATTTCAATATCAAAGAAATAAAAGCTAAATCCCCTAGCCCTTATACTGAAAGCACTTTTATTGCAATGATGGAAACCTATGGTATAGGAAGACCTAGCACTTATACAAGTGTATTTGAGACCTTAAAAAACAAAAATTACATCACATTAGAGGGCAAAAATAGAAAGATTACGCCCACAGCTTTGGGTAAAAGCATCGTTGATTTCTTCTTAAATGATAGCCAAACACAATGGATTGCTATTTCTAAAGTGGATGATAGTTTTACCAAAAAATTAGAAGAAATGCTAGATGTGATTATAAAAGATGGTAAAAGCGCTTATCTTGATTTAATGCAAAATATCCAAAAGAAATTAGGCACAGAAATTTCTAACTTATATAGAAATAATAGCAATGACAACGCTTCTGCTACAAAAAAAGAAATGATACCTCCCACTGAAAAACAACTTAATTTTGTAGAAACCATAGAAAAAACTCTTCAAATAAAAGCTTCTGATATGACAAGAAAAGACAAGTTTGCGTGCATGAGGTTTATAGAAGAACATAGTAAAAAAATGCCTAAAAAGGATAAGTGATGGTATTAAAACTTGTATCTATTTGCTATGCAGTCATTATTCTTATGGGTTGTTCCAATAAACAATATGAAATGTATGAAAGCCCTTGCGCGAACTTAGAGAATCTTCAAAAAGGCTTTAAGGCATAAAATGGAAAAAGTTTGCGTGAGCGCATGGGGGTTGCCTAAGATTTTAGAAGAAAGATTAAAAGAAAAATATGGCGATGATTGGGAAAAACATGTTAAGACTAAAGCAATAAACGAAGAATATCTTGAAGAACAAGTCAAATCTAAAGCCAAAGAGCAACAAAAGATACAAAGAGAAAAAACACTCAATGGATTTTTAAAAAAAGTTGGTTTAAAAAAGCGTGATATGTTACAAAGCACTATGTTGTTTGACGGAGTCAAAGAAGCTGATGTGCTTTTTCAAGCAGAGCGTAAAATTGGCGATTGGATTTTTAGCAGTGCGGTGTTCTTTTTTGCTCTAGCCCTTATAGAAGCCATTATTATTATATGCTTATTGCCGTTAAAAGAAAAAGTGCCGTATTTAGTAACCTTTTCAAACGCTACACAAAATTTTGCCATAGTCCAAAGAGCAGACAAGAGCATTCGTGCTAATCAAGCGCTTGTGAGACAATTGGTAGCGTCTTATGTTAATAATAGAGAAAATATTTCAAGTATAAAAGAGCAAAACGAAATAGCCCACGAAACCATTAGGTTGCAAAGCGCATTTGAAGTGTGGGATTTTTTTGAAAAACTTGTTTCTTATAAACATAGCATTTACACTAATATAAATCTAACACGAAAAATTAGCATTATCAATATCGCTTTAATCAGTAAAAACCAAGCCAATATTGAAATATCCGCACAACTTTTTAATAAAGAAAAGTTAGAAAGCGAAAAGCGTTATAGAATAATTATGACCTTTGAATTTGAACCTATTGAAATTGATACAAAATCTGTTCCCCTAAACCCTACAGGCTTTATTGTTACAGGTTATGATGTAACTGAAATTGCGATTTTAAAAGATTTAGATAAGAAAAATAAAGTCAAAGATGATGGTGTGAAATCTAGGATTATCCATACCGAGAAAAAAGACCCTCATATGAGCCAGTATAAAGATATTAAGGAACAATAATGAAAAAATTTACCCTATCGCTATTTTTGTATTGCGCTTTACTTAGCGCTGAAGAGGATATTTTTAGGAACAACACAAATGAAACTGATCTTACAAATTCTTTTGAACATGCTAAAGAAAACAACAATCTTATCCCAGCAAAATCTGATAGTTTAGAAAGTTTCAAAGAACAAGAGAACAAAGAAAAAGCCAAACAACTTATGGATTTAAAAGCCTTACAGAGCGTGTATTTTTCTAAAAATAGAAAATTGCAAGATAATAATTTCAATGTCTTGTATGTGGCAGGCAACACCAACAAAATCCGCTTACGCTATGCGATGACCACTACTTTTATTTTTGATAATGATCCTATTATCTATGTGAGTTTAGGAGATCCTAGCGGTTTTGAACTCACTTACCCTACTAATGATCATTACGATTTATCCAACATGCTAGTGATCAAACCCTTGCTTATAGGGGTGGATACAAACCTAACCGTAGTCGGAGCGAGCGGCACAATTTATACTTTTTACTTGTTTAGCACCACTTACACCAGCAAGTTTCAAAGCTATTTTTCAGTGTTTGTTTCTAATAAAAGATCTATCGGCAAGCTCAATATTCTGTCTAAGAGCGAGTTAGAAAAAAGGGAGCAAGAACAATGGGCTAAAACAGAAACAGATAACTCCAACAAACAAGATAAGCACAAGCTTGACTACAGAAAAATCAATTATGAGAGCAAGGAAATTGACGATGGCAAGTTTATAAGAATTGGAGATGAAGTCAATCATATTTTCATTGAAAAAGCTAAAATCAATCGTGGTTATTTGCAAAAACCCAAACACAAACGCACCTGGTGGAGTTTGTGGCTCTATAAAAAACCCAGTGATGATGCGCTTGACATAAAGGCGCTAGATGTCTTTGATGATGGCAAATACACTTATTTTAGATATGACAGGGATCAAGCTTTTTCAAAATTTCCTTACACCTATAAGGTTGTAGATGGGTATGATAATCCTATCAATAGCCGTGTGGTAGGGAATTACATTATTGCTGAAGACGTTTCTAAAAAATGGACTTTAAGGAGCGGTAAGGAATACGTGTGTGTAAGAAGAGACAAGCGCAAATACCAAAAGTCTAAGGACTTCATGCTTTTAAAAAGGCTTTTAGAGCAAGATGAAGCCATGAAAGCCAAACGAAATAACATGCATTTGATTGAAGACACTACGCCTCAACCTAAAAATGCCATTAGCGTAACGGAGTTGTTAGCTCAAATCAAAAACCAAACTCCAAGCAAAGAATGCCGAGCCTTAAATGAAGAAGAAGTTAAGACTTTAGAAGAGGTTAAAAACATCATAAAAGCTCCTAAGCCTTTGCAAAAAGATTTGAAAAACAAGCTCAAAAAACACACCATCAAAACCCATTATTGCGTGCCTATCCCCTATATAGAAAGACCAAAAACCACTGATAATTTAGAGAATAATAAAAAGGGGCTGAATAACCCCCAAAAACAACATCAAGCGAACCCTATTAAAGAGATTAAAAAATAATGGGCTTTTTTAGAGTAATTAGAAACGCACCGATTGTAAGTATCTTTATTGTTTTGATGCTTATTTTTTGTGCATGGTTTTTCCTTTATGATGATAGCTCGCCTAAAGCAGTAAAAAAATATGTTAAAGGTAAGTTTCCAATCTCTGACTATCTCTACAAAAAAGTGGGTGAAAAGAAAATCCTACCACAGAACAATGTCGTTAAACAAGAGACTAAAGAAGAAAGAATTAAAAAATCTTGTAAGGATCAGATAACAGATAGTAAGGGTAATTTAATAGATGATGATTGCAATATTATAGCCACTCAAAAACAAGTTAATAATTTACCAAACTTACCAAAAGATATACTTAAAACCAAACCTACTGTTACCTCCAATCCTTCCAACTACAATACCGCTAACGAAGAAGAAAAAACCCGCCTTGTGATTTTAGCGTCTCGTATTAGCAGCCAAAAAGAAACGCAACCTCCCATTTCTATAAAAAATAGTGTTTCTAACACAAAATCCAAAGAAAAACAAGAATTTGAAAAAGAATACGGCTCTAGCGGGTTTAAAAATTTTAAAAGAAAAAATATAGCGAGCAGTGAAAACAAACTTTTGAGAACGATTACAGCTGACAGAATGATCCCAGCCATTCTGATCACTCCTATTAGCAGTGAAATAGGGGGGAGTAAGATAATCGCTCAAGTGGAGAGTGATATATACGCAACGATGGGTAGAGCGGTTTTAATCCCTAAAGGGAGTAGAGCCATAGGCTATTACAACTCTAATAACAAAATAGGAGAATACCGCTTAGAAATTGCTTGGAATAGGATAATCACGCCACAAGGGGTCAATATCATACTAAGCGATGCTAAGGGAGCTGATGTCAAGGGCTATAACGGCATGATAGGCACACTCCATAACAAATATTGGGAACGCTATGGTATTCCTTTATCCTTAAGCACTTTGTCAAACGGGCTACTCATAGGTCTTACTAGCGGTCTTACCGAAGCGATGAAAAACAAAAGGGGTGGTTTCAATCAAAACTATTTTGGAGATTACATGATGATGCAAATGACAAGACAAACTGGTATCAGCCTGAATAACATTATCGCTCAAATCATGCGAGAGCAAATCAGGATTAAGCCCATTATCACTATTAGAGAAGGAAGCCATATTTTTATTAGTCCTAATACGGATATTTGGTTTCCTATCCCTAAAAACAATGAAGTCTTAGCGAAATTTTTTAATGAAGAAAAGGAGCAAAACAATGATACAAAATAGAATTATTTATAATAGAATTATTAAGAATAATTTTATTCTAAATAGTGTAAAATTAAAATACAATATTAAACATAAGGATTACCAATGAAACTCAACCCTAAAGAAGAATTATTGAACACTCTAGAAGAAAGCAAAGATGCAGAATATGTGGAGCTTTGCAAAAAAGTAGTAGAGGCGCAAATGGAATTAAGAAAAGTTATGGATAAACGCCTAGAAAATGAAACCAAAGAGTTAAGATCCAGAATACAAGCAAGGATTACTGAAAGACTGGTTTCAGAAATTTTAAATACCGAAGAGCATTTTTCAAAAAAGATTATCCAAAACGAGACAACTCTTGAAATTATTTTTGATATAGAAAGGACTTATAGCAATGATTGGTGAAAATTTTAATTGCGATAAAAAACTTGCTCATTTAAATGAAGAGCAGCCCATTTTAGAAGCGCCTAGAAAAGATAAAAAACCTAAAAAGCCTAGAAATTCTAAAATTAAGGATTTAGATTTTTATGCCTCCTATGTGAGCAAAAATGTTGAAATCCAAAAAAAATTTGATGAGACTTATAGGTTGTGCGAACAAAAACAGCAAGAACTCAATAATTTATTAAAAGAATTAGAAAACTTAAGGAAACAATTATGAAAGAAAAACTAGACAAATTATTAAAATTAGAGCTTAACGAATTAGATAAACTGGATTTAGAAAAAGAGTTATCTAATCTAAAACTCACAAGCCATAGAATTTACCAAGAATACTTACTAGAAAAACACGAAAATTGTGAAAAAAACCTGGAGATTAAAGCTAATAATAAAAGGCTTTCTAAAATACACTATCTCTATTCTTTAGCTAAAAGAATAGAAGATAAAAGGGAAAAAGAGCGCATTGAGCTTCAAAGAAAAATGTTAAGGGATTTTGATAATCATCAAGGAGAGCCATAATGATTTCCAATCTTTTAAAAAGTTACCTTGATGACTTTATGCCTATTTTAAGCCAACCTAATTTAAATGAAGTGGTTTTTAATAAAGAAAAAGAGTATTTTTTGCACCGCCCAAAGGAAAAAGTGAGGTGTTTTAATGAAAAATTTACTAATGATTATTTGTTGGTTTTCTGTGAGCAATTAGCCATTTTTAGAAACCAAAAATTCACTCTAAAAACGCCTAAGTTAAACACTTCTTTGCCTTATACGCAAATTAGAATTAACGCATTACACCCTAGCATTATTGCTAGTTCTAATATCTCTATCAATATTAGAGTGCCTAGCAATTTCAAGTTTGAAATTAACGCCTTTAAATTAAGTGAGAAATGTCTGGCTAAAAACATTACCTATGATTTTTTACTTAACTTAGTAAGTGCAGGTAAAAATATTTTAATAAGTGGTGGCACAGCTAGTGGTAAGACTAGCTTTGTTAATTCTTTGATTGAAAATATTCCCAAAAACGAAAGGGTGGTTACTATTGAAGATAGTCCTGAGTTAAAAATCAGTAATGAAGACCAAGTTAATATCTTAGTAGATAAAAGTGGGAGCGGATTTTTTACTTATGAAGATGGCTTAAATGCGGCTATGAGAATGTCTCCTGATAGATTATTATTGGGCGAAATTGACACGCATAACACTGTGTTATTTTTGCGTTTAGCAAATACTGGGCATAGCGGAATGATAAGCACCTTACACGCTAATAGTGTAGTAGATGCTTTTGTAGCTATTTGTCAGAATATAAACTTGAATAAAGGCGGTAAGCCTACGCCTAAAGAAACGCTTTTAGATTATTTTTGCACTGGTATGGACTATGTTATCCAAATCAAAAAAAAAGGTAGCGATAGGATAATTGATGATGTTTTAAATGTTAAAAGCGAATTTAAAAAGGAGTTGGTGTTATGAAAAATCCAAGACTTTACAGAAAATCTAAACTAGAAGGGGGCGCTAAAAGGATGGAATTTTTATTGGATGTTAGATGTGTCCAAATTTTAAAGGATTTAAAAACTAGGCATAACAAGTCTTACACCAAAATTGTAGAAAATCTTATTTTAAATAGCCAAATTAGTTTCTACAAACAGCAAAAAATCACAAGCGCTTTAGGCAGTTTAGCGATGCTATATAGCTCATTGAATGCGACTTGTTCTAATTTTAACCAGATTGCTTACCATTTAAATAATGCGGCACTTTTAGGAGAAAATGTTATCCATTTTGGCTTATTGCAAGATATTGAAACGCAACTGAAAGCTTGGAGCGAAAAAACAAAAATTTTAAACCTAGCTATCAAAAAAAGCGCTTTCATCGTAGCGCATTGTTTAAAAGGGGATAAGAAAAATTTTAAAGGGATGAATTTATGACAAAAGAAACTGATATTGACTTAATTAGAAATTATTTAGAAAAAATGGCATCTATTATTAAAAATTCTCAAAGCATTATTAATGCTCCCCATTTTCTAAAAGATGAAAATCAAGCAAAAATATTGCAAGAAAATCTAAAAGAAAACTTCACTCTTTTAATGGAATATATTAGTGAAGTTTGGGTTAAAAGCGAAGAGGAGTTTGAAGAGTTTATGAAAGATGAGAGTTTTGAGAATGATTTTATGCATTTTATGAGTTTATTAGATAGTAAAATCAAAGTAGAATAAATGCAAATTTATAAGCCTTATTGCTATATTATCTCTATTTTAGCCATTCCTTTTATCTTTTTAGGTGTATCGCATTATTTCTTAGATTTTCCTAGTTTTTCAGCGAGCTATAACTATCTAAAAAAAATTATTCTTAATCTACATAATTTTTCCCATTTTAAATTTGAGATTTATTTTTCATTCTTTTGTGCGTTATTACCGCTATTTTTGACAGCCTACTTATTTTTTAATGGGCGCAATATGGATAGTCATGGCAAGGCAGTTTGGGCTGAAATGAAAGATATTATTAAATACGAATATAGGATTTTTAATATTTTTAAAGGCTTGTTCTTAATTTTGTTTTTACCTCTAATGCTTGTTGTCTCTAGCTTTACGCTATTGCCTGTTTTTATAGGGTGTATATTTTATGAAGTTTATCAATTTGCCAAGAAAAGACCTAAGGTTTTCTTTACGATCTTATCTTTTTTGGTAGTGATTTGTGTCTTAACCTTTATATTTAGGGGATTTTTAAGTGTAAAACTAACGCTATTTATGAAATATCTAAAAGGATTATTTTAAATGAGAGAAAAGTCCAAAACATTAAAAGATAGATTTAAGGATAAAGCCAGCAATTTATTCCATAAGCTTAATAGCATTCAAAAAGATTATTACACTAAAATTCTTCCTAAGGCTTGCAAAGATGTCTTTACGCTGGGTTCTTCTAAAAGTTATCCTATGACCTTAAATTTTAACAAAGGTTTTTGTGTGGGGCTATATAAAGGTTTAAATTCGCTTAAGCCTACTTATTATGATGCTCCACTTTCTACTTTAATCATCGCTCCTCCTGGAAGTGGTAAAACCGCAGCTGTGGCTGTGCCTAATCTTTTAAATGTGCCTAGATCTTGTGTGGTGTTAGATATTAAAGGGGAGTTATTTGATTTAACGGCTGGTTACAGACAACAAGTTCTAAAAAATAAAATTTTTGTATTTGATCCCTTAGGAAATGATAACACGCTTAAATTCAATCCGTTTGACAAACGCATTGCAGAGAAATTAGATTTTAATAGAAAGCGAAGGCTTGTAGATGAAGTGGGCAATACTATTTTTGCTGAAGATGGGGCAAATAAAGACCCTCATTGGACACAGCAAGCTAAAAATTTATTTGTCTTTTACGCTCTTTATGATTTGTGTGTGCATAACACTAGCACCTTTTTTGAAATTGCAAGCGCTCCTATAAAAAATTATGTCCCCTTAATCAATCCACAAAGCCGATTTTATACTGAATTATATGAATGTCAAAGTAGCGATAATGGTTTTGTTAAAGAGAATGGGCGTTATATGGCTAAAGTAGAAAATGGCGTTAAAAAAATGAAACCTAATGTCAATGTGGAATTGCTATGGTATAAACAAGTAGCCGAACAAGTCTATACTGACCCAGAAAATCCTAAAAATTATGATGGCTCTGTGAATCATTTAGAAAAAGACGATCAAGGCAATATTATAATGAAAGATGGTATGTTAGATCCTATTATTAGAAACGAAGCGAACAAATGGGCTAAAGCAAATGACAAAGAGTTTGCGAGCATTAAATCAGTTTATAGTCGTTTTATGCAAGTCTTTACAAGCTATCAGGTTAAAAGTGCTACAGATAGCATGAGTTTTGAATACGAGGATTTAAGGGCTGATAATATTTCACTCTATATTAAAATCGCTCAAACAGATATTGACACGCTCGCACCGCTTATCCGTATCCTTTTGGAAAGTATTGCTAAAAATCTTTTATTGAAAGAGAGTAAGAAATTTGAAGAAAGGGTTTATCTCTTTTTAGGTGAATTTGTGCGTTTTGGTAAATTGCCTTTTTTGTTAGAAATGCCCGCATTGAGTAGGAGCTATGGTGTGGTTTTAATTTTTATCACGCAATCCAACGCTCTTATTGAAAAATATTACGGCAAAGAAGACGCAAGAATTGTTAATAGCACCGTGGCTTACAAAGTAATTTTCAAAATGGATGATTTAGAATACGCTAAACAAGTGAGCGAAGAAATCGGCAAGATGACTAGAAAAACACGAAGCCACTCTACAGAAAAAGGACAGCTCATTATGGGTGGGACTTCTAGTATAGGTAAAGAGGCGTGGGATTTATTGAGCGCACAAGACATTATGAATATTGATAAAGATGAAGTGATCGTTTTAGTAAGCGAGTATAAGGCTAAACCCCTAAAATTAAAAGCGAATTATTATTTCAAAAACAAAGAATTACTCTCTCGTATTAACTGGGAAGTCAAACCCAATGAAGAAGTGTTTGATGAGTCAAAAAAGGTTGTATGAATATTTTTTAATTGCTTTTTGAAAATCGCTTTCTGCAACTTTTTATCCTTATTGTTAAAAGGAATGCGCTGATTTATAGCGCAGACTCGCATGAGTAAGATTTAAAAAATAAAGATTAACATTTTTGTAGTGTGGCTTAGCGCAACTTATTTTTAGAAATTAGCATGTTCTATTTTAAAGTTAGCGCAACTTGAATTAAAAATTAGCACGGATTGTTGTTGTAGATAAATTTTCTTGTATATTGTTTGATCACTTTTTAAATAGCTCGCTATGAGTGTCTAGACGCAATAAAACAAGTTCGTTTTCTTGTTTTTTGATTTCATAAATCAATAACAAGTTTGGCTTGACATGGCATTCTCTCAACCCTTTAAGATTGCCGCTCAAAGCATGGTCGCAATATTTTTGTCGGAGTGGTTTTTGTTCTTTTAGGCAATCAACAATGTTTGCAACATCGCTTTCTGTAATACGCCAAGACTAAAATATGCTTATTAAAGTCTTTAAGAAAATCTTTCTTAGTTCTGACTTTAAGCATCATGCCTTTCTCTTTCTTGTTTTGCTATTTGTAAAAAATCATTGAAGTCTCCAAACGAAACATCGTATTCTTGGTCATCTTTTGAGGCGATCGTATTTAACAAACTTGGTGTGGGTTCTTTTTCTTGAGAATGTTTTTGGGCTAAAACCTGTCTGATCATTTGTTCTTGCAATTCACACTCTTGGATTTTTTTTATCGCTTTATTTTTATCCCCTTCTGCCTTAAGCAATTGTTTTTCAATGGAGTTTAGGAAATTGTGCAGTTGCTTTTCATTGTATTGCGAGTAATCTGTAATAATATTTGACATATTGAACTCCTTTTTAATAAAAGATAGTTAGCACAACTCGTTTTCATTTTAGCGCAACTTGTCATAAGCGTTATTTGCATTGATTCTTTCTCTCAATCAAAAATCGCACGCATTACAAACGCCTTTTTATTTTATCTCTCCCCCCTTTTCTTGTCGGTAAAGATTTCAAATTCTTGTAAAAAATGATCTTAAAAAAGCAAATTGAAAGTTTTAAAATAAGTTTTTTTGATTAAGTTTGATTTAAGAATATCTTAAAAGTGCGTGTTTTAGCCACCTGCAAGGTCAAATTGACTTCAATTTTTACGGAATTGAAGTGTTATCCTGCACTTTGAAAAGGGGGAATAATAATGTAGGATAAGAGCTAAAAATTAAAACAAGCGGCAAAGTTTTTGGGAGGATAAAATTACAACAAGATGGCGTTAGAAAAAAGTTATAGTAAAGACTTTGAAAGCGATGAGCTTTTTGATTATGAAATCATCAAGCCCAAAAAGACGCTTAAGATACAATACACTTATGCTAAACGCTATTATGAAGAAGCAGAAAAGTTTGCTAAAAATTTAACCCAACTCACACAAGAAAACTTCATGCGTTTAAGAGAGCCGCAAAAACAAGTGGTCATCAAAAATATAGGCAATATGACACGCTTGCATTCAAAAAGGGCTATGGATTATATCGCTAAACATGGTGAGTTGGTGAGAGATGAATTTTTTAGTGCAGTTGATTATAATGATATAGCAGAGCAATGGAATGAGCAATTTGAAAACTTATTAGAAAATAAGAGTCGTGTTAAAAATTGCACTTTACACCTAGTGTTTAGCATTGATGAAAATTGTAATGAAAAAAATTTAAAAGTTTTGGAATTAAGCGTGTATCAAACACTCACTAATACGATAGGTTATGATTATCCTTTCATAATAAAACTCCATACACACCAAAACAATCCGCATATGCATGTGATTATCAACAAAACTAACAAAATTACCAATAAGCAACTACGCTTTCATTCTAAAGATAGCTGTAAAGAGTTTTACCACACACTGAGAGAAACATTTAAAGATTATTTATTTGCTAACTCAAAAGGCGAATTGCAATATTCTAACACGCCCAATATTCATAAGGCGATTAAAAATATAGAAACAGAGTTAGATACGCTAGAAACACAAGCTAGAAACAATAAGAGTTTTAGGCATGAAAACTATTTTTACAAAGTTTTGGGCAGCGCGACTTCTCAAATAGAAAGTTTGAAAAAAAGAGAAAATGCCCTATCTGATCATTTAGATAGTCTAAAAAATCTATTAGAAAAAACACATTGGGAAAAAGAAAAATTCACGCCCCCTACAAATGAAAAAGAACTTAATAGGCAACTTAAAGAAATAAAATGATTAAATAAAGAAACTCCAACTTCTAAAAACACTTATAAAAAAATTCAAAAATTAGCTGTTTATAAAAGCCCTTTAATAGAAGATTATCTTTATACCATCAAAAAACTTTTTGCCACACAAAAAAAGATTATAGATTTAGAAAAAGATTATAAAGATTTAAGAGCCTTAAAGGAAGAATTTAGCAAAGATTTAGAAGCTGATTCATCCCATTCAAAAAAACGCTTTGAACTTTACGCTAAACTAAAAAGCATGAGCAAAGTTTTCATAAGTAAGAGTATTGTTAAAAATTTAGAAAAAATTGCTTTAGATTTTAAAAGCGATAGACACAGTATTTCGCAAAGAGCTTTTGAATTTTTTAGGTATATGAATTATCAAAATTTAAGCTTGACTGATAAAAGCAATATGTTTTTAGTAGCTAAGTTTTTTAAAGATAGCGCTTTACTTGTTAGTATTGCTCGGCTTGAAATAAAAAAGATAGATGATAATGTTAGAAATTCTAGCCCACAAGACAATTTGTTGGATAGACAGGCTTGGCTCAATCTTTTAGGACATTTAAGAAGACTTGAAGAGGAAAATTATTGTTTTGCTAAGAAGCGAAAAGAATTCTTAGAGACTAGAGCTATGGAACTATCAAAAGATTTGAAATTTTTAACGCAAGCTAATGAAAATGATTTGCCCATTTATGAAAGAGGGCAAAGGGATAAAATCATCAAACGCTGTGAAAAATCGCTTAATTTTTTACAGAAAGAATTGCAATGCTTTAAAACCCTATCAAAAAGCGCAAGCATAGCTTTAGAAAACTTGCAAAATAACCATCAAATCACAGCCGTTACACAAGACACGCAAGAAAACACAAACGCGCTCAAAAAAATACCACTCAAAGATTTTAACAAAACTACTAATGAGCCTATAAACCCTAGCAATAACTATGAAATGGATTTTTAAAACCATCCATAAAATTAAGTAACTTTACTTAGCATATTTTTGAACCAATTCTTCTAAAGTAAAGCCTTTGTTATCGTCTCTCAATTGCTCTTTTTGGCATTGTGAAACATTTTGCTCCATTTCTTCTTTAGTGTTAGAAGTGTCTAAAAGGCAAGCTTTTAAGTCTTTTTGGTAATCTTGTATGAATTTGTCAAAGCGCTCCTTGTTGTTATAGATTTTGGCTTGCGATTGGGCACAGCTATCTTTAAGGCTGATAAACTCTTCTTTTTTGTGTTCGTTACGCTCCATGCAAATATCTGCAGCAAAAGCGATCAAGACATCTTTATTCTTTCTCAATAACCCCGCAGATTGAATGGCTATTTTATCCGCATCAATAAAAGGGCTTTGCTTTTCTAATTTAGGGTTCATATTCAAAGCGATTTCTTTCAAGCTCTTATTGTTTAAATGCGTTCTTTGGCAATGAGTGGATTTTTTATAAGGGCTTATATAAACGCCATTTCAGAGCGACTTTTTCTAATTTTGGATCAATTTCTTTAATGCAAAAAGAAATAGCCGATTGAACGCTCAATTCTTTAGAGCTAGAATAAGGGTCGTGAAATTTTTCATACGCTTCTTTTTGGCATAGCCTTTCCTTGTTAGCTAAATGGGGCGAATTTTTAACGCATTCTTTGGTGAAATAAGGGATAATGTATGGTTTATATTGTGCGTATTCTTTTTCAAACGCTTCTAATTGTGCAAGATTAATCAGCCTTTTTTGTTGGTATTGTTGTTTTTCATAAGCGTTAGTTTTGTTTTTGCATTGTTCTTGCAGCTCTGGGTTATGGAAATCAGAGCAGCTAAAACGACGCTCTTGTTTTTGAATGATGGGAGTTAAGAGAGTGTTTAAATAGGCATCGTTTCTTTTAAAGCACTTATCTTTTAAGCCTTCATTAGTGAAATCATCGCATTGATACTGATCAATCTTTTTAGTGATGATTGGTTCAATAAGCTCTTCTTGAGCCTTTAAACACTGATTTATTCCATCGTATTTTTTAGGGAAATACCCCATTTCTTTTTGGCAATCATATTTTGGGTTATTTTTAGCCTTAGTCAAGTGGTCGTTTAAAATTTGCTTATCTACAAACGCGCACCCGCTCACGCCTAATCCCATTAAACATGCTAAACTCAGCTCTCAACTTTAAAAGTCTTGTTTTTTTCATTTAAGCTCCTTGGTATGAAAACACCATAAAATCACAACTTGCTCGCCTTATCTAAAAGCATTTGCTTCATTTCTTTTTTCTTGTGTTCTAAATAAAAAACAATAGCGTCTTGAACAAACACGCTTTTATTTTCCCTGAACGCTCCAAATTCATTCAAATACTCTTCTACGCTATGCATCACTTTCTCTGAAATATAGAGCGTGTGGGCTTTTTTCCTGTCTTCTTTTTCATGTTGGTTTGTTTCATGCTTGTTGGCATTCTCAAAGCGGTTTTCTAAATCGCTTAGCCTGTCTTTTTTAGTGTTTTTAAATTCCATATTTATCCTTTAAAGTAGATTGTTTTTAATATCATAACACAATTAAGCGTTATTTAGAATTAAATTATAAATTCTATTATTTTCATTTTTTTCCCCCTAAATACCCGCTCAATTCATCATAGAATTGAGACCATTCGTTTTTAGCTTTATTGTCATTGTATTCCATCACGCCCATACCTTCACTCACTGAACGCTTATAAGCTATCCTTTCGCTTAATAGATTATCCATTAAAAACACGCTTTCATTAGCGTTATTTTGGTTGATGAAATCAATGAGAGCTTTTTTCTCTTTAAGAGTGGGGATAGTAGGGATGCGATTCATCACAATACAAGCTTTCAAATTTTCATTCAACGCTTGGATGTCTCTAATCCTTTCTAGCATGTCTAATAACACCGCTGTGTCTAGTTGGCTTGGCGTGGTGGGTATTAGCACCCAATCGCTCAATAGCATAGCCCTTTGGCTTTCTTTGGAATGTTCGCCTTTAGTGTCAATAAGGATGTATTCGTATTTATCCGTCATCTGTTTTAAAGTGTCTGTAATGTTTCCTGTGCGATTAAAGAGCGTGAAATTGGGCAAACTCGTTTCACTCCTAATATTGTTAAACACTTCCAAACTCTTTTGGCTATCAGTGTCTAATGCGGCAATATCTTTCTTGTCTAACAATAATTGAACGCACAAGTTCAAACACAGAGTGGATTTACCGCTCCCTCCTTTTTCGTTAGCTATGGTGATTATCATCTCTTATTCCTTTATCATTTTGTTAAACATATTTTAAAGATAAATAGCTTAAAAGTATATAAAATAGAAAAACTTAATACTATTTTATTTTAAATAGTTATGTTATCTGTTAGTTCTTTTTGTAATGGTTAGCAGTGTTTTATTAGTGGTGGTTTTTTAGGGTGTTTTTAAAAAGGGAAAAGTTTAGAAAAAAAGAATATTAAAAGGCGTTACGCCAAATTCAATAACATTATTTAAAAACATGTTATTGAAAGCATTAGTGGAACTCACATCCCCATGTCATAATCATCATTAGCCGCTTTCTTCATTGGACTATGCACTTCTTGGTTAGCTTGCTCTTTTATCTCTTCCCTCTCATCCACTAAACTCGCTCTTTTTTCAGCGTTCATTTTCTCTAAGACTTCTTTAGATTTAGGGTTGAACGCAGGCTTATAATCCCTGTCTTTACCCATTTTGGCTAAATCGTCTATTAGAGTTTTATGATCCAATTTTAAAGCTTGCAAGTATTCTAATCGTGGGTAAGGAAGTTTTTGCTCCACTAATCTTGTGTATTTAGAAATATTTTCTTTAGTGGTTTCAATGGAGTTTTCTAATTCCTTGATTTTTTCAGGGAGTTTAATGATAGCGTTATCCAACCTCTTTAAAAACCCATCAAATTTAATCTCACCGCAGAAATTATAAGAGCTAAACATGTTGCCCGTATCGTTTTTATAAATCATATTGCCAGGGCTATAGGCAATATTGGGATTGTCTTTAGGGCTTAAACTAAACTCCACTTGATACTTAGTTTTATAAGCATTCACCACAAAGCCCTTGTATTCTAAAAGCTTATAATCTCTTTCTTCATTCACAAACAAGGTGTTCAAATTGCTTGCAAATTGCTTTTTAATAGCATCTAGTTTTTCTTTATTTTGTTCGGCTATTTGCTTGTTTTGTTCTTTGAGTTTCTTGTGTGTTAATTCTTCACTCATAGAGGCGTTTTCTTTTAAAGGCTCTACCTCTTTAACTTTGATAAGCTCATAATCCTTACTCTCTTCATTTTTCAAATCATAGAGCTTGATCTCTGTATGAGTGGGGATTATCACGGAGCTTTTAAGCGTTTCTAAATCTTTCAATTCTTGTTTGAGATAATCCCATTTAGAAGCGTTGTTTTTCAAATTCTCTTCATTGAAATAATTTTCTTTATTGAAAGCTTTGTATTTTGCTTCTTCGTTTTTGATTTCAGCCCTCAATTTGACTTCTTCAATAATCAAGGGATTGCCTGTCGCTTCTGCTTTCATCTCGCTCGCATTAGAACTCCCCATATTAAAGTCTTCTAATTCATTCAAGCCTAATTTGTGCGCATTTCTAAATTGCTCTATGCCTTTAGATTTAGTTTCTATGATTTGCCACATACGGCTATCGTAAGTCTTTTCAGTGGCGTAGCGATAGATTTTCATTCTAAAGTTTTCAGGATCATTTTGGTGCAAAATATTGCCTTGCCTTATCCCACGCCCTTCCATTTGCAGCAATTCATCAGGCATCCATGGGCAATCTAATTCATGCATAGCGACTAATCTTTCTTGCACATTAGTGCCTACGCCCATTTTAGCAGGACTGCCCAATAAAACCCTGACTTCGCCACGATTGAGCTTTTTAAACAAATCCTGCTTTTGTTCTTCGGTTTTAGCGTCATGGATGAAAGCGATTTCATTTTGTGGGATACCCATTTGGACTAAATGCCTTAAAACATCGCTATAAACATCAAACGAACAGCCTTTAGCTAGTTCTTCATCTAAATTGACGCTTTTAGCCTCTTTCTCTTTGAGTTCGTTTTCTAATTCTTTCTTGCTAGGAGCGATAAGATTGCCATTTTCATCATAGCTAGACAGGCTCTCTAAAAGTTCTTGAGCTTCATCTAGGGGATTTTTGTTTTCAAGCTCATGAGTGCTATCTGGCGCTTCTAAACTCACTTTTTGGCTATGGGTTTTGGGCGTGGATAGCCCTATGAAACCAAGTTGTGTGCCTTTAGTGGCATGAGTTTCTAAATAATTCTCATAGATATTTTTTGCCATAGCATAGCTTTTAGAAAATTCTTTTTCCACTTTAGCGTTTGGATCAATCAAGCGGTAATCCAAAGCCACTTTTCTAGCGTCTGTGGTGCAAGAAAGGATATTGTCTTGCCCTTTTTTGCTTTTCTTGCGCTTGCATTTTTGCATCCTATCAATGATAGAGCCTTCATTATATTTGCCATTTTCATCCGCCACGCCAATAAATTGAGCCACTTCTTCGCTTCTTTTCACCACCACATTGATAGGTTTATCCCCATACACTTTAGGCACAAAGTGGGGGTTATGCTTTAAAATATCATCATTACAGACAATATCTGCAAAAGCTCTATACATGGTGCTTAAGCCTTGCACATCGCTAAATTTAGAAAAGCGGTTAACCATTTTATAACTTTGAGCGGAAGTGTCTAATTCAAAATCATTCACCACTTCCCCATAAGTCTTAGCCCAATCATCAAAGAATTCTAACCCTCTTTCTTTTAACACATCAGGGGTCAGGTAGCGTTGCAAGTGATACATTTCACTCAAGGAATTAGCTATAGGCGTGCCGGTTAAAAACATGATTTTCTTATTGTTTTGGTGCAAGTAGTGCGTTTTAATAAACAAATCTCTAGCGCGATTAGAGCCTTGTTGGTTACCAAGCCCTGCAATTTTTTCCATAGAAGTTTCAAAGGCTAGATTTTTGAATAAGTGGGCTTCATCCACGATCAAATTATCAATCCCCATTTGACTGATATCAATATGAGAGCCTTGTTTTTCTAAAAGTGCATCGTATTGAGCGCGGATTTTATCCAGCTTGTTTTTAAAGGCTCTTTCATTGGGTTTTTTAGTTTCTCTGGGGTTATTTTTATAAGCCAGTTCTTGCCTTTCAAAGTTTTTTTCAGCATTCACTAGCTCTTCTTCTTTCAATCCTTCTATGATTCCTCTAGGGTTAGACAATAATTCCAAATGGGTGTGCGCGATAATCACAGCGTCATAATTGTTGTTAGCGATTTGATTGAATAAAAGTTCTCTTTCTTTTTCAGTGATGTCCTTGCTATCAACGACTAACACATTAGCGTTAGGGTAAGCCTTATAAAATTCATCGCCCCATTGTTTGGTTAAATGGTTAGGCACGGCAATGAGGGTTTTATTCACTAATCCCATGCGTTTTTGTTCCATGCAACTGGCTATAGCGCACAAAGTCTTGCCCGCTCCAACATGATGGTCTAAACACACCGATCTGTCTTGGATGGTTCTAAAAATGGCGTTCTTTTGGTGGGGTCGCAATTTGATATTGTGGTTAAAGCCCTCTAGTTCTAATTGCGAGCCATCATAGGTTTTTAAAACAGAGTTATTGAAAGTGTCATTATAGATTTGCTCTAAATGGGTTCTTCTTGCATAATCCTTGTAAATCCAGTCTTTAAAAGCCTCTTTCAATTCTTCTGCTTTTTGTCTGGCGAGATTGCTTTGCTCTTCATCAGCGATAAAGATTTCTTTTTTAGGGTCATTAGGATCAACTTGGGCGTATTTAACGCTCAAATCCTTGTTGTTTAAGACTTTGCTTAGAAGACTTTCAAAAGGCGCTTTATAAGAATGCGGCTTGTCTTTATGCCTGATGCCATAAAGCTCATTCAATTCATCGCTTCTAATAGAAACTTCATAAGCGCCGTTTAAGTGTTCTACTTTGATGTCTTCTTTGAGATTGTCTAGTTGGTAATCTGTCATTTTATCGCCGTATTGCTTTTCATAATGGTTAGCGACTAATTCCATTAAAAACTCTTCTAAATACTGGGTGGGTATCCAAGGGCTGTTGATATTAGCCATGATTTCAGTGGCTTTCAAATCTTTAGGGATAATCAGCTCTAGATCTTTTACATTAGCCTCTAATCCCTCCACGCCTTGATTGATGGCTTCTTTCACTTCTTTGAGTTTTCTTTTCACGTTGCCGCTCAAATAATCGTTCGCTAAAATATAATCGCCATTATCCTTGTGGTCTTTATAAATCAGTTTTTGCTCTAAAAGTTCTTTAATCGTGGTTTCTAAGCTTTGGGTTTTAAAATGATCCCTAATAAAATGCAAATCCAAACCCCCTTTTTGATTGATGCTTGCAATTAACGCCTCTTTAGCGTTAGTGATGATGAGTTCTTTTTTAGGGGTTAAAGTCCTTTCAAAAAAGATTTGAGCTTTTTTGGCTTGAGCTTGCCTTGGCTCTATGTTTTGCATTTTAGCGCTTCTAGGGGTGATTTCTTTTTCAAAGTCTTTTTCTAATCCTAAGACTTTAGCGCCATACAAATCTTGTTTGATGTCCTTGCGGTTTTTATTTTCATTGAGGTAGCCAAATTTCTTGACAAATCCATCATAAACAAGATTGAGTTTAGCCCTCTTGTTTTCTAGCTCTAAATCAGAGCTTAAGGGGTTTAATTCCGCGCTTGTTAAATCATTCAAAGCGTCTTTAATTTTAAAATAGGCTTTTAGTCGTGAGTCTTGGGCTTTAGAGTTGATTTTAGTGGGTCTTAAAAAAATGCCTATTTCATTATCTTGCTCCAGTTTATAGTAAAGATTGTCCCACTTGACTAATTCCCCCCTTTCTAAATTTTTGATAAGTTTTTGGACTTCTTGATAGCGTTCGTTACTTGGATCAATAATAAGAGCGTCTGTTTTAAGGGTAGTCTTATGGTATTGATAGACATCTTTAGGCAATTTTTCTATCGCTTGATTAAGCGCTTGGGATAAATCTAAGCTTTTATCTTCTAAGGCTTGCAACTCGTATTTATAAATTTGTTCGCCATTGATTTCAGAGCTATAGCGGGTTTTTTCCAAACTCAAACGCCCCAGAATGTTTTCAGGGTGGTGGATAAAGTATTCATTTAGGGTTTGCTCGTTGAGATGGATATTGTTCTTTCCAACTTTATCAATGAAATCTTTGATGATCTCATAGTCTTGTTCTTTATAGCCAAAGTTAGTGGTGTCTATTTTTTCATACCAGCGTTGCAATTTTTCTTGTTTTAAACCAAAATGGCTTGCAACCGCATTGACAATCTTAAGTTGATCGCTAGGGATAAAACTATCAAAGCGGTTGTTTTGCAAGGCAAAAAGGGTGTCATCATCCAAGCCATCAATGATCTTGTCATAATAAGGCATAGCTTTAATGAAGCTTTGATTGGTTGCTTTATCAACGCCTTTTTTAAAAAACACAATGTCGCTAGTTACTTCCGCTCCTGTTGCTTTAAACACGCTATTAGGCAATCTTATCGCGCCTAAAAAGGTGGCGTTTTTTGCGATGTGTTCCCTCATTTTAGGGTTTTTAGCATCCATAAACCAAGAACTCACCACAAACGCCCCTATGCCATCATCTTTCAATTCCTTAATCGCTTTCCCTAAAAAGTAATTATGAACGCTCTCGTTACTCAATTCTGCATCATTAGAGCTATAGATTTTGTGATTGCCATAAGGGGGATTGCCCACAAACGCATCGTAGTCTTGATAGAATTGGTGGTTTTCTAAAGCAGTGTTTTGGATGACTTGATTAGGGTAAAGGAATTGAGAAATATTAGCGCTAATAGGATCTAATTCTGTTCCCATAAAGCGGTAATTCTTATCGCTTGGCGCATGAGCGATGAATTTGCCTGTGCCTAAACTGGGTTCAAAGATTTCTTTTTGATGGTTGTCGTTATTGAACCCTAATCGATCTAAAGCCTGATAAATGCTATCAATAACCAATTTAGGGGTGTAGTAAGCGTCTCTTGCGCTCAAATAAGATCTTCTGAATTCATCTTTAGTGAGTAAGGCGTTTAATTCTTTAAATTCTTTAGGGTGTTGAGCCTTTTTAAAGTAGCTCTCTAAAGCGCCCCATCCGCTAAATTGCACTAGGATTTCTTGCTCTTTTAAAGTGGCGTAATAATCGCCTTTTAAGATCTCTTGTTTGGCTTGCAATTCTTTTAAAAGCCTAATGGCTTTTATGTTAGCCTTATAGCGGGTTTTAGCCCCTTTAATTAAAACTTCTTCGCTCGGTTTAAAATCTATTTTAGGGTTAAGGGGGATAGCTGGTGCGGTTGGTGTTTCTTGCTCTTTTGTTTCTTGTTTTAGCGTTTCTTGCTCTTGTGTTTCTTGTTTTAGCGTGGTTTGCGCGATTTCTTGCGTGTCTTGCTCTTGTGCGGTTTGTTCTTGAGCGTTATTCAACTCTACGCTATTGTCTGTTATTTCGCTATCTTGTGTGGGATTTAATCCTACGTTATTAGAGATAGCGTTTAAATCAATGGCTTGACTATCCAGTGCATTGAATGCGTTTAAGGCTTCGTTCGTTGTTTCAATGGATTTTTTAAGGCGATTTTCTAAAATCTCTAAGACTTTTTTAGGGCTGATTTTGAGTTGGAATTTGTCATAAAAGATTTTAGTCGTAGGGTCTTTAAGGAGTTGCGCCCCCACAAGGCTATCCTTTAAAGGCTCGTTGTTTTGAATGGCTTCTAAGAGCCTAAATCTAAAGTCAGGCTCACTCGCTATGGTGTTGTTTCTAATAGCGTTAAGCAAGCTTTCTAAATGGTCTAAATTTGATAAAAGTCTTCTCTCTTGATCCCTGTTTTCTTCAAGGTTTCCAAGTCCATTTGGTGTGATGAGTCCTGCAAGATGTGATCGGCTTTGAGCAAGTGGTAATACTGATTGATTTGAGCCTCCTTGAGCAATTCCATATCGCTCACCCCTTGCGCCCTCTTGATTTGCACTCCCATTCTGTCTAGGGCTTCTGTCTCCATTTTCGTTTGCTCTATCACTGCTTTTATCAAGCTCATTATCGTTCTGTGATCTTTGGTTTTCATGGTCTGTGGGAAATAATGAGCCCACCTGTCCATGATCAAAAAGGCGTAAGAATCCAGTCTGTCCTGGCTGTTCTCTAGAGAGAGAAAGCCCCAAATCTCTGGAGCTATTTTGTTGATGAGATGGGGATTGCGGTGGCTGTGGTATTCCTCTCTCATTTGGGGGATTATCCCCTTTTTCTTCGCTTCTTGCTCCATTTTCCATTCGGCTTGCTTGACTTGACGCTCCATTGCTATTTGCTCTTGCATCCGCTCTTGCTGATACTCCATCTCCTCTAGATACATGTTCATGTATTCTATCTCGCTCTCTATGGGATTCTTCTGAAACTGCCTGTTGGTCGCTAGATCTATAAACTCCTCTTGTTCCTCCCTGCTCTCTAGGCTCAGTAAATAAACTAGGGTCTTGGTGTGAAAGTTCTTCATCACTCGATCGCTCCACTCCCTCTTGCTGTCCTCTAGGTTCGCTTCTGCGGTGAATTTCTTGCGGAATTCCTGCTCTAGCTCTGCTCGGCTCATCTGCGCGATTTGTTCTTTCTTTTCCATTTGGTTCTCCTAAATTTTGTTGCTCTAATTCTAAATCAGCCAAGCTTAAATTTGGATGATTATTACCATTATTTTTAATAATATTGTTAGAAGTATTAGTCTCTATTGTGTTGTTAATAGTATTATTATTGTTTGCGCTATAATTTTGCCGCTCATTACTACCCTTTTTAGCTTGAATGATTGTTGCACTCAAGCTTACCAATTTGTCATAACGCTGTTGATAAGCTTTTTCAAAATTGTTCATGTCTCTTAAAATTTCTTTGAAAGGCTTGATGTCTCTTTTGTTCCCATCACCATTAACATAAACGCTTTCATAGTATTTTTGCAATTCAATTTTTGCTTGAGCGATTTCTTCTAAACTTAAAAGGTCGCTTTTTAAAGAATAATCTCTGTTTTCTTGCATAGCGCTTTGCTCTTCTTTAGTCCAGCCTAAAATAGAACCATTATTAAAGAAAAATTGCTTAATCTTATTAGCGTTATCTGCGCTGAGATGGTTTTCTTTGAGTTTATTTTCATGGATAAGCCTGTGTATTTTCCAAGCAAAATTCGCGTAATCATCTTTGTCTATCCAAGAATAATAATTTGTTGCTGAAAGCAATTGTTGCTCTAGGATTAAAGCATGCGCTTCTTTAGCCAATTCAAATTCTAGTTTTTTAACTTCTTCATTGTCGTTAGTATTCGGTTTGGTATTTTCATTGTTTATTGATTCAAAAGGCAGTTTGTTATAGAGCTTAAAATACTCATCGCTAGAAATACTGGGGATTATTTCTCTTACCAATTCACCATCTTTTGTTCTTTCTACTTCTTGGTAAATATCTTTAAGATAGTCGTATTCTTTAGTGATTTCATTGCCATTTTCTAAGGTTTTTTGATGCGTTTCATTATGGTGGGTCAATTGGATTTCTAAACCTTGCTCTTTCAATTCTTCTAAGCTGTTTGTGTGGGTTAGAATTTCAATTTCTTTTATAAAAAATTCTCTATTTCTTATGGTATCAATCAGATCGTATCTTTTAGTGATGCGCCTTTCAAACCCTTCCTTATTCGCTTCATAAACACGAGAACTTTCTTTTATCTCACCATTAGCAAAGGAATTGACATCTTCTTTACTATTATCCTTATATACTCGTTTTTCAAAGCTTAAATACTTCGCCCATTCAATAGGATTTCTAGAGATCATGCTTGCTGTATTGATTTGCGTTTTCACAACATAGGGGAGTGGATCTTGTATTTCATTGACTTTATCTGATTCTTTAGTAGGATTGTTTGTTGCAATATCGCCATTATCTAAGATGCTAAATAAATTCGGTTGCGGGTTTTTGGGTTTCTTTTTTTGCATGTGTAGTCCTTTAGAGTGGATTTCAATAAGTAAAACCAAATTTGAGAAATAAAGAAACGCACATTTTTTTCAAAATTAGGGCATTTTTTAAAATCCATGTATCTTTTTTCATTTACCTTACTTATGGCAAGTTTTTTCTCATCAATATTTTTAAGGAGCTGTTATGCAAAAAAATGAAAACACATTAGAACAAGACGCCTTCTATGAAGCTGGGTTTTGCGATGAATTGAGCATAGAAACCCAACACGAAGAATACATCGCTCAAAGAGATTTTGCAAAATCTAACCCACAAGGAGAAGAAGATGAATAATCTTAACAACTTAAGCGATGAGCAAATCAATGGCATGATTGATTATTTGCAAAACATACTTATGGAAAGAGGAGGGCTTAAGCAAGAACCACCACAAAATTCAAACTATTCACACAATCTAGAAGAAACTAACGCACAAAGAACCCAAGCAACCCAAGAGAATTCAGAAAGCAAAGAGGCTTTACTTAAAGCTAAATCCGGTCAAATCAACTATGTTAAAACAAGGATTATTCAGGGTTTGAAAGAAAAGAACTCGCCTTTTTGGGACAAGCCTGAAATAGTGGCTAACAAAGAAAGAGGGCATAACGCTTTAAATGGCGAACCTTATTGTAATCTTAACGACATGCTTTTAGATATGGAAAAAAACCGCTTAGGGTTTCAAAGTAATGCATGGGTGAGTTTAGAGGAAGCTAAAATGCTTGGAGCGAGCAAAGAAGAAAGAGATGCGATTTTTAAAGCCACTCAAGATAAAGAAATCTCTCCTGTTCGTTTGATGTTTATTAAAAACAAAGAGCCTGTGCCTTTAGTGGATAATAATGGCGAATTAGTGATTGATAAAAACACTAAAAAACCTAAACACAAGCAGTTTGCTGTCATTGAAAATGGTCAAAAGGTGTTCAAACCTGCTTACAGAGACATTGAACCCCAAGCACAATTCAAGTTTGTTTATAATGTAGAAATGTTTCCAAGCATTAACAAGGAAAAAATCAAACCTTTAAACTTGGACAAGCTCTCAAACTATGCCTATAAGACTAGGCTCTTCCATCAAAAAGATTATTCGCAAGAAAGAAGAGACAAGACAAACATTATTTACGAAGATTTGCATAGAGATTTGTCTCTAGATAATAGGAATGAAGCTTTATTAGAAAGGATGCGTAGCTACACTCTGCTTAAAAATGAAAAATACAATCAATTAGCAAATGAAACAAAGCAACAAACCCAAACACGCTCTCAATCTCAAAGCATATCAAAAGAAAAATAAAGCTTCTAGCGGTATTGAAAGGTAACTCATCATGATAGACAAAGCAAGAAAAAACTTAAAAGACCTTAAAAGCATTTTTCTGTATTGGTATGAGATGTTTGGTTCTAATGATAAGTCTAAAGACATGATGAAAGCCTTTATGAAAGATTTGGCTTTCGCTAAAAATAAAAATGAGGTGATAAAAGCCCAAGATAACGAGTTAGTCAAAGAATTCATGCAAGAGTTAAACAGCCTCTCTTTTAAAGAGCAACTAGAATTTTATCAGACCAATAGAGATTATGATCCCAACCTTGACAATGATGAAAACTCAAGTGAATTATTAGACGCATTCATTGGATCTTTAGAACTTGTTCCCCTTGACAAAAAAGAAGCTTCAAAAGAAGCAGAACTGAAAAGCAAGGAAAAAGAACCAAAAGAAACACTAGGTTTTAACCACTCTTTAGGCGTTAATGTTTTAAAAAGTCGCATTGAAGAAGCTAAAAATCATTTTAATGAAAAAGAAAAAGGCTCTAACAAGCGATTTAGCGATAAGGAATTTAAAAAATTTCTAAAAGACAGAGCTAAAAACGGCATGACTAATGAAGAAATGCAAGTGCTTTTATTGATGATCAACAACAAAAAAGGTAATCTAAGACCTAGTCATAAGGAATTTTTACAAGAATGCCTAATAGAAGCGGTTTTGCACAATAAAAATATCAATAAGACCACTGAGTATGCCATTAGAAACAATATCGCACACTTGCCCATCAATAAAACAGAAGGTTTTTTAGTTAGAACTTATAATCATTCATTGGGAATTTTTAATGAAAATATTGCTGAAAAACTTAAAATCCCTAAAAAAGAAAAAGAAATACTACAACCTTTAAATGCAAACGAAAAACAAGTTTTAAACACCGCTTTAGAAAACGATGAAATAGACGCAAGAACTTTCAAACCATGGGATCTTGGAAGCAAAGAAGCAAGCAAAGAAAACGCCTCTATGAGTGAAGAATTAACACAAAATAATTCTAATTTATCTCATTTTAATGAAAATAGCATCGCTCAAAATAGTGTAGGACAAAATAATGTAAAAGAGCCTAACACTAAAGCTAATAATTCTAAACAAAATCATTCGCTTTCAAATTCGGATCTAACTTCAAATACTGACTACAACAAGCTTGTAGCGGACATGTTTGAAAATCAAATGGACGCTAATGGTAATTATGTTGGCAAAAAATTTAGTACACAAGCTTACGACAACAAAACTCCCTATAAAGTCGCTATCGGTAATGCTAGTGAGTATAGCTCTTATTTGTATTCAAAAAAAACTAAATCCAAAGATGTTGGAATGGAACGCTAATGAAAAATCAACACAAAAGAGTGAAGTATCCAACCGCTAAAGACATTAGGATTTCTGCTAAGGAGTTTTAAATTTTTTAATGAAATAAAGGAGCAAAAACAAATGAAAACTTATTCATATAACCATTTTTTATTTTTCTGCTTTATTCTAGGAGCGTTTTTATTAGGTTTGCTTAGTCCAGCTTATGCTTTGAGTGTTATCACCACTAAAGAAATTGACGCTAATTTGCCTAATGGAGCGATAGAAAGCAGGGTGGTGTTAGGCAAGAGGGTGTTTAAAGTAGAAGCTCATGGGTTTTATTTTAGAAACAATGCAACTAACAGCATAGATATAGAAATCACCAGTCTTTTAAGAGACAATCAATCGTTTCCTTTGACTAGCAGCGCTAAAACCAGTTTAAAAATACCTCCTAACGCCAAGATTAAAAAATCCACTATCCTTGTTTTAAAAGGCGAGAACGCTGAAGAAGTGGCTAAGATTTTAGGCGTTAGCAAAGAAGAATACCAAAAGCTAGAAAACACCGCTCAAACTAACGCTACCAATGACCCTATGTATGCCAACACGCCTTTTAGTAATGGCTCTGATAGTTCCGCTTACGATAACAATCCCAATAGCCCTAGCAATAACGCTATCAATGGCAAAGATGGCGCAAATGGGAGTAATGGCTATGGGGTAAATGGCAACGATGGGGTAAATGGGAGCAGTGGGAGTGATGGAAATAATTCAAACAATAATGCAATAGGCAGTGGTATTGATACAGATGGCGTGTTAGGGGTGGATGGGGTGAATGGCTCTAGTTCTTCAAGTAATGGCTCTGTAGGGGGTTATGAGAATAATTTCACTAATCATGGCTCTACTAACAATAACACAGGAGGGTATGACAATTTTAATAATAATAGCTCAAGTGGTGGGAGTTTAGGGAATGGGGGGCTTTTCCCTGTTCCTTTTGGTAATGGAGACACAAACAATTCCAATAATCCTACTAACACCACTAGCCCAACTAATGGCAGTAGTTCTAATAGTGCCATTAATCCTAACTCGCAAGAAAACAATTACTCCAGCCAGTATTGTAAAGTGCCTGAATTGAGCCCTAACAACACGATGAAACTAGATGTTATCGCTAAAGATGGCTCTTGTATTTCTATGAACGCTTTAAGAGATGACACTAAATGCGCTTATAGATACGATTTTGAAGCCGGTAAAGCTATCAAGCAAACGCAATACTACTATGTGGACAGGGAAAACAAAACGCAAAATATCGGTGGTTGTGTGGATTTACAAGGCGCTCAATACGCCATGCAACTTTACAAAGATGACAGCAAATGCGCCTTACAAACCACGAGCGATAAAGGTTATGGTATGGGGAAAACTCAAACCTTTCAAACTGAAATCGTGTTTCGTGGGATGGATAATCTAATCCATGTCGCTGTGCCTTGCAGCGATTATGCAAGGGTGCAAGACAGGATTGTTAGGTATGAAAAAAATGATAAAACCCAAACCTTAACGCCTATAGTGGATCAGTATTATAATGATCCCAGCAACCCTAACAAACAACAGATTTTAAATCGTGGGATTGCTACCCAATTAAGCTCGCAATATCAAGAATTTGCATGCGGTCAATGGGAATACAATGACGCTAAATTAGAAGCCAAAAGACCTACAATGTTAAAAAGCTATAACAAGCTTAATGGCGAATGGGTAGAAGTTACGCCTTGCAATTTTGAAGCAGGGATTAAAAGCGGTGCGGTTGTTAGCCCTTATGTGATGGGCGTGCCTAGTTCTAAAGTCTTAAGCGATATTACTACAAGCCATTATTTTAAGATAGAAAGAAAAAATTATGGTGAGAGAGAACAATGCCAAAAACCTTATGGAGTTAATCGTTGCCAACCGCAATATTTCCATACTGATCCTAGTATCACCGATTGGAACGCCACTTACAAAACCACTACCACTCAAACCACTCAACCTTATTTACGCCCAGCCCAAGATAATGAAAGCCCCACAACCTATAACCTTATCACCACTCAAACCACCATCAACAGGACTCAAAACATTTTGAAAAACGAATTGAATTTGAGTAATAATTATTTGAAGTATGTAGAAATCCATCAAGGCTATTACAAGGATAACGATCTTAAACAATCGCAAGGCTATATTGATTGGACTAATTACTATCTCAATCAAAGTGAAGGCTTTTGCTCTCAATATAACATTTGGAGTGAAAGCACAAAAATTGGTAAGAATTGGTATTATTGGCATGATAATAAAATTTCTTGCACTCAGAGACTGATTTATAGACCTTTTCAAGGATAAGGCATGAAAGCGTTAAAGACTTTTTTAAAAAAATCCCTTATTCTGTTGTTGGCGATTGCTTTAAACCACTTAAACGCTGTGGCTATGATTGTAGATAATCCTACGCAGAACGCTTGGAATGGTGCTAAAAGAGCATGGGATGAAAGCAAGTGGGCTAAACATTTAGCCACTATCACTGAAAGGATCAAGCTCGCTCAAGACACATTAGATAGGGCTAATCAGACTCTTAATTCCATCAACAAAGTGAATGATGTTTTGAACAAAACCAATCAATTTCTAACAGGCAGTATTTTAAGCGTCCCCAATCCCATGCAGTATGTAGAAAAAACCCAAAGTTTTGCCAAACAAGTTCAAGACAACGCTGAAAGGATCAAAGAAAATGCACAAAACTATGATATACGCAATCAAATTGCAGCCAAACGCATCTCTGAAAAATGCCCTGAACTCAATTGGGATGTCAGTCAGGACGCAAGTCCTACAGAGAAAAACTTACACCAATTTTTCACGAGCAAGGGGAAAGAAAGCGCTAACACAAAGGCTCTAAAGGATTTTGCTAACGCCATAGGCAACACTCAAATCAGCACGGCGAACGATTTAGGAGCTGGACTTAGAGGCAGAGCCTTATTAGAATACATTTGCATTCAAAAAGGCAATTTAGAAGCGGCTAAAAAAATCCAATTATTAGACAGCCAAATGACTTTAGCTCTACTTAATAACGACTATACTACCTATGAAAAACTTAGAGCTGAAAAAGAAGAATTAAAAAGACAAATCGCTTCAAATGTGTATGCTAAAGTCAAACAGCTTGCTGTAGCTTCCCAAGATAGAGCGTTTAGTCAAATAGATAATGAGTTGGGTGTTAAAACTTTTGGATTTAACGATGAGAATGTTAAAAAAGGTTATTGCAAAAAAGAAAACAGAAATGGCAAAAGCGAATGCATCCCTAACATGCTCAATGTTAATCGCTTAAAAGCGCAATTTGATGAGCTTAATTTAGATTATAGTAGGGATATTGCTGGTAAAAAAGGTGAAGCAGCCGCTAAAGTGTTCAATGACTACAAACACCGATTTCAGCAATTAAGCGTAGAAACTGCTTTAGAAATCGCTCAAAATTTAAGCTTCATGAATAAGACACTGGGTTTGATGGCGCAAATGCAAAGCTATGCATTCAAGCAACAAATGGGCTATTTTGAAGATATTATTCCTATTGACGCTCTAAAAGATAACAAAGAGCATCAAGAAAATCTTAAACAAAAACAACAAGAAATAGAAAAAGTCTATAGGGCTAAATTGGACGCTTATGGTTTCCCTAATGGTAGTGTAGGAAAGGCAAGTGGCGTGAATTCAAATAGTAATAATGAAGCTCCAAGCTCTGATAATATTCAGTCGTTTAATCCGTATTGAAATAAAGGTTATTGTGTTAAAATTAGTCAAATATTTTAAAAAAGGATTTTGTATGTTTAAAAGCAGATTAAATTCATGGATTTTGTTAGGGATTTTAGGGATTTTAGTGGTGGTTTTTTGGGATGTTATAAAATACAAAATAGAAGATTTGCAACATGATCATTATCTATCACAAGTGAAAGAAAGGGAAGAATATTATAAAAACCATGTAGAAGAAGCCTTGAAAAAGGATAGCGAATGCTTTGAAAAAGGTGGCGATAAAGTGGATTGCTCGGCTGCTATGAGAATAGCTGCTGGTGAAAGAAACAGAAGAATGTTAGAGATTAAATAATATGGCTGCTCCACTACTTGCTCTGCCCTTTCTTTCTAACCCTTTAGTGCTTGGTGCTTTAGCTGTCATAGGAGTGGGTGCTTACTTGTATTCCAATAAGCAAGATTCTTTAGTCGTGCAAGCAGATGGGCTTTATAGTGAAATTCTTGGGTTTTTTATTTCGTTTTCTAGCAAGATCTTGAAAGGAATTGGTGAGCCTTTAGCCAATGTTATCCAACCTTTTGGTATGGTTTTAGGAGTGCTTTTAATCCTTTTGTATTCCTTTAAACGCTATCAAAACAATGATTTATTTGAAATCAAAACCTTTTTAATGCTTTTTGTATTTGTTGGATACCTTTCTTTGTACCATTATGCTTTTAAATCTGATGGTTCTAGTAGCGGTAATGGTCGCTCTAGTTTTGCCTTTCAAAATCATGTAACAGAAATTTTTGACACGCCTGCTAACTTGCTAAATGCTGGGATTTCTAATGTGGTTAAGGAATATCAAACAAATAGCGCAGGAGAATATAAGAAGATAGACGCACGCCACAGCATCACTAACGCTAACATTTCATTCCATGTCAGACAAATTTTGAGTAGCCTGAATAAGCTATATATGAAGACTTCACAATTAATAATGGGCTATCACCAAAAACTCTTATTGCAGCTGTTTTGTTATTGGTTATTTTAGGATTAGAATTGTTTTTGTTATTCAAAGTTTTCTGTTATGTTTTTATGACTTATTTAGAAAAAATTATTTACTTGTCTTTAGTTATTTTTATGTTACCGCTAGGTTTTTTTCAGCAGACTAGAGGTTTTTTAGTGTCTTATGTGAAAAAGATTATTTCATTGACTTTTTACATGCCTTTGTTGTTGCTATTAGTGTTATTCAACTCTTTTGCATTACAATACGCAATCAAAGTGGGAGGGAGCAATGAAATAGTGGCTAAATTTGGCATTATTGTAGCAATAGGAATTTCACTGACTTTCATTCAAAAAGTCCCCGAAATGATTAACGCTATCTTTGGCACACAAGGTGGTTTAACGGATGCTAAAAGCTTCATATACCAAGGTGTGCAAATGGCTAGTGCTGGAGCTGGAGCCATAGCTGGAAGTCTTAAGAGTGTGGGTCGTTCAGCGTTTGGCAGAACGCTAGAAGCTTATAAAGACGCAAAATCTACGATAAACAGCACTACGGCTAACATGAGAGACATGCCAGGACATCCTGGTGTTAGAGTAGGTGTGGAGACGATTGAACTTCCCAAGTCTCATAGAGCTAGCAAATGATAAAGACCATTTTAGGGCAATTTTTGAAAATTATTTTTAGTGATAATTTTTCAAAAAACCTTAAGAGAAATCATGCAAGATTTACAACATTTCAAAAATGATATTGCACTCATTTTATCTAGAGAAAGATTAGATACTTACGATAGCCTAGAGCAATACAAAGAAAATTTGAAACTTATTTCTTTCATCACGCCTAAAATCTCTAGCTTAGAAATTTATTTACGCAACGCTTTAGATTATTGTTTAACCCAAATCAAAGGGAGTGATTGGGTATTTAGTGAAAATTCTTTAACAAATTTAATTAACGAGCAAAAAGAAAAGAAAAAAGAAATCACGCATTCTTTGATTTTATCTAAAATGTCTTTAGGGGCAGTGATTAAGCTTATTTTTTGTTATAAATTAGAGGGGGTAATATTAGATTTAAAGCGCATCAATTTCAAATCCTATTACCCCAATAATAAAAATGCATTATTTATCAACAATAAAAAAAATCCATTATCTAGTGCCTCAAAGGTTCATATTGCTTTAAACTTGCTATGGACGATTAGAAATCGCGCGTATCATTGGGAAAACTTACTCAAAACCAAACCAAACAACCGCCCACGCATTACGACTTATTTCACTGGGTTAAAAGACAATGATAGGGCAAAAATGCCTATGAATATAAGTGTAGAACCAAGTAAAATCGTCTTGTTTTTAGATGATTTAATTAAAAGCATTGGGAATAAAGACTTGGAAAATTTAAGTGGTTTGTGAAAAGGTGGGCTTCGGTTAGCCCATTGAATGTAGATACATTATAACTCAAAAATCAAAATAAATCAAGATTTCTTAAAAGCTTACTCGCTTTTTTCATTTTTTAACAATCCTTTTAACACAAGAGCCACTTTTTTATTGTGTTCTTGAGTGGTATGGATATAGATTTTAGTAGAAAGCAAAGAACTATGTCCCAACGCTCTTGAAGTTAAAACCAAATCCTGTGTTTCATCATAAATAAAAGTGGCAAAACTATGCCTAAAAAGATGCAAACCTAATCCATAAGATTTTACATCAATATTAGAGAGCTTAAAAATTTTAGCGATAAAGCTCTTTAAAGAGCAAGTTTTTTGCGTGGTGTTGTTTTTGCTTTTTTAAACACAAAACGCCCCTTAAAACTCTTTAATCGTTTAGTATCGCTTAGCCACGCATTCAAAGGAACTTGCAAAAACTCTTTTTCAATATAAGCGTATCTCTCTTTGTTGTTTTTGCCTTTGATTAAAAGGCGGTAGTGGTTATTTTCTAAAGCAATGTTTTTTAGCTCCAAATCTAAGGCTTCAAACTTCCTTAACCCCCCTAATGCAATAAGCAGTAAAATACACTGATTGCGTTTTTCAAAACTAGTTTTGGGATGGTATTTTAGAAGAGCTTGGATAAAAGCCTTAAAATCATTTTTATTCAAATGTTTAGGCAAATGCATTTCTTTCTTGGCAAATGATAGATTTTTAAGTTCAAAATCAAAGCTATAGTTTCTTTTTCTGTCTAAATAATCAAAGAATTGTCTTAAATACATCACATATTTAGCCATAGAGCTTGGTTCCCTGTTTTTGGCTAATCCAAATAAGAAGTCTATAACCTGTTCTTCTGCTAGATTGTGCAAGGATTTGAGCTTAATCCTATTATCAAAATATTCAAAGAACAAAAACAAGCCTTGCATCATAATCGTATGCCTAACGCCTTGATTATAAAGCTTGTGATTGAGCTCTTTCAATGCGATAAGACTTTGGCACTCTAAAACTCTATCTTGCCATTTTAAGACCAATTGTAAATCATTCACGCTTTGAATGCGTATCATTGTTTTAAGCTTATAGTGCAAAAATGACTTAATATTATCAAACAATTCCCTGCTAACCCTACTCATTTTGCAATCACTCATCTTTCTCCCTTAATTATTTTTAATCCATAAAAATCATCTTGTAGGGTTAAGAACAAAGAATAAAGAATAAAACTTTTTAAAAAATTGGATTTTAAGTTTTATTTTATTGCGTTAGATTTTATTTTATTGTCAAACTCGTTTTCTTAAAACCCTAAAAACCTTTGAATAAAACAATAAAAAAACTTAAGCAAAATAAGCAAGCAAAAAACTTTGAACAAAATTCTAAAACACAAAAACCATAAAACCCCCCAAATCAACCCAACCCAAAAAAGTTAAAAACAAAAGAAATAAAAAAAAACAACACCGGCGGAATAAAAGAATAAAAGAATAAAGAATAAACCCCTAAAAACCCTTAAACAAACAAAAACAAGCAATCAATAATGAAATCAGATAAAAAGCAAGATTGAAAAAACATTTCCCTATCCCTGCACCGACCTACATTCCCACTCTTGAAAAGAGCAGTATTATCAGCGATGAAGAGCTTGACTTCCAGGTTCGGAATGGTTAACTGGGTAGTTCCTCTTCTCTAAAGGCACAAGGAAAAGGGAGCTAAAGATAAATCGCATTTACCCTTAACTCCCCTTTCTCTTTAATAGGGAGCTGTTTTTAACAAAGAAGATAGTTAATAGCCTTTAATTTTAAATCACTGAGATAATATCTCATTCCTCATCAAAGTTCAATCCTATAAAAGTCTTTATAAAACTCCAACTCTCTTACACTCAGTAAGGCAGTGGTAACTTATCCATGCTCTATTGTCGTTATCTTATACAAAAAGCAAAAAACAAGCCAAACGCTCTATTAGTAGTAGTCAGCTAAACGCATTACTGCGCTTACACATCTACCCTATCAAGCACATAGTCTTTGTGCGAGCTTCAGGGAAAGTTTATCTTGGAGTTGGCTTCCTGCTTAGATGCTTTCAGCAGTTATCACATCCGTGTGTAGCTACCCAGCGATGCTCTTGGCAGAACAACTGGTGCACCAGTGACACGTCCATCCCGGTCCTCTCATACTAGGGACAGCTCTCCTCAACTTTCCTACGCCCACGGCAGATAGGGACCGAGCTGTCTCACGGCGTTCTGAACCCAGCTCGCGTACCGCTTTAAATGGCGAACAGCCATACCCTTGGGACCTGCTCCAGCCCCAGGATGCGATGAGCCGACATCGAGGTGCCAAACCTCCCCGTCGATGTGAGCTCTTGGGGGAGATCAGCCTGTTATCCCCGGGGTACCTTTTATCCTTTGAGCGATAGTACTTCCACACAGAACCACCGGATCACTATGACCGACTTTCGTCTCTGCTTGACTTGTATGTCTTACAGTCAGGCTGGCTTGTGCCATTACACTCAACTTGCGATTTCCAACCGCAATGAGCCAACCTTTGCAAGCCTCCGTTACTTTTTAGGAGGCGACCGCCCCAGTCAAACTACCCACCAAGCATTGTCCTGCCTGTGGATAACACATACCAGTTAGCTAACAGAAACATCAAGGGTGGTATCTCAAGGATGGCTCCATAAGAGCCAAAGCCCTTACTTCAAAGCCTCCCACCTATCCTGCGCATGATATTCCCATTAGCAGTGCTAAGTTGTAGTAAAGGTCCACGGGGTCTCTCCGTCTTGCCGCGGGTAGGAGGAATTTTCACCTCCACTACAATTTCACTGAATCTCTGGTTGAGACAGCTCCCATCTCGTTACGCCATTCATGCAGGTCGGTATTTAACCGACAAGGAATTTCGCTACCTTAGGACCGTTATAGTTACGGACGCCGTTTACTCGGGCTTCAATTCAACGCTTCATCTTGCGACTGACGCATCCTCTTAACCTTCGAGCACCGGGCAGGCGTCACACCTTATACTTCCTCTTACGAGTTGGCAAAGTGCTGTGTTTTTGGTAAACAGTCGGGAGGGACTCTTTGCTGAGACCGCATTGCTGCGGCACACCTTATCGCGAACTTACGGTGCTAGTTTGCAGAGTTCCTTAACCAGAGTTCTTTCACGCGCCTTAGAATACTCATCTCATCTACCTGTGTCGGTTTGCGGTACGGACGACTATGGATATGCTTAGAGGCTTTTCTTGGCACGACGGTATCAGCGATTCTCCCTTTGTCCTAAAAGGACTCAAAGAGCCTGTTTGGGTTTCAAATACAGAGGTGGATTTGCCTTCCCTCCAATCTACGCCCTTAGACTAGCTATTCCATCAGCTAGCTCGCTTAACCCTATGCGTCCCCCCATCACGCTCCATAGTCGGTATTGGAATATTAACCAATTTGCCATCACCTACCCCTTTCGGACTCGGCTTAGGACCCGACTAACCCTACGATGACGACCATCGCGTAGGAAACCTTAGATTTACGGCGGATACAATTCTCATATATCTTATCGTTACTCATTCCTGCATGCTCACTTCATACCGCTCCAGCACTCCTTACCGGTATACCTTCAACGCTGGTATGAACGCTCTTCTACCACTGTGTCAAACACAATCTACAAATTCGGTGTCTATCTTAGCCCCGTTATATTTTCAGCGCATGACCACTAGACCAGTGAGCTGTTACGCTTTCTTTAAAGGATGGCTGCTTCTAAGCCAACCTCCTGGTTGTTTGAGTAGCCACACATCTTTTTCCACTCAGAATAGAACTTAGGGACCTTATTTGGTAGTCTGGGTTGTTCCCCTTTTGACGATTGATTTTATCACCCACCGCCTGACTCCCAAGATACGATAAAAGGTATTCGAAGTTTGATAGGGTTTGGTACCGCGGCGAGCAGCCCTAGCCCAATCAGGGCTCTACCCCCTTTTATTATCACTTGAGGCTATACCTAAATATATTTCGAAGAGAACCAGCTATCACTAAGTTTGTTTGGCCTTTCACCCCTATCCACAGCTCATCCCAACCCGTTTCAATGGGTATGAGTTCAGTCCTCCACGCGCTATTACACGCGTTTCAACTTAGCTATGGATAGATCACTTAGCTTCGGGTCTGCAGCATCTGACTTGTTCGCCCTATTAAGACTCGCTTTCGCTACGGCTTCGCATTCGCTTAACCTTGCCAGATACCACAACTCGCAGGATCATTATGCAAAAGGCAGTCCATCACCCTGATAAATCATAGGGCTCTGAATGATTGTAAGCAGATGGTTTCAGGTTCTATTTCACTCCGCTCACTGCGGTTCTTTTCACCTTTCCCTCACGGTACTTGTTCGCTATCGCTCAAAGAGTAGTATTTAGGGTTGGAGAGTGGTCTCCCCGGCTTCAACCTGGATTTCTCGTGTCCTGACCTACTCTGGATACTGCTACCTAAAAACGCCTTGTCGCATACAAGGCTATCACTTTCTATGGCTTACCTTTCCAGGTAACTCTGCTAAAGCGTTCTCTTGGATGTTGCAGTCCTCAACCCCGAATGCAAGCACTCGGTTTGCCCTTTTCCCCGTTCGCTCGCCACTACTTAGGGAATCTCGTTGATTTCTTTTCCTCTAGTTACTGAGATGTTTCACTTCACTAGGTTCGCTCTCTAAATTAGAGTAACTAATATCTCTATTAGTTGGGTTGCCCCATTCGGACATCTACGCATCAAAGCTCCTTGACAGCTCCGCATAGCTTATCGCAGTCTAGTACGTCCTTCATCGCCTCTCTTTGGCAAGGCATCCGCCATCTGCTCTTAAAAGCTTGTTTTAAATTTTAAAATATCCTTTAAAACCCGCCCTTTTATAATGAATAACGACAATTGCACGAATATTCTTCAGCGCTACCACTGCCTTAATGAATATAAGACAGAGTTATTGTAGTTTTACTTTACTTTTACATAGGCTATTAACAATGTTAAATCAAATAACTTCGTTTTTCTTTAAAAACCTGCTATAATCACTCTGTTAAACCCTTTAAGAAGACTAAAAATGCTTGATCCCTAATCTTTTTTAATCGCCAAGTTTAATCAGCTAGTGGGCTTTATATTAAAGCTTTTTAGCTTTTAGAACTTGCTTGAGTGGTTTCAAATTAAAGAACTTTTTAAAGCTTGTCTTTAAAAACGAAATGTAATTATAGACATCCAATGCTTAAAGTTTGCTTAAAGTTTTGAGAGTTTGAAAGAAAATTTAGAGTTTGAAAGGAATGGATAAAAATGATTGGAAATGATTGGGGAGCGATTGGAATTAAGGGGGTAGAGAATAAAGCTTTAAAGTCAAACGCATCATCATTAAAAAACAAAACACATCATTAAATTTAAATTAAACACATCATTAAAATAAGATAAAACATATCATTAAAAAATAAAACGCATCATCATTAGATAAAACAAATAACGCAAAAATAAATACGCATCATTAACCATTGATTAAATACCGCTAGATACAATACTATAAGTCATCTTTTTTTCAAAAAAGGGGTAGAAATGGCATTCAATCATTCAATCATTCAATCATTCAATCATTCAATCATTCAATCATTCAATCATTCAATCATTCAATCATTCAATCATTCAATCATTCAATCAAGCAACGCTACCATACTTTTATCGCTTTTACAAAAACCTATTTAAAAATCCCCTATTTTTTATTATTCTCTCTTTCATTTCTCTTTTCATTAACCCTTCTGTTAACCCGCACCACATTTTTAAACCATTTGATTCCATAAGCCCCATTTTTAAACCAGTGGGGCTTACAGAGTTAAATTCAATACAAGGAGAAGACGATGGCTCAGTTAGAAGATTTGAAAGCGCATGAAAAATACAATTTGTTGTTGTGCATGGTTTCAGGCGCGTATAAAGGGACTATTCCAGGGAATGAGGATTTTAAAGAATGGTGCGATGAATGCACTTTGACAGGTTTTCGTCCAAGAATGGGCGAAGTGGCTCAATACGAACATTTTGAACTCATGCGTAAAGCGGATTATGTGATTGGTATTGTGAATGAGGATTCAACGACTAGAGGGGCTGAAGTCCAACGGAGCGTTTTTGCCCTAAAGATTGACCATGACACTATCGGGACTGATGAAGAGGGGGCGTTAAAGGTTGAGGGCGTTTGCGCTCAAAAAGGGAGCCAGGAATACGAAGAATTGGTCAATAAAAACACTTGGCATTTCACGCACAGCACAAGACTTGGAAAACCAAAATTGATTAAAAGAAAAAGTTAAAGGGTTATGGGTTCTTAACCCATAAACCTATGAAAGGATTTTAATGGAATTATTGACTTTAGACGGAGTGATTGAAAAAGGCGTGTTTGAAATCCCCAGCTATCAAAGGGGGTATGCATGGCAAGAAAGGCAATTAAAGGATTTTTGGAACGATTTAGAGTATGTCTCTAAGCTGGGAGATAAATTCCATTACATGCATAGCTTAACCTTAAGAGAGCTTGAAAATGATTTTGAAAATAGCGCTTTTGAAATCATAGACGACCAGCAACGATTGGCTACAAGCCTGATTTTACTGGTACTTTTAGCAAAAACCACCCAAAACAAAGACCCAAAGTATTCTTCAATCAACCTTGAACCCATTTTATCCTATAAGTATTATGGTTTGAGTGAAGCTTTTAGGGCGATCACTGAAGAAGAAAAAGATTTAGAAAGGTTTCAAACTTCTTTTTACGCTAAAAATTTGATTGACGCTTACGCATTTTTTAAAGAAAAAATCAGCGATACTCCTGTTGGAACGCTTGAAAAAATGTTTGATGCCCTCACTAAAAAAATGCTTTTTAGCGTGGTGGAATTGAATGATAACCGAATCGATCCGTTCAGCTCTTTTGAAACGATTAACAATCGTGGTAAGGATCTATCCACTTTGGAATTGTTCAAAAACCGCTTGCATTTTGTAGTGCACAAGATTTGCGATGGACAAAAATTAGAAACGCTTCAACAAGAAATCAATAAAACCTACACGATCGTTTATGACGATTTGAGGCAATCTAAAGACGATGATTTAGAGAGGTTTTTAAAGCATTTTGTAGCGTATTATTATGGCGAGAACAGCAACAAGTTTAAAGAAAGGTTATTGGAAATGGAATTTAACGCCCATAGAAAATACGATGATGCAAACCTGGATGATGAATATGAAAAAATAGATGACTTGTTATTTTATCTTTCTTATTCGTCTAAAGTGTGGAATTTCTTGCACATGTGGAATTTCTTGCACACGCTTGATGAAAAAGCTATCACCCTTAAAGAATTTAAGATAGAAATCACGCCTAAAATGTGCGACTTGCTAGAAAAGATGTGGCGCTTAAACGCTTTGAGCGATAACGCTTTTCTGCCCTTATTGCTCTCTCTTTTTACCATACAGCTTGTTGGAAGAAGCGCTAATGAACAGCCTTATACCACCAAAGAATTAGAGGGCTTGTTAGAATATTTAGAGCGTTTCGGGTTTTTGATCTATGGGGTTGCTGGTAGGGATACAGCTAAAAATGAAGGTGGATTGGATTGGCTTTTATGGCGTTCCAAGCGTATAAAGAAGGAGAGGGGAATATCGCCATTGAAGATCTCCCAACGCTAGAAAAGCATTTTTTCAATAAACAAAACAATAGCGCTTTGGAATTCCTTGAAGAGAGTATCCATTCTAAAAAGAAACCCAGAAAATGGTATGAGTGGGGCAAGGCGTTGAATTACTTGCTTTATGAATACGAGCTATACCATAACCCTGAAACGATTCTGAATTTTGATAGCAGTCTAGAAAGCATTGAGCATATTTTGCCTCAAAAACCCGATCAAGGCTATAGCGCTAAAGAAAAAAGTTGGGCTAAAAACCCCCATATCGTGCATGCTTTAGGGAACTTGCTCTTAATTCCTAAAAACGCTAACAGCTCTTTAAGCAACAAGCCTTTTGAGGAAAAAAGAAAGGAATACCTAAAAGGCTCTTATAGTGAAAAAGAAGTGGCTAAAAACGCTTCTTTTGGAGTCGCGCAAATCAAAGAAAGGAGCGAAAAATTATTAGACTTTTTAATCGTGCATTACCGTATCGCTGAATTAGTGGGTGAAAGCGCCATTAAAGCTTTTAAAAACGCTCTTTTAAAAGAGATCAAATGATGCGATCACTTAAAAATAAGGGGGCGTTTAAAAAACGCCCACCCCACAACAAGGAGGAACAAGCCATGCTGAAAAGATAAAAACATTAAAAAACATTGAACGGACAATTATAGCGGAATTTAAAACAAATTTTACCAAGGAGTATTTTATGGGTTTTCAAAACGAAAATAAATTAAAAGTAGGGGCGTTAGTCAAAGCCACAATCAATAACAAAGTGGTGGAAGCTAAAGTCATTAATATTGGGTTTAATCGTGTAACCTTAAGGAGCCAAAAAGGCAACGAAGCCACTTACGCTTTCAATAGCGAAAAATTCTTAAAATGGTTTAAGGAATTGCCTTTGAGTGAAGTTTCTCATAATCACGCTGAAAAAAGCGGAGAGGATTTGTTAAAAGGGCTTAAAATCGTTACGAGCGGTCCGAGTGTTAAGGACAGGACTTCAACTCCTAAAGAAAAAGAAAGCAAGTTCAAGTTGGACTTTGATTTCGCTGATGAGAATGAGGGTAGTTTTCTTACCATTGCGGAGCTTTATGCTAACGAAAAAAGAGGCTCGAGGCTTGGTGTGTTATTCGCTCCGATGAGTTATGAGGGTAGAGGGTTTCAATTTAGTTTAATCGTTATTCACGCTCTGTCTTTTATAGCGGATTTAAAGCACCATAGCGACCTTGAGTGGAATACTATGATTGAAAACAGAAATGTTGAAGAGGCTTTCTTTGACACTTTTGATGATATGCTTATGGGCGATGTTACTTTATTCTGTAAAGCGATTGAAACTTATGCGAAAAAGATGAAACGACCCGATGGTAGTGTTGGCGTTACTTTGGAAGAGTGGGCGAGATTTTTACCCAAAAACAAAAATGAGGCGTTGTTTGTAGCTCAACTCTTATGCGATGGTGGTATCAATAAATACGATTTAACATGCGCGGGCTTAACTCCTGGTGTTTTAGCCGATAATCTTTGGTCTTATGGTTTTAGAGATGAGGATTATGATGAGGAGGGTAATGTGATTAGAGAGAGGGATATTGTTACAGGAGAGGAGTTAAAAGAGGGAGGTAATGTAGAATAACCCCCCCACTCCTAGTGGGGAGGCTCTTTTTTTTAATCTCTCTTTTTTTCTTGTATCTTTATTTTTCAATTTGCTTGCTTATTTTAGTTTTAACGCTCTTTTATTGATTAGTCAATGTTTTTTGATTAAAGTTAAAAAAGCGTTTAAATCCATTTATAAGCATTCTTTTAAGAAATCGTGCGCAAATACCCGTTTTCGCTCAGCATGACATACAAGCGCCCCATGATTTCTTTCTTTTCTTCCATGTCTAGTTGGTTGTTGTCTTCAATTTTTTGCTTTAAAAGGCGCTCAATTTCTTTAGTGTCATAGTCCAAATCGTCTAACACGTCTAAAATCGTTTGGGCTTCGCAAATATCTTCCACTTCATAATCGCCTTTTTCATCAAAAACCACGCTAAATTCCGTAGGGTGCGTGAATAAATTGTGTTTCATGCCTAAAACTTCTTGATACGCTCCCACTAAAAAGAACGCTAAAAAGTATTCTTCTTCATCTATATCTATATCATGCAAAAACAAGGGCTTCGTGGAATCAAAAGCGATTTCCCCATCGCTATCGCAAGTAATATCCCACAAGCTCGCACTCCTAGTGGGCTTTTCATCTAATTTATTCAAGGGCATGACCGGGAAATTCTGCCTCAAGCCCCAATAATCCGGCAAGCTTTGGAAAAACGAGCAATTCAATAAATAGCGCTCTTGGACCTGCTCTTGAATGCGTAAAATATCGTTATGATCCTTAACATAAAGCAATTGCACCGCTTTTTTGACGATCAAATGGGCTAAAACTTCAGTGTTGCTCCTGTCAATCAAATCAATATAGCCCAAATCAAAAAGCGTGAATAACGACTCGGTGTGATCAAAACTATCATGCAAGTATTCAATGGCGTTTTTTTCATTGATATTAGCGAGCAAGTCTAGCATTTCATCAATCAAGGGGGGGTTATTATTTTCTTTGATTTTTAGGGATTTTTCATTGTATTCATGCGAAAACAATTCTAACACCTGTACTACTAAAACGGCATGGTTAGCGGAAATGTAACGACCTGATTCAATGAAAATATCCGGCTCGATTTCTTGCTTGTTTTTCACAATTTCCCTCAATAAAAACACCACATCAGCGCTGAATTCTTCTAAAGTGTAGTTTTTATCTTGGTGGTGCTTGTGTTGGGTGTATTCTACGGCTAACCCCCCCCCAATATTCACGCTATTAAGATTTTTAGCGCCCATTTTACGCAATTCTGCATACAAGTTGCCCGCTTCTCTTAAAGCCTTTTTTAAGGGCGAAATGTCGCTGATTTGAGAGCCTATGTGGAAATGTATCATGTGGAAATGCTCTAGTAAGTCGTTTTCTTCTAAAAGGCGCATCGCTTCTAAAACTTCGGTGCTGCTAAGGACCAAATTTAGAATTGATCCCCCCACTCTTTGCCCAAACGCCAGTGCCAGCGCTGTGCAAACGGATGCGAATGCCAATTTTAGGGCATGCTACAAAATCGTTTTGTTTAGCCACGGCGATAATGGTTTTTAACTCATTCAAACCCTCAATCGTTAAAGTGATCTCATGCTGCATGCTTTTAGCGATAAAGCCAAGCTCAATCATTTCTTTGTCTTTAAAGCCATTCACGGTGATAGGGGCTGTGGGGTTCGTGTAGCTCATCGCAATGATGAGTTCAGACTTGCTCCCGGCTTCTAAACCATAATTCAAACCCTTAGCCCCTTGCACTAAAGGCAAAACAAACGAGGGCATTTGATTGACCTTTAAAGGGAAAACCGCCTTAAAAGCCCCGCTGTATTGATACTCTTTAATCGCTGAAGAAAACGCATCAAACAGGCTTTTGATTTGTTTTTGCACCAAATGGGGGAATCGCACCAACAAAGGCCCTCTATAGCCCTTATCGCGCACGCTTTGAACGATTTCTAAAAGCGAGGGGTTTTTGCCATGACAAACTTTAACCAAGCCTTTTTCTATCTTAAATTCGTTATTGCTCCAAAATTTAATCCCATAATCATGGACTTCTTGCATTTTTTATCCTTTTATCACGATAAGGTTTTAAAGAGGTTGGGGTTGTTTTTAAAATCTTTGATCGCTTCTTCATAAACCTTTTCAATTTGAATGACTGAATTTTCTAAAGTGTAATTTAAAGTGCTTTTAGCGTATTCGTTTTGCATCCTTTCTCTTTCAAGCTTGTTTTCTAACCACCAATCTATTTTAGCGCTCAAATCTTTAGCGTTATCAGGCTCAAATAATGATCGCTCATCTAGCGCGAATTGCCTGGTCGCGCTTAAAGGGCTATTAGCGATAACAGGCACAATCCCCACGCTAATAGCCTCTAAACACGCAATCGCTTCGCTTTCCACATTGGCTGTGTGCACATAAAGGGTGCAAGTTTTTAAAATCTCTAACAATTCATTGGAATTGACGAACCCAAACTCCGTTTTTACGCCTAGTTTTTGGGCTAGAAGTTTGATTTTTTTCTCATCAGTACCTTTGCCTTTGAGTAATAACACAATGTCTTGTTTGTATCGGCTTAAAGCAACCGCTTTGATTAAAACGCTTTGATTTTTTTCATTAGAATAGCGCCCTACCATAGCGATTTTAAAGGGTGTGGTGTCAAAAAGGCTTTTTTGCGGGTGTTCAAATCTAAACATGGGATCAAAGCCGTTAGAAATAGCGTATTTTTTCCCTCCATAGTTGTATTTTTCTAATTCTTCTACAATGAATTTTGACGGGCAATGGATATGGTGGATATAGCGGTAATGCGAAGATTTAAACCACGAAAAAAGCGTCATGTTAAACCAAGAAAACCACCCCAATTTCATGTTATAAGAAATATGCTCTGGCTGTAAATGGAAAGAGCCAATATAAGGCACTTGCATTTCTCGTGCGATTTTTACGGCTGTTTTTTCTAGCAAAAAAGGCAAGTAAGTGTGGATCATATCCGCTCCCTTAAAAGCCTTTCGTAGAATTTTTTCATCCGGTTTAGCAAAAAGAATGTGTTGTTTGTGTGAAATTTCTGTAACTAGGGGGATGTAGCGCTCTTTAAGGTTGTAATACCCCTCTTCTTCACTCCCTAAATTATCCACATGAGGGGCGACCACTCTCATCACATGCCCTCTTTTTTTCAGCGCTTCAAAAAAACGAAACGCTGTCATAGAAGTGCCATTACTGGTGTCTTTAAAGCTATCCACGACTAAAACAATAACCATTTAACTACTCTTCTTTAAAATTGAATTTAAAAGGCTTTTTATCAAACACCACAATTTCTATCATTCCCTCTAAAACCTGAATGTCTAACACAAACGCCTCTATTTTTATTTCAGCTTTTTTCACGCCATCTTGAATGACTTGCGCTTTAATGAGCGCTTCTTGATTCAATTCTAGGGGGGCGTAAAAATTGATGTTATTAGAAACCACCACGCTGTGCCTTTTATTCAACGCGCACAAGACCGCATAATTGCACGCAATAAGCACAAACCCGGCATGCACAAAATTTTCTTCATACACCATGCTTTCATTGCCCTTGAAACGCGCATGGGCTATATCTTTTTCTAAAACGACTAGTTCAGTGCCAACGCTTGGTTTGAAATTCTTACAAGTCTCTAAAGAGTCATAATCCACACGAACGACTGATTCTTGCACTATTTAATCCTTTATTAAAGCTTGCTTGGTTTAAGCATCTTAAAATACCCCCTTAAAGGAGCGTCATACCCCTCTAAAGTTTTAGAATAATCCGTTTTATCCAAAAAATCTTCCAAACTCTGCCCCAAAATAAAATCCGTTTTACGCTGTTCTTTAGGCGTGGTCTTTGAAACGCTAAGAATCTCAAAATTTTCAAACCCCACCCTTTCGCACCACCCTTTTAGCGCACTAACGCTAGGGATAAAATAAGCGTTTTTCATTTTAGCGTAAGTTTTTTTAGGGCAAAGGGCGATGTCTAGGGGCGAATTAATAATGAGCGTATCCAACACCAGCTCCCCTTTTATTTTTAAAGCATGATATAAGGCTTTTAAAGCCTCTAGCGGGCTTTTTCTGTGGTATAGCACTCCTAAGCAAAAAATGACATCAAAAGCGTTAGAGTATTTTTCATGCAAATCCTCTACCCCTAAAGACTCATAAATGATTTTTTTTTCTTTATCAAAAAAGGGGGCTAAAAATTCAAATTGTTTTTTGACTAAAACGCCCGGATCAAACCCCACCAAACTTTTAGGCTTATGTTCTAGCATCTTAAACAAGTAATAGCCGTTATTGCAACCCACATCAGCCACAACCTTATCTTTTAAAGGAGTGGCGTTTTTGACTAGATCCCATTTAATAGAGCTATCCCATTCGCTATCAATCTTGATTTGAGAAATTTCAAAAGAGCCTTTACGCCATAGCTTTAACGCCATGATTTCTTCTAAAAGGGTTTTTGGATTGAATTTATCGTTACAAATCAGCATGACTTACCATAGCGTGGGGGTTTTTTTAAAAAGGGGGGGGTTTAAAAGGGATTCTAAATGATGAGAGCTAATCCCATAAATAAAAGCGAAATTAAACGCTAAATTTTTTAATTGCTCTTTTAAGTTGTTTTGGGTGGTGTAAAAATAAGGGTTGGTTTTTTTAAAGAAAGCCGCGCTGTTTTTATGACAAAACACGACAATTTTCCCCCACGATAAAGTCTCAAGGGCTTTTTGAAGCATCATTTCAAACAATTCTTTTGAAGTCTCAGCGACAACCACCCTTGCCGTTGCGCCATAGGGGGCTATTTCTAAATTTTTATTCACAAAAAAGGGTTTGCAATGATCTAGTGGGTATTCTTTTTTGCCTAAAAGATTCAAATCAAATTCAATTTGTAATTTCTCGCACAATTGGATCACCCTTTTTAAAGGCTCTAAAAAGATGCATGGCATTTTGAATTCGTATTCTTGTTTTTCATAGACTAAAGCGCTGCAAAAAAACGATTGGTTGAGAATCATTGAACGACTTTCTTTCAAATCTTCTTTCAAGCGCTCCTGCTTGTAAAACAAATGAAGCCACTCCAATTTATCAAAAAAGGCTATTTTACACCCCTCTATAATAAATAAATCTTCAAGACTCTCTTTCAAGCACCACACAAAATCGCTCACGATGATTTTAGAAGCGATCTCTAATTCTATGGGGCTTAATAACGCCCCGACCACGCGCTCGTTCAACAAGCAAAATTTAAACAAATGGTTCAAAGAATGCTCTATATCTTTAAGCTTGATCCATGCCACATCCCTATCGCTTAAAGGATATTCTCCTGCGTATAAAATCCCATAAGCCCCTAATTCTAAAGCTTTAGGAATAAGCGTGTGATCTTTAGCGGCAAATAAAGAGCCTTTTTGGACTTTGTTTAAAGACAAGACAATGGAATTGAAATAGCTGATTGAGGGCGTGTTTTGCAATTCGCCCAAACTCAATTCTACGGCTTCATTCACCCCTAATCGCATTTAGCTGATCAAACTTCCTGCAATTTTTTCTTTGGTAGGGCTGATTAAAGCCAGATTATCGCTATCTCGCACCGCTAAAATCATGCCCTCACTCATTTCGCCCATGAGCTTGGCGGGTTTTAAATTAGCCACCACGCACACCATTTGACCCACCAAGCTTTCAAGCTCATAATCCAAAGCGATCCCTGAGACAATCTGCCTCAAACGATTTTCGCCTAAATCCACTTTTAAGCGCAGTAATTTATTGGATTTTTCAATCCTTTGAGCTTCTTTGATAAGCCCCACTTTGATCTCTACTTTTTTGAAATCCTCAATGCTGATATAGTTTTCTTGTTTTAGTGGGGCTTTTTCTTTTCTATCTTTTTTTTCTTTTTCATTTTTTTCTGGTGGGGCTTCTCCCGCTTTTTCAGTCTTTTCAATTTTCTCCATTTTGGAAAATAAAGGCTCGGTGTCTTGTAAAATCATATCTTGTAATTTTTTAGCTTTAAAAAAGCGTTCGTAATTATTGGGCGTGATTTCTGTGTTGAAAGCACTCGCTAATTTAGTCGCGCTCTTTGGCATGAACGCATAAAGCAAAAAGCTTGATTGCAACAGCGCGTTTGCGATCAAACTCAATAAGGCTTCTAGTTTTTCTGATTCGTTGTTTTTGTGCAAAACCCATGGCTCTTCTTTAGCGATGAGTTTGTTTAAAAAATCATAAACATTAAACAATTCCTCTAAAGCTTTATGCAATTGCATTTTAGGCACGAAAGAATTAGCGTTATCTAAGATTTGATGAGCTTTTTCTAGCTCTTTAGAATAATAAGCGGTGATTTTGTCGCTTTTTAGAGAATAATTGAAATATTTTTTAGCCATGCCTAGCAAACGATTCAGCAAATTCCCCAAATCGTTATTCAAATTCGCGTTGATCCTTTCTACTAACGCTTTTTTAGAAAAATCCCCATCTTGCCCAAAAGGCACCTCACGCAATAAAAAATAGCGTAATTCTTCAATCCCATACTCCATAGCGATCTTTTGAGCGTCTAAAACATTGCCCAAGCTCTTACTCATTTTCACGCCCTCTATCGTCCACCACCCATGCACGCAAAGCTGTTTGAATAGGGGCAAATTCAAACTCATCAAAAAGGCTGGCCAATAAATGGCATGGAAGCGTAAAATATCCTTACCCACAATATGCCTAGCGCATTCAAAATGCACCATTTTATTATCTAAATCATTCAAATACCCTAACGCGCTCGCATAATTCAATAAAGCGTCCAACCAAACATACACCACATGTTTAGGATCGTTCATTTTTTTAGGCAAAGGAATGCCCCATTCAAAGCTCGTGCGCGTGATAGACAGATCCAATAAACCCTGCTCAATAAAAGAAGTTACCTCATTTTTACGATAAATAGGCAAAATCGCTTCAGGATTTTTAGCGTAAAACTCCAATAAAGGCTTTTCATACGCACTCAATCTGAAAAAATAGCTCTCTTCTTCTAAAAGCGTGGTCTCTCTCAAGCAATCAGGGCATAGAACTTTATCGCTCGTATTGTCCGCTTTAGAAATCGCGCAATAACTCTCACAGCTCACGCAATAATACCCACTATAAGCACCTTTATAAATATCCCCTTTTTCAAACATGATTTCAAAGGCGTTTTGCACGCATTTTTGATGCTCGCTGTCTGTGGTGCGGATAAAACCATCATAATCTAAATTGAAAAAATCCCACTGGTCTTTAAAAATCGCGCTAATGCTATCAGCGTAAGCTTTAGGGCTTTGATTTCTCAATCTCGCGCTTTGTTCGATCTTTTGCCCATGCTCATCGGTGCCGGTTAAAAAAAAGACTTCTTCGCCTTGAAGCGTGTAATACTTCTTTAAAGTATCCGCAATCAAAGTCGTATAAGCATGACCAATATGGGGAATATCATTCACATAATAAATGGGGGTTGTGATCAGTGATTTTTGCATCTTTATAATCGTGTTACCTTAAATTTGTTTAAATCTCTTAATTTTAACATGTTTTTAAAAATTTAGAGAATAGAGGTTGAATTTATGCTTATTTGTGGGGTGTTTTTAGCTTAAAATTCATTATAATTAACGCTCAAAAAATTGAAAAATGAGTTAAGGAATAGACAGATGATTTCAAAATTTTTGCTCAAAAGCATGTTCAAGCAGTGGAAAAACGGCGATTATCAGGTCGTTTTTTGGGATAATAGCGTTTATAGGAATGGCGAACATTCGCCTAAATTCACCCTTAAAATCCATCGCCCCCTAAAATTTAGCGATATTAAAAAAGACATGTCTTTGACGATCGCTGAGGCTTATATGGACGGCGTGATTGATATTGAAGGCTCTATGGATGAGGTGATGCACTCTTTGTATTTGCAAACCAATTATGAGCATTTGCACAAACATGATAACGCTAAAGCTATCCAAAAACCCATCAAAGAAAGCTCCAACATTTCTAAACATTACGATCTAGGGAATGACTTTTATTCTATCTGGCTGGATGAAACCTTAAGCTATTCATGCGCGTATTTCAAAAAAGACGATGACACCCTCCATGCCGCCCAGCTCCAAAAATTAGATCACACTTTAAAAAAGCTCCACCTAAAGCCTGGCGAAAAACTGCTGGATATAGGCTGTGGTTGGGGCTATCTCTCTGTAAAAGCTGCGCAAGAATACGGGGCGGAAGTGATGGGGATCACCATTTCTAGCGAGCAATACAAACAGGCTAACAAACGAGTCCAAGAGCTAGGGTTAGAAGATAAAGTAACGATCAAGTTATTGAATTACCAAGATTTAGACGGGCGCTTATACCGCTTTGATAAAGTGGTGAGCGTGGGCATGTTTGAGCATGTGGGTAAGGATAATTTGCCCTTTTATTTCAAAAAAGTTAAAGAAGTGTTGAAAACGGGCGGGATGTTTTTGCTCCACTCCATTTTATGCTGTTTTGAAGGCAAGACTAACGCATGGGTGGATAAATACATCTTCCCGGGCGGTTATTTGCCATCTTTAAGAGAAGTGATGAGCGTGATGAGCGAGTGCGACTTCCACCTGCTCATGGCTGAAAGCTTACGAATCCATTACGCCAAGACTTTAGACATTTGGCGAGACAACTTCAACCACAATCTAGACCAAGTGAAAAGACTCGGCTATGACGAACGCTTTATCCGCATGTGGGATCTGTATTTAAGGACTTGCGCATCGGCTTTCAGGGTGGGGAGCGCGGATTTATTCCAATTGCTTTTAACCAACAGCGTGGATAACACTTTCCCCTTAACCAAAGAATACATCTACCAATAATTTCAGATTTTAGCCCTTTCTTTTAGGCTAACTTCTGGCAAACTCTCCACATACAAGCTCTGTGATGGGAAAGCAAAACTCAGATGGTGCTTTTCTACGATTCCCATGATTTTTAGCATCACGTCTTCTTTGACTTCTAGCCACTCTTCCCAAACCACTGTTTTAGAAAAACAATACACTAAAATATTGATAGAGCTGTCTGCAAACTGGTCTAAAAAGACAAACAGATTGTTTTTATACCCTAAAAAATCGTCAATAGAAACAATATCTTTTTTAAACATGTAGCGGTAATCGCTCGCATTTTGCAAAGCGCTATCGGCTCCATTAGCGATTTTAGGGTGGTTTTCTAACATTTCTTTAATGTCTTTCACGCAAAGCTGTAAAGCGCTTTGACTGGAGCTATAAGTTAAACCTATTTCCATTTTAATACGCCTTCCCACTTTACGACGGCTCCAATTCCTGATGGGTTTTCCGGCTAACTCTGAATTAGGCACGGACAAAAGAGCGTTATCAAAGGCTCTGATCGTGGTGCGCCTTAACCCCATTTCCACCACCGTGCCCTCCACTTCACCGCACACGATCCAATCCCCTTGAGAAAACGAATTGTCTAACAATAAAATGACCGAAGCAAAAAAATTCGCCAACACATCTTTAACCGCCAAAGCCACCGCTAACCCCCCAATCCCTAAAGAAGCGATGATGGCTGAAACGTTAAACCCTAGTTGTTTCAAAACCCCTAAAAGCGCGACAATAAAAATCAAAAAATACACGACTTTTAAAATCAAGTTGATCACTTCTTTTCTAAAATTGTGCGTGCTTTTGGTAGCCATGTTGGTAACTAACGCTTCCCCATAGCCTTTAAAAAGCGCTATCACTAACCATGCTAAAAGCATGATATACACCGCGCCCACCCACATAGAAACTTTAGGGGGCGATGCGTTAGGGTAATAGAAAATATCTAAAGCCACATCGCAACTAAATAACGCTAAAAAGACAGAAACCGGCGAAACAATGCTGCTTTGCACATTGACATGCATTTTTTTATTGCGCTGCATGATTTCAAAAATACGATCTAACAATAAGGCTAAAAGCCAAGTGATCAACTTCCTTAAACCCAGCAATAAGGCTAAAATCGTCAAAGCCAGCACGATTTTACTCACTTGCAAGCTATGGGTTGTGAAAGGCAAAACCTTACTGATTTTGTTTAACACAAAATCCATATTCACTTCCATGATCAAGTTCTTAGGAAGCACTTCTTTAGGGTGGTTTTTAATGTAACGCAAAACTTCAGTGTAAGTGTTCAAACGCAATTCATAATCGCTAAACATCTGCTCTAATTCATGCATTTTGACATTGCCTAAATTTTTAGGGAAAGTGTAGAGTTTGAATTGCCCTAAACGCAAAAGAAAAGCATCGCTGATACTTTCCACATCTTTTTGTTCGCTAAAAATATCAATACTGCTCCTGATTTTATCTATAAAACGATACAAAATTTCATCTATCAACAAAATATCTAAAGACAATCTATCTTTCATGAAAGTGTAGAAATCATCGCCCTTAATGCTTTTAGACAAACGCTTTTTGATTTTTTCCTGCTCTTTTAAATTTTGATTGATATCAATCCCGATCTTATCCCTTTCATTCAACACTTTAGAAGTCAAACTTTTAATCAAATCATTCTTTTGGGTGTTATACAGAGAGACTTCAGCGCTTCTTTCAGGGTTTTTTTTGTAAGTTTCAATGACTTGATTGAGCTGGTTGATTTGATTGAAAATCAAAAACAAATCCACCGCATCTGTTTCATGCTCTTCAACCGCTCTCAAAGGATTTAAAAAGAGCGATAATACCAATACCCACCACAATAATAAACGCATGCGAAACCCCACTCAAACAAGATAAAATCTTTCTCACAATTTCTAGCGATTATACCAAAAATTAGAAACGCTTCGCCCCATAAAGTTACCCATGCAATTTGAAAACGCTTTTTATTTATCCCTAAAAAGCGGGCTTTAGCTCAATTGTGAGCCTCTTTTTAGATCGCTACATCGCTTGATGCGATGCTTTGAGTATTTTTACATTTTATGATTGAGATTCAATTAAAACAGAGCCTTAATTTTTAACAAATCTTGCCTTATTTAATATTTTTATAGTAGGATTTCGCATAGACCGTAGTCAAAAAGCTTTCCTTGTTCGGTGCGATAAAGTCACGGATAATGTGCATGTCTTTTATTCTTACATGTTTCACTTTTTATGTTTTTATAACCGCTTTTATTGAATGTTTTCATGTAAGATTTGTGTTTTAGAGATTTCCAACCCTACCACTTGTCATTGGGCTATTTTGATGATCAATCTTTAGAAGAAAAAACCATAAAGATGTAGTATCCTATGCCTATAAGAAAAACAAGAATTAAGAAAATGAGTAATCCCCACTCTAAAGAATCCATAACTCCTCTTTAAAGAATGTCAAAAGTGGTGCGCTTGGCAGGACTCGAACCTGCGACCTACGGCTTAGAAGGCTGTTGCTCTATCCAGCTGAGCTACAAGCGCATTGAATGGTATTAATGTTAGGTGGTATGCCCGAAGGGAGTCGAACCCCTAACCCCCAGATCCGAAGTCTGGTGCTCTATCCAATTGAGCTACGAACGCTTACAATTCAAATAAAGGAATAACTAACATAAAACTTGGTAAAACGCTTATTTATAAGATGGGGTGGAAGATGGGAATTGAACCCACGACCCTCAGGACCACAATCTGATGCTCTAACCGACTGAGCTACTCCCACCATTCAATGAAAGGAAGCGATATTCTACCAAAGAATTTTAAACAGAACAATAAATTATGCAAAAAAGTGGTCGGGGCGAAAGGATTCGAACCTTCGACCCCTTGGTCCCAAACCAAGTGCGCTAACCAGACTGCGCTACGCCCCGAAATTTTCACATGAAGCGTTATTATAGCTGAATTTTTTGATTTTTGAGCGTAATTTTTCAAAAATGCCGCTAAAATCAAAAGCGGTACTCAAAAATGATATTAATCCAACTCCCCCACCCTTTTAAAAAGCTATTTTTTTAAAAACAGCTCTAAAGGATTTTTAAGCTTTTCGTTTCTTAAAAACTACTTTCGTTTTTTCATTTCACTAGAAACTTTTTCATAACGTTCCATGTGTTTTTTGCTTAACTCTTTGGTGATATACACCATCACTTTGTGATAGGCTTGATTCATGATTTTTTTAATGGCTTGGTCACGGTCGGTTTCCTTAATCTTATGCACAAAAGTTTTGGGGACAAAACCTCCAGAATTGGTGCGCCGCAATTCCACCCTTTCAATCACAGCCTTAATCTTTGAAACATCAATACCAAAACTATGGATAATATCTTCACTTTTTGGCTCAACAAAATTCAAGTTCAAATACCCTGAAGACATGTCTATAACTCTTTCTTCATTAAGTGCATCGCTCTCTTCTACAATATCTTCTAAGATAGCCACATTCCCATCCATGTGCAAAACGAGCAACGCTTTTTCTTTGATGTCTTGAGGGATTTCGCTAACATCTTTAAATTGCGAAACGCTATAGCCTTTCCTCTCTAAAAAACTGCTCAATTGGAGGAACAAAGACTTCTCAAACTCTTTTTGATAATTTTCAGGGATAATCTTATTAGCCTCTATTTTAGGATCGATTAAGACAACCAAATGGTTATTTTTAGGCTCTTGCTTGCCTTTAATAGGATAGTGGAAATGCAAATCCACAGACTCGCCCATGTTATTGTGCTGCTGCTTCATAGGCATTCCATCAGCTAGAGCCGTATAAAACGCCCCACTTGCTAACAACGATCCTAAAACTACCGCTAAACTACCTTTTTTCATTAAATTCCTTTCTTTCTTTTTCTTTAAAATCAATTCCTAATCTTACCCAAAAAATCCCACTTTTAGCGCTATTTTTAAGATAATCACTCCCATTCAATCGTTCCTGGTGGCTTAGAGGTAATATCATACACCACCCTATTGATACCGCTCACTTCATTAGTGATGCGGTTAGAAACCTTTTCTAAAAAAGAATGCTCTAAAAAAGAAAAGCTCGCTGTCATGCCATCGCTCGCATTCACCGCTCTTAAGCAAATAGCGTTTTCATAAGTGCGATTATCCCCCATAACCCCCACAGAATTGACATTCAACAGCACGCAAAAGGCTTGCCAAACCTTATCGTACAAATTGGCTTTTTTAAGCTCCTCTATAAAAATAAAATCCGCTTCTTGCAAGCGTTTGATCTTACTCTCACTGACTTCTCCTAAAATCCTTACAGCAAGCCCAGGTCCTGGAAAGGGGTGGCGCATTAAAAAATCCTGGCTAACGCCCAATTCTTTACCCAATAAGCGCACCTCATCTTTAAACAACTCCCTTAAAGGCTCTATGAGTTTAAAATCCATCCATTCAGGCAATCCGCCCACATTATGGTGGGTTTTGATCACTTTTGAAGTGCCTTTAACGCTCACGGATTCAATCACATCAGGGTATAAAGTACCTTGGGCTAAAAACTCAATTTTGCCTTTTAAATGGTGCTTTTTGGCTTCTTTTTCAAACACTTCAATAAAGGTTTCGCCGATGATTTTTCGCTTCAACTCAGGCTCGCTCACGCCCTTTAATTTAGACAAAAAGACTTCTTTAGCGTCTATCGTGTTTAAAGGGATTTGCAAGTCTTTAAACATCGCTTGCACCCTTTCTTTTTCATTTTTACGCAACAAGCCATGATCCACAAAAACAGCGATCAAATTATCCTTAATGGCTCTGTGCAATAGCGTAGCGACCACCGTAGAATCCACGCCCCCACTCACCGCGCACAAAACCTTAGCGTTAGCAATTTTTTCTTTCAACCTTGCAACTTCTCTTTGAGCGAAATGCTGCATCCCCCAAGTTTTTTCACAGCCACAAACTAAAAGGGCAAAATTTTCTAAAATCTTAGCCCCTTCTTCGCTTTGAACGACTTCTGGGTGGAATTGCAAGCCAAAAATCTTGCCGTTTTCAATCGCACAATGGGGGGAATTAGGGCTTTTTGCAAGGGTAGTAAAGCCTTTAGGCAATTCTATGACTTTATCCATATGGCTCATCCACACAAGGCTTTTAATCTTCACGCCTTCAAAAATCACAGAATCTTGAACGATTTCTAAAACAGCCTTACCAAATTCTTGCTCGTTCGCACCAACCACTACCGCCCCCAAAAAAATCCACCAAATACTGCATGCCGTAGCAAATCCCTAAAATCGGCACATTCAAATCAAAGATTTTCCCACTAGGCTTGTAAGCGTCTTTAGCGTACACGCTCGCTGGACCTCCACTCAAAATCAAACCTTTAGGGGCTTTTTTTTGAATGTTTTCTATGCTTTCAAAAAAAGGGACTATTTCTGTATAAATCCCGCTCTCTCTCAATCTTCTAGCAATCAGCTGTGTGTATTGGCTCCCAAAATCTAATACTAAAATCATCGCTCATTCTTTATTTTTGTGGGATCTGTGTTTTATTGTATTGATTTTTGTAATTCACCCTATAGCTTTCAGCCAACTCAGGAGCTTTTTGCACAAACCAGCGTTCTAATTTTTCTAGTTCGTATCTGTAATTTCCACCTTTTGAGCAATATTGAGAATCAATCAGCGAAAACGCATAGAGCGTTTTATTTTCTTTAGACTGGAATAAAAACTCCTTATGGAATAGCGCTTTTTTAGGCATGCCGCTCATCAGAGTCTCAGGCAATAAAAAAGCGTCAAAATCACAAAGCACTTTTTTACTCAACTTATTGCTTTTGGTAACCACAAAAATGATCTCTTTTTTCATGTCTTGTTTAAAAGCTAATGAAAGCACATTCAAAAAGGGCGGAGTCAAACTTTTATCCACCCTAACCTTAAAAGCTTTAGAATCCCCTAATAAGACCCCCATAAATAAAACCAACCCCACGCAACATTTCAAACTCGTTTGAAAAATATTCATCTTTTATCCTTTAAGTGTCAATATTGAAAACAGAAATTAAACGCATTGATTGGGTATTATAATATAAAAATTGAAAATTACGCTTTAGCTTGGCTAGTAGTCAAGTCTTTAGCGCTTAAGTCTTTCTGGGAAAACACTCTCATGCTAGTATTTTCACTCCTTTTAAGCCCCAATAATGCTTGGTGTTGAAATGGAATGATAGGGTTTGACTAATTCATACCTTCTAAGTCTTCTGATATTAACTAAAGCGGTATTGGCTGAAATGGCTTGTGTCATGCTGCTTGTGGGGCGTAAAGAAGTGAGCGTATTCACATGCCCCGCATTGCATCGCGGGTTTCTAACCCTCTCATCTTCTGGGTCATACCACGCCCCTTTTTGGATACTCAAAACCCCTTGACGGATATTCTTAGTTACAAACGCCCCTGCTAACAACCTCCCCCTAGCGTTAAACACTTCTACAATTTCACCATGCCTAATGCCTAATTTATTAGCGTCTAGTTCGTTGATCATTACAGGTTCTCTGCCTTGAATCTTATACGCATTCCTAACCCAAGTGTTATCAAGCTGTGAATTGACACGGTATTTTGGGTGCGGAGAGATTAAATGGAACGGATAAATCTCAGCCATTTTAGAGCCTAGCCACTCAGCTGGCTCAAACCAAGTGGGATGTCCTTTAAAATCAGCCAGTTTAAAATCTGCGCATTTTTGAGAAAAAATTTGAATTTTCCCGCTCTCTGTATCCAGCTTATTATTAATAGGGTCTTGCCTGAATTTCGCATGACGCACAAACTTTCTCGCATTTTCAGGGATTTCAAACTCCACAAAGCCATCCCTCCAAAATTGATCAAACGATTTCAAAGTAGGACTATCGCTTTTTTCATAAAGACCCTTAATCCATTCCATGTAACTCTTAGATTCAGTGAATCGCTGCTCTGTTTCATTGCCCCCAATGCGTAAAGCAAGCTGTCTGAAAATCTCATAATCGTCTTTGGATTCATAAACAGGCTCTACCACCTTACGCATGGCATAAACCACATTCTTAGAATAACTCCCTCCAAAAGTAATATCATCTCTTTCCATAGTGCTAGTGGAAGCAAAGACAATATCAGCAAATTTCGCTGTAGGCGTCCACCAAGGCTCATGCACGATCACGCAATCTAAGGTCCTTAAAGCGCGAATCAGCTCGTTTGTATCAGCTTCATGCCCTAACAAATCCGCCCCACAATTATAAATCATTTTGATTTTAGGTAATTTGAGTTTTTTACCCATAAAATCAATTTCTTTATCCGGATTCAAAATCGCTTCAGAAATTCTAGATGCTGGAATAACGCCTTTTACAGAATTATGCCCTTGCGAAATCATAGGAACAATTCTTGCCCCTGAGCTCGCTTGAGCGTTTCCTCCATAATGCATAGAAAAGCCAAAGCCCCCACCCGATAAGCCCACTTGACCAATCATGCTGGCTAAAACAATTAACGCCCAATCCGGTTGCTCGCCATGCTGAGCTCTTTGCATAGCTCAATTACCCGCTAAAAAAGTGCGCTTAGAGACAAATAAATCCGCTAATTCTTTGATTTTTTCTGCACTCACTCCAGTGATTTGAGACGCCCATTCTAAAGTTTTAGGCGCATTATCGCTCTCTCCTAGCAAATAGGGTAAGAATTTATCAAAGCCATCAGTGTATTTAGCGATAAACGCTTTATCATATTGATTGCTCGTATAAAGATAATGCATCATGCCTAGCATTAACGCTACATCAGTATTAGGGCGAATGGGTATCCATTCAGCACTGAAGGCTTGAGCGGTTTCGGTATAAATGGGATCGATACTGATGAATTTAATACCAGCTCTTTTATACTTGGGGTAGTAGCTGTCATTGACATGGTTTGGCACAAAATAATCAATGCGGTTGCACTTGAATAAATCCGCCCCCCACATGACATACACCTTACAATTTTTAATCATCTCTTCATGCGTGGTTTGTTGCGAATAAACTTCCATATCCCCTACAATCATAGGGTTTATTCTTGCAGCCGCGCCATTACTATATTCCCCATCAGTGCCAATAGCCCCCCCTAAAGTCGTGTTAAAAAAACGCCATGCTAAATGATGGCAACGATGCAAGCTGCCCGCATGCCCCCAACCACCATAACTGGCATTATAGATGTTTTCTTTAGGGATTTCTTTAAGCTTTTTAGCCGCTAAATCCAACGCCACATCCCAACTCACGCGCACAAACTCTTCTCTCCCGCGCAATTCTTTGTGGTTTTTTTTGTTTTCTAAAAAGCTCTTGCGCACGCAAGGATACTTCACCCTACTATCTGAATACACCCTATCTGCCATCGCTTTTAACATCATGGTAGGGTTATAATCGCTCTTTTGGGGGATAATATCTTTAATTACTCCATTTTGAACCTTTGCGATAAAGGGTACAAAATGCGTTGCATGCGGAATGGATTCTACTTTTTCAAAAACACCAACAGCTTTCAAAACATTAGCGCTAGCGAGCGCGATTGGGACTTTTGTTAGGATACTTCTGCGTGAAATGGACATGGTTCTCCTTCAAGCTTGCATTCTGTTAAAACACCCCAAATTCTAACACGTATTCACATAAAATTACCGCTAATAAGCCCTCATCATGGGCGTTAATTTAAAACTACTTTTTATTCACGCTGCTCATGTCAGCGACTTTCCCCCACATCAAGCGGTATTTCCTCTTCATAAATTCAATTTCTTCTCTGGCTTGATTGAGTTCATCGTGCAAAAGATCAATGGTTTTTTTATCTTCTTCATAGACTTCTTGCATAGAGATTAAAGCGTCTTTTAAAAACATGTTTTCATTTTTAAAGGCTGAAATCGTTTCGTCTTTAGCGCTAATGACTTTATCATGCAAGTTTAAAATCGTGTTAATGGTCTTTTCCACAAACACAGGCTCTAAAGAACGCCCGTTCATATCCATAGAAATCAAATTGTTTTCTACCTTTTTGATTAGAGCGTTTGTCCCGCTGCTCGCATCAATTAAAAGCTTGTTGTGGCTTATTTTGCTTTTGATTTTACCAAGATTCACTAATTCCAAGATCCTTTCTTTAGGAAGCTCTGAAAGGCGGCTAAATTCTTCTAATTCAAGCCATGCTAAAGCGCTCAAATCTTCTAAAACCACCGGCTCTTTAGACTCTTTTTCTTTATCCTCTACTTCTTGCTCATTTTGTTGTGTCGCTTGCGCTTTATTCAAATCTAAAATATCCAAATTTTTCCTTAAAAATAGTTTTAGCTTAACGCAATTTTTTAACCGCTTTTTTCAAGCTGTCTAGCAAATAATCAATATCGTTTATGGAATGCGTGAAGTGCAAGCTCACTCTAAGCCATCCGGGTTTAGCGTTAAAATCGCTTGACTTTTGAGCGTTAAGATTCAATAAATCATGCCCATAGTACTCTGCACAAGAGCAACCTGCCCGAGTCTCAATAGCGTATTCATAGCTTAAAACTCTCGCTAAATCATAGGGCGAAATCCCTCCAATATTAAAAGCCACTACCCCCACACGACTCGCCGTTAAATTCCCATAAATATTAATAGCGGGCAAGTCTTTTAAGCCATGCATAAGCACTCTTAAAAGGTTGTTTTCTTTCTTATGGATAAAATCCAAACCGCATTCATCTCTCAATTGATACGCTAGAGCACTCCTATAAAATTGCAACAATCCTGGCGTGCCAAATTCTTCCCTCAAAGGCAATTCATCAATAAATTCATGCCGTGTGCAATTAGCGTATTTAATCACGCCCCCTGCGCTAAAACTCGGGGGGATTTGCGTGTCAATCAAATCTTTAGCAATGCCTAAAAGGCCGCACCCTCCAATACCCCCTAAAAGCTTATGAGGGGCATAGAAACCGGTTTGGTATTCGCAATCTTTAGGGTTAGCATGCGCGCTAAAATTCGCTAAATCCAAAGCTAAAATAGCCTTATATTCCTTACACAATGATGAAACTTCTTTTAAGGGCGTAAGCAACCCTGTTACATTAGAAGCCGCACTTATAGAAACCAAGCTGTTAGGGGATTTTTTTAAAATTTGCTCTAAAATTTCTAAATCCAATAAGCCATGTTCATTCAAAGGGATACGCACCACTTCACACAAGCCTTCACGCCAGCTAATTTCATTAGAATGATGCTCATAAGGCCCTACAATCACACGCTTTAAAGCCATATCTTTCAAATACGGCTCTAAATTTTTCTTCGTTTTTGAAGGGATACACACCCCTAAAATTTCTTGAAATTTCTTAATCGCTGAACTCGCCCCATACCCCGCACTCAAGACGCAATGATTAGTGCTCAAATTTAAAGAACGCTTTAACTTTTCTTGGCACTCTTTTAAAAGCATGCCCATTAAAATCGCATGTTTAGAAGCGACAGAATGAGCGTTCGCGTAATAAGGCAGTAAGGATTTCACGCGCTTTTCCACTAAAGTGCTCGCTAAACCTGAAGCCCCCCAGTCAAAATAAGACATCCCTTTTTTTAAAATGATACTGGATTTAACCTGCTCTAAAACGCTCTCGTTAGGATTGAGTAAAGGAGCAAAACTCCTGTTTAAAAACGCTTGCACGAAATACCACCAACGCTTTTAATGCATATCCTCGCTTAAAATATGAAAATGCAAATGCATCACCTCTTGCCCCGCGTTTTTACCCACATTCGTTAAAAGCTTGTAACCCTTCTCTTTGATGCCTAATTTTTCCACCACTTCAAAAATAAAACTTGTCATTTGCGCCATAAGCTCTGGGGTGATGCCATTAAAATCCTGAATGCTTTGTTTAGGGATCACTAACGCATGCACTTTGGCTTTAGGGTTAATGTCATAAAAGGATAAAAAACGCTCGTTTTCTAAAATCTTAGAACAAGGGATTTCGCCTTGGATTATTTTTTCAAACACATTCATGCTTTTTTGCTCCCTTTTAAGGTTTTTCTTTTATTAAAGTTGTATTATAGCTTTTTAAAAATAAAATATAAGGATCGTTATTGCACACCTTAATAGAGCGATTAGAAAAGGTTACTAATAGCAAAGAGTTAGAAGAAGCACGCTTGAATGCTTTGGGTAAAAAGGGGGTTTTTGCGGATAAATTCAACCAACTCAAAAACTTGAACGGCGAAGAAAAAAACGCCTTTGCCAAAGAAATCCACCATTATAAACAAGCGTTTGAAAAAGCCTTTGAATGGAAAAAAAAGGCTATTTTAGAGCTTGAATTAGAAGAACGCTTGAAAAAAGAAAAAATTGATGTGAGCTTGTTTAACGCTATCAAAACAAGCTCTTCTCACCCTTTGAATTATACTAAAAATAAAATCATTGAATTTTTTACCCCATTAGGATATAAGCTTGAAGTCGGCTCTTTAGTGGAAGATGATTTCCATAATTTCAGCGCTTTAAACTTGCCCCCTTACCATCCTGCAAGAGACATGCAAGACACTTTCTATTTTAAAGATCACAAGCTTTTAAGGACCCACACTTCGCCCGTTCAAATCCACACCATGCAAGAACAAACCCCACCCATTAAAATGATCTGTCTAGGCGAAACCTTTAGGCGCGATTACGATTTGACCCACACGCCCATGTTCCACCAAATTGAAGGGCTTGTCGTGGATCAAAAAGGGAATATCCGTTTCACACATTTAAAAGGTGTGATCGAAGACTTTTTGCATTATTTCTTTGGCGGCGTGAAATTAAGGTGGCGCTCTAGCTTTTTCCCTTTCACAGAGCCAAGCGCTGAAGTGGATATTAGTTGCGTGTTTTGCAAGCAAGAAGGCTGTAGGGTTTGCTCGCACACAGGCTGGCTGGAAGTGTTGGGCTGTGGCATGGTCAATAATGCGGTGTTTGAAGCCATAGGGTATGAGAATGTGAGCGGGTTTGCTTTTGGCATGGGGATTGAAAGATTAGCCATGCTGACTTGTCAAATCAATGATTTACGCAGTTTCTTTGAAACTGATTTGAGAGTGTTGGAGAGTTTTTAATGAAACTAAGCGTTAATGATTTGAATGTTTTTGTCAATACGCCTAAAGATATAGCCAAACTCTGTGAGGATTTGAGTCGCTTAGGTTTAGAAGTGGAAAGCTGTGTTTCTTATGTTGCCCCTAAAAATGTGGTTGTGGGTAAGGTTTTAGAAAAAGCCCCCCATAAAAACGCTGAAAAACTCAGCGTGTGTCAAGTGGATGTGGGTAAAGAAGTGTTGCAAATCGTGTGTGGGGCTAAAAATGTCGCAAAAAACCAATTTGCACCAGTCGCCCTCAAAGGAGCGATCATAGGCTCAACCACAATCGCTAAAACCGAGCTTAGGGGGGTTGAAAGCTGTGGCATGATTTGCTCTAGCATTGAATTAGGCTTCCCCAAAATCAATGATGGCATCTTGGAATTAGATGAGAGCGTTGGGGAGTTGGTTTTGGGGAAGGAATTACATGAATACGCCCCTTTCAACACGCATGTTTTAGAAATTTCATTGACTCCTAATCGTGGGGATTGCTTGAGCGTTTTAGGTATTGCCAGAGAAATTAGCGCCTTTTATCACACGCCCCTAAAACCTATCAAGGCTTTAAATTTTACGCCAAAAAGCGATTCAATTGCGCTTCATGCGGATGAAAATATTGAATCGCATCTGGCTTATTATTTAATTTGCAACCATTCTTTAAAAACCCCTTTAAATATCAAGCTTTCGCTCGCTCACAATAATGCCTTAAGCGAGAACGAACTGAACAATTTCATAGAATTTAGCGCGCATTTTAGTGGGGTAATATTGAACGCTTATAGCCTGAATACAACCCCTGTTGATTTGAGCGTGAAAAACGATGAAAACAACCTTGAAAGCGTTTATATCAACCATCAAAAACGCTCCACTATCGCTATCAAGCATCAAGATCAAAAAGATTTGAGCGAATATTTGCTTTTAGAAGCGAGCTATACTGATCCGATAAACCTGTCTTTAAAATTACACGCCCTAAAAGATAAAACGCTTCAAAAAGACAACGCCCTTATTTATAGGAGCGCTAGGGGGAGTAACCCTAATCTATCAGACGGCTTGAATTTTTTAAGCGCTCATTTGAAAGCCACGATTTTAGAAAGCAAACAAACTAAGCATTCTTTAAAAGATCGCACCCTTACATTCCAACTTGAAGACATTACTGAAATTTTGGGGCTTGCTGTAGAAAAAGAAAAAATTCAAGGCATTTTAAAAAATTTAGGCTTTAAAGTCAGCGTAAAAGAGCCAAACTCAAAACCCCCAATTTTAGAGGTTATCGTTCCCAATTTCAGGCATGACATTAAAACGATCCAAGATATTGCTGAAGAAATCTTGCGCTTTGTAGGGATTGATAATTTGATCTCAAAGCCCCTTGATTGTATCAGTAGCAAAAATTCAAACCCCCATTATGACACGCACCGCTTTTTTGAAAACCTTAAGCACAAGGCTCTCGCTTGCGGTTTTAAAGAAGTCATTCATTACGTGTTTTACTCTAAAGAAAAACAGCAAAAACTGGGCTTTGAAGTTTTAGAAGATCCCCTAGAATTGCAAAACCCTATCACAACGGAGTTAAACACCCTAAGAACGAGCCTTGTTTGCGGGCTTTTAGACGCCAGCTTAAGGAATAAAAATTTAGGGTTTAAAAGCATCGCCCTTTATGAAAAGGGGAGCGTGTATAACTCTAAAAGAGAAGAGATCCAAAAACTAGGCTTTTTAATAAGCGGCTTACAAAAAAAAGAGAGCTACCCTGATGCTAAAGGCAAGGCGTGGGATTTTTACTCTTTCGCTGAATGCGTTTCAAGAATTATAGGGGATTTCAGCTTGGAAAAACTAACCACTCAAACCCCCATTAACCACCCCTACCAGAGCGCTAAAATCATTCAAAACAATGAAATCATCGGCACAATTGCTAAAATCCACCCTAAAGTGATCCAAGAATGGGATTTGTTTGAAAGCTATTACGCTGAGATAGACGCTTCTAAACTCAAACGCCATGCCATGCTGTTAAAACCCTTTAGCATTTACCCTAGCAGTGTGAGGGATTTGACTCTCATCATTGATGAAAATACCGCTTTTAGCAAGATTAAAAAAGCCCTAAAGAACGCTCAAATCCCTAATTTAAGCGAGATTCTACCCCTTGATATTTTTAAAGAAAGCGATAACACCATAGCCTTAAGCGTGCGTTGTGTGATCCATTCTTTAGAAAAAACCCTGAACGATGAAGAGGTCAATTCAGTTGTTCAAAAAGCGCTTGAAATTTTAGAAAAAGAATTTAACGCCCGCCTTAAGGGATAACATAAAGGATAATATGTGATAGAGCTTGACATTAACGCCAGCGATAAATCGCTCTCGCACAGAGCCGTTATTTTTAGCCTGCTCGCTCAAAAACCTTGTTTCGTGCGGAATTTTTTAATGGGAGAAGATTGTTTAAGCTCTTTAGAAATCGCTCAAAATTTAGGGGCTAAAGTGGAAAATACCGCCAAAAATTCTTTTAAAATCACGCCCCCAACGGCTATAAAAGAGCCTAACAAGATTTTAAATTGCAACAATTCTGGCACCAGTATGCGTTTATACAGCGGGCTTTTAAGCGCTCAAAAAGGGCTTTTTGTTTTAAGCGGGGACAATTCCTTAAACGCACGCCCCATGAAAAGAATCATTGAGCCTTTAAAGGCGTTTGGGGCAAGGATTTTAGGGAGAGAGGATAACCATTTCGCCCCTTTAGTGATCTTAGGGAGTCCCTTAAAAGCTTGCCATTATGAAAGCCCTATCGCTTCAGCTCAAGTCAAAAGTGCTTTTATTTTAAGCGCTTTGCAAGCTCAAGGCGTAAGCGTTTATAAAGAAAGCGAGCTTAGCCGTAACCACACAGAAATCATGCTTAAAAGTTTGGGAGCTAACATTCAAAATCAAGACGGCGTTTTAAAAATTTCACCCCTAGAAAAACCCCTAGAAGCTTTTGATTTTACGATAGCTAATGATCCATCTAGCGCGTTTTTTTTCGCCCTCGCTTGCGCGATTACGCCAAAAAGCCGCCTTCTTTTAAAAAATGTCTTGCTCAACCCCACTCGCATAGAAGCTTTTGAAGCGTTGAGAAAAATGGGCACTTCCATAGAGTATGCGATTCAATCCAAAGATTTAGAAATCATTGGCGATATTTATATAGAGCATGCCCCTTTAAAAGCGATCAATATTGATCAAAATACCGCCAGCCTTATTGATGAAATCCCCGCTTTAAGCATCGCTATGCTTTTTGCAAAAGGCAAAAGCATGGTTAAAAACGCTAAAGATTTACGAGCTAAAGAAAGCGATAGGATTAAAGCGGTTATTTCTAATTTCAAAGCTTTAGGGATTGAATGCGAAGAATTTGAAGACGGGTTTTACATAGAGGGATTAGAAGATATAAGCCAATTAAAGCAACATTTTTCTAAGATTAAACCCCCCCTTATCAAAAGCTTCAATGATCACAGGATTGCGATGAGTTTCGCTATTTTAACTTTAGTTTTACCTTTAGAAATTGATAATTTAGAATACGCAAACATTTCTTTCCCAACCTTTCAGCTTTGGCTCAATCTATTCAAAAAAAGGAGTCTCAATGGAAATTAAAATGGCTAAGGATTATGGTTTTTGCTTTGGCGTCAAAAGAGCGATACAAATCGCTGAAAAAAATCAAAACAGCTTGATTTTTGGCTCGCTCATTCATAACGCTAAAGAAATCAATCGTTTGGAAAAAAACTTCAATGTGAAAATTGAAGAAGATCCTAAAAAAATCCCTAAAAATAAAAGCGTGATCATAAGAACCCATGGCATTCCTAAACAGGATTTAGAATACTTGAAAAATAAGGGGGTCAAAATCACTGATGCGACTTGCCCGTATGTGATCAAACCTCAACAGATTGTGGAATCCATGAGTAAAGAGGGGTATCAAATCGTGCTTTTTGGGGACATTAACCACCCTGAAGTCAAGGGCGTGATAAGCTATGCCACTAACCAGGCTTTAGTCGTCAATTCGTTAGAAGAATTGCAAGAAAAAAAGCTCCAACGGAAAGTGGCTTTAGTTTCTCAAACCACCAAACAAACCCCAAAACTCTTGCAAATCGCTTCTTATTTGGTGGAAAGATGCACTGAAGTGCGTATTTTTAACACGATTTGCAACGCCACTTCCTACAACCAAAAAGCCGCTTTGGATTTGAGTAAGGAAGTGGATATTATGATAGTCGTGGGCGGTAAAACTTCTTCAAACACCAAACAGCTCTTAAGCATCGCCAAACAGCATTGCAAAGACAGCTACTTGGTAGAAGATGAAAACGAATTAGAGTTAGCGTGGTTTAAGGATAAAAAATTGTGCGGGATTACCGCTGGGGCTTCCACGCCAGATTGGATTATAGAAAATGTCAAGCAAAAAATCAGCACGATTTAACACATTTTGAAAATTTTCTTTAAAAAAACCGCTAATTGTTAGTTTTTAAACGATTTTGTAAGCCAAAAAAGGATACAATCTCCATAAGGATTTTATATTTATTTTATAGTAAGGCAGTCAATGAGCAAGATAGCAGATGATCAGAACTTTAATGACGAGGAGGAAAACTTCGCAAAACTCTTTAAAAAACAATTAGAAAAAGAAGAAACCCTAGAAAAAGGCACTATCAAAGAAGGGCTAATCGTTTCCATCAATGAGAATGATGGTTATGCCATGGTGAGCGTGGGCGGTAAGACAGAAGGCCGTTTGGCTTTAAGCGAGATCACCGATGAAAAGGGGCAGTTGCTGTATCAAAAAAATGACCCCATTGTCGTGCATGTGTCCGAAAAAGGTGAACACCCTAGCGTTTCCTACAAAAAGACCATTTCCCAACAAAAGATTCAGGCTAAAATTGAAGAATTGGGCGAAAACTATGAAAACGCCATTATTGAGGGCAAGATTGTAGGCAAGAATAAAGGGGGCTATATCGTGGAGTCTCAAGGCGTGGAGTATTTCCTCTCCCGCTCGCACTCTTCTTTAAAGAATGACGCAAACCATATCGGCAAACGCATTAAAGCGTGTATCATTCGTGTGGATAAGGAAAACCATTCTATCAATATTTCTCGCAAACGATTCTTTGAAGTCAATGACAAACGGCAACTTGAGGTTTCTAAAGAATTGTTAGAAGCTACAGAGCCGGTATTGGGGGTTATACGCCAGATCACCCCTTTTGGCATTTTTGTAGAAGCTAAGGGGATTGAGGGCTTGGTCCATTATTCTGAAATTAGCCATAAAGGACCAGTCAATCCTGAAAAATACTACAAAGAGGGCGATGAAGTCTATGTCAAAGCCATCGCTTATGATGCAGAAAAAAGACGCCTTTCACTCTCCATAAAAGCGACCATAGAAGACCCATGGGAAGAGATCCAAGACAAACTAAAGCCCGGATACGCCATTAAGGTGGTGGTGAGCAACATTGAACATTATGGGGTGTTTGTGGATATTGGTAATGATATTGAAGGCTTTTTGCATGTTTCTGAAATCTCTTGGGATAAAAATGTCAGCCACCCTAGCCATTATTTGAGCGTGGGGCAAGAAATTGATGTGAAGATCATTGACATTGATCCTAAAAACCGCCGCTTAAGGGTTTCTTTAAAACAACTCACTAACAGGCCTTTTGATGTTTTTGAATCTAAACACCAAGTGGGGGATATTGTAGAGGGCAAAGTGGCGACTTTAACGGACTTTGGGGCGTTTTTGAATCTGGGTGGGGTGGATGGTTTGCTCCACAATCACGACGCTTTTTGGGATAAAGATAAAAAATGCAAAGACCACTATAAAATTGGCGATGCGATCAAAGTGAAAATCCTTAAAATCAACAAAAAAGATAAAAAGATTTCTTTGAGCGCGAAGCACTTGGTTACTTCCCCTACAGAAGAATTCGCTCAAAAGCATAAAACAGACAGCGTGATTCAAGGCAAAGTGGTGAGCATTAAGGATTTTGGCGTTTTCATTAATGCTGATGGCATTGATGTGCTGATCAAAAATGAAGATTTGAACCCCTTGAAAAAAGATGAAATCAAAATGGGGCAGGAAATCACTTGCGTGGTTGTTGCGATTGAAAAGTCTAACAACAAAGTGCGTGCTTCTGTGCATAGGTTAGAGCGTAAAAAAGAAAAAGAAGAATTGCAAGCCTTTAACACGAGCGATGATAAAATGACTTTAGGGGATATTCTTAAAGAAAAACTCTAAAGAGTGATTTTAAAAGCATGAGAATGGCATGAGATTTAAGGGTGTTGTTGCTTTTATTTCCCTAGCTGTCGCTCTTGGCGTTTTAGCCTATTTGTTTTTAAGCGTTAAAAAAGAAATGCCTGTTGCTTCTCATGCGATCCCTCAAACCAATGCGATCCCTCAAACCAATGAAAAAAGCCATGAAATCAACCTAGAAGAAAGCCCTAATAATCCTAATACCCCTAACGATGAAAAAGCCCCCCATAACGAAGAAGATCATAGTAACACCCTTTCTCAAAACCTTGATGCACAAGAATCTATCAATTACCCCGTTGTGGAGCATTATTTTGAAATCCCTTTTGAAGAAAAAAAAAGGGAATATTCAAAGCTTATCATTAAGGATTTAAAGGACTATCAATGGTGGTGCTTAAAAGAAATCCTCAAAAAAGAACAAATTGATTACGCTTACGATAGCACCAAAAACCAACCTAATCTCATCATCTATTTAGACAAAAACAAAAAAGAACGCTTTTTAGCTGATTTAGACTATTATAAAATACGCTATCATGCTGTTTTTTAAATTCAAAGGATAAAAATGTATCAAGTAGCCATTTGCGACCCCATCCATGCTAAAGGCATTCAAATTTTAAAAGCCCAAAAAGACATTGTCTTGCATGACTATTCCAAATGCCCCAAAAAGGAGCTTTTAGAGAAACTCATCCCTATGGATGCGCTCATCACTCGCAGCATGACCCCTATCACAAGCGATTTTTTAAAGCCCTTAACCCACCTAAAATCCATTGTGAGAGCGGGCGTGGGAGTGGATAATATTGATTTAGAAAGCTGCTCTCAAAAAGGGATTGTGGTGATGAATATCCCTACCGCTAACACGATTGCTGCTGTGGAATTGACCATGGCGCATTTGATCAATGCGGTGCGCTCATTCCCTTGCGCGAACGATCAAATCAAACACCAACGGCTATGGAAAAGAGAAGACTGGTATGGCACGGAATTGAAAAATAAAAAGCTAGGAATCATTGGTTTTGGGAATATTGGCTCTAGGGTGGGCATTAGGGCTAAAGCCTTTGAAATGGAGGTTCTAGCCTATGATCCTTATATCCCTTCTTCAAAAGCCACTGATTTAGGGGTCATTTACACAAAAAATTTTGAAGATATTTTGCAATGCGATATGATCACTATCCACACCCCTAAAAACAAAGAAACCATTAACATGATAGGCGCTAAAGAGATTGAACGCATGAAAAAAGGGGTTATTTTGATCAATTGCGCTAGAGGGGGGCTTTATAATGAAGACGCTCTTTATGAAGCTTTAGAAACCAAAAAAGTGCGTTGGCTTGGCATTGATGTCTTTTCTAAAGAGCCTGGCATTCATAACAAGCTTTTAGACTTGCCCAATGTGTATGCGACTCCTCATATTGGTGCGAACACTTTAGAGTCCCAAGAAGAAATTTCCAAACAAGCCGCTCAAGGGGTTATGGAATCTTTAAGGGGTTCAAGCCACCCGCATGCTTTGAATTTACCCATGCAAGCTTTTGATGCGAGCGCAAAAGCCTATTTGAATTTAGCGCAAAAACTGGGTTATTTTTCCAGTCAAATCCATAAGGGCGTGTGCCAAAAAATTGAACTCAGTCTTTGTGGGGAGATCAACCAATTCAAAGACGCCCTTGTCGCTTTTACACTAGTAGGGGTGTTAAAACCCGTTGTAGGGGATAAAATCAATTACATTAACGCCCCCTTTGTGGCCAAAGAAAGAGGCATTGAGATTAAAGTTAGCCTTAAAGAAAGCGCTTCGCCCTATAAAAACATGCTCTCTTTAACTCTCAATGCGGCTAATGGTTCAATCAGCGTGAGCGGCACGGTGTTTGAAGAAGATATTTTAAAACTCACTGAGATTGATGGGTTTCATATTGATATAGAGCCAAAGGGTAAAATGCTTTTATTCAGGAATACGGATATTCCAGGCGTTATTGGGAGCGTGGGGAATGCGTTCGCTAGGCATGGCATTAATATCGCTGATTTTCGTTTGGGGCGCAACACGCAAAAAGAAGCCTTAGCGCTCATTATTGTAGATGAAGAAGTTTCTTTGGAAGTTTTAGAAGAGCTTAAAAACATTCCTGCATGCTTAAGCGTTCATTATGTGGTTATTTAAGGTAGTTGGATGCGAGATTTTTTAAAGCTTTTAAAAAAGCATAACGAATTAGAAGTCATTGACACTCCCCTTGAAGTGGATTTAGAAATCGCTCATTTGGCTTATATAGAAGCGAAAAAACCTAATGGGGGCAAAGCCCTTTTATTCACGCAACCCATAAGAAAAGAGCATAGCCAGATCAAAACCTTTGACATGCCGGTTTTAATGAACGCTTTTGGCTCTTTCAAACGCTTGGATCTTTTGTTAAAAACCCCCATAGAAAGTCTGCAACAACGCATGCAAGCGTTCTTGCACTTTAGTGCTCCTAAAAATTTCACTGAGGGTTTGAAAGTCTTAAAAGATTTATGGGATTTAAGACACATTTTCCCTAAAAAAACTGCTCGCCCTAAAGATCTCATCATCAAGCAAGACAAAGAAGTCAATTTGTGGGATCTGCCCGTTTTAAAAACTTGGGAAAAAGATGGCGGGGCTTTTATCACTATGGGGCAAGTCTATACCCAAAGCCTAGATCATAAAAAAAAGAATTTGGGCATATACCGCTTGCAAGTTTATGATAAAAACCATTTGGGCTTGCACTGGCAAATCCATAAAGACTCCCAACTCTTTTTCCACGAATACGCTAAGGCTAAAGTCAAAATGCCTGTCAGTATCGCTATTGGTGGGGATTTGCTCTACACATGGTGCGCGACAGCCCCCTTACCTTATGGGGTTTATGAACTCATGCTCTATGGGTTTATGAGAGGAAAAAAAGCGCAAGTAATGCCATGCTTGAGTAATTCTTTGAGCGTGCCAAGGGATTGCGATATTGTGATAGAAGGGTTTGTGGATTGCGAAAAGCTAGAGCTTGAAGGTACTTTTGGGGATCACACGGGCTATTATACCCCCATTGAGTCTTATCCTGTTTTAGAAGTCAAAACCATTAGCTATAAAAAAGATTCCATTTACTTAGCCACTGTGGTGGGTAAGCCCCCTTTAGAAGACAAATACATGGGGTATTTGACTGAGTGCTTGTTCTTGCCCTTGCTTCAAATGAACGCCCCCAATCTCATAGATTATTGCATGCCAGAAAATGGGGTGTTTCATAATTTGATTTTAGCCAAAATACACACGCGCTATAACGCTCATGCCAAACAAGTCATGCATGCTTTTTGGGGCGTGGGGCAGATGAGCTTTGTCAAGCATGCGATTTTTGTCAATGAAGACGCTCCTAATCTAAGGGACACCAACGCTATCATTGAGTATATACTAGAGAATTTTTCTAAAGAAAACGCGCTCATCTCTCAAGGCATATGCGACGCTTTAGATCATGCAAGCCCTGAATACGCTATGGGAGGGAAACTCGGTATTGATGCGACTTCTAAAAGCAATACCCCCTACCCCACGCTTTTAAACGATAGTGCCTTATTAGCGCTTTTACAAGATAAAATGCAAAATATCGTTCTTTTGAAGCAATATTACCCGCACACTCGTAACCCCATTTGCGTCATTAGCGTGGAAAAGAAAGACAAAAGCGTCATTGAATTGGCTAAAAACTTGCTCGGTTTTGAAGAACATTTACGCATTGTCATCTTTGTAGAGCATACCAGCAACGATTTAAACAACCCCTACATGCTGTTATGGCGCATCGTTAATAACATTGACGCCAAGCGTGATATCCTCACCTCTAAACATTGTTTTTTTATAGACGCTACCAATAAGGGCGTTATGGACAAACATTTTAGAGAATGGTACCAGTAGAAACGAATTGCTCCATGGAAGTCATAGAAAATTTGAAAAAGAAAGGGCTTTTAAAAGATTTTGAAACTTTAAACCAAAAATTCCATCTCACGCATTCTTTCAGCACGCACAAAGAAGATCTATAAAGAATAGCCATAAAGAAGGATTATGTTAGATTATAGCCAAAGGATTGATACCCTCATCACCAAAATAGAAAAGGCTCGCACCGCCTATTCAAGACACCATATTGTCAAAATCGTGGCTGTTTCAAAAAACGCTCCTCCAGAAGCTATCCAACATTACTACAACTGCTCTCAAAGGGCTTTTGGAGAAAATAAAGTTCAAGATTTAAAAACTAAAATGCATTCCTTAGAGCATTTGCCCCTTGAATGGCACATGATAGGCTCTTTACAAGAAAATAAAATCAACGCGCTTTTGAGTTTAAAACCCGCCCTTTTGCATTCTTTAGACTCTTTAAAACTCGCTTTAAACATAGAAAAGCGTTGCGAAACACTAGGCGTAACTTTAAACGCCCTTTTACAGGTTAATAGCGCGTATGAGGAAAGTAAAAGCGGGGTGGTGCCTGAAGAAGCGCTAGAAACTTATTCTCAAATCAGTGAAACTTGCAAGCGCCTCAAGCTTAAGGGGCTGATGTGTATAGGGGCTCATGCTGATGATGAAAAGGAAATTGAAAAATCCTTCATCACCACCAAAAAGCTTTTTGACCAAATAAAGAATGCGAGCGTTCTTTCAATGGGCATGAGTGATGATTTTGAATTAGCGATTGCTTGCGGGGCGAATCTTTTAAGGATTGGCTCTTTTTTGTTCAAAGAGTAAGATGCTAGAAACTTATACGCTTAAAAATGGGGCTGTTTTTATCTCTGATGTGCATTTTTTGCCCAAAAGCCCTCATTTAATCCATACGCTTCAAGAACTTTTAAGCGCCAAACCCCCACAAGTCTTTTTCATGGGCGATATTTTCCATGTTCTTGTGGGCTATTTACCCCTAGATAAAGAGCAGCAAAAAATCATTGGCTTAATCCATGCGTTAAGCGAAATTTCACAAGTCTTTTATTTTGAAGGCAACCATGATTTTTCCATGCGTTTTGTATTCAATTCTAAAGTGGTGGTTTTTGAGCGCCAAAACCAGCCCGTATTATTCCAATATGATAACAAACGCTTTTTGCTAGCCCATGGGGATTTATTCATCACTAAAGCGTATGAATTTTACATCACGCAGCTCACTTCCACTTGGGCTAGATTTTTTTTAACTTTTTTAAATCTTGCGAGCTTTAAAACCTTATACCCTTTTTTGAAAAAACTCATTTATCAAAAACCCGTCCGCCTTTGGGAATTAGAGCCAAAAGAATTGCAATCTTTTATTGAAAAGCGCCTAAAAGCCTATCAAAATTATATTAAAGATCTTAACCTTGATAGCATTGATGGCATTATAGAGGGGCATTTTCATCTCAAAAGCGGCGCAAAAATCCCCTTGAATGCGCCGATTTATTGCCCACTGCCCTCCTTTTATTACGAACAAAGCCTTTTTAAGGTATCATCAAGCGTTTTAGAACCATCTCAAGATAAGGACGCCTAAATCATGGCAGAAAAAACAGCTAACGATTTAAAACTAAGCGAGATAGAACTCGTGGATTTTCGTATTTATGGCATGCAAGAGGGCGTCCCTTATGAGGGGATTTATGGCATTAATGTGGCTAAAGTCCAAGAGATTATCCCCATGCCCACCCTTTTTGAATACCCCACGAATTTGGATTACATTATCGGCGTGTTTGATTTGCGCTCCACGATCATCCCGCTTATAGACTTGGCCAAATGGATAGGGATTGTCCCAGATAAAAGCAAGGAAAACGAAAAAATCGTCATTATCACGGAATTTAATAATGTCAAATTGGGTTTTTTAGTCCATTCCGCTAGGCGTATCAGGCGCATTAGCTGGAAAGATGTGGAGCCTGCATCCTTTAGTGCCTCTAATAGCATCAATAAAGAAAATATCACCGGCACGACACGCATTGAAAACGACAAAACCCTACTCATTTTGGATTTAGAAAGCATTTTAGACGATTTAAAACTTAATGAAGACGCCAAAAACACTAAAGACACCCCTAAAGAGCGTTTTGAAGGCGAAGTGTTGTTTTTAGACGATAGCAGAACGGCGAGAAAAACCTTAAAAAACCATTTGAGTAAATTGGGTTTTAGCATCACGGAAGCTGTGGATGGGGAAGATGGGTTGAACAAATTAGAAATGCTATTCAAAAAATACGGGGACGATTTGAGAAAGCATTTGAAATTCATTATTTCAGATGTTGAAATGCCTAAAATGGATGGCTATCATTTCTTATTCAAGCTCCAAAAAGACCCCAGGTTCGCTTATATTCCTGTGATTTTTAATTCTTCTATTTGCGATAATTACAGCGCTGAAAGGGCTAAAGAAATGGGGGCTGTGGCGTATTTGGTCAAGTTTGATGCGGAAAAATTCACCGAAGAAATTTCTAAGATTTTAGACAAGAATGCGTAATTTTTTTTATAAAATTGTAAAATACTCTTATCTCAAACGCTAAAAAGGGGTTTTAAATGGATGATTTGCAAGAAATAATGGAAGACTTTTTGATTGAAGCCTTTGAAATGAACGAGCAATTGGATCAGGATTTGGTGGAATTAGAGCATAACCCTGAAGATTTGGACTTGCTCAATCGCATTTTTAGAGTCGCCCACACCATTAAAGGCTCTAGCTCGTTTTTGAATCTTAATATTCTCACGCACCTCACGCACAACATGGAAGATGTCTTGAATCGCGCCAGAAAGGGCGAAATTAAGATCACGCCGGATATTATGGATGTCGTGTTGCGCTCCATTGATTTGATGAAAACCTTACTCGTAACGATTAGAGATACCGGATCGGATACTAATAACGGCAAGGAAAACGAGATTGAAGAAGTAGTCAAAAAGCTTCAAGCCATTACGAGCCAAAATTTAGAGGGCACTAAAGAAACTTCAGGGACTAAAGAAGCCCCAGAAAAAGAAGTAAAAAAAGAAAATAAAGAAAAAGCGAAAGAAGAAGTTAAAGCAAATAAAACCCCTACTACAGAAAACCTTACAAGCGATAACCCGCTAGCCGATGAGCCGGATTTGGACTATGCCAACATGAGCGCTGAAGAAGTGGAAGCGGAAATTGAACGCCTACTTAACAAACGCCAAGAAGCCGATAAAGAACGAAGGGCTCAAAAAAAGCAAGAAGATCAAGCCAAGCCTAAACAAGAAGTCGCCCCAGCAAAAGAAACCCCTAAAACAGAAACCCCCAAAGCCCCTAAAACAGAAACTAAAGCTAAGGCTAAAGCAGATACTGAAGAAAATAAAGCCCCTTCTATTGGCGTGGAGCAAACCGTTAGGGTAGATGTGCGCCGCTTGGATCACTTGATGAATTTAATCGGTGAGCTTGTGTTGGGCAAGAATCGCTTGATTAGAATCTATAGCGATGTGGAAGAACGCTATGATGGGGAAAAGTTTTTAGAGGAATTAAACCAGGTGGTCTCTTCTATTTCAGCGGTAACGACAGACTTGCAACTTGCGGTGATGAAAACCCGGATGCAACCAGTGGGCAAAGTGTTCAATAAATTCCCTCGCATGGTAAGGGATTTGAGCCGGGAATTAGGCAAGAGCATTGAATTGATCATTGAGGGCGAAGAAACCGAATTAGACAAATCCATTGTAGAAGAAATTGGCGATCCGCTCATTCACATTATCCGCAACTCATGCGATCATGGGATTGAGCCTTTAGAAGAAAGAAGAAGGCTTAACAAGCCTGAAACCGGTAAAGTGCAATTGAGCGCGTATAATGAGGGCAACCACATTGTGATTAAAATCTCTGATGATGGCAAGGGATTAGACCCTGTGATGCTTAAAGAAAAAGCGATTGAAAAAGGGGTGATTAGCGAAAGAGACGCTGAAGGCATGAGCGATAGGGAAGCGTTTAACCTCATTTTCAAGCCAGGCTTTTCTACCGCAAAAGTCGTTTCCAATGTTTCAGGCAGGGGCGTTGGCATGGATGTGGTGAAAACCAATATTGAAAAGCTCAATGGGATCATTGAAATTGATTCAGAAGTGGGGGTAGGCACGACTCAAAAGCTTAAAATCCCTCTCACTTTAGCTATCATTCAAGCTTTACTCGTGGGCGTTCAAGAAGAATATTACGCTATCCCGCTTTCTTCAGTTTTAGAAACCGTGCGCATCAGCCAAGATGAAATCTATACCGTTGATGGCAAGAGCGTGTTGCGTTTGAGAGATGAGGTGCTTTCTTTGGTGCGCCTTTCTGATATTTTTAAAGTGGATGCTATTTTGGAATCCAACTCAGATGTGTATGTGGTCATCATTGGCTTAGCCGATCAAAAAATTGGCGTGATCGTGGATTATTTGATCGGTCAAGAAGAAGTGGTCATCAAATCTTTAGGTTACTATCTTAAAAACACTAGAGGCATTGCTGGCGCTACGGTAAGAGGCGATGGGAAAATCACTCTCATTGTAGATGTGGGGGCGATGATGGATATGGCAAAAAGCATCAAAGTCAATATCACTACCTTAATGAACGAATCCGAAAGCACGAAGAGCAAAAATTCCCCTAGCGATTATGTTGTCTTAGCGATTGATGACAGCAGCACGGACAGAGCGATTATCCGCAAATGTTTAAAACCATTAGGCATCACGCTTTTAGAGACTACTAACGGCTTAGAGGGCTTAGAAATGCTTAAAAATGGCGATAAGATTCCGGACGCTATTTTAGTGGATATTGAAATGCCCAAGATGGACGGCTACACTTTCGCTTCTGAAGTGCGTAAATACAATAAATTCAAAAACCTGCCTTTGATCGCAGTAACCAGTCGGGTAACTAAAACCGATAGGATGCGCGGCGTTGAATCCGGCATGACTGAATACATCACCAAACCTTATAGCGGCGAGTATTTAACCACCGTAGTGAAGCGCAGCATTAAATTAGAAGGAGACCAATCGTGAGCAATCAATTGAAAGATTTATTTGAAAGACAAAAAGAAGCTAATGCAGGTTCTAAACCAGAAGACAATGAAGAAATTTTGCAATTCATTGGCTTTATTATTGGCGATGAAGAATACGCCATTCCCATTTTGAATATTTTAGAGATCGTCAAACCCATTGGCTACACACGAGTCCCTGAAACCCCAAACTATGTGCTTGGCGTGTTCAATTTAAGGGGTAATGTCTTCCCGTTGATTAGCTTGCGTTTAAAGTTTGGCTTGAAAGCTGAAAAACAAAATAAAGACACTCGTTATTTGGTGGTACGCCATAACGATCAGATCGCTGGGTTTTTCATTGATCGCCTAACTGAAGCCATTCGCATCAAGCAAACGGATATTGATCCGGTGCCAGAAACTTTGAGCGATAACAACAATCTAACTTATGGCATTGGGAAACAAAACGATAGACTCGTAACCATTTTAAGAGTGGAAGAAATCTTAAAAAAAGACTTCTAAAAAATTTTAGTTTATCCATAGCCCCCTATGGGCTTTGAGAAAGACTTATCCCGTTAAAAAGCTTGATTTTAATCAAGCGATAATGTTTGATTGAAAATAGAGTTTTTTTTAATCTTTTCTTTTAAAAATAGCGTGAAACTTTTTTAAGTGGATTAAAAAGAATCTCTCATTTTTTAGTTTTTATCACCAACGCTTTTTAACAAGTGAGACTTTTGCATCGAGACTTGCTAGATTGTAGCCCCCTCCTTTTAAGGATTTCCTATTTCAACACTTTTAAAAGCGCTTCATAATTAGGCTCTTCTAAAATGTTTTGAACGATTTCTTTATAGATAACCACTCCCTTATCATCAAGAACAAACACCGATCGAGCGAGCAAGCCTTGTAAAGAGCCTTTACCTAACAGCACGCCGTAATTTTCCCCAAAAGCCTTATACCTAAAATCGCTTAAGACTCTTAAGTCCTTAATGCCTTCAGTGCCGCAAATTTGTCCTTGAGAAAAAGGTAAGTCCATAGAAATAACACTAAAACTCACAGAAGGCAGTTTGCCAGCTTGCTCATTGAAGTGTTTGGCTTGGAGCAAGCAAACCGATCCGGTTAAACTAGGAAGCGCGCTAACGACTTGAAAACGCACGCCTTGCTTCAACAAATTGACTTCTTGCAAATCGCCATTGACCAATTTCACATCAGGGGCTTTATCGCCCACTTTTAAGGCTTTCCCTTCTAATTGGTATGTTTCTTCTTTAAAAGTAACTTTTTGCATGGTTAAATCCTTTCTAATGAATTGCTATATTGCGTTAGAATAATAGTCAATTAAAATTAACTTTTAAAAAATTTAAAAAAAATTTGTTTAAAAAGTCGTTTTCATTTTAAAAAACCCCTTAAAATCTACAAAATTTGCATAACGATTTAATTTTTAAGAAAAGATTTACCAAAAAGTATTAAAAAATGATTACAATACGGCTATCTAATCACAAGGAGAAAACATGTTTGCATTACGAGAGTTGCCTTTTGCTAAAGACAGCATGGGAGATTTTTTAAGCCCTATGGCGTTTGATTTCCACCATGGGAAACACCATCAAACTTATGTGAATAATTTGAATAACTTAATCAAAGGCACGGATTTTGAGAAAAGTTCTTTGTTTGCTATTTTGACAAAGTCTAGCGGAGGCGTGTTCAATAACGCCGCTCAAATTTATAACCACGATTTTTATTGGGATTGCTTAAGCCCGAAAGCGACTGCTTTAAGCGATGAGTTAAAAGGGGCTTTAGAAAAAGATTTTGGCTCATTGGAAAAATTTAAAGAAGACTTCATTAAGAGCGCGACCACTCTGTTTGGCTCTGGTTGGAATTGGGCAGCGTATAATTTAGACACTCAAAAAATTGAAATCATTCAAACGAGCAACGCTCAAACCCCGGTTACGGATAAAAAAGTGCCGCTTTTGGTGGTGGATGTGTGGGAGCATGCTTATTATATTGACCACAAAAACGCGCGCCCTGTGTATTTGGAAAAATTCTATGGGCATATTAATTGGCATTTTGTTTCTCAATGCTATGAATGGGCGAAAAAAGAAGGCTTAGGCTCAGTGGATTACTATATCAATGAGTTGGTGCATAAAAAAGCTTAAGCGTTATTTGGAGAGTGGTTTAAAGGTTTTTAAACCACGCTTCTTTTTTGAATGAAAGACACTCTGTTTAATCAATCTCTAAACAAACGCTTTTGTTTTGATGAGAAAGTCGCTCATGTTTTTGACGACATGCTGGAGCGTTCCATCCCCTATTATTATGAGATGTTGGATTTGGGAGCGTATTTTATCGCTCAAAATTTAAAAGAAAATATCCATCCTAAGTCCTTGCCTAAGCCCTTGATTTATGATTTAGGCTGTTCTACCGGGAACTTTTTCATTGTGCTTAACCAACAAATCCAACAAGATATTGAGCTTGTAGGGATTGACAATTCCATGCCCATGCTTAAAAAAGCGCAAGAAAAATTAAAAGATTTTAACAATGTCCGTTTTGAATGCATGGATTTTTTAGAGGTTGAGTTTAGAGAAGCGAGCGCGTTTTCATTGCTTTTTGTGTTGCAATTTGTCCGCCCCATGCAAAGAGAGGTGTTGCTCAAAAAGATTTATAACAGCCTTGCGTTGAATGGGGTTTTATTGGTGGGCGAAAAGATCATGAGCGAAGATCGGATATTAGACAAGCAAATGATAGAGCTATACTACCTTTATAAACAAAATCAAGGCTACAGCCACAATGAAATCGCTTTCAAAAGGGAAGCGTTAGAAAATGTGCTTGTGCCTTATAGTTTAAAAGAAAATGTCGCGCTTTTAGAAAGCGTGGGGTTTAAGCATGTGGAAGCGGTGTTTAAATGGGTGAATTTCACGCTGTTAGTCGCCAGAAAAACTTAAGTTTTTTAAAGAATATAGAAAACCTAAACTTTTAAAAAATATCCACAGGATCCATGTTCACGCTGCAAGGGATATTGGGGGCGGTTTTTAAAAACGCATGCACGCTTTTGATTAGGCTTAAAGGGTTTTTGGAACGCAATAAAATAAGGTAGCGATAAGAAGAAGCGATTTTTTCAATGGGGGCTTTGAAATTAGAGAGCGTTACGCCCTTTTCTAAACACAAAGAAAGGGTTTGGGAGGCTTTTAGGCTCAATTGTTGGGCTTTTTCTTCGTTTTTATGCTTAAACTCCAACAAACACAGCCTTGAAAAAGGCGGGTAGAGTTCGCACCTTTCTTGCAATTCGTATTGTAAAAAATCTTCATAATCTTCTAAGAAATTTTCTAATAGATCGGTTTCGGTGCTTTGAATGAACACTTGGTCAGAAATTTGCCTAGCGCTCCTCCCAGCGATTTGATAGAGTAACGACACGCCTTCTTCTAAAGCCCTGTAACTATTAGATTTAATGATATTGTCTATGCCTAAAACAACCGCTAAACTCACTTTAGCGTAATCATGCCCTTTGCTTATCATTTGAGTGCCGATTAAGATATTCGTTTTTTGAGCGTTGAAATCGTTTAAAATATTGTGGAGTTTTTTTGGCGTGCTGGTGTGGTCTTTATCTAAAATCGCTATTTTAGCGCCTTTCAAAAGGCCTTCCAACTCGTTCAACACTTGCATGGTGCCTATCCTTTTACCCACTAAAACTTCGCTTTGACACTCGTTGCAAATTTTAGGGATAGGGCTTGAAAAATGGCAATAATGGCACATGAGTTTGTTGGTCTTTAAATGCAAGCTCATATTCACGCTGCAAAAAGGGCATTGAACGCTTTTATAGCAATTTTGGCACAGCAAGGTTTTGAAATTAGCCCTTGTAGGCACAAAAATAATGGCTTGCTCGTTTTTGTCTATCACTTGTTGCAGCACTTCTAGGAGTTTGGGCGTGATAAAACGCTCGGTTTTTTCAAAAATAATGTTTTTTTGCGTGGGGGTGTAGCGCCCCTTTAAGCGCACTAAAGCCTTATCTTTGAAGCGTTTGTAACTATTCAAACTTGGCGTAGCAGAGCCTAAGATCACTTGAATAGGGAATTTATGGGATAAATACAAGCATAAATCCCTAGCGTTATACATAGGGCTTTGATGGGATTTATAAGAAAAGTCATGCTCTTCATCTACAATGATCAAACCCAACTCTTTAAGGGGTAAAAACAACGCGCTTCGTGTGCCTACCACTAATTTGATTTCTTGCGAATAAAGCTTTTCTAAAAATTGTTTTTTTTGATTTTGAGAGAGTTTGCTATGCCACAAGCCTAAATTTTCTTTAAAGACCCTTTTAAGGCGTTGTTGCATTTGAGGGGTGAGGGCGATTTCTGGCACTAACAACAAAGCGCTTTTTTTTTGCTCTAATATTTGAGCGATTGCATGCATATAAATCTCAGTTTTCCCGCTGCCCGTATCGCCAAAGAGCAAGCTTGCTGAATGTTTTTGCAATTCTTTTAAGGCGTTGGTTTGCGTTTGGCTTAATATATTAAGAACAGGCTCAATTTTTTCTAACCCCACTAAATCGCATTCTTTAAAAGGGGTAAAAAGGCTTAAGACTGAAGAAAGATTGGACGAGTAATATTGAGCGATAAAAATAGCGAGCTCCATTTGAAAGGGGAGTAAAAAATAAGGGGTTTTTTCTAGCTCTAGGCATTCAAAAGAGGGTTTTGAAACTTCTTCAAGAACGACGCCTAAAAGCGTTTTATTCCTTAAAGGGATATTGACTAACGCTCCTTTTTGGTGCCGTTCTTTAGAAAAGTAAGTTAAAGGGGGGGTTTTATTTTTTAAAGGAGCGATCAAGTGATAGAACATGATGAGATTTTTTCTAAAAGTTTTTGGAGTTCATTGTGCAAATACTCGTTTTGACAACTTTCATGCAAATAGTCCTTTAAAAGCTCTAAGGCGTTTAATTCTTGGTTATGGAAACGCTCCTTTAGGGTGCGTTTCATCTCATCGCTAAAGGTGTTATTGAGAGAGATTTTATAGCGTTTGCCTAAATAAGTGATTTCTAAGCTATCGTTTTCTAAAGACATGTTTTTAATGGTTTATGACAATAAATCAGAGATTTTGTCATAAAGACCTTGAATACCCTTATCTTTAGCGCTCAATTCATCGTATAAAATAGCGATTTGAATGTCTTTTTCTTCATTTTGCGCATTCAGTGTGGTGTTTGCTTGGCGTAAAGCGTTCAACTCTTCTTCTTGTTTTTGGATTTTTTCAATCAATTCATCAATTTTAGCGCCCAACTGGTTCAATAAACTTAAAGATTGCATCATAAGCCTTTCATGGTTTTTAAAAGTTATTATATCAAAGCTATTTAATTATCGCAAAATACCCCTATCCCCTTAAATAAAGTAACTAAAACCCCATGTTTTTAAACCATTCTTATGGCGGTATTTGGTATTTTTGATTACCATAACGCAACAAGATAGAAAGCTTGACATGGGAGTGGTAAATGCAAAAAAATATATTAAAAATGACTCTGTTGTTGGTTTTCCTCTTTTTAAGAAACGCTGTTGGTTTAGAGGACAAAAAAGCGGATCTTAAAAGCGTTCAAAATACGCCCAAAAATTTACCCCCTATCCAATTAAGGCTCAATGAAGTCCATGAAGAACTTATCAAAATGTTAGAAAATATGGGGAAAGGCACGCAGTATGAGTTCCCCAAAATCAAAGAAATCCTGGAGCAAAGCGAAGAAGAATGGCTCAAAGTCGCCCATGAAGAATGCGTGGCGTTAGTCATGCTAATAAGCCCTAAGGCTTCTATTGAAAACAGCCCGATTTATAAGAATTGCTATGAAGCTTATGTGAAGCAAAGAATCCATGATTTATATGATTTTTATATAGAAAGCAAAAAGGTGAAAAGAAAAATCAAAAAAGCCCATAAGCAAGAGACCGCTATTAATCAATCCCAGCCCTTAAAAAAAGAACCGCCTAAAAGCGAGAATAAAAAGAGTTTAACAAAACCCAGCTTAAAAGATGCGGGTATCCCTAAAGGGTATTACTTGCAAATTGGGGCTTTTTTGAACGCGCCCAGTAAGGATTTTTTGCAAACGCTCAAAACTTTCCCTTACCAAATAAAGAAAAAAGACTCCCTCACGCATTATTTGATTGACCCTTATAAAACGAAAGAAGAAGCCCTAAAACAGCTTGAAAATGCAACTAAAAGCTTTAAAAATAAGCCTGCGTTGGTGGAAAAATAGTTTTATTGGATTTTATAAAGCCACCCAGCTATTAGCGCGACAAACAAACTCGCACCCAAAAACACATAGCCTATCATTTTATAAAGGGGGATAAAATTTTTTTGAATTTCTTCTTCTGCAATAATGATTTTAGAAACCCCTAAGCGGTTAGTTGGGGCGCTGTCTGTGAGGTAAAAGCCCTGTTTTTTAAGCGCAAAATAAGGGGTTTTGATTAAAGCGTCATTTTTAAAAGAGGCCACAAACGCCCCGATATTAGAAAACTTGACTTTGTTGTCTGCATCCAATAAGACAAAGGGGGTGTTTTTGAATCGTTCTTCTAAGGTTTTTAAAGGCTCTAAAGAAGAGGTATTATCCAATTCTAAAAGGCTTTTAGCGATCGCATCAGCGGTGTATTGCATGCGTATTTGGGTGTTTTCCAAAAGGTTATTTTTCGCATAAAAGAAAAACAACGCTAACAAAACCCCCACTAAAAGCAAGGTAGAAAGGGTATAAACGATTAAAAAACGCTTTTTAAAAGAATGGGGCATGACGAACCTTTTTGTTGGTAGTGGGTTGAACAACATGGCTTTTTTATGATTGGATTAAAAACGCTCAAACGCAACCCCTTTTTCTACCATATTTATTTAATTTTATGGTAAATTTTTGAAAAATTGTTATAATTCCTACACTTTTATTGGTAAATTCATTTAAAAAAAGGAGTTTAGAATATGCTTGATATATGGATAGATATGATAATCTGTATTTTTTATTTGCTCTTTTTTACGACTCCTTACATTGTGGGCGATATTTTGCAATTGAAATTTATCCGTCAAAAGCTCTGCGAGAAGCCTGTTTTGCTCCCACAAAAGGATTATGAAGAAGCGGGAAATTACGCCATTAGGAAAATGCAATTATCCATTATTTCTCAAATTTTAGACGGGATCATCTTTGCTGGTTGGGTCTTTTTTGGTTTGACGCATTTAGAAGATCTCACGCATTATTTAAACTTTCCTGAAACGCTAGGCTACTTGGTGTTTGCCTTGTTGTTTTTAGCGATTCAAAGCGTTTTAGCTTTACCCATTAGCTACTACACCACCATGCATTTGGATAAAGAATTTGGCTTTTCTAAGGTGAGCTTGTCGTTGTTTTTTAAGGATTTTTTCAAAGGGTTATCGCTCACTTTAAGCGTTGGGTTGTTGTTGATTTACACCCTCATTATGATCATTGAACATGTGGAACATTGGGAGATTAGCTCGTTTTTTGTCGTGTTTGTTTTTATGATCTTGGCTAATCTTTTTTACCCTAAAATCGCCCAGCTTTTCAACCAATTCACCCCCTTGAATAATAGGGATTTGGAGAGTCAAATTGAGGGCATGATGGATAAGGTGGGTTTTAAATCCGAAGGCATCTTTGTGATGGACGCTAGCAAGAGAGATGGGCGTTTGAATGCGTATTTTGGAGGCTTGGGTAAAAACAAGCGGGTGGTGTTGTTTGACACTTTGATCTCTAAAGTTGGGACAGAAGGGCTTTTAGCCATTTTAGGGCATGAATTAGGGCATTTTAAAAATAAGGATTTGTTGAAAAGTTTAGGGATTATGGGAGGCTTGCTCGCTCTTGTTTTTGCTCTGATCGCTCATTTGCCACCGATCGTTTTTGAAGGCTTTAATGTCTCGCAAACGCCAGCGAGTTTGATTGCGATTTTACTCTTGTTTTTGCCGGTGTTTTCCTTTTACGCCATGCCTTTGATCGGGTTTTTTAGCCGAAAGAATGAATACAATGCGGACAAGTTTGGGGCGAGTTTAAGCTCTAAAGAGGTTTTAGCCAAAGCGTTAGTGTCCATTGTGAGCGAGAATAAAGCGTTCCCCTATTCGCACCCTTTTTATGTTTTCTTGCATTTCACCCACCCGCCGCTATTAGAACGCTTGAAAGCTTTGGATTATGAAATTGAATGACCCTTTCACAAGCCCTAAATAAAGCCAAAAAAGAATTATCGCCAAAAGGCTTTAGGGGGGGCTTGGAGTCTGAAATTTTATTAGGCTTTGTCTTGCAAAAAGAAAGGGTTTTTTTGCACACGCATGCCTATTTAGAATTAACCCACGAAGAAGAAACACGCTTTTTTGAATTGGTAGAAAAGCGTTTGAATGACTGCCCCATAGAGTATTTATTAGGAAGCTGTGATTTTTATGGGCGTTCTTTTTTTGTGAATGAGCATGTTTTAATCCCACGACCTGAAACCGAGATTTTAGTCCAAAAAGCCCTTGATATTATTTCTCAATACCATTTAAAAGAAATAGGCGAAATCGGCATAGGGAGTGCTTGCGTGTCTGTTAGTTTGGCTTTAGAAAACCCTAAACTTTGTATTTATGCGAGCGATATTTCACCAAGAGCTTTAGAAGTGGCGTTAAAAAATATTGAACGCTTTAATTTAAAAGAGCGTGTTTTTTTAAAACAAACGCATCTTTGGGATCGCATGCCAACGATAGAAATGCTTGTCTCTAACCCGCCTTATATCGCTAGAGGTTATCCTTTGGAAAAATCCGTCCTTAAAGAACCGCATGAAGCCCTTTTTGGGGGGGTTAAAGGCGATGAAATCTTAAAAGAAATCGTTTTTTTAGCCGCTGCATTAAAAATCCCTTTTTTGGCTTGTGAAATGGGGCATGATCAGTTAAAAAGCTTGAAAGAATGCTTGGAATTTTGCGGTTATGATGCGGAATTTTACAAGGATTTGAGCGGCTTTGATAGAGGGTTTGTGGGCGTTTTAAAAAGTTTTTTAAGATAAAGTTAAAACTTAATTACCCTTTTAGTGTTACAATAAAAACACTTAAAACCATAAAGGATGCCGCTTATGTATATTGAAAAAATCCTCCAATCTTTACAGAAAAAATACCCCTATCAAAAAGAATTCCATCAAGCCGTCTGTGAAGCCATCACTTCTTTAAAACCCCTTTTAGACAGCGATAAAAGTTATGAAAAGCATGCCATTTTAGAGCGTTTGATTGAGCCTGAAAGGGAGATTTTTTTTAGGGTGTGTTGGCTAGATGATAACCATCAGATTCAAGTCAATCGGGGGTGTAGGGTTGAATTCAATTCGGCTATTAGTCCTTATAAGGGGGGTTTGAGATTCCACCCTAGCGTGAATGAAAGCGTGATCAAGTTTTTAGGCTTTGAGCAAGTGTTGAAAAATTCGCTCACCACTTTGGCTATGGGGGGTGCTAAGGGGGGGAGCGATTTTGACCCTAAAGAAAAGAGCGAGCATGAGATCATGCGTTTTTGCCAGGCGTTCATGAATGAATTATACCGCCATATTGGAGCCACGACTGATGTGCCAGCCGGGGATATTGGAGTGGGCGAAAGAGAGATTGGCTATCTGTTTGGGCAATATAAAAAATTAGTCAATCGTTTTGAGGGCGTATTGACCGGTAAAGGACTCACTTATGGGGGGAGCTTGTGCAGAAAAGAAGCTACCGGTTATGGGTGCGTGTATTTTGCAGAAGAAATGTTGCAAGAAAGAAACAGCTCTTTAGAGGGTAAGGTTTGCAGCGTTTCTGGGAGCGGTAATGTCGCAATTTATACCATTGAAAAATTGCTTCAAATAGGAGCCAAACCGGTAACGGCGAGCGATTCTAATGGCATGATTTACGATAAAGACGGCATTGATTTAGAGCTTTTGAAAGAGATTAAAGAAGCGCGTCGTGGGAGGATCAAAGAATACGCTTTAGAAAAAAAGAGCGCGAAATACACCCCCATAGAAAATTACCCCAAAGGGGGAATGCGGTGTGGCATGTGCCTTGTTTTGCGGCTTTTCCTAGCGCGACCGAGAATGAATTGAGCGTTTTAGACGCTAAAACTTTGCTTTCTAACGGGTGTAAATGCGTGGCTGAAGGGGCGAACATGCCCTCAAGCAATGAAGCGGTTGAATTGTTTTTGCAGGCTAAGATTTCTTATGGCATAGGCAAGGCGGCTAATGCTGGGGGGGTGAGCGTGAGCGGCTTGGAAATGGCGCAAAATGCGAGCATGCACCCTTGGGGTTTTGAAGTGGTGGATGCGAAATTACACCATATCATGAAAGAGATTTATAAGAATGTCTCTCAAACCGCTAAAGAGTTTAAAGACCCTACTAATTTTGTTTTAGGGGCTAATATCGCTGGTTTTAGAAAAGTGGCGTCTGCGATGATAGCACAAGGGGTTTGATTACCCCCAATTTTACAAACCCAGTTTTTTAACCCATCTCCTTATAGCGTGCAACAAAGGTAAGGATTTTTGATAAGCTTTGCGATAGATTTTAAAAGTGGTGTTTTGAGAGAGTTCTAATAAAGGTGAAGCGTTTTGTAAAAGCCGGTCATAATTAACCCTCAAATCATCATAATTAACCCTCAAATCATCATAATTAACCCTCAAATCATCAATAGATATTAAAGGCTCATTCAAATCACGATAGAAAATGAAAGGATTATCGTGATAAATCGTGTCGTTTTCTAAAATCGTTTTAAAAAAATCTAGGATTTTTTTAAAACTCAAATCTTGGTAAAAGTAAGCTTTCCCATCAAGGGTGTTTAAAGGGTTTTCATAGAGCATGTCTAAATAAGCGTTTGGGTGCGTGTGCAAGTATCTCACGTAATCAATCGCTTCATCAAAGTTTTTAAAATCATGCACATTCACAAAACTCTTAGGGTTAAAATCTTTCGCCACGCTAGGACTCCCCCAATAAATAGGAATGGTATGGCTGAAATAAGCGTCAATGATTTTTTCAGTAACATAGCCATAGCCTTGAGTGTTTTCAAAACACAGATTGAATTTGTATTGGCTTAAAAATTCGTTTTTGTTTTTGACGTTATAGCCTAAAGTGTTTTTCACGCTCCCTCCCCCAGTAACTGGCTCAATAGAATTTAAAGCGTCATAGAAAGCGTTCCTTATAGGGGCGTTAGGGTTGCTTGCGACAAAGCTCGCAAACCCTCTTTTCAAAGGATCGCTCTTGTTATTCACTACTGCGCATAAATGGGGGTGTTTTTCTTTAAAATGATGGGAGGGCTTTTTTAAAGCATAAAGGCTGTTACTTTTGAGTTTGTAGGGCGCGGTGGTGTCATTCACGCTCTCGGCTTTATGGTGTAGTCTATCATAATATAAAGGCATTCTCAAATAACGATCTCTAAAGTCTAATTCATCAAAGCCTATGGCGTAATCAAAGAGGTTGAAATTAGGGACTTCGTTCTCACCGGTGTAAAACACCCTTTTAGCGTTTTTGTAGGATAAGATTTTTCTGGCTGATCCAATAGGACTGCCAAAGACGAGATCGGAGGGCTCGTTAGGGTTTTGGTGGAGGGTGATTGTGTAGCGTTGGCTTAAGATGAAATACAGAGTGCTCTTTTTAAATTCTTCAGCGCCTCCCCACCAATTCGCCACAGCGATTTTTAGGGGGGGGGGGGTAACTCAGAGGCATTTTTTTAATTGGAGCGCTTTCTATAAAGGCGTCTAGTAAGGGCTGAAACATTTTTACCCTTTAAACCAATTTAGGCAAACTCAAATGGCGTTTGAAATACGCCAAGATCACAAGAATAAAAGGTATCGCTACCAAAAAGTATAAGAAAGTAGGGATCGGCAAGGGATCGCCTGCGGCATAGCTGTGCAAGCCAGAAAGGTAGTAATTCACGCCAAAATAAGTCATTAAAACCGAATAAAACCCTAGCGCGCTGCTGCTCGCTAAAATAAAGGACCAATTGTGAGAGCCTAAAAAACGCAAATGCAAGATTAAAGCATAGACGCAAATAGAAATCAACGCCCAGGTTTCTTTAGGGTCCCACCCCCAATAGCGCCCCCAAGATTCATTCGCCCACACCCCGCCTAAGAAATTCCCAGCCGTGAGCATGAACAGACCTAAAATCATGCTCATTTCATTGATAGCGCTAATGGAGAGAATGGTTTTGTCCAAATTGAAACGCCCTTGTTTACGCAAAATAAACAAAACCAAACTTAAAATCCCTAGCACAAAACACAAGCCTAAAAAGCCATAACTAGCGGTGATGACAGAGACATGGATATTGAGCCAATAGGATTTTAACACCGGCACTAAATGGCCAATTTGAGGGTCCATGAAGCCTAAATGGGCCACAAAGAGCGCGATACCGGCTAAAAAGCTAGATACCGATAGCGCGAGTTTGGAGCGTAAAACAAACCCTGCGATAACAGAAGCCCATGCGATATAAAGCATGGACTCATAAGCGTTGCTCCAAGGCGAATGCCCGCTCACATACCAGCGCAAAACAAGCCCCATAGAATGAGCGATCGCACAAAGCAAGATAGCCATATAAAGGATTTTAGTGAGCCAAACATTTGGAATCGTGTTTTTAACCAGAGAGCTGATCACAACGATAAAAAGCAATGACCCTAAAAGGATATAAGGCAAGGTCAGGCTGTTAAAAAAATTGGTGTGGTTTAAAAAAATTTCAGAATCCACTTTTGAAGAAGATAGATAAAGGTTTTTGGCATGCTCTTGCTGATAGACGCTTAAATCTTTTAGGGTTTTTTCTACTTTATCCCATTGGTTGGTTTTTAAAGCGTCATCAAACCCGCTAAAAATATTTTTTAAAAACGCCGTTGCCACGCTTGAAATTTCTTTATTAGGGCTATTGATCGCTTCAATGGGCGAGAGCCAAGCGGTGGTTTTATCGCTAGGGAAAATGCGTAAAAATTGAGCGCTAAAAAGCGTATAGACTAAGTTGATGCGTTCATCTACTTTTAAGACATCTTTATCCAACTCGTTGCGTGCATTGGGGGATTTTTGATTGACTTCTTCAACCAAATTTTTTAATTTATACCCACGGCTATCAAACGCATCTCTAAAAGCGATACGGCTTTCGTCTAAAGGCGTGCCGATAAGCTTTCTTAAGGCTTTATTAGAAGTGTAAATCATTTTAACGCTACGCCAATCATTGGGGAAAAACATGATCCCTAAAAGCACCTGCATGGCGTTTAGCCCTTGAAAATCATCTTTTCTTAAAATCTTATGGACATATTCAATGCTGATGGTGTCTAAAGGTTTGATACGCCCGTCAAAATCCTGGACTTGAAGCCTTTGAAAGGCTTTTAAATGGTCTTTGGAATACTCTCTTAAACGTTTCAAACGCTCTAATATCGCGCTTTTAGAATCTTCTTTATTGGTGGGATTTTCTATCTTTTGCCGTTCTATTTTAGCGCTTTTGCCCCCATGCATGTCAATTGGAGCCTCATTGGCGAACGAAGAAGCAAAAGGGCTGATTAAAATTAAAGCGAGCAAGAAACTAGCCATTTGTTGGGATTTTAAAAAGCGTGAAAGCTTTAAAAAGCGCCCGTTTTTATCCAAAAGCAACCACAAAGCCCCTAAAATAAGCATCGCATACCCTAAATAAGTGGGGATTTTACCCGGGTCTTTATTGACAGAAAGGATCGTGCCTTTTTCATCCATGTCGTAGGAAGATTGGAAAAAGCGATAGCCTTCATAATCTAAAACATGGTTCATAAAAATCCTATAAGGTTTGATTAAAGTGTTATCCAATTTCAAAACTTCCACTTCTGAAGCGTAAGATGAAGGGCTCATAGAGCCGGCGTAGCGCTCTAATTCAAAACGCTTCAGTTTGATTTGAAAGGGCAGTTCAATGTAAGCGGATCCAAAACTTAAAGAGAGCTTGTCGTCTTTAAACATCTCGCTTTCTTCTACGCCTTCATTCCTGTTGGTTTTAATGAGGTTGAATTTGCGGCTCACGCCGTTATAAGTCGCTTTCAACACTAAAATGGTAGCGTCATCTTTTTTAATGGCGTTTTGCTTGTAGATCTCTAAAGGTTCTAAAATTAAAGGCTTGTGATCTAAAGTGGCATGAATGGGCCTTAATCGTTTGGAATAATAAAAGGTAAAAGGCGTTTTTAAAGAAAGTTTAGTGGTGTCATTAAGAGTGATATTAAGGTAAGTGTCCGCGCTTTCAAAAGAGCTTTGCGCGCTATTTTCTCGCACATGCATAAGCCCTTCTGTGCCAAAAAATCGTGTGATGGCTGCCCCTAAAATGATTAAAATCAAGGAGCTGTGGAAAAAAAGGCTTGCGTATCTTTTGCGCTCTAAGGCTTTGGAATTGATGAATGTGCCTATTAAAACCACCAATAAATACGCATGCAAGAAATTAAACCAAGGGGTGTTATACACAATCGCCTTACTCGCACTCGTGCCGTAATCGTTTTCTATAAAAGTGGCTATCGCGCACGCTAAGGCATAGAGTGCGATTAAAGGGATAGCGACCCAAAAAGAACCGAACAAAAAATAAATCAAGCTCTTAAAGCTTTTCATGCGTTTTCCTAGCTGGATTTGTTTTTAGAAAGGTTGGTTTTATACTTGATGTAAGCCTTTAATTTTTTGGTGAAATCCTCATCGTTTTTCGTGTCTTGATACTTCCCATCGCCAATAAATTCCAACACCGCTAAAAATTGCGTAGAGGGCATGTAGCCGGGCAATTCATAGATGGTTTTACCGGTTTTATCGGATAAAACAACCGTAGGGGTGGATTGGACGGCATAAATTTGCGCTAATTCTTCTGTGGACATTTTGATTTCTTTTTCATCATTTTTATCCTTATCGCCGACTTTAAAATCATGCTCTTTAGAATAGCTGATATTGACATAGTAAGTGCTAAAATGCTCTTTAACATAGTCGCGCAATTCTTTGACATTTTTGAGATCTTTTTTAAGCCTTTCACAATAGGAGCAACCATTACGACTAAAAACTAAAAGCATGTATTTATCGTTAGGGCTAATAGACTTGTTGTTTAAAAAAACATCTTCTAAACCGGCATAGCTCTTTTTGTCTATATTGTCTCGCTCATCGTTCAATTCTTTGGAGCTTTGAGAGCCAGAGCTTAAAAGATTTTCATCTAATTTGTCCTTATTGTTGGACTTGCAAGCGCTTAAAAACAGCGAAATCAATAGCAAAACGCTTAAAAATTTCTTGGAAACATAAGAAAGTGAAAACATGTAATAACCTTTATTTTTTAATAGATTTGAAAACTCGGTATTTTACTATAATAATCGTTTTTTATGCAAATTTCACTCACTTTTAAGGTTTTTAACTAATCCAATGATAAATTTTGCAAACTCTATAGAATCGTTTAAGCATGGGCAAACTAAATATTCTTTAACCGCCAAGCGCTCTGCCATCAAGCGGTATTGCATGTCTAATTCATAGATCGTTTCAGAATTATCAATCGTGAAAGCCAAAGGATAGATGACAATATGAGACTTGCGGTGTTTTTCTATCAATTCTTCAGTGCTTGGCTCTAGCCATTTCATATGCTCTAGCTTGGATTGATAAGAGAGTAAAACTTCTTTAAAAGGGATATTTTTTTGTTGCATCAACTCTTTTAACAAGCTCACATGGTGTTCGCATTCTTGCTGGTAAGTATCGCCGGCATCAATAACGCTTTTAGGCAAGCCATGGACGGAAAAGATTAAGACAAAATCCTGGCTTTTGCGGTTGTTTAGGGCGCTTAAAATCGTGTTTAAAATGATTTCATTAAGCTTTTTGTCAGCATAAAAGCGCTCTATGACTCGCACCTTGGGGCGGAAAGTTTCTAAGGATTTTAGGGCGTTAAAAGCGTCATTGAAACTAGAAAGCGTGGTGGTGCTAGAATATTGCGGATACATGGAAAAAAACACCAAACTTTCTATTTCTTTTAAGGCTAAATCTTGCAAGACCATAGACGCATAAGGGGGGGTATAACGCATCGCATAAGTGTAAAAACGAGAAGGATCCAATTCGTTCAAACGCTCTGTAAGGGCGAATGTGATAGGCGTTAAAGGGGATTTGCCCCCTAATTTTTCATAGATTTTTTTGGATTTTTCTATGCGGCTATTGACGATCATTTTACCCACCATTTTACGCATGAAATTATTTTTAATGGTAAGGATAAAGGGGTCATCAAACATGTTTTTTAAAAACACCCCCACTTCATAAAGGCTGTTAGGTACTCCCATATTCAAAAGAATGACCGCTTCTTTAGGGGATTTTGTGGCGTTATTTTCTAAATTATTAGGCTTTTCATTGATCAAATTCATTAGGGCATGCTAAAATAAAACGATTAATAAAAAATAAATTGTTAGAAAGAAGTTAATGTTAGAGATGAGTTTGCAAGCATTAAATACACAAGATTCTTCTGTGATGGCTCAATCCTTGCTTGTCCATGCCTTTTTTGCCGCTTTGCTTGCCCTAGCCTTTATGATCAATCTTTACACCCTTTTTAAAGAAAAGAATTTTATCCAATTGAACAAAAAAATCTATCTTGTCATGCCAGCGATTTACATTCTTTTAAGCATCGCTCTTTTGAGCGGGATTTTTATTTGGGCGATGCAGCAATTTGAATTTTCTTTTAGCGCTGTTGTCATGCTTTTAGGGCTGTTGTTGATGCTTATAGCAGAAATCAAACGCCATAAAAGCGTGAAATTCGCTATCACTAAAAAAGAAAGGATGGAAGCGTATATTAAAAAGGCTAAAATCCTGTATTTTTTAGAAACGATTCTTGTTGTTGTGTTAATGGGCATTTGAATGCGTTTTGTCTACCACCCTTTAGCCAAAGAGCCTACTTTAAAAATAGAAGGCGAGAGTTACACGCATTTATACCGATCAAGGCGTATCAAAAGCGCGAGTCGTTTGGATTTAAGGAATTTAAAAGACGGCTTTTTATACACCTATGAGCATGCAGAAATCACTAAAAAACACGCCCTTTTAAGGTTAGTGGGCGCGCAAGTTTTAGAGGTTATTCCTAGCAAAAAAACGCATTTGATTTTAAGCGTGATTGAAATCAAAAGCATTGAAAAAATTTTACCCTTTTTAAATCAGTTAGGCGTGAGCAAGTTGAGTTTATTCTATGCGGATTTTAGCCAACGCAATGAAAAAATAGACAGCACTAAATTAGAGCGCTTTCAAAAGATTTTGATTCATTCTTGCGAGCAGTGCGGTAGGAGCGCTTTAATGGAATTGGAAGTGTTTTCAAACACCAAAGAAATGTTAAACGCCTACCCAAAAGCGAGCGTTTTGGATTTTAAGGGTGAAATACTACCCGCAAGCGCGAATTTTGAAAAGGGCATTATCATAGGGACTGAAGGGGGCTTTAGCGAGCAAGAAAGAGGGTATTTTAAAGAGCGTGAAATTTATCGCATCCCGTTAGATATGGTGCTAAAATCTGAGAGTGCATGCGTGTTTGTGGCGAGTATCGCGCAAATTTAGGGGGTATCGCAAAAGTTTTAAAAACAAATTCTAAAAACTTAACTTTTTGCTAAAAAGCTTCAAGTAAAGCAAAGTTTTAAAATTTAAAATACCCACCCGTAATTAAAAAACACTTTAAAATGACTGCCCCCTTCATTCAAAACAACAGAGTTCGCATAGATGCCATTATTAGAAGCGATTTTAATATCGCTTTGGATTAAAGGAACGCTAACGCCTATGGAATATTTAGAATGCTTGTAGCGGTAATTAAACCCGGTTACTATATCTAAATTACCGCTTCCTTTGACTTGATTGAAAACATAGTAGCTGTTGTATAAGCCCCTTAATCCCCCAAACACCCCAAAAGAGGAAGCAAAAACTTTTTTAGTGGGATTGTTTTGCTTTTTATTGGTATAAGTGGTGATGAAATCAAACAACACATCCATTCCCCCACCATAACTTAATTGCTGGATTTTCTCATCATTAGCTTGAGTGTAGTTGTATTTAATGATGCCGTAATAGGCTAACCCTATGTAGTCGTTGAAATAATGTTGGTAGCCTATTTTAACATTAACCCCTAAAATAGGGCTTCTAAAATTCTTACTTGAAGAGCGGTAAGTGGTGGTGGAAGTGGTGGAAAAATTTTGCGCGATCGCGCTGACCATAGAGGTTGCAAAATTTTGTGCATTCAACCCGGCGTTTAAATGGTTGGTTTGGCTGTTTAGATTAGCGAAATTGATGGGGAGGGCGTTTTGATTGATGAGCTGTTGCCAAACAGCGGTAGTAACCCCTATAAGCCCAGCGGGGACTTGAGCACAATTGGTATAGATGGAATTGGGGTAATTGCCCGCTGTATAGACTTGGTGGTTGTCCTTATAAAAAGAACATACATTATAGGTGTAACCATCCTGATCTTTTACTTCTTTTCCGTTTGTAAATTTTAGTTCTTCTTTTCCATTGACCAATTCTTCTTTCCCACCCTCACATTCTTGTATAGCTCCGCCGTTTTCTTGACACAAGCGTACCCTTTGATAAGTCATGTTCCCATTATGCGTATAGCCTTTAGTGTGGCTAAATTCATGGATAATGTCTCTTAATTCCACAATATCAACTTTGTTCAAAGTTTTACCAAACAATTTTTCAGGATTTAAGGCAGAAGCTTCTATCCCCAGATTACCATCATTATCATCAAGTTCATACCCTAGCCCTACAAACCCTGATTTTAGGATATTCACTTCAAGATTGATCGTTCTTCTAAACGCATCTATAACGGATTGTGGGGTTAGCACGTATTTTTCATAGATGGGAGCGACACGCCCGTTATTGAAAGGATTCACGCATTTAGGAAAGTCAGAGCCGCACTCTGATGGGCTGTTAGAAAATTGGAAAGGAGCGTTTAAAACGGCTTCTTCCCACGATTTAGAGTCAAACACCGCAATCATATCTAACATTAAATTGGTCAATTCTTCTGCGGTTTGTGGGGTGAAATCTGACACACAATCATGGCAATTACCTTTAAAATTGTTGGTATCGGCGTTTTCATAACTCATCGTTACATTGGTCGTGATTTGGCTGAGCTTTTGAAACAAACTTTGCGTGTTAGCGTCAGAAAATTGTGTGGCAGTGGCTTGAAGTTGTTGGTAATTAAAGCTATCAGCTTGTTCAAATTCTGAATCATTAAACAAGCTTGCAGGCAGAATGATTTGAGAATCCTTAGGGATAGTCTCTATCACGCCTAAATTGACCACCTTGCCTTGAGCGTCTGTATAACTCAGCTCAACATTGTTTAAATTGTAAGGCAGAAAGTTTTGTATGGTTACGCTCCCATTAACCATATTCGCATACACAGGGCTTTGAGAATAAAAAGTTAAGCCATTTTCTATATTGTCCGTGGTGAATAAAGCCGTTGCGTTTTTTAAAATGGTGCTTTGGGGTATGTAGTATCTCCCATAGACGCTTTGGGGGTTGGCTGTATCGCTTTTGTTTTGTTCTTTGGGTTGCTCTTTAGTTTGGGGGTGGGTTAGGGGGTTTTCATAGACTTTTTGAGTGTTTTGGGTTATTGTTTGTTCTTTAGTTTGCGCGCCTTCTAATAACCCGGTTTCAAACCCAGCTTCTATAAAAAAGCCGTCTTTTTGGTGTTTTTGAAAGGCTTCTAAAGGGTTGAACAAGCCGATTAAAGACAAGCAAATCGTTTTACTAACGAATCTTAGCATGGTAATTTCCTAAATAATTTAGCGTTTTGTTCTCAAAGAGTTTGTAACTCAATCAAACTGAAGTCTCGTATTATAATACATTTTTGAGAAATTGCGGTATTGTTTGTATTTAAAAATAAACGACGCCCAAAGGATAAGCGCTTTTATCTTTCTTCAAATCACTTTAAAATTTTAGGCAAAGTGATGCCCACTTGCCCTTGATACTTACCGCCTCTGTCTTTATAGCTTTGCTCGCACACTTCATCGCCTTGTAAAAACACCACTTGCGCAATCCCCTCATTGGCATAGACTTTAGCCGGTAAATTAGTGGTGTTAGAAATTTCAATCGTAATATAGCCTTCAAATTCCGGCTCAAAAGGCGTAACATTCACAATAATCCCGCATCTGGCGTAAGTGCTTTTGCCTAAACAAATCGCTAAAGTGTCTTTAGGCATTTTAAAATACTCTATCGTATGGGCTAGAGCGAACGCGTTAGCGGGCAAGATAAAATACCCTTCTTTACTCGCATCAATTTTAGTCGCGTTGTTAGGGTCAAAGTTTTTAGGGTCAATTAAAGCGTTTTTGTTGTCAAAGAGCATGAACTCGCTCCCCACTCTAATATCATACCCATAACTGCTCAAACCATAACTGATCACATTCTTACCGACTTGCTTTTCACAAAAAGGGCTAATCATGCCATGCTCTAAACTCATTTTTTTAATCCAAGAATCCGCTTTTAATCCCATACGCACAAAGCCTTTAAAGTTTGTTAATAATTATGTTATTATAACAATAATTTTTTGCTAAAAACGCATTAGTAAGATGATGTGTTTGTGGCATATTTTAAAATAATATAAGGAATAGATCGTTATGAACCTTTCTGAAATTGAAGAGTTGATCAAAGAATTTAAAGCTTCTGATTTAGGGCATTTGAAATTAAAGCATGAGCATTTTGAGTTGGTTTTGGATAAAGAATCCGCTTATGCGAAAAAAAATACGCTAAATCCCGCTCATTCTCAAGCCTCCATCCAAGCCCCCATCATGGTAGAAGCGAGTATGCCAAGCGCTCAAGCCCCTGTGCCTATGGTATGCACCCCTATTGTGGATAAAAAAGAAGATTTCGTGCTTTCGCCTATGGTAGGCACTTTTTATCATGCGCCCTCCCCTGGGGCTGAGCCTTATGTTAAAGCCGGCGATACGCTTAAAAAAGGGCAAATCGTGGGCATTGTAGAAGCGATGAAAATCATGAATGAAATTGAAGTGGAATACCCTTGTAAAGTGGTTTCTGTTGAAGTGGGAGACGCTCAGCCGGTAGAATACGGCACGAAACTCATCAAAGTGGAAAAGCTTTAAAACCCATGAATAAAGAAAATAAAAAGGTAGGAAAAAAAGAACTCTCGCGCATTTTGATCGCTAATAGAGGCGAGATCGCTTTAAGAGCGATCCAAACCATTCAAGAAATGGGTAAAGAATCCATAGCCATTTATTCTATCGCTGACAAGGACGCCCACTACCTCAATACGGCTAGCGCAAAAGTGTGTATAGGGGGGGCAAAATCCAGCGAGAGTTACTTGAATATCCCTGCGATCATTAGCGCAGCAGAATTGTTTGAAGCCGATGCGATTTTCCCTGGGTATGGGTTTTTGAGTGAAAATCAGAATTTCGTAGAGATTTGCTCGCACCATTCTTTGGAATTTATTGGTCCGAGCGCAAAAGTCATGGCTTTAATGAGCGACAAATCCAAAGCCAAAAGCGTGATGAAAGAAGCCGGCATGCCTGTGATTGAGGGCAGTGAAGGGTTGCTTAAAAGCTATCAAGAAGCTGAAGAAATCGCTGATAAGATCGGCTACCCTGTTATCATTAAAGCGGCCGCTGGTGGGGGCGGGAGAGGCATGCGTGTCGTAGAAGATAAATCCAAGCTTAAAAACCTTTATTTAGCCGCAGAAACGGAAGCTTTGAGCGCATTTGGCGATGGGAGCGTGTATTTAGAAAAATTCATCAACAAACCTAAGCACATTGAAGTCCAAATTTTAGCCGATAAGCATGGCAATGTCATTCATGTGGGCGAAAGGGATTGCTCGGTGCAAAGACGCCAGCAAAAGCTCATTGAAGAAACCCCGGCAGTGGTTTTAGAAGAGGGCGTTCGTAAGCGTTTGCTAGAAACAGCGATCAAAGCCGCTAAATACATCGGCTATGTGGGGGCTGGGACTTTTGAATTTTTGCTTGATTCTAACATGAAAGATTTTTATTTCATGGAGATGAACACTCGTTTGCAAGTGGAACACACCATTAGCGAAATGGTGAGCGGGTTAAACCTCATTGAGTGGATGATTAAAATCGCTCAAGGCGAAAAATTGCCCAAGCAAGAAAGCTTTTCTCTCAAAGGGCATGCGATAGAATGCCGAATCACGGCAGAAGATCCTAAAAAATTCTACCCAAGCCCGGGTAAAATCACCGAATGGATCGCCCCTGGTGGGGTGAATGTGCGCCTTGATTTGCACGCGCATGCCCATTATGTCGTGCCTACGCACTATGATTCTATGATTGGCAAGCTCATTGTGTGGGGTGAAAACAGAGAAAGAGCGATCGCTAAGATGAAAAGGGCTTTAAAGGAATTTAAAGTAGAAGGCATTAAAACGACCATTCCTTTCCACCTTGAAATGCTTGAAAATGCGGATTTCAGGCAAGCAAAAATCCACACGAAGTATTTAGAAGAAAATTTTTAAGTTTTAAGGATTTTCTTAAGCATGATTTAAGGGTTTTAAGCGATCAGAAAAAGTCAGCATTAAGTTTTATGGTTTTATAGTAAAGTTTTTTCATGCAAACCTTGTTTAAAGAAGTTACCCCTAAACGCTATGTCAATGGCAATGAGATGAAAGAAAATTCTAGCAATGTTCTAGATCAGTATTTCACTAAGCCTAGTGTGGCTTTAAAATGCTTTCAAAAAGCTTGTGAAGTGATTAAAAAATACGAAAATCTAGATGACTTTATTTTTTTAGAACCAAGTGCAGACGATGGGGTGTTTTATGACTTATTCCCTAAAAATAGACGCATTGGTATAGACATTGAACCTAAAAGAGATGGATTTATTCAATGCGATTTTTTAAATTATAAACTGCCTACGCATCAAAAAGTGATTTGTTTGGGCAACCCTCCTTTTGGGCATCGTGGGGTTATGGCGTTAGAATTTATCAATCATGCTAGAAATTGTGATTTTGTGTGTTTTATCCTACCCATGTTCTTTGAAAGTCAAGGAAAAGGCTCTATTAAGTATCGTGTGAAAGGTTTGAATCTGCTTTATAGCGAACGCTTAGAAAAAAATGCGTTTATAGATTTTAAAAATAAAGAAGTGGATGTGCATTGCGTGTTTCAAATTTGGAGCAAAAAGTATCAAAATAAAAAAAGTGAATTTTCTTGGTATAAGAATCGCCATAAAGAACCCTTTAGCGAATATATCAAGGTTTTCACGGTTTCATTGGCTAAAAACAGAGAATGCGGTAAAGAGTGGATTTTTAATCAAAAAGCGTCTTTTTACATTTCATCAACTTTTTATAAAAGCACACAAATTGTAGAGAACTTTGAGGAAGTTAAGTATCAATCTGGTATTGCTGTGGTATTTACTAGCGCTGACAAGGTTTTAAACGCTAAATTAAAAAAACTATTCAAAGAGATTGATTGGACAAAATACGCAAGTTTAGCGACTAATTCTTGCTATCATTTAGGAAAAAGCCATATTTTTCAAGCCCTACATGATCATTTGGATAGTTTAAAGGATAATTGATGGACTTAGAACAAACTTTTTTAAAAATTATTGAAAAAAAACATAAAGAATTGAATTTAGGGCAAGATTACAACGCTATTTTTTCAAAAATTAGAGATTTTGAAGCCAACGCTATAGGGCAAATTGGTGAAGAGTTTTTAAAAAGTGTGCTTAACGCTATAGATGGAGTGATCAATGATGGCATTATTCATGATGAATACGATATTATGACAAAAAGTGGCGTGTCCTTTGAAGTTAAAACAGCGCGAAAAGGCAGAACCAACAACACTTTTTTAGTTCAATGGTATAAACCCACGATACAACTATGATTTTTTGATTTGCTTAGGAGTGTGCGAAGACCAATTGCTTTATAGAATTTTTAAAAAAGATGAAATCCATTACATTCATAAAGAAAGAAAATACTTTATGAAACAAAATGAGTTTAAAAAGCAATTGGTGCCAATGAATCCTGATAATCAAGTCAATTATAAGCTCACTCTCAATATTAAAGAATTGGAAGAAATTACAAACCTCATCAAAGAGTTAGAGAGGATTTTAGAGTTAGATTAATATTTTTAGATAGAATTGAGTGGATCAAAATGATTTTAGGAATAGAGTTTGCTTGTCTTATCTTTAAGAAAATCAAACGAAGTGGAGGATAGGATGTCTAAGATTTCAAACAATTATAACCCGTCTTTAACGATGAGGGATTACCATAGTCAAAGGGTTAGTCCGCACGCAAGAAAAGAAGAAAATAAGGAAATTCAAAATCTTTCAGAGAATGATGAAAAAATCAAATTAGCCAAACAAGCTAAGCAGGATAACCTAGCCATAGGGGATTTAGAAAGCCGTCTTAAAAGCTTAAAAGGCATGGATAAAGACGCTAAAGAATTGGTGGGCATTTCTAAATCTTACGCTCATAATAATGAAAAAGATCGAAGCGATTTTGAGCGTTTTAAAAGCCGTTTGGACAAAGCGATTGATTCTTTCAATCAAAATTTAGATAATGGCGCGGCTAGTTTGAAACTCCCTAACAATATTGACATTGACGACACGAAAGCTTTGGAGAAATTTTCAAAATCATTAGAAAGTGAGAAAGAAAACATTCAAAACTCTTTGCACCAGTGGAAAAAACAGCTCGCTGAAACGAATCATTTGAACAAGGAATATAACACCTTAGATAAAACGAGACTGAACGCTCAAAAATTCCAAGATGTCCATGACACAAGCAAGATCACCCCATCTCGCTTGCAAGACTTGCTCGCTTGAAAGAGTTTGCTTATAGCGAGCCTTGTTTAGATGAAGAAGATAAAAAGGCTGTTTTAGAGGTTTTAAATTCCAAACAGATCACGCAAGGCAAACGCTCTCTTTTGTTTGAAGAAGCTTTGTGCGAGTTTTTGGGCGTTAAGCATGCGTTAGCGTTTAATAGCGCGACTTCAGCCCTTTTAACGCTCTATAGGAATTTTAGCGATTTTAACGCTGATTGTAATGAAATAATCACCACCCCTATAAGCTTTGTAGCGACGGCTAACATGCTCTTAGAGAGCGGCTATACACCCGTATTTGCCGAAGTTAAAAACGATGGCAATATAGATGAATTAGCCCTAGAAAAACTTATTACTAAAAAAACCAAAGCCATAGTGAGCGTGGATTATGCCGGTAAAAGCGTAGAAATAGAAAGCGTTCAAAAGCTTTGCAAAAAACATTCTTTGAGTTTTCTTTCTGACAGCTCGCATGCTTTAGGGAGCGAGTATCAAAACAAAAAAGTAGGAGGCTTTGCGTTAGCGAGCGTGTTTAGTTTCCATGCCATTAAGCCTATCACTACGGCTGAGGGGGGAGCGGTCGTTACTAACGATAGCGAATTGTATGAAAAAATGAAATTGTTTCGCTCTCATGGCATGCTCAAAAAAGATTTTTTTGAAGGCGAAGTCAAAAGCATAGGGCATAACTTCCGCTTGAATGAAATCCAAAGCGCTTTGGGTTTGAGCCAGCTTAAAAAAGCCCCCCTTTTAATGCAAAAAAGAGAAGAAGTCGCTCTAACTTATGATAGGATTTTTAAAGATAACCCTTATTTCACCCCTTTACACCCCCTGTTAAAACATCAAAGCTCTAACCACCTTTATCCTATTTTAATGGATCAAAAATTTTTTATATTTAAAAAACTCATTTTAGAAAATTTGCACAAGCTTGGCATTTTAGCCCAAGTGCATTACAAACCTATTTATCAATACCAATTGTACCAACAGCTCTTCAACACAGCCCCATTAAAAAGCGCAGAGGATTTTTATAACGCTGAAATTTCCTTGCCTTGTCATGCGAATTTAAATTTAGAGAGCGTTCAAAACATCGCTCATGGCGTTTTAAAAACTTTTGAGCGTTTTAATAGAATAAGTTCCGTTTAGGGCTTCAAATCTTAATCACTAAGAATGGTGCGGAAGAAAGGAATCGAACCTTCATGCCTTGCGGCGCTAGATCCTAAGTCTAGTGCGTCTACCAATTTCGCCACTTCCGCACACCGCACGCCATCGCATGCATTAAGAAGTAGAAAATAAAGAAGCAGTATTTTAGCTTTTTAATCCTTTAAAAATACTGAAAAATTGAAGTTTTTTAAAATTTGGAGTTTTTTTTGGCTTTTAGGGGGTTTTAAATTCTTTTAAGGTATTCTAACGAGACTATATCATTAGATAGTTTTAAGGAAATTAAGGAACAAAATGGAAGTTTCACGCAAGAAAATTTACAACCCCGATTCTACAGAAAGTGTGAATGAAAGAAAGATTTTTGGGGGTAATCCTACAAGCATGTTTGATTTGAATAAAATCAAGTATCAATGGGCGGATCATTTGTGGAAAACGATGCTCGCTAACACCTGGTTTGCTGAAGAAGTGAGCATGAACGATGACAAAAGGGATTATTTGAAATTAAGCGCAGAAGAAAAGATCGGCTATGACAGAGCTTTAGCGCAACTCATTTTTATGGATAGCTTGCAAACCAATAATTTAATTGACAATGTCAATCCCTTTATCACCAGTCCCGAAATCAATTTGTGTTTGGTGCGTCAAGCTTATGAAGAAGCCTTACACAGCCATGCGTATGCGGTGATGGTAGAAAGCATTAGCGCGAATACTGAAGAAATTTATGACATGTGGCGTAACGATATGCAATTAAAAAGCAAGAACGATTATATCGCACAAGTGTATATGGAATTAGCCAAAAACCCTACAGAAGAAAACATTCTCAAAGCACTTTTTGCGAACCAAATTTTAGAGGGGATTTATTTTTATAGCGGGTTTAGCTATTTTTACACTTTGGCTAGGAGCGGTAAGATGCTAGGATCAGCGCAAATGATTCGTTTTATCCAAAGAGATGAGGTAACGCATTTGATTTTATTCCAAAATATGATCAACGCTTTAAGGAATGAAAGAGCGGATCTATTCACGCCAAAATTGATTAACGAAGTCATAGGAATGTTTAAAAAAGCGGTAGAAATTGAAGCCTCATGGGGGGATTATATCACGCAAGGCAAGATTTTAGGGCTCACTTCAAGTTTGATTGAGCAATACATCCAATTTTTAGCAGATAGCCGTTTGAGTAAGGTGGGTATCGCTAAAGTTTATGGCGTCCAACACCCCATTAAATGGGTAGAGAGCTTTTCAAGTTTCAATGAGCAACGCTCCAATTTCTTTGAAGCTAGGGTGAGCAATTACGCTAAAGGGAGCGTGAGTTTTGATGATTTTTAAGGGGCTTGTTTGAATAGTATCAAAAACCATTTGATGTGTGAAGAAATCCACAAGCGTTTTCATTTGCACCCCAAAGTGAGGAAGGCTATGGAGAGCATTGAAAGAGAAGTTTTTGTGCCAGCCCCCTTTAAACACTTTGCCTACACTTTAAACGCGCTTTCTATGCAAGCGCAACAATACATCTCTTCGCCCCTAACCGTGGTAAAAATGACGCAATATTTAGAAATCGATCATGTGGATAGCGTGCTAGAAATTGGTTGCGGGAGCGGCTATCAAGCGGCGGTGCTGTCTCAAATTTTCAGGCGCGTTTTTAGCGTTGAAAGGATTGAAAGCCTGTATATAGAAGCGCGTTTGCGCCTTAAAACTCTCGGTTTAGACAACGTTCATGTTAAATTCGCTGATGGGAACAAGGGCTGGGAGCAATACGCCCCTTATGATAGGATTTTATTCTCTGCTTGCGCTAAAAATATCCCCCAAGCGCTCATTGATCAGCTTGAAGAAGGCGGGATATTAGTTGCGCCCATTCAAGAAAACAACGAGCAAGTGATCAAACGCTTTGTGAAACAAAATAACGCCTTGTGCGTCCAAAAAGTGCTAGAAAAATGCTTGTTTGTGCCTGTTGTAGATGGGGTGCAATAAAGAGGAAAAAAGATTAAAGCATGGTTAAGCACTATCTTTTCATGGCGGTTTCGCAGGTCTTTTTCTCTTTCTTTTTAGTGCTGTTTTTTATCTCTTCCATTGTGTTATTAATCAGTATTGCAAGCGTAACGCTCGTGATTAAAGTGAGCTTTTTGGATCTGGTGCAACTCTTTTTGTATTCCTTGCCAGGAACCATTTTTTTTATTTTGCCGATCACTTTCTTTGCGGCTTGCGCTTTGGGGCTTTCAAGGCTTAGCTATGACCATGAATTGTTGGTGTTTTTCTCTTTAGGGGTTTCGCCTAAAAAAATGACTAAAGCGTTTGTGCCTTTAAGTTTGTTAGTGAGCGCGATTTTATTGGTGTTTTCGCTTATTTTAATCCCCACCTCTAAGAGCGCTTATTACGGGTTTTTGCGTCAAAAAAAAGACAAGATTGATATTAACATCAGAGCGGGTGAATTCGGGCAAAAATTAGGCGATTGGCTCGTGTATGTGGATAAGACTGAAAACAATTCCTATGATAATTTGGTGCTTTTTTCTAATAAAAGCCTCTCTCAAGAAAGCTTCATTCTGGCTCAAAAAGGCAATATCAACAATCAAAACGGCGTGTTTGAATTGAATTTGTATAACGGGCATGCGTATTTCACTCAAGGCGATAAAATGCGTAAAGTTGATTTTGAAGAATTGCATTTGCGCAACAAGCTCAAGTCTTTCAATTCTAATGATGCGGCTTATTTGCAAGGCACGGATTATTTGGGCTATTGGAAAAAAGCCTTTGGTAAAAACGCTAATAAAAATCAAAAACGGCGTTTTTCTCAAGCGATTTTAGTTTCCTTGTTCCCTTTAGCGAGCGTGTTTTTAATCCCCTTATTTGGCATCGCCAACCCGCGATTCAAAACGAATTGGAGTTATTTCTATGTCCTTGGAGCGGTTGGGATTTATTTTTTAATGGTGCATGTGATTTCTACGGATTTGTTTTTGATGACCTTTTTCTTCCCCTTTATTTGGGCGTTTATTTCTTATTTATTGTTTAGAAAATTCATTTTAAAGCGTTATTAAAATGCGTTGTTTTAAAGCCATTGTGGCTTATGATGGGGCGTATTTTTTAGGCTATGCCAAACAGCCTAACAAACTTGGCGTGCAAGACAAAATAGAAAGCGCTTTAAACGCATTAGGGATTAAAAGCGTTGTGGTTGCGGCTGGGCGCACGGATAAAGGCGTGCATGCGAACAACCAAGCGTTGTCTTTTCACGCTCCAAAACACTGGAATGCCGCTAAATTATTTCATTATCTAGCCCCCAAACTCGCCCCACACATTGTCTTAAAAAAACTAGAAGAAAAAAACTTCCATGCGCGTTTTGACGCTCAAAAAAGAGCGTATCGTTACCTTTTGACGAAGAATTTAAAAACACCTTTTTTAGCACCCTATATCGCTTGCGGGGATTATGGCTCACTAGATGCGCTAAACATTGCTTTAAAGCAATTTATAGGCAAGCATGATTTTTCCATGTTTAAAAAAGAAGGCGGCGTTGCAACCAACCCTAATCGCATCATTTTTAACGCTTTGGCTTATAAAACCTTTATCATGGGGCATGAGTGCGTGGTGTTTAGAATCATTGGCGATGCGTTTTTACGCTCCAGCGTGCGTTTGATCATTCAAGCATGCGTTCAATATTCCTTAGAAAAAATCACGCTCGCTGAAATTGAAATGCAAATCCATAACCTCAAAGCCACTATAAGAACGCCCATAATGGCTAATGGCTTGTATTTGCACAGGGTGTATTATTGAAATCTTAAAAGGTGTTCTTCCCAATCTAGAGCGCTTTTGATAATGGTGTCTAGGTTGTCATAAAGGGGTTTGAAAGGGGTGTTTTGTAGGATTTTAGCGTTATTGGCAATAAGGCTTGCTGGATCGCCCTGTCGTTTGTCTAAAATTTCCACTAAAAAATCGTTGTTTGAGATTTCTTTGACCTTTTCTATCACTTCTTTCACGCTATGGTATTGATTGTAGCCGACATTATAGATCTCGCTCTTATTTTTTTCTAAAAGGGTTTGATAGCTCGCTAAATGCGCGTTAGCCAAATCATCTACATGGATATAATCCCTAATGCAAGTGCCATCTCTAGTGGGGTAATTGGTGCCAAAAATCCCCATTTTCTTCCTTTTACCCACCGCACATTCGCATGCGATTTTGATCAAATGCGTGGCGTTGAGCGTGCGCTGCCCCAAAGTGTAAGGCGTGGAATAATCATTGTGCATGCATGCCCCAGCCACATTGAAATAGCGCAAGATAACACAATTGAAATCCGCTACTTTAGAAGCGTCTAACAAAATCCTTTCGCTCATCATTTTAGACGCTCCATAAGGATTAATGGGTTTTAAGGGGCTTTCTTCGTTCAAGCTTGAACTAGATTCGCCATAAACCACGGCAGTAGAAGAAAAAATAAAACGCTTGATTGCATGTTTTAAGCAAAGTTTGACAAGCTCTAAAGTATTGAGCGTGTTGTTGGTGTAGTATTCTAAAGGCAAGCGCGTGGATTCTTCTACTGAGATTTTAGCCCCAAAGTGCAAGATGGCTTCAATGGGATCTTTTAGCTGCTGCTTATTTAAAAAGGCGTCTAATTTGTGCGTTTCATTCAAATTCGCTTGAATAAACGCAACCCTATTAGGGTAGTAACGCTCTAACGCTTTGATATGCTCTAAAAAACCGGTGCTTAAGTCATCTACAATAATGATGTTTTCTTTGGTTTTTTCTAAAAACGCCCTTGCGGTATGCGAGCCTATATACCCGCACGCTCCTGTGAATAATAATGCCATAAAACCCCTTTTAAAATGAAAAAATAACAGCTATTATAACATTTTAATCCCATTTATCATTTAAGGATTTTTTAAGAAAGTTTAACCTATAATTTCGTCTTTATTGGCTTTAAAGGGCTTATAGCTCAGGTGGTTAGAGCGCACCCCTGATAAGGGTGAGGTCGGAGGTTCAACTCCTCCTAAGCCCACCATTTTTCACCATCTTTGGGGAATTAGCTCAGCTGGGAGAGCGCCTGCTTTGCACGCAGGAGGTCAGCGGTTCGATCCCGCTATTCTCCACCATTGTATTCCTCTTTTTTGATACAACTCTTTTCATCAATCGTGTTAATCATGTTTGTTTAGGAAATTCTTGAGCGATCAGATTATCCTTTTTAACACCGCAAGTCTTTTTAATTAAAATTCAAAGATCAAGTTGGATTGAGTTTTTTTAGATTTTTGTTTGCCTTGTATATTTTAAAAATCTTGTTCGCTTTGTAATTTCGCAAGCTTTTTGGCTTTGGCTTACTCTAAGGGGCTTAAATTTGTAGCTTCTTGTGTTCTTTCGTTTAAATTTTCTGTTCTTTTTAATAAAATCTCTTGACTTGTTAGCGGTTTTTGTGTAGGATTATTTTCATAGGGATGGTTTCCAGAGTGTAGACTGGCGTCTCTAAAATCTGTCAAATTCCTACCGCTATAAAAATTCTTGTTTCCGTTACCTAAATCACCTACTGCTAAGCTTTACGGCGTTATTGACTCTTTCAATAATTTTAAGCGTGTTGTTGGAAAAATGTGGGTTTTGAAGCGCTCAATTCTTTATTATCTCAATTCAAACCTTTCATTAAGGCTTTATAAAAAATATTAGAAACCATGACAAAACAAGCTAATATATTCCATTCAATTTATTTCAAGGACAAACAAACATGAAAAAACTTCTTTATACCCTACTCGCGCTTCTTTTAATCGGACTTTTAACATACTATCTTATCCTTTTTACAGAATGGGGGAATAAAATCATCGCTTCGTATATAGAGAAAAAAATCAACCCGAACGAGCGTTATTTGAGCGTTAAAACCTTTAAATTGAGATTCAACTCTTTGGATTTTAAAGCTCAAGCCAACGACGATTCCACGCTCATTCTTAAGGGGGATTTTTCACTTTTAACGCAAAGCGTAAATTTGGATTACCATATAGATATTAAAAATTTACGCTCTTTCAAGGATTTGATACCCTACCCTTTAAGGGGGGCTATTGTTACTTCTGGGAACATTAAAGGGCATAGAAAAGCCCTTGTGATTCAAGGCGTCTCTAATGTCGCTCAATCCCACACTGCCTACAACGCCATTTTAGATGATTTCAAGCTTTCTCACTTAAGTTTGAACGCACAAGACGCCAATTTAGAAGATTTGCTTTATTTAATCAATCGCCCCGCTTATGCGAACGCAAGAGTGTCCTTACAAGCGGATTTTAACTCTCTAAAGCCCTTAGAGGGGCATTTGATCCTAACAGCCCATAACGCTTTAATCAATAACGCCCTAATCAATCAAATGTTTCATTTAAACCTTAAAGACACGCTTGTTTTCAACCTCTCGCACTCAAGCGATTTTAAAGAAAACAAAGCCATCAGCGATACCACCCTAACCAGCCCTTTAGTTAATTTTACAGCCCTAAAAAGCGAATACCTTTTCTCTGTTTTAAAACTCAACGCCCCCTACACTTTAGAAATCCCCAATCTAGCCAAACTCTATAACATTACCAACCACCCCTTAAAAGGGAGCTTGACTTTAAAAGGTGCTATAGAGCAAAGCCCCAAACTTTTAAAAGTCAGCGGCCATTCAAATTTATTAGACGGCGCGCTGGATTTCACGCTTTTAAATAAAGATTTGAAAGGGCGTTTTTCCAATATTTCCACTTTAAAAGCCTTAGATTTATTCAATTACCCCAAGTTTTTCCAATCCATTGCAGACGCTAACTTGGATTATGATCTTAGCGCCAAGCAAGGCGTATTGAAAGCCCGCCTAAAAAACGCAAGATTCCTCAAAAATGCATTCAGCGATTTCCTCTACTCCATTTCTAAATTTGATATTACTAAAGAAATTTATAACGATGCCAATCTAATAAGCCAAATCAACCAGCAACGCCTGCTCTCCAATCTCAACATGAAAAGCCCCAAAACCCAATTGAAAATCCATAACGGCTTGTTGGATTTAAGCACCAATCAAATGGACATGCTCATGGATGCGGAAATTTTAAAATTCATTTTTAAAATGAAACTTCAAGGCAGCATGCACCAGCCAAAATTTTCCCTCATTTTAAACGAAAAAGCCATTCAGCAAAACCTGCAACAAGGCTTGAAAGAAATCTTAAAAAATGACACCCTTAAAAAAGGTTTAGACCATTTGCTTAAAGATGATAAGCTCAAAGAAAAGCTTGAAAAAGGGTTTAAGGGGCTTTTTTAAAATTTTAAAGGATAGAAATGGCGCACATTTTAGTTAGCGGGGCGACTTCAGGGTTTGGGCTAGAAATCGCTAAGGCGTTTTTACAAAAAAACCATGTGGTTTTTGGCACAGGGAGGCGGCAAGAGAATTTGCAAGAATTGCAGCTCGCTTATCCCAAGCGTTTCATTCCCTTGTGTTTTGATCTTCAAAACAAGCTTGAAACTAAGCGAGCGCTAGAGACTATTTTTTCCATGACGGATCGCATTGACGCTTTAATCAATAACGCCGGCTTAGCGCTAGGCTTGAACAAGGCTTATGAATGCGAGTTAGACGACTGGGAAATCATGATAGACACGAACATCAAGGGGTTGTTACATCTCACTCGTTTGATTTTGCCCTCTATGATAGAGCATGACCAAGGGACTATCATCAATCTTGGATCTATTGCTGGCACTTACCCCTATCCCGGCGGGAATGTCTATGGAGCGAGCAAGGCGTTTGTGAAGCAATTTTCTTTAAATTTGCGAGCGGATTTGGCTGGCACTAACATTAGAGTGAGTAATGTTGAACCCGGTTTGTGCGGTGAAACCGAATTCAGCATGGTGCGTTTTAAGGGCGATAAAATCAAAGCCCAATCCGTCTATGAAAACACCCTTTACCTCAAACCACAAGATATTGCTAACATCGTGCTATGGATTTACGAACAACCCTCGCATGTCAATATCAACTGCATAGAAATCATGCCCACAAGCCAAACTTTCGCTCCCCTACCCACCCATAAAAACCCTTAAGGGGTTTAAAATAAAGGCTTTGTTTTGGTTAAATACTTAAGGTTTTTTAAACTTTAACGACTCTTTAAGTTTTAAAAAAAAGAATTTTGGTTGCTTTATTTTAAACTCATTATCTTAAGGGGATAAGGGGTATTTTGAAATAATCCTCCCCTAAAATCCCCCTAACCCAAGAAGACCGCTTTTTTAAAGCCGTTTGATCAAGCCTTATTCAAACTAAACTTTGATTTTAAGCTGCTTGAGAATATCGCATGCCCCTTTAGCGCCCAATTTACAGCCTTTTTTAAAGTTTTCTATGGCTTGCTTTTCATTCCTTGTTACGCCTTCACCATTGTATTGCATAGCCCCTAAATTGAAACACCCTCCGCCATTTTCCAATTCGCATGCCTTAGAATAACGAGCGAGAGCCTCTTTAAAATTCTTTACCACGCCATCGCCATGATGATACATATTCCCTGCGTTAAAACACCCCGGGCTGTCTTTTAGTCCGCAAGCTTTGTCATACGAAGCGAGCGCTTTTTTCAAATCTTTAGGCGTACCTCTGCCTGCATCATACAAGCTCCCTAATATCGTGCAACCATCGCCATCGTTCAAATCGCACGCTTTAGCGAAATATTCCACCGCTTTTTTAAAATCCCTAGTTACCACTTTACCATCATGATAAATCCCCCCTAAGCTCGCACACCCTTCAGCGTATTTCAAATCGCACGCTTTAGAGTAGTATTGTAAGGCTTTGTTGGTGTTTTGAGACACGCCTTGCCCGCTGTAATATAAATTCCCTAGCAAATGACACCCATTGCTGTAATTTAAATCGCAAGCCTTAGCGTAAAAGGAGGCGGCTTTTTTCAAATTTTTTTCCACCCCTTGCCCTTGATAATAAAGCACCCCTAAATTAAAGCACCCACTATTTTCTTTCAAATCGCACGCTTTTTCAAAATATTTCTTCGCTTGAGTGAAATCTTGCTCTTTGTAGCTCTTTGCCCCCAAACCCACAAGCTCTTTAGGGTCTTGCTCTGCCATTAGCCCCCCTAAACACAACGCACCCAAGCACAAAACCCTAAAAAGGGATTTTTTGACATTTTCTAACATGATGTATCTCCTTATTAAAAATTTTATTATAGTGTTATTAAGCAAATACAAAACGCCATGATCTCTTTGTTATCTTAAAGCTAACGCTCGCTTGCAAATTTCTGTGATCTTATCCCACTCCTTGTTTTGAATCAAATCTTTAGGGGTAAGCCAACTCCCCCCCACGCACAAAACATTTTCTAAATTCAAATAAGAACGCATGTTATCTGCGCTAATCCCCCCAGTGGGGCAAAATTTCACCCCTTTAAAAGAGTAGGCCATTAAAAGCGTTTAAAAGCTTAACGCCCCCACAATACTCCGCCGGGAAAAATTTCAAAGCGTTATAGCCCAATTCTAAGGCTTGCATGACTTCACTACTGCTAGAAACCCCAGGTATTAAAGGCATGCCTTTTTTCTTTGCGTGTTCTAAAAGCTTTATCGTAAAGTCCGGGCTAATCAAAAACTCTGCCCCCCTATTTTGCGCTTGCTCTAATTGAGTAAGATTTAAGATCGTGCCAGCGCCCACACGCATTTTTGGCACATTTTTAGCGATAAGCTCTATGGCTTCTAAAGCGCAACTGGAGCGCAAAGTTACTTCTATGATTGGAATACCCCCCTCTATCAGGCTTTGCGCTAAAGGCACAGCGTCGTTTAAATCCTCAATCACCACCACAGGGACAATGGGGCTGATTTGTAAAACTTCTATTATTTTATCTTGCATTTTATCTCCTTTATATTTTTATACCTTTATGCCAAAACTCATGCCGCCCTCTTCAGCCGTATTAACATTCAATCTCAAACTCGTAAACAATTCCCTACCCAGCCCAAAAGTAGGCTTTTCTAAATTTTCTAAGGTTTCTAAAAACAAGGGGTTGATGCCCCTATTTTCAAAATCCTTTTCAAGCACATTCAAGGCGTTATTAGGAGCGTCTAATTCTATCAAATCGCCATCTTTAATCTTAATGATCGCCCCATTTAACGCCCCCTCAGGGCTTAAATGGATCGCGCTAGGCACTTTCCCACTCGCCCCGCTCATGCGCCCATCCGTAATCAGCGCAACCTTATAGCCCATATCCTGCAAAGCCCCTAAATTCGTGGTGAGTTTGTGCAATTCTGGCATGCCGTTAGACTTAGACCCTTGGAAAGGCAAGACCGCCACAAAATCCCTTTCTAATTCTTTATTTTTAAAGCGTTCTAAAAATTCGCTTTGGGTTTTAAAAACAATCGCTTTGACCTTGACTTTCCTATGCTCATCTTTAATGGCTGAAATTTTAATCACGTACCGCCCCAAATTACCCTTTAAGATTTTAAGCCCCCCATTAGCGGCAAAAGGCTCACTAACAGGGCGTAAAATGTCCGTATTCAGGCTATGATTGATGGCGTCTTTATACACCAATTGGTCGTTTTCTAAAAAGGGGGTTTTGGTGTAATTTTGCATGCCTTTTTGCGTTTCTGTATCCATGATGGTATGAGTGTCTTCAAATAAAAGCCCCTCTTTTAACAATTCCTTGATCACAAACGCTAATCCCCCACACGCTTCAAAAGCGTTCACATCCGCTGATCCGTTAGGATAGACTTTAGCTAAAAGGGGTATGAGATTAGAAACAGCGTCAAAATCGTCCCAATTGAGGATCACCCCACAAGATCTAGCGATAGCGATCAAATGCAAAGTGTGGTTAGTAGAACCTCCGGTTGCCATCAAGCCTATAAGAGCGTTAAGAATGCTTTTTTCATCAATGAGTTTGGCTAAAGGCAGAACCTTCCCGCTCGCTAATCTTTTGGCGCTCTCTTCTACTAAAACCTTCCGTAAGGGGTTGTTAGGGTTGATAAAGCTAGAATTAGCCACATGCAACCCCATAAACTCCATCATCATTTGATTGGAATTAGCCGTGCCATAAAAAGTGCAAGTGCCCACATCATGATAGCTTTGCATTTCCACTTTTAAAAGCTCTTCTCTGTTGATTTTTCCCATTGCAAAATCTTGGCGCGCTTTGGCTTTTTTATAATTTTCTATCCCGCTCACCATAGTACCGCTTGGCACAAACACGCTCGCTAAATTCCCAAAACTTAACGCTCCTATGAGCAAGCCTGGCACGATTTTATCGCACACGCCCAAAAAAAACGCCCCGTCAAAAACATTATGGCTTAACCCTACGGCGGTGCTTAAAGCGATCACATCTCTACTGAATAAGCTCAATTCCATGCCATCATAACCCTGCGTGATACCATCACACATCGCTGGCACCCCACTAGCAACGCTCGCATAAGCGTTATGCTCTTGCAACTCTTTTTTAATCCAGTCAGGGTAATTTTTAAAAGGTTGGTGGGCTGAAAGCATGTCATTATAAGCGGTGATAATCGCAAAATGCTTTCTTTTATGCGAACCTAAAGGCATTTTTAAATGCTCTGGCATGCTCGCAGTAACATGCGCAATATTCGCACAACCCAAGCTCTCAATCTTGGGCTGGTTTTTAGGGTTAAAGATATTTTCTAAATAAAGCTCTCTGGTTTTTTTGCTACGCTCTGTAATTTTTTCTTTGATTTGTTCTAAAGAATGCTTAGGCATGAACACCCCTTCAATTAAGATTTAATATATAATAATAACTTAAAAACACTCTAAAAGGGTTATTGATGTTGGATTTTGATTTGGTTCTTTTTGGTGCGACTGGGGATTTAGCCATGCGAAAGCTCTTTGTTTCGCTCTATGAAATTTATACCCATTATGGTTTTAAAAAAGATTCTAGAATTATCGCATCGGGGCGTAAGGAGCTATCCAATGAAGAATTTTTAGTGCTCCTTTGTGAAAAAACGCAGTTGCATTCAAGAGAAAAGGGTAGGGAATTTTTAGCCCATATCAGTTATTTGCGCGTTCGTTTGGATAACCCTAAAGACTTTGAAGAATTGAGTAAAATCGCTACAAAAAATAAGCCCTTGATTTTCTACTTTTCTATCTCCCCTAGTTTTTTTGCAACGACCGCTCAAAATTTAGCCCAAAACGCGCTCAATCACGCCAACACTCGCTTGATTTTAGAAAAACCCTTAGGGCATGATTTAAAGACTTGTAAAGAGATTTTCCAAAGTATTAGCGCTTTTTTTAAAGAAGAGCAAATCTTTAGAATCGATCATTATTTAGGGAAAAAGGGCGTTCAAAATATCCTTGAATTGCGCTTGAATAACCCTATCTTAAACATTTTATGGGATCAAATCAGCGCGGTTGAAATCTGCGTGTATGAGACTTTAGGGGTGGAAGAAAGGGGCGAATTTTACGATAAAATCGGGGCTTTAAGGGATATGGTTCAAAACCATCTCTTGCAAGTTTTATCCCTTATCGCTACAGATTTACCCAACGATTTAAAAGACTTGAGAAAAGAAAAAATCAAAGTTTTAAAAACCTTACAACCCCCCAAAGATTTCAAAAAACAGGTTATTCGAGTTCAATATCAAGGCTATAGAGATGAAAATAAGGTTAATAAAGAGAGCCAGACAGAGACTTTTGTCGCTATTAAAGCCTTTTTGGATACGCCTAAATTTAAAGGCGTGCCTTTCTATCTTAAGCACGCTAAAAAAATGCCCCGCAATCAAGCGAGCGTGAAAATCCATTTTAACGCAATCAATACGCTAGAATTTTTCCTCTCTCAAGATAAAATCACCCTCACCCTAAAAGACAATCAAAACCCCCTTATTTTAGAAACCCACAACGAACAAGAATTTTTACAGCCCTACGCTAAATTGCTCTATGATGCGATACAAAATAACCACAATAATTTCGCCCACCAATTGGAATTAGAAGCGTCATGGGTGTTTATTGACACGCTCATAGAGGGTTTTATCAATAACGCCACGCCCTTATACTCCTATGAAAGCCATAATTTAAACGAATTAGAATTTTTAAAACCACTCTATCAATAAAGGGATTTCATGGGTTATCAATTGTTTGAATTTGAAAGTTTGAAAGATTGCCACAAGGCTTTAACAGAGCGTTTTAAAGAATTTTTTAACGCCACCTTAAAAAAACATCATCAAGTTTCTATCGCTTTTTCTGAGAGTCGTTCGCCCATTAGCTTGTTGCAAAAATTGAGCGTTTTAGATCTCAAATGGCATGAGTGTTTAATCAGTTTGGTAGATGAACGCATTATAGACACAAGCCATGATGACAGCAACACCAAATTATTACACGACTACTTGTTGCAAAATAACGCTTTAAAAGCTTCTTTCACCCCGCTTTTGCCCAAAAAGATTTCTGGCGATACAAACGCGCTTTTTCATTTTGCTAACCAGCATTTCAAACAGCCCCATTTAGCCATTTTGGGCATGGGGACTGATGGGCATACGGCTAGCCTTTTTCCCGAAACGAGCGCTTTTTTAAACGAAGAAAAAGAAAATATCGTTTTGACTAAGCCAATTAACGCTCCTTATGAACGCCTGAGCATGTCTGTTAACGCCTTAGAAAATTGCGAAAAACTTTTCTTAAGCATTAGCGGAGTAGAAAAAAGGGAGGTTTTAGAAAAAGCTTTAAAAGAAAACGCTCCCTATTCTCTGCCGATCGCTCGGATTTTACATTCTCAAAAAGTTACCACGGAGGTGTTTTATGCCAAAAACTGAAACTTACCCAAGACTCTTAGCCGATATTGGCGGCACGAACGCGCGCTTTGGTTTGGAAGTCGCCCCACGACAGATTGAATGCGTTGAAGTCTTGAGGTGCGAAGATTTTGAGAGCTTGAGCGATGCGGTGCGGTTTTACCTTTCTAAATGCAAAGAAAGCCTTAAACTGCACCCTATTTATGGCTCTTTTGCTGTGGCTACGCCCATTATGGGGGATTTTGTCCAAATGACGAACAACCACTGGACTTTTTCTATTGAAACGACACGGCAATGTTTGAATTTAAAAAAACTGCTTGTCATCAATGATTTTGTCGCACAAGCCTATGCCATTAGTGCGATGCAAGAAAACGATCTGGCTCAAATAGGCGGGATTAAGTGCGAGATCAACGCCCCTAAAGCGATTTTAGGACCAGGAACCGGGCTTGGGGTAAGCACTCTTATCCAAAACAGCGATGGCTCTTTGAAAGTCTTGCCCGGTGAAGGAGGGCATGTGAGCTTTGCCCCTTTTGATGATTTAGAAATTTTAGTGTGGCAATACGCCCGCTCTAAATTCAACCATGTGAGCGCGGAAAGGTTTTTGAGCGGGAGCGGTCTGGTGTTGATTTATGAAGCCCTGTCTAAACGCAAAGGCTTAGAAAAAGTGGCGAAGTTAAGCAAGGCTGAATTAACCCCACAAATCATTAGCGAACGCGCTTTGAATGGGGATTACCCTATATGCCGATTGACCTTGGACACTTTTTGCTCCATGCTAGGCACGCTCGCTGCTGATGTGGCTCTCACTTTGGGGGCTAGAGGGGGCGTGTATTTGTGTGGGGGGATTATCCCACGATTCATTGATTATTTTAAAACTTCGCCCTTTAGAGCGCGTTTTGAAACGAAAGGGCTCATGGGAGCGTTTCTCGCTTCTATCCCTGTGCATGTCGTGATGAAAAAAACTCCCGGACTTGATGGGGCAGGTATTGCGTTAGAAAATTATTTACTGCATGATAGAATTTAGCAAATAGTAGCGCTTTAAGATAAAAGCGATTAGCGCAAGGGGCGCGTTTAAACGCGCCAAACAACGCTACCATATAGCCAATAACTATCAAATTAGTTAAACCTATAGAAACATAAGCAAACCATAAAAACGATACAATAGCGGTATTTTAATGAAACAAGGAGTTTTAATGAGAGTTCCATCTAAAGGTTTTGCTATTTTTTCTAAAGACGGGCATTTCAAGCCCCATGACTTTAGTCGCCATGCTGTAGACTCTAAAGATGTGCTGATTGACATTCTTTATGCAGGGATTTGCCATAGCGATGTTCATAGCGCTTATAGCGAATGGAGAGAAGGCATTTATCCTATGGTTCCTGGGCATGAAATTGCTGGGGTCATCAAAGAAGTGGGTAAGGAAGTTAAGAAATTTAAGGTTGGCGATGTGGTGGGCGTGGGCTGTTTTGTCAATTCATGCAAAACATGTAAGCCCTGTAAAGAACACCAAGAGCAATTTTGCGCCAAAACGGTATTCACTTATGATTGTTTGGATTATTTCCATGACAATGAACCCCACATGGGCGGATACTCTAATAATATTGTCGTGGATGAAAACTATGTGATTAGCGTGGATAAAAACGCTCCTTTAGAAAAAGTAGCCCCCTTGCTTTGCGCGGGCATCACCACTTATTCGCCCTTAAAATTTTCTAAGGTTACTAAAGGCACAAAAGTGGGCGTCGCTGGGTTTGGCGGGCTAGGAAGCATGGCGGTCAAATACGCTGTGGCTATGGGGGCTGAAGTGAGCGTTTTTGCAAGAAGCGATCACAAAAAGCAAGACGCTTTAAGCATGGGGGTTAAACATTTCTACACGGACCCTAAGCAATGCAAAGAAGAATTGGATTTTATCATTTCAACCATTCCTACCCATTACGATTTAAAAGACTACCTCAAGCTCTTAACTTATAATGGCGATCTAGCCCTTGTGGGACTCCCCCCTGTAGAAGTCGCTCCAGCGCTTAGCGTTTTTGATTTTATCTATTTAAGCAATCGCAAGGTTTATGGCTCATTGATTGGGGGCATTAAAGAAACCCAAGAAATGATGGATTTTTCTATTAAACACAATATTTACCCTGAAGTGGATTTGATTTTAGGCAAGGATATTGACACCGCTTATCACAACCTAACCCATGGGAAAGCGAAATTCCGCTATGTGATTGACATGAAAAGATCGTTTGATTAAAGGCTTTTTACTCTAGCTCTTTTTTAAGAGCTTGAGTTGGATTAGGATTTTTTTCACCAGTGCATGGAGTTTTAAAATTTTAAGGGTTTTACTAATAAAACTCTTGAGCGGTATTGAAATGCAGTATTTGAATAGTCTTCGCCTTGCGTTTTGGGGAATCTCATGAATGTGCAAAAAATAATGTTTTAAAAATGTCTTAAGAGCGTCATGGGCAATCTGTTCTTCTACTTTCCATAAAGCAAAGTAGTAATGATAAGCGGCAATGCTGTGGTAGTGGTGCCATTTTTCTCCACCTATCTCCCCACCCCCTGTAATCAAATAAGACCAATCGCTCATAAAGGGGGTTTTAGCCAAAGCGTTCAGCCATAAATCCGCTTTTAAACCAAAAGGATATGTCCAAGGCTTGATTTGAAAATAAGGATGAGAGTCATATTGTATAACGATAGGTTCTCTTAGGGCTTGTTTAATGGTGTTATGATAAATTGCATTAGCTACGCCCTTTAAATGCTCTTCAGAAAGACTATAATAGTGTGGGAAAATGCAATACTCTATTTTTAATGGCGCGATCTTTGAACGACAAAATTCTGTCAATTGCGGTTCTTTATCTATTTTTTGCGCGCGTATGATTTCTAATATTTTTTTACAAAATTGATTTTTTCGCTGGTAAGTTAAGTTGCAATAAAAAAAGCCTTCATATGGGTATATTTTGTCATAAACCCCATAAAAATAATTCTCATCATTTTCTTTAATGCTTAAGAAATCAGCGCTAAATTCATTGCAAAAGATAACATCCACATCGCTCCACACCATTTTAGAATATTTGGGGAATAAATCCGCTAGAAAATACTTCACTAACACCATTTTAGAAAAACGCTTAGTGAAATCCTCATCAAAAGGGTTAGGGATAGTGTCTAAAAAAGGTTCAATATCTTTTACTTCTAAAACAGCAAATTCTTTAAAAGGCTCTGCGATTTGATTAAGCTTTGCTTTATCTTCTTCATTCAAGCCCACCACTAAAGCGTGTAGGGTGTAACGGATTTTTTTATTAGCTTTAGCGATGCTTTCTAGCAAGGAATAAAGACACGCACCCGCAGGAATGAGGTAATTCTTATCAAAAGCAAAAGCGATAGGAATATGAAAATCTTGTTCTTTAAAAGAATGGTTTGAAGCTGAAGTCATAAAAATTAAACGCCCTTTTTTAATGGCTATTTTATCCAAAAAAAAAAAAAACCGAACTTGAAAGGGTTCTGTTTTTGGATTTTATGTTGTTTTTAAAGCAAATTAATTTAAGAAAGGTTTTAACCCCTTTACTCTAGCCCTTTCTTAAAAGCTTGAGTTTGATTAGGATTTTTTTAACAATCCCATGAAGCCCTAAAACTCTAAGGATCTTACTAACCACCCTTTTAGCTAACGCTTTAGGCATCAAAAACACAAAATAAATAAGCTTATTGAAAAATTTTTTCACTAAATTACAAGTTAATTCAAAAACTCTTGAATGGATTTTCCTTTCTTTAAACACAACAAACAGATACGATTTGAAAAACAAATACGGAGCCTTAAAAACAATTTCTTTTGAAGACTTTACTGAAGAAAAATAGTGCTGCTCAGCCATTTTTGTGGTATAAAAGCTCTCATTGGTGTGCATTTTTTTAGTGTAATCGCTCATAAATGGGGTTTTAGCCAAAGCGTTCAGCCATAAATCCGCTTTTAAACCAAAAGGATAGTCCCAAGGCTTCACCGCCCCCCACCAAGCGTCATAGTGGATAATGGTAGGGTTTTCTCGCGCCTCTAAAATGGTTTTCTTGTAATTCTCGTTTAAATACGCGTTAGAAAAATCTTTAATGGTGTAATAATAAGGGAAAACGCAATATTCAATCCCTAAAGCTTTCATGTTAGACCAACACCATTTCGTAAAATCCAACTCCCCTTTAGCCTCATTCCCCTTTAAAAGATCATGCATTCTTAAGGTGAAATTTTTCTTGCGTTGGTAATCTAAATTACAAAACAAAAACCCTTCCATCATGTGGTGCTTTTCAACTTCTAAAACCCCATAAAAATAATTCTCATCATTTTCTTTAATGCTTAAGAAATCAGCGCTAAATTCATTGCAAAAGATAACATCCACATCGCTCCACACCATTTTAGAATATTTGGGGAATAAATCCGCTAGAAAATACTTCACTAACACCATTTTAGAAAAACGCTTAGTGAAATCCTCATCAAAAGGGTTAGGGATAGTGTCTAAAAAAGGTTCAATATCTTTTACTTCTAAAACAGCAAATTCTTTAAAAGGCTCTGCGATTTGATTAAGCTTTGCTTTATCTTCTTCATTCAAGCCCACCACTAAAGCGTGTAGGGTGTAACGGATTTTTTTATTAGCTTTAGCGATGCTTTCTAGCAAGGAATAAAGACACGCACCCGCAGGAATGAGGTAATTCTTATCAAAAGCAAAAGCGATAGGAATATGAAAATCTTGTTCTTTAAAAGAATGGTTTGAAGCTGAAGTCATAAAAATTAAACGCCCTTTTTTAATGGCTATTTTATCCAAAAAAAAAAAACCGAACTTGAAAGGGTTCTGTTTTTGATTTTATGTTGTTTTTAAAGCAAATTAATTTAGAATCGTATCTTGTCTTTAAGTGCCGCTATTTTAAATGTTGCAATTTTAAAAGATGATGAAAGGGGCTGTATTCTGATTTGATTTTCTTAAAAAAATCTCTTTGCACATTGTTAATTTCAGGTTTTTTCATACCACCTTTAATGAAAGCGGCTAGTTTTGTCTATGACTTGAAGTTCATGAGCTTTAATTTCAATCTGGCTTCCCCTCCAAATAACCCCTATTGGAATAGCCTAACCAAAATGCAAGCCCGTCTCATGCCTCAAATCGGTGTCCAATTAGACAAAAGACAGGCTTTGATGTTTGGAGCGTGGTTCATTCAAAATTTACACACGCATTATAGCTATTTCCCTTATTCGTGGGGGGTTACGATGTATTACCAATACATAGGGAAAAATTTGAGATTTTTTTTAGGCATTGTGCCTCGAAGCTATCAAATAGGGCATTACCCTTTAAGCGCTTTTAAAAAACTTTTTTGGTTTATAGACCCTACTTTTAGGGGAGGAGCGTTCCAATTCAAACCGGCTTATGATCCCAACCGCTGGTGGAATGGGTGGTTTGAGGGCGTTGTGGATTGGTATGGGGGGCGTAATTGGAACAACCAGCCCAAAAAGAAAAATTACGATTTTAATCAATTCTTGTATTTTGTTTCTTCAGAATTTCAGTTTCTTAAAGGGTATTTAGGTTTAGGGGGACAGCTTGTCGTTTTTCATAACGCCAGCCATCATAGCATGGGAGATAACTACCCTTACGGCGGTAATTCCTATCTCAAACCAGGCGATGCAACCCCGCAATGGACTAATGGCTACCCCTATTTCAGTCAAAAAAATAACCCACAAGGCGGAGAAATAGGGAAATACTCTAACCCTACCATTTTAGACAGGGTTTATTACCACGCTTATCTTAAAGCGGATTTTAAAAATCTCATGCCTTATATGGACAATATTTTTATGACCTTTGGCACGCAGTCGTCTCAAACCCATTATTGCGTGCGTTATGCTAGCGAGTGCAAAAACGCTCAATTTTATAACAGCTTTGGGGGGGAATTTTACGCCCAAGCGCAATACAAAGGCTTTGGGATTTTTAACAGATACTATTTTTCCAACAAACCCCAAATGCATTTTTACGCTACTTATGACTAATCCCTTTATACCGGATTGCCATGGTATAGAGCCCCTAATTTTGACATGATAGGGTTTTATTATGTTTATAAAAATAAATGGGTGAGCGTGCGAGCGGATGCGTTTTTTAACTTTTTAGGTGGGGGCGATGGGTATCATTTGTATGGGAAAGGGGGCAAGTGGATCACTACTTATCAGCAATTCTTAACCCTAACCATAGACACACGAGAGTTGATTGATTTTGTCAAATCTAAAACCTCCAAATAACTATATCTAAAAATTATAGATATAATTGAAATAAGCTACCGGTAAGCGGTGCCATAAAGTAGTTGCGCTCAAGCCATCAATAATTTCCGTTCTTTTGTTAGGAATGAAAGGGAATTTCAACCCGAAAGTGATTTCATTGTGTAAAAAGCCAAAACGAAAACCCACTTTCACAAGCAATTGGAAAAGCGAATTTTCTTTGCCTAAATTTTGAGCGATAATCCCATGCATAGCCCCTCCTGGCATGTAAGTCGCCCCAGCGATGCCTAAGCCAAACTCCAACCCTAAAAACATCTTTGGCGAATTGAAAGCGTCCCATAAACCGCTAAATTCTAAACCATAGGTAGAAATATAGGATTTGTGAGAAGAAAAGGTCTGATCGTAAAACAATCCGTAACGGAAACCCACATGCTCTACAGCTTGCGTTTTAGCCACAAATTTCCCCCCCAACACCACACCAAAGCCATTGCCGGTCATGAAATACGATTTATCTACAGACTCGGTGCTAAAAGATGTGTTGATCGCGCTAAGTTGATACCCAACCCCTAAATAAAACGTATTCCTGTCCGCAAATTTAGGTTTTTTTGATTTTTCATCAAGCTCTGCCTCTGCGGCTTGAAGCGATGATAATAACGCCATGCCCATCAATATTTTAACCGTTGTTTTATTCATAACCCAATTCCTTTTGTTATCCTGCCCCACACTTGCCCCATACAGACTAAAATCAAATCACGCCCTAATAATAACAAAGTTTAAAATAAATATTAGTGGTTTTGATTAAGAACGCCTATCTTTTTAGAATAAATAGCCATAAAATAGCCATAATTCTTGTAAGTATGCCCCCATTTTCCTATAAAAATTCCTAAAAAGATATTGTTATAAGACACATTAATAGTTTTTCTTGTATAATTTAGGCTAAATTCAATTTATTTTATACGATATTAAGGAGACATATTACCATGTTTCAAATTAGATGGCATGCACGAGCTGGTCAAGGCGCTATCACTGGCGCTAAAGGACTAGCCGATGTGATTTCAAAAACAGGCAAAGAAGTGCAAGCGTTCGCTTCCTATGGTTCAGCTAAAAGGGGGGCTGCTATGATGGCTTATAACCGCGTTGATGATGAGCCTATTTTAAACCATGAACGCTTCATGCAGCCTGATTATGTGCTGGTGATTGATCCCGGTTTGGTTTTCATTGAAAACATCTTCGCTAATGAAAAAGAAGACACGACTTATATCATCACTAGTTATCTCAGCAAAGAAGAATTGTTTGAAAAAAAACCTGAATTAAAAACCCGTAAGGTGTTTTTGGTGGATTGTTTAAAAATCTCTATGGAAACCTTAAAACGCCCTATCCCCAACACGCCCATGCTAGGGGCTTTAATGAAAGTGTCTGGCATGCTTGAAATCGGGGCTTTTAAAGAAGCTTTTAAAAAAGTTTTAGGCAAAAAACTCACGCAAGAAGTCATTGACGCTAACATGCTCGCTATCCAAAGAGCTTATGAAGAAGTTCAATAACATTAAGGAACAAAGATGAAAGATTGGAATGAATTTGAAATGGGAGCGGTGCTCTTCCCTTTTGAAAAGAACGCGCAAAGCGAAATGGAAAAGCACAATGATGAGCGCCATTACACCGAGCAAAGCTACTTCACCACTTCAGTGGCTCATTGGCGCGTGGCTAAGCCTGTGCATAACAATAATATTTGCATCAATTGCTTTAATTGTTGGGTTTATTGCCCAGACGCTGCTATTCTTTCAAGAGAGGGTAAGTTAAAAGGCGTGGATTATTCTCATTGTAAAGGCTGTGGCGTGTGCGTGGATGTCTGCCCCACCAACCCTAAATCGCTATGGATGTTTGAAGAGCAAATTGAGCCCGCTACCGCCCTCACTCAATGGACGCAAAAACAAGAAAAGAAAAAATCATAAGGAAAAAATATGGCAAGAAGTATTGAATTACAAGAGATAGAGGTGTGGGATGGCAATACCGCTAGCTCTAACGCTTTAAGACAGGCTCAAATTGATGTCATCGCAGCCTATCCCATCACCCCATCAACGCCCATTGTGCAAAATTATGGCACCTTTAAGGACAATGGCTATATTGATGGCGAGTTTGTTTTAGTGGAATCTGAGCATGCCGCCATGAGTGCATGCGTGGGAGCTGCTGCAGCTGGAGGGAGAGTCAGCACTGCGACTAGCTCTCAAGGTTTGGCGCTAATGGTAGAGGTTTTATACCAGGCTTCTGGCATGCGTTTGCCTATTGTTTTGAATTTAGTCAATCGCGCTCTAGCAGCCCCTTTAAATATCCATGGCGATCATTCTGATATGTATTTGAGTAGGGATTCTGGTTGGATCAGTTTATGCACATGCAACCCTCAAGAAGCTTATGATTTCACTTTAATGGCGTTTAGAATCGCAGAGCATCAAAAGGTGCGCGTGCCTACTATTGTCAATCAAGATGGTTTTTTATGCTCACACACCGTGCAAAATGTCCGCCCTTTGAGCGATACAGTAGCTTATCAATTCGTAGGCGAATACCAAACCAAGCATTCCCTTTTGGATTTTGACAAACCGGTAAGCTATGGTGCACAAGCTGAAGAAGAATGGCATTATGAGCATAAAGCCCAACTCCACCATGCGATCATGAGCGCGTCTTCTGTGATTGAAGAAGTGTTCAATGATTTCGCTAAACTCACAGGCAGACAATACCATTTGACTAAAACTTTCCAGCTAGAAGACGCTGAAATCGCTATCTTTGCGTTAGGCACTACTTATGAATCAGCGATCGTAGCGGCTAAGGAAATGCGTAAAAAAGGCATTAAGGCCGGCGTGGCTACCATCCATTCCTTGCGCCCTTTCCCTTATGAAAGATTGGGGCAGGATTTGAAAAATCTTAAGGCTCTAGCGATTTTAGATAAAAGCTCTCCAGCGGGTGCTATGGGGGCGATGTTTAATGAAGTAACGAGCGCGGTGTATCAAACCCAAGGGACTAAACACCCCGTGGTGTCTAACTACATTTATGGTTTAGGCGAAAGGGATATGACGATCGCGCATTTATGCGAGATTTTTGAAGAAATCAATGAAGACGCTCTTAAAGGCACGCTCACGCACCCTACCCAACAATTCGTAGGCTTGCACGGCTCTAAAATGAGCTTTTTTTAAAAAGGAAATATCATGGTAAAAGAAGTCAAAACACTCAAAGGTTTTAGCCAAAGTGCTGAGAAATTTCAAGGCTCGCACTTGCTTTGCCCGGGTTGTGGGCATGGCATTATTGTGCGCGAAGTTTTAAACGCTGTAGATGGACCTATCGTTTTAGGCAATTCTACCGGTTGTTTAGAGGTATGCTCGGCTGTGTATCCGCACACTTCATGGGATGTGCCTTGGATTCATATTGGTTTTGAAAACGGCTCTACAGCGATTTCAGGGGTGGAAGCGATGTATAAGGCTTTAGTGAATAAGGGCCGCTATCAAGGTCAAAAGCCAAAATTTGTGGCGTTTGGAGGCGATGGGGCTAGTTATGATATTGGTCTTCAATTCATCAGCGGTTGCATGGAAAGAGGGCATGACATGACTTACATTTGCTTGGATAATGAAAACTACGCCAATACCGGCGGTCAAAGAAGCGGCTCTACGCCATTAGGGGCTAGCACTTCTACCACGCCAGCGGGATCGGTGAGCTTTGGTAAAAAAGAAAAGAAAAAAGACATCGTCAATATCATGGCAAGCCATGGGGTCCCTTATGTGGCGCAGCTCTCGCCTAACAAATGGAAAGACATGAATAAAAAGATTAAAACCGCTCTGGACACTGAAGTACTTTGCTTTATCAACGCTCTTAGCCCATGCACGACTGAATGGAAATTTGAATCCAATAAAACCATTGAATTAGCGGATATGGCTGTGGATAGCTTGATGTTCCCCCTATTTGAAATCTTTAATGGCAGGGAATTAAAAATCACTTACCGCCCCAGAAATATCATTCCTGTAAGGGATTATTTAGCGGCTCAAAAGCGTTTCAAACACCTTTTCAAAAAGGAAAACGAACACATTATTGAAGAATTGCAAAAAGATGTGAATGATCGTTGGGAATACTTGCAACGCAGAGAAGAAGCTAAAGTATAACCCTTCCATTAAATCAAGGGGCTTTTTTGCGTCTTGTGCGATTTTCCCCCTTGACTTTTTAAACCCCTTTAAAGTAACATAAATCCCATTTTGATTTTAAGGATTGTCGGTGTTAGAACGCTATGCGAATGAAGAAATGAAAGCCCTATGGAATGAGCAAACCAAGTTTGAAACTTATTTAGAAGTGGAAAAAGCTGTCGTTAGAGCGTGGAACAAGCTTGGGCAAATCCAAGATAGCGATTGTGAAAAAATCTGCGCGAAGGCGGCATTCAACCTTGAACGCATCAAAGAAATTGAAAAAACCACTAAGCATGATTTAATCGCTTTCACTACTTGCGTGGCTGAAAGCTTGGGCGAAGAATCCCGCTTTTTTCATTATGGGATCACTTCTAGCGATTGCATTGATACGGCTATGGCGTTATTGATGACCAAAAGCTTAAAACTCATTCAAAAAGGCGTTAAAAACCTCTATGAAACCCTTAAAAATAGGGCTTTAGAGCATCAAGACACGCTAATGGTAGGCAGAAGCCATGGGGTGTTTGGCGAACCCATTACTTTTGGCTTAGTGTTAGCCCTTTTTGCTGATGAAATCAAACGGCATTTAAAAGCCTTAGATTTAACGATGGAATTTATCAGCGTAGGAGCGATCAGTGGGGCTATGGGGAATTTCGCACACGCCCCTTTAGAATTAGAAGAATTAGCGTGCGAATTTTTAGGCTTAAAAACCGCCAATATCAGCAATCAAGTCATTCAAAGAGATCGCTACGCCAGGCTTGCATGCGATCTGGCTCTTTTAGCGAGCAGTTGTGAAAAAATTGCTGTCAATATCCGCCATTTGCAACGCAGTGAAGTCTATGAAGTGGAAGAAGCTTTTTCAGCAGGGCAAAAAGGGAGCTCTGCGATGCCTCACAAAAGAAACCCCATATTGAGCGAGAATATCACCGGGCTTTGTAGGGTGATTCGCTCTTTTACTACCCCTATGCTAGAAAATGTCGCCTTATGGCATGAAAGGGACATGAGCCATAGCTCTGTGGAGCGTTTTGCATTACCCGATCTGTTTATCACGAGCGATTTTATGCTCAGCCGCCTAAATAGCGTGATTGAAAATTTAATGGTTTATCCTAAAAACATGCTTAAAAATTTGGCTTTGAGTGGAGGGTTAGTTTTTTCGCAACGGGTGTTGTTGGAATTGCCCAAAAAAGGTTTGAGCAGAGAAGAAGGCTATTCTATCGTGCAAGAAAATGCGATGAAAATATGGGAGATTTTGCAACAAGGCGCTTTTAAAAACGCTGATGAAAATTTGTTTTTAAACGCCCTACTCAACGATGAACGCTTGAAAAAATATTTGAGCGAGGACGAAATCAAAGCATGTTTTGATTATAGTTATTACACTAAAAATGTGGGGGCGATTTTTAAAAGGGTGTTTGGATAAGGTGCGTTTTTATAAAAACCTAAAGATTTTGTTCTTATGGATTATTGATTGCAGAATTTAAAAAAAACTCAAAGCGTTTTTAGAATAAATATAATAAAAGAGCTTGATTTTAATCAAACGATAGTCTCTTAAAAAAACGCTCTTGAAAGGTTAGGGTTTTTTTTGGGGGTTTTAGGGGAAGATTATTTCAAAATACCCCTTATCCCCTTAAGAAAACGAGTTTAATAAAGTTTAAAACGATACAATAAAGTTTAAAACCAATTTGTAAAAAATTAAAATTTCAATCAAAGGGCTTTTTTGAAACGAGCGTTATGGTTAATTTTAGGGCTTTTTTATGCGCTTAATGCAGAGAGCTTTAAAGATGTTTTGACTAAAGGGGATTACACTTTTTTTAATAAAAAGGTGGTTTCGCCTATCAAACGCTATGCGGATAGATCGGCGTTTTATTTGGGGCTTGGGTATCAGTTGGGGAGCATTCAGCACAACTCTAGCAACTTGAATTTATCCCAACGATTCAATAAGAGTCAGATTATTTTTAGCGATGGCTTAAGCCCTGTTTTTAAAAATTCGTATGTGTCTAATGGTCTTGGCGTGCAAGTGGGCTATAAATGGGTGGGTAAGCATGAAGAAACGAAGTGGTTTGGCTTCAGGTGGGGGCTATTTTATGATTTGAGCGCCTCTCTTTATGGTCTAAAAGAATCGCAGTCTATTATCATTTCCACTTACGGCACTTATATGGATTTATTGTTTAACGCTTATAATGGGGATAAGTTTTTTGCCGGGTTCAATCTAGGGATTGCTTTTGCTGGAGTGTATGACAGATTGAGCGATGCGTTAGTGTACCAAACTCTTCTTCAAAACACTTTTGGCGGGAAAGTGAATTTAAACGGCTTCCAGTTTTTGGTGGATTTAGGGGTTCGTTTAGGGAATGAACACAACCAATTTGGCTTTGGGATTAAAGTCCCTACTTATTATTTTAACCATTATTATTCCATGAATAACATTAGCAATAATAGTGAAGACATCCTCAAAGTTTTACGATTTTTAGAATACGGGATCAACAGCTTGTTATACCAAGTTGATTTCAGGCGCAATTACTCGGTTTATTTCAACTACACTTATAGTTTTTAAGCGATAGCGTTTAAAGCGTTCTTAATTTTGCGATTTCATCTCTCAAACGCATCGCTTCTTCAAAATCCAAATTTTTCGCGCATTCTCGCATTTTTTTATCCAATTCTTTAATGATTTTTTCCCTTTCACTTTTAGGGATTTTGTCCTTTTTTAAGGCTTTAGCGATTCTAATCTCATCGTCTCTTAATTTCAATTCCTCTTCTAAAGCGCGAGTAACGGTTTTAGGGGTGATGTTATGGATTTTATTGAACTCTTCTTGTTTGGCACGCCTATAACTCGTGATCTCAAAGGCTTTTTGCATGCTTTGAGTGATCTTTTTAGCGTATAATAAAACCTTACCATTAGCGTTTCTAGCGGCTCGCCCCATGGTTTGAATGAGACTTGTTTCGCTCCTTAAAAACCCTTCTTTATCCGCATCCATGATCGCTACTAAAGAGACTTCAGGCAAATCCAACCCCTCTCTTAAAAGATTGATCCCTATTAAAATGTCAAATTCTTTAAGCCTTAAAGAGCGGATGATGTGATTCCTTTCAATCGCATCAATTTCACTATGCATGTAACGCACCTTCAAGCCCCATTCAGCATAATATTTACACAATTCTTCTGCCATTTTCTTAGTGAGCGTGGTGATTAGCACCCTTTCACCTCTGACCACCACTGACTTGATTTCATCAAATAAATCCTGGACTTGCTTATCGCTGTCTCGCACTTCAAATTTGGGGTCTAAAAGCCCTGTAGGGCGAATGATTTGCTCAGCGACATTCTTTTGAGAAAGCTCTAATTCGAGCTTATTGGGCGTAGCGGACACAAAAAGGAACTGGCAATTTTTATGGATAAATTCATCAAACTTTAAAGGGCGGTTGTCTAAAGCGCTAGGCAATCTAAAACCATATTCCACTAAAACGCTTTTCCTGCTCATATCCCCTGCATACATCCCTCCAAATTGCGGCAAACTCACATGGCTTTCATCCACAATGACTAAAAACTCCCGCTCAAATATCCCTAAATAATCAAACAAGCAAAAAGGCGTTTCGTTAGGGGCTTTACCGGTGAAATGGCGTGCGTAATTTTCAATGCCCTTACACACACCGGTCGCGCTAATCATTTCTAAATCATGCTCGGTGCGTTGTTTGAGGCGGTTGTATTCAAGCATTTTATCCTGCTCTTTAAAAAATTTCAATCTTAAAGCGAGTTCATCTTCAATGCTTTTAATGGCTAAATTCAACCTCTCACTCCCCACGGCAAACTGACTGACCGCATAAAGCATAACAGAATCCAAGCGCCTGATTTCATTTCTTTCTAAAGCGTCAAAGACCGCAATCCTTTCTATCTCATCGCCAAAAAATTCAATCCTGATAAATTCAGCGTCATTATAAGCAGGGAAAATATCCACGCATTCTCCGGTCGCTCTAAAACTCCCCCTATCAAACACCACTTCATTACGGCTATAACCCATTTCCACTAGCTTTAATAAAAAGCTCTTATAAGCGCGCTTCTCGCCCACTTTGATTTTTTCCATGACTTTTAGATATTCTTCAGGGTTACCCAAACCATAATTAGCCGAAACGCTCGCTATCACAATCACATCATCATAACCTAAAAGCGAGGTGGTTGCGCTCAATCTCAAACGCTCTAAATCATCGTTAATAGAGCTGTCTTTTTCAATGAACAAATCCCTCCTAGGGATATAGCTTTCAGGTTGGTAGTAATCAAAGTGGGAGATAAAATACTCCACCCTATTATGCGGGAAAAACGCCTTAAACTCGCTATAAAGCTGCGCGCATAAGGTCTTATTATGGCTCATGATCAAAGTGGGTTTATTGGTTTGAGCGATGACATTAGCCATCGTGTAAGTCTTACCGCTCCCTGTAACCCCCACTAGAGTTTGATAATGGTTGTTATTTTTCAAGCTTTTCGTTAAAGCTTCTATGGCTTGGGGCTGATCGCCTGCTGGTGGGTAAGGGCTTTTTAAATCAAATAAAGGCATCTTTAAACTCGCATTTTTTAGGGGTATTATAGTGGTTTTTAACACGCCTTATTCAATCTCAAAAAAATCAATGTTTTGATAATGATCGGTTTTTTTCGCTTCGTTAATCTCGCTTGTGGCTTGTTGTTTTTCTTGCGTGATGTTATTTAAAACTTCTTGCTTGTTAGCGCTTATTTGCGTGGTAGCGTTTTCTTTGGCTTCGTTAATGTTAGCTATCGCTTGCGTTTGGTTGTTGCTTATTTCGTTATTAGCGTTCGTTTTAGCTTGTGCTATCGCTTCAAGGCTTTGGGTTTTGTTTTCGGTGATTTGATGATTAGCGTTATCTCGTGCTTGGTTTAAAAAGATTTGATAGCTCGTTAAAAGCCTTGTCGTCTCTTCTATCAATTGATTTTCTAGCTTTTTAATTTCGCTTTTGATGTTCTCGGTGTTAGCGTTTAAGGTGTTGGTTACTTCTTGCTCGTTGGTGCGCATGCTCGTATTGAAATCGTTAAAAAGCGTTCTTCTTCAGTGATTAAGGCTCTTGTGATCGTTCTTTTAAGTTTAAATTCCAAACAAATTTTTAAAAGCACTTGATTGATGTTTTCAATGATCACGCTGTCTAAAATTTCATAATTCCCTACTTCGTTATCGTTCAGGCGTTCTCTAACTTTCGCTATCACTTCGCTAACTTCTATCATTTCAAAATCCTTTCTATCAATTGTCTTTCTTTTTCTAAAAAAAACTTAGGCGCTAGATAGATAAAACCTTTTTCTATGTTCTTGTCATAGACTGCTAAAAAATCAACTAATAAAGCCTTTTGTGGCTTGTTCTCTGGCTCTTTAGCGTTCAATAAGTAGTTTTCTATGCTTTCCACTAAAAGCGCGTTAAAATTGAGATTTTTAGGATAATCTCTGTAATCCAAATCACCAACGCCTTCACACACGGAAAAATTAGCGTTATGGAATTTAAAAAAGTTTTTTTGCGTGAAAGGGAGTTTTAGTTTTTGATTGGCTTTCACTTCTTGCGAATGGATCAAAACGCCTCTATAATCAAACGCTTCTAAAACACCGCTCACATCAAAAACCACTATTCGCATTATTTCATTCTCCTTGACTTGTTAGATCTTTTGTTGTAAAATCAATCAATGGGTTAGAGAATATTTTTAACCCATAAAAACACTTTTTAAGTGTGCCAAGAGACCCTGACACATAAGACGAAAGGGCTTGTGTATGGTCAAGGTGAGGCTTTTTAATCATTTTCTTTGATATTCTTCTTATAATCTAGTGCATTTTTATAATCTCCTTTCTCTTTAAACATGGTTTTAAATATGAATTCGCTTTTGTTTCTATTGATTTGTTCCACTACCACAAAATGACCATTAACTTGCTTATAACTTATTATTCTATTACCGCGCTTAATGGTTTCATCTGCATTTTTAACAATATCTCTATAATCAGCTATGTCTTTGTAGGTTATTGGTGGTTGTTTACTGAATTTAACGCTAGGTGAATTAATCCCATGCTTATTTAATGCATGTTGTATCCCTTGATAATCAATAATAGCTTTTGCATTTTTAGGATATGTGAAATTAAAAGCCGTTATCTCGTCTTCATCTAGCCTCTCTATACCTACCTTAGCATGTTTTTTGTGAATGTATTCAACGATCTCGGGCGTTAAATTATCTTCTCCTATCACTATAATATCTTTTCCATTATTTGGGCTTTCATCAATAAGCTTTTTAATTTCATCAAAATTAAGTTTTTTGAGCGCTTCAGCTTTTATTCCTTTCTCGCTTTCTTTTTGCATGTCCTTTATAGCTTGTATCAAACGATTTAATACGGGATTATTTTCATTTGGCTCTCTATTGACCATTAAAAGGTAATGCGTGAAATCGTAAATATCAATATCCTTAAATTCCTTACTATCAGGGTTAAACATGTCTTTTGTAAGATCTGCGATCTTAAATTCTTTCAAGCCTTTTTTAATGTTATCGCTCTTTAGGGCTTCAAATAACGCTTTGCTTGGATCATCAAACCTCGCAAATCGCGCGATCGCACCTCCTAAAATCTCGCTTATGTCGCTCGTGCTTTGATCGCTCTTTTCAAACATCTCTAAAGAACTCGTCTTATAAAATTTTTCGCTCAAATCTTTCAAGCTCTCGCTCGTGCTTACATAATTCTTTAAATTGGCAAAACTGCGATCCATAATATCGCTTAGATAAGCGTTTAAACTCACCTTAGGGAAATTCATGTCATGGATGAGATTATGGAAGCTTCCAGCGTTATCTACAAACATTTTTTTAACCTTTTCATAGCTTTTAATGTCGTTAGAAAATTCTTTCTGCCATCGATTAAGTAATTCTATCCCTTGGGTTTTCGTTCTTGGCATGTTAAACATTAAAAGCGCGAGGTTACTATCGCCTACATTAGGATGAGTCGCTTTATCAAAATTAAGATTTTTTGCAACGATATTTTTAAGTGAGTAAATGCTATCAGCGTCTAATTTTTGGTCTAATTCTTTCAATTTCGCTTCATAATGGCTTAAAACCGCTATCGCATGATCGCTCTCGCTGTTAAATCTTCCTTGATTAGAAGAAGCCGCTAAATTGTTGATCTCGGTGTTGTTTAGTCTATTATGTGGCACTCGCACTAATAGCTCGTCTGGTTTTAAATCAATGTGATAGTATTCCTTGATCGCTCTGTTATAAATGTAACGGCTTTTTGGCGTGAAGTTCAGCATGCCAGCTATGCGGTGGTTTCCTGCGATCACTTGCCCATCGTGTAGAATGATCGGTAAATCCTCAAAGCCTCCGCTCCCAAATATCTTCTTAGGATCAAAATTTTGGCGCAATGCTTTTGATCTGCTCTTCGTTCATGTCCGTTCTCTTTTGCGTCCCGCCTGTGGTAAAGCTTGGCTTTAAGTCTTTCGCTTTGACTATCGCATAATCTAGATCGTAAATCTCTCGTTCGTTTAGCCTTACTCTACTCTTTGGGATCTGGCGCTTGTATTTGAGTGGGTATATCCTCTCCTACTTCAATTTTAGTCTGGCTTTCAATGTTGCCTGCATTCCCTCGCTCGTGTTCTAATTTCTTTTTTAACGCTTCTTTGGCGCTTTGCTTCTTGCTCTTTAGCTTTTAAAAATTCCTGTTCGCTTTGCTCTTGCTCTCTTTGTAACTTCGCTAGCTTTTCAGCGTTGGCTTGTTCTAAGGGGCTTAAATTTTTAACTTCTTGTGTGGTTTCGTTTAAATTTTCTGTTCTTTTTAATAAATCCTCTTGACTGGTTAGCGGTTTTTGAGTAGGATTATTTTCATTAAGGGTAATGGGTTGTGTCCCGTTATCCTTTGAGGTGCTAGGTTGTGTACTGGCATCTCTAAAATCTTTAAAATTCCTATCGCTATAAAAATCAAAAATCTTATCCCCATCGTTTAAATCATCTACGACTAACCTAAGCTTAACGCCGTTATTCTCCCATTCGTAAGCGTATCTAAAGCCGTTTTTAAGCCTTTCAAAACTCTCTAATAACACGCTTCCGTTCTTAATCACTTCGCTCATGTTAATGAGTTCGTCGTTAGTTAGTCCGCCTGTGTTCTCTATTCCGTAATGTTTAACTAAAATCTTTTTAGCTCCCGCATGCCTTGATTCTTGTTCCAAAATGTAGAGGTCGTTTAAATCTATGCCTTTTACTTCTGCTTGATCTAGCTCACCCTTAAACACCTTTAAAACTTGTTGCTGTTCTTTAGTCAGCTTGCTTTCATCAATCTTTTGTAATTCTTGCAAGGCTTTTTCGTATTTAGTCGCTTTTGCTTTAATCTCTTCGCTCGCTTGTTTGACGCCATTATTAAGCTCTTCAATGATTTTAAGCGTGTTGTTGCTAAATTTAGAGGTTTGTGCGCTCAGTTCTAAATTCTTACTAAATTCGCTTATAGAGTGGCTTCGCTCTAGCGCTCTTTTAATGTGATACTTCAAGGCTGCGCCTGCGGTGGCTTCGTTTAAGGCTTTGGGGAGTTTCACGCCTAAAATGCGATCGGGTGCGTTCCTGTATAGTGTTCCTAAGGTAAATTTAGTCCATTGGTATTTTAACGCTCCGCTTAAAGTGGTCGCTAACCCTTGGCTTAAGTTCTTAGTAGTGGCTGGCTTTAGGCTCTCGGCGATCTTAGCATCATTCTTAAAAAGCTTATGAAAACCGCTCGCTATTGCTTGGAGTTTGTAAATTTAGGGGGTTTGTTAAGGCAGGGGGAGTATTTAGGCAAGGCAAACAGCAAAATTATAGCGAACAATATTTTGGCTAAAGTTTTTGCTATAAGGCTACTTAGCCATGAAAAATGCAATATCTTTAATCTATCGCTTCAAATCAATTGTTCAAAAAACATGCTACTTAGCATAAAAAAACAAAAATCCTTGAATCAAGCCCAAGCTTGAGAGTCATCGGCTTGAAGTGTTCTTTTTCTTACAATTTTTATCAATGTCAAAATCGCATGCTTTTTGCATATATTCTTCAGCCTTTTGTTTATCCTTTTCCACGCCTAACCCATACCGATAAGACTCTGATAACCCTTCATAAGCTCTAGAAGAACTCATATCAGCCGCCATTTTATAATAGACAATCGCCTTATCTTTGTCCGGCTCAATACCCAACTGATCGTTCCCGCTATAATAAATATCCCCTAAAAGGATATAAGCTTCTACATTACCCTTATGCATCGCTTTTCTAAAGCACTCTGTCGCTTTCACATAGTTGCTTGGAACTCCCCTACCCTCCATATACATGATGCCTAAGTTGATATAAGCGTTAGTATAGCCTTTCTCTGTAGCTATTCTAAAATACTCCACGGCTTTCTTTTCATCTTTAGGCACGCCCCTACCCTCTTTATACATCACGCCTAAATTGTTATACCCTCTAGGGATATCGTTATCAACCGCTTTTTGAAAATATTCAGCCGCTTTCTTGTAATCTTTAGGCACACCCCTACCATTTTCATACATGATCCCTAAAAGAACATAAGCAAGCGGTTCGCCATTTTTAATAGCACTCTTATAAAAAGAAGCCGCTCGCTCATATTCCTTATTATTATAGGCTTCCTCCCCTTTATAAATATAATTCCTTTTTTGCTCAAGGTGTTCTGCACCAAGAGCGCTAAATAAACATAAACTTGCCAAACAAATCTTCAAGGCTAATTTGCTTGCGTATCCCATCGTTACTCCTCTGCTTTAATAAGATCAAACATAATGTCAGTGGCTACCAATCTTAAAAAAGAAACTGCATGCGTTCTAGAACCAGCAAACATTCTCAAACTCTATTCTGCATACACCATTTTAGATCTAATATCGTCTCTTGTAATGAGAGATTTTACACTATTTTTATAAATCTTAAAACTAAATTTAAGACTTTCTCGCTAAAAAGCCCCCCTCCCAAAAAAATAAGGCTAAATAGAATTAAAATTCTTTCCTTGGATCCGTTGATCCATAGAAAACGCTCCCTTTAGTTTTAGGCAAAACTTGGATCGCATTCACATCGCCCATGACCGGCTTAGTAACGATTTGATAGCCCATTTTAGTGAGATTATCTTTCACATCAGCGGGCATGCCAAACTTTTCAATCCTTAATTCATCAGGCAACCATTGCATGTGGAATCTAGGGGCTGAGACCGCTTCAGAAATATTCATGTTGTAATCAATGACATTAGAAATCACTTGCAACACCGTAGTGATAATCCTAGACCCTCCAGGGCTTCCCACCACCAAAAAAACCTTATTATTTTTCAACACAATCGTAGGCGACATGGAGCTTAAAGGGCGCTTATTGGCTTCAATCGCATTCGCATCGCCCCCTACTAAACCATAAAGATTAGGGTTTCCTGGTTTTATGGAAAAATCATCCATTTCATTGTTCAATAAAAATCCTGCCCCATCAATACTAGCAGCGCTCCCATAAGAAGCATTAATGGTGTAAGTAACGCTGACTGCATTCCCCCATCTGTCCGCTACAGAATAATGCGTGGTGTTGCTCCCCTCATGCAACTGCCCCATTCCTGGTTTGATTTGAGAGCTTGGCGTAACCGTATCTGGCTGGATAGTGTCAAAAATCTTTTTGGCATACGCCTTATTGATGAGTTTATCCACCGGCACTGAAACAAAATCAGAATCTCCCATATAAACCGATCGGTCCGCATAAGCCTGACGCATCGCTTCGGCAGCGATATGGATATTCTTAGAAGCCCCATACCCAAGGGCACTTAAATCCGCATTCTCCATGACATTTAAAATCTGGATCAAATGCGTGCCTCCCGAACTTGGTGGCGACATAGAGATGATCTTATACCCACGATAACTCCCCACTACCGGTTTGCGCCATTTCACATTGTAACTGGCTAAATCTTCTTTAGTGATAATCCCCCCATTTTTTTTCATGTCTTTCTCAATCAAATCAGCGACTTGCCCTTGATAAAAGCCTTTAGCGCCTAGCGTTTTGATTTGATTCAAAGTCTTAGCTAAATCTTTTTGGACAAACAGATCCCCTTCTTGATAATCAAGGTGTCCTTTTTTAAAAAAATACTTTTTGCTAGAACTGTATTTTAAAAACCGCTCCCTTGCTTCTTTTAGGGTTTCTGCTTGTCTTTGTGAAATCGCATAACCATTTTCAGCCAATTTAATGGCAGGATCAATGAGTTGCGATAGTTTTTTGGTGCCGTATTTTTTCAACATCGCTTCCATGCCCGCCACCGTTCCAGGAACCCCAGCCGCCAAATAGCCATCTTCGCTGAGTTTAGGGACTACATTGCCTTGCTTGTCTAAAAACATGTTTTTAGTGGCTTTTAAGGGGGCTTTTTCCCTAAAATCTAAGGCAACATTTTCACCATTAGCTAAATGGATAACCGCAAAACCGCCTCCACCAATATTGCCTGCTGCCGGATGGACAACCGCTAGAGCGAATCCTATCGCTACCGCTGCATCAATCGCATTGCCTCCCTCTTCTAAAACCTTTTGCCCGATCTCAGTGGCTAGCGGGTGGCTAGAAAGGGCTAAGCCTACTTTAGTGTTTTTAATGGGCGGGTAACTCGCTGCACTCAAAGGGCTTAACAAACCCAAAGAGAGCGCTATCACGCCCAAGCCAATCGTCTTTAAAAAACTCCGTCTCATCTGTTTTCCTTTCAATCAGTTACGCTTAAAATTTCTTTGTTATTATAACACAAGCTTTACAAAACACCCTCTCGCTTATAGCTTATAATTGCTATTAAGCATTATCGTTAATGAGTTTTAAAACAAATAAAGCTTAAAAATAAGTTAAATAAGGCTTATTTGATAAAAACGCTACTGATAGAAATCTTATTGTTTAATCCCCAACAGAGTGTCTATCATCCGATCAATAGCGGTAATGACCTTAGCGTTAGCGGCATAACCGCTTTGAAACTTGATCAAATTCACCATTTCTTCATCCACGCTCACTTGCGAAATAGAGAGTTGCTCTTTTTTAATGGTCTCTAACATGCTCTTTTTAGTGTCCAAAATACGCCCTGATTTTTCAGCGTCCGTGTTGATTTTACCGGTTAAAAATTGATAAAACTCGCTGATTTTCATTGGTTTAATGTCAAACTTGTCGTTATAAAAATCCACGCTGTCGTATTGCAATTGCTGCATCATGTTCGCCACATCAAAATTCCCGTTAATGGGGGCAAGCCATGGGCGGATAGTGGTAGGCTCTTTTTTGTATTCTTTATTCAAGCTGATATTAGAAGCGTCATCGCCTTGAAAAAAAGGGTTGAGTTTTAACGCTCCCATAAAATTAGTGCCATCATCTTTCATGGAGACAAACAACCCTTGCGAAGCGTTTTTAGGCTGGATAACAAACTTTTTAGTCTCATTGTTAAAGCTCGCTGTGAAATAATCATCAAAATCGTTTTCGGTGTTATTATCTTGATTGTCATCAGTATTAGCGTTAATGGCTTGGATAATATCGTTCATGGTTGTAATGGGCGTGATAGCAATGGTTTTCCTGGCGATTTCTTTACCATCGGTGTTGTAAGCGATTAAATCAAACGAGCCGTTTTTGATATTATAGTTAGTGTCTTTAAAGGCTTCATCGCTATTAAACTCCACAGGTTCGCCTTCAATATGATGACTCGCGCTTTGAGCGTAAATCGCATTAGTGGATTCTATCAAACCCTTAGCAAAAGAATCCAACAAATCAATATAATCTTGCAACTTGCCCTTTAAAGTCCCATTAGAGCCGTCATTATACACATTCAATAACGCCCCCACTTTCCCTTGATTGAGCTTGTCGGTAATATTAGTGAGCTTAAAATCATCGCTTTGAAAATAAATTTGGTTCAAACCCCCTTTATTTTCGGATTCTTTAACCACTAAGGGATGGAAAATAGAGCCATCAATGATATTGAACCCATGCCCGATATTAAGGTTATAGCTCTCATCAAAATCCGCTGAGTCTTTATCTGTGAGCGAATGAGTCTTAATACTGCTTTTAAAAACATTCCCCCCTAAAAGCTCTCGCAAATGGAATTCCAACTCATCTCGCTTATCCCTTAACTCATTCGCATGCTTTAAACTCTTGTTGTTTTCCACTTCTTTAATGCGTTTGTTAATCTCAGCGATTTGAGAACCCAAGCTATTGACTTCTTTAATGACGCTTTTTAATTCTTCGCTCGCTTTATGCTGTAAGGTCGTTAACCTCTCTCTGGTGTCTTTAATGTTGTGCGTTAAAGCTTCTGTTTTTTGAGCGAGAGCCTGTTTTTGAGCGGAGTCTTTGGCGTTTTTAGACAATTCTTTCCATGAATTAAAATAATCTTGCAAATCCGTAAAAAGGCTCGCTTCATCAATGTCCGGAAAATACGCGCTCGCTTCTTTTAAATGCGAAAACTCTGTATCGTAATAAGTGTTTTCGTAATTAGCTTTCGTGTAACGAGCAAAAACAAACTCATCATGCACCCTTTCAATGGCTTCCACATCCACGCCCATGTTCACGTTTTTAGTGCCATACATATAAGCCGCTTGGGGCTTTGCAATCACGCGCTGACGGCTATAAAATTCATCGCTGGCGTTAGAAATGTTATTCCCGGTAACATCCACCATGCTCTGATGGGCTTGTAAGCCTGTGTAAGAAGTGTTGAGTGAAGATAAGATTCCGCCCATTTTACGCCTGCACTCTTAAAAAATGACTCCCCACATGCCTAGAGCCTTTATAATCGCAAGTGTCATGGGGAATGATTTGTTGGATGAGCGAAGAATAAAACTCAGAAACCGCAAACGCCATGCGCGAATAAATCAAGTTTTTTTCTTTCAAAACAAACAAGGACTCTCGCATTTGGTTTAAAAAATCGCTCGTTTTTTCGTCTAATAATTCACTCATTTCTTTATTGGGAAATTGGTTTTTTAAAGACAACATTTGTGCATCTATATTTGCTTTTTCTTTTTCAAAAGCTTGAATCGCTAGCTGTTTTTGATGGTTTCTTTCAAAAATTTCGGTGTGTTTAGCGAGCTTGATGTCTCTTATATCGCGCTCGGTTAAATCAATCAATTCTTTCAATTGGTTTAGCGCGTTTTCTAAATGAGAATGCAAAACGACCATAACAAATCCTTTAGCTCTTGTTTCAGCCGTATTCAAGCAAATACTATGCCATTTTTAGTTTTATTATAAAACCCAATTCCTTAAGGGGATAGGGGGTATTTTGAAATCATTCTCCCTTTAAAGCCCCCTTATTAAATCGCCTTTAACATTTGCTTAGCGATAGCAGCAATCACATTCACGCTCATGGCATTCCCCGCTTGGGATAACAAATGGCTTTCTTTAAAGTTAGGGTTGTCTTTAATCTTAGCGATCAAATCTCTAGGAAACCCTTGTAAAAGTAGGCTTTCAATAGCGTTTAATCTTTTGATTTTGCCTTTTTGGGTATAAAACAAACCATGCCGAGAAGTCCTTAAAGTAGGAAAAACATTAAAATACAACCTTAAATCAGATTGTCTTGTGTCTAAAACGGCGTTTTCTAAAGTTAAAATATCCTCTAAAAAAACCCGGTTATGGTTGTATGAGTTGCGCAAGTATCTTTGAAATGCAGCGTTATTTGTATCCAAATAGCATTCATTATCAGTATCTAAAAAATCGTTAAAACAATAATCATTGGCTAAACCTAAAGGGAAATTAAATGGGTGTTTCAAGTCCTTCCTAAACCCTACGATATAAAGGCGCTCTCTCTTTTGGGCTAATTGGAAATCAGCGCTGTTTAAAATTTGATAATAAGTTGTATAGCCCGCTTCTTGCAAGGCTTTGATAATGGTTTTAAAAGTTTCTTGTTGCTTATGACTAATCAAGCCCTTAACGTTTTCAAGCAAGAAACATTTAGGCTGTTTAACTTTTAAAATGCGAATAAGCCCATAAATAATCGTCCCTCTTTCATCTTCAAGCCCCTTCCTTTTGCCATTGATAGAAAAAGCTTGACAAGGAAACCCGCTAATGAGCGCATCAAAATCGGGTAAATCATTAGGGTTGATTCGCATCAAATCCCCAAAATTATGGGTGTCCTTAAAAAATAGTTCATAAGTCCTAAGGGCTTCATGATTGATTTCTGCATGCCCTACGCATTTTAAATGGCACCGCTCCAAGCCCAAACGGCCTCCGCCAATACCAGAGCAAAAATCCATAAAAGTTAAAATCCCCAATCAATCATTCCTAACACACGACTAAAAACACACCCTATTTAAAAGAGCGACAAACGCATTTTAAAACATAAAGAAACTAAAATTTAATGAAAAGCAAAATCATAGCAAGAATAAACCCCCTAGAAATGAAGCCCTAGCTTATCTCCAATAAATCCTGTGCCATTTTGTGAGAAGTCTCATGCAAGTTGATTTTATACTGGTTATTTTCAATCGCTTTCTTGATCTCAGCTACCCTATCAAGAGCGGCCTCATTGTTTTCAACTTTTTCATTCTTTTCCACACGCTTGTAATTCCCCAAAGATTGCACCGGAGCAAGAGAAGAAACGGCATTGATCATTGTAAAATCCTTTAATTTGATATTCATTCCATTACAGCAAGTATCGGCAAAAAAGAAAAAAAGTTAATGGATTTTTGAAATCTGTTTTTGCAATTCCTTACCAAATTTCTTGGTGGTGGTGATGGGTTTTTTTCCGGTTTCTGCCACAGAGCCAAACGATTGCGATTGCAAACTTTTAAACATAAAAAATATCAAAAAAATTAAAATATAACAAAATAAAAAAAAGCAAATAGTGGGGAATAGCCAATTTTTGAGGTTAGAACTATTCATGACCTTGCCTTTTTAAACATGCCTATACCTCACTACCCATGCGAGCATGAGCAACCACAACCTCCACCTTTCTTTCTGCCATGACCCCCATGACCGCCGCAGCAACCTGTTGCACTGTCATGGTGTGAAGCTAGAATCTCTTCTTCGCTCACTTCCCTAAAACCTAAAACCTTGAAACGGAACGCTAAAGTTTTCCCGGCTAACGGGTGGTTATAATCCACCATCACATGCGTGTTGCTAAAGTCTTTGATAGTGGCTTGAATGGTTTGATTGTCTTCAGTTTGCCCAAAAACGCTCATGCCTTTTTCTAATTCAATGCCTTCAAATTGATCCCTAGGAACTTCTTGCAAATAACCACTTTCATAAGCCCCATAAGCTTCCTCTGGGGCGATAACAATCTCTTCCCACTCGCCAATTTGAGCTTTTAATACCGCCTTTTCTAACCCTGCTATGATTTGATTAGCGCCTATGATAAACTCTAAAGGCTCTTTAGAAATATTACTGTCTAGCACATCGCTAGAGCCTTGTTCTCTCACTTCATATTCAATCAAAGCGGCTTGTTTGATTGATTCTAAATCATGGTTTTGCATGGTAGTGTTTCTCCTTGTTTTCTAAGATTTTTTGCACCATTTTAGCTTGTTCGTTTGAAGGATACAAGCGTTGCAAAGTGTTTAAAAATTTATAATAGTTTTGATCGTCTTTGATTTTTTTAAACGACCATGCCGTATGCCACAAAAGCACAGGCATGTAAGACGCTTTTTGATTTAAAAGAGCGCTCTCTTTGTAATACTTGATCGCTTCTCTGTATCTCTTTTCCCCATAAGCCACTTCTCCAAGAACATAACGCACATAATAAAGTCTGTAACTATTGGCTTCTAACCACAACAAACGCTCTTTGGCTTCTGCATAGGATTTGTTTCTAAAAAAAGACAGAGCTTCTTGAAAAATCTCTTTTTGCTTGGACAAATCTTTATCAAACTCAACTTTCGCCTTTTCTTGGGTTTTTTTCTCTTGATTTTTTGGGGTTTCGGCTTTCAAAGGGGGGTTCTTATTGGACGGAGCGCTTGATTTGAGCGGCTTTTCAGCTTTTTCCTCTTGTTCTTTGAGAGCTTTTTGGATTAAGGCGATTTGTGAAACCAAATCCTGGCTTAACTTGGTCAATAATTCACTCATCTCTTTATTTTGCTTGTCTAACTGCTGGATGGCTTGCTGATTAGCATGAATCTCATTTCTCAAATCCTCTAAAGTTTGCGATTGTTGCTTTAATGTGTTAGCTTGCACTTCTTGCGAGGCTTTTAAGGCTCGCAAGGATTCTTCTTGGGAAAGGATAGCATTATTGAGATCTTTAATCTTATTAGCCTGCCCCTCATAAATGCTCCTCAAACCCTCTTGAGCTTGAGTGTTAGCTTCCACTTGCGAATGGATTTTGGTCAAAATATTAGAAAAATTCTTGCTATTGACTTGCAACTGCTTGAGTTCTTTTTTAGTAGCTCCGCTTTGCAAATCAAACGCTGAAGGCTCCCCATTGAGAAAAAAGGGAGCGATAAAAGGGATAAAAAAAAGCCTTTTCATCCTAGAATTACTTCACTAATTTGACATCCACTCTTCTGTTTTCTTTGTAACATTCTCTAGTTTTTTGGGTGCATTTGGGTTTGGTTTCACCAAAACTGATGGTTTTGATCATATCTTTTTCTACCCCTTTAATGACTAAAGCGTTTTTCACGCTCAAAGCCCTTTTAACGCCAAGCGCTTGGTTGTATTCGCTAGAGCCAAATTCATCGGTATTGCCTTCCAAAAGCACTTGCATGTGGTTTTCTTTAGCTTTTTGCACGATCTCATCTAAAGTCTCTTGATCGGATTCTTTGATTTCATACTTGTCAAAATCAAAATAAATAGAAGCGATGATAGTCCCACTCTCAACAGCCGGCTTTTCTTCAACCACTGGAGCTGGCTCTTGTTTAGGCTCTTCTTTCTCTGGAGCGGGTTCTGTAGTAACAGGTGCAGTCTGAACCGTTTTAGCGCTCACATCGCCAGCCACAGTCTTATTATCCATTTTATGACTACAGCCAGCTACCAATAAAAAAGCTACCAAGAAACTAAATACAGAAGATCTCTTCATTATAAATTCTCCAAGAATCAAATTTTAATAAGTGTAAATATTAACTCACATTCGCTTAATTTAACCTTACCAATCAAAGGCTTGTATTTTCACATTCTTTAAAGGGAATAAAAAACTCTGATTATAGTCTAGCAAAATAAGCCCCATGGCGTATTCTTGGGGTGTCTTTTTGATATACATGATATTTCTCCCATCCGTAGAAAAACGAGGCATCTGGTTAGAGCCATTCACGGTAAGCCTGCGGATATATTTGCTGTTTAGAGTGATCAGATTCAAATTAAACACCGTTTTGCCAAATTCATTAAGATTTTCTCGGCTCACATACACAATACTATCTTTATAAGCGTCAATAGATTCATTGCTTCTTCCTTCATAAAGGAGTTGCTCCGCGCTTTCTTTTAACCCCAATTTCTTCATGTAGATGTTAGGATAACCGGATCTATCCGAAACAAAAGCCATAGACTTGTCATCTTCTAAAAACACTCCTGAAACATCTATCCCAGGATAGCGCGTTATTTTAGTTTTAGTTTTTTTATGCGTGTCATACAAATACACATCCGGTTAGCTATCAGGGGCTAAAGACATTAAGATTTTAGAGCCATCAGAACTCACGCTAGAGACCACAGCCATTCCTTGAGAGCTAGCGATATTCTCATGAGTGGCTTTTTGAATGTTGTATTTTAAAATCATGGGCGTTCTTTCACCATACTGTGTGTAATAAAACTCTGTTTGTTCAGCGTTCGCCCATTTGGGGAAAATATTGAGTCGGTTATTTTTGATGATTTCTTTTTGATAACGCATCGTATAATCGGCTAAGGCGATGTTTGTGATTCCTGGTCCAATGTATTTAGAAAAAACAATAAGGCGCTTCATCCAAGCGATAGAAGGGGCTTTTAAATAGTCATTCACCACAATGACTATGTTGTGCGCTGCAAAAGGGTATAAATCTGAACTTAAAATGGGGTAGTCAAAAGTCTTTTTGAGCGTTCCTGTATCCACATCATAAAGTTTTAATCGTGAAATTTTATTGCCGTTTTCTACCGCCACGCTCACCAGCGCTACAAGATGGACTTTTTTATCCTTGAGTTCTGCGTAATTGATAGCGCCTTGATCCTTGTTTTGAGAAACATCAAAATGCTGGCTAGTCTTTAAATCATTCGCCAAGACTTCATGCAATTTTAAAGCGTAATTGGCATCGTTATCTATAGAGTAGCGCACTTCAATCTTAGGAAGTTTTTGAATGGTTTTAATAATATCTAGTGTTTTATCCGTTGCAAAAAGCCCTATAGTGTGTATTAAAAAAAGCCATAAATACCTCATTGTTCTTCCTTAGTGGTGAAATTAACTTGAATAGAAATCATGTTTCCTCCAGGATATGGGGGGAAATCCACTTTCTTTAAATCATCTAAAAGGGTCATCACGCTCTTGTTATAATCCTTAAAATCAGAGTAGCTAAGAATGGTATAATCAAACTCTCCATCTTTGGTGATCATAATCAGCGCGATCACTGAAGCCTTGTGATAAAAAACCCGCTTCCAGCCTTTATATAAAATTTGATAGATTTGAGCATACCACTCTTGATAAGCCTTTTCATCAACCCCATCTTGTTTAGGGATTTGCAAATCTAAAGTTTTGTTTTTAACGCTTTCTAGTTTTTGCGCGAATTGATCCAAATTCTGTTGCAAACCTTTCAACATCTCTTGATTTTTTTGGTTTTTTCTTAAGCGTTGCTGTTCTTTTAAACGCCTTTGCTCTTCTTCTTGCTCATTTTTTTGATCATTTTTTTGAGCGTTTTTGTCTGTCTTTTCTTGAAAATCATTGAGTGAAGAAAAAATATCTTTCAAGGCTTTCTTCAGGCTCTTCTTTGGGTTCTTCTTTAGGCTCTAAAAAATCGCCCTGTTTTTCCGTTACTTTTTCAATTTTTTCATTCTTTTTCTCGCTTGGCAGATCTTCTAAATTCAAGTCAATGGTTTGTTCGTCCTTTTTATTTAAATCTAAAAGGATTTTCTCTGCTTCTTTATTATGCCTTTCTAACAACAGACCATATAATAACAAAGCATAGAGCAAGAACGCTAAAAAGCCAGAAAGAACAAAAATCGCGCTCTTACTCATGCAAATTAGACCTACTTTTTAAGGACTTGTGATTAAAGAAACTTTCAAAAACCCCGCTTCTTTAATCGTTTTTAACAAATATATCACTTTGTCATAGGTCAATCGCTTGTCCGCACGGATACTCACCCTAGTATCTTTATCGTATTTTTTAGAAAGCAAATTGAAAGTGTCCGGGAAGGAGTTGTATTCATAGGTTTGACTATCTATATAGATTTTTGCGTCTTTATCCATGCGTATCTCTATCACTTTATCTTGAGTGGCTCTAGCAGTTTTTGAACCAGAAGGCAAGGCAATCTCTTCTTTATAAGTGAGAGTGGGCGTCGTTACCATAAGAATAGCCAATAAAACAAGCATCACATCCACTAAGGGCGTGATATTGAGTTCTGGTTTGTCTTCATCCCAATAGTTATCATAATTCATAAAAACCTTCTAACTCCCTATTTAAGATATTTATAAAATCCCCTTAAAAGCTTTCTTTTTTAGAAGACAAAATATCCACTTGCATCTGCACATAAACCGATAAATCATATACCTTGCGTTTTAAAATCAAGTAAAAAGAATAGGCTGGAATGGTAGCTAAAATCCCTGCAGCGGTGGCAATAAGAGCCTTAGAAATAATGGGCGCAATCACCCCAAAAGAAGCCTGACCTAACGCGCCCAAATTGTTAAACGCTTCTAAAATTTCAACCACCGTCCCAAACAAACCAATAAAGGGGGCTGTAGAAGAGATGATGCTCAATACCACTAAACCCGTCGTGCTTTGCTTAAGAACTTGATGTTTCCAAGCCTGCAGCAATTCATTAGAATACCTTTTGGTTTCATCATTTCTTTTTTTATTAAACATAAAATGCTCTGGAGCGTCTTGCACCCCATTAAGAATGTTAGACAAAGACTGCATCTCGCGCCTGAGTTCAATCTTTAACACAATGCTTTTATACAAAAACACCCATAAAGTCACCACCAAATAGAGTGAAATCCAAACTAAAACGAGCGTGGTAACAAACCCGCTCTTATTGAAAAAATAAACGATTGAATCCAACATGATTATCCCCTTAAAGAGACTCAATCTTAGCGAGCACGCTAGAAACCGCTAACCTGTCAGAGCTCGCGTCTTCTAAAAGCTTTTTAGCCCTAGAGATCGCATCGTCTCTGTCATCCGATCCTTTTTTAATAAAGACCGCTCCATCGGCTAAAATATCCACCCGTTCATTAGTGACTTCTGCATAGCCCCAATTGATAGCAATGTGTTCTTTTTGGTTTTCAGTTTCAATCTCAACCACTCCCGCTTGAAGCAAGGTGATCAAGTTGCTATGCCCATAAAGCACCCCAAATTCCCCTTCAACTCCTGGCAACACAACGCTTTTAACCTCTCCTGTATAAACTTCCCCCTCAGGAACCACCACACTAATTTTCAACAAAGCCATCACAAAACCCTTAGGAATTTTTCATGTTTTTAGCTTTTTCTAAGACCTCTTGAATGCTGCCCACCATGTAAAATGCGTTTTCAGGGATATGGTCGTATTTGCCCTCTAAAATCCCTCCAAAGCCCTCTAAAGTCTCTTGGAGAGTCACATATTTACCGGGACTTCCCGTAAACACTTCAGCCACAAAAAACGGCTGGGATAAAAACTTCTCAATTTTTCTGTACCTCTCAACGATCTTTTTATCTTCTTCGCTCAATTCGTCTAAGCCCAAAATCGCAATAATGTCTTGCAAATCCTTGTATTTTTGCAAAACTTGCTGGATACCGGTAGCGATTTCATAGTGCTTCTCGCCGATCATTTGAGGGCTTAAAATCCTTGAAGTGGAATCCAAGGGATCAACTGCAGGATAAATCCCTTTTTCAGCGATCTTTCTATTCAACACCGTAGTCGCATCTAAGTGCGCAAACACCGAAGCAGGGGCTGGGTCAGTCAAATCGTCTGCTGGCACATACACCGCTTGAACGGAAGTGATAGAACCATTTTTAGTGGAAGCGATGCGCTCTTGAAGTTTCCCCATTTCCCCGGCTAGCGTGGGCTGATACCCCACCGCTGAAGGGATACGGACTAATAGCGCGCTCATTTCCGCACCGCTTTGAGCGTATCTAAAGATGTTATCAATGAACATCAACACATCTAAGCCCTTTTCATCACGAAAATACTCCGCCATCGTCAAGCCGGTGAATGCGATGCGATTCCTAGCGCCTGGTGGCTCATTCATTTGCCCATAGCACAGCGCGACTTTGTCTAAAACGCCCCCTTCTTTCATCTCAAAATACAGATCGTTCCCTTCTCTGGTGCGCTCCCCCACACCCGCAAACACTGAATACCCGTTATGCTTATAAGCCACATTGTGGATAAGCTCCATAATGATCACCGTTTTCCCCACGCCAGCCCCACCAAACAAGCCTACTTTACCGCCCTTAGAATAAGGCGCGAGCAAGTCAATGACTTTAATACCGGTTTCAAACATTTCTGTTTTAGTGCTTTGCTGCTCAAAACTAGGGGCTTTTCTGTGAATGGACCAAGTTAAGGACGGATTAAGCGGCTCTAAATTGTCAATGCTCTCGCCCACAACATTAAAAATACGCCCTAACACTTCTTCGCCCACAGGCACTTCAATCATCTTGCCGCGAGCTTTGACGATCTGGTTACGCACCAAGCCTTCTGTCATATCCATAGCAATCGCTCGCACCCGATTACCGCCCAAATGGGCCGCCACCTCTAAAACTAAAGATTTTTGAGTGCCATTGACTTCAAAATTAATGTCTAACGCTTCAAAAATCGCCGGTAGATAGGATTCAAACTCCACATCTACCACAGGGCCTAAAACCTGAATGATTTTGCCTTCCATCGCTTTCATCGCTCCTTATTTAATGTAATTTTTATTTTAGGGCTTCTACGCCAGCATTGATTTCCACTAGCTCGGTCGTAATCGCCTCTTGTCTGGCTTTATTATAAGAAATGGTTAAAGTCTTAACCAAGTCTTTAGCGTTATTCGTCGCTGTATCCATAGCCTGCATTCTAGCGCTATGCTCTGCGACTAAAGAATCAATCAAAGCGTAGTATAAACTATACTCCACATATTTTTCTGCTAAAGAGTCTAAAATTTCATCTTCACTCCCGCTTGGCTCACTGGTAATGGTCTCTTGCGTCTCACTAGGCTGGGGGTTTTGGTGGATGATTTTATACCCAATAGGCAAAATTGTTTTGACTCTTATTTCTTGAGTGATCATGTTTTTAAAGCCATTATGAATGATGATCACCTTATCGGTTTTCCCACTCAAATAATCCTCTACCACTTTTTTCATGAATTCCTGCGCGCGTTCATAATTAGGCATAGAACTCAAATTATTGATCTTGTCTAAAACCTCTATCCCGTTAAAGCTAAAATACTCATTACCCTTTTTACCAATACCGCGCAAACGCACTTTAATGTCTTTTTCTTTGTATTCATTCGTGCATGCTAAAACTTTTTTAATGGTATTGGTGTTAAAGCCCCCACAAAGCCCCTTATCGGCTGTGATAAAAATAATATCCACTTTTTTGATTTCAAGTCTTTCTAGTTCCCTAAAATACTTGCTTTGAATGTCTTCAATCCCTTGATTTTTCATCTTGGATAGCACATCATCAAACACAGCGTCTAGTTTCAGTGCATACGCTCTGGAATTTCTTGCAACTTCTTCGTACTTTCTTAGCTTGGAAGTGGAAACGAGTTTCATCGCATGCGTGATTTTTTGCGTGTTTTTAACGCTTCCAATTTTCTTTCTAATGTCTCTTAAATTCGCCATATTCTAGCCGTCTCCTACTCGCTATAAGTGAGCTTAAATTCCTCTAAAACTTTTTTTAGCATGGCTTCTAAATCCTTATCTAACGCTTTCTTAGTGTGGATTTCTTCTAAAACTTGGGGGTATTTTGCTTCCAAGAAAGGGTGCAGTTGCTCTTCAAAATCCACGACTTTTTTCACGCTCACGCTGTCTAAAAAGCCCTTAGCCCCAGCATAAATAATGACCACTTGTTTTTCAATCGGTAAGGGCGAATAAGGGGCTTGTTTGAGCACTTCTACCATGCGTTGCCCCCTTTCTAATTGCTTTTTACTCGCTTCATCTAAATCAGAAGCGAACTGCGTGAAGGCTTGCAACTCTCTGTATTGCGCTAAATCCAGGCGTAAAGTCCCTGAAACCTGCTTGGTCGCTTTGATTTGAGCGACCCCTCCAACCCTTGAAACCGACAAGCCCACATTAATAGCCGGGCGAATCCCTGAATAAAACAAATCCGTTTCTAAGAAAATTTGCCCGTCTGTAATAGAAATGATATTTGTAGGGATATAAGCTGAAACATCGCCCGCTTGAGTTTCAACAATAGGGAGCGCGGTCAAAGATCCCGCACCCTTTTCATCGCAAAGTTTAGCCGCTCTTTCTAAAAGCCGTGAGTGGATATAAAACACATCTCCAGGAAAAGCCTCCCTGCCTGGGGGTCTTCTCAAAATCAAAGAAATCTCTCTGTAAGCGACAGCATGCTTACTCAAATCATCATAAACGATTAGGGCATGGCGGGCATGATCTCTAAAGTATTCCCCCATAGCCACACCCGCATAAGGGGCTAAATATTGCATCGCAGCTGAATCTGAAGCCGAAGCGTTGATCACGACGCTGTATTCCATCGCTCCGTATTCTTCTAATTTGCGGACCACTTGCGCAACAGTGGATTCTTTTTGCCCAATAGCCACATAGATACAGATCACATTTTGCCCTTTTTGGTTAATGATCGCATCGATCGCTACAGTGGTTTTACCGGTTTGTTTATCCCCAATGATCAATTCCCTTTGCCCGCGCCCAATAGGCACCAACGCATCAATGGCTTTAATGCCTGTTTGCAAAGGTTCATGCACAGATTTTCTGTCCATAATGCCCGGGGCTTTTTGCTCTATTAGGCTAAACTCATTCGTTTCTATCTCACCCTTGCCATCAATAGGCTCACCCAAAGCGTTCAACACGCGCCCTACAACCGCATCGCCAACAGGAACTTTCATCAAACTCTTCGTGCGTTTAACGCTAGTCCCCTCTTTAATATTGTTGCCAAAACCAAACACAATCACGCCAACGCTATCTTCTTCTAAGTTAGCCGCAACGCCTTTATCCCCTGTTTCAAACTCCAGCACTTCATACGACATCACACCATTTAAGCCATAAACCTTAGCCACACCATCAGCGTATGAAACGACTTTTCCTACTTGAGCCATATCGCAATCAAGTTCAAAATTCTTGATTTTTTCTTCAATAACCGAGCTGATTTCTTCCAATTTTAGTTGGGACATTATCTTTATCTCCTTAGATTGATTAAATAGATTGAATAACCTGTTTTTCTATTTTCTTTAAAATCTCTTCTTTAGAAAAGCCTATTTCTAAATCTAGGCTTGAAACGCTCAAAGAAACCCCTTTTTTAGACCAAGTGTCTTGAGCGATTTCTACAGGGGCGTTAAAACGCGCTTGCAATTTTTGTTGCACGGCTTCTAGTTCATTATTTTCAAGCTTTTCTGGGACTAAAAGTGTGGCTTCTAAAGTCCTTTTAGAATCAAAAGACAGCTCTTCAGCGACTAATTCCAACATGTCAAGCCGGTTATTTTTTAACACCACTTCCATTACAGGCTTTAAAACTGAACATGCTTTTATAGAAGTTATTTTTTCTAAGATTTCAAATACAACCTCTTTTTTAACTTTTAAAGAAACATGAGCTAACACCTGGTTGAGTTTGTGTAATTTTATGGCTTCTGCTACATTTTTAAGCCCTACAACGATTTCTTCCAATAACGCTAGATCGCTTTTAGTGTGGTTTTTCAACGCCTTAGCATAATGCTTAGAGATCACTTTTAAATCTTGCATTTAAAGCCTTTGTTTCAAAATATTCACGCAATCTTGCGCATTGAAAGAGACTTTTTTGCTCTCTCTTAGATCTTTAAAAACGCTTTCAACCAGCTCTCTTTTGATCTTTTTAACTTCTAAATCCATCAACGCCTTAGAATTTTTGATCAAATTTTCCACATCCATTTTGGTTTGCAATTCGTATTTTTGCGTGATCGTGTAGGCTTCTTTATTCGCATCAGAAATAATCAATTCAGCTTTTTCTTTGGCTTGCTCTAATTCTTTAAGGAGTTTCTTCTTATTTTCTTTACTCACTTTAAGTTGGGCTTGAATTTCTTCTAAGCGTTTGGAGATTTCAAGGCTTTTGGAGCTTAAAAATGAACGCAGTTTTTTAGCCAAAAAATACCACAAAATCCCCGCAAATAAAAGGAAATTTAAAGAACGCTCTATAATATCTGTTTGTGAAATATCCAATCCAGTAGCGCACAAAGGGCTTAAAAGGATCAAAAACCCTAACACCATTTTAACTACAAACATTCATCAACTCCCTAAACCCATAGCCACACGCTTGTTTAACTCGTCTTCAAATACCGGCATTTGCGCTTGCAACTGCTCTTTTAGCGCTTGCTTTTCATTTTGTAATTGCTTTGCAAACGCTTCAAACTCTTGATTGAGTTCGTTCTCTTTTTGCTTGATCACAGCGTCATAGGACTCTGTGGCTTTTTGAATCGCTTCTGCTATTATTTCTCTGCGTTTTTCAGCCGCTTCCTTAAGAAGAGTCTCAATTTGATGACCAATCTCCACGCTTTGGGTGTTATCCGTTTTGATTTTAGCCAAGCTATCCTTTATCTCTGCCTGTCTGTTATCCATAAAAGCCAACAAAGACCTATACACCCAAACATTCATCGCCCACAACAATAACACAAACACCACAAAAACGACCGCCATTAAATAGGGGTTAACCGATATATTCATGACCTATTTCTTTCCTAAATCCTAAAAATATTTGAAACTCGCACTTGTTATAAAAACATTAACTCTATCTTAACAAAAAATCGCTTAAAAATTGAGAATATCTAAGCGTTAAGACATCATTTTTTTCATAAAAGCCTCTAAAAGAGAATTTTCATAACATCGTAAAATGATTTTATTCCCTTTTAAAGCCGCTTTAAGCTTGTAACGATCCCACAAACTTTGATTCAAGCACTCTAATTCATCTTCAGCGATGAGCGTTTGGGTTTGCTTGAAACCATGTTTTTTATTTTCAAAATTTGCGTTTGTTTTAAAATCACGCGTTAAATCTTCTGTCTGGCGCACGCTGAGTTTCTGCCCTATAATGGAATTTAAGATCAATTCTTGTTTTTCTTCCTCCAAGCCCACCAAGACTTTCGCATGCCCTGAAGTGATTTTTTCTTCTAAAAGAGCGTTTTGAACTTTAGAAGAAAGCGTCAATAAACGCATGATATTAGCCACATGAGCTCTAGATTTTTTAACGATTTTAGACAGCTCTTCTTGGGTCATTTGATAGCTTTCAAGCAATTCTTTATACGATCTAGCCAACTCTAGGGGATTCAAATCCTCTCGCTGGATATTTTCAATCAACGCCACTTCACGCATTTTTTCTTGCTCAATATCCACAACAATCGCTTTAATCGTGGGCATTTTAGCCAATTTGCTCGCTCTTAGGCGCCTTTCACCAGCGATCAAATGGTAACGCCCGTTCTCACTCACCACTAAAACCGGCTGCAACAAACCATGTTCTTTAATGGATTGTGCTAATTCTTCTAAAGAATCTTCGCTAAAGATTTTTCTGGGCTGGTAAGGATTGGGCATCACCTCATCAATACCAAGCTCCACAACCCGATTCGCTCTTTCATACAGCCCTTGCTCATACACTTCATTAATTTCAGGGAAAATATCCGCTAAACCCCTACCCAACACTTTATTTTTTGCCATATGCTACCCTTGAAGAATACTTTGAGCTAATTTTTGATAAGCGATACTGCCATTAGATTTAATATCATAGAGCAAGATGGGCTTACCAAAGCTAGGCGATTCCGCTAGTTTCACGCTTTTAGGGATCATAATATACTCTCCTGTAGCTGAATCTCTAAAAAACTCTGAGTCAAAATACTTGAACAATTCCGCTAAAACCCCTTTTGTCAAATTGAGTTGAGGGACATGCATTGTGGGTAAAAAACCTCTGATTTTGAGCTTAGGGTTCGTGCTTTTTTGCAGCATTCTAATGGTGTTAAGCAATAATTTAGTGCCTTCAAGGGCAAAAAATTCGCATTGGATAGGAATGATCACCGAATGGGCTGCTGAAAGCGAATTGATCGTGAGAGGTCCTAGAGCTGGCGGGGAATCAATAATGATATAATCATAAAGCCCCACCACGCTCTCTAAGGCGTTTTTGAGCATGAGTTCGCCTCGTTTGTTCTCGTCTTGGCTGTCATAAAAGGTTTTTTCAAACCCAGCTAAACCCAAATTAGAAGGCACTAAATCCAAAAAAGGCATTTGGGTTTTTAAGATCACTTGAGAAATTTGCTTACGGCCAATCAGCACATGATAAATATCATAATCAATTTTATCGCGCCTAAAACCCAAGCTTGAAGTGGCGTTGGCTTGAGGGTCAAAATCAATCAACAAGATTTTTTTTTCATGCACCGCCAAAGAAGCCGCCAAATTGACCGCTGTTGTCGTTTTGCCCACACCTCCTTTTTGATTAGCCACTGCAATGATTTCACTCATCATACTCACATCCTATCATAAATCTTACCTTTAATACAAATGCGGACGTCTTCTAACAATTCCGCATCTTTCAAACTCACCGCTTCATTGCAATCATTATGGAAGCTAAAAGAGTGGTTTTTATGGAATTCTAACGCATACTTACTTAAAACTTCCCCCCAAAAAAGATTTTCTTCTATTTTTTTTAAAAAGCCTTCTATAATTAAATCGTCGCTCGCGCCAATATCTAAACATGCCCATTTCTTTGAAACCCTATTCACGCCAATGCCGCACACCCGCATGCCTTTATAAACATTAACCAGCACGCCCCCTATTTTTTGACCCCCTAAATACAAGTCGTTAGACCATTTGAGCCAGGTTTGAGAGCCCAGCTCTTTTAAAACTTCTTTGAATAAAAACCCCAAATACAAAGCACTCGCTTGCATGGGTAAATCTTTAGGCAAATCGCTTGCGTTTAAAGCGAGCGAAAAAGTCAAAGCGCTTTTTGTGCTCTCCCAAATATTCCCCCTACTGCCTATCCCAGCGCTTTGGTTTTTAGCCAAGACTAAAACAGGGGCTTTGAGTGCATCGTTCTTAAGTTTTTCTAAAAGATAGGTTTGCGTGGAAGGCAAACTATCAAAAACCCTTTTTTCACATTTTCTCATACCAAAATACCGCCTACTTTCAAACGCTTGCCATTCAAATAATCCTTCGCTTTCAAAGGCTTTTTACCCACCGCTTGCAACTGTGCTATACGCACGCTACCCTTCAAACAACCCACAAGAACGCCTTTTTCATCAATTTCTAAAATCTCGCCTTCCTTGTGGCTCTTTTCATTCTCCACCAACTCCACTTCTAAAAGTTTAAGGCTATTTTCTAAAAAGATTTCTGACTAAGATTTAAACGCAAGCGATTTTAAAAACAAGCTTTTAGCATCTTTAAAACCCACTAAACCATCGGCTTTGGTGATTTTTTTACAAAAACTAGCCTGCATGTGATCTTGAGACTTTCTTGTGATAGAAGAGAAATTTTTGAGCGTTGAAAGGAGTAAATCCGCTCCCATATGCGCTAATTTTAAACTTAAAGCGTCTAAATCCAAATAATCCTCTCTCAAAAAAGAAGCGCTTTCTAAAATATCCCCGCTATCCAATTCCAAATCCATAAGCATGGTGCTTATGCCATAAATCCTATCGTCATTGAGTATCATCTCATGAATGGGCGAAGCCCCCCTGTATTTGGGCAATAACGACGCATGCACATTGATGCAAGGAGCGATGGCTAAAACCTCTTTAGGCAAAATCTTACCATAAGCCACTACCACGATAAAATCAGGCTTCAAGTCTTTTAAGATTTGAACCTCAGGCTCTTTCAAACTTTGTGGCTGGAAAATGGGGATGTTTAAATGATTTTCTAAAATGTATGTTTTAGTCTCTGGGGCTTTCAATTCTTTTTTGCGCCCAAAAGGTTTGTCCCTTTGAGTGAATAGCCCCACCACTTCTATATGGTTATTTTTATTTTCAACCAACGCCCTTAAGATCACTTCAGCAAAACCAGGCGTTCCCATAAATACGATACGCATGTTACCAACCCTTAATTTTTATCTTTTGTAATACCATACTTTCTTTCACGATCCTTAAAAGCTTTTTCGCCTCCCTCTAATTTTAATAAATCCTCTTTATATGCATCGCTCTCAACCGTAAAAGATTGCGCGATTATCTTATTATTCTCATTTTTTAACTGAATAATTAGCTCTGCATCAGCGTTCAAAACAAAATTAGCGTTATGGGTGGCAAAAATAATTTGTCTTTTTTGTTTCTGCTTTTTAATTAGAGTAACTAAATAATTAGCGATTAAAGCGCTATCCAAGTGCGCTTCTGGCTCATCAATAATGATGGGGTTATTCCCTAAAGATAAAAGGACAACCAATACAGCCGTGCATTTTTGCCCAAATGAAGTTTCATTTAAAGCTCTTTTGTCATAACGGACTTCAAAAATTTTATATTTTTCAACATTCCTTAAATGTTTGAGAATGAGAAGCCGATAGATTTGAAAATGAATTTCTCTATCAAATATATCTTTCATGGTTTCATAAAATGCCGCTTTTTTATTGTCAATTGAGTTATAAAGCTCTTCTATAAATTCTGCGTGTTGCTTATTTATAATGTCTTTTAATCCAATTTCTTTTAAATATTCCTTGATTTTTGATTGGTGTTTTTGGATCTTAAAATCCTTATCCACCAACTTATCAAAATCCTCAAAAACCTCTTCAAAAATATCTTCATTCAAACGATATTCTATGGTAATTGGTTTCACTTCTTTGTGATTTTTTGAAATTTCTTCAAAAGCCGAATTGATTTTGCTTAATTTCTCATTGATTTGATCTTTAAATTCTTCAATATTTTTATCCATATCTTCATAAGAAAAATTCTCTATTTTGTTAGCGTTCTCTTTTATTTCATGCTTTAAATCATTAATATCCATTTTTATTTTTGCTAAATGGTCATTAGCGTTTCTAATATCTCCTATACTTTCATCGCTCACGCCTTTTTCTTTAAGAAATTCCCTAATCTCTTGGCTCAATGCTTCGCGTTCTGCTCCTAGCGTCCTTATTTTCTCATCTTCGCTTTTAAAACACCCGTTTTTTATATTTATATCTATCCGTTCAAGTTCCTTACAAATATCTTGTTTGAGTTGGTTATAGACCTTATCATAGCTATTTTCTTTCATGTTTTCTTTTGATTCAAAATTCACCACCCGTTTTAATTCTTTAATAAAAGTCCAAAATCCCTCTTTAGATTGTTTTAAATCAATTAGCGATTGGTATTTTGCTTGCAATTTGGCTTTTTTATCCAAATAGTCTTTATCTGTAAAAGCATCTACAATACTTTGGTATTTCTTTCTTATTTTCTCGCTCTCTTTTAGTTGTTCTTCTAATTTGGTCTTTTCTTGCCAATGTGCGATTTGATCATCAAACTTTTCAATGCTTTCTTTGATTTGCTTTTCTAACTCCTTAAGTTTTCCACCTGACTTGCTATCTATTCGGTTAAAAATAGCCTCTGTGAATTTTGAAACATTAGTTGCAAATTCTTCCACTTCATTTTGAGCTAAATACTCTACGCTATCCATTATGTCTATGTCTGGCTGTATCTCTATACATTTTTGAATCGTTTCATGCTTTAAGCCTTTAACAAAACTTTTATTTTTAATTGCTGAGGCTATCAATTGCAATAAAGTGCTTTTACCGCTCCCTCTACCCCCTATCACACAAGTAAAGTTCGGACTAAAAAATAGCGTTTCATTAAATCCTGCATAACAAAAAGGAGTATCGCCTTTTTCATTGGTGATCTTTACCGCTTTATCAAAGTTTAACCCCACGCAATCTATCTTATACAAAGGATCTTGAGGTTTATTTTCGTCAATACTCACTCTTGTTTTTGGCTCATAAATAATTTGTTTTAACCCCTCAAAGGTTTTTTCTGCTTTTATCCAAGTGCATTTTTTCCCTATTTGCTCCTCTTTGTGGGCATCGCTGCTCTGTATGCGAGGTTTGTTATATTTAAGCCAATATTCTCTATCCTTTTTAAGGTTTTCTTGCTTATTTGATGAGTGGATTAAAAAATGCACTTTTTTAACTATTTTTTCATAATTACTGCTACTGCGAGAACTGCCATGCCCTCTTGATAAAAACCCTAATAAATACTTTCCTCTCAATTTTAAAGACTCTTTCTCTAAACATTCCAACAATTGATCAAAATTAACTACCGCTTTATCAAAATCATCTTTTTCTAAATCTGCAAGTTTTTTCTCAGTTCCACCAACATTGGTATCTGCATTCCTTAAAAAATTGTCTATTTCTTGTTGTGTAACCTTATCTGAAAAAATAATATGGAAATCCAAACACTGATCTTCCTTATTTTGATAATCCAACCTAACTTCTAAATTATAAAAAACCTTAATACTCTCCTTTTCTATTTTTTCTTTTAATTCAAATTCTTTCTCATTAAACTTAAAATAGTTCGTTAATCCAATACAATCAATTTGGCTATCGCATAGTTTTTGTATAAACTCCTCTTCAGAACATTTATACGCTTTATTTAAATGTGTATATGGCGTATGCGTATGCAAATCCCATTTATGCCAGCTTGAACCTTTACTATAATCTTTATCGCCCATATTTTCTCCTACTATAATATATCTCAAAAGCGCACTACAAAAACTAATCTTCTAAATCCTCCCCATCATACCCAAGCTCTAGCGCTTTCACTTGCCCTATCACATTACCCGCAATGCCCTTGATAGAGCCATACATGTTAATCGTGCCCTCAAACACTTTTTCCATTTGTTTTTCCCTGCTTTTCCAAATCCTAGCCATCGCACGTTTTTCGCTTTCTAAATCCGCTCTCAATTGCTCAAACCCCTCTATAATCGCATTCACTTGCATAGAAAATTCAGAGCTTGTCAAATAATGATAGAGCAGGTTCACTTTATCGCCCTTATTTTCCTGACTTTTTTTAGCCAAACTCACTTGAATAACCCCCTCTCTTAACACCGCGCTCAACCCCTTAAACTCTTCAAACGAACACACCCACACCCCTTCAAGTAACCCCATCCTCTCCATCTCTTTAGGCAAGGCTTCACTCACAATAACCCCCACATCAGCCCCAATCTCTCGCATGTCGCTTTTAAGCTTTTCCACCCAAGCTTTTTGAAATTCTTTAGTGCGTTTGCTCTCATAATAAATTTTCCCGCAATTTTGAAATTCCCTAGTGTGCACCACTTGAATGCAATCGCCCCCTCTTTGGTACTTTTTGATTTCTTCAATGCAATCTAAGGGGAATTTTTGCCTCAAAAACTCTTCAATCGCTAATTCCTGCACCTCGCCTTGGAATTGCTGCGAGCTTAACTCCGCCTTTCTTTGAGCGTTTTTCAACTCGTTTCTTAACATTTCTAATTGCTCTTCTTGTTGCTTGAATTTCAATTCATTTTTTTCATGCAAGGCTTTTTCTATTCTTTCCCTTTCCAGATCCAATTTTTCATTCAATTTTTTTTCATTTTCCGCTTTCAATCGGCTCTCTGCTTCGTTATTTTCTCTTTTGAGCCTTTCAATTTCCGCTTCTTTTTGGTGCAATTCCTGGACTTGTTTGGACTTCTCGTCTAATTCTTTTTGCAACAATTCCAAGCCCTTTTGCTGCTCTAAAAAAGCGTTTTTCCTGGCTTCTTCAATGATTTTAGCCCTTTCATCTTGCAAGGCTAAAGCGCTCGCTTGTTTGACCGCATCATCAAATTGAGCCTGTTGCTCTTTTGCCCGCTCTTTTAGGACCTCTTCTTTTTGCTCTAACATTTTAAGATGAGTGTGATACTGCGCTCTTTTTTCATTCACTTCTTTTTCAAACTCTTTTTGCTGGGCTAAAAACCGGCTTTGATTTTCTAGCTCAATCTGTTTGTATAGCGCCTCACTCACATTAATTGGCTCTTGACACTTGGGGCATTTAAAAGGAATGGTCTGATTTTCTTGCATGGTTTTCCTTTAAGATTTGATTTTTTATATTTTATAACAGAATGGGATCAATTTAACTTAAGCAGGTTTTATCCAATAAGTTCACGTAAAATAGGGATTTAAACAAGGCAAAAATGCCTTTCGCATAAAAACTACATTATAAATGAAGAAAATGAAGCAATTGAGATAATGATCGATCAGTTGCAAGTTGTCCCAAAAGCGCAAGTTTTAAAGAACAATACGATGGAAAGAAGTCTTGCATTAGCATTACAAAAGGTATCTATCCCTAGATCTACATCGGCGCATAGAGCTTTACTTATCAATCATTTTTTAGAACAAGTTATTTTACAAAATATAAAAACAATTGCTTTTAGAGGTATTATCAAACTCACTCCACACAATGAAAATCCCCTATTAAAACCCTACAGCGCATTTATTACGCTCAATTCCATTATTCGGGCATGCGCCTAGTTGCCCCCTATGAAAACGATTTTATTATTTTTGAGTTATTGCATTGCATTGATTTTTAAGCGCGCAATTTTGAACGCCAACAACTTGTTCAATTAGATTCGAAAGAAATTACAACCCAAATCCTTGAACGCCTAAAACCCTAGAAATATAGGGCGTTAAAAAATCAAGAATAACCCCTACTCCCTTATATGCATTTCACAAAAAATAAAACTTAACACGCAAGAAACAAAACAAGCAAGAAATAAAGGATAAGATAAAGATAAGGCTTAAAAAAATAAAACCCAACGACCAAACCCCACTAAACCCCCTTAAAAATAACGAACCCACTAAACGTTAAGAAGCAAGAAAAACTAAAAACATGAAACCAAACATTAAAACATAAGAATTAAAACCCAAGAAGTAACAAGTAAAACTCCAACACAACAACCACAAACCATAAGCAGTAAGAAACCAAAATCAAGCAAGCAAAAGACAAGGTGAAACAACAAACTAAAAACATGAAACAACAAACAAAAATTATAAGCAGTAAAAACCTTAAGAACACAAAGAAACAAGAAGCAAAACACCAAAACTAAAACTTTAATATTAAAGCGTAAAAGACAAAAAGTTAAACATAAGAATTAAAACGCAATAAGTAAAAAACAAGAATGGAAAAAAACAAGAAGTAAGATTTAAGAAATCCAACACAAGCAAACTAAACACATTAAACATTAAATATAAAAACACTAACAACCAAAACCATAAGCAGTAAAAAACAAAATCAAGCGATTAAAATCAATCAACCAAAATCAAGATTTAAAAAAGAAAGAATAACTTCAATCTTTCAAAACTAAGCAACAAGAAGTCCTTTTGTCAGGTAATACTCTTTGGCTTTTAACAAGCGAATGTTAAAAGCTTTTCTCTAGAAAGGAGGTGATCCAACCGCAGGTTCACCTACGGTTACCTTGTTACGACTTCACCCCAGTCGCTGTGTGTGCCGTGGGCAGTAGCTGGTTTAGCATCCTGACTTAAGGCAAACACAACTCCCATGGTGTGACGGGCGGTGAGTACAAGACCCGGGAACGTATTCACCGCAACATGGCTGATTTGCGATTACTAGCGATTCCAGCTTCATGCAGGCGAGTTGCAGCCTACAATCCGAACTGAGAGGCGTTTTGAAGATTGGCTCCACTTCGCAGTATTGCTTCTCTTTGTGCACCCCATTGTAGCACGTGTGTAGCCCTAGGCGTAAGAGCTATGATGACTTGGCGTCGTCCCCACCTTCCTCCTCCTTACGGAGGCAGTATCCTTAGAGTTCTCAGCATAACCTGTTAGCAACTAAGAAAGGGGGTTGCGCTCGTTGCGGGACTTAACCCAACATCTCACGACACGAGCTGACGACAGCCGTGCAGCACCTGTTTTCAAGGTCTGGCAAGCCAGACACTCCACTATTTCTAGCGGATTCTCTCAATGTCAAGCCTAGGTAAGGTTCTTCGTGTATCATCGAATTAAACCACATGCTCCACCGCTTGTGCGGGTCCCCGTCTATTCCTTTGAGTTTTAATCTTGCGGCCGCACTCCCCAGGCGGGATGCTTAATGCGTTAGCTGCATTACTGGAGAGACTAAGCCCTCCAACAACTAGCATCCATCGTTTAGGGCGTGGACTACCAGGGTATCTAATCCTGTTTGCTCCCCACGCTTTCGCGCAATCAGCGTCAGTAATGTTCCAGCAGGTCGCCTTCGCAATGAGTATTCCTCTTGATCTCTACGGATTTTACCCCTACACCAAGAATTCCACCTACCTCTCCCACACTCTAGAATAGTAGTTTCAAATGCAGTTCTATGGTTAAGCCATAGGATTTCACACCTGACTGACTATCCCGCCTACGCGCTCTTTACGCCCAGTGATTCCGAGTAACGCTTGCACCCTCCGTATTACCGCGGCTGCTGGCACGGAGTTAGCCGGTGCTTATTCGTTAGATACCGTCATTATCTTCTCTAACAAAAGGAGTTTACAATCCTAAAACCTTCATCCTCCACGCGGCGTTGCTGCTTCAGGGTTTCCCCCATTGAGCAATATTCCCTACTGCTGCCTCCCGTAGGAGTCTGGACCGTGTCTCAGTTCCAGTGTGTCCGTTCACCCTCTCAGGTCGGATACCCGTCATAGCCTTGGTAAGCCATTACCTTACCAACAAGCTGATAGGACATAGGCTGATCTCTTAGCGATAAATCTTTCCCCCGTAGGGAGTATCTGGTATTAATCATCGTTTCCAATGGCTATCCCAAACTAAGAGGCACATGACCTATGCGTTACTCACCCGTGCGCCACTAATCAGCATTCTAGCAAGCTAGAAGCTTCATCGTTCGACTTGCATGTATTAGGCACGCCGCCAGCGTTCACTCTGAGCCAGGATCAAACTCTCCATAAAAGTGTTTGTCCTAAAGCTCTTTTGTTTTTTGATAGGCTGTTGTTGTTCCTAACAACAGCTTTAGCGTATCACAAGAACTCGTTTTATACTTTATTGAATAAAACGGGTTGTGTTCTTAAGTATTACAACAACAAAACAGAAAGAAACTTTTTAAAAAGGTTTAGCTAAACGCTAACCTGAATAAAATACTCTCATGCCATTCAGTTATCAATCATAATGACATAATGATATAACCATCATAATCAATGAAATCAATTGGCACTGGTTGGATAAGCATTCCTTATCAAAGAATGGGAGTTATAAAAACCCCCACTCTACTTGATAAGTCATTACTTATTGTTTTAGAATATCCCTTTAAAAAGAACTTCTATCAATTTGCTTAGTTTTCAAAGATCGTTTGCTTTTAATCAGCTATCCTTGTAAGTTAGCGGCTTTTTAAAGCCCTTGCTGAAACAAGGAAATGAAAGTATAGTCATAGAAAGCTTAAGGTTTGCTTAAATTATAAAAATTTTTGACAAAGTAAGTTAAAATTTTAAAACGATCGGGTTTTGAGAAATCCAAATACCGCCAAAAACATGTGCGCATTCCCCATAAATACACCATTAAGCACTAATTCCGTTTTTAAAAATCACTTAATAGAGAACAAAAAATGAAACCATGGGTTAGAAAAACCCGCTTGAGCTATCTTAACCCTTTTAAATTGGGTGCTTTTTTGTCCCCTTGGTGGGGGAAGCACGTTAGTTCTTCTTATGGAGATCTTTAAATGGATTGTTAAAAGGCTCGTTGGAGTTCTCTTTCTTGGAGGTATACTGATTTTTTGGCAAGTTATCTACAATGTCAGCGACACTGCGTTCTCTCACATTGCAAGACTTCTTCAAGTCTGAAGCGGACAGAATTGGAGCTTTCTTGAATGTTGGCGATGAAGACTTCAAAGCCTTTCTCCCAAGCGGCTTCTAACACAGGCACAAAATCGGTATCCTTGCTGAACAGCAAAATACACCCTCCTTGTTTGGTGCAATACAGCTTGGTAATATCGTGTGCCAACAGCACATCAACTTGTTTTTGACGCAACTTTAAGTAAGGTATGAGAATTTCGGCTTCTAGGTACCATTATAGACTTCTTTGTCTTCGAACTTATATACGAACTCAAACATTACCCGACCGACTCGTAATTTCACTTGATTTTGTTGGGCGATCGCATGGTTGAAAGATTGCATAATCCCTGATTTATTCACTCTTTCCTCATAATCTTTGGGATTCTTCTCTTTATACTTTTCAAGTTCTTCGTTTTTATTGCCCCTAATTCTGGGCTCGGCTTCTGTGAAAGGCTCAGAAACATAAAAATAGATCCGCTTCAATTCCTCTTCAGGCTCCAAAAACGAACGGATTAGCGCTAAGAGCTGCTCGGGGTTGTTGAAACTAAAATCAGGCTCCTTAAAACGCTTGTCTGTTTTGGGGTTTTTTTGGATTGCCCTCAAATCGGTGAGTAGATTTTCCCAATCCACAAAAATCGTGGTTTCAGTTTTTTCCATGTTTTCTCCCAAAATACGAACTTTGCCATAAGGGTTGAGTATAGCATGGGAATCTAAACATGCCGTTCAACTTGCGTCAATCTTTTTGTATTTTGATTGTAAAAAACGCTTTTTAACCTTTTTTAAAATTTGACAACCAACGCCCTCTTAAAAACAGAGCCAAAAATTCAGTTTAACAGATAGCAAGCCAAAAAAAAGCTATTGAAATTTTGCCTTGAAAAAACGAACGCTAACGCTAAAGAAAGTTTTAAAAAGTTGGTAATAAAAGTTAAAAGAAAAACTATTCTTAAAAGAAAGGGTTAAAAACTTATTCTAACCCTTAAAAAGAAATTAATGGCGGACTTCTTTAATCCTTGCTGCCTTACCTCTCCTATCGCGCAAGTAGTAGAGCTTCGCGCGGCGCACCCTGCCCACACGCAACACCTCAACGCTCGCCAAACTTTCGCTATAAAAAGGGAAAATTTTCTCCACGCCGATATTGTTAGCCCCTATTTTACGCACGCAAAAAGTCTTATCCACGCCATTGCCTCTAATCGCAATGCACACGCCTTCAAAATACTGAGTTCGTGTTTTTTCGCCTTCTTTAATGGTAATACCCAATCTCAAAGTATCGCCGGCCTTAAATGCTGGCATGGTCTTGTCTTTTAATTGAGCGTCTTCAAACTGCTGAATGTAGCGGTTTTTCATGTGTTTTCCTTAATGTCAATTTCATGATTTGTGCTGTTTGAATAAATCAAGGCGGTAAAATTTTGTCCTTAATTTTGACAAATCAAGTTTCAGTTGCTTGATTTTAGCATGATTTCCTTTAGAATATTCTAAAGGAGCAGGGATTTTATTGATTTCTTTGGATTTAAAAACAGCGTTAGCGAAATTAGGGGCCTCCAAATAATGGTTTTCAAAGCTCTCATTTTCTAAAGATCGGGCGTTACCCAAAACCCCTTGAATGTAGCGAGCGATACTATCTATCAAGCACAACGCCCCAAGCTCGCCCCCTGTTAAAATAAAATCGCCTATACAAAAAACCTCATCAGCGTCAAGTTCAATAGAGCGTTCATCAAATCCCTCATAACGCCCGCACACCAAAACGACATGCTTTTTTTGAGCCAAACGCATCGCATCTATTTGCTTGAAAGGCTTGCCCACCGCACTTAAAAAAATCGTGTGTTTAGGGTTTTTAACAGAATGGAGCGCGTTTTCTATCATCTCAGGGTCTAAAATTTGCCCCGCACCCCCACCAATGAGCGTGTGATCCGCTTTTTGATATTTATTAGTGCTAAAATCTCTAAGGTTTAACACCTCTAATTCAAAAAGGTTTTTTTCTAACGCTCTTTTTAAAATAGAATCTTCAAAATAAGACCATACGAGTTGCGGGAAAAGAGTTAAAACGCTGAATTTCACTCAACTATTCTCTAAAAGCGTTTTAGCGTTATGGGTGGTTATTTTTTTGTCTTGCAAAAGGATTTCTTGGATATAAAAATCCCTATAAGGGATTAAAAAAATCTTAGCCAAACCTTTTTCAACCAAGTTCAGCGTGGTTTCAACCATGAAATAATCTGTTTGAGAAATCCTTTGGATTTCTATGACTTTCCCTAGAATCTCGTTTTCTTCCACCACGCTAAGCCCTACTAAATCGCAATAAAAAAACTCGCCCTCTTTTAAAACACAGAGTTTTTTACTCTCTGCTTCGCTCATAAAAAGCCCTAAATTAGTCAGCTCTTTAGCCTTTTCGGGCGTGTGGATAGTTTCTAAAAACAACAAATTTTTGGCATGTTCATAAGAATGGATTACATAGTCTTTAAAAGAAGAAGCGTGAGAGAAAGCGTTGATTGGAGCGGCACTCACCTTAACGCCTTTTTTTAAGCACTCTGGAAAATCGCTCTCTAAATGAAGCTTCAACCCCCCATTAAGCCCCACGCTTTTACCAATTCTGCCCACTAAAAGCATAGAAACCATTCAAGGCGTTTGATCGCCTAAAGCATGGGGATTTTTATCGCCATTTTTATCATTACCCGCAAAAACAACGATTTTATAAGAAAACCCATCTTTGGCTTTCACACCAGAAACAAACGCCTTAATCGCGCTCACCATTTTGCCCTCTTTACCAATCACATGCCCCATGTCCGATGAGTGGGTATAAATCGTGATTTGTTTGACTTTATCTTCTAAAAGCGTGTACTCCACGCTCAAAGCTTGCGGAAAAGAAACAACCTTTTTTAAATATTTTTCTAAAAAAGTTGCCACGCAATACGAATAGTCCTTACAATCAGCTTGAGAAAAAGGCGTGTTCAAAGGATCTAATTCGTGCATTTAGCCTCACAAAACCTTAGGCTTTTTGAGAAAGTTTTTCCACCCTCTCGCTCATTTTAGCCCCCACGCCTTTCCAGTAATTCAAGCGCTCCTTATCAATTTTAATATCTTTAGGCTCGCTTAAAGGGTTGTAATACCCAATGGATTCAATCCAACCTCCATCCCTTCTTTTCCTAGAATCGGTTACCACCACTCTGTAAAAAGGCTTTTTCTTTCTCCCAATGCGCGTGAGTCTAATGACTGTCATTACAAAAATCTCCTAAAATATTCGTATTAAATTTGAAATTATACAACAAAAGCGCCTAAAACATGCTTAAAAATCAGCGCATTTTAGGGGGTGTTTGATTTTTAGCCTGACTCATTAGATTCATCAAATCGCTAATGCCCTTTTTATTCGTTAAGCGTTTCGCCATTTTGCTCGCTTGATCAAAGCGTTTGATGATGCGGTTGATTTCAGACACTTCTAAGCCGCTCCCTAAAGCGATCCTTTTTCTTCGGCTGCCGTTTAAGATCTCGGGGTTTTCTTGCTCTTTTTTGGTCATGGAATTGACCATAGCCTTGATTTTTTTCACTTCTAAAGAACTTTCTAAATCCGTGTCTTTTAGCGCGCTTGCCATATTCCCTAAACCTGGAATCATAGAGATTAGAGAACTCATAGAGCCTAATTTTTTCACTTTTTCAATCTGGTTTAAAAAATCATTGAAAGTGAATTGCCCTTTTTTGAGTTTTTTGCTCAAATCTTTGGCTTCATTAGGGTTTAAAACGCTAGCGGTTTTTTCAGCGAGCGAGATAATATCTCCAGCCCCCATCAAACGCCCCACAATCCTTTCAGGCACAAACACATCTAAATCAGGGATTTTTTCCCCGCTCCCAATAAACCGCAAGGGCAAGCCTAATTGATAAGTGATGCCTAAAGCGATACCCCCTTTAGAATCGCTATCAAATTTGCTTAACACCACCCCACTCACGCCTATTTCTTCATTAAATGTGTTCGCGCTTTTGACCCCATCTTGCCCGCTCAAGGCGTCTGCAACATACAGCACCTCATGGGGGTTTAAGACTTCTTTAACTTCTTTTAATTCTTGCATAAGCTCTTTATCAATGGCTAAACGCCCTGCGCTATCCACGAGCAAAACATCAAATTGCGCTTCTTTAGCCCTTTTTAAAGCGTTGTTAGCGATTTCTTTCACGCTTTTATTTTCTTCATAAAAAACTTCCACGCCCACCTGTTCGCCCAAAACCTTTAATTGCTCCACTGCCGCTAGGCGTTGCAAATCGCATGCGCATAAAAGCACTTTTTTATTTTTGGTTTTGAGATAATGAGCGAGTTTAGCGGTGGTGGTTGTCTTCCCGCTCCCTTGCAAACCTGCCATTAAAACCACGGTGGGGGGCGTTTGAGCGAAAGTGAAACCACTGCTCCCTTTAGCGCTTAAAATTTCTAACAAACTCTTTTCTAAAGCGTCTAAAAATTGCTGCTTACCAATACCGCTAAGTTTAGTTTGGCTTTCCACTTTTTTGAGCAATTCTCTAGCGACTTTATGATGCACATCGTTTTTTAAAAGCGTTTTTTTCAATTCATCTAACGCCCGATCTAGCGCTTTTCCATCATCTTGAAAGCGGATTTTATTGAGCGCGTTTTTAAACCCATCGCTTAACGCTTGAAACATTTTCTATCCTTTTATTATGGTTGTTCTAACAAATCCAATTCTTGCTTAATTTTACTTTCTTTTTCTAAAAGCGTTTTTAAACTCTCTTTGGCTTTTTCTAGCACGCTTTTAGGCGCGTTTTTGACAAAATTTTCATTGTGCAAATTGAGTTTTAATTTTTCTTTTTCCAATTTTTCCAACTGCTTTTTTAAACGCGCAACCAGCGGACTTAAATCAAGATTTTCTAAATCCGCATAAGTTTGGCAAAATTCCCCCACATCGCTCACGCTTTTTAAAGGCTTGAGAGTTATCACGCTGACTTTTTCTAACCTCGCTAATTTTTGAGCATAAGTTTGCAAACGCTCTGTGTTTTCTATTTTCTCCCTTAATCCCACGCTCGCTTCTTTTAAAACAATCGGTGGGGTTTCTAGCATGATTTTCAAACGCCTTAAAGACACAATGCAATCTTTGATCACTTCAAATTCATGCTCTAGTTTTTCATCTTGTGCGATTTCTTTAGGGTAAGGCATGACCATGATAGAATGAGTGTTTTCTAGTTCCGTGTTACTGAGCTTGTGGTATAAAGACTCGCTAATAAAAGGCATGAAAGGGTGCAAGAGTTTTAAAGCTTCTTTTAACACGCTCCCTAACTCGTCTATCGCTTCATTTTCCACTTTAGAAAATTCAATGAACCAATCGCAAAATTCCCCCCACAAAAAGCGGTATAACAAAGTCGTCGCATCATTAAAGCGATAGTTATCTAAAGCGTTACGAACCTCTTTAGTAACAAGATTCAAGCGCGATTTCGCATAACGCCCCAAAGGCGTTTGGTATTCACTCAAACGCTCTTTATCTTTGAAAGATTCTTGTTTGAGCTTCAAATAACTCGCCGCATTGAAAATCTTGTTGGCGAAATTCTTGTTATTTTCTAAATGCGTAGTGGAAAGCTTAATGTCCCTACCCGTAGCGCACAAATTGGCTAAAGTGAAGCGCAGGCTATCCGCACCGTATTTTTCTATCATCTCTAAAGGATCGATCACATTACCTTTAGATTTGCTCATTTTTTCACCCTTTTCGTCCCTAACCAAGGCGTGCAAGTAAATGTCTTTAAAGGGCAATTCGCCTAAAAGCGACTCGCTGCAAAAGAGCATTCTTACTACCCAAAAAAAGAGAATATCAAACCCGGTAATGAGCGTGGTGTTAGGGTAGAAATCTTTCAAATCGTTTTCATTAAACAAACCGCTTTTTTCTTGCCCCCACCCTAGAGTGGAAAACGCCCATAGCCCTGAACTAAACCATGTGTCTAGCACATCTTTATCTTGCTCTAGTTTCTCACTCTTACAAGTAGGGCAACTTAAAGGGGTATCAAGGCTTACGAACTGGTGGTTATTCTCGCAAGTAAACACCGGTATTTGATGCCCCCAAAACAATTGCCTGCTGATACACCAAGGGCGTAATTCTCTCATCCAAGCGTTATAATTATTGATCCAATTAGAAGGGTAGAATCGCGCTAAACCTTGTTGGATTTTTTCAATAGAACTTTGAGCGATTTCAGGCTTGACAAACCATTGCTTAGACACATAAGGCTCTACCACATTATGACAACGATAGCAATGCCCCACTTGATGCGTGTGTTCTTCTATTTTTTCCAATAGGGCGTTTTCTTTTAATCTTTCTACGACCTTATCTCTAGCTTTTAAACGCTCTAAATTTTCAAACTCCCCGCAATGCGCGTTCAAAATCCCTTTTTCATCAAAGATTTTAATCGTTTCCAAATGGTGGCGTTTGCCCACTTCATAATCGTTAAAATCATGCCCAGGGGTAACCTTCACACACCCTGTGCCAAACTCCATTTCCACATGCACATCAGCGATAATAGGGATTGTGCGATTGATCAAAGGCAGGATCGCTTTTTGCCCCACTAAATGCTTATACCTCTCATCATTAGGATTGATCATAATCGCGCTATCGCCAAACAAAGTTTCAGGGCGCGTGGTAGTCACCACTAAATAATCTTTTTGATTTTCTAAATAATATCTAATATAATACAACGCCCCCTTACGCTCTTCATACTCCACTTCAATATCGCTCAACGCCCCATCTTTAGTGCACCAATTCACCATGTAGTTATCTTGAACGATGAGACCTTGTTCATACCATTTCAAAAACGCCAATTTGACCGCTCTTTGCAAGCCCTTATCCATCGTGAAACGAGTCCTAGAAAAGTCAGCGCTCACGCCTAAATGCTTCATTTGCTCTAAAATCGCTCCTCCGCTCTTTTCTTTCCACTCCCACACTTTTTTAATGAACTCTTCACGCCCTAAATCTTCTTTTTTAATCCCTTGATTTAAAAGCTGCTTTTCTACAACATTTTGCGTCGCAATGCCGGCGTGATCCAACCCTGGCTGATACAAAGTCTTATACCCATCCATGCGTTTATAGCGTGCTAAAATATCTTGCAAGCTTAAAGTTAAAGCATGCCCTATGTGTAAAATACCGGTCACATTAGGAGGGGGCATCATCAAGCAAAATCGTTTGCCTTTTTCTTGGATTTTTTCATTGCCATTGATTTCAAAATACCCCCTATGAGAGCAAATTTCATAAATCTTTTTTTCTATTTCTTGGGGCTGGTAGGTAGTGGGTTCTTGTTTCATTATTATTATTATCCTAAAATAGAGCGTTCTTTCAAAAATGGTTGGTTTTGGAACGCCTTTTGCTTTTACGCTTTTAATTGTTGCGTATTTTTTTAAAATTATACAACAAAGCATTTAAATTAAAAAGGATAGTCCAGTGAATTACTTTTTAAAAGCCCCTATTTTAGGATTTGAGCATATCAATGAAGTGCGTTTGGAAAAAATTGATTCCTTATTCAGCCGATTGGTTAGTCAAACGAACTCGCCCATGGCGTTGGATATGGTCTTAGTGAATCCTTATTGTTTGAGGGAATACAGCTTTGTGATACCCAAATACATAGAATTACTGCTAGAATTAGATTCTCATTCCAAAGTGGAGGTGTATTGCGTGGTCGTGTTGCAAAAAAATTTAGAAGATTCTATGGTTAATTTCTTAGCCCCTTTAGTGTTTAATTCCAAAAATGGCTTTGGCGCTCAAGTGGCGCTTTCTATGATGGATTACCCGGATTTTGGCTTTAGAGACCCTTTAAAAAGCTTTGTGATTCAAGAAAGAGAACGAGCTTAAGGGTTTTTAGCATGAAATTCGCTCTTACAGGGGGAGGCACAGGGGGGCATCTCTCTATCGCTAAAGCCTTAGCCATAGAATTAGAAAAGCAAGGCATAGAGACCATTTATCTAGGCTCCACTTATGGGCAAGATAAAGAATGGTTTGAAAACAGCCCCTTATTTAGCGAACGCTATTTTTTCAACACGCAAGGCGTGGTCAATAAAAGTTTTTTTAAAAAAATAGGCTCTTTATTCTTGCAAGCTAAAGCCGCATTTAAGGCTAAAGAAATCTTAAAAAACCACCAGATCACGCACACCATTAGCGTGGGAGGGTTTAGTGCAGGGTAGGCGAGTTTTGCAAGCCTACTCAATAAAATACCCCTTTATATCCATGAGCAAAATGCGATTAAAGGCTCTCTTAATCGCTACCTTTCCCCCAAAGCTAAAGCGGTGTTTTCAAGCTATGCTTTTAAAGATAAGGGTCATCATGTTTTAACCTCCTATCCCGTGCAAAACGCTTTTTTTGATTCCGCTAGGACTCGCACGGAAATCAAGCATATTTTATTTTTAGGCGGTTCGCAAGGGGCAAAAGCGATCAACGAATTCGCTTTATTAAACGCTCCCAAACTCACCAAACAAGGGATTAAAATCACGCACATTTGCAGTACCAATTCTTATGAACAAGTGCGTTTTTTTTACCAGGAATTAGGGCTGTTGGACAAGATAGAATTGTTCGCTTTCCACACTAACATCACAGAAGTCATGCGCCAAGCGGATTTGTGTGTGAGCCGAGCCGGAGCGAGTAGCGTGTGGGAATTGTGTGCCAATGGCTTACCCACGATTTTTATCCCCTACCCTTTTGCGAGCAATAACCACCAGTATTACAATGTCTTAGAATTTGAAAAAGAAAACTTATGCTATGTTGCGCCGCAAAATGAATTATTGCCTAAAAAACTCTTTGAAGTCATTAGAAAGCTCAACCAAAAAGACGATCAAGGCAATAAAAACCTAACCACCATCAGCAACAAATTGCAACAAAGAATCGCTAAAGACGGCGCAAAAACCATTATTGAAACGATTTTAAGCGCTTAAAACAGCCCATTTTAATCAACAATTAAGCGACTAACCATTAAACTTAAGCGATAAATAAGATAAAATTTAGGATAGCTCAAATCTTTATAAAAAGAAAAGGATAACCCCTTGCAAAACTTTATTTTTAATAAAAAATGGCTCATCTATTCTAGCCTACTCCCCTTATTTTTTCTCAATCCCTTAGCGGCAGAAGATGACGGGTTTTTTATGGGGGTGAGTTATCAAACTTCTCTAGCCATTCAAAGGGTGGATAACTCAGGGCTTAACGCCAGTCAAGCCGCATCCACTTATATCCGCCAAAACGCTATCGCTCTAGAATCTGCGGCAGTGCCTTTAGCCTATTATTTAGAAGCGATGGACCAACAAACCAGAGTTTTAATGCAAATGCTCTGCCCTGATCCTTCCAAACGCTGTTTGCTCTATGCGGGGGGCTATCAACAAAACGGACAAAATAATAACGGCGATTCTGGCAACAACCCCCCAAGAGGCAATGTCAATGCCACCTTTGATATGCAATCTCTGGTCAATAATTTAAACAAGCTCACCCAACTCATCGGCGAGACTTTAATCCGTAACCCTGAAAATCTTCCTAACGCCAAAGTCTTTAATGTCAAATTTGGCAATCAAAGCACCGTTATTGCCTTGCCTGAGGGTCTAGCCAATACCATGAACGCTTTAAACGATGATATTACCAACGCTTTAACCACGCTCTGGTATAACCAAACCTTAACGAATAAATCTTTTAATAGCGGTAATTCCGTGAATTTTAGCCCACAAGTCTTGCAACACCTTTTACAAGACGGCTTAGCCACAGCAAGCGGCAATCAAACCATTTGCAGCACTCAAAACCAATGCACCGCCACTAATGAAGCTAAATCTATCGCTCAAAACGCCCAAAACATCTTCCAGGCTTTAATGCAAGCAGGGATTTTAGGGGGCTTAGCCAATGAAAAGCAATTTGGCTTCACTTACAACAAAGCCCCTAATGGTAGCGATTCCCAACAAGGCTACCAAAGCTTTAGCGACTCGGGTTATTACACCAAAAACGACAACACCACGCAAGCGCCCTTAAAAAACTTACCTGCTGGAGCGACAGTAGGATCAGGCAATGGCCAATACACCTACCACCCTAGCTCGGCAGTCTATTATTTAGCGGATAGCATCATCGCTAATGGCATCACCGCTTCTATGATTTTTTCAGGCATGCAAAATTTCGCCAATAAAGCCGCTAAACTGACAGGCACTTCAAGCTATAACCAGATGCAAGATGCGATCAACTATGGGGAAAGCTTGATCAATAACACCGTAGCGTATGGGGATTTCATCACCAATTGGGTCGCCCCCTATTTGGATTTAAATAACAAAGGTTTGAATTTCTTGCCTAACTATGGGGGGCAATTGAATGGCGCTAATCATCAAACCCCACAATTAACCCCACAACAAGCCCAGCAAGAACAAAAAGTCATCATGAACCAACTAGAGCAAGCCACAAACGCCCCCACCCCCGTGCAAATAGACAGGATTTTAGCCAACCCCTATTCCCCCACGGCAAAAACTTTAATGGCTTATGGGCTTTATCGCTCTAAAGCAGTGATTGGTGGGGTGATTGATGAAATGCAAACTAAAGTGAATCAAGTCTATCAAATGGGCTTTGCTAGGAATTTTTTGGAGCATAACTCTAATTCTAATAACATGAACGGCTTTGGCGTGAAAATAGGCTATAAGCAATTCTTTGGCAAAAAGCGCATGTTTGGGCTTAGGTATTATGGCTTTTATGATTTTGGTTACGCTCAATTTGGCTCAAACCCCTCTTTAGTGAAAGCCACCCTCTCTAGCTATGGAGCGGGCACAGACTTTCTTTATAATGTTTTTACCCGAAAAAGGGGGACTGAAGCGATAGATATAGGTTTTTTTGCCGGTATCCAATTGGCAGGGCAAACCTGGAAAACGAATTTTTTAGATCAAGTGGATGGCAACCATCTCAAGCCTAAGGATACTTCTTTCCAATTCCTTTTTGATTTAGGCATAAGGACCAATTTTTCCAAAATCGCTCATCAAAAAAGATCCCGTTTTTCTCAAGGGATAGAATTTGGCCTTAAAATACCGGTGCTTTATCACACCTATTACCAATCAGAGGGTGTTACAGCGAAGTATAGAAGAGCCTTTAGTTTTTACGTGGGCTACAACATAGGCTTTTGATTAAACAAAATAAGGGAAAAATATGATAAAAAAAGCTAGAAAATTCATACCATTCTTTTTAATCGGCTCTCTCTTAGCTGAAGACAATGGCTGGTATATGTCTGTAGGCTATCAAATCGGCGGCACGCAACAATTTATCAACAACAAACAACTTTTAGAAAATCAAAACATCATCAATAGCGTTACTCAAAGCGCGATCAATATTGCAGAGCCTACTACCGGTTTAATCACTTTAAGCTCTCAAAGCGTTATTGACGCTTTAGGCTATGGCGTGAGTAACACGGTGGGCAACCAATTAGAGGGCATTTCTAATATCCTAAATCAAATTGGCAAAAGAAAAGATTTTTATTCTAGCCGTCAAATCTCTAGCATTTCCCAGCAAATCATAGGGCTTAAAGGAAGCTCTGATCCCTTAAAAGCCCATTCTTCACAAATCACAGCCAAACTCCTTTCAAACACCCAGAGCGCGTTTGTTCAAGGCATCGCGCTAAGCTCTGGCATCATTAGCTCTGTTAATAGCCTTAATCCTAGCAACAACACCAAAGAAGTTAAAGCCCAATTACAAAACACCGTGCAATCCATGACGGAATTATTGCAACAAATTGAACACAGCATCACTAAAACCACTAGCACCACTTACGCGCAATCCTTACTCACTAATCTAACCAGTGCGGTGAACGCTTCTAGCAACAATACCGCTTATGTGAGCGCTCTTGTTAACGCTTTAAACACTTTAGGGGTGGGGGTTTTCCCCACCACAACCTCAACGCATGTGGTGCTAAACCCACCGGGACAAATCGTATTCTATCCAGCTAATTCCATTTTAGGCTCTACTTCTTCAAACAGCAACAACCAACAACAATACAACAACACCCTTTTAATGAACACTTTACAAGGGGCATTAAGCGCTAATAACCAAAATAACCCCAATGGTTGTACCAATCAAGTCCAGTGTTTGGAGCAATTCATCCAAAATTTAGCCCCTTTAGCCGCAACCCCCACTTCAAACAACCAAGCCAACCAGCAAGTCCAAGCCATTGCCCAAAAGCTTCAAAGCGTTGCTATCAACGCTTTAGACAACAACGCGATCAACAACACCACCTATAATTTAAACAACTTGCACAACGCTTTGAATTTCCAAGCCTATGAAAGCACGATAGAACAATACAATAACGCTTTAAAACAAATTTCTTGGATTAGTTTCACTGAGCCTAAAAACCTGCTCAAAAACACTTCTAATAACTACCAAATCGGCACGGTTACCAACGCTCAAGGGCAAAATATCAGCGCCTATGATTGCATGACCGCTACCGGGAGTATTACTAGCAGTGCTTCTAGCGGGATTTCATGCTCAGCCACAAGCTCCACAAGTCCACAAATACAAACAGCTTTGACAATTCTTTAGTCGCTACCTCCAAAGTCCAAACCATCAACGGCAAAGAGCAGATCGGCGTGAATTCTTTTAACTTGGTTTCTCAAGTGTGGAGCGTTTATAACTCTTTAAAAACTTCAGAAGAAAATTTGCAAAAAAACGCCAATATTTTATGTACTAATGGATCGCAATCCGGGACAAGCTCATGCAATAGCTCTTCGGGGGGTTTGAGTATCAGCGGGAACTCCCAATTGCAAAACATTTTAAGCTCTGACTAGTGGGACTACCGCTCAAGCTAAAAGCAACGCTCCCAAACTGAAAGCAATGGTGGTGGTGAACAATGAAGAAGAAGCTAAAACGACCAATTTAGCCCAAAGCAGTGGGTCAACCACACAATCCCCTAACAGCACGGTGATGGGAGCTTTAAACACCGTATTGCAAAATGTCAATAATTTCCAACAAAGCATTCAAAACGCTTTTCAAAGCCAAAGCAGTAATATCCAAAATTGGGCGAATGCGATTTATAACACTAATGGGAGTCAATCGCAAGATATGACTACTAATAACCAAGATTTACGCATCCAATTGAGAGCGAATTTCTACCAACTCATCAATACCATTAACCAGCAAGTGCCTACAGACATGAGCGCTTTAATCAATCAAAGCCAACAAACCCAACAAACAAGCGGGGCAACAAATAACAATCCATGCGCAAATGGAATGAATGGGAGTAATAATACCAATTGGTGCTATCAGCAATGGTCCGATTCTAAGGCTTATTACAGCGGGTTGCAAAGCGCTTTAGGATACACGACAAGCGCAACAACTCAAAGTGGGAGCAGTGGTGGGAACACTATCACCTACAATGTCCAACAAATCACGCTCACTAGCGGTGGTTTGCTCAATCAAATTATCACAAATCTTAAGAGCGTTAATGGTAATGGTGGAAATAATGGGGGAAGCAGTGGAGGCGGAAATAGCACCAGTCAAATCAACACAGCCTACCAAATGCTCACAGACGCCAGCGAGGGAAAGTTGGGAACTTATAACGGTAATGGCAGTGGGAGTAGCGGAGGTGGCGGTGGCGGTAGCAGTAATAACAACGGCTATCAAACATGCACCAATGGGAGCAACGGGGCGAGTGGGAGCAATTGCTACACCCCCAACAAACAAAGCACCACAAGCGCCACCACCGCAAACACCGCAACCGACAGCAATTTGCAAAAAGTCTATAATGACGCCCAAAAGATAGCCGACATTATCGCCAGCTCTGGGAATAATAAAGGCGTTGAAAACGGCTTAAAGCAATTCTTTGAAGCGCTAAAAAATAATAGTAGCAGTCTCAGTAATTTGTGTAATGCGGTAATAGGGCTAGCGCTACTTGCTCCGGTGGGCTTATCAACCTTTTAGGGGCAATCCCCACAAATGGGGTGAGCGATACGAATAATTTAATTAATTTGCTCACCGAATTTATTAAAACCGCCGGGTTTATCCAAAATAATGACAATAATAGCAGTAGTGCTAGCTTAAATAACGCTTTTCAAGCCATTACGAGCGCTATTTCTCAAGGGTTTCAAGCTTTGCAAAACGATATTAGCCCTAATGCGATTTTAACCTTGCTCCAAGAAATCACTTCTAACACCACCACCATTCAGTCATTCTCGCAAACCTTACGGCAGCTTTTAGGGGATAAGACTTTCTTTATGGTGCAACAAAAACTCATTGATGCGATGATTAACGCTAGAAATCAGGTTCAAAACGCGCAAAATCAAGCCAATAACTACGGCTCTCAACCCATTTTAAGCCAGTATGCAGTAGCTAAAAGCACCCAACACGGCATGAGCAATGGCTTAGGGGTTGGTTTGGGCTATAAATACTTCTTTGGTAAGGCTAGGAAATTGGAGCTTAGGCATTATTTTTTCTTTGATTACGGCTTTAGTGAAATAGGCTTAGCCAATCAAAGCGTGAAAGCGAATATCTTTGCTTATGGGGTAGGCACGGATTTTTTATGGAATCTATTCAGGAGGACTTACAACACTAAAGCGTTGAATTTTGGGCTATTTGCTGGGGTCCAACTGGGCGGCGCAACCTGGCTTAGCTCTCTAAGGCAACAAATCATTGACAACTGGGGGAACGCTAATGACATTCATTCAACGAATTTTCAAGTGGCGCTGAATTTTGGGGTGCGCACCAACTTTGCGGAGTTTAAGCGTTTTGCCAAGAAATTCCACAATCAAGGGGTTATAAGCCAAAAGAGCATGGAATTTGGGATCAAAGTGCCTCTCATCAATCAAGCGTATTTGAGAAGCGCTGGGGCTGATGTGAGCTACAGGAGGCTTTATACTTTCTACATCAATTACATCATGGGGTTTTAAAAAAGGGTGTGTCATGGAAATCTTACAATTCATCGGCTATGGGAATATGGCTCAAGCGATTTTAGAAGGCTCTCATGAAATTTTATCCAAGCGTTTTATTTTAGAGATTACCGGGCGAAACCCTGAAAAAATCGCCCCCTTTTTACAAGAAAAAAACATTCAAGCGCGCATCGTTCCCTACAAAAACGCTATTGATATACACCAAAAATTCGTGTTTTTACTTTTTAAGCCTTATAACCTTAAGGATTTTAATTATCAAGGGCAAGCTAAAAGCGTTTTGAGCGCGCTAGCTGGCGTGGGTTTTGAAGCTTTAAATAATGCGATAAATTCTTTGCATTACTTAAAATGCATGCCCAATATTGCGAGCAAATTCGCCCTTTCTTCTACGGCGGTGTACGAAAAATCGGTTGCGCCTTCAATAAGCGAGAAAGCTTTGAGTGTTATTGAGAGTTTTGGGAATTGCGTGCGAGTGGGCAATGAAGAGCAGGTGGATGCCAGTATAGCGACGAATGGGAGCGCGCTCGCTTTTTTAAGCTTGGTAGCGAGCGGTTTGAAAGATGCCGGCATCAGAGAGGGCTTGAGCGCTAGAGATTCTTTAGACTTGGTAAAAATGAGTTTTAAAGGCTTTGCCAAACTTTTAGAAAAAGAACGCCCCGAGGTGATCATGGAGCAAATTTGCACCCCTAAAGGCGCAACGATTGAAGGCTTGAGCGTTTTAGAAAAAAGGGGGGTTAGGGGAGCGTTCATCAAAGCATGCCATGAAAGCGTGAAAAAAATACGCCCCCTAAAGAATTGCACCCCTAAAAAATAAGCGCGATGCATTTAGACAGGCAGAGTTTAGAAAAAGCCAAGCATTTGATCCAAAGCGGTCTGATTGACACCATAGAAGTAGGCACGATCAAGGGCTTGCAAGAAATCCATCGGTTTTTATTTGAAGGGCTGTATGAATTTGCCGGGAAAATCAGGGATAAAAATATCTCTAAAGGGAATTTCAGGTTCGCTAATTGCTTGTATTTGGATTTGATTTTACCCAGAATTGAGAGCATGCCGCAAAGCAATTTCAATCAAATCATAGAAAAATATGTGGAAATGAATATCGCCCACCCTTTTTTGGAGGGTAATGGCAGAGCGACTAGGATATGGCTTGATTTGTTGCTTAAAAAGGAATTGAAAAAAATTGTGCTTTGGGATAGGATTGATAAAGCCGCTTATTTGAGTGCGATGGAAAGGAGTCCTGTGAATGATTTGGAAATCAAAACGCTTTTAAAAAAGCATTTGAGTTCTAATATCAACGATCCCTTAACTTTCATTAAAGGCATCACGCAGTCATATTATTATGAAGGGCTTTGAAAAAATACTAAAATCATTTTTTATAATCCAATACGAAAGAGTTTGACGCTAGTCAAGAGATAGTTTTTTATAATGCGATCTTAGGGGATTAGTGGGATTTAGTTGGGGGTTGTAGGAGGAAATGTTTTACCTCCTATCCCCCCTTTACTATAAAATAAAATTTAAAATATAAGACAAAATAATTAAAGCCCCATTTTAAAAGAAATTAAAAACTTTATTTGTCAGTATTAAAGCAATCTAAACCTAATCCTGTGTGCGTTCAATCAAACTCAAAGGCAAGTTGAACGCTTTAATGAGTTCGCCCTCTTTTTGGCGTTGTTCGCCTTGATCTTTTTCATGGTCATAGCCTAGCAAGTGCAACACCCCATGAATGAATAAAAGAGCGATCTCATTTTCTAAGCTATGTCCTAATTTCAGGGCGTTTTCTTGAGCTAATGGCGCATTAATCACCACGCTCCCTAAAGGGGTGTGAGAAACCGCTTCTAAAGGGAAGCTCAAAACATCGGTAGCGTAATCGCAACCCCTTAAATCCCTGTTGATTTCTCGCATGGTTTCATCGCTCACTAAAACAAGCTCAATGATTTGAATGGGGGCTAAAGCATTTGCGATTTTTTCTAATAATAAAAAGTCTGATTCTAGCGGGGTTTGGTTGTCTATTTCTAGCATCAAAGATATAAAAAGAAGTTCAAAAAAGCCCTAAAACTTAGGGCTTATAAAGATTAAGCGAAAGAACCTTTAATTTGTTCTACCCATTTTGAAATCCTCTCATCAGTGAGATCGTCTTGATTGTCTTCATCAATCACAAGACCGACGAATTTACCGCCTTCTACCGCTTTAGAAGCTTCAAAATGATAACCATCAGTGGGAGTTTGCCCTACCACTTTACCGGCTTTGGCTTTTTCATAAATGTGAAAAATGCCTTCTGCAAAAGTTTCGCTGTAAGTGTCTTGATCGCCCAAGCCTACAAGAGCAATGGTTTTATTCGCAAAATCGCTCGCTTCTAGCGTGCCTAAAAAGTCTTCCCAATCTGTTTGTAAATCGCCCGCACCGGCTGTTGGAGCGACCAAAATAACCTTTGTAAAGCTATCAAATTGCTCTTTAGAAGCTTTAGCCACATCAATCACTTCGGCATTGCCAATAGCCTTGCTGATTTTTTCAGCGATAGCTTCAGCGTTCCCGCTGTCTGTCCCAAAAAAGATACCAATTTTTCCCATATTCTCAATCCTTATTTTAAGATATTAACGCATCCGCTTATACGAATGCTTATGAGTGTAGTTTAGCGCATTTAATTAAACATCTTGCTTAAAAACCCATTTTGCGCGAATATCGTTTCAATAAAAACCATATTAAAAGCAACACAAGAACCAAACCAATAAGAAAAAACGAAGTGTAATGAGAAAGCCTTTCATACAGCGTTTTCACCCAATCGCTCGCTTGAAAAGAAACGCTCCCCACGAGAGCCGCCCACAAAAAACTGGATAAAACATTAAGCCATAAAAATTTTTTTAAAGGGTATTTGCTAAAACCAACCGCCAAAGGCACAACGCTTTTAATCCCATACAAATATTTATTGACAAAAATCATGAGCAAGGCGTAGCGTTTCACCCACAAACTCGCTAAAGCAAGCTTTCTTCTGTGCTTATGGAAATACTTTAAAAACTCTCTTTTTTGATAGCGGGCAAAGACCACAAGAGCCCCACTCCCTACCATATTCCCTAAAAAAGCGACAAGAATGGTTATTTTTATGTCCAAAGCGTGCGTGGTTGCGCTCAAAATAGAAGCGATGACAATCCCCACAAACCCACCCCCCAAACAATACAAAAATAAGATGAGATAACCCCACTCCTTAAAACCCTCTTGAAAACGCAATAACGCTTCTTGCATAAAAACCCTCTTTTGATTCGTTTTTATTTTCATGTTATCCAAACTTATTCAACCTATTGGTGATTTAAACGCTATCTTTTAGTATAATGACAGCGTTATCCTAATAACCTAAAAGATATAGAGATGAATACAGAAATTTTAACCATCATGTTAGTTGTCTCAGTGCTTATGGGATTGATAGGCTTAATAGCGTTTTTATGGGGGGTTAAAAGCGGTCAGTTTGACGATGAAAAACGCATGCTTGAAAGCGTGTTGTATGATAGTGCGAGCGATTTGAACGAAGCGATTTTACAAGAAAAACGCCAAGACCCCAAAAATTAAAAAAATAAAAATAAAAGGATAGAAAATGAGTCAAGAAATTTTAGGCGTGTTGATAGTGGGCGCAGAGCATGGGGGCATTGCCACAGCGATAGAATGCGAAATAGCCGGCGTTAAAAAGGTGCTTTTATGCGAAAAAACCGAAAGCCATTCAGGCATGTTGGAAAAATTTTATAAAGCCGGTAAAAGGATTGATAAAGATTATAAAAAACAAGTCGTAGAGCTTAAAGGGCATATCCCTTTTAAAGACAGCTTTAAAGAAGAAACTTTAGAGAATTTCACTAATCTTTTAAAAGAGCATCATATCACGCCAAGCTATAAAACCGATATTGAAAGCGTGAAAAAAGAGGGCGAATTGTTCAAAATCACCACCACTTCTAACACAACCTATCAGGCTAAATTCGTGGTGGTTGCGATCGGGAAAATGGGACAGCCAAACCGCCCTACTGCTTATAAAATCCCTGTTGCGCTCTCTAAACAAGTGGTTTTTAGCATCAATGATTGTAAGGAAAATGAAAAAACCCTTGTGATTGGCGGAGGCAACTCAGCGGTGGAATACGCCATTGCTTTGTGTAAAACCACCCCTACCACTCTCAATTACCGCAAAAAAGAATTCAGCCGTATCAATGAAGACAACGCTAAAAACTTGCAAGAAGTCCTAGGCGATAACACGCTTAAAAGCAAGCTTGGAGTGGATATTGAAAGCCTAGAAGAAGATGGGACTCAGATTAAGGTTAACTTCACCGATAACACGAGCGAAAGTTTTGATCGCTTGCTCTATGCGATCGGCGGCTCTACCCCTTTAGAATTTTTTAAACGCTGTTCTTTAGAGCTAGATCCTAGCACCAATATCCCTGTGGTGAGGGAAAATCTAGAGAGCAACAATATCCCTAATTTGTTCATCGTGGGCGATATTTTATTCAAATCAGGGGCGAGCATCGCTACCGCTTTAAACCATGGCTATGATGCCGCTTTAGAAATCGCTAAAAGGTTGCGCTCTTAAAGCCGCTCACTCATCAAACGGCTTAGTTTTATACAAAAAGAAAAAGAGCATGATAAGCGTTAGGGCAAAATGCATGGTGATGATAGTTAGGGGTGAAAAGTAACGCAGTTCCAAACTGCTTAAGGATAAAACTAACACAGAGACCACGCGCACACAGCTTGATAAAAGCGATGAGAGCGATGAAATGTTGTTTTTAGAAACGAATTTAGAGAATTGATACCCCAAGCAATAGCTCATGTAAGTGAAAAACGCCACCATGAGTGCATACACCCCTATGAAACAATAAGGGATATTGCTAAGCAATAAGGGGCTAACGCTTAACAACACCAAAAGCGAACTCAAGGCGATTTTTTGGCTGTAATTTTTGGCTTTTAAAAAATGAATGAGGATAGAAATCACTTGAAAAGCGATATAAAACACAAAAAGGTATTGCTCTTTAACGCCTTGTTTTAAAAAATACGCTTGCCACATTTGAAAATGGCTCATAAAAAAGATGGGCGTAATCAAATGCCCCACTAACAAAATTTTAAGCTTGGGGTTATCTTTAAGCTCTTTAAGACTGCCTTTGACTTGCTCTTTAAGGAGTTTCAGGCTTTTTTGGCTTTTAAAATCCGCTTCTTTTTCTTTAAAATAAATTATGATCGTTAGCGCGCAGAGCATGATTAAAAAAATCCCCACGATATACAGCATCGCATGGATTTTGAGATACAAAAACGATCCCAAAGAACTCCCTATAATCATGCCTAAATAAGTAATTTGATTGTTTTTGGCTAAAAACTGGGACAAATCCTTTTTGTTTTCCTTAATGTCTGTGATGAGTGAAGCTTCAATCGTGCCGCTAGAGCATGCACTATACAAACCATACAGCCCCCACGCTAAAAGCATGAGGATAAAACTATCAAAAAACAGCACAAACGAAAAACTAGCGATTAAAAAGGCATTAGAAACCAAGAATAAATTTTTCCGGCTCATCAAATCCGCTAAAACGCCGCTCGGGTATTCAGCCATTAGCACGCAAAAACTGAAAAAGGTTTGCACGAGCAAGATTTCACTCAAACTAAGCCCTTTAGAAAGCAACAAGGGGGTTAAAATCGCATGGGGTAAGCTTTGAGCGATGATTAAGAGAAAATTCGCCCCATAGTAAGCTGAAATGTTTTTTCTTAACATTTGAAAATTGTAATTAAAACTAGCCTATAATACAATGTTATATCTTTTATTTAAGGGGTATTGATGCTGACTCAATTAAAAACTTATCCAAAATTACTCAAACATTATGAAGAAATCAAAGAAGCACACATGCGCGATTGGTTTTTTAAAGATAAAGGGCGAGCGAGCCGTTATTTCGTGCAATTGGAAAGCTTGAGCTTGGATTATTCCAAAAACCGCTTGAACGATACCACTTTAAAGCTTCTTTTTGAATTAGCGAAGGATTGCTCTTTAAAAGAAAAGATTGAAGCGATGTTTAAGGGCGAAAAAATCAACACCACCGAAAAAGGTACCGTTTTACACACCGCCTTAAGGAGTTTGAATGACGCAGAAATCTTACTAGACAACATGGAAGTGTTAAAAAGCGTTCGGAGCGTTTTAAAACGCATGCGAGCCTTTAGCGATAGTGTGAGGAGCGGTAAAAGATTGGGCTATACCAATCAAGTGATCACCGACATTGTCAATATCGGTATTGGGGGGTCAGATTTGGGTGCTTTAATGGTTTGCACCGCCCTAAAACGCTACTACCACCCGAGATTAAAAATGCATTTTGTGTCTAATGTGGATGGCACGCAGATTTTAGACGTTTTGGAAAAAATCAATCCGGCCAGCACGCTTTTTATCGTGGACTCTAAGACTTTTTCCACTCAAGAAACCTTAACCAACGCCCTAACCGCTAGAAAATGGTTTGTAGAAAGAAGCGGCGATGAAAAGCATATCGCTAAACACTTTGTAGCGGTATCCACCAACAAAGAAGCCGTGCAACAATTTGGCATTGACGAACATAACATGTTTGAATTTTGGGATTTTGTAGGGGGGCGTTATAGCTTGTGGTCGGCTATTGGCTTATCCATTATGATCTATTTAGGGAAGAAAAATTTTAACGCTCTTTTGAAAGGAGCGTATTTGATGGATGAGCATTTTAGAAACGCCCCTTTTGAAAGCAATTTACCCGTTTTAATGGGGCTGATTGGCGTGTGGTATATCAATTTTTTCCAATCCAAAAGCCATTTGATCGCTCCTTATGATCAGTATTTAAGGCATTTCCCCAAATTCATCCAGCAATTGGATATGGAAAGCAATGGCAAACGCATCAGCAAAAAAGGCGAAACCATCCCCTATGACACATGCCCTGTTGTTTGGGGCGATATGGGCATTAACGCTCAGCACGCCTTTTTCCAGCTCTTACATCAAGGCACGCATTTAATCCCCATTGATTTTATCGCTTCCTTAGATAAAAAGCCTAACGCTAAAAGTCATCATGAGATTTTATTCAGCAATGTTTTAGCGCAAGCGCAAGCTTTCATGAAAGGCAAGAGTTATGAAGAAGCGCTTGGGGAATTGCTCTTTAAAGGCTTAGACAAAGATGAAGCCAAAGATTTAGCCCACCACAGGGTGTTTTTTGGCAACCGCCCCTCTAATATCCTTTTATTAGAAAAGATTTCACCAAGCAATATTGGGGCGTTAGTGGCTCTTTATGAGCATAAAGTTTTTGTGCAAGGGGTTATTTGGGATATTAACAGCTTTGATCAATGGGGCGTGGAGCTTGGGAAAGAATTAGCCGTGCCGATTTTACAAGAATTAGAAGGGCATAAAAGCAACGCTTATTTTGACAGCTCCACTAAGCACTTAATAGAATTGTATAAAAATTACAACCAATAGGCTTTATCTTACAACAAGATAAAACCTAAAAAACGATAAAACAAGGCTTAACCCCTATTCTCAAGCGCTCCATTCAAAATCATCCGTTAATCATAACGGATTTTAGTGCCATATATTAGCCATTTGAATTTAAAGAGAGTAAATTTTCCACAAATTAATCGTTTTTAGCTTTTAAAAGCTTGACTTTCTCATCATATGCATTATTTTACATATTATAATTATTTCAAAGCTAAGAATAATAAAAATCAAAGAATAGATTTATCTTTAAAAGTATTTGCATTTATCAATCTCATTTTAGGAGGCATGCATGAAAAAGGCAAGTCAGGTTTTATTCTTTGGGGCATTTTTAAGCTCTTCTTTACAAGGTTTTGAAGCTAAGCTCAACGGCTTTGTGGATCAATCCAGCACTATCGGTTTTAACCAGCATAAAATCAATAAAGAAAGAGGTATCTACCCTATGCAGCAATTCGCAACGATTGCGGGCTATTTAGGGCTTGGTTTTAGCCTGTTACCCAAAAAGGTTTCAGATCATGTTCTAAAAGGCAAAATAGGGGGCATGGTCGGATCTATTTTCTATGACGGCACGAAGAAGTTTGAAGACGGCTCTGTGGCTTACAACCTCTTTGGTTATTATGATGGGTTTATGGGGGGTTATACAAACATCTTACAAAGCGATGATTTAGCCGGACACAAAACATGAAACACAACAAAAATGTCCGCAATTATGTCTTTAGCGATGCGTATTTAGAATACGCTTATAAGAATTATTTTGAAATAAAAGCCGGACGCTATCTCTCCACTATGCCTTATAAAAGCGGGCAAACGCAGGGATTTCAAGTTTCTGGGCAATACAAGAAAGCACGCTTGACTTGGTTTAGCTCTTTTGGGAGGGCGTTCGCTTATGGTTCGTTTTTGATGGATTGGTTTGCCGCACGGACCACTTATAGCGGAGGCTTCACCAAAAACGATAAGGGAGGTTATGATAGCCATGGGCGAAAGGTGCTTTATGGCACGCATGCGGTGCAACTCACCTATAAACCTCATCGTTTCCTCATAGAAGGCTTTTATTACCTTTCGCCTCAAATCTTTAACGCTCCAGGCGTTAAGATTGGTTGGGACTCTAACCCTAATTTTAGCGGCACAGGCTTTCGCTCTGATACAGCTATCATAGGGTTTTTTCCCATTTACTACCCTTGGATGATCGTTAAATCCAATGGAAGCCCAGTCTATAGATACGACACGCCTGCCACTCAAAACGGGCAAAATCTCATTATCCGCCAACGCTTTGACATCAATAATTACAATGTTTCCATCGCTTTTTATAAAGTCTTTCAAAACGCTAATGGTTGGATAGGCAACATGGGGAATCCAAGCGGTGTGATCATGGGGAGTAACAGTGTCTATGCGGGTTTTACAGGCACAGCCCTTAAAAGAGACGCCGCTACCATTTTCCTTTCTTGTGGCGGCACTCATTTTGCCAAAAAATTCACATGGAAATTCGCCACGCAATATTCCAATTCAGTGGTCTCTTGGGAAGCAAGAGCGATGATCTCTTTAGGCTATAAATTCAATGAATACTTGAGCGGTAGCGTGGATCTTGCGTATTATGGCGTGCATACTAACAAAGGCTTTAAGGCGGGTGAAAACGGGCCTGTGCCTAAAGACTTCCCCGCCCTTTATTCTGACAGGAGCGCTTTATACACGGCTCTAGTAGCGTCTTTTTGATGCTGTCTCCTATAATATGGTAGGCGTCTTTTGATGCTACCCTATGAATATGGTAGGCATCTTTTTGACGCTATGATCACAAAAAATAGCAAGCGTTTTTTTGACGCTATCACGATAATAAGGTAGGCGTCTTTTTGATACTACCCTACGAATATAGTGGGCGTTTTAACGCTGTTCCTCTAATCTCTATATATCAAATTTCTTTTCAAGCAAAAGCCCTTTTTAAATCATACCCATTAAGTAAAATACAAGTTCATTTTTAATTTAAAGCAAGCGATAGCTTTTTAAAAGCGCTTTTTTTAGAGTTAGGCGGATTTAGTTGAGGGTTAAAAGGAAGAATGATCTCAAAAATACCCCCTATCTCTTTCAAGAAATGGGTTTAAAACGAAGCAACCAAAACCCCATTTTTAAGAAATTAAAATAAAGTTTTAATACCCCTATTAAATTAACAGAGCCAAAATTTTAATCGCTTCTTGTAAGGATAGGGTCAAACTTTTTCCATGGATTTAAAGGGGGTTAAAACCCCTTTTTTATTCAAGCGGCTTTGATATAGGGCGTTTCAGCCAGCGGTGGGTAAATTTGATTTTTAAAATAAGCGTTTGAGCAAATCCTAACGCTCACGATTAAAACCAGTAGCGCTACAAGCATGAAAAACACGCACAAAATCGCATCAATAGCATGGTTAAAAAAGGATTTTTGGAGCGTTTTTAGCGCTTTTTCATCGGTAGTGGTAGCCATTTTTTCTTTGATGATTTGCATTTGCGCCACATGCGAAACATTATTCAGCACGCTATCATTACTTTTTGGCATCACTTTTAAAATACCGCTATAAAAAGTGATGGATAAAATCAAAACTGCCGGCAAGGCGCTTATCATCGCCCCCTTAAAACGCCCCATTTTAAACAACACCACCGTAACCAACAACAACGCCATGCCCGCTAACATCTGGTTACTCACGCCAAATAAAGACCATAGCGTATAAATCCCCCCTTTAGGATCGATCGTGCCTTGATACAAGAAATACCCCCACCCTGCCACGCACAAAAGAGTGGCAAAAATCCCAGCCTTATAAGAACTAAGATTACCCAAAGGCTTATAAACATTACCGAGCAAATCTTGGATCATGAAACGAGCGGTTCGTGTGCCAGCATCCACAGCGGTTAAAATGAACAAAGCTTCAAACAAAATCGCAAAATGATACCAAAACGCCATCACGCTTGGATCCCCTAAAATGTGATACACAATCATCGCTAAACCGATCGCAAAAGTGGGCGCCCCACCGGTGCGGCTCAAAATGGAGCTTTCACCGATATTTTTAGTCATTTCACTGATTTCTTCAGCGCTGATATTAAACCCCCATGAGCTAATCACCGAAGCCGCATCAGCTATATCTTTACCGATGCTCACTTCTGGCGAATTGATAGCGAAATAAAGCCCTGGGTGCAAGATCCCTGCGCACACCAACGCCATAAGTACCACAACGCTCTCCATCACCATAGAGCCATAGCCCACTAGCCTGGCGTCGCTTTCTTTAGCGAGCATTTTAGGGGTCGTGCCTGAAGAAATTAAAGCATGGAATCCGCTAATCGTCCCGCAAGCCACCGTGATAAACAAGAAAGGGAACACGCTTCCTGCAAACACAGTACCACTGCCATCTACAAAGGGCGTGATTTTAGGGATTTGTAAGGGCGGAGCGACAAAAACAATTACCACAACCAACACCCCTATAACGCCAATTTTTAAAAAAGTGCTTAAATAATCTCGTGGAGCGAGTAAAAACCATACCGGTAAAATAGAAGCCACAAAACCATAACCCATGATCATCCACGCTAAAGAACTGGCATCAAAAGTAAAAATTGACGCTAGTTTGGGATCTAAAGAAACGTATTTACCCGCATAAATCGCTATAATCAACAAAATAAAGCCGATAACAGAAACTTCTAAAATCTTATGCGGACTGAAAAACCGCATGTAAAGCCCCATAAGAATCGCAATGGGAATAGTCATTGCGATCGTAAAAAAGCCCCAAGGCGAATGCGCTAAAGCCTTCACCACCACCATCGCTAAAATCGCAATGATAATGAGCATGATCCCTAAAATGCCCAGACTTGCGATCATGCCTACAAATTGACCCATTTCAAGCTTGATCATTTCGCCTAAAGACTTGCCATCGCGCCTAATGGAAGCAAAAAGCACCACAAAATCATGCACGCAACCCCCTAAAACCGAGCCTATCAAAATCCATAAGATAGAGGGCAAGTAACCCATTTGAGCGACCAGTATCGAGCCTACTAAAGTACCAGCCCCAGCAATAGCGGCGAAATGATGCCCAAAGGTGATGGCTTTATCGGTTGGCACAAAATCCTTGCCGTCATTCCTTACGCATGCAGGCGTGGCTCTGTTATCGTCTAGCTTTAACACCCGATAAGCGATAAAATGGCTATAAAAACGATAGCCTATGCTATAAATGCAAGCGCTCGCTACTACAAGCCATAGCGTGTTAATGCTCTCGCCCTTGTGTAAGGCTAACACCCCTAAACAGATCGCTCCTAAAATAGCTACAAAAACCCAAGCCAAAGAAACTAAACTTTTTTGCATGTCCTCTCCATTTAATGATTATTTAATCATTGTTGTTAATTTCAGCCAGTTTTTTTATTATAATCCAAATTTTCTTTGAATAGTGGCAAAACGGCTCATAAACTTCCCGCTTAAAGGCTTGGGTTTCCAAACTTCTAACAATTGGGGTAAATAAGAGCTGTTTTTAAACATGATGCTTTAAAGCGTCATTAATTTTAAGGTTTAGCGTTATGGCATTAGATTGGGATTTTATGTTGCACTCCATCCCTGCGTTTTTTAAGGGGTTAGAACTCACGCTTTATATTTCTTTCTTTGGGATTTTGCTCTCTCTTTTGGTGGGGTTTTTGTGCGCGATCGTTTTATATTTTAAAACGCGCTTTATCTCTCCTATCGTCTATATCTATGGCGAAATCGCTAGGAACACGCCCCTACTCATCCAGCTTTTCTTTTTGTATTACGGGTTGAATGAAATCGGTTTGAGCGCTTTAGAGTGCGCGATTTTAGCGTTAGGGTTTTTGGGTGGGGGGTATATGAGTCAAAGTTTTTTGCTTGGGTTTAAGAGCTTAGCTTCCATTCAAAGAGAAAGCGCTTTGAGTTTAGGGTTTGACCCTTTGAAGATGATGTATTATATTATTCTGCCTCAAAGTTTAAGCGTTTCTATGCCTTCCATAGGGGCGAATGTGATTTTTTTACTCAAAGAAACTTCCGTGGTGGGCGCGATAGCCCTAACCGATATCATGTTTGTGGCGAAAGATTTGATTGGCATTTATTACAAAACGACTGAAAGCCTGTTGATGTTGAGCCTCACTTATTTGATCGCTTTGCTCCCTTTGAGCGCTTTGTTTGTGATCTTAGAGCGTTCTTTTAAAAAGAAAGCGGCTTAAAATGGGAGTTTTATTGGAGTTAGACAATCTCAAGCGTTTGTTAGAGGGGTTTGAGATCACCCTTTTAATCGCTCTTAGCTCTGCGATTGTTTCAATCGTTGTTGGAATACTTTTGGGGAGTTTGATGGCGTTTGGCTCTAAAATAATGGTTTTGGCGTGTCGTGTGTATTTAGAAAGCGTTCGCATTATCCCGCTTTTAGCATGGCTGTTTATCGTGTATTTCGGGTTAGCGAGCTGGTTTGATTTGCATATCAGCACGGTTTTGGCGAGCGTGATTGTTTTTAGCTTGTGGGGTGGCGCTGAAATGATGGATTTGACTAGAGGGGTTTTAACTTCCGTGAGCAAACACCAAGTAGAAAGCGCTCTAGCCTTAGGCATGGATTCAAAAAGGGTGATTTTTAATATTATTTTCCCTCAAAGCTTTTTGTCTTTATTGCCCTCAAGCCTTAATTTATTCACGCGCATGATCAAAACCACGGCTTTAGTTTCTCTCATTGGAGCGATTGATTTGTTAAAAGTGGGTCAGCAAATCATAGAGCTTAACCTCTTACGCATGCCTAATGCGAGCTTTGTGGTTTATGGCGTTATCTTAATGTTTTATTTTAGTTTATGCTATAGTTTGAGCCTGTATAGTTCCTATTTAGAAAAAAAATTCCAATACATTAGAGGGTAAAATGAGCGTGATTTTAGAAACCAAAGGGTTAAAAAAAACCTATCAAAACCATTTGGTTTTAGACGGCATCAATTTCACTTTAAATAAGGGTGAAGTGGCAGTGATTTTAGGTACTAGCGGGTGCGGGAAAAGCACTTTTTTAAAGTGTTTGAACGGGCTTGAAAAGATTGATGAAGGTGAAATCCTTTTTGAAAACACTAACCTTAATACGCCAGCCACTAACTGGAATCAAATGCGCCAAAAAATAGGCATGGTGTTTCAAAATTATGAATTGTTCCCGCATTTAAATGTGTTAGATAATATCTTACTCGCCCCTATAAAAGTGCAAAAACGATCCAAAGATGAGGTCATTTCTCAAGCCGTAGAGCTTTTAAAACGAGTGGGTTTGGAGCATAAACAACAAGCTTACCCTAAAGAATTGAGCGGCGGGCAAAAACAGCGAGTAGCGATCGTGCGCTCTTTATGCATGCGGCTAAAAATCATGCTTTTTGATGAAGTAACCGCCTCTTTAGACCCTGAAATGGTTAAAGAAGTTTTAGAAGTGATTTTAGAATTAGCCACAACAGGCATGAGCATGGTGATTGTAACGCATGAAATGAAATTTGCGCAAAAAATCGCTAGCAAAATCGTGTTTTTTGATAGCGGTAAAATCGCTGAAGAAAACAGCGCTAAAGAATTTTTTAACCACCCGAAATCTCAAAGAGCGCAAAAATTTTTAGAAACTTTCCATTTTTTAGGAAGCTGTTAAATAAAGTTTGCTAAAAAGATGATTTTAATTTCAAAAAAAAGGTGTTTTTATGAAAACAAACGGGCTTTTTAAGGTATGGGGGCTGTTTTTAGTTTTGATCGCTTTAGTCTTTAGCGCATGCTCTGATAGCCATAAAGAAAAAAAGGACGCTTTAGAAGTCATTAAACAAAGAGGGGTTTTAAAAGTGGGGGTTTTTAGCGATAAGCCTCCTTTTGGATCTGTGGATTCTAAAGGGAAATATCAAGGCTATGATGTAGTCATTGCTAAACGCATAGTACTTGATTTATTGGGCGATGAAAATAAGATTGAGTTTATTCCTGTAGAAGCTTCAGCTAGGGTGGAATTTTTAAAAGCCAATAAAGTGGATATTATCATGGCTAATTTCACGCGCACTAAAGAAAGAGAAAAAGTCGTGGATTTCGCTAAGCCGTATATGAAAGTCGCTTTGGGGGTGATTTCTAAAGATGGGGTCATTAAAAATATAGAAGAATTGAAAGATAAAGAGTTGATTGTGAATAAAGGCACGACAGCGGATTTTTATTTCACTAAAAATTACCCCAATATCAAACTTTTGAAATTTGAGCAAAACACAGAGACTTTTTTAGCCCTTTTAAACGATAAGGCTATCGCTCTAGCCCATGATAACACTTTGTTGCTCGCTTGGATAAAACAACACCCTGAATTTAAATTAGGCATTACAAGCCTTGGCGATAAGGATGTGATCGCTCCAGCGATTAAAAAAGGTAACCCTAAGCTTTTAGAATGGTTGAACAACGAAATTGATTCCCTCATTTCTAGCGACTTCTTAAAAGAAGCTTATCAAGAGACTTTAGAGCCTGTTTATGGCGATGGAATCAAACCGGAAGAAATTATTTTTGAATGATTTCTTTAGGCTTTGATTTCTTGACAGAACGCGTTTTTATTGCTAAATTAGCAATTTTGTGATCTTTTTGTTTTTAATTTTGAGATACATTTGTTTTATTTTACATTGAAAGGATTGTTTGATGAATCATTTTTATAAGCGTTGTTTGAGATTTTCATTAATTGGGTTGCTAGGGCTTTTGAGCGTTCAGCTTGACGCTAGGAGTTTTGTTGATGGGGATTTAGACATTCAAAAATTCAGCTATGAAGATTCTCTACTTAAAAAGGGAGATCCTAATGGCGTGCATAAGGTTCAGGTGCGAGATTATAAGGGCAAAATGCAAGAGGCTGAGATCCACTCAGAAATACGCATCGCGCTTAAACCGGGGGTTAAAAAAGAAGTTAAAAAAGGCAAAATTTATAGCGCTCAAATCAATGATGGCATGTGCTATGCTTTTAGAATGCTCCAAACCGGCGATAATACCACAGACCTTGATTCTAAAGAGTTCCCCAAGCAAAGCCGTGAAAAAAGGTGATGAGTGATCACTTTAATCGGTAAAGATGAAGTGCCTTATCTTATTTTAGAAACCGATTGCCAAGTGGGTGATATTGCAAAAATCTCTTTGGTGGGTAATTTTGATGGGACTGGGTTTCTTACGGAATATAAATTCAAAGACGCTAAACCCATTTACTAGTCTTTATTCTTTGCTTCATTCTTAAAATCTCTTGATCTTTTGTGGTTAGGGGATTTTTCTTATTCGTTGGGGGTATTTTTGATCGCATTTTAAAAATTTTAAAATTTGTATGCCTTTTGGTTCCAAACGCCAATAATAAAACCTTATTTAATTTGGAATTTTTTAAATTTTTAAAACAAGCTAAAAGAAAGAAAATAAAAGAGAAACCCCCCCCTTTTTTTAGGAGTTTTCTTCTTGCTTATACCCCTTAAGCGCAAAGAAGAGAATATAAAAATAGCACAATAACGGCACACCATAAGCGTAGAGCAAATTTGATTCGGTCGCTGTGAGCATGTCTGTAACCGCGCCTTGAATGGGGGGGATTAACGCTCCTCCTACAATCGCCATGCTAATCACTCCAGAAGCCTTAGAAGTGAGATGCCCTAAATTGAGCGTAGCCAAAGAAAAGATGGTAGGGAACATGATAGAGTTGAAAAAGCCCACAAAAGTCAGAGCGAATAAAGCGATCTTGCCTCCAACGAGAATGGCTAAAGCAATGAGAACAATAGAGCTTAAGGCGTTGAAAGCCAAGTATTTATTAGGGGCAATTTTATTCATCAACACACTGCCTAAGAAACGTACCACCATCGCGCCTCCCCAATAATACACCAAGTAATGTGCGCTTGATTGAGGGTCTAAATTCAAAAGCTTTTCAAAGCTTAGCACCAAGAATGAGCCAATCGCCACTTCTCCCCCCACATAAAAAAAGATCCCCAAAGCCCCAAAAACAAAGTGTTTGTGCGAAAACAAGCTTTTTTGCGTCGTTTCTTTGGGCATTTCTTTTTCCACATCAGGCAATTTCAAAAGATACATGATGAGCGCCAAAAGAAGCGAAAACACCGCTAAGCCCAAATAAGGCATTTGAACGCTTTTAGCGTCCGCTAACTTGTCTATCAGGCTTAAATTATCGCTCGTTTTTGTCGTGCTAAAAATCAACAAGCTCCCAAAAATAGGACCTAAAGTCGTGCCAAGCGAATTGAACGCCTGGACTAAAACCAGGTTTCTGGCTTCTTTACCTTTAGAAAGCAAGGTTACAAAGGGATTACCAGCGGTTTGCAAGCACACAATCCCGCTCGCTAAAATAAACAACGCTCCTAAAAAAAACCCATAGGAGCCAAAATGCGCCGCCGGATAAAACAACGCGCACCCCGTCGCTGTGATCACAAAACCAAGCACCACGCCAAAAGGATAGCCGATTTTACTGATCACATTCCCAAAAACTCCTCCCATGATGAAATACGCCCCAAAAAAGCAAAATTGAATGAGTGAAGCTTCAAAATAGGTCAAGTCAAAAATGGGTTTTAAATGCGGGATTAAAATATCGTTTAAAACCGTGATAAAACCCATTAGAAAGAATAGCGCTGTCAAACTCCCCAGCGCCAGAGTGTTAGAAGTTTTTTGCATACCTTCTCCTTTTTTATTGAGTTGATATAATAATAATGATATTACAATTATTTTAAGATAATAATCTGTCTAAATAAAGAAAAAGAGGCATGAAATGAGTAAAAAATGCAAAGCCCCTTAAAAAGAGCTTAACGAAAGATAAATACAGAAACAGAAATGATGCAGAGAATGATAATGCCTGAATTGAGCGCTTTGAAGTCTTTTTGAACCAATTTGATGATACTATAAGACAAAAAGCCAAAGGCTAAGCCATCGGCAATAGAGAAGGTTAAAGGCATCATCACCACGGTTAAAAAAGTGGAAACGCTAATGACCATGTCTTTAAAATTCACCCCCTCTAACACGCTAAACATCAAAACCCCTACTACCACTAGCACCGGATAAATCGCATTGCTAGGAATAGCTTTTAAAAGAGGCAAACAAAAGAGCGTTAAAACAAAAAATAATCCGGTAAAAACCGCTGTCAGCCCTGTGCGACCCCCCTCTTCAACCCCACTCGCGCTCTCTATAAAAGCTGTCGTAGTAGAAACGCCCACTACCGCACTCCCTAAAGAAGCCACCGCATCCGCTTCTAAAGTCTTTTCCAATTCCTTATTTTTTCTTCATCATTGAAAAAATCAGTCTTGTGGCCAATCCCTGCAAGCGTGCCTAAGGAATCAAACAAATCGGTTACAAAAAAAGTGATGATGACTGGCACTAACGCTAAAGTGAAAGCCCCACTCGCATCAAAAAAAATGCCCTTAAAGTCTAATTGAAAGGCGATAGGACCAATGCTAGCGGGCATGGAAAAAAACTCGCTAGGGTAAGGGGCTAGCTTTAAAACCCATGCGAGAATGGAAGTGATTAAGACCGCTATAATAAAAGAACCCCTGATTTTGAGCGTGTAGAGCGCGAAAGTTAGAATGATCCCCACAACCCCTAATAACACATGCGGATCGCCAAAATCGCCTAAGGTTACAAGCGTAGCCTTATGGGTAACGACAATATGCATTTCTTTAAGGCCAATGAATGCGATAAAAGCCCCTATCCCCGCGCTCACCGCGCGCCTTAAATCGCTAGGAATGCTTCGCATGACCCAACTTCTAAATTTAGTGAAAGACAAAATCACAAAAATCGCTCCCGAGAGCGCTACGATGCCTAAAGCGCTCTGCCAAGGGAGTTTTAGCCCTTGAACTAACCCGAAGCTAAAATAAGCCGATAACCCTAAACCCACGCTCATGGCTATGGGGGTGTTTGCCCACAATCCGTTAAACACGCTTGATAAGATAGTGATAATGGTACGTTGCGCTCAAAAGGGCTTCATAAGGCATGTTGGCTTGAGAAAGGATAAGAGCGTTTAGTGGCACGATGTAAATCATGGTGATAAAAGTCGTTAAACCCGCTCTAAACTCGGTGGCAATGTTAGTGTTGTGTTCTTTAAGCTTGAAAAACCCCATGTTAGATAACTCCTTACTATTTGGTATAGATTAATTTAATAAGGGGCTTTGGGGTCATGTTAGCGCTATTTTATTTTAAATTGCCTTAAGACGCTTGATCGTGTTGTTTCAATCAAAAGGAGTGAGTAAAAAATCCTTTTTTTAAAACTCCGCTTGTAAAGTCATTTTAAACTCTTTAATGGTTTTTGAGAGAGCGTTTTTTGATGAGCATTGGTTTTAAGAAAGATTGTTGTAAAACAAACGCCCCCATAAGAGCGATTATGGGGATAAATTCTAAAAAGGAGTTTGCCATGGAAAACTAAAAACGAAAAATAAAAATGGTGGAAACATTATACCTTAAAATTTCTTTTTTTAGGTTTAATAACTATTTTTTTGAAAGTTTTTAGCTTTAGAGATTTTTTAGAAGTTTAACCCCCCCCTTTTTTTTAAAAAAGAGAGCTTTTAATAAGCAAACACATAATTGAGATACACGCTATAGAGTCTTCGGTATTCTAGTTTAGTTCCCAAGTAAGAATAGTAATTCGTGTTAATGGTAGGGATCTTTCACGCCCAATTCCATGCCATGTTGAGCCGCATGATGGCTATCTTTTTTCTTAGGTCTAGCGAGATTGGTTCTCAAGCCTAAATTGAATAAAAATTGGAAGTTGGTAGTATTCACTTTAGCGCTATAGACATTGCTGATGGTTTTTAAATTCACATATTGGGAATTAAGCCATGAAGTCCCTGCTAGCGCGATGCCTCCAAAAAGCCCCATAGAAAAATGGTTGTTCTTGCCTAAAAAGTTGGTTTTTTTATCATTGATAAAGTTAAACAACAAATCGCTACCCACCCCATAAGTCCAAACATCAGAAGCCGAGTTAAAGAAATTGGATTTGATATAGGCGTGGTTGTAATCAAAGAAACCATAATACCTTAACCCCCATCTTTTCTTTTCTCCAAAAAATTGTTTATAGCCCGCTTGCACCCCAAGACCATTCAAGGCGCCGTTATTCGTGGCTGAAGAAGCGATCATGCCCATATTCCTAAAAGGGTTGTTGCCAAGTTCTTGAATAAGGGTGTTGGCTAGGGTTTGCGCTTGATTGATTTGTGGCGTTTGGTTGTTAAAATCAGCGGCGCTTGCTTTTAACGAAGTTAGAGTTTCTTCCACGCCAGCGCACCCGTTCCCCCAATTGTTCTTTTGATTTTGCATTGTCATATTCGTGCTGCTTATAGCGCTCGCATCGCATTTCCCTATGTAGTCTTTAAGATAGCCTGAAGAAAGTTTGTTAAAATCGCTCTCCACTTGATTAGCCAGCTTTAAAATTTCTGCTTGAGATTGAGCGTTTTTGAGCATTTTTTGAGCTAAAGCCGTAAGACTGCTAGGGGTGTTAAGGTTGAGATTTTGGGGTTGTGTGATATTTTTGGGTTGGTTGGCACTGAGTTGTTGGGTTCTTTTAACGATTTCTTGCGCGTTTTTGAGCATGTCTGAAGCAGCGCTAAATTCCGTGCCAAAAGTCGCGCATGCATTGTTGCCGCCACCGGCTGTTTGCCATGAAGGGGCGTTTGTGCTACTGCCCATACCATTACTGGGATTTCGCTATCAGTATGGGGCAATAATCTTTAAGGGTATTGACAATCGTTTGCGCTTGAGTCAAAAGATTTTGCGCATCATTAGTCGTATCAATAACAGAAGTTGTCGTTTTAGTTTGATTACCTTGTTGATACTTTGATGTGGTTACATGCGCTTCTAATTTTTTCCCTTTGCTATTTAAAGGAGCAAGCCCGGCTTGTTTTAAAGCTTTTGAGAGAATCTGATAGGCTTCATGGATTTTTTCATATTGCTCAATAGATAGAGAAACATTTTTGCCTGCTTTTAATGTATTTGTGCCATTAGAACTATGAGTGCCATTACTATTTGTGCTCCCACCGCAATTGATTGTAGTGCCGTTGCCATTCTCATCGGTGTAGTGGAAATTTTTTTGATTGTTTTCGCCTGGACTATTGACATAACCTCCGCATATGACCGCATAACCCATGCTATTCCATAGCCCTAACACCGATCTCAACGCTAAAAGCGTGGCTTGATAGGCAGGGGAATTGGTTGTCCCACCGGCTAAAGTTTTTGCGCGTTCGTTCAAATTATTAACCGCTTGATTGATCGCTTGCGCGCTTGTCTTTGAGTTTGTGCCACTATCGTTGGTTAAAAGCCGGCTTAATTGTTCATAAGTGTCTGAAAGTTTTTGCACCTTGTCGGCGTTTTTCACTTTTTGAACCGCTTCACCGATTTGATAGCCCACGCTTAAAAAAACGCCGTTGTCTTCAGCATGGAGCAATGACGCCGCAAGAGTTAGAGAAAGCAAAATTGTTTTTTTCGTTTTTTTCATAAGATGTTCCTTAAAGTAATGTTTTATTGCAAAAAATGTATCAAAATGAGAATTTATTTACAATGCGTTTAATTTTACCATAAATTTATTGGATTTCAAAAAAAGTTTTAGGGTGTTTTGACGCGTTCAATCAAACTTTTAAGAGTGTTTTTAATTTAATTGGGATTTGGTTTTAGAAAGATTGTTGTAAAATAAACACCCCCATAAGTGCAATTATGGGGATAAATCCATAAAAGGAGTTTGTCATGGCTACCAAACATGGCAAAAACTCTTGGAAAACATTATACCTTGAAATTTCATTTTTGGGGTGTAAAGTTGTTGTTTTGTTGAAGCGGTAGTTTTGTAAAACGAAATTTCTGTAAAACGATAGCTTTAGTTTTTCCAAAGTTCCCTTAAGGCTTTTAGCTTTAAGGGTTTTCCTTTAAATTTTATCCTTAACTTATGGGGGTTATAAAACTCTTTTAAATTAACCCTAATATTCTTTTTAGCGTTCTTTGCTTGGAATACTAGATTTTAAAAAACTCCGCCAAAAAACGATAGATTTTTTTATAAAAGATAATCAAAAGCTTATTTCTTAAGAAATAGAAAATAAACACTAATGAAATTATAAAGGTGGATATGATATAATGGATTTAGGAAACGCCAATAAAATTAAAAAGGTTCAAAAATAGTGTTATCTCTCCCTTTGATAGAAGAACGCCCTTTTTTAAATCACGAACGCATCAAATTACATAGTTTTTCGCAAATTAAAGCGTATTTTGACACGCTCAATTTTGACACAAGTCATTTTGTTAATTCCAATGATATTTGCACCCCATTAGATTGTGTGAAAGAAATGATAGACACTATCCCAAGCGATTTTTTTAAACAAGAACATTTAAAAATTTTAGATTGCTGTTGTGGGAATGGGAATTTTTTTGCTTATTTAGAGACTAAGACTTCTTTAAACAATCTGTATTTTAATGAGATTAACCCTAAACGCATTGAGCATGTTAAAAAATATTTTGGGAGCAATATCCATTTAAGCTGTAAGGATTTTTTAAAATTTGATAGGGCTACGCTTTATGACTTAATCGTGGCTAACCCGCCCTTTGCTAAATTTAATGTGCTAGGTCGCACTTCTAAAAATCATAATCTGGCAAGAGACTTTATTAAAAAAGCCTTAGAGCTTACAAAAAATGGAGGTTATATTTTATTCATTGTGCCTAATCACTGGATGAGTTTTTCAGATAGGAATGTTTTACCCAACTTACTCTCACAATATCAATTTATTCATCTTAATATTGGCGGAGCTAAAAAATACTTTAAAAAAGTTGGCTCATCTTTCACTTGGTTTTTATTGCAAAAAGTCCCTAATCAAAAAAGTTTTAGCGTAGAAAATCATTATGTTTTAAAAGACAGACAAAGAGTTTCGCTTAAAACTCATTTAAATTTTATTCCCTTGTATTTAAACGAATTGGTTTGTAGCATTTTAGACAAAACGATTAATAACGCTCATTTACCTACCTACAAAATAGAAACGACAAGCTTTCTACACAGGACAACCAAGAAAGAATTTTTATCGCCCATTCAAAATAAGGACTACCCTTATAAGATTATCCATACCCCTAGTCAAGTCGTATATAGTAAAATCCCCCACAAATATCAAGAAGGCTATAAAGTCTTTTTATCTTTAACCAATCAATACAGCACATTTATTGATAATTGTGGCATGACACAAAGCATTGCGTTTGTGCGTTGCAAAAATTACGAAGAAGGCTTAAAAATTAAAACCGAATTAGATAATGAGATTTATTTATTTCTTAATAATCTCACTCGTTATGGAAATTTTAATAACATTAGAGTGTTACAGCATTTACCTTTATTAGAAAGTATTGTTCTAAACAAGCAAGAATTAGAATTTATCCAAAAATTTAATGGGGCGTATTATGGCAAAAAGAAAGAGCGATATAATTTTAAAGAGTGTTGATGATTTAAAAGATGAAATTGATTACAAGGACTTTGAATACAAAGAGTATTTTAACTTGTTATGCGAATTAGTCCCTAATAATAGTTTGGAAAAATTAGAAATCAACGCCATTGATGAAAAGAATATGAAAAACGAAGGACTTGTATATGTGTTTGTTATTCAAGGTAAAATTTTTAAAATCGGTCATAGCATTACGCCCATTACGAAGCGAGTGCAATCTTATAATTGCGGAAAAGTAGAATATCGTAAAAATGGCACTTGCTCCACAACAAATTATTTTGTATTGCAATCACTCTTAAAGATTAATAAAATCATACAAGTGTATGCATTTTTTCCAGAACAACCTACCTATACCCTATTTGGTAAAACTTACCAAGATAGTTTTTCAACTTCTAAAAGGGCTGAGAATGTGATTTTAGAAAATTTTATTAAAAATCATAATAAAAAACCTATCGGATGCACACAGACTTAAAAAGAATATTTTTATACATTATATATGTTTTTTAAAGTATGGTCACAAATAATCTCCACACTAAAGCTATATATAAAGAGCTAAATTTGATGATTTTACTCAGTAGAGTGAATGAGTTTTTGCTCTTTAAAATTATTTTCAATCGTCATTATGTCATCATCTCTAAGGCTAGAGTTATCATGTTATCAAAGCTTTCTATTCTTTCTTTAGGGCTTAAGGCTTCTTTAGTGATTAGATGATCTGAGACAGAGCATAAACATAAAGCCTTAGCGTTCAATTCCATCGCTGTGGCGTATAACCCTGCCGCTTCCATTTCAATAGCCAAGTGGTTGTATTGGGTCATCAAATCAAAGGCATGCGTTTCAAAAGAATAGAAAAAATCGCTTGAAAAAACATTGCCCACTTTCAAATCAATACCCAAACGCTTTGCTGTTTGATACGCTCTTAAACTCAATTCAAAATCAGGCGTTGCGCTCAAATCGTGGTTTAAAAAACGCACCCGATTGGTTTTAGAATCCGTTGAAGCTCCAGTGAGTATGACAATGTCTTTCAAGCCGACTTTTGGGCTAATCGCCCCGCAAGTGCCAATCCTTAAAAGCTCTTTAACCTGATAGGTTTTAATAAGCTCCGTTACATAAATCGTGCATGACGCAATGCCCATGCCATGTCCCATTAAAGAAATCCCCTTGCCCTTATACTTCCCGCTAAAGCCTAGCATGTTACGCACATTCGTGATCTCTTTAGCGTCTTGTAAAAAATTTTTCGCAATGTAGCTCACCCTTAAGGGATCGCCGCATAAAAGGCATTGAGGATAAAAATCGCCGATTTTAGCGTTAATGTGAGGGGTCATGGTTGTCCTTTAAAATTTAATAAGTTTTTGCCATAATCTAAGGGGCTTAATCCCAAAAAATAAGCGATACTCTGCCCAATATCCGCAAACGACTCGCTCTTGCCTAAAAAGGCTGGTTGCAAATCTTTATGATAAAACAAAACAGGAATGTATTCTCGTGTGTGATCCGTGCCTTTAAAGCTGGGATCACACCCATGATCGGCGCAAAGAATGAGCAAATCGTTTTCCCTTAAATTGTCTAAAACCTCTTTTAAGCGCGAATCAAAATACTCTAAAGCGTTAGCGTACCCGCTAATATCGCGCCGATGCCCATAATCGCTATCAAAATGCACAAAATTCGTAAAAATCAAGCTGTTGTTTTTAGCGTTTTTGACCTGCTCTAAAGTCACATCGCATAATTCCATTAAGCTACCGGCTTTGAACTTTTGAGTGATCCCCACATGAGCGTAAATATCAGCGATTTTCCCAATGCTAATGACTTCGCCTTGTTTTTCTTCAATGAATGTTTCAAAAAGCAATTTTTTATGGGGCTTTATCGCATAGTCTTTGCGATTGGCGGTGCGTTTGAAATTCTCTCTATTGGTGCCAATAAAGGGGCGTGCGATCACTCTAGCGATCTTTAAGGGCTCTAGAATTTGAAACACTTCTTCACAAAGAGCGTATAAGTTATCCAGCCCAAACCTTTCTTCATGTGCAGCGATTTGAAACACCGAATCCGCTGAAGTGTAAAAAATGGGGTATAAAGTTTCTAAATGCTTTTCGCCCAAATCTTTGATGATTTCTGTCCCTGATGCGTGGCAATTCCCTAAATAGCCCTTAATCTTAGTTTTGTGCATGATTTCATCTAAAATTTCTTTAGGAAACGAATGGGTTTTGTCTTTAAAATACCCCCATTCAAAAAGAACGGGCGCGCCCATCATCTCCCAATGCCCAGAAATCGTATCCTTAGCACTAGAAAGTTCTTGCGCATAAGTGTAAGCCCCTATTAAATTAGGTTGAGAATCAAAACCCAAAGGCAATTCATTTGCGGCTTCTAAAGCGCTCAACCCTAAACCCAAACTCTCTAAGTTGGGCAGTTTCAAAGCCCCATTACGATTGTTAGAATCAGCTAGGTTATTGAAACAAGCCTTAGCGATATTGCCTAAAGTGTTCGCCCCCAAATCGCCAAAATCTCTAGCGTCTTCACTAGCCCCTATACCAAAAGAATCCAATAATAAGATTACCACTCTTTTTTGCATGCCTTATCCTTTTAATTGGCGCTTAACCCTATGAATAATCCGGCGATAGTCGCGCTCATGAAATTAGAAAGCGTGCCTACAAGCACCGCTTTTAAAGCAAGCCTTACAATGAGATCTTTCTTTTTAGGCACTAAACTGCCAAGCCCTCCAATGAGCATAGCGACTGAGCTTAAGTTAGCAAACCCGCACAACGCAAAAGTGATGATCGCTTTAGTTTTCTCGCTCAAGATTAAAGGAGGGTTATCGCCCAAATAAGGCAAAAATTGCATATAGCCCACAAATTCATTGAGCGCGATTTTAATGCCTATGATTTCTCCGGCAATCCCGGACTGACTCCACGGAATGCCTAGCATAAAGGCTAAGGGTTTTAAGAGCGTGCCTAAAATCAACCCTAAAGACAAATGCTCCATGCCTAAACCCCCCCCTACAACCCCTAAAAGCCCGTTAATGAGCGCGAGCATCCCCACAAAGGCTAAAAGCATCGCTCCCACATGCAAGGCTAAATTTAGCCCTGTGCTTGCCCCATTAGCGATAGCTTCTATGGCATTGACATGCTTTTCTGCAGAAACATCTGCATGGCTAGAAATGGCTTCGTTTTGCGGGTAAATGATTTTAGCGAACAACAACCCCCCAGGAGCGGACATAAACGATGCGGCGATTAAATAAGGTAAAGGAATGCCCATGCTCGCATACCCGGCTAACACAGGACCCGCAACGCTAGCCATGCCCACGCACATGACCGCAAAAATCTCTGAATCGCTCATGCTTTTCAAATAAGGCTTAATGACTAATGGCGCTTCGGTGTGCGCCACAAAAATATTAGCCGCTGCGCTCATGCTTTCTGCTTTAGAAGTGCCTAAGCATTTTTGCAACGCCCCACCAATGAGATTGATAAACAAAGGCATGATTTTTAAATAATATAGAAGTGAAATCAAGCTAGCAAAAAAGATAATGATCGCTAAAACATTGATCGCAAAGATAAAGCCTCCTATCCCTTGATCGCCTTTAGCGTTTGGAGCGAGATTGCCAAATAAAAAACGCACCCCCTCATAGCCGTAAGAAATCACGCTTTGTATGCCACTAGCTAAGCCTTGCAACATTTCCCTACCCAAAGGCACATATAAAGCCAACGCCCCTAAAGCCACTTGAATCACAAAGGCACTGACAATCGTGCGATAATTTATAGCCCTTTTATTGCCAGAAAACACCCAAGCAATAAGAAAAAGCACCGCCATCCCTACAACACTAAAAAGAGAGCTAAAAATCATCGTCAAATCCCTAATGTTAAGAAATTAAAAGATGCAACGCTATTGTAGTTTAGGTTTGCTAAAAAAAAGATTAAACGAAAATTAAATGAAGTTTAAATCAAATCATGGTGTCAAGAGGGGGACTTGAACCCCCGACCTCCGGCTTATGAGACCAGCGCTCTAAACCAGCTGAGCTACCTTGACACAAGCAATATAAAAAATAAAGAATGAGATTATACAAAAAATTTTCTTAAAAATCCATTAAAATTAAACTTTTATTATCAATCCTACTTTCCTAAATTAATGATAGAAATTAGAGATTTTCTTGTAAAATACTACGCATGTTTAAGAAAATTTTTCCATTAGCGTTAGTGTCGTCGTTGCGGTTTTTGGGGCTTTTTATTGTTTTGCCGGTCATTAGTTTGTATGCGGATAGTTTCCATTCAAGCAGTCCCTTGCTCGTGGGTTTGGCGGTGGGTGGGGCGTATCTCACGCAAATTATTTTTCAAACCCCCATGGGCATTCTTAGTGATAAAATCGGACGTAAAGTGGTCGTTATGGTGTGCTTGTTATTGTTTTTAATTGGCTCGTTAGTGTGCTTTGTGGCGAACGATATTATCACGCTCGTTATCGGGCGTTTTATTCAAGGCATGGGGGCTTTAGGGGGGGTCGTTAGCGCGATGGTGGCTGATGAGGTGAAAGAAGAAGAGCGCACCAAAGCGATGGCGATCATGGGAGCGTTTATTTTCATTAGCTTCACCATAAGCATGGCGATAGGTCCTGGGGTTGTGGCGTTTTTTGGGGGGGCAAAATGGCTCTTTTTGCTCACGGCGATCTTAACCTTATTGAGTTTATTGATGCTTTTAAAAGTCAAAGACGCTCCCAAAATTTCTTACCAAATCAAAAACATAAAAGCTTACCAACCCAACTCTAAAGCCTTATATCTTTTGTATCTAAGCTCTTTTTTTGAAAAGATGTTCATGACGCTTATTTTTGTGCTGATCCCTTTAGCCTTAGTGAATGAATTCCATAAAGATGAAAGCTTTTTGATCTTGGTGTATGTGCCTGGAGCCTTGTTAGGGGTTTTAAGCATGGGGATAGCGAGCGTTATGGCTGAAAAATACAACAAGCCTAAAGGAGTGATGCTTTCTGGCGTGTTGTTGTTTATTGTGAGTTATTTGTGCTTGTTTTTAGCCGACTCTAGCTTTTTGGGTAAATATTTATGGCTCTTTATTCTTGGGGTGGCGTTTTTCTTCATTGGCTTTGCCACCTTAGAGCCTATCATGCAATCTTTAGCGTCTAAGTTCGCCAGAGCAAATGAAAAAGGCAAGGTTTTAGGGCAATTCACTACTTTTGGCTATTTAGGGAGCTTTGTTGGGGGCGTGAGCGGGGGGTTAAGCTACCATCATTTAGGCGTTTCTAACACAAGCTTAATTATTGTAGCTTTAGGGCTTATTTGGGGACTATCGCTCTTTTTACTCCATAACCCTTCCAAGCAAAAAAATGTCTATTTCCCCTTAGACGCTTATAATGAGGAACAATTTGAAACTTTAGGGGACAAAATCATTGAATGGTATGTCAATATTAGCGAAGAAATCATCATTGTGAAATATAATTCCGATCACATTAGCGAAGAAGAAATCATTCACTTAGCGCGAAACTTTAGAAAATAAACGTAATCAAGGATCAAAAATGGACTATGAAATTTCCAAAAAAGTCTTACACATTGTAGGCAAGACAAACGCCACTTACAAACTCATAGAAGAAGGCGATAAAATCTTGTTAGGGTTGAGTGGGGGTAAGGATTCTATCATGCTCGCTTGCATCTTAGCTAGGATGCAAAAACATGCCCCTTTCAAATTTGATTTTAAAGCGGTTACCGTGCATTATGGTTTGGGTGAAAATTTAAAATGGTTGAGTGATTTGTGCGAAGAACAAGGCATTGAGCATGAGATCATTTACACCCAAATCGCTGCCACGATCAACGAAAAACGCCGTGAAAAAAGCTCGTTTTGTTCGTTTTGCTCTCGTTTGAGGCGAGGGACTTTGTATTCTAAGGCTTTAGAAGAAGGCTATAATAAAGTCGCTATCGCGCACCATTTAGATGATGCGGTGGAGAGCTTTTTTATGAATTTCACTTATAACGGGAGCTTGAGGAGCATGCCCCCCATTTATAGGGCTGAAAACGGCTTGTTGGTGATCCGCCCTTTGATTAAGGTTCGAGAAGCCAGCAGCATTCATTTTGTCACTTCTCAAAATATCCCGGTTGCCCCTGATTGCAATTGCCCGGCCAAACAGCCCACTTCCGATAAACCCCCTATCGCACGATTAGCCACTAAAAATTTCTTAAAAGAAATGCAAAACTTGCACCCTCATTTCTTTGACAGCTTAGAGAATGCGTTTAATAACGTTCAAGCGAACAGCTTTAGCGACGCTAAGTATTTAGACGCTTAAAGCTTTAAGCTTTTTTGTTGAGCATTTTAATCGCAATGGTGAATAACACCCCTTCAAAAATAGCCGCCATGAGCAATGCGTAGTAGGTGTTTTGCGAGATCGCTTGCGCTTTTAAACCCACTGCGGCGGTGGTTACTAAAAAAGTTAAAGGCATGGAAGCCCCTAAGGCGAATGAAAATAAATGCTTGGCTTCTTTAAAGTATTTGCGCCACAATAAGGTTGAAGTAATCAAGTGCAAACTCAACATCGCTATGACAATCAGTATCCCTTGGAGGATCAAATGCGGGTTTAAAAACACTAATTTTAAGTCTAAAGTAGAGCCTACATGGATGAAAAATAAAGGCACAAAAAACCCAAAACCCACATCATTAAGCTTGTGGATCAATTCTGATTTATGAGGGAAAAAAGTAGAAACGACTAACCCCGCCAAAAACGCCCCTAAAACCATTTCTATTTTGAGCCACACCACGATCGCAACTAAGGAAAAAAAGAGCATGAGCGAAAAACGCACATCTTGATTAAACTGACTGCTTTTAGGCATCACAAAAAGCTTTAAATGCGGGAACCACCAAAACAAAGTCTTAAAGATTTGAAACGCCACGATAATTAAAATTAAAAAAACAATGAGAATGCCTAAATCTTTAATCAAATCCATGCCCAAACCATGCGAATACACCCCATCCACGACCACCAAACCAAAAATGCTTAACAATTCCCCAATAACGCCCACTTTTAAAACCAAATCAAGCCACAAAATCTCTTTACGATAATCTTTAACTAAAGTCATGATCATGCCCAAACTGATAATGGGGAAAATCACCATAAAAATAGGCTCTAAATTAAGGCTAAAAGTAAGGATGAATGAAAGCGTGTATAAAATCAACAGATAAGCAAAAATGCGTTTTAAAAGAGAAACCCCTAATTTTTTGAACAAATAAATCTCCACTTCCAAACCGCATAAAAACATTAAAAACAAAAAGCCAATTTCAGACATGATTTCAAAGCCTTTAGTTGGCTCAATAAAACCCACATACGCCCCAACAGACCCAAATAAAATCTCCACGACCGTGATGGGCAAACGAGAGATTCTAGACATATAGGGAGCCATCACAATTAAAAGCATAATGAGTGCGAAAGTGAAAAATTCTGCATGCATGTCTTAATTTTACCTTATTTATTGGTTAAGTTTTCAAAGCGATAGGGTTTTTCTCTTTATAAGTGGTAAAAACCCCTTTTTTGATTTCGTAATAAGTTACCCCTAACGCTACTAAAAACGCTAAAAATTGCGCGATAGGGTAAGTTACCCAAATGCCATTAACCCCATAAAAATGACTTAAAATCGGCAATAGGATAACGATAAACCCCAGCGTGTGCGAAAGGGTGATGATAAACGAACTTTTAGTGCGTTGGATGGATTGGAAAAACACCGCACACAACAAAGTCATGCCTAAAAAAACATAGCCAACATAATAAATATTCATCGCTCTTTTAGTCTCTTGCATAAAGAGCGCATCTTGTTCGCTTGGCTGTAAATAAAGCTTGATTAAAAATTCATCTAAGAAATAATAAGCGCCATAGAAAACAACCCCTATACAAAACGCCGCTTTCAAACCAAAAACAAACACCTCTTTGACGCGCTTTAAATTTCTAGCCCCATAGCTAAAGCTCGCAATCGGTTGGATGCCTTGAGAAATCGCAAATAAAGTCGTAAAAAAGATAATCGCATTATACATAACGATCCCATACATGCTCACAAACCTTTCCCCAGCCGTGTGCATGATAGCGGTATTAAACAACAAAATCATAATAGAAGCACTAAATTCTGCCGTGCTTTGAGGCACGCCGCTTTTAGCTGAAGAAATGACTGAAGACAAGGAAAATCGTTTGATGAAATACAATTGCCCTTTTTTGCGCCAAAAATGCTGCATTAAGACTAAAACCCCTATCGCATGCCCTATCACGGTGGCTATTGCGCTGCCTTGAACCCCCACTTCCAAAACAAAAATAAACAAGTAGTTGAAAAAGATATTCGCTAACGAGCCAATCAGCATCGCTACCATCGCTAAAATGGGGCGTTTGTCATTCACCACAAAAACATCCGCCAAAGGGTGGAGGACCATAAAAACCGCACCCATTAAAATGATTTCAATATAGCGTTTGGACATGCTCAATAAAGCGTCATTGCTCCCAAAAAAACGCGCGATAGTTTCGCTAAAAGGCAATAACGCCATGCTCAAAATAAAGGCGCTTAGAGCGACAAAATAAAACACGCTGCTAAACACAAGCCTAGCCCTATGGGTTTTATTTTGACCCAAAAAATACCCCACAATACTCGCTGCCCCAAAACCAAAAAGCAATTCATACGCAATGAGTCCTGGAAAAATAGAGTATGCGATATTGACTGCAGCGATAGCTTCTTTACCCAGTTTCTTGCCCACAAACATGCCATCTATCATAGAGTAAGTGGAAAGTGAAATCATAGAAAAAGCTAAAGGGATAAAATAATAAAAAAAGAGCTTTCTTATCGAATCTTTATGCAAATCAATCTTTTTTTTGAGCATTTAAACCACACACCGCTTAAAATTTATGACAAATTTTTCTATTTTAACATAAAAAGAGAGACAATCTATCCGTTAGCGCGGTTATTAAGCGGTATCATTAAATTTTAAAAAATGGTTTTTAGCGCGAAAGGGATTTCCTTTATTGGGCGAGTCCATTTAACACCCTTTAAGTTTTTTTAAACTTTATCGTAATGAATCTAAGCCAAAATAGCGCCAACAACCCCAAAGCCCCACCCACAAAGCCAATATACCCTAGCCCTAATTGGTGGATCACAATACTGCCAAACAGCGCTCCTGATCCAATCCCCACATTATAACTCCCTGAATAGATCGCGCTCGCAACATCCGTAGCGTCCGGTGCAAGTTGCAACACCCTCATTTGCAAGGAGATCCCAAGCGAAGTGATCCCAATTCCCCATAAGAAAATCTGCAAAAAGATCACCCACTCCAAGTTTTTAAACACAAAAAGCAAGAGTTGCGGGCAAATGACTAAAACCATTGCAAAAGCGATAAATTTTCTTGAGTTTTTCGCGTATAAACGGACGAATAAAAAACTCCCTGCCACGCCTGCTAACCCAAACACAAACAGCATTAGCGTCGTAATGTCAGGAGAAAATTGGCTGATTTGAATGATAAAAGGCTCAATATAGCTATAAGTGGTGAAATGCCCAGAGATAACCATGATCACAAGCAAATAAATCCCCATTAACAGCGGTAGTTTCATTAATATAGGGACACTTGCGAGCGTGCCGGCGTTTTTACTCGGCAAAGGCGGGAGCAATTTCCACATAAGCAACGCTATAAGAGTCGCAACGCCCCCAATCACGCCAAAAGTGGATCGCCAATCCAGGATTTGCCCAATGATCCTCCCAAGCGGCAACCCTAAAATCATCGCTAACGAACTCCCTAACGCCAATAACCCTAAAGCTTGTTGTTTTTTATTTCTTGGAGCGACACGAATGACTAAAGAAGCCGTGATGGACCAAAAAATAGAGTGGGCAAAAGCGATACCCATACGAGAAAGGAGTAGCACCCAAAAATTCCACGCTAGCGCTGAAAGGATATGGCTAGCAATAAAAAGGGCGAAAAGAAAAAGCAATAAGCGTTTCCTTTCAACTTTAGCGCTAAGCAGCATCAAAGGCAATGAGCCAAGAGACACCACCCATGCATAAGCAGTGATCATAAGCCCCACTGTTGCGCTCTCCATTTCAAAGCTTTTCGCAATATCTGACAGAAGCGCGACAGGGACAAACTCCGTGGTGTTAAAAATAAACGCCGAAAGCGAAAACACAAAAACCCGCATTAAGGCGAATCTTTGATACGATTGTTTGGTTATCATCATTTAAATCTTAAGGGGTTAAATTTTATTCAATTTGAAAATCTAGAGTATAAGACAAAAATTTTAATCGCTTGTAAATTGGGGGTTGGTTAAAACAAATATTTCCGCTCCATAGGTGCATTAATTTAATGGGGTTGTTACTATATAAAACAGAATTTAAAATCATTTCCAACTTTTAACCAATCTGTTTTTTGTAACTGCGGTCATTGTTGATTAAGCGCTAGAATTAATCCATTGCTTTTTAATATTTTAGAATTTTAGAACAAAGGATAATTAAAATGAAAAAAACTTTTTTGATCGCTTTAGCGTTAGCAACTTCTCTTATAGGCGCTGAAAATACCAAATGGGATTACAAAAATAAAGAAAACGTACCGCACCGTTGGGACAAATTGCACAAAGATTTTGAAGTGTGCAAAAGCGGTAAAAGCCAATCGCCCATCAACATTGAGCATTACTACCATACGCAAGATAAAGCCGATTTGCAATTCAAATACGCCGCTTCTAAACCTAAAGCGGTCTTTTTCACTCATCATACTTTAAAAGCTTCGTTTGAGCCGACTAACCACATCAATTATAGAGGGCATGACTATGTGTTGGATAATGTGCATTTCCACGCCCCTATGGAGTTTTTAATCAACAATAAAACTAGGACTTTGAGCGCGCATTTCGTGCATAAAGACGCTAAGGGGCGCTTATTAGTCTTAGCGATTGGGTTTGAAGAAGGGAAAGAAAACCCCAACCTTAATCCTATTTTAGAAGGCATTCAAAAGAAACAGAATTTTAAAGAAGTGGCTTTAGACGCTTTCTTGCCTAAAAGCATCAATTACTACCATTTTAACGGCTCTCTCACCGCTCCTCCTTGCACAGAAGGGGTGGCATGGTTTGTCATAGAAGAGCCTTTGGAAGTCTCTGCCAAACAATTGGCTGAAATCAAAAAACGCATGAAAAATTCGCCTAACCAACGCCCCGTCCAACCTGACTACAACACCGTGATCATTAAAAGCTCAGCTGAGACCCGCTAAAGATCCGCTAAAATGAAGACTCTCTCTTTTATAAAGAGGGAGATAAAAATTATTCTTCATAATAAAACAACGCTAAAAATTGCAACCGCTTGTATTTTGTGAAACGCTCAAACGCTAAAGACGATTAGGATTCCTACTAAGGAGTTTAAAAAAGGCTCTGTTCTAATTGGGTAATATAGAGTCTTTAAAATACCATAAATAAGCTAAAAACGATTTTATGGTGTTTTCTTATGCCTACATCCTTTTACTATAACCATAACCCGCTTTTTCTACTTTTTTCTCGGTATTAGCAGTTGCTTTTATTTCTTTACTAACATCAGCAAATATTTTTTGAACGAGCAAAAGGCTTTGAGAGGTTGAAAGGTGGGCTTGTGGGTCTGGTTTTAAACTCCTCATTTCAAGCATTTTAGCTTGAGCTTTAGAGCGTATTTTTAGATTTTCTTTTTGCCATTCTTCTGCAATGTTAAAATCTCTAGGATCTAATTCTAAATAAGCGATAGAACTTGGTTTATAAAAATCCACTTGTTTAGCGATAGCTTTTTGTGAATAGGGCAGAGATTCTAGCTCTTTTTGCAAATAAGCTATAAGCTCTTGCGCTTTTGATCCTCTTTGAGAGCGGGGTTGTTTAGAGTTTGGGAGGTGTTTTGGCTGGATAGGGGCTTGATTGGTTTTTGTGGGTTTAGGGGTTTTGCATTCAGCTTCTACTTCTATACCAATACCAGCCTTAATTCCTCCTTTTTTAATAAAGAATTGAGTATGATTTTCTTTGCAATTTTGTTCTATGTATTTAATGAAATCTTTCTGTGTATTAATTGTCTTTTGTTTTTCTTGTTCTAGTTCTATCCCACTCTTGTTCGCTCTATCCCTAGCGTTTTCAGCTTCCTTTTGAGCTTGTTCTAGTTCTATTTGTTTATCAATATCACCAGCACTACAAGCGGCTAATAATAAACTTGTCGCTATTGTTAATCCTGAATATTTCCACCAATTGATTTGATTTTCTTTTTCAGCTTGTTTGGATTTATCTTGGACTTTATCGTCTAATTCTTTTGCTTTCCTGCACACAACATGGGTCAATACTACTAATGCCGCATTGCTTTTCTTGGGATGTCTTTTTACAAGTTCTCTAACTCTCTTTGCGATCTTTGTAAAAAACCCACCAATTGATCTGATTATATTTGTAATGGCGCTCACTTGTTTAAAATGAGTCTCTTTATTTGCCTTTGTGTTAGCCATCTCTGTGTTTTTGCTAACTTTATTTGTTTTTCCTGTTTTTACTGATTCCATTACTAACCTTTCAAAATCTTATTATTGTAGTATATATAGCCATATTTAATCGTTATTAAACAATTGGTTTGAAAAATTATAAGGGTCAATCCAATCAGATTTTTCTAATCCATTCCAACAAAACTTGATACAAGTTTTCCTTATACCTTAAACTCACACCCTTTTAAATGGAATAATAATAAGCGATTTTTCTATGGCAAGAAACTGATTGATGTCTCCTAGAAGCTAAAAACGATTTTATGGTGTTTTCTTATGCCTACATCCTTTTACTATAACCATAACCCGCTTTTTCTGCTTTCTTTTCAGTATTAGCAGCTGCTTCTATTTCTTTACTAACATCAGCAAATATTTTTTGAACGAGCAAAAGGCTCTGAGAGGTTGAAAGGTGGGCTTGTGGGTCTGGTTTTAAACTCCTCATTTCAAGCATTTTAGCTTGAGCTTTAGAGCGTATTTTTAGATTTTCTTTTTGCCATTCTTCTGCAATGTTAAAATCTCTAGGATCTAATTCTAAATAAGCGATAGAACTTGGTTTATAAAAATCCACTTGTTTAGCGATAGCTTTTTGTGAATAGGGCAGAGATTCTAGCTCTTTTTGCAAATAAGCTATAAGCTCTTGCGCTTTTGATCCTCTTTGAGAGCGAGGTTGTTTAGAGTTTGGGAGGTGTTTTGGCTGGATAGGGGCTTGATTGGTTTTTGTGGGTTTAGGGGTTTTGCATTCAGCTTCTACTTCTATACCAATACCAGCCTTAATTCCTCCTTTTTTAATAAAGAATTAGTATGATTTTCTTTGCAATTTTGTTCTATGTATTTAATGAAATCTTTCTGTGTATTAATTGTCTTTTGTTTTTCTTGTTCTGTCTTTTGTTGTTCTTGTTCTACTTTTATTTGGTTGTTGGTCTCTATATTGCTTGTCTTTTGTTTTTCTTGTTCTACTTTTATTTGGTTGTTGGTCTCTATATTGCTTGTCTTTTGTTTTTCTTGTTCTGTCTTCTGCTTTTCTTGTTCTGTCTTCTGCTTTTCTTGTTCTGTCTTCTGTTTTTCTTGTTCTGTCTTTTGTTTTTCTTGTTCTGTCTTTTGTTGTTCTTGTTCTGTCTTTTGTTGTTCTTGTTCTAATTCTATCCCACTCTTGTTTGCTCTATCCCTAGCATTTTCAGCTTCCTTTTGAGTTTCAGCCACTTCTTTTTTGGATTGGTCATCAGCAAAACACACATTCATAAGCATGGCTGTTATCGCTGTTACACCTATTGCTGAATTAAACCATGAGTTAGGATGCGTTTTTAAATAATCATCCGCAGTCTTAACATTCCCGCATATCCAATTGCTTTTTTTAATTTGTTTTTTTATCGAGTCTTTTATCGCCTCCCAAAAAGCAATCCCCATTATAGATATTCCCACATTCTTAAAAACTTTCTTTTCTTTTGCCGTTTTTACTAATTTCATCATCATTGTTGCAAGCATTACTAAAACCCTTATAATAGGCATTTAAATCCTTTCAAAAAACAATTTCAGCCATCAAAATCTTATTGTTGTAGTGTATATAGCCATATTTAATCGTTATTAAACAATTGGTTTGAAAAGTTGTGAGGGTCAATCCAATCAGATTTTTCTAATCCATTCCAACAAAACTTGATACAAGTTTTCCTTATACCTTAAACTCACACCCTTTTAAATGGAATAATAGGCAATAACTCACTAGTTAAACATTCACTCTCTGCTTGAGTGTAAGCCTTTATATTCCTTTTGACCTACCAAATATTAGCATTTCTCTCAATCAAGCCTTGAGAAATTCAATTACACCCTTGTTTAACATCGCAAGCCTAGTAACTAAAAGCTCTTTTTTAGAGATTGGGCTAGATTGATCCTTATCCTTAATTCAAGCGCATGCGCATTCATCTTTGTTATCTTTGAATAAACTCAAGCGTTCTCAATGTAATGCAAGGCGATTTTGAGCGCGTTGGTGGCTGCCCCCACTCTTAATTGATCCGCCACGCAAAAGCCGTGCAAAGTTTTCTTATCAAACAAATCCTTCCTCAAGCGCCCAATAAAGGCGCTATCCGTGTGGCTCGCTTTTAAGGGCGTGGGGTAGAGATTATGGCTAGGATCATCGCAAACAACCACGCTAGGGGCGTTTTTTAAAACTTCATAGACTTCTTTAAGACCGAATTCTTTTTCAAAAGCGATACTCAAACTTTCGCTATGACTCCTCAATACCGGCACGCGCACACAAGTCGCGCTGATAGGGAAATCCACGCCCATGATTTTATGGGTTTCATGCACCATTTTTAGCTCTTCTTTTGTGTAACCATTCTCCTTAAAAGTATCAATATGAGCGATCGCATTGAAAGCGATCGGGTAAGGGAAAGCTCCGGCTTGCAAGACTTGGTTTAAATCAATCGCGGGGTCTTTTTCTAAACATTCTAAAGCGGTTTTTAGCTCATTTTTTAAACTCTCTATGCCCTTATTCCCTGCCCCACTCACGGCTTGATAGGTGCTAACAATAACGCTTTTTATCTTAAAATGAAGGTGTAAGGGGTTTAAAATTTGCGTCATTTGAATGGTGGAGCAATTGGGGTTAGCGATGATATTTAAAGGAGCGTTAAAAATTTCTTTAGCGTTGATTTCAGGCACGACTAAAGGCACATCTTTATGCAATCTAAAAAAGCTCGTGTTATCAATCACTAAGGCCGTTTTTGCAGCGCTTGTGGCAAATTCTTCGCTCACGCTCCCCCCAGCGCTAAAAAAGGCGATGTCTATTTCTTCTTTTTCAAAAACCTCATGCGTGGTTTCTAAAATTTCATAGTCTTTATTGAAAGCTTTAATCTTTTTACCGGCACTCCTAACGCTAGCGAGTGGGACAAATTTTTTAATCGGGAAAGAAGAATTTTCTAAACCTTTAATCAGCTCTTGGACCTACCGCCCCACTGTACCCCAACAATAGCGGCATTATAAGTCTTCATCGTTTTCTCCAATGATTTCAAGGGCTTTTAAAAAACTCAAGCAATTCAACTGCATGCCTGAATGCATGTTTTTCAAGCTTAAGGTTTCGCTTTTAAATTCTTCTTCGCCAATGACAGCCACGAACTCATGCCCTTTATGGTTAGCATAAGAAAAGGGTTTTTTGATTTTTTGAGCTTCTGGATAGACTTCGCTAAAAATACCGCTTTGCCTTAAAGACTCCGCTAAGCGGTTGGCGTAAGAAAAATACTCTTCATGCATGCAAGCGATTAAGACTTTAGCTTGGGTGGATCGCTCGTCTAATAATTGCATTTCACCCAAAGCCACAATCAATCTATCAATCCCAATAGAAGCCCCTACTCCTTGTAAATTTTCTTTAGAAAAATTTTTAGTCAAATGATCATAACGCCCCCCTGAACACACGCTCCCTAAAGACTTCATTTCATTAAGCGTGGTTTCATACACAATCCCTGTATAATACCCTAACCCCCTAGCGATAGAAAAATCAATTTTATACAAGTTTTGAGAAATTTGCAAATCCCCTAGCAACTGGTATAACCTTTCTAAATCCTGTATGCCCTTTTTCAGATTTTCATTATAGTCTTTCAAATAAGCAATTTTTTCAAAAAATTCCGCATGGCTTAAATCGTTTTGTTGGATTTGAACCATTTCTAAAAGCTCTTTAATGGTGTTTGAATTTAAATCGCACTCTTTTTTTAATTCCTCTTCAACCCCATTCAAGCCAATTTTTTCCAATTTATCCACAATGCGCAACACTGCATTCACTTGAGAGATCCCAAAATATTCGCATATCCCGTTCAAAATTTTTCTGTGGTTGATAGAGACGCAAAAATCTTCTAAATCCAAAGCTTTTAAAGAAGCGACAATCACTTGAATGATCTCAGCATCGCACACCAAACTCTCGCTCCCTATAAAATCAAAATCGCATTGCGTAAATTCCCTATAACGCCCTTTTTGCGCCCTTTCGCCCCTAAAGACATTGCCTATAGCGTAGCGTTTAAAGGGCATGCCTAATATTTGGTGGTGCAAAGAGACAAAGCGGGCTAATGGCACGGTCAAATCAAACCTTAAAGCCACATCCCTATCCCCATGGTCTTTAAAACGATAAATTTCTTTTTGAATATCACTGCTCGCATCAGGCAATAACACTTCAGCGTATTCCAAATGAGGGGTTTCAATCGGCACAAAACCAAAACTTTGAAACACGACTGAAATTTTCGCAAGCAACTGGGCTTTTTGTATCGCATCTTTAGGCAAGCGGTCTTTAAACCCGCTCAACACTTTAGGGGTAATCATTCCATTTCCTTGTATTTGTATGCTAAAATTTTAGCTTAAAATCTTTAAAAAAGGGCTATTGATGAGCGTAAATGCGCCCAAACGCATGCGTATTTTATTGCGTTTGCCTAATTGGTTAGGCGATGGGGTGATGGCAAGTTCGCTTTTTTACACCCTTAAACACCACTACCCTAACGCGCATTTTATCTTAGTGAGCTCACAAATCACTTGCGAACTTTTCAAAAAAGATGAAAAGATAGAAGCCGTTTTTATAGACGACACCAAAAAATCCTTTTTCAGGTTGCTAGCCACTCACAAACTCGCTCAAAAAATAGGGCGTTGCGATATGGCGATCACTTTAAACAACCATTTTTATTCCGCTTTTTTGCTCTATGCGACAAAAACGCCTATTCGCATCGGTTTTGCTCAATTTTTTCGTTCTTTGTTCCTTAGCCATGCGATAATTTCTGCCCCTAAAGACTATCATCAAGTGGAAAAGTATTGCTTTTTATTTTCGCAATTTTTAGAAAAAGAATTGGATAAAAAAAGCGTTTTACCCTTAAAACTGGACTTTAACCTCCCCACTCACACCCCAAACACCCCTAAAAAAATCGGCTTTAACCCTAGCGCAAGCTATGGGAGCGCTAAAAGATGGCCAGCTTCTTATTACGCTGAAGTTTCTGCTACTTTGTTAGAAAAAGGGCATGAAATTTATTTTTTTGGGGCTAAAGAAGACGCTATCGTTTCTGAAGAGATTTTAAAACTCATCAAAGGTTTATTAAAAAACCCTTTATTATTCAATAACGCTTACAATCTGTGCGGGAAAACAAGCATTGAAGAATTGATAGAGCGCATCGCTATTTTGGATTTATTCATCACTAACGATAGCGGTCCTATGCATGTGGCTGCTAGCACACAAACCCCCTTAATCGCTCTTTTTAGCTACACTGATGAAAAAGAGACTCGCCCCTATAAAGCTCAAAAAACGATTGTGTTGAACCACCATTTAAGCTGTTCGCCTTGCAAGAAACGAGTTTGCCCCTTAAAGAATGAAAAAAACCATTTGTGCATGCGATCTATCACGCCCCTTGAAGTCCTAGAAGCCGCTCACACCCTTTTAGAAAAGCCTTAAACACCTTTCATGCGCTTTTTAAAAAACACAGCCGTATTGACAAAATTCTAATAAAAGATTTAAACTTTACTTTTGAAAGCGTGAGAAGAACGATAAATCCCATCAAGGGTTTTAAAAAATGGTAGGAAATTATAGGATAGTATCCAAAAAAGCGTTTTTAAAAACGCTTTTTTGAGTCAAAGCCATTAGACTACTGAGTTTTTAGGTTTTTTGGCGTCTTTTTTATCTTTGTGAGCCACGACTAATTCTGTGCTAAATTTAGGTTTTTTGGCGTCTTTTTTATCTTTGTGAGCCACGACTAATTCTGTGCTAAATTTAGGTTTTTTAGCGTCTTTTTTGTCGTTTTGAGCCACGACTAATTCTGTGCTAAATTTAGGTTTTTTAGCGTCTTTTTTGTCGTTTTGAGCCACGACTAATTCTGTGCTAAATTTAGGTTTTTTAGCGTCTTTTTTATCTTTGTGAGCCACGACTAATTCTGTGCTAAATTTAGGTTTTTTAGCGTCTTTTTTGTCGTTTTGAGCGTATGCAGAACTCACTGCCAAAACTGATAACAAAACACCTGTTAAGATTTGCTTTTTCATACGAAACTCCTTGTGATGATCTTAAAAGCGAGGGAATTATATTTCTCAAAAGTAAAACGAATAGAAACCAATAGAATTTTCACTAAAGAAATTTACAGATTGCGTTTTGTTATATAAAAACGCCTGGGAGCAATCAGCCATTTTTCTTAAAAAATAAAAACGCTCAAAAGCGTTTTAAGATTGAAGACAAAAAAGCTTGTGGTTAGTCAAGCGGAATTTCTTAATCATGCGATCTTATGGGTGTTAAAGGGAAAAGTTATTTCAAAATACCCCCTATCCCTTGAAAAAATGAGTCTTAAATTAAAGAAAATAAACTTTACTATAAAGCAAAGCAACCAAAACCCCATTAAAAAATTAAAAAATTTTAGTTACTCCTGTTTGACAATAGAGCCAAGAATCAATTTCATAGCAAAAAAAGTAATTAGAGAGATAAAAAGGGTTAAAAACCCTCAAAAAGTCTTTTTAAATCCAAAAGAGAAAAAGTTTAAATACCACCCACAACACCCTCTCACAAGAGAGTGTTATGATAAAATCAGCCTTTGCGCTTTTCTACAATTTCCTTAGCGATATTGCTAGGCACTTCGCCATAATGATCAAACTCCATAGAGTAAGTCCCACGCCCTTGAGTGGCTGATCGTAAATCCGTAGAATAACCAAACATTTCCACCAACGGCACAAAAGCGTTCACGATTTTCAAGCCTAATCGGTCGTCCATAGAATTGATTTGCCCTCTTCTTCGGTTCAAATCGCCAATCACATCGCCCATGTATTCTTCAGGGACTTCCACTTCCACTTTCATCATAGGCTCTAGTAACACCGGGTTAGCCGCGCGACTCGCTTCTTTAAACGCCATAGAGCCAGCGATTTTAAACGCCATTTCTGAAGAATCCACATCATGGTAGCTCCCATCATAAAGGGTAACCTTAAAATCCACCACCGGATAGCCTGCCAAAACGCCATTTTGCATCGCTTCTTGGATACCTTTATCCACCGCAGGGATATATTCTTTAGGGATCACGCCCCCAGAAATTTCATTCACAAATTCATACCCACTGCCAGGCTCTTTAGGTTCAAGCTTGATAAACACATGCCCGTATTGCCCACGACCACCGCTTTGCTTAGCGTATTTATGCTCTTTATTCACGCTTGAGCGGATAGTCTCTCTAAAGGCGACTTGCGGCTGACCGATTTCAGCTTCCACCTTAAATTCTCTCTTCAATCTATCCACGATGATTTCTAGGTGCAATTCGCCCATGCCACCAATGAGAGTTTGCCCGGTTTCTTCTTGAGTCATCACCCTAAAGCTTGGATCTTCTTCAGCAAGCTTGCCTAACGCTACGCCCATTTTTTCTTGGTCTGCTTTCGTTTTAGGCTCTACAGCGATGTGAATGACTGGCTCAGGAAATTCCATCCTTTCTAAAACAACGGCGTTCTTTTCATCGCAAAGCGTGTCCCCAGTCAGCGTGTCTTTTAAGCCCACAAACGCGCAAATCTCGCCCGCATAAACTTCTTTAATGTCTTCTCTCTTGTTAGAATGCATTTTAAGGAGTCTTCCCACGCGCTCTTTTTTGTCTTTGGTGGAGTTATACACATAGCTACCGGACTCTAGATTGCCACGATACACGCGCACAAAAGTGAGTTAGCCCACAAAAGGATCCGTCATGATTTTAAACGCCAAACCGGCAAACTCGCCATCATCGCTAGATTTCACAAAAACCTCTTCTTCAGTTTTTGGATCAATCCCCTTAATATCCACAACCTCCGTAGGCGCCGGCAAGTAATCAATGACTGCGTCTAATAAAGTCTGCACGCCTTTATTTTTAAAAGAAGAACCACAAAGCATAGGGACAAGGCTCATGTTCAAACAACCCGCTTTAATGCCTTTTTTGATTTCTTCAATACTCAATTCTTCACCGCCTAAATACTTTTCCATCAAGGCTTCATCTTGCTCGGCTACGGCTTCTACAAGCTTTTCTCGGTATTGTTTAGCCTTTTCTAACAAATCGCTAGGGATTTCTTCCACATCGTATTTGACCCCATGGTTTCATTATTCCAAACAATCGCTTTCATTTGGACTAAATCAATCACGCCAATGAAAGTGTCTTCAGCCCCAATAGGGATATTAATAGGCACAGGATTAGCTTTCAAGCGTTGCTTGATCTGATTTTCTACATTATAGAAATTCGCCCCAATCCTATCCATTTTATTGACAAAAACAATCCTAGGCACGCCGTATTTATTCGCTTGACGCCACACGGTCTCGCTTTGAGGCTGCACGCCCCCCACCGAGCAAAACACCGAAACCGCGCCATCTAGCACGCGCATGGATCGTTCCACTTCAATAGTGAAATCCACATGCCCTGGAGTGTCAATCAAATTGATTTGGTGATCCTTCCAAAAACAAGTCGTTGCCGCAGAAGTGATAGTGATCCCTCTTTCTTTTTCTTGCTCCATCCAATCCATTGTCGCTGCGCCGTCATGCACTTCGCCAATCTTATGACTCACGCCTGTATAGAATAAAATCCTTTCAGAAGTGGTGGTTTTCCCGGCATCAATGTGAGCGGCAATACCGATATTCCTAATCCTATTTAATGGGGTTTTTCTAGCCATTCTAACTCCAATTACCAGCGGTAGTGCGCGAACGCTTTATTCGCTTCTGCCATTTTATGCACATCTTCTTTTTTCTTAAAAGCCGCACCTTTATCGCTAGCCGCATCCATAAGCTCGTTAGCCAGTCTATCCACCATCATCCTTTCATTGCGTTTTCTGGTCGCTTCTAAAATCCAACGAATAGATAGCGACTGTTGGCGACTCGCCCTCACTTCTACCGGCACTTGATAGGTAGCCCCGCCCACTCTTCTGCTACGCACTTCCACTAAAGGACGCACTCTTTCTAGGTACTTTTCAAACACCTCAATCCCTTTTTCACCGCTTTTTTCTTCAATCTTATTAAAAGCTTTATAAATGATTTTTTCCGCTACGCTTTTCTTGCCATCGAACATCATTTTATTGATAAACTTCGTTACCACCTTGTTCCCATAAACAGGATCGCCCAAAACCTCCCTAACGGGTGCTTTTCTTCTTCTCATGCTTTTGTTTTCCTCTTATTTTTTCTTGTTGTCTGTTGCTTTCTTGTCGGTCGCTTTAGCTTTTTTAGTCCCATATTTAGAGCGTGAAACCGTTCTTTTATTGACCCCTGCAGTGTCTAGAGCACCACGAACGATATGGTATTTCACACCGGGTAAATCCTTAACCCTACCCCCACGCACTAACACAATGGAGTGTTCTTGCAAGTTATGCCCTTCACCAGGGATATAACTGATCACTTCAAATTTACTGGTCAAACGGACCTTAGCAACCTTTCTTAAAGCCGAGTTAGGCTTTTTAGGGGTAGTCGTATAAACCCTAGTACAAACCCCTCTTCTTTGAGGGCATTCCACTAATGCAGGTGATTTCGTTTTTTTAACCACCTTTTTCCTTTCTTTTCTAATCAACTGATTGATAGTAGGCACTATTTTTCCTTATTCTAAAAATTTAAAACTAAAAGTTCCCCCATTTTACCCTAATTTTTCTTTTAAAAATCTTAACCGATTTTTTATATCAAAATTTAGAGTTATCCTCAAGCGCTCTTAACACGATTTTTTTATTTTTATACATGCCCGTTCCCACAGGAATCATCCTTCCTAACACCACATTTTCTTTCAAGTCTTCCAAAAAGTCTTTTTTCATAGCGATACTGGCTTCTGTTAAAACTTTAGTCGTTTCTTGGAAAGAGACTGCTGAAATGATACTATCGCTCCCGATAGCCGCTCTGGTGATCCCTAAAAGCACCGGTTCAGCAATCGCTGGCTCGCCTTTTAAAGCGATCACACGAGCGTTTTCTTCTTTGAAGAGTTTTTTACTGACTAAATCCGCTTCAATAAACTTGCTATCCCCGCTGTCTAAAATGCGCACTTGCCTTAGCATTTGAGAAACAATGATTTCAATGTGCTTGTCGGCAATGCTTACCCCCTGCCTGCGATACACTTGCTGGACCTCGCTCACAATGTATTTATAAAGCTCTTTTTCGCCACTGATCCTTAAAATATCATGGCTTGAGATTACTCCATCCGTCATCGCTTCTCCTGCATGCACAAATTCATCAGCATGCACTAGAATTTGCTTGCCCTTATCCACAAAATAATCCATGGAACGGCCATCTTTAGAGGTTACGATGATGTGCTCTTTATTGCGAATGGGTTTGCCAAAACTCACTATCCCATCAACTTCAGAAAGGATCGCCACATCTTTAGGCTTGGGTTTTCTCGCTTCAAAGAGTTCCGAAACCCTTGGGAGACCCCCGGTAATATCCCTGGATTTAACGGTCGCTTTAGGGATTTTCGCTAACACTTCAGCCTGCTCCACGCTAGAGCCATCGCTAATGGCGATAGAAGTTTTTGGCTCTAGGAAATAACGCGCTTCTTCGCCATTAGCCCCCTCTAAAAACAAGCTTGGTTTGTACCCGCTTGGAATGTAATCATTCACCACTAGGCTTGTGATACCGGTATTTTCGTCTTCTTTTTCAGCGACCGTAACCCCTGCGATAATATCCACAAAACTCACCTTACCCTTAAAGTCCGCAATAATAGGGGTGTTGTAAGGATCCCATGTGGCGATCGTTTTGAAAGTGTTAGTCATGGGTTTAGAAATCACGCTATTAGCGCCCACTTCACTATTATCATCAATCAAGATCTCAGAACCCCTAGCGATATAATGGCGAGCGGCTTCCCTACCATTATCATCAGCTACCACCGCAAACAAGCCTTTTTCGCCCACAATATCGCCCTTTTTGATCCCATGGGTGCGCTCTAAATGGTTAGCCTCTAAAACATAGTATTTGATTGCCCCTTTTTCTTTGGCATACACATCTTGCGCAATAGGATCATTATCCTTGACCAGCAATTCGCTCGCATAAGGGATGCGATTAGGCACATTCCAGCCCTCTTGGATAATATCAGCGATACTTCCTCCCTTATGCACCTTATGCCCGCTAGCATAAGGCAAATACACTTTCCCCTCAATCTTACCGCCAACGCCGGCTAATTCGCTCGGTTTGACAATATCGCTTCTTCTTAAAACAAATTTAGCTTCTTGATCGCCATTTTTCACGCTCACAACGACTTCTTCATAGACCGTTTCAATGCGTAATTCCCCATCAAAAGGCGCTTTAATCTTAGGCTCTACCACTAAAATAGAAGCGTTACGGCGGTTAGCGATAATGTTTTTACCCTCTTTGTTCGTGTAAGTCCTAAGGTTATAAAAACGCACAAAACCTTCTTTGCTCGCCACGATTTCACGCTCATCCTGACTCCTGCTCGCTGTCCCGCCCACATGGAAAGTCCTTAAAGTGAGTTGCGTTCCAGGCTCCCCGATAGATTGTGCGGCTACCACGCCCACCGCTTCACCTGGGTAGCTCATCTTGCCTTCGCCCAAATTCAAGCCATAGCATTTCGCGCACACGCCCTTTGGCGCTTTACAAGTTACCGGAGTGCGGATCGTAATGGATTTAATCCCGGCTTCAACCACCTTTTTAGCGCCCTCTTCATCAATCAAAGTGTCCGCATAAAGCAAGATTTCATTCGTAATGGGATCGATCACATCTTCTAATAAAACGCGCCCAAAAATACGCTCTTCTAAAGGTTCAATCAGCTCACTCCCCACCGCAATATCCGTGATTTCAATCCCTCCATGCGTGCCGCAATCATCAGACACCACCTTGACATTTTGCGAAACATCAATAAGCTTTCTTGTCAAATACCCTGCATTGGCGGTTTTTAGCGCTGTATCCGCTAAGCCCTTTCTAGCGCCATGAGTGGAGTTAAAGTATTCTAAGACATTCAACCCCTCTTTAAAGTTAGAAATAATGGGCGTTTCAATGATACTGCCGTCCGGCTTTGTCATAAGACCCCTCATCGCTGAAAGCTGACGGATTTGCGCCGCACTACCCCTTGCACCGCTATCTGCCATCATATAAATAGAGTTAAAGCCCTCTTTATCTTTTGCGATAGCGCTCATCATTTCCTTACTCATTCTGTCATTGACTTCAGTCCAAGTGTCAATGATTTTATTGTAACGCTCTTGGTCAGTGAGCAACCCTTGATCGTATTGTTGTTGGATTTTTTTAACCTCCACTTTGGCTTTTTCCACCATTTTTTGCTTGTCTTTTGGCGTGATAATATCTTCCATAGAGATAGAAATACCAGCCTTAGTCGCATACCTAAAGCCAAGCGTTTTCAAATGATCCAAAAAGGTTGCGGTAATGCCGATACCGCCGACTTTATGCACATAATCCACAAGCACGCCAATATCTTTTTTCTTCATGGGTCTGTTCCACAAATCCGTAGGGATAAAATCAGGCAAAATGGACTTGATGATCATGCGTCCCGCGCTCGTAGCGATAATATTCCCTTGATCTAAAACCCTAATCTTTGCGTGGATGTCTAATTCTTTCGTGTCAATAGCGGTGATGATTTCATTCACGCTAGAAAAAAGCTTATGCTCGCCCTTGACCCCACTCTTTTCTAAAGAAAGATAATAAAGCCCTAAAACCATATCCTGGCTAGGAATGGCTACGGCTTTACCGCTAGCGGGCAGAAGGATATTCATAGAGCTTAACATCAGCACCTTGCATTCAGCGATCGCTTCCTGGCTTAAAGGCACATGCACTGCCATTTGATCCCCGTCAAAATCGGCGTTGAACGCTGAACACACTAACGGGTGCAATTGGATCGCTTTGCCGTCAATCAGCTTTGGATGGAACGCTTGAATGGATTGCTTGTGCAAGGTAGGAGCGCGGTTGAGTAGCACCGGATACCCCTCTGTGATTTCTTGCAAGCACTCCCACACTTCATTGCTTTTTTGTTCAATCATGCGTTTAGCTTGTTTGAGCGTGGTGGCATAACCTCTCTCTTCAAGCTTGGATAACAAATGCGGTTTGAAGAGTTCTAACGCCATGTTTTTAGGTAACCCGCATTCATCCATTTTAAGATTAGTACCAACCACAATCACGCTTCTGCCTGAAAAATCCACGCGCTTACCTAAAAGGTTTTGCCTGAAACGCCCTTGCTTGCCTTTAATGATTTCACTGAGCGATTTTAAAGGGCGTTTGTTAGCCCCTTTAACCGCATTGGTGCTGCGGCCGTTATCAAAAAGCACATCCACGGCTTCTTGCAACATCCTTTTTTCATTGCGCACAATGATTTCTGGCGCTCCAAGCTCCATTAAGCGTTTCAAGCGTTGGTTACGATTAATAACACGACGATACAATTCATTCACATCGCTGACCGCAAACTTCCCGCCATCTAGCGCGACTAAAGGCCTTAAATCCGGTGGCAATACCGGTAAAACCGTGAGCATCATCCACTCAGGACTGTTACCAGAATTTAAAAAGCTTTCTACCACTTTCAAACGCTTAATGAGTTTTTTCTTTTTCGCATCGGAATTGGTGTCTTTCACTTCTTCTTTCAAACTCTGCAATAAGGTGATCAAATCAATTTCTTCTAACAAATCCTTGATCGCTTCGCCGCCCATTTGCGCTACAAAGCCCCTGTCTTCGTATCTTCGTGAGATATTTTGATACTGCTCTTCATTCAAAATATCGTATTTCATCACAAGCTTAGTGCCTTCATTGTCATAAGCGGCTTCGCCTGGTTCTTTAACGATATAAGCTTCATAATACAACACGCGCTCTAAATCTTTCATCTTAACGCCTAAAAGCGTGCCGATACGGCTAGGCAAGGAATTGACATACCAGATGTGCGCTACAGGAGTAGCCAATTCAATATGCCCCATTCTAAAACGCCTGACTTTGGAATGCGTGATCGCCACGCCGCATTTTTCGCATGTGCCAATGTCTTTGAAGCGAGGCTTTTTGTATTTACCGCACAAGCATTCATAATCTTTAGTAGGGCTAAAGATTTTCATGCAAAACAAGCCGTCCCGTTCAGGTTTTAGAGTGCGATAATTGATCGTTTCTGGCTTTTTAACTTCCCCATAGCTCCAAGAATGGATTTTTTCAGGGCTAGCTAGTGTGAGCTGGAAAGAGCTAAAGTCTTTAGGACTGTCATCTTCTTTGATCATAATGGGTTTAGGCGCTCCGTCCTCATCCACATCGTCCCCAAAAATATTAATATCCAAAGCGAGCGATTGCAATTCTTTAGTCAAAACATAGAAAGTCTCAGGGATTTCACTCTCGCCCACTTGCTCACCTTTAGCGATAGCCCTATAAGCGTTCTCTCTGCCTCTAATATCATCGGATTTAATGGTAAGCATTTCTTTTAGAGTGTGCGCCGCGCCATAAGCTTCTAGAGCCCACACTTCCATTTCCCCAAACCTTTGACCCCCAAAGAGCGCTTTACCCCCAACGGGTTGGTGCGTTACTAAACTATAAGGACCTGTGCTTCTGGCATGGACTTTTTCATCCACTAAATGGTGGAGTTTGATCATATACATATAGCCCACATTCACGCGCTCCCTCATTTTTTCGCCGGTGCGCCCGTCATACAGATCCATTTTGCCATCCATAGCAATCTTAGCTAATTCAAATAGCTTATAAAATTTTTCTTGCGAGATGCCTTCAAACACAGGGATAGCCATCTTAACGCCCTTGCTCCAATCTTTTGCGTATTCCAAAAGCTCTTCATCAGAACAATTCTCAAGTGCATGGATTGTCAAGGGATCTTTTTCATTAATGGCGTTAGCGATTTCTAGCATTTTAACGCGCAATTCTTTGGCAAAATCTTTGGTTTTATCCTCTAGCATGCGAGCGATTTGCTTCCCAAACTCTTTCCCCACTAAGCCTAAGTGCATTTCTAAAATCTGCCCGATGTTCATGCGGCTTGGCACGCCTAAAGGGTTTAAGACAATATCTACAGGCTCGCCATCAGCGGTATAAGGCATATCCGCAACCGGCACGATATTAGACACAATCCCTTTATTCCCATGCCTTCCTGCCATTTTATCGCCCACTTTAAGCTTTCGTTTTGTAGCGATATAGAGCTTGACTTTTTTGATCACGCCATTAGGCAAAATATCATCTTTTTCTAAAATAGAGAGCTTTTCTTCATGCTCTTCGCCCAAAACTTTCTTTTGCTCTAAAAAATTGTTTTTAGTGATTTCATAGTGGTTTTGCACTTCTTTAGAATACTTTTTGACTAAACTAGCCAAAGTGAAGCGGTTGATTGAAGCGATTTCTTCTTTAGGGATTTGATCGCCTTCTTTATAATCCTTACCATTATGGCTGAAAGGCTCTTCTAAAATCGCTTGAGAAAGGAGCGAACTGACGCGCAACAATTCTTCTCTATTGAGCATGGTCAAGCGGTCAAAATGCTCCATATCAAGCTTGGCTTTTTCTTCTTCATACGCGCTCAAAACCCGCGCATCCTTCTCATAGCCTTTTTTAGTGAAGACTTTCACATCAATCACCGTGCCTTCCAAACTAGGAGGGCAATACAAACTCTTATTGACCACATGACCGGCTTTATCCCCAAAAATAGCCCTTAAAAGCCGTTCTTCAGGCGTGCTTTTAATCTCGCCTTTAGGGGAAGTCTTGCCCACTAAAATCATGCCAGCGCTCACATAAGTGCCGACTTTAACGATCCCGCTTTCATCAAGATGAGCGAGCGCTTCTTCTTTCACATCAGGAATATCAGCGGTAAATTCCTCCACGCCATGCTTAAGCTCCCTAGCGTCCACTTCTTTTTCATAAATGTGGGTGGAAGTGAAAATATCATCTTTAGTGATGCGCTCACTCACCACGATCGCGTCTTCAAAGTTATAGCCATTCCAAGGCATGAACGCCACGCGCACATTTTTCCCCAACGCTAACTCGCCCCTATCCATGCTAGAGCTATCAGCGATGATTTGCCCGGCTTCCACTTTATCGCCCACTTTAACGATAGGGACTTGATTGAAGCTAGTGTTTTGGTTGGTGCGCAAGTTTTTCTGCAAAGAATACGCGTCAATATAGGCTTCTTCTTTACCTTCGCCTAAAATATAAATGTTTTTAGAATCAATTTTTTCTACAACGCCTGCGCGATTGGCCTTGATCGCTCCCCAAGAATCCCTAGCGATAATTTTTTCAATCCCTGTGCCTACAATGGGAGCGTCGCTTCTTAACAAAGGCACGGCTTGGCGCTGCATGTTAGTCCCCATTAAAGCGCGGTTGGCGTCATCATGCTCTAAGAAAGGAATGAGCGATGCGGCGACCCCTACTAGCATGCTAGAGCTTAAATCCATTAAGGTTACTTTGCTTTTTTCGTTTAAAACAATCTCGCCTTCCACGCGCGTTTCAATCAAATCGCCTAAAATATTACCCTCTTCATCAATGGGGGTGCTTGCGGGAGCGATGATGTGGTTGTCTTCTTGAATAGCGGTCAAATAAATCGTCTCACCCACTACCTTGCCATCCACAACCTTTTTATAAGGGGCTTCAATAAAGCCTAAATCATTCACTCTTGTGAAAGTGGAAAGGGTGTTGATCAAACCGATATTTTGACCTTCTGGGGTCTCAATGGGACAAATTCTACCATAATGCGTGGGGTATACATCCCTGGCTTCAAACCCTACCCTGTCTTTCACCAATCCCCCCTTCACCGAGCGCTGAAAGGCGGCGCTTGTGCGTAACCTCACTCAAAGGGTTAGTTTGATCCATGAATTGCGAGAGCTGACCGCCCATGAAAAATTCCATGATGGTGCTTGTGATCATTTTAGAATTGACCAAGTCATGGGGCATGAGTGAATCAAAAGCCCCACTCATGGTAGTGAGCTTGTCTTTAATGGTCTTTTGCATTTTCACTAAGCCTGAATGCAATTCATTGGTCAACAATTCCCCTACCGCCCTGATCCTACGATTGCCCAAGTGGTCCCTGTCATCAATCTTGCCCTGATTGTTTTTGATTTTCATGAGGTATTTAACGGTGGTGATAATATCTTCATGCGTTAAAGTCGTGATGTAATCAGGCACATGCAAGCCTAACTTGTGATTCATTTTCATGCGTCCCACCATGGTCAAATCATAGCGTTCAGGGTCAAAGAAAAGTTTTTTGACAAATTGCTTAGCCACTTCAGTCGTAACAGGATCGCCTGGTTTCATAACCTTATGGATACGAATCGCCGCTAGAGCGTTTTCATCGTCAATTTTTTCGGTTTGCTTGAGTAATTTCAAAGACTCATAATCGACCAAAAAAGAATGGATAATGGAAGCGTCATGCCCTAAAGCTAGATCGTTGATGATCACAAATTCTTGCACGCCTAAATCGTGGATTTTTTCTAATTTGTTTTTATCTAGCTGAGTGAGCATGTCCAATAAGACTTCTTTCCCTACCATAATAGGCTCAGCTAAATGACGATTGAGTAAAATATCCATAGGGTATTCCACCCATTCTAAATGGTTTTCTTTAAGCTCTTTAATCTTTCTTGAAGTGAGCTTTTTACCCGCTAAAAGAATAATCTTGCCTTGAGGATCTTTCAAGTCAAATTCCATTCTTTGATTGGCGTCTAATGAAGCAAATGGGATCAAATATTTATCGTTTTCATAACGCACTTTCACAAGCGGGTAGAACATTTTAATAATGTCTTGTTTTTGATAATCCATCGCCCTGAATAAAATGGTAACAGGCACCTTACGGCGTTTGTTGATACGAGCATACAAAACATCTTTAGAATCGTATTCAAAATACAGCCACGAACCCCTATCAGGGATGATTTGCCCTGTGTAAATGAGCTTGTTTAAAGAAGTGCTAGATTCTTCTTCTTTGAAAATCACACCGGGGCTTCTGTGGAGCTGATTGACCACCACGCGCTCCACCCCATTAATAATAAACGAAGTGCGTTCTGTCATCAAAGGGATCTCACGAATGAAAATGCTTTGTTCTTTAATATCCTTAATGCCGTTCTTTTCGCCACTCTTGGTATCTTTTTCCCACAAGATCAAGCGCACTTTAATTTTGAGGGGGATAGAGTAGGTAATGCCCCTCTCCATCGCTTCTCTAACAGTGTATTTAGACTTGCCAAATTCGCAACCCGCGTATTCTAAAGTGATACGGTTATGCTCATCTTGGATAGGGAAAATGGATTTAAAAACCTTTTCAATCCCGCTCTCTTTGCCATCTTTGGAATACAAGAAAGAATCATAGCTGTCTCGTTGTAATAATAATAAATTAGGAACTTCTAAATCTGTCGGGGTTTTTGTAAAATCAGCTCTCAAGCGGTTTTTTAGGGGAATTTTTTTTGACATATTTCAAGCCTTTGATCAAAAATTTTGAGTTATTTAATGCATTAATTCAAGTAAGCATTGCAAAAGGATCTTTAAACTTTAGAACCATACCATGATAAAAATACCAAAACCCACCTGCAATACTAACCACTTTAGACCACACGCTCACAAACAAAATCATGGAGCAAAATCATCTGCCACGCTAGAGCAGAGAAAGGCGCAAAGGCCTTTCTGTTTTTAAGTCTTACTTGACTTCAACCTTAGCGCCTACTTCTTCAAGTTTCTTCTTGATGGTTTCAGCTTCTTCTTTATTCACGCCCTCTTTAAGCACATGAGGGGTTTTTTCGGTAGCGTCTTTAGCTTCTTTCAGGCCAAGTCCAGTGATTTCACGAACCACTTTAATCACCTTAATTTTTTCAGCACCGCTATCTACTAAAATCACATTAAATTCGGTTTTTTCTTCACTCTCAGCCGCTGCACCGCCAGCTACAGCCGCACCCGCTACGACCGTTGGAGTCGCGCTCACACCAAATTTTTCCTCAAACATTTTAACCAATTCAGCAAGCTCTAAAACGCTCAATGAACCAATATACTCTAACACTTCTTCTTTTGAAATTGCCATAATCCAATCCTTCAAATTTTTTCAATTAAAGCCATCATAGGCTCTTAGTTTTCTTCTTTCGCTTTACGCAAATTGTCTAAACCGGTCACAAAATAACGCGCCGGAGCCGTCCAAACAGAAAGCAACATTCCCATAAGCTCTTCTTTGCTTGGGAGTTTTGAAACCGCTTCCACATGAGCTACGCTAACGCTTTCTTTATCAAACAAGCCCGCTTTCAACACAAAGTGATCTTTATGCTCTTTTTGGAAATCAAACACGAGTTTAGAGAGAGCGATTTGATCACCGCCCCACAAAAACACATTGGTTTCTTTCAAATCCAAATCAGAATAGCCAGCCTCTTTCATGGCAATATGAGCAAGCGTGTTCTTAATCACTTGCACTTTAATGCCTTGATTGCGAGCCTTATTCCTTAAAGCTTCCAACTTTTTCACGCTAAGACCCTTATAATCGCAAATTAAAAGGGCTTTGGCATCCACAAATTGCGATTTTAAGTTAGCGACTAGCTCTACTTTATGCTGCCTTTGATGTTGTTTTTGCATCTTTTCCTCCTTTCTAGACTAGACCTCTGCAAGATTATCTTTTTAAAAAAGAAATTTTAAGCTTTTTAGCTCTTACGATCTTCAGCCTAAGATTAAAAACCCCTAACGCTATTTAATGTCCATCAATTCTTGTGCGTCCAAACTCACTGAAGGGGACATGGTGAGCGAAAGAGCGGCGTTTCTAATATATTTGCCTTTCGCGCTACTGGGTTTTAGGCGGTTGATCGTTTTAACCAACTCAAGCATGTTTTCTTTGATTTTTTCTTCAGGAAAACTCGCCTTACCAATAGGGGCATGAACATTGCCCTTTTTATCCACCCTGAAATTCACTTGACCGCTTTTAGCGTTACTAACCGCTTTAGCAATATCCATCGTAACGGTTCCGGTTTTAGGGTTTGGCATCAAACCCTTAGGTACTAAAATCCTACCCACTTTACCGACAACCGCCATCATATCGGGCGTTGCGATCACCATGTCAAAATCAATGCGACCATTTTTGATTTCTTCAGCCAAATCGTCTCCGCCAACGACATCAGCCCCAGCGTTCTTGGCTTCATCTTGTTTAATGTCTTTTGCAAAAACAGCCACCCTCACTTTTTTCCCTGTTCCATGAGGAAGCACCACCGCACCGCGCACCATTTGATCCGCATGCCTTGGATCAACCCCTAGTCTTAACGCTACTTCCACGGTTTCATCAAATTTGGCTGAAGCGAGGGATTTAACCACCTCTACGCCTTGCTCTACGCCATACGCTTTATCGTTTTGAATTTTAGAAAAAAGTTTTTCCAATCTTTTAAATACTTTTTTTGCCACGATTCTAATCCTTAAAAATTTCTTTCAATTCCAACAAAACCCAATCAATCCACAACTTCTACGCCCATGCTCCTAGCGCTACCCATAACGATTTTTTTAGCTGCTTCCATGGTGCTTGTGTTTAAATCTTCCATTTTCAATTGTGCGATTTCTTCTACTTGCTTGTGGGTGAGCTTTGCGATCTTATTTTTAAGCGGGTTATCAGAGCCTTTTTCAACCCCAGAAGCTTTTTTGATCAAATCCGTTACCGGAGGCTTTTTAGTGATAAAGGTAAAACTTTTGTCTTGATAAACCGTGATAATGACCGGGATATTAAAACTCCCCATGTCTTTAGTTCTTTCATTAAAAGCCTTACAAAATTCCATGATATTAACCCCTCTTTGACCCAACGCTAGCTCTACGGGAGGTGAAGGGTTTGCCTTACCGGCAGGGATTTGAAGTTTGATTTCTCCGACTACTTTTTTAGCCATGTTTTCTCCTTAAAAAGTTATATAATTTTTTCCACTTGCGAATGCAAAATCTCTATTGGAGTGTTCCTACCAAAAATAGAAACATTGAGCTTGAGCTTGCGGTGTTCCACATCATACTCTTCTACCGTAGCGGTAAAGTTCGCAAAAGGGCCTTCCACCACGCGCACCACTTCACCTTGCTCAAAAAAGATTTTGGGCTTGGGGGCTGCTCGGTTATTCATTTTTTCTAAAATATGCCCAATATCCGCTTCACTCAATGGGGTTGGCTTTTTATTTTCTCCAATAAAACGGCTCACTCTTGGCAAAGATTGTATCTTATGCCACAAAACCGTATCTAAATCCACCTTAATAAACACATATCCAGGATAAAGGCTTCGTTCCGTTACTTTCGTCTTGCTTTTTTTAGAAACCTCTATAATATCTTCAGTAGGCACAATGATCTCTTGTATCCTATCTCTTATATTATGGTCATTCGCTAGATTCTCAATCGCTTTCTTAACGGACTGCTCGCTCCCTGAATAAGTTTGTATGGCATACCAATCCATCATTATTCTCCTTATTTAAAGCCACCAACCTATAGAACACTAGAGACAAAAGCCCCTAGAGAAAAATCCAACAAAGCTAAAAACAGCGTGATAGCGCTCACCACCACCAAAACAGAAATAAGCGCGTTGCGTATCTGCTCCTTAATAGGAAATATCACTTTAGAAAGCTCTTCTCTAGCTAATTTATATTGCATGAGCCATTTATCCATAGTCTCTTTTCGCCCTCACTTAAACTTCATACATTTATACATTAAAAGAATTTTCAATTTTATCCAAAATAGCTTAAACTAAAATTAAAAAATTCAAAAACAATCCAATTGAAACAAAAATTTGATAGAATAAATTAGTAGATGGCAGGCTAGGAGGGACTCGAACCCCCAACAACCGGTTTTGGAGACCGACGCTCTACCATTGGAGCTACTGACCTAACCTCCCCTCCTTTTCAATCACAACACAAAAGAAAGAACTAGCTCTTCAATTTGATTTCTTTATGAAGAGTGTGTTTGTTTTCCCTTGGGCAGAACTTCTTAAGCTCCAGTTTTTCAGTGTTAGTTTTAGCGTTCTTGGTTGTGCTGTAATTGATATCTTCACAATCAGAACATTTCAACCCTATTTTAACTTTCATAATGACCCTTTATGGTAACTCTTTTTGCTAATATTATTCAATAATATTACTCACAACACCAGCACCAACGGTCCTACCGCCTTCACGAATCGCAAATTTAGTTCCCAACTCTAACGCAACAGGGCTAATCAATTCTACAGTGATTTTAACATTATCGCCAGGCATAACCATTTCTACGCCTTCAGGAAGGGTGATAGAGCCAGTCACATCAGTCGTGCGCACATAGAACTGCGGGCGGTAATTGGTGAAGAATGGAGTGTGTCTCCCGCCTTCTTCTTTAGAAAGGACATAAATTTCTCCCTCAAATTTCTTGTGCGGAGTGATAGAACCTGGTTTGCATAGAACCATACCGCGTTCTACTTCTTCTTTTTTAGTTCCTCTCAAAAGCACGCCCACATTATCGCCGGCTTCACCTTTTTCCAACTCTTTCCTAAACATTTCTACACCAGTCACAGTCGTTTTTTGTGTAGGTCTGATACCAACGATTTCCACTTCATCGCCTACTTTCACCACGCCTCTTTCAATCCTACCTGTAACCACAGTCCCTCTACCCGCAATAGAGAACACATCTTCAACCGGCATCAAGAAAGTTTTTTCAGTGTCTCTTTCTGGAGTAGGGATATAGGCATCCACTTCAGCCATGAGTTTAAGCACTTTTTCACCCCATTCACCCACATTACCAGCCTTTGCTTCTTCTAAAGCTCTCAAAGCTGAACCCGCTATGATAGGAGTGTCATCGCCAGGGAATTCATACGCGCTCAACAACTCGCGCACTTCCATTTCTACAAGTTCCAACAATTCTTGGTCATCTACCATGTCTTGTTTGTTTAAGAAAACAACAATGTGAGGCACGCCTACTTGACGAGACAATAAGATATGTTCTCTAGTTTGAGGCATAGGAGTATCAGCCGCAGAAACAACCAAAATCGCTCCGTCCATTTGCGCCGCACCGGTGATCATGTTTTTTACATAGTCAGCGTGTCCTGGGCAATCCACATGCGCATAGTGTCTGTTTTCAGTCTCATATTCAATGTGAGAAGTAGCGATAGTGATCCCTCTTTCTTTTTCTTCAGGGGCGTTATCAATATTATCATAATCTTTCATTTCTGCAAGACCTTTCAAAGAAAGCACCGCTGAAATCGCTGCACTCAAAGTCGTTTTACCATGGTCCACATGCCCAATGGTTCCAATATTAACATGCGGCTTAGTTCTATTAAACTTTTCTTTTGCCATTTGTATTTCTCCTTAATTTTTTGAAATGGATTTTAGAATTATACTAAACAAAATCCTAAGTATTCCTAAATGCTACCACAAAATTTAAGACATTTCTGTCTTATCGCCATTCAAGAGATTATAAACTGGAGCCTATAAGCGGAATTGAACCGCCGACCTCTTCCTTACCAAGGAAGTGCTCTGCCTCTGAGCTATATAGGCGTCTCAAAAACTAAAATGTTATCCTAAAAATGGAGCGGGAAACGGGACTCGAACCCGCGACCCTCAGCTTGGAAGGCTGATGCTCTAGCCAACTGAGCTATTCCCGCATCTATAAAACAAAATGGTGGTGAGACGTGGATTCGAACCACGGAAGACATAGTCAGCAGATTTACAGTCTGCCCTCGTTGACCACTTGAGTATCTCACCAAAAACTTTGCAAAATAACATTTTAACTGGAGCTGGCTAAGGGACTTGAACCCCCGACCTGCTGCTTACAAGGCAGCTGCTCTACCAACTGAGCTAAGCCAGCAACTAAAATAATCAAAGACTTGGGATTATAGCAGTTTTATACTTGACTTGTCAAGAAATGATGACAGAAAGCTAAATTATTCGTATGGCACAGAGCATGGTTAAAATTTAGCTATAATCTAGCTCAATTTGGCTTAACACAGCTCAAGCTTATTACATATAAAAGAATTTATGGACACTTAAATTATGGCGAAAAAAAAACATAAAATTTCTACTTTAAAATACTTTTTACGTTCTTTAAAGCAAATCTACATGCTCATCACTTTCAAGGAAAAAATGGTTTTTTTCCTGCTTGTGCTGATGGCGGTTTTTTCTTCTTTTGTGGAAGTGATGTCTCTAACCCTCTTAATGCCTTTTATCACTCTCGCTTCCGATCCCAGCAGGGCTTTAGACGATAAAGACTGGAAAATGGTCTATGATTTTTTCCATTTTTCATCTCCCGTTCGCCTTATGTATTTCTTTAGTTTTTGCTTGGTGGGGATTTATTTGTTCAGGATGTTTTATGGGGTGTCTTTCACTTATTTGAAAGGGCGTTTTTCCAATAAAAAAGCTTATCAAATCAAGCAACAACTTTTTTTACAGCACATTAAAAGCAACTACCTCTCCCACCTTAACCACAACTTGGATTCTTTAAGGGACATTATCAACAATAAAGCGGAGGGCATGTTTATGAGCTTTAACGCTTTTTTGAGTTTATTGACCGAAATAACCGTGATCGTTTTTTTCTATTCCACGCTCATATTGACTAATTGGAAAATAACGCTCGTTTTTACCACGATCCTCGCCTTACAAATTTTTTTTATTGTCAAAAAAGTCACCGTCCTTATCAAAAAAAAGGGTGAGATGGCTGCCAAATCCAAAGCGCAAACGCTTAAAGTCTTTTCAAAATTTTTCAGCAATTTTAAGATCACTAAACTCAAAGACAACCACGAAGAAGCCCACAAACTTTTTGGAGAAAATAGCCGTAAAGCCCATGACACTGAGATCATTTACTCCACTTTGCAAGTGGTCCCCAGGTATTCAATAGAAACCGTAGGCTTTAGCTTGTTGATTTTAGCGGTCGCTTACATTCTATTCAAATACGGCGAAGCTAAAATGGTGCTCCCTACCATTTCTATGTATGCCCTAGCGCTTTATCGCATACTCCCTTCTGTAACTGGAGTGATCAACTATTATAATGAAATCGCTTACAACCAGCTTGCGACCAATGTTGTTTTTAAAAGCCTTTCTAAAACCATCGTTGAAGAGGATTTAGTCCCTTTAGACTTTAATGAAAAAATCACTCTCCAAAACATCTCATTCGCTTATAAGTCAAAACACCCGGTTTTAAAAAATTTTAACCTCACCATTCAAAAAGGTCAAAAAGTCGCTCTCATAGACTATAGCGGGTGCGGGAAATCCACGCTGGCGGATATTATTATGGGGCTTACCTACCCTAAAAGTGGGGAAATTTTTATTGACAACACCCTTTTAACCAAAGAAAACAGGCGCTCATGGCGTAAAAAAATAGGCTATATCCCCCAAAATATTTACCTTTTTGATGGCACTGTGGGGGATAATATCGCTTTTGGGAGCGCGATTGATGAAAAACGCTTGATTAAAGTGTGTAAAATGGCTCATATCTATGATTTTTTATGCGAGCATGAGTAGCTTAAAACCCAAGTGGGCGAAGGGGGCGCTAAGCTTAGCGGCGGTCAAAAACAACGCATAGGCATCGCAAGAGCCTTATACGATAACCCTGAAATTTTGGTTTTAGATGAAGCCACTTCAGCCCTAGACAATGAAACCGAGAGTAAAATCATGGATGAAATCTATCAAATCGCCAAAAATAAAACCCTAATCGTTATCGCCCACCGCTTAAGCACAATTGAACGCTGTGAAGTCATCATTGACATGAGCCAGCACAAAGACAAACTTGGCTGATCAAGCGGCTTCACTCTTGCTTGAAGTTTTGCAAATCAAACCCCTTAAAGCTCTCCAAATACTTCCCTTGATAGCCATCTTGCCCCACTAAATTTTTCAAAACCTTGCTGTTATAGCCCAAAAACGCCACTTTATTAGCTTGAGCACTTTCATAGTCGTTGACGCTATCGCCTATCATTAGCATGCGGCTTGGGTCATAGGCGTATTTTTGAATGATATTAGCGATGATTTTGGGTTTATTAGGCGGACTCCCTTCAACGCTCTTAAAATACTTAATGATCCCTAAAAACTCGCACAACACTTGCAATTCGCTATGCAAGGACGCTGAAGCGATATGGAAAATGTAATTTTGATAATGCTTATCAATAAACGCCATCACTTCGCTATTCAAATGCCCCCTATCAAAAAGCTTCTGCTCTATGATAGCGCCAAATTCTAGGGCTAATGCATCCACTTCTTCTTGAGCGATAGGGGTTTTTAAAATCTCATTATAAAAATATTGGATTTTTTCATTCCTTGAAATCCCCCCACTTTGATAATGATAAACTTCAAATTGCTTTAAATCCTCTTGATTCTTGTTGCCATGCTTTTGAAACAACGCTTTAAACCCTTCATTTTTTAAATGCATGCTGTCAAAAATCACGCCATCAAAATCCCATAAAACCACTTCAAGCGCCATGATTTCCCCTTTTTATAGGCTTATTTTGGTTTCATTTTACCTTATTTAAGCGGTATTTAAGCGATTATTTTTATCATTATTGGAGTATCTTGGATTGGTTTTAATCAAATACCGCCTGCTAAAGCCTCATTTAAAACTCTAACGCTCTTTAGATTTTTTAACTTAAAGCTCGTTCTTAAAGGTTGGGCTATCTTGACTCTTATTTGATAAGAACATGCAAACACTCTTTGGTGTGCGCGGCTTTATGGGCGCGTTTGTTATCCGCTTTAAAACGCATGTAGGTTTTGGTCATTAAGGAGTAAGCGCCGTATTTTTTTAAGATATTTTTAATCTCTGTTTCGCTCATAAGCCCTTCATTGTTATAGCTTAAAAAAATATATTTGAATCGCGCTTTTTTGATCAAGTCTTCAAAAGCGTTTAAGATTTGAGAACGAGAGCAAAAAGAGGATTTCTGGTAACTGGGCAAGCCGGTTTTGCCTTTTGGAGCAAAGGGCGTATAAGCAGCAATCGTGTTCAATAAATGGTAATTCGCCCCGTATTGCCTCGCATTGTAAGGAGGGTCTAAATACAAAATATCCCCTGAAATCTTTCCGATCAACTCGCTAGCGTCTTGCTGATACACTTCATTAGCGTTTAAACTCACATCAAAATGAGCGCCTTTTAAGATGAGTTCTTTTTGAGCGCTTTTTTTAAGGCGTTTTAAAAAAGCCCCATAAACTGAAGCGGTGTTAGCCACCTTGTCCGCGCTCTCTAATAACGATGCGAGCAAAAAGTAATACGAATGGTTATCAATATTTTGAGAAAGCTTAAGCTCTTCAATTTTTAGACGCATCGCATCAATTTTTTGAGCGTTTGTTTCGCTAAAATACTGCCTTGAACTCCCCCCCAAAGAATAATGCGAATAGATAAAACCTTTTTTTGAAGCAACGCTATTGAGCCTATCAATAAGCTCTTCTTTATTGGGGATTTCTTGAATGTTGCCGATATAATTTTGATTCAAAACAAAGCTATAATATTCCAAATCATTAGAGATGATCTTATTAACGGCTTTTTTAAACGCACGCCCCACAATGCCCGTCCCAGCGAATAAATCACAAAAAATCGCACCAGAAAGGTTGTCCCCTACAACCGCATGGATATTTTCCTTAATAAAGGGAATGAGCTTGTATTTAGAGCCGATGTAGTTCATTGATCTATGTTTGTATGCTTCTTTGAAAATGGTATGGCTATTATTAAAGTTAAATTTTATGTATTGTAACATAACTTGATTATGAATAAGTCTTAACCCCCACGATTAAAATAATCCTAAAACCAACTAATCAGTCCTATGTGAAACAATGATCGTTTTTTAATACCGCACACCCTACCAATCGCTTCATTAAAACAACGAAACAACCCCCTATTATAAACAAAGACTTTTTCTATCGCAACTGCTCATTAAAATACCGCTAGAAAAACAGCGACACCCCCCACTAGCTGAATGTGCCAAAGCTTTTGTCGCTATTACCTTATTTTCTAGTAGGTTCTTTTATAACTACCATTCTCATATTCTTCTACCTTACCCTTTGCAGTAACAGCAGCAACAATATGCCCATCAGTATCTGTAGCTACGATATTACTACCATAAGTTCTTTTATAGTTACCATTCTCATATTCCTGTATTTTTGCCATTAACGACTTTAATTACAACCGCCATTATAAATCTCCTAAAATATAAATTGTGATATACCCAACGCCAAACTACCAGTCTAGTCTATAGTCTGACTAACAAATAAACCTAATTTGAGTATTTGATCACAAAATCCCTAAAAAATAGCTTAATAACAAACTCGCTTAACTCTCATAAAATCCCTCTCTGTAACATTAAATCAATTTACTCTCAAAACAACCCGCATGGCGCAAACTCCAGCTGCTTGTCTAAAATTAATGATCTTTTGTGATGGTTTTAGCTTTAGAGCCTACAGCCGTAGAACCCGTGGGCAAATCTGAAAGCACCACCGCATTAGCTCCGATCTTCACATCATCGCCCACGCAAATCGCGCCCAAGACCTTAGCCCCTGCCCCCACTACCACACGATTGCCTAAAGTAGGGTGGCGCTTGCCCTTAAATTTGCCCGTGCCACCCAGAGTTACGCCATGATAAATGGTAACATCATCTCCAATCTCTGTGGTCTCGCCAATCACCACACCCATGCCATGATCGATAAAAAGCCCTCTCCCAATCTTAGCGCCCGGGTGGATTTCTATCCCAGTGATAAAGCGTGCTAACTGAGAAAGCGCACGTGCGATGAAGTAAAACCTCCGCTTGTGCAACGCATGCGCTAGGCGGTAACAAAGCAGCGCATGAATGCCCGGATAAAGCAAGAGAACCTCCCACTTATTCCTAGCTGCCGGGTCTTCTTGCAAGACACGCTCCAAGCTATAAGACAAATCCAACATTATAAGATCTCCAATTGGAATGTATTTGGGTCAAGATAACTTAAGCAGATTTTTCTCATCTATTCCAATAAAACTTGATACAAATTTTTTTTGCTATTATACCCAAACTCACGCTCCTTTAAATGGAGTAAAAACGCTCTCTCTTTTAATCCCTTCAAATTTGCTTAAACAATCCTTTAAAAAGGCTTAAAAACCCGCTAATCCATTGGGAACAAAACTATTTGAATGAAAAAAGATAAAAAGCAGATTGAAAAAGATTACTATTAATGGTGCCGAAGGTCGGACTCGAACCGACACGGGATTGCTCCCACCAGATTTTGAGTCTAGCGTGTCTACCAATTCCACCACTTCGGCGTATCATAGAGCAAAGAGTGAGATTATACCCACTTATTCCTTAAAGAAACTTAATGGTGCACTGGGCGAGACTCGAACTCGCACGAGATTGCTCCCACCACCCCCTCAAGATGGCGTGTCTACCAATTCCACCACCAGTGCTAAAAATCTAAAACAAATATTATAGCTAAATCATGCTTTTTAAGCAATAATTTAGCTCATCAAAAACCCTTAACTTAAGAATGGGTTACTATAAATAGCGATAATAGCAAACACTAGAGTATAAATCACTTGCGCTTCAATCATCGCCATGGCCACGAACATGGTTGTGAGCAATTTACCGCCCACTCCTGGGTTTCTCGCTGTGCCTGTAATGGTCGCTGCGACCGCATTCCCCATACCGATCGCCCCACCAAAAGCGGCAATCCCTAGACCGATCATCGCCCCTAAGATAGAATAGGATTTAATCATATCCATCCCACCCATGCCACCATCATGAGCGAAAGCAACGCCCGCTAAAGCCAGAAAAAATAACGCTAAAAATTTCATTTTCGCACTCCGTTTCAAAAATTAGGCTTGATTTTCATTTCGAATCGTTCCTCTACTTTCAAAAATACAAGCAAGGATTTATTTTAATCTAAATTTGCTTAAAATCTCTTTTAAAAATGCTTTTTAAAAATTTTAAGCCAAATCCAAAGCGATTTTACCCTTATTGAAGCTAATCACCCTACATTTGATACTATCGCCTTCTTTTAAAACCACTTGACACCTATCCATGTTTTGCTTTCTTAACAAGCCTTCGCCCCCCTTAGGCAAGCTTAAAAACGCTCCAAAATCCACGATTCGTTTCACTTGAGCTTCTAGCACCTCATCAATAGCGTATTGCTCCAATTCTTGATCTAAAGAATGCAAATAATTTAAAATAAATTCTTTAGTTTTTAAAACGCGCTCTTTATTCCCCATGATTTTCACTTCACCGCTCGGTTTGTTCAAATCAATCTTAACCTCAAACCTTTCTACTATCTCTTTAATCACACGCCCCCCTTGACCGATAATTTCTACAATTTTATCGGGCGTGACATTAAAAATTTCAGTCGTGGGCAAATGGGAAAAATTGATCACAATCTTTTCTTTCGCTTCATGCATGATCTTTAAAATATGTTTCCGCGCTTCTTTAGCTTGGAGTAAGGCTTGGTATAAAACCTCTAATTGGATACCGCTCATTTTGGTATCCATTTGCATAGCCGTAATGCCTTCTACATTCCCGGCAATCTTAAAATCCATATCGCCTTCGGCGTCTTCTAATCCGCTAATATCGCTTAAAATAGCGTGATCTTGCCCTTCGCTCACCATGCCCATAGCCACCCCAGCGACTAAATCATAAATTTCCACACCGCTTGCATAAAGGGCTAAAGACCCTGCGCACACGCTCGCCATTGAGCTTGAACCATTGCTTTCTAAAATCTCAGAAACCAATCGTATCACCTGCTCTTTATTTTTAATACTCGTTTCTAAGGCTACTTTTAGCCAAATTCCCATGCCCTAATTCGCGCCTTGAAGTCGCGCCAATAGAACTCGCTTCACCCACGCAAAAAGGAGGGAAATTGTAATGGAACATGAAGCGCTCTTTGATAGGGGTTTTATGCTCCAAACTCTCATGGGTTTGAGCGTCATTATCCGTGCCTAAAACCCCTACCACTAAGCTCTGCGTTTGCCCCCTAGTGAATAAAATGGAGCTATGCGCCATAGGGAGCAAATCGCTCTCTATCAAAATGGACTGCACTTCTTCTAACGCGCGCTTATCTGGGCGGATCTTATCTTGAATAATCATGCGTCTGATCTCGGTTTTTTTCACTTTTTCTAAAGACAATTCAATTTCTTCTAAACTGAATTCTGAGTGGGCTTCGCTGATTTTTCTAGCCACTTCTTTGAAAACATTTTCTCGCTCGCTCAAAGCAGAGCTTTCAATGCCTTTGATGATTTCATCAAAATACTGATTTGTTAATAAATCTAACAGCCTTTCATTAAGGGCTATCCCTTCGCTCTCTTTAAAAAGGAGTTCGTTTTGATAGGGCGTGAAAGCCTCTTCATAAAGCGCGCAGGTTTCTTTCAAACTTTTTTGAGCCAATTCTAAAGCTTCTAGCATTAAAGGCTCTTCTAAAGCGTTTAATTTTTGCCCCAAAGAGCGCATTTCTATCATGTTCAAACTCTCTTTTGTGCCGGACACGAACAAATCCAAACTGGATTGATTCAAAAGGCTTGTGTTAGGGTTAATGATAAATTCGTTATCCACCCTAGCGATCCTGCAAGCGCTCACGCTTTTAATGGGAGCGATATGGGCCAAAAAGAGAGCGGCTGAAGCGGCGTTTAAAGCAGAGACTTGCAAATCGTTTTCAATATCATGGCTTAAAACCATTAAAGTGATCTGTGTAGGGTAGCGGTAATCTTTAGGGAATAAAGGGCGTAAAGTCCTGTCTATGAGCCTAGAGGTTAAGATTTCAAAATCTTGCGCCCTGCCTTCTCTTTTAACAAAACCGCCTGGGATCTTTCCGGCTGCATAAGATTTTTCTAAAAACTGCACCACTAAAGGCAGAAAATCTTCACTCACAGGCTCTCTTTCCACACACACGCTCGCTAAAATGATGGTTTTTCCTAAGCGATACATTAGAGAGCTAGTGGCTTGTTTTACTACTTGTTTGAGAGCGAACTCTTCGGTTTTGTTACTGGAATTGATGGTGATAAAATCCATATTTAATGTTCCTTTTTTAAATTAGGCACGTTGTTAGCGCCCAAGTATTTTTCAATTTCTTCATTGCTTAATCGCTTGAGTTCTTTATAATGGTGTTCCACAGAGACAAAACATTCAGGGCGGTACACGCTAATCACCCCATCGCACAAACTTTCTAAGCCTTGAGCGACATTTTGTGCGAGAATGGGGGTTAAAATATAAATGTCTTGGCATTCTTTTTTCAAGCAAGTTTGCACGCCTAACCCTGCTCTAAACCCGGTTTCAATCCCCCTATCTACGATAAAAATATTTTTATCTTTTAAGCTTTTGATCGCATTGCCTTTGCGATACTGATAAATGTGAGACAAAATGTCTTCTTCATAAGCTCGCTTGGCTTCCCCATAAACATAGTCTAAAGTGATGTCAAAGGAATTGATCAAACTTTCATTCATCACAATATCCATGCTTTCACTCACTAAAGCGATTTCACACTTTGAGTTTAAAGGGGCTAAGATAGGTTCTAAAAAAAGTATATCATAAGTCGCCCCAAATTTTTGCGCTAAAGCGTTAGCTAAATACAAGGCGTTAAAACTCAAAGCGAGCATGATGGAATCTTTTAAATCAATATGGCGCGTGTGGATTTCATTAATCAATTTGTTCAGAGCGTCTTCTTCATTGATAAAACGCATGCTCTCTATATCGGTGATATGGCTAAAATCCGTATTCAAATGCATTCCTTTTTTTACTTACGCTGTAAAGAGCGGTAAGTTACATTGGTTTTAGTGATCGGTGAAAAGTCTAATTCTAGCTTAACATAGTTATTTTCAAACACTCTTATAGGCTGGTTGGGATCGCCAGTGAGAATAGGGCGTCGTTGGTTGACGAATTGAAAGCCAATCCCAAAACAACGGATTTTTTTATAAATCCCCACATTCCAATTTAAAACCACGTTATTTCTAATATCATAACCCACATCCGCGCTCATGGAAAAATAGCCAAAGTCGTTGCTAAAACCCGCCTTTAAATAATCCGCAGGATTTTCTACAATGCTATTAATCCCACTGCTAAAATTGTTTCTTAAAAAATAAGAGAGGTTAAAGCTTAAAAATTTGCGTTGGTAATTGGCGTTCACAGAGATTTCTTCTAAGCGGTTTTGATAAAACGAATAAAAGACATTCCCAAAGATGTTCAATCCCGTTAAGGGCGAAAACCCGATCTTGCTTTCTAGGGGCATTTTAAAGGGCGAAACTTTATCGTCAAGATTGATGAGTTGCGATATTTTAAAATACAACAACTCTTGCCCCCCTAAGCCATAAAGGTATTGCGTTAGGGTTAAATCCACCGTCTTGTTGCTCGCATTGATGGGTAAAATACTGCTAGGATTCCACACAGAGTCATACAAACGCCCTTGATAATCATAATCTCTCAATAAAGGCGAAGTGTAGCTGTTTAAAGCTTGTGCACTTAAAGCATACATGTTTTGAGAAAACAAGCCGTTTTTAAAGGTGTAATAAGGGATGTTGAAAATCGCTTCTAGTTGGATCGTGTGGAAAAGTTTGTTGTATTCTCTGGCTAAATCCGTATTGACATACATGGAAAAATTTGAAGACACAAAGTTCCCAAATTCCCTTGATTCATTAGGGATCGTAGGCACGAAGGAATTTTTAGATTGCATTAAAGCCACATTAGATAGTTGGAGATCGTTCCAAAGCCCTAAAGACAAATACTTTTTAAACAAAGAAAATTGCAAGCCCACCGGCACATTCAAAGCGTTTTGCACATAGCCATAGCCGATCTCTCTTGCGGTGTTTCTAAACTGATAATCCACCGAATACAATAAATTTCTAAAATACAAAGAATTTAAATATTTATGGTATTGCAAATTAGGGACAGATTGGAACGTGCGGTTATTGTTGATTTTATTCAGGTTTAAAAAATACTTGATATTCAAGCCGTAATAATTGTTTTCTGTTTGCAAATAATAATTCGCCCTAGACATGTGCGTGGCGTCTGTGATGCGCTTATTAACCTTTTCAAAACGCACATAGTCCAAATCGTTCATGTATAAAAAGTCAATGTAATGCCCGTTGTCAATATTAGACTTAAGATGGAAGTATTTTTGTAAAGTGTCCCTACTAGAGCTTAAAAATTCAAAACCGTAGATATTTTGATTCCTCAAATCATAGCGTTTGACGTATTGGGTGTAATTCCTAAAATAGCGCGCATTGAATAAAAACCTGTCGTCTTTAGAGTTGATGTAGCGCGCTTCAAAATTCAAGCCAAAACCCCTTTTATAGCGGATTTGTGGGGTAAAGGTCATATCCCATGAGTTTTTGGGGGCTAAATAAAAGGGTTGCAAATAAATAAAGCCGTCTAAATTGGAAGTGCCAAACTCAGGGTATAAAAACCCGGTAGTTCTTTTATTGCTCGTGGACATGAAAATATAGGGCAAATACAATACAGGAATATCACCGACATAGATCTTAGGATTCCACATAGACAAATGCGATTTTTGCATGTTGAATGAGCCTGAAGTCGCATTGACATGCCAAATGGGGTTATCAATGCTGCACCCTGAAGCGCTCATGTTTTTAACCTTATATTTTTGATCCTTCCCGCTAGCAATATCCGCGCTCACCCAAATCCCGCTCACGCTGTCTTGGACATAAAAGGGGAAAATGATTTCATATTTTTCATTCAAACTCAATTTCACATAATCGGTTTTAACGAGCAAACCCTCGCCCCTATAAACCTTGATATTCCCCTCTAATAACGCTTCTTTGGTTTTAGTGTCATAACGCACCTTGTCCGCTAGAATATACACGTCATAATTCAATAAGATCGCATTCCCTGAGGCGGTTATCACATTGTCTTTAGCGCTCACTTTATCCGCAAGGATTTCAAAAATCTTATGGTTTTGTTTGTCAAATCGTTGCATAGCGATTTCTTTAGCCTCTAATGCGCTTAACAAAAAAAAGACCGCCAAATACAACCAATAAATCATGATTAAAACAACACCAAAAGACTTTTGCTTTTTTCTTCATGCCATGCCCTATGATAGGGGTTTTTAAACACCACAAACCATAAAAAGGGGCATAGAAAAACCACGATCTTTAACCCTAAACGCTTCAATAAAATAGCCCTACTGGGGCAATCCGCTAAATAAATATCAATAATCTTAATCCTAAAAACCAATTTAGCCAAACTCATCTTGCACAAACACACAAAAAAGATTTCATAAACGCCATACAAGATGATAAAACCCATCGCAACAAACGCACTGTAATAAATGGGGTTAGTCAGCCAATATAAAGAATGCAAGAAATCGCACGCGTCTAAAAGATCGCTCAATAAAAACGCTACCAACAAACCATCAATTAAAAACGCTAAGATGCGCCAATACAAGGGGCATAAACGCATTTTTTCACGCATAAGGAGTGTTTCTATGATTTCAGTTTCTTCTTTTTCTAAATTTGGAGAGCGCATTCAAAAACAAACAAGACAAACTCTTTGGTTTGTCTTAAACTTTAACGCTTCAAGAATATTCTTTCAAATCCAACACCTTAAAACCAATATCCTTGCGATAAAACATGCCTTCAAAATGCACCTTTTGAGCGATTTCATAAGCATGGTTTCTGGCTTCTAATAAGGATTTTCCTCTGCCAATGGCAAAGATCACCCTCCCCCCACTGCTTTCAAACACGCCATTATCCTGCTCCACTTCCCCCAAAATCAAATGACCCTTTTTTTCATCAACCGGATCAATATAAAGGGTTTGCTTGGGCGAAGAGCTAGTGGGGTAATTCCTAGAAACAAGCGCCACACTCATCACAAATTCTTTAGAAAACACCAATTCAAGAGAATGTAATTCCCCTTTGGCTGTGGTAAAACACAAATCTAAAAGCGAGCTTTCTAAAAGGGGTAAAATCGTCTGGCATTCAATATCTTTAAAACGCACGCTAAAATCCAATAAATACGGCTCTAAAACACCCTTTTCTTCTATGATTACAATTTCAGCGAGTAAAACCCCTTTAAAAGGCGTGTTGTCAGCCTGAAATTTCTCTAAAGTGGGTTTAAAGATATGATTTTTTATTTTCTCTTCTAATTCATTAGAGAAAAAGTTTGCAGGAGCGATAATCTCTATACCCCCTGTATTGACCCCATTATCCCCCTCTAATAAGCGTTTGTAGTTTTGGCAAAAGGGCAACAAGATAAAATCATCATTGGCTATGAGCGCTGTAACTGAAAGCTCAAACCCCTCTAAAAAAGGCTCTATGATCACAGGCTCATTGCTCTGTTTGAAAGCGTCTTCAAGGATTTTTATCGCTTCTTCTTCTTGATGGACAATGCTTGTGTTTTTATTCAACGCTTTAATGACTAAGGGGAAAGAAGCGTTTTGAATGTAACTCAAAGCTTCTTTTAAGTCGTTTGTTTCAAAGTAAGACGCGCTTTTGATACCGCATTCTTTAACAAAAGCTTTCATATAGCTTTTAGAAGCCTCTAACTTAGCCGCTTCTTTAGAAGCCCCAAACACTAAAATCCCCGCTTTTTCTAACCTCTCTGTAAGCCCTAAAATCAAAGGCTCTTCTTCTGAAATGATAGCTAAATGGATCTGTTTTTTAGAGTACAATTCCACGATATGCTCGTAATGTTCGCATTCCAGATTCTCGCCTAAATCTTGAGTGCCACCATTACCCAAACAAAAATACAAAGCATTCACTCGCTCATCTTGCTGAAGCCTTTGAGCCAAAGCATACTCTCGCCCCTTATTCCCCACAATTAAAACATTATAGTTATTGTTATCTTTCATGTCTTCCCTAAAATGTGGTTGTTTTTCAACCCAGATGACCGCTACTTTTACATGCGCATAAGTTCAACAAACCTACACTATTAAGGCTAGGAGGATCTTCTTAGGGGCAGATTTAAAAAATGCCATCACACAAAAACCACTACCTTAGCCTAACTTATTTTTTCAACGAACTTGCCATCAAATAAGAAACGCAAATCACCCAGGCGATTCTTACAATTATACTTAAATTTTAAAGAAATTCCATGTAAAAATATTCCAACAATCTGTGATAGTTTTGATTGGCGTTTAGGCGTTTTAAGACAAACTGACTGATTTATTTCAGCCTTTCTTTATACGCTCTTTCCAAACTGCTATACCCTTTTTTTAATTCCCCCACATCCCCAAAAGCCACCACTTTAGCTTCTTTTAAAAAAATCGCGCTGTCTAAATACTTTTCCACATCCACCACCAAATGCGTAGAGACTAGCAAACTTGCGTTTTGGCTAAACTCCTTAGCGATTAACTCAAAAATCTCTTCTCTTGCAATAGGGTCAATCCCAGCCACCGGCTCATCAAAAAGATACAAAGAAGCGTTTCGTGATAGGGTTAAAATCAGTTGCAATTTTTCCCTCATGCCTTTTGAAAGGGCTTTGAACTCTCTTTTTAAAGGCACGCTGAAGCGTTTTAGCAAATCTAGGGCTTTTAATGAATCAAAATCGCTGAAAAAATCCCTGTAAAAAGCGATCGCTTTTAAAGGCGTTAATTTAGGATCTAAAAAATCGCCATCGCTTAAAAACGCCACGCTTTTTTTAGTCTCTACACCGATCTTTTGATTTAAAATTTTCACTTCCCCTTGATAGTTCAAATTCAACCCAGCTAAAATTTTTAACAGAGTGGTTTTACCCGCCCCATTAGGACCTAAAAGCCCTATGAATTGCTGTTTGGGTAGTTTCAAATTGATATTGTCTAACGCTTTTAAACTCCCATAGGTTTTAGTCAAATTCTCTATTTCTACTAGCATTTTAATTCCCCAAATTTGCGCACTCTTTTATAAAAATCGCTAATGATGTTTTCTAAATCTTTAGGGGTGAAATCAGGCTATAAAATCGGCGTGAAAAACAATTCCGCATAGCTAGACTGCCACAATAAGAAATTAGATAGGCGCATTTCCCCCCCTGTTCGTAACAATAGATCCACTTCCGGCAAATCATGCGTGTCTAAACGATGAGAGATTTCATTTTCTAGGCTTTCTATATTATTGATATGGCTAGGCGGGCTTTCTAATAAGCTTTTAAACGCCCTTGAAAGCTCGTTTTTAGATCCGTAATTAAGGGCTAAAACTTGCGTAAAATCCTTAAAATGCCTGGTATCACTTTCAAGCCGTAAAATCGTATCTCGTAATTCTTTAGAAAAGCCCTCTAAATCCCCTATCGCCCTGAAGCGTATGTTATTATTTAAATAAGTGGATCGCTCATCTTTAAGGTATTTTTTAAGCATTTTCATCAAAAAATCCACTTCACTTTTAGGGCGTTTCCAATTTTCCGTAGAAAAAGCGTATAAAGTCAAGCATTCTAGCTTATGGTTAGCGCACCAGATCGTAATGTCTTTTAGGGTTTTTACGCCTTTTTTATGCCCATAAGCCCTAGCTTTATTCTTTAATTTAGCCCACCTGCCATTACCATCCATAATAATGGCAAGATGTTTGAGAGTGTTAACCAATGCCTTTACCCTTTAAAGAAAGTCCTTAATTATACACCATTAAAGCGTGCAAGCATCCACTAAATAAGCGATATGCTGCCAAGAAAATCGGGTTTTTTCACTCAAACCGATTTCGCAAGTGCTAGAAGTGGAAAAACCCCTTTTAAGATCATAGGATTGGTAAAACGCTTGAAAGCCGTTTAAAGCGCTCTCGTTCAGTTCAGGGGTGAAAAAGCCCTTATTCCCCGCAAAGCCGCAACAACCCGTCTCTTTATGGATAACAATCTCGCCCAAAGTGCATTTTTTAGCTAAATTGAATAACAGCTCTTCTTTATTTTCTAATTTTAAAGCGCACATCGTGTATAACCCTATGTCTTCATTAATGGGGTTGAATTTTAATTTAGGGCTTAGAACTTCTTCAATATAGACGCTCAAATCATAGACTTTCAAATCCTTATAAGCTTTCATTTGCTTGAAAAAATGCGTCGAACATGCACTATGGTCTAAAACGATCGGTATTTTCCCCTTATCGCTTAATTGCAAAAAAATCGCATGGTTTTTTTCATTGTTTTGCTTGGTCAAGTCGGTGTAATTGATAAAGGCTTTCCCGCAACAAAGCGCATCCAATCCATTAGGATACATCACAGAAACTTTGGCTTTTTGGCATAAGGATTCAAACACTTCTTGAATGCATCTTTTATCCGCCATTTTGGTTGATGGAGCGAACGAGCGGTTGATGCAAGTGCTGAAATAAATGACTTTTTCTTCGCTCTTAAGCGTTTTATTTTCTAAAGGATAGGCGTTGTTTTTGGGCATGTAATTAAAGGCTTTAGGGAAAGGCTTGATGAATTTTTTAATCCCTTTGGTCAGGCTTACTAAGTTGTGAGAGCCTATGAGGTTTTGAACTAAGCGAGCGCTTTTTAAAGAAAAACGAGCCACGCTTGTGGTTGTTTGCATGTTATTAAGGATCTTTGAAGCGATCTTTTCGCCTTTAGGGTTTTTTTGATAATAATTTAGGGCGATCTTTCCGGTATCAATTCCTAAAGGGCATAGCATAGAGCACATATGGCACACCGCGCAAGTGGCGTGTGCTAAATATTCAGACTCTTTTAAAAGCTCATCTAATAAAACTTGATCTTTGTGATGACCATGACTTACCCTTTCTTTTAAGCGCTCTATCTCTCTGTGGATAACGATTCGTTGTCGTGGCGTTAAAGATAAATCTTTGCTAGGGCAAACCCTTTCACAAAACCCGCATTCCATGCACATGTCCAAATGCTCTTCAATAGGGTAAATGCTCTTTAAATTTTTAGTGTGGATTTCTTTATCGTTTGTGATGATCACATCAGGGTTTAAAAGGCCATTAGGATCAAACAATTCTTTGATTTGTTTGTGGATTTTATAGGCTTTTTCTCCCCACTCCATTTCCACAAAAGGGGCTACCATCCTGCCTGTGCCATGTTCGGCTTTAATAGAGCCAGAGCTTTTGCTCACCATTAAAAACATCTCATAAGCTAGATTTTCAAACGCTTTTCTTTCAGCTTCATTTTCTAAAATCGGCGTAACGACAAAGTGCAAATTCCCGCTTAACGCATGCCCAAAAATAATGCTGTTATCCTTAAAGCCATGTTTTTTTAAAAGCCCTTCAATCGCTTTTGCCCCCTCTACAAAATCCTCTTGACTGAAGCACACGTCTTCAATGATCACAGAACTTTGGCTTTTTCTTTTTGACGCTGCGATAGGGAAAATGCCTTTTCTGATCTTCCACCACGATTGATAAACATTAGGATCACTGCTGATTTGAGAATCTAAAACGACCGGTATCGCATTCAAGGCGTTTAAAATCGTTTGCATGTTGTTTTCTAAAATTAAAAGATCATCGCTTTCGCTTTGAATGAGTAAGCATGCGTTAGGCTCTTTGACTTCTAAAACCACGCTAGGCATGCCCTCTAAGCCTTTCACGCTTTTTAAGCACGCATAATCCATAAGCTCTGCTGAAGAAATCATTTCAGGTTGTTTGGCTTTTAAGGCGGCTAAAATTTGAGCGGCTTTGGCGCATCGCTCTAAATTTTCATAAAACAATAACGCGCAAGTTTTATAAGCGTAGTCTTTCACGCATTCTAATCCCACGCTTGAAATAAAGCCTAAAGTCCCCTCAGAGCCTATGAATAAATGGCTGATGATTTCAATAGGATCTTCAAAATCAACAAGAGCGTTTAAGCTGTAGCCGGTGGTGTTTTTGATCTCGTATTTTTTCTTAATGAGAGCGTGCAATTCTTTGTCTTCTAAAATCTCTTTTCTTAAATTCAAAACCCCTTCAATCAAATCTTTGCGCGCGTTTTTGAAATCCTCAACGCTCTTTTGATTGGCCGTGTCTAAAAGAGTGCTGTCAGCCAAAATCACTCTTAAGGATTTTAGGGTTTTGTAGCTGTTTTGCTCCACCCCGCAACACATCCCGCTAGCGTTATTAGCGACAATCCCCCCTATCATAGCGGTGTTTATCGTAGAGGGATCCGAGCATATTTTTTTATGGTAAGGTTTCAATAAAGCGTTCGCATGGCTTCCTATGACTCCGCATGAGAGCTGAATGCTTTGAGCGTTGTCTAAAATTTGAGCGTCTTTGAAAAAATGCGTAACCATAACTAGCACCCCATCGCAACTCGCCTGCCCTGATAAGGAACTCCCAGCCGCTCTAAAAGTCAATGAAACGCCATGCTTTTTGGCTAAAACACAAAGCTTTTGGACTTCTTCTTCATCCTTCACCCAAGCGACTATTTTAGGGATATAACGATAACATGACGCGTCAATGCCATAAGCCAAACGGCGTAAATAATCCTTAAAGATCCGCTCGTTTAAAAACCCGCTCGCTTCGGTAAAAAAAGCATGATAATTTTCTTCCACACGCACTCCTTAAACATTCCTATTTATCAAATCATTGTAACATAACGTTACTTTAAAAATTAAGGATAAACATGCTTGAAGATTATGCAATCAGTTTAGAAGAAGTCAATTTCAATGATTTTATCGTCGTAGATGTGCGCGAATTGGACGAATATGAGGAATTGCATTTGCCTAACGCTACGCTCATTAGCGTCAATGACCAAGAAAAGCTCGCTGATTTTTTAGCCCAACACAAAGATCAAAAAGTGTTGCTCCATTGCAGGGCTGGTCGCAGGGCTTTAGACGCGGCTAAAAGCATGCATGAATTAGGCTATACGCCCTATTATTTAGAGGGCAATGTCTATGATTTTGAAAAATACGGCTTTAGAATGGTCTATGATGACACTTGCGCTAAAAAAAACTAGGCATGAGGGAGATTGTATGGGTGCATTCTCAAAGAATCGCCACTTATAAGACTCTCATCTTAAATGAATTGCGCTACTATCCCTTAGAATTGGATTTAACCCCTTTTAACGCCCTTGTTTTCACTTCTAAAAATGCGGTGTTTTCCTTGCTAGAAACCCTAAACAACAGCCCCAAACTCAAAACGTTACAAAACATTCCTGCTTACGCTTTGAGCGAACCCACCGCAAAAACTCTACAAGATCACCATTTTAAAACCACCTTTATAGGGAAAAAAGCCCATGGTAAAGAGTTCGCCAAAGAAATCCTTCCTTTATTGGAAGAAAAAAGCGTTTTGTATCTCAGGGCAAAAGAAATTGCCTCTCCTTTAGACGCCATTCTTTTAGAACATGGCATTAATCTTAAACAAGCCGTTGTTTATGAAAACAAGCTCAAACATTTGACTTTAAGCGAACAAAACGCCCTAAAACCCAAAGAAAAGAGCGTTCTTATCTTTACCGCCATAAGCCATGCAAAAGCCTTCTTGCACTATTTTGAATTTTTAGAAAATTACACCGCTATCAGCATCGGCAACACGACCGCTTCTTATCTACAAGAGCAAGGCATTCAAAGCTATATTGCCCAAAAGCCTTCCTTAGAAGCGTGTTTAGAACTGGCTTTAAGTTTGAGGGTTAAGGAATGTTAAAAACACCTCATTATAATGCTCTCAGTTATATTTTTAAAGGATGATGCATGAATTTTGTCTTTTTATGAGTCGCTTTAGGGGGAGCTATAGGGAGTTCGTTAAGGTATTTTGTGGGCAAAATGATGCCCAGTAAATTTTTAATGTTTGAAAGTTTCCCTTTAGGGACTTTTAGCGTGAATCTCATAGGGTGTTTTGTCATCGGCTTTATGGGGCATTTGGCCGCTAAAAAAGTTTTTGGCGATGATTTTGGGATTTTCTTTGTTACCGGGGTTTTAGGGGGTTTTACGACCTTTTCTTCTTATGGGCTAGACACTTTAAAACTCTTGCAAAAATCCCAATACCTTGAAGCCATTTCTTATGTCTTAGGCACTAACCTTTTAGGGCTTATTGGGGTGGCTATCGGGTGGTTTTTGGCTAAAAATTTTGTAGGCGTTAATTAAAAAACGCTTTCTAGCATTTTTTAATCCTTATTATAATGCTCCATTGAAGCAGAGTCTACAATCACAACAGCCACAAAGCCATTTCATCTACCATGAAAAAATCGCTCGCTACCAATCGGTTATTTTTAATGAAAGCCTTATTTTCTTCAATCAAAAACTTTACTTTATTTTTATCTAAGAAACTAAGCTCAACCCCCAGCACGCACCTCAAGCCCAAAAACAATTTTTCTAAGCGCTTGTCTTGTTTATTAAGCGTCTCAACTTGGCGTTTTAGGGGGTCTTTAATGTAGTTTTCTATGAGTTTTTTTGCAAAAAAGCGCTCATTCGCCACGCAGCCCACAGCCCCAGCCCCACACCCTAAATAATCTTTAGCCCCCCAGTAAGCTAAGTTGTGTTTGACTTGATAATTTCTAGCGTAATTAGACACTTCGTATTGCTTAAAAGAAAAGCCCTCTAAAGCCTCTTTTATCACATTGTCAAAATTGGTGCATGAGGGTTTTTTGGCGTTTTTTTCTAAATTCGTGTTTTTTTCAATACTCAAAGCGTAAGCGCTCAAGTGGTTGATAGGGAGTTCTTTAGCGAGTTTTAGTTCTTCTTTTAAAGAGTTTTCATTATCCAATGGGGTGTTATAAATCAAATCAATGCTGACATTTTCAATCCCGCTTTTTAAAATGGTTTCTATCACGGGAGCGATATTTTTGGAATGTTGGCGCTCTAAAAACAATAATTTATCTTCCCTAAAACTTTGCACCCCTAAACTCAAGCGGTTGATCCCTAAATCTTTTAAGCCTTGACACCAAGCTTTAGAAATCAATTCAGGGTTAGCTTCAGTGGTGATCTCACAATCTGAGCTCAAGCGCGCATTGTGGTAAATGCTTTCAAAAATCCTTTCAAAAGCCTTCACGCTCAAAGTGTTGGGCGTGCCGCCGCCAATAAAAATACTTTCAATTGGTTCATCAGTTTGACTTAACGCATGCTTTAAATCCAAGCATAACGCTTGAACGTATTCTTCTTTTAACCCATGCTTGTTTTCATAGGAATTGAAAGCGCAATAACCGCATTTATTTTCACAAAAGGGGATATGAATGTATAAAATCATATTTATTTCTCCCATTTTCATTTCATTTTTAAGCAAAACTTAAACTTGTAATTGTATCATTTTAGGATTATTTTGGTAAGTCAAGGAGACAAACGATGAAAAAGGTTATTGTGGCTTTAGGCGTTTTGGCGTTCGCAAACGCTTTAATGGCAACCGATGTTAAAGCTCTTGTAAAAGGTTGTGCCGCTTGCCATGGGGTTAAATTTGAAAAGAAAGCTTTAGGCAAAAGCAAAATCGTCAATATGATGAGTGAAGCGGAAATTGAAAAAGATCTTATGGATTTCAAAAGCGGTGCTAATAAGAATCCTGTCATGACCGCCCAAGCTAAAAAATTAAGCGATGAAGACATCAAAGCTTTAGCCAAATACATCCCCACTCTCAAATAAACCCTCTCAGTTTTAATAGCGTTATTTGGGCGCTATTAAAATGAGTTTCAAACCCTTTTTTCTTAATTTTTGATTTTAATGGCGTTCTTAACCCTACTTAAAGCCAGCATGCATTATAATACCATCTTAATCAAACAAGAAAGAGCTAAAATAAAGACCTATGCTACATAAAAAATATCGTCCTAATGTTGCAGCCATTATCATGTCACCAAACTACCCTAACGCATGCGAAGTTTTTATCGCTGAGCGCATAGATATTGAAGGGGCGTGGCAATTCCCTCAAGGGGGCATTGATGAGGGCGAAACCCCATTAGAAGCGCTTTATAGGGAATTATTAGAAGAAATTGGCACGAATGAAATAGAGATTTTGGCGCAATACCCCAGATGGATCGCCTATGATTTCCCAAGCAATATGGAGCACAAATTCTATGCGTTTGACGGGCAAAAACAACGCTATTTTTTAGTGCGCCTAAAGCATGCGAACAACATTGATTTGAACAAACACACGCCAGAATTTAGGGCTTATCAATTCATTCATCTTAAGGATTTGCTTAAAAAAATCGTTCCTTTCAAACGCCAAGTGTACCGCCAAGTCATCGCTTATTTCAAAAGAGAGGGGTATTTATAGGGTGTTAATCGTTCAAAAATACGGCGGCACGAGCATGGGCAGCATAGAAAGGATCCACAATGTCGCTCAAAGGGTTTTAGAAAGCGTTAAATTAGGGCATCAAGTCGTGGTAGTAGTTTCAGCAATGAGCGGTGAAACCGACAGGCTTTTAGAATTTGGCAAGAATTTTAGCCATAACCCTAACAAGCGAGAAATGGACAGGATTGTGAGCACTGGGGAATGGGTTTCAAGCGCGGCTTTGAGCATGGCGTTAGAGAGGTATGGGCATAGAGCCATTTCCTTGAGCGGGAAAGAAGCGGGCATTTTAACCAGCTCGCATTTTCAAAACGCTGTGATCCAATCCATTGACACCAAACGCATCACAGAGCTTTTAGAAAAAAACTACATTGTGGTGATCGCTGGGTTTCAAGGCGCTGACATTCAAGGCGAAACAACGACTTTAGGGCGTGGGGGGAGCGATTTGAGCGCGGTCGCTTTGGCCGGGGCTTTAAAAGCGCATTTGTGTGAAATTTATACGGATGTGGATGGCGTTTATACCACCGATCCGCGCATTGAAGAAAAGGCTCAAAAAATCGCGCAAATCAGCTATGATGAAATGCTTGAACTGGCTTCTATGGGGGCTAAAGTTTTATTGAACCGCTCGGTGGAATTAGCCAAAAAACTCAGCGTGAAATTAGTGACTCGCAATTCGTTTAACCATAGCGAAGGCACGCTCATTGTGGCTGAAAAAGACTTTAAAGGAGAACGCATGGAAACCCCTATAGTGAGTGGGATCGCATTGGATAAAAATCAGGCTCGTGTGAGCATGGAGGGCGTGGAAGACAGGTACAGGCATTGCCGCTGAAATCTTTGGCGCTTTAGCGGAGTATCGCATTAACGTGGATATGATCGTCCAAACGATCGGCAGAGACGGCAAAACCGATTTGGATTTTACGATCGTTAAAACCCAAATAGAAGAAACCAAGCAGGCTTTAAAGCCTTTTTTAGCGCAAATGGATTCCATTGATTATGATGAAAATATCGCTAAAGTTTCCATAGTGGGCGTGGGCATGAAGTCGCATTCTGGGGTGGCGAGTATCGCTTTTAAAGCCCTAGCCAAAGACAATATCAATATCATGATGATTTCCACAAGCGAGATTAAAATTTCGGTTTTGATTGACATTAAATACGCTGAATTAGCGGTTAGAACCTTGCATGCGGTGTATCAATTAGATCAATGAAAAATTTCTACGACTGGATTAAAGAATTTGTGCGCGATCAGGGGGAATTTATCGCCCAACAAAGCGGGTGGTTGGAATTAGAGCGATCAAGCTACGCCAAACTCATCGCGCAAACCATTTCGCATGTGCTTAATGGCGGATCGCTGTTGGTGAGTGCGGATTCTTCTAGGCACTGGTTTTTAAACTACATTCTTTCTAACTTAAACCCTAAAGATTTAAAAGAGCGCCCCTTATTGTCCGTCATTGATTTTAACGCTTCTTCTTTCTATCCTAAAAACGATGCGAATCTCTCTCTAGCCACCATAGAGCTGACTTATCAAAATCCCATGTTTTGGCATGTTGGGGAAATTGAAAATGAAGGCTTGAAAACGATACTACTGAGTAAAATCCCTAGTTTTTTATGGCTTTTTGAAGAGCTTAAAGAAGATTGCTTGCTTTTAAAAGAGCATGATAGCTTGCTAGATTATAAATTATTGCAACTCTTCAAACTCTTTGAAAACGCGCTTTTTAGCGTGCTATACAATAAGGTTACTCTGTGAAAAACTTCAACCGCCTTATTTATACGGACAATCTTGAAGAGAGCTTAGAAGAGACTGCAAGCCTTTTTGAACACCACATTAAATTCTACACCGAGATCCTTGAAAAAGACAAAAAGGTGATCAAAACTTTTAACAAGGATTTTAAAATAGAGCATGCCAAAGAAGTCCTATCCAAAGCCAACCTCAAACACAGCGAATTAAACGCCTTTTTAATCGCTGCACCCAGCTATGGCGTAGAAGCCCAAAACGCGCTTTTAAAAATCTTAGAAGAACCCCCAAATAATGTTTGTTTTATCATGTTCGCTAAAAGCCCAAACCATGTGTTAGCCACCATTAAATCCCGCTTAATCAAAGAAGACAAACGCCAAAAAATCCCCCTAAAACCTTTAAATTTGGATTTATCAAGGCTGGATTTGAAAGACATTTATGCGTTTTTAAAAAATTTAGACAAAGAAAATTTTGATTCCAGAGAAAATCAGAGGGAAAAAATTGAAAGCTTATTAGAGAGTATTCACAAACACCAAATCTATTTGAGCGAGCAAGAATTGCAAGCCTTTGATTTAGCGATCAAGGCTAACAGCTCTTATTACAAGCTCAGCTATAATCTTTTACCCCTGCTTTTAAGCCTTTTATCCAAAAAGAAAACGCCATGATTGTAAAACGCCTTAACCCTAATGCGCTCAAAAACGCTCTACAAAAAATAGACTCAGAAAAGATCGCACAAGATCGCATGCACCAAAAAGGCGTTAGCTTTGTTTTTGAAATCCAACACCTGCCCTTAAGCGCTGCGCTCATTTTAAAGCAAGAGACCATAAGCGTTGGGGGCGATTTTGCCACGCCAAGAGATTGTATTTTAGCCAAAGAGCCTTTTTATGATGGGGTGCTGATTGCGAGCGCTAACCAATTAGAACGCCTTATTGTCAAGTGCCATTCCCAACCCTTTGGGCTTAAACATTTAGCGCAAGAATTAAAAAGCCACCTCAAAGCCCCTAAGCCTAACGCCCCACAGATCATGGCAATCTTGAATCTCACGCCGGATAGCTTCTATGAAAAGAGCCGGTTTGATAGTAAAAAAGCGCTTGAAGAAATCTATCAATGGCTAGAAAAGGGTATCACGCTCATTGATATAGGCGCGGCGAGTTCAAGACCGCAGAGTGAAATCATTGATCCAAAAACAGAGCAAGATCGCTTAAAAGAAATTTTATTAGAGATCAAATCCCAAAAACTCTACCAATGCGCTAAATTCAGCATAGACACCTACCATGCCACAACTGCGCAAATGGCTTTAGAGCATTATTTTTCCATCCTTAATGATGTGAGCGGTTTTAATAGCGCTGAAATGCTAGAAGTCGCCAGAGATTACAAGCCCACTTGCATTTTAATGCACGCTCAAAAAACCCCCAAAGACATGCAAGAAAATGTTTTTTACCACAATCTGTTTGATGAAATGGATCGCTTCTTTAAGGAAAAACTAGAGGTTTTAGAAAAATACGCGCTTCAAGATATTATTTTAGATATTGGGTTTGGATTCGCTAAATTAAAAGAGCATAATTTAGCCTTAATCAAGCATTTAAGCCACTTTCTCAAATTCAAAAAACCCTTATTGGTGGGAGCGAGTCGTAAAAACACGATCGGGCTTATCACCGGGCGTGAAGTTCAAGACCGGCTCGCCGGCACTTTGAGTTTGCATTTAATGGCGCTGCAAAATGGAGCGAGCATTTTAAGAGCGCATGACATTGATGAGCATATAGATTTAATCAAAGTGTTTAAGAGTTTGGAAGAGACGGATTGAAAAAAGCGCCTCAACCCTAACCCCATTTTAAAGGGTAATATCCATAGTTGAAGGGTTGTTGTAAGCGTTTTGATAGCGTTGCAAAAAAGCGTTATGGTTGGTAGCGTTAAAGGTTTGAAAGGCTTTTTTGTGCAAGCCATTCACCGGTTGTTTGGGGGCGTTTTCCACTTCTTTAGAGAATTTTCCGTTATAAAAATCCGTCAAACTATAGAGCGACTGAGCGGCCAAGCGTTTCTGGCTCTCATCCATTCCGACCGTAGCCCTTAAAAAAGCCTCATACTCTCTATCGCTCATCAATTCTAAAACCAAAAAGCCGTAAGTCTCTCGCTTGTCAGGGTTAAAGGGGAGGTTTTCTGTTGGAGCGTCCTTTTTTTCTCGCTCTATCTTTTCTGCGCTTCCAATAGGAGCTAGGTCTTCTTTAGGAGTGCTTTTAGCGTTTAAAAGCCCATAGAGGTTAGAATCAAATTGATTGATAGAAGAAACAGCCATGTGAATTTCCTAAAATTGAATTTTACGCTAATGTTAAGCAAAATTCATTCCATAATGAGACTAAAAAATTTAAAAAGCTTAAAAGAGTTTCCTAATAATGGCATTCAAACCCTTTAAAAAGGGTCTAGGAGTTTATTTTCAAAAAGGATTCGTGTTTTTTGTGTTTTCATATTTCTATAAGGAGCTTAAAATGGATAAACAAAAGGCAAAACTCCTAGAGCATTGTTATACCATGATTTTATCAATCAATGCAACTTTTATGCGTTTAGAGCTTAAAAACTTTAATCCTTAATTAGAGATTTTAGGTTAAACTACCCTAAAAATCTTTATTGATGGGTAAAAGGCATGCGTAATACCATTTTATTTGGCGTTTCAATGATACTCTTGGCGAACTTATGCTTTGGAATCATGAGCGCGTTTGTTAAAATCACAGCGGATTATTTTTCCCCTATGGAAAATGTGTTTTACCGCTCCATTACCATGACGCTCTTACTCTTACTTATTTATCCTTTCAAACCCTACCGCTTGAAGAGTTACAAACAGGGCGGTTTTAAAAAGCTCGCTTTTAGGGTAGTTGTAGGGGGCTTAGTTATGTTAGCGTTTTTTTATAATATTGAAAAAATTTCGCTCGCCACAGCGACGGCTTTCTCGCAATGCGCGCCCATTTATACGGTGCTTCTTTCCCCTTTTCTTTTGAAAGAAAAGCTCAAAAGAAGCGCGTTAATTTCTGCATGTATCGGGCTAGTGGGGGTGGTGTTGATCTCCGATCCTAGCGTGGAAAATGTGGGACTAGTTGAAATCATTATGGGAATATTGAGCGGGATCTTTGTGTCTTTAGCGTATATCACTTTAAGGGATTTGAGGGAATATTACGACAAGCAAGCCGTGATTTTAGCGTTCGCCTTTGGCATGAGCCTTCTTGGGTTAGCGGGCATGTTCATTGATATTCCTTTTTTATCCACAGGCGTTCACATCCCTAGAAAAGAGGATATTTTGTGGATTTCTTTAATAGGGATTAGCGGGACTTTAGGGCAGTATTTCTTAACTTATGCTTACATGAACGCTCCTGCTGGGATCATTGCCCCGATTGAATACACCCGCATTGTTTGGGGGCTGTTGTTTGGGCTGTATTTAGGCGATACATTCTTGGATCTTAAAAGCTCTTTAGGGGTGGCTTTGATTTTATGTTCAGGCTTACTCATTGCTTTGCCCGCTCTTTTAAAAGAATTAAAAAAAATTTAAGCCATGCAACTAAGCCCCTTACAAAGCGCTCTGTTATATTTCCGCTACTTTATTTATCCAGAGAAAAAAACAAGAAGCTTTGATTTAAGCGATTTAGTCTTTACCATCATGGTTTTTTTAGTCCTAGCTTTGGGGCTGTTGATGAGTGAAGAAATTTCTATCAGCTACAATGAAGCGAAGGATTTTTTTTATAGCAGCGCATGGTTTGTTCAAATCGCTCAAAAAAGTGCCGCCATTTTATACTAAAACGATTTGGCTTTAAGATTGCCTTTTTTGATCGCTCATATCATCAACATGTTTTTATTTTATTTGATAGGGCGAAAGATCTTAAAAAAGCCTAAAGACGCCCTTTATGTGGTGTTGACTTACGCTTTATTGCCTGGAGTGAATCTCTTTGCGATTTTACTGGCTAAAAGCGTGCTGGTGTTAAGCCTTGGGCTTTTGGTTAGCTATTTGTATATCAAAACCCAAAAAATCCCTTATTTGATCCTTAGCGCTTGCACGCTTTTAGACGGCGCGTTCATCCCGCTTTTACTAGGAGTTTTTGCCTACGCTTTAAGAAGACGCTATTTTAAAAGCGCGATCTTTATTTTGGTGGGTTTAGGCGTAAATATCGCTCTTTTTAGTGGGGATTTTAATAAAGGCTTGCCTAGCGGGTATTTTATAGACACATGCTTAGAACTCATGCTTTTATATTCGCCCTTATTGTTCCTCTACTACCCTTATACGCTCTATAAAGCCCTTTTGGATAAAAAACCATCGTTACTAGCCTTTATGAGCGCAAGCGGTTGGCTTTTCCCTTTGCTTTTGAGCATGCGCCAAGAGATAGATTTAAAAACTTTCGCCCCCTTAGCGTTAATCGGTTTGCCCCTATTCATTAAAAGCGTTTTAAATAGCCTTAGGGTGCGTTTAAAGGAATTTAGGGGGCAGTATTATTTGCGCGTTTTTAGTTTGTATCTTTTAATGCTCACTGAAACGCTCTTTTTATGGGGGAGTAAAGCTTCTGGCGCTAATGAAAAATTATTGAATCGGCATTTCTTAGCCAAAGAAGTCGCTACAGCCTTGCAATTAAGGGGCATTCATCAAATCCGCACTAACGATAAACAACTCGCTTTAAGGCTTCAATTTTATGGTATTAAAGAAGCGGGGAGGTTAAGACTGATTAACACTAAGATTTCTAAAAAACGCCCTGATATTACAATCATCTACGCTGATAAAATTCTACAATCCTATAGTTTGGTGCGCCATTAAACCCATTCTTTAAAAAGCGTTTTATCTAAAAAACGATAAAATACACTCTAAAAATAAATAAAATACGCGAGAAAAACCATGAGACTCAAACTAACCCATATAAACCATATAAGCCATAAGATTGCCAACGACTTTATCCATTCAAAACTATTAGAATTAAAAGCCCCTAGAGAATTATTGTGCGAATTGATAGAGGGGATTTTGGAAAAAAGCGTTAAAAAAGAAAACGCCATAGATGAGCAAGCCAGAGAGCTTTTAGAAGAAAACACCGATGAGATAGAATTCATGCGGATGGATGAAAGGCAGCTTTTTTGGATGATTAAAAGACAGATCGCTCAAAAAGAGGGCTTTCATTTGTTTTGGGAAGAAAGGTGCAGCGATTTATCGCACCAGATTTTGAATAAAATCTTAGATGAAGATTTGATCATGTTTAGCGTGTCTGAAAATTTGATAAGAAACTTGATTTACAAATCCATTGACACCTATTCTAAAGCGTATGAAAGCATTGAAAATGAAGTGCATGAAAAAATCAAGCATTACAAACGCAAACTCCCCGTAGGGAGCGATGAATACGAGTTGGTGTTTGAAAGGCTCTATGAAGAAGAATTAAGGCGCAAAGGCTTTTTATAATGGTCTCTCTCTATTTAGAAAACGGGCTTTTTTTGCAAGCGCAGAGTTTTGGGGCTAGCGGCACGCAAGTGGGCGAGCTTGTTTTTAACACTTCTATGAGCGGCTATCAAGAAGTCATCAGCGACCCTAGCTATAAGGGGCAATTTGTGGTTTTTAGCATGCCTGAAATTGGGGTTGTGGGTGCTAATCCTAAAGATGATGAATCCTTTTTTTCATGCGCAGGGATTTTAGCGCGCCATTACAACGAATTTTTTTCTAATTCAAGGGCGGATTTTAGCTTGAGCGCTTATTTGAAAGAGCGCGGCGTTTTAGGGATTTGTGGCGTTGATACTAGGAGTTTGATTAAAACCTTACGCCATTATGGGTGCTTGATGATGGTAGCTTCCACGATCGAGCATGACAAAAACAAGCTTGAAGAAATTTTAAAAAACGCCCCTAAAATTTCTCATTCCCCCCTAGTGTCTAGCGTTTCTACGCCAAAAATCATCACGCACCAACGCGCGACTTTTGATTTCAAAACCCTAGATTACAAGCCTTTTGATGAAAAAATCTCTCATAAAATTATCGCTGTTTTAGATTTTGGGGCTAAGGGCAACATTTTAAACGAGCTTCAAAATGTGGGGTTAAAAGCCCTTATTTACCCGCACCACACTAAAGCTAGCGAGCTGATTAAAGCCTATGAAAAAAAAGAAATTAGCGGGATTTTCCTCTCTAACGGGTAAGGCGATCCTTTGAGCTTGCAACAAGAAATTAAAGAAATCAAACAACTCATTGACGCTAAAATCCCCATGTTTGGCATTTGCTTAGGGCATCAATTGCTCTCTATCGCACAAGGCTATCCTACTTACAAGCTCAAATTTGGCCATCATGGAAGCAACCACCCCGTTAAAAACCTAAAAACAAACGCCGTGGAAATCACCGCGCAAAACCACAACTATTGCGTCCCTGAAGCAATTGAAGAAATCGCCATTATCACACACCGCAATCTTTTTGACAACACCATTGAGGGCGTGCGTTATAAAAACGCTCCCATCATCTCTGTCCAGCACCACCCAGAAAGCAGCCCCTACCTCAAAGAGAGCCACTATATTTTTAAAGAATTTGTGGAATTGTTAAAGGGCTTTTAGGGGGTTTTAAAACAGCGCCTATAGAGGTTGAAAAGCGCTTTAAAAATAGATTTAAATCTTTTTATCAAAAAAATCTCGCATTTACTCTAAATTAGTTCTCTTGCAATAGCATTCTCTCGCAATAATTTTATTGTTATTGCGACAAAACTTTTAGAAGGAGTTATTATGGGAAGTATCGGTAGTATGGGCAAACCTATTGAAGGGTTTTTAGTGGCAGCCATTCAGTTTCCTGTGCCAATTGTCAATAGCCGTAAGGATATTGATCACAACATTGAAAGCATTATCAGAACCTTGCATGCGACTAAAGCGGGGTATCCGGGAGTGGAACTTATCATTTTCCCTGAGTATAGCACGCAAGGTTTGAATACCGCTAAGTGGCTTAGCGAAGAGTTTTTATTAGACGTCCCAGGTAAAGAGACGGAAGCTTACGCTCAAGCGTGTAAAGAGGCGAAAGTTTATGGTGTTTTTTCAATCATGGAACGCAATCCTGATTCTAACAAAAACCCCTACAACACCGCTATTATCATTGATCCGCAAGGTAAAATCATTTTAAAATACCGCAAGCTATTCCCATGGAATCCCATTGAACCATGGTATCCTGGGGATTTAGGAATGCCTGTGTGCGAGGGTCCGGGCGGATCAAAATTAGCCGTGTGCATTTGCCATGACGGCATGATTCCAGAGCTCGCTAGAGAAGCTACCTATAAAGGGTGCAATGTGTATATCCGCATTTCAGGCTATAGCACTCAAGTCAATGATCAATGGATTTTGACCAACCGCTCCAACGCATGGCATAATTTGATGTATACCGTGAGCGTGAATTTAGCCGGCTATGATAATGTCTTTTACTACTTTGGTGAGGGGCAAATCTGTAACTTTGATGGCACGACTCTCGTTCAAGGGCACCGCAACCCTTGGGAGATTGTAACCGGGGAAATCTATCCTAAAATGGCAGACAACGCCCGCTTAAGTTGGGGCTTAGAAAACAACATTTACAACCTAGACCATAGAGGGTATGTGGCTAAACCGGGCGGAGAACATGACGCAGGCTTAACCTACATCAAAGACTTAGCCGCTGGTAAATACAAATTGCCTTGGGAAGATCACATGAAAATCAAAGACGGCTCTATTTATGGCTACCCTACCACCGGTGGGCGTTTTGGGAAATAATCCCTAACTTTGTATTTTTGCTAGAACCTGTTTTTAAAGGTTCTAGCGTCCCCCTATTTTAATTTTTCCAATCAATTTTTACGAATAGTATTCTATTGTAGAGCATGTAAAAAAACCCATAAAAAGCGTAAGCCCCCATAAAGCGATATAGCCCACACAAAACCATGTTATTTTTGATAAAGACCACCACCACATTGTAGATGATAGAGCGCTAAAATCCTTAATAATGCCATAGCCACAATAAATCATTCCCGCTAAACATGCCAATTTATGAGCATGGCAGTAAGCGCTAATCCCAAAACCACCACCAAGATTGATAAAAGAATACGAGACCAAGACCCCATGACAACTCCTTAAACATCAAATGCTAGAGTATATCGTTTTTTTTGTTTGTCAAGGGGGGGGGGGTTGGCTAGAAAATAGTATTGTTGAGTGTTTTAAAATAAAATAATAGCGTTTATAACGATGCAATTTTAGCCCCTAATTTTAGCGCCCCTAACAAGCCTTCCACATTCAGCCCCAACCCCACGCTTAAATTCTTGCTTGAGCTTTTAATATAGAGCCTATGAAAGTCTTCTAACCGCACGCAGCCTGCACTTTCTTGCCACAATCCGCTCTCTAAATATTTTTCTATCTCGCTAGGATCAAACGCCTTTAAACGCGCTCTAAAAACCGATAAATCCAACCATTCCAACACAGGAGAAATCAATGCCGAGCAGGTTAAAACCTCTATTTCATTGCCATTTTGGCGTTTTAAAAATTCAAGGGCTTCTTGCTTGTTTTTAGCTTTTCGTTGCATGCGATTACCCACGCTCACCACGCTATCAGCCACCACAATAACGCAATTATTCGCAAGTAACTCTTTAGCTTTTTCTAATTTCCCCTTGCACGCCAAATAGACAAACTCCCTAGGGTCTGTGGTTTTTAGGCTTTCTTCATCAAAATAGAGTGCTTTTTGTTCAAACTTAATCCCATGCTCTTTTAAAAGATTCGCCCTAGCGCTGGATTGAGAGCCTAAAATAAGCTCCATGCTATCCCTCTAAAGCTTTAAGAGCGGTATTTTTCGCTAAATTGAGCGCGGCTTGCAAATTTTCAATATCCTTGCCCCCAGCGCTCGCAAAATCATCTCTTCCGCCCCCTTTGCCCCCTAAAATTTGCGCCACTTCATTAGCCCACACATTCGCTTTTATGGGGGCGTTTTTCACCCCGCATGCGAGAGTTATGCGCTCATTTTCTTTTTTAAACACCATAGCGAGCAATTTTTCATGCTTACTTTTCAATCGGTCAATCATTTCTTTAATGTCGCCTTGTTCCACTACGCCCACCACCAAACTCACGCCATGGATTTTTTCAATCGGTAAATCCATAGAAACGGGGGCTTTTTGGCTGTTTTTCACGCTCTCTTTAAGCTTGTTGATGCCGGCTATGACATCGTTATTTTTTAATAAAGTCTTAGCGTTTTTAAGCTCTTTACTTTCTTCTTTAGCCAGTTGGTAAAAGGCTTTCCCGCACACCGCTTCAATGCGTCTGACCCCACTACTCACCCCGCTTTCTTTAAGGATTCTAAACCCCCCAATAAGCCCGGTATTTTCCACATGAATGCCCCCACACAATTCAATGGACGCTTCCTTAAAGCTCACCACGCGCACATTTTCAGCGTATTTTTCACTGAATAACGCTAACGCTCCCTTATCTTTAGCCTGATTTAAAGGCATATGCTCCACATGGCTTGTCAAGTGCTTGAAAATTTGAGCGTTGACTAGATCTTCTACTTTTTCTAGCTCTTCATCATTGAGCGCTTTAGCATGCGAAAAATCAAAGCGCAATCGTTTGGATTCCACCAAACTCCCCGCTTGACTCACATGCGAGCCTAAAACTTCTCTTAAAGCGCTCTGCAATAAATGCGTCGCGCTATGGTGTTTGGCGATTTCAAAGCGCTCATCGCTCACTTGTGCGATCACTTGTTCGCCTTTTTTTAGCGCTTTTTTGATTTCAAGGAGCGAAAAATTAAGCCCAAAAAAGTTTTTTGTGTCTAGCACCAAAGCCGCTTCTTCATTGTCTTTAAAAAGCGCGCCCCTATCGCCTATAGCCCCCCACGCTTCCGCATAAAAAGGGGTTTTTTCTAACAACACCCAGACTTCTTGGTTAGGGTTTGCCTCTGTTATTTCTTTAAAACCGCTATCAAAAAACCCTAAGGCTTTAGCAGGACATTCTGTCGTTTCATACCCTACAAATTCATTAGGCGCATAAGCGTTTAAAATAGCGCTAAAATCAGCGTTATTTTGTTTGCCTTTCCATGAAGCTTTAGAGCGTTTCACTTGCTCTTGCATGCAATTTTCAAAGCCTTGCATATCCACGCACGCCCCATGACTTCTTAGCATGTCGTTCGTTAAATCCAAAGGGAAACCAAAAGTGTCATAAAGCTTGAAAGCGATTTTGCCATCAAAGATTTTATTTTCATTCAAATGCTTTAAAGACAAGTTAAACAATTCCATGCCCGATTCCAAAGTCTCTAAAAAGCGCTCTTCTTCTTCAAAGCATTCTTTCATTACCATTTCTTTAGATTCTTTCAAATACGCATGCGTGTTAGAAAATTGCTCGCACACCACGCCCACGACTTTGTATAAAAACGCTTCTTTCAAGCCCATTAAATACCCATGCCTTAAGGCTCGCCTTAAAATGCGCCTTAAAACATAGCCACGGCTTTCCTTATTGAAATGCACCCCTTGAGCGAGCAAAAACGCTACCGCTCTTGCGTGATCAGCCACTACCCTAAAGCTTGGTTGGAACTCGCTCGCATAATCCAGGCTTGTAAGCTCGCTGATTTCTTCCATTAAGGGCGCAAATAATGAAGAATCAAAATTATTGAGCTTGTGTTCTAATAGCGCTTGCACCCTTTCTAACCCCATGCCTGTATCAATGCTAGGCTTTGGCAAGGGGGACAAAACGCCATCATTAGAGCGTTCGTATTGCATGAACACCAAATTCCAAATTTCTAAAAACCTATCGCCCTCGCCCCCAAAATAATCCTCGCTCCCCTTAAAGTGTTTTTCGCCCTGATCAATGTAGATTTCACTGCAAAGTCCGCAAAGCCCGCTATCGCCCATTTGCCAGAAATTATCTTTATCGCCCATTTTTTTAATCCTGTCAAAAGGCACAAACTTTTCCCATAGCTTAACGGCATCATCGTCTTTTTCATGCACGCTGATATATAAATCTTTAGGCTTAAACCCTAAATTTTTGGTTACAAATTCCCACGCAAACAAGATCGCTTCTTCTTTGAAATAATCCCCAAAAGAGAAATTCCCTAGCATTTCAAAAAGCGTGTGGTGTCTTGCGGTATAACCGACATTTTCTAAATCGTTATGCTTGCCGCCTGCGCGCATGCACAATTGCGAGCTTGTCGCTCTAGGAATACTAGGGCGCGGCACTATACCGGTAAAAATATCTTTAAATTGCACCATGCCGGCATTGGTAAAAAGCAAGGTGGCATCATTAGGCACTAAAGGCATGCTGGGATAAATCTCATGCCCTTTATTTTTAAAAAATTGTAAAAATTCGTTGCGAATGTCCATGGGTATTCCTTTTTGTCGTTTTATCGCGCGCTTTAAAGCTATTTTATAGCTCTTTTAAGTTGTTTTTTTAAAAAGATAGTTTATTATACTTTAAACATCCAAAATAAAGGAGAAAACCATGTTCCATGAATTTAGAGACGAAATCAGCGTGTTAAAAGCGAATAATCCGCATTTTGATAAGATTTTTGAGAAACACAACCAGCTTGATGACGACATCAAAACCGCCGAGCAACAAAACGCTAGCGACGCTGAAGTCAGCCACATGAAAAAACAAAAATTAAAATTAAAAGATGAAATCCACAGCATGATCATAGAATATAGAGAAAAGCAAAAATCTGAACGCGCTTAAGCCATCTTTGTCAAAACACGCTAAAACGCTTTTAAAAGAGCGTTTTCGCTTTATCGCTTGGTTGGACTTAACGCTTTGATTTTGAATTAAAGCGTTAGGTTGTTTTTAGCTTTATTCCCACCATAAGCTTTATTAATATTTTAATGTTCTTTACATTTTTAAAAATGGGTTTTTGTTTTATCGTTTTAGATCTCATTTTGTTGTAAAAATCATTTTATTAAATTTGTTTAAAATATTTAAAAACGCATTTTCTTAAGGAAATGAGGGGTATTTTGAAACCATTCCCCCCTTTTAACCCCACTAAACCCCCCTAAAGAAGCGCTTTTTTAAGAGATTACCGCTTGAATTAACGTCAAGTTTCCCACTAACTAATCACTAAAAACGCTAAAAAGGATTTTTTCATCAAACCCCCCAAAAAAATAAAAACTCAAAGATTAAAAAGCGAAAGCAGTGGGGATCAGCAAAAAGAAAAAGATCAACCCCCCCAAAAAGAGGGTTAAAAAAAAAGAGAGTTCAAAAAAGAAACCCCTTAAAAAAAGAAGCCCTCCTAAAACAAAGGGTTTAAACAAAGGGTTCAAAAAAAGGGTTCAAAAGAAAGGCTTTAAAAGAAACCCCTTAAAAAGGGAGTTTCATAAAAGCTTAGTAAGCGAACACATAGTTCAAATACACGCTATAGAGCCTGCGGTATTTGAGTTCAGCCCCCATGAAGGAATAGTAGTTCGTGTTGATGGTGGGGATTTTAAGCCCTAGTTCAATCCCATGCTGAGCCGCATGATCGCTGTCTTTTTTCTTAGGTCTGGCAAGATTCATCCTCACTCCCATGTTGAATAAGAATTGGAAGTTCGCCACATTCATTTTAGCGTTATAGACGTTATTCACGGTGGCTAAATTCACATACTCAGAGTTAAGCCATGAAGTCCCGGCTAACGCAATGCCTCCAAAAAGCCCCACAGAAAGCTTGTTGTTTTTGCCTAAGAAATTGGTGGCTTTATCGTTGATGAAGTTATAGAGGGCGTCCGCTCCAAAGCCATAAGTCCACACGTCAGAAGCTGAGTTGAAAAAGCTGGATTTGATGAACGCATGGTTGTAATCAAAAAAGCCGTAGTATCTTGCGCCCCATTTCCTTTTTTGGTAAAAGAATTGTTTGTAACCCACCTGAATACCGATCCCATTCATGGCGCCGTTGTTGGTTTGAGAACTGACGATGCCCAATTTCCTAAAGGGGTTTCTGCCTAGTTCTTGGTTGATGGTTTGGATTTGGTTATAAGCGCTTTGATTGAGGTAGTAATTGGTTTCTATGCCTTGCGGGCTATAGGGGTTATTCTTTTTGCTCACCGCATTTTGCAAGCTTTGCGCGTTAGGGATCTTAGAGAGCGCGGTGGTGATGCTGTTATAAGTGTTGCCCAATTCGCTGTATCTGGATTTGAAATGCACTAGAGTGTCAGCGATATTCTCCGCTTGTTGGATTTGCTGCTCTTGAGTGCCAAAGTGAGCGATGCTGTTGGTTAAGTTCGTTATCGTTTCTTGCACATAGGCGCAACCGGCTCCCCAAGTGTTAGAAGTTACCTGACCTGGATTGGTGCCCCTACGCTCACCCCCTTGCACTTCATAACACACCCCTAAAGAGTCTGATACAAAATTTTTAGGGATTTTTTCAAAGTTTTTCACCACTTGTTCGGCTTGGTTTAAAATCTCTGCTTGGGCTTGCGCGTTTTTGAGCATGCCTTGAGCGAAGCTAGCGTCCGTGAAAGGGTTGAAATTATTGGGGTTTTTAATTTCTGCTTGTTGGTTAGTATTAACAATGTTCGCTTGTGCGACGGCTTCTTGAGCGTTTTTAATCATGCTTGTAATCGCGCTGATTTCAGTGGCAAAAATCCCGCATGCGCTCCCATTAGAATTAGGCAATCCCCACGGACTACCGCTGCCATTATTCATGTGTGGGCATGCACTATTTAGGGTAGTGATAATGATGCTCGCTTGTTTTAAAAGCTCTTGAGCGTTATTTTCCACGCTAATGGATGTGTTGTTTGTTTCGTGTGTCCCCCCTACCCATTGGGTTGGCTTGTATGGTACACCGTTGTAGCTTGTTATATCTCCTGCTGTGGCACCTGTTGTTTTTTTCCCATTCATCGTAAAATCAAGTTTTGTAGTGGTGTTGCTTAAAACGGGGATTCCATTCCCACTGCTCCCGAAAGCCTTTTGGATGATTTGATAGGCTTTGTTGATGATCGCAAAATTTTCAGTGGATAGAGCGCTATTAAATCCTGGCTGATAATACGAATTACAAGTGATCGTAGTCCCCCCATATTGCGATGATGGCGTGTTTTCAAAGGTTTGAATACCTCCATTTTTACTGCTGTCATTACCAGGACCACAAGCGCTGATCGCATAGCTCATGACTTGCCACAAGCCCGCTGCCGCATTGAGCGCTAAAATCACGGCTTGATAAGCGGGGGAATTCTCTTTTTCTTTGAGTAGATTATTCGCACCCGCATTCAAATTATTGATCGCACCACTGACAGCACTCGGATCGGAGGATAGCTTTACAAGGGTGTTTAGGGTGTTGTAATTATTTAAAAGATTGTTCAACTTTTCATAATTCTCTGAAAGCTGTTGAATGCCTTTGGTGTTTTTCACCATTTGAGCGGCTTCACCGATCTGATAGCCTACGCTTGTGTAAAAGCCGTCGTCTTCAGCGTGGAGCAAAAACGAGAGAGAGAGAGAGAGAGTAAAAGGGTTTTTTTCATGTTTTCTCCTTGGAATTAAAATGGTTAGGTAAGTCTTTTAAAAGAATAAGATTCTATCACAAGTTTTCGTTAATGTAGCATAAATTGACAAAATTTTTGCGCTAATTTGGCGTTTTGTTGTTTCAAAAAAAAAAAAAAAGGGTTTTTGGGGTATTTTAGAGCTATTTTAAATGATTAAAAAGGTTTTAAAATTTGTTTTAATAGGGATAGCGGTAAAAATAAGAGTTTAGTTACTTGGTGGGATCGTTTTAGACTTGGCTGTAAGACTCTTAAGGGGGTGTTTTGGAATAGCACTCCCACTAAATTCCTAATAAAACCCCTGAACTTAAAAGATCGCCTTTTAAAAGGCGATCGCTTGATACAATCAAGCTTTTTTTCATTTTGTCGTGAAGCGTTCAAACGCTAAAGACATTTGGGATTTCTACTTGGGTGGTTTAAAAGGGGATTTTTATCGTTTTTACCGCTAGCGCTCCATAAAAGCCAAGCCAAAATTAAATAAGATTAAATAAGATTAAATAAGATTAAACAAGATTAAAAGGGCATGCCCCCCATTAGCCCTAATCAAAAATTCAGTGCTGTTTAAAAGGGCTATCCACGACTTTTTTCCTATCCACAATGTAGGGGATTAAAGCCATGTGGCGGGCTCTTTTGATCGCTACTTCCACCCTCTCTTGCCACTTTTTGCTGTTGCCTGTCAACCTTCTTGGCATGATTTTATAGCGCTCTGATAGCGTGTGCTTGAGCATGTCTAAATCTTTATAGTCAATAAAGCTGATTTTAGCTTCGGTGTATTTGCAATAGCGTTTTGAATAGCGTTTTCTTTCCATAATGTCTCCTTAATTTTAACCCTTAAAAGGGGATTTCTTCTTCATCAATATTGATTTCAGGCACGCTGTTTTGATACTTGGACGGCTGTGCTTGTAAATTCTCTTTAGCGTAAGCGTTTTGCGGATAGCTTTGGGCTTGGTTAAAAGGATCCTGGCTGGGAGCGTTGTAATTGGTGGGATAAGCGTTGTTGAAACCCTCATGCGTCATGCTATCTTGCATGGCGTTTGCTTGGGGATTGTCTGACTTTTTATCCATAAATTGCAACGAGTCCGCTGTGATAGTGTGGCGGGAATTTTTTTTGCCCGTTTGATCCATCCAGCTCTCATAAGTCAAACGCCCTTCTATCAAAACGCTTGAACCTTTGCTCAAATACTGGTTAGCGATTTCAGCCGTTCGCCCGAACAAACGCGCATCTATGAAGCACACTTCTTCGCCTAGCGTGCCGTCTTGCTTTTTAAAACGCCTGCTTGTGGCTAAACCTATTGTAGCCGCAGCCGAACCGCTAGGCAAATATTTCAACTCCACATTCCTGGTCAAACGCCCTACCATAATCACTTTATTAAACATGATAAGCCCTTACTCGCTATGAGATTCTGTGCTTTTTGCTTCCTCTGCGTGGTGAGAATGCGTGTGTTCGGTTTTTTCGTGCTTTTCTTTGGCGTGTGATGGCTTTTTATTAGCCCTATCCACTAACGCATGCCACGCTTCCACTTCCTTCTTACTTTCGTATTTGATCACAATGAAGCGCAACACGTCTTCATTGATGCGATACAATCGTTCAAGCTCTAAAATCATTGACGGATCTGCTTTGAAATACGCCACATAATAATAGCCTCTTTTGTGCTTTTTGATTTCATAGGCTAAATTACGCATGCCCATATCCAGGCTCGTTTCAATCACGCCATGGTGCTTAGTGATCACTTCTCTATAAAATTCAATTTTGGATTTAATCTCTTCTTCTACTAAAGTAGGTTTGAGAATAAACATCGTTTCATAATGCCTCATCCATTCTCCTTGTGGTTGTATAGCCCTTTTTTTACTAAAAAAGAGCAAGGTCTAAAAAACTTTCAATTATACCTTGCTTTCGCTTGTTTTTGGATTAAATTTAGTTTTATTGGGATATTGAACCTAAAAACTAAAAAATACCTTTCAGCATTTTTCAAGGGTTAATGATTTTTTGAATGGGGGTCAAATACAAAAAGCCCAATTCCTTTTGCCCTTGCATGCTTTGAATGTGCCATAACCTAAAAATCTCAAAAACCCTCTTATAGCCGGTTTCTTTCAAACGCAGGGCGTTTTTGGCGTAATTTTCAGCAATTTCTTTAGGAGGAGCGTAGCCTAAAACCTCTTTAGCGTCCACTAAACCGGTCGTTTTAATGTGGGCGAAAAATAAAAAAAGCTGGTAAAAATACCGCTCTAACCCCCTTAAAATATCCGCATCCTTTTTGCCCTCTTTTAACAAATAATCATAAATATCAAGCACGCTTTTTTTCAAAAAAAGCCCTAAAATGAGCTTTTGCAAATCCATATCCCCCGCATTGGAGCTTAATTCTTGAATGTCTTCTAAAGTGATGGGTGCGTTTAAAACCGCTAGCTTGTCTAAATCGTTAAACGAAATGCTTAAATCTTCGTTATTGGTTTCAAAAAGAGCGTTTAAAAGATAGTCGCTGATGTCTAAATTTAAAGCATTAGCCCTTTCTTGCAAGAATTTCAAACTCTCCCAAGTTTTAGGGGTAAAAAAACGCGCGCAGATCGCTTCATCTTTCAAGGGGCTTTTTTGGAAAAATTTAACGATAGCATCGCTAGTGTATTTGTATTTTGTGGTGTCGCTTTTAGCATTATAAAGCCCTATGATAAGCCTGTTATGGCTAGGCTGCTCTAAAGCTTTTAAAAAAAGATTGATATCGTTTTCCTTAAATTTCTTATGCAGCGCAAAGTCCAGTTTTAAAATGACTAAACTGCTCCCTCCAAATAAAGAATCCTGCTCTAAAAGGGTCGCAATCTGATTTTTTTCATAATCGCTCGCATAAAAAAGCGAAGTTTCTGTGTCAGGGTTACTGCTTTTAAAAAGCGCGCTAATCGTTTGAGTGTAATAATGGATGAAAAAATCAAACTCCCCATACAAAAACACCGCTTTAGGGAGTCGTTGTTTTAAATAATGGTCCAAATCTTTACGATACATGCTCTTTAATCCTTTCTATGATTTCGCCCCTAACTTGCCCTAAAATCAAATCCGCATGCGTGATTGTAACGAGCACCTTTTCTAACGGCTTAAAAACCTTGTTCGTTTTGACTAAAACTTTAAGCCCTATAAATTCTTTTAACCCCACCACCACCCAATCTTTAACCTCTAAAACCACGCCCAAAAACTCTTTTTCTAAAAGTTCTAAAGCCAAGCGGGCGAATTTGCGTTTGACAAAATCCCTTTCAATCAAAGCGGTACTTTTTTGTAAAGCGTTCAACTCAGAACACAACTCAGGCATTTCTTCCAACAAATACGAGCAGCCTTTAGCTTGATGGAACAACAATTCTTTTAAAAGCCTGTGCAAGGCTAGATCGCTGTATCGTCTAATGGGCGAAGTGGAATGCGTATAGCTGGCAAACCCCAAACCAAAATGGCTTTCTTGCATGGGGCTATAAAGGGCTAAATTTTGAGACTTAATAATCAAGCGTGAAACTTCTCTTTCTATACTCTTTTCTTTGGCTATCTTTAAGGCATGCTCTAAAAAAGGAAAAAAACCCATGTTTTTAGGACGCACAATCTCATAATCAAAAAGCTTAGCGTAAAGGCGTTTTTGCTGCTCCAAACTCGGCTCTTTGTGGGTGCGGTATATCCCCTTATTGTGAAAATGCTCATCTAATAACCTAGCGCTAGATTGGTTGGCTAAGAGCATGGCTTCTTCTATAAGGGTGTGCGCATCGCTTTCTTTTTCTGTTTCAATTTTTTCTATACGCCCTTCTTTATTCAAATACAGCTTGTTTTCAAACGAGTTGAAATTAAACCCCTTTTTTAAACGCTCCTTTTTTAGCTTTAAAGCCATTTCTAAAAACCCTAAAAGGCTTTGTTGCAAATCTTTATCTAAAGAGCTTTGATTAGCGTTTAAAAAATGATTGATTTCTTCATAAGCGCAATTAGCCCTAACTTCAATAACGCCTTGAGATAATCGGGCGTTTTTCAAATTATCTAAAGGGATTTCATACACTAAAGCCAGGCGTTTTTCAAACGCTTTTAATGAGCATGCCCCTTGAGACAAACTCAAAGGCAGCATGGGATAGACGCTGTTAGGGAAATACACGCTAAAGCCCCTAATCCTAGCTTCCTTATCCAAACTGGAATGTTTCGGCACAAATTCGCTCACATCAGCAACCGCCACAAACAAAACCCTTTTTTCTTGGTCATAAAAAATCGCATCGTCAAAGTCTTTAGCGTCTTTGGGGTCAATGGTGATAAAAGGGATGTGAGAATAATTGATCCTGTCTTTAAAATCGCTCGCTTTGAGTTGCGCATAATGTTGGGCTAAATTCAAGCAATCTTTTGAAAAATCCTTCACCCTGTCAAAAAGGCTCAAAGAAAGGTTTTCATCTATTAAAGGGTCTTCTAAAGCCCCTAAAATTTCGCTGATTTCACGCTTTTTAAGATCGATCTTTACCACGCAATGCCTAGGCAATTCTAATAAGGATTTTTGGCTGTGCTTTAAAGAAACAGGTTTTTTAAAAGGCTCTTTAAAAGGGATAGCCACAATCTGGTTTTTTTCTTTAGCCAAGTAAGTTATCATCGTGCGATCTGGCATTTAAAAGAGTGGCTTTAAAAAAGGCTATGGGGCGTTTTTTAGAACATTCTATTTGGCATAAAATCAAAGCGTCTGTTTTAAAAGAGGGGGGTAAATTTTTGATTAAAGGGTCTTTGGGGTAATTTTTCGCTAAAGAAATGAAAAACGCCTTATTTTTTACCCTTTCAATCTTGCCTATATCAAAGCCTTCTTTTAAGAGATAGCGATCCCTGTTTGATCGAAGCGCTTCTTTTAAAACACCCTTTTCTACTAGGGGGGCGAATCGCTTAGGGATCTTTTTAACCCCAAAAAACAGGCTTCTTAAAAACCCTTGCATCAAAAAACGCTTCGCATGACTTCAAACGCCTTTGAATAAGGGATTTGAGAAGCGCTGAATTTTTCAAAACTTAAAGCAGCTTGATAGATGAGCATGTCTTTCCCGTCTTGAAAGGGGGTTTTTAACTCTTTAGCCAGAGATAAAAAGGGCGTTAAAAACCCATACGCCAAATCATAAGCGAGTTTGCCCTCTTTAAAATACCCTTTCAAAACCTCTTTATTTAAAGGCAATTCGTGATTCAAACTCGCTGAAGTGGCGTTAATGATCAAATCAAAAGCGCTTTTAGGAGGATCCATGAAACAATCACAGCCCAAGCGCTGAAAAAAATCCAATCCCCTAGCAGAGCGGTTCAACACGCTCACTTTCAAGCCTTGTTTTTGTAATTCGCACGCTAAAGCCTTAGCGCTCCCCCCAGAGCCTAAAATCAGAGCGCTCTGGTAGCCCTCACCTCCCAAAGAGAGCCAGAAACCCAAAGCGTCGGTATTGTAACCCACAAGCCCATCATTTTCTACAACAAGCGTATTGACTGCTCCGCATTCAAGCGCAATACCTTTGATCTTATCGCAAACTTGAAACGCCCTTTCTTTAAAGGGTAAGGTTACATTAGCCCCACTCAATCCTAAATGCAAGAACTCGCTTTTGATGTGGCTTTCTAAAGGGAGTAATATGGGGTGGTAATGCCCCAAAAACCCTAATTCTTTTTGAAAAGTTAAAAAACAAGCGTTATGGATTAAGGGCGATTTGGAATGCTTAATGGGATTTCCCAAAACCCCAAAAGATTTTAATTTCATTATTCTTTCATTCAGCCTTTTTTAAAAGTTTTAAAAACACATAGCCCTTTGTTTTATTAGAAAATTCAATTTTAGCCCAATCGTTTTGGATTTCTAAAACCTTCACGCTTTTATCTTTTGCAAGCAATCCCAAGATTTTACCTTTTGTGCTAGGAAAAGCGCGCACATTCACGCCACTGACTGCGACTTTATACTCTAAAGGTTTTTTTCCCATTAAGGGGGTTGTAGGGGTTTTTTGATTGTTTTGAGTGGGTGAGGCACTGTTTTGTTTAGGTTCGTTTTCTTTTTCTTGCTCTTGTTTGGTTTCTTTTTCTTGTGCGGCTGTGTCTAAAGGTGGCGCTGTGTCTTTGGTGGGGCTTTCTTCTGTAGCGGTTGTGGTCGTGTTGGCTTCTTCTTTAGGCGAAAGCGCGCTGTTTTGGCGCTCTGTCTCGTTTTTTTCTAAATTCTGGCTTATTGGAGCGCTGTCTTTTTTCACGTAAAAACCAAGCGCAGCATGCACTAAAGCATACAACAACATGAACGCCAAAACCACCAACAAAGTACCGCATAAAAAGTTTTAAAGAAGATTTCATCTCAGTTTTCATTCCTACCCTCAACGCTTTTCAAAATCAATCCTAGGGTCAATCGCCACGCAGAGCAAATCGCTTATCAAACTCGCTACCAAACCTAAAAGCGTGAAAATATAAAGCGAACCAAACACGACAGGATAATCCCTACTCACAATGCTTTCATACCCTAAAAGCCCTAACCCGTCCAAGCTAAAAACAATCTCTATCAACAAACTTGAGCTAAAAAACATGCCCAAAAAAGCCTGCGGGAAACCCGCCACCACTAATAAAATCGCATTACGAAACACATGCGCATAAAAAATACGCCCCACTGAACAGCCCTTAGCCTTAGCACTCAGCACATAAAGCTTGCCCATTTCATCTAAAAAAGAGTTTTTCACTAAAAGCGTGAGGCTTGCAAAACCCCCTAAAGAAATGCAAAGAACGGGCAAGGTGATATGCCATAAATAATCCTTGATTTTACCTAACGCGCTCAAGCTTTCAAAATTATCGCTCACTAGCCCTTTTAAAGGGAACCAGTGCCAATAATTCCCTCCAGCAAAAAACACGATCAACACCACCGCAAACAAAAAGGCCGGGATAGCGTTAGCGACAATGATCACCACGCTGCTTAGCACGCCTAAAGGCTCGTTATTGCGTTTGACTTTGAAAATCCCTAAAGGGATAGAAATAAGATAAATCAAAAGCGTGCTAAAAAACCCTAACGAAATGGATACCGGCAATTTTTCCTTAATCAAATCTATCACCTTAATCTGGCGGTAAAAACTCTCCCCAAAATCAAATTGCAGATATTTTTTGAGCATGAGAAGGTAGCGTTCCCCTATAGGCTTATCAAAACCATAGAGTTTTTTTAAATTTTCTAACAAATCGCTCTCCAACCCTTGAGACGCCCTATACGAACGCTCTTTAACAAGACCTTGGGTTTCTTTGGACTGCGTGTTATTGATTTTAGCCATCATCTGCTCTATAGGACCTCCAGGAGCCGATTGGATCAAAAAGAAATTGATAGTCATGATAGCTAATAAAGTAGGGATAATTAAAAGCAAGCGTTTGAGGATGTAAGCAATCATTTAGGACCCCTTTCTTTTTTTATCCACCATAAATACGGCGAAAATCCATAGCTAGGGCTGATTTCAGGCATGCCAATGTAATTATACGCTGCGATCCTGTAATTAGGCAAATAAAAATGCGGTATCACATAAAACCCCCACAACAGCACCCTATCCATCGCTTGAATGGCGGCTAATTGCTCCTTGTAATCTTTAGCGTTAATGATTTTTTCAATCAAATCATCTACCGCTTTACTAGAGATTCCCGCATAATTTCTTGTGCCTTTTTCTTTAGCGCTCAAAGAGCCAAAATAAAAGCGCTGCTCATTACCCGGGAAAGACGATTGGCCAATCACCCCTACAATCATGTCAAAATCATAGCTTTTGACCCGATTGACATACTGGCTTAAATCCACTCTTTGGATTTTCATTTCAATCCCTAACACCCTTAAGTTTTTAGCAAAAGCTAGAGCCAGTCTTTCAAATGCCGGGCTGTTTAAAAGCAAAGTGAAACTGAAAGGCTTGTTATTCTTATCCACCAAACGCATGTTTTTGTAGGAAAAGCCCGCGCTCTCTAAAAGCTTTTGAGCGTATTTTAAATTTTCCCTCAAATTATAGCCTAAAACATCAACCCCATCGGTTCTAGGCACGACATAAGGCTCTTTAAAAACCCTTTCATCCAAACTCTTTTCATAAGGGGCTAACAGAACTTTTTCTTCAGGGCTTGGGAGAGGAGGGGACGCATAGATAGAGTTACTGAAAAAACTGGTGGTGCGCTTGTATTGCGAAAAAAACAAATTTTTATTCGCCCATTCAAAATCAAACGCATAAAACAAGGCTTCACGCACCCTTTTATCCTTGAAAATTTCTCGGCGTGTGTTGAAGAAAAACCCTTGCATGCCGCTTGGCATTTTGTGGGCTATCAAATATTTCGTAATCTCTTTATTGTCCATAGCTTTCCCCACATAGCCCCTAGCCCAAATTTTAGCCGTGCTTTCAAGGCGCCAATCATACGCCCCGCTTAAAAAAGCCTGTAAAGCAATGGTTTCATCTTTATAATACTCAAATTTGATCTCATCAAAATTGAATTGCCCCTTTCTGCTGGGCAAATTTTTCGCCCAATAGTTAGGGTTTCTTTGGTAGGTGATTTTCTTACCCACATCAAAAGAAGCGATCACATAAGGACTGCTAGAAACAGGAATGAGTAAAGGGTTTTTTTCAAAATAATCCTTTTGAAACGCTTTTTTGGAAAAGATCTGCAACTGCCCTAAAATGAGAGGCAACTCTTTATTTTCAGTGGTTTTGAAAATGAATTTAACATGGTGTTTGTCTAAGATAACCGCCTTTTTAACATCTTGGTAATACTGCCTATAAATAGGCGATCCTAATTTCATGATCGTATCAAAGCTAAACTTCACATCGCTCGCTAAAATGGGAGCGTTATTGCTAAACCTCGCTCTTTTATCTAGGGTAAAAATCACATAGCTGTTATCCTTAGCCACTTCTGCGTCTTTAGCGATCAAGGGGTATTCTGCAAAAGGCTCGTCCAAACTTTGCACCATTAAAGTGTCATAAATCAGATCCAAGCCTTCAGCTTTAGTGCCTTTAAGCACAAAAGGGTTAAGGCTATCAAAAGTCCCTATGGCGTCATTCCTTAAGACACCGCCCTTTCTGGCGTTAGGGTTAGCGTATTCAAAATGTGTGAAATTCTCCTTATATTTAGGCTCTTCGCCCAAGTATAAATAAGGCGTAGCTTTAAGGAAACAAAACACCCCTAACCATAAACTTAAAATTTTCATCTAAACCAACCCCATCAATTCTTTAGCCTTTTGGTAAGTCATTTGCGCTAAAGACCTGGCTTTTTCTACGCCGCCATTTAAAACGGCTTTCACCTCATCATCGCTGATTTCTTGGTATCTTTCTTGGATGGGTTTTAAAGCCTGGATCATTACTTCAGCTAATTCCTTTTTAAAATCCCCATAGCCCTTATTTTTGAAACGCTCTTCTATGTTTTCTGGGCTTTCATTGCTTAAAAGCATGTAGATATTTAAAAGGTTAAAAACGCCCTCTCTTTTTTCATCAAATGCAATAACGCCCATAGAATCAGTAGCCGCTTTTTTGATTTTCCTTACAATAATGTCCGGCTCATCTAAAAGAAAAATCGCATGGTTAGCCCCTTGATGCGATTTACTCATCTTCACTTTTGGATCATCTAGCCCCATAACCCTTGCCCCCACTTTAGCGATCAAAGGCTCTGGCACTTTAAAGCAGTTCCCAAAATCCCTGTTAAATTTTTCTGCAATGTTTCGCGTGAGCTCTAAATGCTGTTTTTGATCTTCGCCCACTGGCACTAAATCGCTTTGGTATAACAAAATATCTGACGCCATCAAAATAGGGTAATTGAAAAGCCCCACATTCACGCTTTTAGGGTTTTTTAAAGACTTGTCTTTGAATTGCGTCATTCGTTGCATTTCTCCCATAGACACCTGGCAATTTAATAGCCATGCTAAAGCCGGGTGCTCATCCACTTCACTTTGAATGAATAACCCCGATTGCTTAGGGCTAATCCCGCAAGCTAAAAGCAATTTGACTAACTCATAGGTTTGGGATTTTAAAAATGCAGGATCTATGGGTAGAGTGATCGCATGCGAATTGACGACGCAAAAAAGGTTTTCATATTCATCTTGCATCTCTACCCAATGCTTGATCGCCCCCAGATAGTTGCCCAAATGGATTTGCCCGGTCGGTTGGATGCCTGAAAAGACTCGTTTTTTTTGCATGTTGTTTCTCGCTCATTAGTTTAGCGTTTATTGTAACCACCTAATTTTAATATTTTAATTTATCTTAGTTTTTAAGAACGCTTGATCCCCGAAAAGAGTAACACTTCATAGCTCAATTTTTCAAACGCCATGTTTTGAAAAAAATGTTTTTTTTGCTTGAAACTCAGCGTTGAACCCCCCAAAAGACCGCATTTTTTAAGGTAATTCAAGCAGTCTTGTTTGCGGTTGAAATAAAGAGCGAAGCGCTTGTTTTCTAATTCTATTTGAAAATTTTTAAAAGCGTTTTTGATTAAGGATTTGAGCGTTTTGAGATCCCTTAAAGGCGAAGGCGTGCCTAAAAATTCATGCACTTCATGCAAACTAAAATCCGTATGGATAGCTAAAGCAACCTCTTGACTAGAAAGAGCGATTTTTTCTAAAACGCTTTTTAAATCCCTTGCCCATTGTAAAGAGGAAGAAGACACAACCAGATCGTAATCGCAAAAAACATGTTCTTCAAAATCCGCATGCTCTAAAGAGATTTTTTGAATATTAAGAGAATGCGTGGGGTGTAATTTGAGCATGTTCATGGAATTATCCAAAGCGATAAAATCTTCAATCACAATATGTTGCCGCTCTAAAGCGTTAAAAACAGCCCCACTCCCTGATCCTAAATCCAAAACTTTAGCGTAATGTTTTTGCTTTAAAAATTGAACAAGATGAATAGCGATTTGTTGCTGGATATGGGCGAAGAGGTGGTAAGTTTTGGCATGCTTATTGAATGCAAGCTGATTGAATGAATAAAAAGAGTCCAACACCACCGCCTTTAATGCGCCACGCTTGAAATTAAAACTAAATTTTAGTGTATTCTTAGCAAATTTTAGATAGGATCAAGTGTAATTTTTTCTAAATTTTAGGCATTTAAGGAATCAGTGTTTATGACGAGCGCTCTGTTAGGCTTACAAATTGTTTTAGCGGTATTGATTGTGGTGGTGGTTTTGTTGCAAAAAAGTTCTAGCATCGGCTTAGGGGCTTATAGTGGGAGTAATGAGTCTTTATTTGGCGCTAAAGAGCTCGCAAGCTTTATGGCGAAATTGACCATGTTTTTAGGGCTGTTATTTGTCATTAACACCATCGCTTTGGGCTATTTTTACAACAAAGAATACGGCAAAAGCATTTTAGATGAAACTAAAACCAATAAAGATCTTTCACCCTTAGTCCCCGCCACCGGCACGCTTAACCCAACACTCAATCCCACACTCAACCCAACGCTCAACCCTTTAGAGCAAGCCCCCACTAATCCTTTAATGCCTACACAAACGCCTAAAGAGCCAGCCAAAACGCCTTTTGTTGAAAGCCCCAAACAGAATGAAAAGAATGAAAAGAATGAAAAGAATGAAAAGAATGAAAAGAATGAAAAGAATGAAAAGAATGAAAAGAATGAAAAGAATGAAAAGAATGAAAAGAATGACGCCAAAGAAAATGGTATAAAGGGTGTTGAAAAAACCAAAGAGAATGCCAAAACGCCCCCAACCACCCACCAAAAGCCTAAACCGCAGCCACCCAAACCAACGCCCACACCAACCAAAAAAAGGATGAAAAATAATGCTACAAGCCATTTATAACGAAACCAAAGATTTGATGCAAAAAAGCGTTCAAGCTTTAAACAGGGATTTTTCCACTCTAAGGAGCGCGAAAGTTTCAGTCAATATCTTAGATCACATCAAAGTGGATTATTACGGCACGCCTACGGCATTAAATCAAGTCGGCTCTGTGATGAGCTTGGATGCGACCACCGCTTCAAATCAGCCCATGGGAAAAAAACCTGCTCAAAGAAATTGAAAGATCCATTCAAGAAGCCAATATTGGCGTCAATCCTAATAACGACGGCGAAACGATCAAGCTTTTTTTCCCGCCCATGACAACCGAGCAAAGAAAACTCATCGCAAAAGACGCCAAAGCGATGGGCGAAAAGGCTAAAGTGGCTGTAAGGAATATCCGCCAAGACGCTAACAACCAAGTGAAAAAATTAGAAAAAGACAAAGAAATCAGCGAAGATGAAAGCAAGAAAGCCCAAGAGCAGATCCAAAAAATCACCGATGAAGCCATTAAAAAAATTGATGAAAGCGTGAAAAACAAAGAAGACGCAATCTTAAAGGTCTAAACCATGGATATTAAGGCATGTTATCAAAACGCTCAAGCGCTATTAGAGGGGCATTTCTTGCTCAGCAGCGGGTTTCATTCCAATTATTATTTGCAATCCGCTAAAGTCTTAGAAGATCCCAAACTAGCCGAACAATTAGCTAAAGAATTAGCCAAACAAATCCAAGAAGCTCATTTGAATATTGAATGCGTGTGCTCGCCGGCGATTGGGGGGATCTTGGCTGGGTATGAGCTTGCAAGGGCTTTGGGCGTGCGTTTTATCTTCACTGAAAGGGTGGATAATACCATGACATTAAGGCGTGGTTTTGAAGTCAAAAAAAACGAAAAAATTTTAGTGTGTGAGGACATCATCACCACAGGAAAATCCGCTATGGAATGCGCTAAAGTTTTAGAAGAAAAGGGCGCTCAAATCGTGGCTTTTGGCGCTCTAGCCAATCGGGGCATTTGCAAGCGCATTCATTCTCATTTAAAAGCCCAAGAGGGTGCGTGTTTGCCCAGCCATTTGCCCTTATTTGCTTTAGAAGATTTTGTTTTTGACATGCACAAGCCTAGCTCTTGCCCTTTATGCACTACTAGCGTCGCTATAAAGCCAGGAAGTCGTGGCAACTAAAAAAACCAAAAGAAATAAACTATTAGAAAAAAAACGCACTTTAGAAAGCCCTTTAAAAGGGTTGAATCTCTCTTTGCGCTTAAAGGCTTTCATCACTGATATTTTTATGATTTATACCCCCATGCTTTACATAATGACTTATGTGATTTTAGGGAGCGCGAAGGATTTTAGGGAAAACCAGAGTGCGATTTTTTTATGCCTGCTTTTTTACGCCCTAACGCACAGCTTTTTTATCGCTTTTAAATCCCAAAGCCCTGGCATGCGTTACGCTCGGTTTAAATTAGTCAAAAATAATGGCGAAAGAGTGGGCTTTTTTTTAGCGTTGTGGCGCTTTGTTTTGTGGGTGTTGAGCATGGGGTTACTTGTAGGGTTTGTTGTGCCTTTTATTTTTAAGTTTTTTTTGCATGACAAACTCAGCGGCACTCATATTGAAATTATCAAGGAGGAAACATGAAAAATTTAGTGATTTTAAGCGGGGCTGGCATTTCAGCAGAAAGCGGGATTAAAACCTTTAGAGACGCTGATGGCTTGTGGGAAGGGCATGACATCATGGAAGTTGCCTCGCCTTATGGTTGGAAAAAGAACCCGCAAAAGGTGTTGGATTTTTACAACCAAAGACGCCGACAGCTTTTTGAAGTCTATCCTAACAAGGCCCATAAGGCTTTAGCGGAATTGGAAAAACACTATCAAGTTAATATCATCACCCAAAATGTAGATGATTTGCATGAAAGGGCGGGTTCTTCTCGCATTTTGCACTTGCATGGGGAATTATTGAGCGTTCGCAGCGAGAAAGATCCTAATTTAGTTTATAGGTGGGAAAAGGACTTGAATTTAGGCGACTTGGCTAAAGACAAATCGCAATTACGCCCTGATATTGTGTGGTTTGGCGAAGAGGTGCCTTTGCTTAAAGAAGCGATTTCTTTAGTCAAACAAGCGCACCTTTTAATCATCATTGGCACTTCTTTGCAAGTCTATCCCGCCGCTAGCCTCTACACGCATGCACATAAAGACGCCCTCATTTATTACATTGACCCTAAGGCTAAAAACGCCCGTTTGCCCCAGAATATCCAATGCATTAATGAAAGCGCAGTGCATGCCATGCAAGATTTAATGCCCAAACTCATAGAAATGGCCTCTCAAGAGATGTTAAAATAATTTTTATTTTTTCAGCTAACGATTAGCAAAAACATGGTTTAATTGGCTTCATCATTTGCTGAAAGTAATAATTAAAGGAGTCTGAGAGCCTAATGCAACAAGCCACAGAAGCATTGAATCACCCCTATTTTGGCGTTTTTGTTTTGTTGGTATTCACCTTTTGGGTGTTTAACTTAACCTTAAGGATCCAAAGGTTTTTAAGCCGTAAAATGGCTCAAAAAAAGGGCGAAAAGCTCAAGCTCGCTCCCTATGAATGCGGGCCTGTGGCTCTCAAGCAGCCTAATAGAGTGTCGCACCATTTCTATATCATAATTATGCTTTTTATTTTATTTGATGTAGAAATCGTTTTCATGTTCCCTTGGGCGATTGATTTTAAAAAATTAGGTTTGTTTGGGCTCGTTGAAATGCTAGGCTTTGTCTTCTTTTTAACCATTGGTTTTATTTACGCTTTGAAGCGAAACGCTTTGAGCTGGCAAAAATTAGAGGTGAAATAATGCAACAAGCACCAGTTATTCTAAGCACTTTGGATAAATTATTGAATTGGGGGCGTTCTAATTCGCTTTGTACCTTAACTTATGGCTTGGCGTGTTGCGCGATTGAGATGATGGCGACAGGGGGTTCAAGGTTTGATTTTGACAGATTTGGCACGATTTTTAGAGCGAGTCCTAGGCAATCTGATGTGATGATCATCGCTGGCACGCTCACTAAAAAACATGCTGAGTTTATGCGCAGACTCTATGATCAGATGCCTGAACCTAAATGGGTGATTTCTATGGGGAGTTGCGCTAACACGGGCGGGATGTTCAACACTTATGCGACCGTTCAAGGAGCAGACAGGATCGTTCCTGTGGATATTTACTTGCCCGGTTGTGCACCACGCCCAGAAACTTTACAATACGCTCTTATGGTTTTGCAAGATAAAATCAGACGCTCTAAAGCGATCAAACAAGACGCTCCTAAAAGGTTAGTGTGATGGTAAGAAAACAATCCCCCTATGAAGATGTGCAAAAACAATCACGCCAGCATGACCCCTATAAAATCATAGAACCCACCCCTAAAAAATACTTAGAGGGTAGTGCTTATGAGGTCATTTACAACCACCTTTCTTACAAGCATGAGGTTTTAGACAAATATATAGAAACTAACACGGCGGTGTTTTGGATCAAAAAAGACGATATTTTTTCTGCCGCTACGACTTTAAGGCATTTGGGTTATGAGTGTTTGAGCGAAATGAGTGCGATAGATTTGTGCGCTAAAAAAGGGCATTTTGAATTGTTTTATCAATTTGTGGGTTTTAGCGATAGTTGTAAGAACCGCCGTAGGGTACGCGTGAAATGCGTTTTATTGCCTAATGAGAGCGTGGATTCTTTGAGTTTTTTATACCGATCGGCTAATTGGAGCGAAAGGGAAGCGTATGACATGCTTGGCATTGTGTTTGACAAACACCCCTATTTGAAGCGCCTTATCATGCCGCATGATTGGGTATACCACCCTTTATTGCGTTCTTACCCGCTCAAAGGCGATGAATTCGCCCAATGGTATGAAGTGGATAAAATTTTTGGCAAAGAATACCGAGAAGTGGTGGGTAAAGAGCAGAGAGACAGCGCGAGAGTGGATGAAAAAGACACTTTCAATTTTGCAAAAATTGGCTATGAGCAGGGCAAGGGTGAAGAATTAAAAGAAACAGAAGAAAAGCATGCGTTTAAGAAAATCCCTTTTGTCAAAGATTTGCACAAAATCGCCCCCACTATCTTAAAAAAGAGGCTATAAAATGGCTCAAAATTTCACGAAACTCAACCCTCAGTTTGAAAACATCATTTTTGAACATGACGACAACCAAATGATTTTAAACTTTGACTTCCAACACCCCAGTAGTCATGGGCAATTGCGCTTGATTTTGGAATTGGAGGGCGAAAAAATCATTAAGGCTACCCCTGAAATTGGCTACTTGCATAGAGGCTGTGAAAAGTTAGGCGAAAACATGACTTATAACGAATACATGCCCACTACTGACAGGTTGGATTACACTTCTTCTACCAGCAATAATTACGCTTACGCTTATGCGGTAGAAACCCTACTCAATTTAGAAATCCCGCGCCGAGCGCAAGTGATCCGCACGATTTTACTAGAGCTTAACCGCATGATTTCACACATCTTTTTTATCAGCGTGCATGCTTTAGATGTGGGGGCGATGAGCGTGTTTTTGTATGCGTTTAAAACGAGGGAATACGGCTTGGATTTGATGGAGGATTATTGGGGTACCAGGCTCACGCATAACGCTATAAGGATTGGGGGCGTGCCTTTGGATTTACCCCCTAATTGGTTAGAGGGCTTGAAAAAGTTTTTAGGTGAAATGAGGGAATGCAAGAAACTCATTCAAGGCTTATTGGATAAGAATCGCATTTGGCGGATGCGCTTGGAAAATGTGGGCGTTGTAACGCCAAAAATGGCGCAAAGCTGGGGCATGAGCGGTATCATGTTAAGAGGGACTGGGATCGCTTATGACATTAGAAAAGAAGAGCCTTATGAGCTTTATAAAGAGCTTGATTTTGATGTGCCGGTGGGCAATTATGGCGATAGTTATGATAGGTATTGTTTGTATATGTTAGAAATTGATGAAAGCATTCGCATCATTGAACAACTCATTCCTATGTATGCAAAAACCGATACGCCTATCATGGCTCAAAACCCGCATTATATTTCTGCCCCTAAAGAAGATATAATGACGCAAAACTACGCCTTGATGCAGCATTTTGTTTTAGTGGCTCAAGGCATACGCCCGCCCGTTGGGGAAGTGTATGCCCCCACAGAAAGCCCCAAAGGGGAATTAGGGTTTTTTATCCATTCAGAGGGCGAGCCGTATCCTCATAGATTAAAAATCAGAGCCCCTAGCTTTTATCACATTGGGGCTTTAAGCGATATTTTAGTGGGGCAATATTTAGCGGATGCAGTAACCGTGATTGGATCAACCAATGCGGTGTTTGGCGAGGTGGATAGATGAAACGCTTTGATTTACGCCCCTTAAAAGCAGATATTTTTGAACGATTAGAAGAATTGATTGAAAAAGAAATGCAACCTAATGAAGTCGCTATTTTCATGTTTGAAGTGGGGGATTTTTCTAATATCCCTAAGAGCGCTGAATTTATCCAATCTAAAGGGCATGAACTCCTCAATTCTTTGCGTTTCAATCAAGCGGATTGGACGATTGTCGTGAGAAAAAAGGCTTGATTTTGAGCGGCTTTAACCCCCTAAATTCTCCCTTAAGCGCAAGCTCTTCAATTAGCTTGAAAGAAGCCTATTGTTTAGAAAAATTATCTCTTCAAAAAGGGTTTAAAATCCATTACAAGATGACTAAAGATAGCTTAAACCTTTTAGAAAAAAGCGATTTGTGCGTTTTGTTTGGGGGGTTTTCAAACGCTTGTTTGAATGAAAATGAACGATTGATTTTAGGAAGCATTAACCAATCAAAACGCCCCTACGCCCTGTTAAGACCCTTACAAGATACAAGAGACTTGCAAGAAAATTGCCTTTTTGCGTCTTATGAAATCAACACGGAAGCGGCGATTTTGGCCTTGATTTTAAGGGGTATTTTAGAACAAACTTCCCGATTAAAAGGGCATGTTTTAGAAAAAATAGATGTGGGGTATTTAAGCTCTGAAGCGAACATGAGCGAAGAGGAATTACAAGATCTTATCGCGCTTATCATTAAAGCAAAAAAAAGGGCACTTGTTTTAAACAGAGAAATCACTAAGCATGCTCATAGCGCTTTTTTATACACCCTTTTAAGCGGGTTGCAAAACTACCTAGAAATTTTACACATCCCTTGCTATGATTCAAACGCAACGACCGCTTTTTATGATTCTAAAGATCAAGAATGGTTGCTAGAAACAGCCTTTAAAGAGGGTATTTTGCCTTTTGAATCACAACTCCAATCAAAAGATTTAGAGCTTTTAGAGCGAATGGGTGAGGCTAACGGCTCGTTTGTCTATGTTTCTTACAAGAGCCTTAAAACCCCCAAATTGTCTTTTTCCAAACAATTTAAGATCGCTAACAAGATTAAGCATTCTAAAGCGGGGTTTCAAATCTCGAATAAAACGCTAGAATGCGAGTTAGAAGAAAGCCCTAATTTAAAGGGCTTGATTGCGATTTTAGAAGGGGCGTTTTTTGACGCTTACCCTTATATCCCTATTTTATCCCACTCTCAAGGAATTTCATGATCACAATGAATATCAATGGCAAAATGATTGAATGCCAAGAGGGACAAAGCGTTTTAGAGGCCGCTAGGAGCGCTGGGATCTACATCCCTACTATTTGTTATTTAAGCGGTTGCTCGCCCACAGTCGCATGCAAAATGTGCATGGTTGAAATGGATGGCAAACGCATTTATAGTTGCAACACGAAAGCCAAAAACAACGCCACCATTCTCACTAACACCCCAACGCTCATGGATGAAAGAAAAAGCATCATGCAAACCTATGATGTCAATCACCCCCTAGAGTGTGGCGTGTGCGATAAGAGCGGGGAGTGCGAATTGCAAGACATGACGCATTTAACCGGCGTGGAGCACCAACCTTATGCAGTGGCTGATGATTTTAAAGCGCTAGATTCATGGGCAAAAGCCTTGTATGACCCTAATTTGTGCATCATGTGCGAAAGGTGCGTAACCACTTGTAAGGACAATGTGGGCGAAAACAACCTTAAAGCCACTAAGGCTGATTTGCATGCTCCGGATAAATTTAAAGACAGCATGTCCAAAGACGCTTTTAGCGTGTGGAGTCGTAAGCAAAAAGGCATTATTTCTTTTGTGGGCAGTGTGCCTTGCTATGATTGCGGGGAATGCATTGCGGTATGCCCTGTGGGCGCTTTGAGCTATAAAGATTTCGCTTACACGGCTAACGCATGGGAATTAAAAAAGATCCATTCTACTTGTTCGCATTGTGCAGCCGGGTGTTTGATTTCCTATGATGTGCGCCATTTTGATACTCTAGGTGAAGAATCTAAGATTTTTAGGGTGCTTAATGATTTTTACCATAACCCTATTTGTGGGGCAGGTCGGTTTGCTTTTGATGTGAGCTCTAGCCCTAAAGGCAGCGCTAATCTTAAAGAAGCTCAAAACGCCCTCAAAGAATGCGAAGCGGTGCGAATAGGTGGGGATATTACGAATGAAGAAGCATTTTTAATAGAGCGTTTGAGGAAAGAGCTTGGTTTTAAAATCTATAACAAAGATGCGTATCGTTTCCAGCAATTCTTAAAGGTATTGGGCGAGATTAAACGCCCCAATATTGAAGAGATTAAAACTTCTCATTTAGTCATTACGATTGGCTCTTCTATCAAAACAGAAAACCCTTTGGTGCGCTATGCCATCAACAACGCCCTCAAACTCAATAAAGCTTCTTTGATCGCTATGCACCCTATCAAAGATAACGCGTTAGCGAATTTGTGCCGAAGCTCTTTTTGCATCACCCATGAAGTGGGGGCTGAAGAAATCCTTTTGGGCATGCTTTTAAAAATGCTTAACATTGAAAGCGCGGCTCTAAAAAGCTTAGAAGATTCCAAACAAAGCATTGTGGATGAAGCGGCACTTAAAGCCTTAGAAGAAGAGCGGAAAAAAGCTTTAGAACAAGCCGAACAAGGGTGCAGTATTGGAGAAAATAAGGCAGAAAATCAAGAAGAGGATAAAATAGAAGCGGCTACCCCAAAAGAAGAAAATCAAGAAGAAAACAAGACAGAGGTTAAAGAAGAAAAAATTGAAGTCCCTACCAAAACCACTTATTTGTTGCTTGAAGAAGCGGGCATCAATTTAGAAACTTATGAAAAAATTCTCGCTCTTTTGCAAAAATCAAATAACACCTTGCTAGTGGTTGGCGAAGAAATTTATAGCCACAAACAAGCCCACAATATCGCTAAAATGCTGCGTTTGTTAGCCCAAAAAAGTGCTATTAAACTCATTCTTATCCCCCCGAGTGCGAACGCTTTAGGCATCGCTTCTATTTGTCAATTGAGCGAAGAAGTTTTTGAACATGAAAAAATCGTAGGCATTCGCGCTCAAGGGGATTTCACTATCAATAGCGACGATAGGGTTTTTGGGAAAGACGCTGTGAGTAAAGTGGATTTTATTTTGCCCAGTCTCAACCAGCTAGAAGGCACGATCACCAATATTGAAGGGCGTGTGTTGCCCTTAAAACCGGCTTTGAGGTTTGAGGGCTATGACTTGAGCGATATTATGCAAGGCTTTGGCTTTATGGAAGAAAATCTCACAGAATGCACCCACAAACTCCCTACAGAAGCAGGCTTTAAAGCCATAGAATTTGATTATTTAACCAACTATTTCACTAATGATAGGGTCAATCACAGAGGCTATCTATTAGGAACAAGCCATTTTGAAAAGAGCGCTAAAGAATGCGAAACCATAGAATGCGAGCCTATCAAGCCTTTAAAAGAAAAAATCGCTTTCAACGCGTATTTAAAATACCCAGAAACGCAATTCAATAACGCTACTAATAAAAGCGAGAATTTGCAATTAAAAGCCGGTGTCTATGTGTCTAAAGCTTTCTTAAAAAAATTGGATAAAGAAGTGGGGCAAAACATCACTTTATCTAAAGAAGAAGAGGAATTAACAGGCGTTTTGTATCTTGATGAGAGCTTGGATCAGGAGGTGTTTGTCATTTCGCCTTCTCTTTTGACAAACCGTTCTAACTTTTTTAGAGAAAGCGTGTTTGATAGCGTGGAGTTAAAGGAGCAAGCATGAGCGCTTATATCATTGAAACTTTGATTAAAATTTTGATTTTAGTCGCTGTTTTTTCGGCTTTAGGAGGCTTTGCCACTTATATTGAAAGGAAAGTGTTAGCCTATTTCCAACGCCGTTTAGGACCTTGTTATGTGGTACCTTTTGGGCTTTTGCAAGTCGCAGCAGACGGCATTAAGCTTTTCACTAAAGAAGACATTATCCCCCAAGGCGCGAACAAATTCATTTTCACGCTAGCGCCCATTATTGCGATGGTGAGCGCGTTTGTGTCCATGGCGCCTATCCCTTTTTTCCCTAATTTCACTCTGTTTGGCTATGAGATCAAGCCCCTTATTTCTGACATCAACATTGGCTTTTTGTTTTTCTTAGCCGTGGGTTCAGCAGGGATTTATGCACCTATTTTAGCCGGGCTTGCCTCTAATAACAAATACTCTTTAATTGGCTCCGCAAGAGCGACGATCCAACTGCTCAGCTTTGAAGTGGTCAGCACTTTAACCATTCTAGCCCCCTTAATGGTGGTAGGATCGCTCTCTTTGGTGGAAATCAATCATTACCAAAGCGGTGGGTTTTTAGACTGGCTTGTGTTTAAGCAGCCTCTAGCGTTTGTTTTGTTTTTGATCGCAAGCTATGCTGAATTGAATCGAACCCCCTTTGACTTGTTAGAGCATGAAGCCGAGATTGTAGCAGGGTATTGCACCGAATACAGCGGCTTGAAATGGGGCATGTTCTTTTTAGCGGAATACGCGCATTTATTCGCTTTTTCCTTTGTGATTTCTATTGTGTTTTTTGGCGGGTTTAACGCATGGGGCTTTATCCCTGGAGGCATAGCGATTTTGATTAAAGCGGGCTTTTTTGTCTTTTTATCCATGTGGGTTAGAGCGACTTACCCGCATGTGCGCCCAGACCAACTGATGGATATGTGCTGGAAAATCATGCTGCCTTTAGCGTTATTGAATATTGTGCTAACGGGCATTATCATTTTAATTTAAAGGAGGTTTTATACTAAAACAAGAATACAAGCAACTTCCTAAACGATCCGAAGTCCATAGCGCGACCGAGCAATTTAAAGACACCATTAAAACGAGCTTGGGTTTGGATCTATTCAAAGGGCTAGGGCTTACGATCAAGGAATTTTTTAGCCCAAGCGTAACCATCCATTACCCTATGGAGCAACTCCCTTTAAGCCCACGCTATCGTGCGGTGCATAATCTGCAACGGCTTTTAGACTCAGGCTCTGAAAGGTGTATAGGTTGTGGGCTGTGCGAAAAGATTTGCACGAGCAATTGCATAAGGATCATCACGCATAAAGGCGAAGACAACCGCAAAAAGATCGATTCTTACACGATCAATTTAGGGCGTTGCATTTATTGCGGGTTGTGTGCGGAAGTTTGCCCAGAATTAGCAATTGTTATGGGGAATCGGTTTGAAAACGCTAGCACCCAACGCTCCCAATACGGCTCTAAAAGCGAGTTCTTAACGAGCGAACAAGACGCTAAAAACTGCTCGCATGCCGAGTTTTTAGGCTTTGGTGCGGTAAGCCCTAATTACAATGAACGCATGCAAGCCACCCCTTTAGATTATGTCCAAGAGCCTTCAAAAGAAGAATCAAAAGAAGAGACTCCAACAAACCCAGAAAGCAATAAGGGAGATGAAAATGTTTGAAACCATTGCCTTTTATTTCTTTGCGATCCTTACTTTAAGCATGGCGTTAGTGGTGATCACCACCACGAATATCCTCTATGCCATTACCGCTCTTGCTAGCAGCATGGTTTTTATCTCTGCTTTTTTCTTTTTGCTAGACGCTGAGTTTTTGGGCGTGGTGCAAATCACGGTGTATGTGGGCGCGGTCATTGTGATGTATGCGTTTGGCATGATGTTTTTCAACTCCGCTGCAGAAGTCATTGAACGCAAGCAAAGCCCTAAAATCTTGTGTGTGCTTTCATTTGGCGTGGCGCTGTTGCTCACCTTGATTTTAAGCGCTCCTAGCATTGGCGAAAACCTTTCTAATCAAGTCAATTCTAACGCTATTGATGCACAAATCCCTAACATTAAAGCGATTGGTTATGTGCTTTTTACCAATTACCTCATCCCTTTTGAAGCGGCGGCTTTAATGCTTTTAGTCGCTATGGTTGGAGGCATCGCTACAGGGATTCAAAAAATCCATGGGAAAAATCACACGCAATTTATAAAGGAATCTCTATGATAGGGTTAAACCACTATTTGATTGTTTCGGGGTTGCTCTTTTGCATTGGTTTAGCGGGCATGCTGAAACGCAAAAACATTCTGTTGCTCTTTTTTTCTACAGAAATCATGCTCAATGCGATCAATATCGGTTTTGTAGCGATCTCTAAATACACGCACAATTTAGACGGGCAGATGTTCGCGCTCTTTGTTATCGCTATTGCCGCTAGTGAGGTGGCTATTGGTTTGGGCTTGGTGATTTTGTGGTTTAAAAAATACAAGAGCTTAGACATTGATTCTTTAAACGCTATGAAAGGTTGAGCATGCAGTATTCTTCTTTGCTGTCAGTGGTGTTGTTTTTGCCTTTAATCGGTGCGCTTTATGCGGGGCTGTTTGGGGCTAAAGCTAAAGCGTTGCATGTGGGCGTTTTCAATTCTTTGTGCGTGCTGGTTTCTTTCATTGGTGCGGTGGTTCTTTTCATTCAAGCATGGCATCATCAAAGCTATGAAAAATATTTATTTGACTGGATCGTGGTAGGGAATTTTAAAGTCGGCTTTTCCCTCATGCTGGACAATATCAATGCAGTCATGATTGTCGTGGTCACTTTAGTTTCTTTCTTAGTGCATGTGTATTCTATAGGCTATATGGAGCATGATACAGGGTTTAACCGCTATTTTTCCTACCTCAGCGGCTTTGTGTTTTCCATGTTGGTGTTGGTGTTGAGCGATAATTTTTTAGGGCTTTTCATTGGTTGGGAAGGGGTGGGGCTATGCTCTTACTTGCTCATTGGCTTTTGGTATCATAAAACAAGCGCGAATAACGCTTCCATTGAAGCCTTTGTGATGAATCGGATCACGGATTTAGGCATGCTCATGGGGATTATTTTGATCTTTTGGAATTTTGGCACTCTTCAGTATAAAGAAGTCTTTAGCACACTTAATAACGCCGATTATTCCATGCTCTTTTTCATCAGCGTGTTTCTTTTCATTGGCGCTATGGGGAAGAGCGCTCAATTCCCTATGCACACATGGTTAGCCAACGCTATGGAGGGGCCTACCCCTGTATCCGCACTCATCCATGCAGCGACGATGGTAACCGCTGGGGTGTATCTGGTCATTAGAGCCAATCCCTTGTATAGCGCGGTGTTTGAAGTGGGTTATTTCATCGCATGTTTAGGGGCGTTTGTGGCTCTTTTTGGAGCGAGCATGGCTTTAGTCAATAAGGATTTAAAACGCATTGTGGCTTATTCCACGCTTTCTCAATTAGGCTATATGTTTGTAGCAGCCGGTCTTGGGGCTTATGCGATCGCGCTTTTCCACCTCTTTACGCATGCGTTTTTCAAATCCCTCCTTTTCTTAGGATCAGGGAATGTCATGCATGCGATGGAAGACAATTTGGATATTACTAAAATGGGCGCTTTATACAAGCCTATGAGGATCACAGCGATCTTTATGATTATAGGTTCAGTGGCTTTGTGTGGGATCTACCCTTTCGCAGGATACTTTTCTAAAGACAAAATTTTAGAAGTGGCTTTTGGGATGCACCACCACATTTTATGGTTTGTTCTTCTAATTGGGGCGATCTTTACCGCTTTTTATAGCTTCAGGCTCATCATGCTAGTATTCTTTGCACCCAAACAGCACGAAATCAACCACCCCCATGAAGCCAAAAATTTCATGCTTTTAAGCATGCTACCCTTAGGGGTTTTAGCGGTCATTGCCGGGTTTTTTGAAGAGCCGTTTTTTCATTTTATTTCTCAAGTGATCCCTAGCGTTGGAGAGTATCCCGTCCCGCTCGCTCTTTTAATCAGTATCACCACCATAGTGGTGTTATTGAGTATCGCCTATGCCATATTTAAATATAAAAATGGTATCACTTCCAAAAAAGAGGGGGGCTTTTTATACAAGCTCTTGCTCAACCAATACTATATCCCGCAACTCTATCAAGGGATTGCAAAAGCTTTTAGCGCCATCGCTTCATTCTTGCACCAAGTCGTGGAATTAAAGATCATTGATACGATAGTGGATACCATAGGAAGAAGCGTTTTTGTTATAGGGCGCGTGTTTAGAATCAGTCAAGATGGGAATTTAACCTCCATGTTGCGCTTCATGGTAGCCGGGGTTTTAATCTTGTTAGCGTTTGTAGCTTTTTTTGGGAGATAAGAAATGCAGTTTTTACATGCGCATCTTTTAAGCGTGGTGATCTTTTTCCCCATGCTGAGCGCGCTATTAGCGTTCTTTATGAGCGATCAAGCGAGCAGGGCGTATGCGATCGTCATCGCTTTGATTGAATTGTTATTGGTCTTGTTGTTGTGGCATGGGTTTGATATTCAAACAGCCGGCATGCAGTTTGAAGAAATGAAGGAATTAGCCTATCAAATTGGCGTGAATTACCATGTGGGCATTGATGGCATCGCGCTCTTTTTGTTGCTCTTAAACGCTATCGTGGTGTTATTGTCCGTAATTTATGTCAAAGAGCGTCGTAAAGACTTTGCGATTTGTCTTTTATTGCTAGAGGGGATTTTAATGGGCGTGTTTTCTTCTCTCAATATGATCTTTTTCTACGCTTTTTGGGAAATCTCGCTCTTGCCGGTTTTATACCTCATCGGTCGTTTTGGGCGCAATAACAAAATCTATTCTGGCATGAAATTTTTCCTCTACACCTTTTTAGCGTCATTATGCATGCTCTTAGGCATTTTATACATCGGGTATGAATACGCCAATAATTACGGCATGATGAGTTTTGATATTTTAGACTGGTATCAGTTGAACTTTTCTAGCGGGGTTAAAACCTGGCTCTTTGTGGCTTTCTTAATAGGGATTGCGGTTAAAATCCCGCTCTTTCCCTTACACACATGGTTGCCTTATGCGTATTCTAACGCCCCTACTCTAGGCTCTGTCATGCTTTCAGCCTTACTTTCTAAAATGGGGACTTACGCCCTATTACGCTTCTTGCTCCCGCTTTTTCCTGAGCTTTCAGAGATTTATTTAACCCCCATAGCCATTGTGGCGCTATGCATGATCATTTATGGAGGTTTTCTAGCCTACGCTCAAAAAGATTTAAAAACCCTCATCGCTTATAGCTCGTTCTCGCACATGGGAGTCGTGGTGCTTGGGGTTTTTTCTTTCAATGTTGAGGGGGTTTCAGGGGCGGTGTTTATGATGTTTGCACATGGTGTTATCGTCATGGGATTATTTTTGCTCGCTGGTATCTTGGAAGAACGCGCCAGCAGTTTAGAAATCGCTCGCTTTGGATCGATCGCTAAAAGCGCTCCTGTTTTTGCAGCCTTTTTTATGATCGTTTTAATGGCGAATGTGGGCATGCCTTTAAGCATTGGTTTTGTGGGAGAGTTTTTAAGCTTGTTAGGCTTTTTTGCCACTTACCCTCTTTTGGCTATCATTGCCGGGACAAGCATCATTCTATCAGCGGTTTACATGCTCACTTCATATAAAGATGTCTTCTTTGGTAATTTGAAAGCCGGGAACAATCAAATCAGCGTGTTTGAAGATTTGAACGCTCGTGAGGTAGGGGTTTTAAGCGTGATTTTAGCTTTGATTTTGATTTTAGGGATTTATCCTAAAGCGCTTTTAAAACCGATTGAGCAAGGCTCTAAGCAGCTTTTAGAAGTGATAGAAATCCGCTCGCTCCCTTTTTTAGGTTCATTGGACACTAAGATAAAAGAGGTCTCTTATGTTAATAGATAGTCTCCACATCTCTTTTGATAGCTTTAATTTTGAGAGCATTTTACCCATGCTGGTGTTGGTGTGTGGGGGGATTTTCACGCTCTTAATCAACGCTTTCACTTCCAGGTTTTCACGCAATTTGAATGTGTTTTTATGCATGCTCTTTTTGGTTTTGGATTTTTTGGTGGTTTTAGGGTTAGAACAGCAAGAAAACGCCTTTTTTGGGTTTTTGAGCTTGGATACTCTCTCATTAGTTTCTCAAAGCATTGTCTTGATTTCGGTCTTTTTTCTCATCTTCTTAGCCCTTTCAAAAGAACGCTTCAACGAATTTCAGACCGCTGAATTTTATTCCCTATACTTGTTTATTGTCGCCGGCTTTCAGTTCATGGTTTCAAGCAACCATTTGTTGCTAATCCTTATTGGGTTAGAAACGGCGTCCTTGCCCCTTTGTGTGTTAATGGCGTTGAGCGATAAACGCTACGGCTTAGAAGCAGGGATCAAGTATTTCACTATGGGGGCGATGGCGAGCGCATTTTTTGCTATGGGGGCGATGGCTTTTTACTTGCTTACAGGGAGCTTGAATCTTGAAGTCATTGCCCTATACTTGCACACTGAGGGCGTTACAAACCCCATGCTCTTTGCGATGGGCGCTATCTTTTTGATTGGAGCGATTGGCTTTAAGGTTTCTTTAGTGCCTTTCCATACCTGGATGCCTGATGTGTATGAGGGCAATAACCCAGTCTTTGCGAGCTATATTTCCATTGTGCCTAAAATCGCTGGCTTTGTGGTAGCGACTCGCCTTTTTGGGGCGTTTATAGACACTCATACCGCTTGGGTAGAAGACATTTTTTATGTTTTGATCCTTATGACTATCACCATCCCTAATTTCATTGCTTTATGGCAAGAAGATGTCAAAAGGATGCTCGCTTATAGTTCTATTTCGCATTCTGGGTTCGCTTTAGCGTGCGTGTTTATCCACACTGAAGATAGCCAACAAGCGATGTTTGTTTATTGGTTCATGTTCGCTTTCACTTACATTGGGGCTTTTGGCCTTTTATGGCTCTTAAAAAGCCGGGAAAAAACATGGGATGAACGCTACGATCACCCTTATTCTAAATTCAACGGCCTTATCAAAACCCATCCCTTAGTGGCGATCTTGGGCGCTATTTTTGTTTTTGGGCTTGCAGGGATCCCGCCTTTTAGCGTGTTTTGGGGGAAATTTTTAGCCGTTGAAAGCGCTTTAGAGAGCAATCATACTCTTTTAGCGGTGGTGATGTTAGTTAATAGCGCGGTGGCTGCGTTTTATTATTTCCGTTGGCTCGTGGCGATGTTTTTCAATAAGCCCTTACAAAGCTACGCTCAAAACGATATTTACACCCAAAACGCTACCATACCCATTTATGCGGTCATTATTGCCATGGCGTTAGCGTGCTTGTTCTCTGTGTTTATGATGCGAGGGCTTTTAGAGTTTGTGGCTTAAGTCAAAAATCTTTCTTTTAATGGGCTTGCTCTCCCATTCGCTCAACGCTCTAAGTCTCACGCTCACGCAAGGCAAAGAAGCGGGGGAAGATTTTTCGGTTTTAACCTTACGACACAATAAGGCGTTTTCTTGCTCTTACATTAATGAAAAACCGCCGAGCGGGATTGAAGCGTCTTTATCTATTATACACGCTAAACGCCCCATAGAATGCGTGATAGATTCCATCCCTAAAGAGGGCTTTACCCCTTTAGAAAACGCTTTTTTCAATATCACCTATTCCATGCACCAACAACAATTCATTTTACACATCAAGCCCAAAGTGATGCGAAGACTCACCCTTTTTTCTTTTGATAGGGATTATAAAAAAGCGATCCCCCTTTTTGTGGAAAACGACGCTAAAGCTAAAATGTGGCAAATCATAGGCTATGATCAAAAAATCCCTTTTTTGAGTGAAAAAGACAACGCTCAAAAAGGCTTGAATTTCCCCATTATCATTAAAGACGCTCAAACCCCTATCATTCAAGAGCTGGATGTGAATAACAAACCCCTACTCACCACAAAGGGCTATGATTTAAACGCCTATTTAGAAGCTAAAAAACAAATGGATTCGCAAGCCTATTTTGACGCTTTACGCACGATCAGCCGCGCGTTTAAAAATTACCCTCAAACGATTTTTAAAAAAGACTTGTATTTATTGGAAATTATCGCATTAGGCCAATTAGGCATTAAAAAATCCTTACTCATAGATATTGGCACCCAATGGATTAAAAATTACCCGACTGATCCCAATATCCCTGAAGCGTTATACTATGTCGCCAAAGCTTTAGATGAAAACAACAATTACAAACAGGACGTGCGTTATTACAAACGCATTCTTTTAGAATACAAAAATTCCCGCTACGCTCCCTTAGCCCAAATGCGTTTAGCCATTGAAGCGGCTGAAGGATCTGATTTGAGCAGCGCTAGTATGCTTTTCAAAGAAGCTTTTTCTAACGCCAAAGACAAAGAGAGCGCGAGTGAAATCGCGCTTAATTGGGCTGAAGCAGAGATAAACTATCAAAACTTTAATAACGCTAAATACCTCATTGATAAGGTGGTTCAATCCAACCCTGATTATCTTTCTATGCATAGCGAATCAGCCCTAGACTTGCTCAAGTTATTGAAAAAAAACCAGATGAATGAAAGCGCGATTGAGATCGCTCACTTGCTCCTTAATCAAGATGATGATATGAAAGCTAAAGAGCAAGCGCTCTATGATTTAGGGGCGTTGTATGCAAGGATCAAGGACTTTAAAAACGCCCACCTTTACAATCTGCAATATTTGCAAGACCATGCGGAATTGGAACGGGCTTCTGTCGTTAGAGTGCGCGATGAAAAAGCCCTTTTCTCCATGGAGGGGAACACGCAAGAAAAAATCGCCCACTACGATAAAATCATTCAAAATTTCCCTAATTCTAATGAAGCCCAAAAAGCTTTAGAGTTGAAAGCCCAACTCTTGTTTGACAATAAGCGCTATGCTGAAGTTTTAGGCATGCAAAAAGATTTGCCCAAAGATTCTCCCTTGATCCAAAAAACGCTCAATATCCTTGCCAAAACCCCATTAGAGGACAATCGTTGCGAAGAAGCTTTAAAATACTTATCCCAAATCACCGCCTTTGCATTCAGCCCCAAAGAAGAAATCCAAGCCTTTGATTGCTTGTATTTCGCATCGCTTAAAGAAAAAGCGCAAATCATTGCCCTAAACGCTTTAAAAGCGGCTAAAACCCCTAGCGAAAAATTAATATGGCTTTATCGTTTGGGGCGCAATTACTACCGCTTAGGGGATTTTAAAAATTCCACTCTGGCTTCTAAAGACGCCTTAATCCTCGCTCAAAGCTTAAATAAAAAAGAGTTTTATGATATTGCTTTTGTTTTATTTTCAGATTACATGCAAAACAATGAAAAAGAATTGGACCTCAATTTGTATGCGTTTTTAGAAAAGCATTTCAAAGACGATAAACGCATGGCGTTGGTTTATTTTAAATTGCTAGAAAATGAAAAAGATCCTAAAAGCGTTAAAATTTATGCCACAAGCTTACTCAAACTCCAAGACGCTTACAAGGACTATTCTTACACGCCCTTTGGCGAATTCGCTCTCATTGATGCTTACAGAACCACCAAAGATTATTCAAAAGCGTTAGAAGCGCTAGATAAACTTTTAAACCGCAGGCTTTCTTTAGAAGATCACCAAAAAGCCTTGTATTTACAATCCAGCTTACTGGATTTAACCAATCAAAAAGCAAAATCTAAAGCCAGTTTAGAAAAATGCGTTCAGTTAAAACAAAAAGATCAAACAAACGCATGGCAAAATTTATGCGAACAGGGTTTAAATTTATTCAAAAACAAGGAGTCATGACATGGACATTAGCATTTTTAGAGAATACGATATTAGAGGCATTTACCCCACCACTTTAGATGAAAAGAGCGCTTTTAGTATTGGCGTGGAGTTGGGGAAAATCATGCGAGAATGCGATAAAAGCGTGTTTGTAGGGCATGACGCAAGGGTGCATGGGCGTTTTTTGTTTGAAGCTTTGAGCGCAGGGCTACAATCAAGCGGCTTGAAAGTGTATGATTTAGGGCTAATCCCCACACCGGTAGCATATTTTGCGGCCTTTAATGAAATCAAGGTATCCAATGCCCTAATTCCATCATGATCACTGGCTCTCACAACCCCAAAGAATACAACGGCTTTAAAATCACGCTCAACCAAAACCCGTTTTATGGCAAGGATATTCAGGCTTTAAAAGACACGCTTTTAAACGCAAAGCATGAAATAAAACCCCTAAAAGAAACACCAGAGAAAGTCAATGCCCTAGAAGCCTATCAGCGCTATTTGATCAAGGATTTTAAGCATTTGAAAAACCTTAAATACAAAATCGCCCTGGATTTTGGTAATGGCGTGGGGGCGTTAGGGCTAGAGCCGATTTTAAAGGCTTTAAACATTGATTTTAGCAGCCTTTATAGCGATCCTGATGGGAATTTCCCTAACCACCACCCAGACCCTAGCGAAGCGAAAAACTTAAAAGATTTAGAAAAACACATGCGAGAAAACGCTATTTTGATAGGCTTTGCTTTTGATGGCGATGCGGATAGGATTGCGATGCTAAGCTCTCATCATATTTATGCGGGCGATGAATTAGCGATTTTATTCGCTAAACGCTTGCATGCTCAAGGCATCACCCCCTTTGTGATAGGCGAAGTCAAATGCTCTCAAGTGATGTATAACACGATTAATACTTTTGGCAAGACGCTCATGTATAAAACCGGGCATAGCAATTTAAAAATCAAACTCAAAGAAACCAACGCGCATTTTGCGGCTGAAATGAGCGGGCATATCTTTTTTAAAGAACGCTATTTTGGCTATGATGACGCTCTTTATGCATGTTTAAGGGCTTTAGAATTGTTGCTCGAACAAAGTCCAAGCGATTTGGAAAACACCATTAAAAACCTCCCCTATTCCTACACCACGCCTGAAGAAAAAATCGCCGTGAGCGAAGAAGAAAAATTTGAAATCATTCATAACTTACAAGAAACGCTTAAAAACCCGCCAAGCCATTTCCCTACAATCAAAGAAATCATCAGCATTGATGGCGTGAGGGTGGTTTTTGAACATGGCTTTGGGCTTATTCGCGCAAGCAACACCACCCCCTATTTAGTCAGCCGCTTTGAAGGCAAGGATGAAATAACGGCGTTAGAATATAAAAGGGCGTTGCTTGGGTTATTAGAAAAACTTTAAAATAGAGCTTGGGATAATCTCATTTCTTATCCCTTACTCTTAAAAATATTGGATCAATTAAACAAGTCGCTTTAAAACTATACATAAAATCATAAGATCTCAAATTTTTTGCACTATTTAAGCTAATCCTAAGCTTATTATAATGAAAAGTTTTAAATTAATTGTAAAGGATTTTTATGAATACAAATAATCATAACAATGAGAAAAAGAATACTATTACTCGTAGGATGAAAATCGCTCACAATAGTCTTCCGGAAACAGACATGAAAGCCCACATGGAACCGAAGTGGCGCAAACTAGCTAACATAAGATCTGAAATGCTTGTAGAAAAGGAAAAACAACTTGAAGAAAGAGGTATTCAACTTGAAATAAAAGAAAAAAGCGAGGCGCAAGGACGAGAATTTTTTACACAAGAACGAGAATTTTTTACACAAGAACGAGAATCTTTTAAGAGAGAAAAAGAATCTGTTGAAAGAGAAAAGAAACTTATGAAAGAAGAATTTCAAGTTCAAAGAGAACTTCTAGAAATCTATTATGGTTACCCAACACAAAAAAAATAAACCTGGAATTAAATATGATGACACAATAGATATAGAACCCGAAGATGAAAAGGAATAAACAATCAATGGTTCTGCGATTTTAGCCGCTATCAACCACACTACAAGGCTACTTTTATATTGTTGTTAGGCTTATGGCAGTATTTCCTACGCTAACGCCATAATAACGTGCATGCAATAAAACCTGATGATGATTGTTAGTCTATAATCTTTAATTTTTTGACGCAACAAATCCTAAAAGCCTTAAAGAAATCATTCCTCCTACAAACCCCTTAATTTTTTCTAGCATGGCGTCTTCATTGTTTAAATTTTCTTCTATGATTTTGACTAACGCTGATCCGCAAATCACGCCATCAGCACCCATTTCTTTAGCGTTTGTGATGTGTTCTTTTTTAGAAATGCCAAAGCCCAGTAAGGCTGGGGTAGGGCTAAAGGTTTTTAGGGTTTTAATAATAGCGCTCGCGTCATTTTCTAAAGTATGGCTCGCCCCTGTAACCCCACTCCTGGCTAAAGTGTAGATATAGCCTTGCGAATGCGTAGCGGCTTGTTCTAAATCTTTAACGCTCGCATTAGGGCTGGCGATAAAGATCTGTTTGATTTGGTGTTTTTGAGCGGATTTGATGACCAATTCTTTTTCTATTAGGGGCATGTCCGCTATTAAAACGCTATCCACGCCACATTCTTTGATTTGAGCGTAAAAACCATCAACGCCATAAGAAAAAATTAAATTCGCATACGCTAAAAGCCCTATGGGAATATCATGGTTGTAACCTCTAATCTTTTTTAAAAGCTGGAAATTTTTAGCCATGCTAGCGTGTTTTAACGCTCTTAAATGGCTCGCTTGTATGGTAACGCCATCCGCCACAGGATCAGAGAAAGCAAGACCCAATTCTAAAGCGCTCACCCCGCTAATAATTAAGGTTTTAATGATTTCAAAACTCAATTCATAATTAGGATCGCCCAAGGTTACAAACGGGATAAACGCCATTTTTTCTTGTTTTTTTAAGGTTTCAAACATGTTTTGATACCTCATTTTAAACCCCCTTTTAAAGCGTTATAAACGGTGCTTAAATCCTTATCTCCCCGACCGCTTAAATTCACTACGATAATGCTTTCTTGCGTGCATTTTTGAGCGAGCTTTAAGGCATACGCTAAGGCATGCGAACTCTCTAATGCCGGGATAATGCCTTCTTTTTGGCACAACAAGCTGAAGGCTTCTAGCGCTTCGGCATCGCTTGCGCTCTCATAAACCGCACGCCCAATCTCTTTTAAATAGCTGTGTTCTGGACCTACCCCTGGATAATCAAGCCCAGCACTAATGCTGTGGCTTTCTGCAATCTGGCCTTCATCATCTTGTAAAAGATAGGTTTTATTCCCATGCAAAATCCCCACACGCCCCTTATTCAAAGTCGCCCCATGCTTGTTAGTCTCTAGCCCTAAACCGGCTGGCTCTACGCCTATGAGTTTGACCTCTTTATCGTTTAAAAACGCGCTGAATATCCCTATAGCGTTAGACCCCCCTCCAACGCATGCGATCACATAATCAGGCAAGCGGTTTTCTTTTTCTAAAATTTGGCTTTTAACCTCATCGCCTATCATTTTTTGAAAGGTTTTAACCATTGTGGGGTAAGGGTGCGGCCCGGCGGCTGTGCCTAGCAAATAGTGCGTGTTCTTGTAACTGCTCGCCCAATCTCTCAAGGCCTCATTCACGGCGTCTTTAAGCGTCGCGCTCCCTGAATTGACTTCTCTCACTTCAGCGCCCAATAAGCGCATTCTAAAAACATTCATTTCCTGGCGCTTGATATCTTTAGATCCCATAAAAATCACGCATTTTAAGTTCAATAACGCGCAAGCGATAGCCGTTGCAACGCCATGCTGCCCAGCACCCGTTTCAGCAATAATCCTTGTTTTACCCATTTTTTTCGCTAAAAGGGCTTGCCCTAAGGCCTGATTAGTCTTATGCGCCCCGCCATGGATTAAATCCTCTCGTTTTAAATAAAGCTTGACTTTAGGGTTAGAAACGATATTTTGACACAAGGTTAAAGGGCTAGGACAGCCTACAAAATCCTTTAAAAGATGAAAATATTCTTTTTGGAATCCCTCATCTTTCAAACACGCATCAAACGCCTGTTCTAATTCTCTTAATGCAGGCACTAACAACTCCGAAACAAAACTCCCTCCAAACTCCCCAAAATACGCTTTTTTATTCATCTTAATACTCTCTTAAAATTCGGGCTAATCGCTTGATTTTATCCTTATTTTTAATCCCAGGGCTTATTTCTAAACCGGAATTGAAATCCAAACCCAACGCTTTAACTTTCAAGGCTTTTTGAATATTATCCAAATTAAGCCCCCCAGCTAGCATGAAAGGCGTTTTGACATTTTCTAAAATTTCCCAATCAAAACTCACGCCATTGCCTCCCATTTTATCCCCTTTAGTGTCGTATAAGATTAGAGAGTGCTCTTTAGTTTTAGGCACTAAATCTTTAGCGTTCATCACGCTTATTACTTGCCAGATCGCGCAAGTTTTAGGGAGTGCTTTTTTCAATTGAGCGATTTCTTTTTGCGAATAGCCATAAAGCTGCACCGCTTTTAAATCAAGCTTTTGAGCGATTTTTTGAATTTTTTTAATGCTATCTTTCACAAACACGCCCACAAAATCCAGTTTTTTAACCGCTTTTGTGATTTTTAGGGCTTTTTTAGGCTTGATGTATCGGGGCGAAGATTTTTCAAAAATCAAACCCCCATAAATAAAATGGTTTTTATAAACGGCTTTAGCGTCTTTAATCCTTGTAAGCCCGCACACTTTATTTTCGCCTAAAATCAATTTAATACACGCTTTTTTCAAATCCTTTTCTTTCATTAAAGAGCTGCCCACTAAAAAGCCATTCACATAAGGGGCTAGGGCTTTGATTTGCACATGCGAATGGATACCGGACTCACTCACCACGAACGCGTCTTTAGGCAAGAGAGAGCGTAATTTGAGCGTGTTGTTAATGTCGGTTGTTAGGGTGTGTAAATCCCTGTTATTGATGCCTATAATGTCGTATTGGAGTTTGAGCAAGCGCTCAATTTCTTGCTGGTTGGAAACTTCAGTTAAAACGCTCATGTTTAAGGATTTAGCGAGGTTAAAGAGCTCTAAATAATTTTTATCATCTAACACGCTTAACATTAAAAGCACCGCATCAGCTCCCATCATTCTAGCGAGTTTGATCTGGAAAGCATCAATGATAAAATCTTTACACAAAATGGGCTTGGTGGAATGCTGCGAAACAATCTTAATGTTTTCATAAGAGCCTAAAAAATATTTAGCATCGGCTAAAACTGAAACGCAAGAGGCAAATTTTTCATAAGTTTTCGTTATTTTCAACAAGTCAAAATCTTTTCTTATCAAACCTTTAGAGGGCGATGCTTTTTTGCATTCTAAAATAAAGCTTGTCTTTTTTTCTAGTAACGCTTTTTTAAAATCCCTATCGCTTGGGGTTATGTTTGCGGGCAAGGTGTGATTTTTTTTGAGTGCAGAAACTTCTAAGAGTTTGTCTTTAAGGATGTTTTCTAACACGCTAGGCATGGCTTAGCCTTATGATTTTTTGCAAATGCGTATAAGGCGCTTTGGTTTTTAAATGCTCTAAAGTCATGCCCACGCCCTCTTTTAAATCTTTAGCCTTATGGCTCAAATACAACAAGCTCGCCACATTCGCCGCAACCACCATTGTGTGCGAATCCTTGCCTTTATTTTCTAAAATATCTAAACACGCTTGAACGCTTTCTTTGGCGTTTTCAATCTGCAATTCTTTCAAATCATAGGGGGGTAAATCAAAATCTTTAGCGCTCAAGTCATACTCTAAAATTTTGTTATTTTTCAATTCACACGCATGCGTAATGTCATGCAACACGATTTCATCTGTCCCCCCTCCATTAACCACCATCGCCCTTTTAACGCCTAAAGCCTTCAACGCTAGCGCCATAGTCTTACATAAGGATTTGTCATACACGCCTAAAAGCTGGATTTTTGGTACTTAAGGGGTTGATTAAAGTACCTAAACAATTGAAAATCGTTTTAGTGAAAAGCTCTTTTCTTAAAGAAGCGGATTTTTTAAAACTTTGATGGTATAAAGGTGCGAATAAAAACCCAAAATGCGTTTGTTTGAAACAATTCTCTAATTGCGTGGGGTTCATTTCAATATTCACGCCTAAATTTTCCAACAAATCCGCGCTCCCGCTATGGCTGGACACGCTCCTTGATCCGTGTTTGACCATAGATAATCCCATAGAGCTGGCAATGAGCGTAGCAATCGTGCTGATGTTAATCGTTTTTAACCCATCGCCCCCTGTGCCGCAATTGTCTATTAAATCCAAGCCGCTATCAAAAGGCTTAGGGGCATGCTCTAAAAGCACGGTTGCAGCGACGCTAATCTCCTTAAAGCTCTCGCCCTTGATTTTTAAAGCGCACAAAATGACTCCAAGTTGCGCTGGGCTTACTTTTTCGTGGATAATGAGGGTGAATAACTTTTTGACCTCTTCATCGTTCAAGTCTTTTTGATGATACAGAGCGTTTAAAATCTCTTTCATGATAACCCTCTTAAAAATCCCACGCTTTGCTCTAACAACGCCCTCCCTTGTAAAGTCATGATGCTTTCAGGGTGGAATTGATAGGCTAAGATTTTATCTTCTTCATTGACAATAGCCATAGGGATATTGTCATGCTCAGCGATCACTTCTAAATTTTTAGGCAATCCGCTTGCCATTAAAGAATGGTAACGCCCCACCACCATGCTTTCCCCTAAACCTTTAAAAACGGCATGCTTTTTGAGCGCAATAGTCGTCGCTTTGCCATGCACGATTTCTTTACTCCTTATGATTTTAGCCCCATAGCTTTGCGCTAAAGCTTGCAAGCCTAAACAAACCCCTAAAATGGGGAATTTCTTTTTAGCCATTGCAATGATTTTTAAAAGATTGCCTGAACTATTAGGGTTACCTTACTCGGGTGAGATGAACAATAAAGGGGTTTTTAATTCTTCATTCATTAAACCCATAAGATAACTCGGATCAATATCGTTTTGATAAACAGCCACTTCATAACCCAAACACTCTAATTCATACACCAAGTTATAAGAGAAAGAATCAAAATTATCTATAAAAAAGATTTTCATAAGCTTGTTTTCCTGATCGCATCAATAAGGGCTTGCGCTTTGGCTCTTGTTTCATTCGCTTCGTTTTGCGGCACGCTGTCTAACACGATACCGGCTCCTGCTTGGATCACTGCCCTATTGTTTTTAACAAAACATGAACGGATAGTGATGCAAGAATCCATAGAACCCTCGCTATTTAAATACCCCACGCTCCCCCCATAAGAGCCTCTCCTTTGCTTTTCTAGTTGGTAAATGAGCCTGATCGCAGAGATTTTAGGCGCTCCGCTGAGCGTGCCGGCGTTCATAAAACTCCTGTAAGCATGCAAACTATCGCACCCTTTTTTCAATTCCCCCACAACCCTTGAGACTAAATGCATGACATTGGAATACTTATCCACCTTTAAAAGCTTGTCGCAATAGCGCTTTTTTGAAACTCTAGCTATGTCGTTTCTGGCTAAATCCACTAGCATGATGTGTTCAGCCCTTTCTTTATAGTCGTGTTGCAAATCAAATTCCATTTTACTATCCAAATCGTAATCAATATTCCCTTGTTTGTCCTTACCCCTTAAACGGGTGCCAGCAATGGGATAAATTTCAGCCGTATTCGTTAGGGCGTTGTATTTTAAAGCGCTCTCAGGGCTTGCCCCAAAAAGGATAAAATCGCTGTCTTTGATATAGAACATATAAGGGCTAGGGTTAGTTAGCTTTAAATGATAATACGCGCTCAAACCCTCCAAGCATTCCATATAAAAACTGCGCGATAACACCGCTTGGAAAATCTCACCCTTTTTGATTTCTTCTTGTAAGAATAACACCTTTTTTTCAAACTCGCTATCATCACAACTAACGCTAACTTCTGTGCTTTGCTTAGCTTTTTTAGGGATAAAATCGCTTTTGATGTTTTTAGCCAACTCTTTTAAGCTTTGTAATTCTTGGGCTATCTCTGTTTTAAAGCGTTCATCAAAACACGCCCCCAAAATTTCAGTGCTTTTTTCTTTATGGTCTATGATGATCAAATTTTGCGCGACATAAAAAATAAAGTCATGCACGGTGTTGTCTTGTGCTTTTAAGTGGGGCAAGTCTTCAAAAAAATTGAGCATTTCAAAAGAAAAAACGCCCGCGCTTAAAAGCGTAAAGGGGTGTTTGGGTTTTGTTTTAACGCTTTTAAAAAGCCCCCTTAAAGCGTCAAAAGGGCTAGGCTCAAAGAGTTTTAAAAACTCATCTTGCGTTTTTTTATTTTTGGTGTAGGTTAAAATTAGGGCGTTGTCTTGTATAGGCGTCTTAAAAAACGCGCTCAATTTTTGCAAAAACGCCCCACCATTAGGCGTCAGGCTAGTGATGGTTACGATATTGTGGTTGCAAATTAGCTTCAAACAGGCTTTAGCCATTAATAGGGATTTGGTGTGCGCTTTGCTCTCAATCTCAGCGCTTTCAAAAAGCAAGGTGTGCTCGCGCTCTAATTTTTCATAAAGAGCTAGGGGATAAGGAATGTAAGGGGCTTTTTCTATTAGACTAACCATCAATTTCTTTACACTAAAAATAAACTCGTATTCTACAAGAAATAGATAAATGGGCAATAAATTAATATCCCTATAGAGTTTGCAAGGGCTAATCTAACTTAAACTCAAATTGGATTTTTCAAGGCTCAATTTATGAGGAAATTAGAAATTTTAATTAGGAATGCGAAAAACCGCTTCAATCCGATTAAATTTTTGAGCGTTGTTAAGGCTACTTGTGTGGTGCTTGTTGCCGTTATCTTTCTTGTGTGCGGCAAGAAAGATTGGGTGCGATAAATTCAATAATATTCTCGCTTTCTTTTTTAATGTCAATCAAACCCATGTCGTTTGAGCCATTAGGCGGGGTGATGCCTAAAAAACGCTCATTGAAAGGCCGCCATCTGGCAATAGAAGCGCTGATCTCGTTAGGATAAAACCCAATAGATTGGTTGTCAAACAAAGCGTTCACATGCAAAGTGCCTGAAGCGTTCCCAATATAGACGCTTAAATTCGCGCACAATTTGGCTAAATCCACTAAACTATGGCTCGTATCATAAAGGTGGGCGAAAGGGACTTTTTTAAGGAGTTCTTCTGTGGCTTTCCTCTCGCCTGAGCCGCAAATAAGAATGATCTCACAATTCAAATTCTTGTATAAAAAATCAATCAACTCAATGAAATGCGAAGCAGGCAATACGGGCGAACTGCCTCCGCTATGCATATGCACGCCAATCCACAACAAACCAACATCAGCGTTGAGTTTTGAAGCGATGATTGATCGCTCTTTGGATTTGTCTTTAAGCTTCCATGCGATTTTTTTAATTGAAGCGTTAGGGAGATTGTGATCTTTACAAAACGCATGGATTAAGTCCAAATTGTATTCGTATTCGGTTTTTAAGCATAACGATCGGCTTTGGCGCACACTCTTTTGATACAGCCAAGAATAGATTTTAGTCTTTGGGGCTAGGATATAAGGAATAAATTTTCTCAAACTAAAAGCAAGTTTAGCGTTTTTAAAATTAGAAAATAAAAAGATAAGAGCGTCAATGGATTTACTTTTGAGAGTGGCGCTCAAATGGTTATCTTCTATAATGACTTCATCAATAAAAGGGAATTCTAAAGCGATTGGGGTGGTATAGCTAGGCACAACCACGCCCAAATACACCTCCTTGCCTTTTCCTAAAAAAGCATGCTTGAGAGCGATTAAAGCGGGTATGGCTAAAATAAAATCGCCTAACTTATCGTTACGGATCACAAAAACTTTTTGAGAGTTTTCTTTATCTTTGCATTTTAAATCTTCAAACCCTACAAAATCCATGACTCCGCCTAAGAGATCAAATTTTTTGTCATGTTAGCAAAAATCGTTCTTATGCGATGGATAAATTTTATTTTTTATTTTGCCATGCTTTTATAGGCTCATCTTCCCATGTGCCATAGAGAGAATTAGGTAAAATGATCCATTCTGTGCCGAATTTTTGAGCGTTTTGCAAGACTTTAGCCCGTTGTTCTTGGCTGTTTTTAGCGTCTTTAGCAAAAATAGCGTCAAAATCATGCAAAGTGTCGCCCACTTGTAAAACAATCGCATAATCCTTAGCGACTAATTCTCGCCTAACGGCTTTAGGCTTGCCTTTTTCTTTTAATAAAACGGATTCTTCGCTCACTTGGGGGAGTTTAAAACTTTTGAGCGTTTTTAAAGTGAATGCCTTATTTTTTTGCGTGCGGTTAGAAATGTAAAAAATCTTAACGCCCTTAGAATTAGCGTATTCTAAAAAGTCTAGCGCTCCAGGAATGAGCGTGAGAGAGCCTTCTTTTTCAAATTTATCCCAAGTTTCTGGGGTGTATTTGATGCAATTTTTGACTAAATAGCCCGCATAATCAAAAGTGTTTAAAACGGTTTCATCTAAATCCAAGATGACAGCTGGCTTTTTGTCTTTAACGAGCTTGAGATTATTGTCTAGCGCCATTTTCGCCATTTTGTAACTTTGCAATTGCAAGGCTCTGATCTCAGCGCTTTGCTGATGATACTTAACGCTTCTTGTTAGGGGCGAAACGCATTCTTTGGCATTTAAAACACTCATCAAACTCAATCCTAATAAAACTGATGCAAAGGTCTTTTTTATCATAACAACACCTACCTAATGGGGATTTTTTGTATTATACCTTAAAACAGATGATCAGGAGTATTTTACCATTAACCGAATTGTTGTATAGTTGGCGTTTTTAATTCAGAATAAAGCGAGGAAACAATGAAAAAAGCGTTAATGTTCACTCTTTTAGGCGTTAGTTTGGTGTTTGCAAAACCTTATACGATTGATAAGGCAAACTCTAGCGTGTGGTTTGAGGTCAAACACTTCAAATTCAATGAAACAAGAGGCGTGTTTGATAGTTTTGATGGCAAAATTGATGCCGATCCTAATACCAAAGCTCTCAATGTTTTTGAAGGCAAAATTGATATTAAAAGCATTAATACTAGGAACAAAAAAAGAGACGACCACCTAAAAACAGCAGAGTTTTTTGATGTCATGAAATACCCCAAAGGGAGCTTTAAAATGACAAAATACGAAGATGGTAAAATCCATGGGGATTTGACCCTTCATGGCGTAACCAAACCTGTCGTATTGGAAGCCAAAATCCAAGCCCCCTTGCAAAACCCCATGAATAAAAAAGAATTCATGGTGCTACAAGCTGAAGGCAAAATCAACCGCAAGGATTTTGGTATCGGTAAAACATTTAACGATGCTGTCGTTGGGGATGAGGTAAAGGTTGAAATCAAACTAGAAGCTTACGCTCAATAATCGTTTTGCAAGAGATAGATATTTTCTTCTCTTGCGTTTTTCTAACGGCACAAAAACTTTTATTCAACTTTGATACGCCATATCCCAAAACAGATATTCGTATTCGCTTGTAGTGATAAAAATCTCCTTTAATTTTTCAATTTCTTGTTTTGAAGAAGTGAGGGTGAGGGAATCAAGCAAATTAATATTCCAATTTACGCACGCTTGAAATTCTTTGGAACTATAGCCCTTAATCCAATGCCCATAAAAGGCATGTTCTAAAGCGTTGGGGATTTGGCTTAAATTTTGCGCGATCACTAAATAGCTCCAAGCACAAGCCAGAACAGCCGCCGCAACTTCTTTAATAGAACCCTTAAACCCTTCAGCGAGCATGTAGCTTGTATAGGATTTATTCGCTAGAGTGGGGCATGCGTTTTGCAATTCTTTTTGAGTGATTTGAAGTTCTCTAATGTAATGGTTATGGATACTCATCTCGTTATTCAAAATGTCTTGTATAGCGTTAGAAAACTCCCTCATCACCGCTTCATCACAAGCCTTAACTACGCCTAAAGCAAACACCTTAGCGTATTCTAAAAGAAACAAATAATCCTGAATAATATAAAAACGGAATTTATCTCTTTCTAAAGTCCCACGCCCTATGCCTTGAACGAACGGATGGGAAATACAATCCATCCAAATAGATTGCGCGTTTTGATACAGATATTGTGAAACTTGCATTTTTACACTCCTAAAATCAGTTCAATACGCATTCTAACACGAAAGCCCGCAACATGGTATAAAAATTTGTTTTTAAAAGATTTGTGAGTGAAGCCCTGCTATCTAAAATTGAACGATATATAAAAATATCTGTGATTTTGAATAGCGATTAATGATATTACAAGGCTTGTATTGCCTTTGTGTTATTTAAGACTGGCTATCCTTTGTAATCATACAAAGGTTATTCCATCTCGCTCTGTAGGTTTTGATTTTTAGAAGTTTTTATTATGGGAACTTGTAGTATGGCACTTACAAGATAGGAGTCAATCTTAGATGCATGGTTTCAAACCTATCACAGAGCGAGATGGAATTAACCCTACTATTTATGATTGGTTTAATCTCTGTATGAAGTCATATCGACCAAAACTTCAAATAGTTTAGCATAAAAATAAAAAAGAGTCTAATATATTCAAAATAGGCGTTCAATTTTTAAGCGGTTGGTGTAAAAACGCAATTAAAGGCTTTAATGCTTGAAACTTAACGCTCTAAAACGCTTAAAAAATGCTAAAACCATAAAACTAATGATTTACCTTAATTCTGTAATTTGCGTGTGAAACCACCCCTTGCTAAAGCAAGGAGCTTCCTAACTAAAGCATTCTATTGAACGCTAACACGAAAGGCTTTGTTCTTTAAAGTCTGCATGGATATTTCCTACCCCAAAAAGACTTAACCCTTTGCTTAAAATATTGTTCGTAGCGTTGATGTCTCTGTGTTCTCTATACCCGCATTCTAAACACCAATATTGCCTATGATTTAATTTAAGCTTGTGGTTGATATTCCCACAACAATGGCAAGTTTTACTCGTATATTGTGGGGGAACTTTCACTAACAATTTGCCATTATGCTGTTGTTTGTAATCTAAAAAAGAAATGATTTGATAGAATGAAGTATTGTTGATAGATTGATTAAGTCCACTCTTTTTGTTTAACATTTTTGAGTTTAGCTCTTTTAGTCATGTTTTTTACTTGCAAATCTTCAACTACTATCAATTCAAATTGCTTTGAAAGTTCGCTTGTGATTTTATGGTATCTGTCTGTTTTTTGATGACTAGACTTGTCAAAGGCTTGGTTTAATTTCTTTTGGGTTTTGTAAAAATTACCTCCTAATTTGGTTTTGTTTTGTTTAGACTTTAACACCCTACGGCTTTGTTTTCTTTGTAATCTTTTAAATTTTTTAGAGTATTTTTTTAAAGAATACAATTTGGAATAAGTAGGGATGAGTCGTTTAGTATCCATCTCTTCATCTATTTCTATCCCTAGTAATTCTTTCATGTCTGTTTGGTATTGCTTAAAGTCCGTTAGTTTTTCATGGTTGTTTATCTCACAAGAACAAGCTATATCAAGGATATTCAAATCTAGCCCCACACCATTTTTAGTGTTTTTGATGGGAGTAATGTCTTGTTCGTATTCCACGCTAAAGCTAACAAAATATTTTCTATGGCTGCAAGAGATACTAATTTGTTTCACTTTAAAATTAGGGGGGAAGTCTCTATGCATGCGCATGAGTAAAGGCATTTTCATCAGAGTGAATGTCTTGAAGCGCTCATCATCGCTCTCTTTGATAGAGAAGCCTTGATTGTTCCACAAAAAAGATTGTTTGGCGAATTTAGAGTTTTTGAATTTAGGAAAGCCCCTGTTTTTAACTTTAAAAGCATCTTTTAAAGCCCTTTCAACATTCATGCGTGATTGTTGGGCTATCACACTACTAAAGCTTAACCCCCTAGCGTTCAAGTGGTGTTTAATCGCTTTATCTAACTCGCTTGATCTTTTCCACTTTCTTTCTTTGGGAGGTAAATCTTTGTTTGTTTTATATTGCTCTTGCAGTAAATTCAAGCCAATATTATAAGCTTGATTATAGACAAAAAAGCAGTGTTGCAACTTATCTTGTTGTTCTTTAGTGGGATACAAGCGGAATTTAAAACCCTTATTGACTTTCATAGAAGTATTTTAACCTCTTTTTGTTAAAATAGGTCTATGAAAAAAATTGATGATATGAGACACGGAAGACATTGTGTTTTTTTAATGCATGTGCATTTGGTATTTGTTACTAAATACAGGCGTTCAGCGTTCAACAAGGAAGTGATAGATTTTTTAGGATCGGTGTTTGCCAAAGTGTGTAAGGACTTTGAGAGCGAATTGGTAGAATTTGATGGGGAGAGCGATCATGTGCATTTGCTTATCAACTACCCTCCAAAAGTGAGCGTGAGCAAGCTAGTCAATTCTTTAAAAGGCGTTAGCAGTCGTTTGACTAGAAAACACCATTTCAAAAGCGTTGAAGCTAGTTTGTGGGGGAAGCATTTATGGTCGCCTAGTTATTTCGCTGGGAGTTGTGGGGGTGCGCCTTTAGAGATGATTAAGCAATACATACAAGAACAAGAAACACCGCATTAAACTAGCTAACTTTGATTTTTAATAGAATGCGCTAAAAAGCGAATGGATCTAGGTGAAACGATATTCAAATAGCCTAACGGCTAAACGCTTACATCTCCGCCCTAAAGGACGGAGTTTTTCGCGCTAGTTGGATAAATAAAACATCTACTTATCTTTTTTGTGATATTTTACTGATTTGTAACAATGCTTTTAAATACAATTGTGGTATAAATATTCTTATCAAGGTGTGCAAAACATGCCTTGAATCTCAATTTTATGAAAGGATTTGTTATGAGTGGATTAAGAACTTGTGTAGTGGTTTTATGCAATGCAATGGCTAATGTAGCTATAGCTAGTCCTAAAATAGAGGCAAGGGGTGAATTAGGCAGATTTGTAGGGGGAATTTTTGGGGGTGCAATGGGTGGTGTAATGGGCGGAGCAATTGGGGCTCCTGGAGGTCCAGTGGGTATTAAATTAGGGAGATTTCTTGGTGGCACAGCAGGAGGATATATTGGGTCTGAAATAGGCGATAGAGTAGAAGATTACATCCGTGGCGTTGATAGAGAGCCACAAGCCCCAAGAGAACCCACCTATGATCGTCATTTTGTGTATGATAGGTAGTTTTGGGTGAGGAAGGAGTAAGCATGAATATCAAAAATCGTTTGAGCGATTGGGAATATCAATGGGCAGTGGCTCTAGTCTATACGATATGTATCTCCATAAACGCTAGGATTTTTTATGACATGGATGGTTCAGCTAGCGATTCGATTTTTGACCCTAAAAATAGCTATTATATGTGGCTAGTGGGTCTAATAGCGGCTTTGTTGTCTAACCTTTTATTTGACCCACGAGGTAGGGATTGTTATAAATTCTTACAAGTAGGATACCCCAAGTTTTTGAAAGCCATTTTTAAGGCTAGGTTTTTTGGCGCGTTTTATGACGCTGTGTTAGGGGCAAGACTAAGGGATTTTTATGTGATGCTTTTAACGATACCCTTTATTATCGCTATGCATGAAATTTCGGCGTATTGTGGGCATCCTAGCAACTTCCTTATAGAGGGTTTGGTTATGCTTGGCTTTCTTGTGTGTTTTGGGATTTGTTCTAGGCTTTGCGCTAAATTAGGGTGGTGATTTAACTCAAATGGCATTAAATTGAGGGGGACATAAAAACTTTAAAGCGCGTTCTCACTGATTTGTGTTACAATAAGGAGCATTTAAGGGGTGCTTTTTAAAAACGCTCAAATTTTTAAAAGGCTGAGATCAAACCCGTAGAACTTGTCAAGGTAATTCTTGCGTAAGGAAATAGCATGTTAATAACCACCCAACTATCCAAACGATTTTACGCCACACTCATTCTTTCTTGCGTGTTTTTGATCGTTACTAATATCCTTGTCAAAGGCTCGTTTATCAATCTTTTAGCAGGGCTTAGTGGGGTTTTGTATGCGTTTTTTGCCGGAGAAAGGCAAACAATTTGCTTTGTGTTTGGTCTTGTTTATAATTTGAGTTACGCTTATGTCGCTTATCAGTGGAAATTAAACGCTGATGTGATTTTATGCCTTTTTTTGTATATGCCAGTAACGATTTATGGGCTGTTCGCATGGAAAAAGACAGAGCAGCATGAGGGCGTTATCAAGGCTCAAAAACTTCCCAAAAATTGGCGTTTTATTCTCATTTTAGGCATAGGGGTTTTAACTTATGTGAGCGCTTTGTTTTTTAAAGAGATTAAAACGAATTTTTTATGGGCAGAGAGTTTTAATTTCATCATCTTTATCATTGCTTTTATTTTACAGGTTTTGCGCTATATAGAAAATTATGCACTAGTAACTTTAGGAAATATCGTGTCCATTATCGTGTGGTTTTGTATTTTTCAAATTTCTACAGAGAGCTTGGTGCAACTCTTCACAACAATTCTATACCTTTTTATTGGTTTGTATTATTTTAACCGCTGGAACAAATCATGCAAGCAGTGATTTTAGCCAATGGGGAGTTTCCTAAATCTCAAAAATGCTTAGACCTTTTAAAAAACGCTCCCTTTTTAATCGCATGCGATGGGGCTGTCCAGTCCTTGCATGCACTTCAATTCAAACCCAGCGTTGTTATAGGCGATCTAGATAGCATTGATTCGCATTTGAAAGCCTTGTATAACCCTATATGCGTGAGCGAACAAGACAGCAACGATTTATCCAAAGCCTTTTTTTATGCTTTGAATAGAGGCTGTGATGATTTTATTTTTTTAGGGTTGAATGGCAAGCGAGAAGATCACGCTTTAGCGAACACTTTTTTATTGTTGGAGTATTTTAAATTTTGCCAAAAAATCCAATCCGTAAGCGACTATGGTCTTTTTAGGGTGTTAGAAACCCCTTTCACTTTACCTAGTTTTAAAGGGGAGCAAATCTCGCTTTTTAGCTTGGATTTTAAAGCCCAATTCACTTCTAAAAACCTCAAATACCCCTTAAAAAACTTGCGTTTAAAAACGCTCTTTTCTGGCTCGCTCAATGAAGCTACAGATCATTTTTTTAGCCTTAGCTCTGAACCTAAATCGGTGGTGTTGGTGTATCAAAAATTCTCATGAGCGGGTTTTATTCTTATAAGTCTTTAATGTCTGCATGTTGTGGCAAGTTAAGGAGCATTTGAGTTAGCAAGTAGAGAAAGATTGATTCAGTCTCGCTTTGTGTGGCGGAGGGTTTGTTTATAGTCTTTAGTGTATCTTGTGTGGCTTTCGCAAGGTAGGAGTTTGTGTCCATAATATTTTTAATAAACCCACTACAAAGCGAGACTGAATCAACCTCATCACCCATATCGGCTAAAATCCAAAGCAGTTTAACATTAAAGGAATAGCCAATGTCTAACGCGTCTAAAAATACGCTTGAATCCATCTGGATCAATCTTTAAAAAAGGGCTTAAAAAACTTGCGCATTGAATCAGTAATGGAATTTCTTAAAATCATCCAACCAATTAGAATCCTTAACAAAGACGTAAAAACGCCACTCAATTAAAGGGTGAAATAGAAGCCAACGCGAGTTTTGAGTTTATTTTGATTTTTTAAAAAATGGGGTTTTAGTCACTTTATTTTTATAGTTTTAAGTTTTATTTATAGTAAAACTCATAAAAAAAGATATTTTAAAACAATTCCCCTTGGCACCCCCCCCTTAAACCCTTAAGAGCGCATTGCAGAAATTGCCGCTTAACTAACGCCAAGCTCTTTTACATTTTTTGATTACAGAAAACGCTTTTTAGCGTTTTAATTTTACCACTAATACTCAATGGGAGCAAAGCCAAAGCTTTTAACCGCTTCTTTTAAAAATAGAATAAAACTAAGGCGATAACCACCAACCAAGACTAAATCTTAGCCAGCAGTCTATCAAATTTCACACAAATTCAATGGTGGCTAGAGTGGAAGCGTCCCCTCTTCTAAAAGTGGTGCGTTGGATCCTGGTGTATCCGCCATTCCTTTGCGCGTATTTGGGCGCGATTTCGGTTACAAGCTTGTGGGTGGCTTCTTTGTTTTGCAAATACGCAAAAACATGGCGGTGTGCGTTAAAATCGCCCACACGAGCCGCTGTCGTTAGTTTTTCAATATAACTGCGCAATTCCTTAGCTCTATAAATCCCTGTTTCAATTTTGTTATGCTCAATCAAAGCGATCGCTAAATTCTTTAATAACGCCTTCCTGTGCGAGCTGGTTCTCCCAAGCTTGCGGTATCCGTGTTTGTGTCTCATCAGTCGTTACCTCCTTTATCTTCTAATTTTTCTAATCTTTTCTTTAAACTCTCTCTTTGTTCAGGGCTTAATTCTGTGCCTACCGGATAGCCCAAATCATTCAATTTTTCAGCGATTTCATCATAGGATTTTTTGCCCATGTTTTTCACGCCCTTAAGCTCTTCTTCGCTCATCAAAACCAATTCGCCCACATACTTGATGCCGATTTTATCCAAGCAATTAAAACACCTAGCGCTCAAATTCATGCTTTCAATCTTAGCACTCAAGTCTTTAGCGTCATCTCTTTGAGCGTAATCGCCTGAATACTCCGTGTTAGCAATGGGTCTTTCGCCAAAAACGCCTAGTTGCTTGCTCATCACTTTCACCGCTGACAAAAACGCTTTATAAGGGTCAATCTGCCCGTCTGTTTCAATATCAAAAATGATTTTTTCATAGTTGGGATCGCCCTCAACCAAAACATTTTCAATCTCATAAACGACCTTTTTAATCGGCGTGAAAGAGCCGTCTAGCGGCATGTAACCCTCAGGCATCAATTCTCTTGTGTTTTCGCTTGGGACATACCCCATTCCTTTATAGATAATGAGCGAAAAATTCAATTGAGCGTCTTCGTTGATTGTGGCTAGAGGCATTTCAGGATTGACGATTTCTATATGCTCAGAATTCAAATCCCTAGCCCTAAGCTCCATAGACCCTTTAAAAGAATAATCCACCACAACCGATTGGTTTTCTAAAGAGCTATCCTGCCCCACTAACGCCTTAGCTATAAAGCGGATATTCTTTAAATTCATGATAAAAAGCGACACATCTTCAGTAACCCCCCTTAGTGAGTCAAACTCATGATGGACGCCTTCAATCTTTAAACCTACAGGAGCATACCCCACAGAGCTTAAAAGCAAGAGCCTTCTAATAGGATGAGCGAGCGTAACAGCGTAACCAAACTCAAATGGAGCCAGAGAAATCTTAACCCGATTGTTCTCTTTCTCTAGCACCTTAATTTCTGATGGGATCAAAGGTGCTGTTTTGATAACTTTCATGCTCTAACCCCTTACTTAGAATACAATTCTACAATGAGTCTTTCTTCAATAGGGACAACCACTTCTTCTCTTTCAGGGTAGCGGGTGAAGATGCCGTATTTTTTATCTTTTTCCACATCAATCCATGGCACAATCCCTGTTTGAGCCGTCAATTCCATCGCGCGCACCACTTGAGGGTTGCTCTTGGTTTTTTCTTTGATCTCAATTTTTTGCCCTGAACGCACGAAATAAGAGGGAATGTCCAAACGCTTACCATCCACAAGCACATGCCCATGCGTTACCAATTGCCTAGCAGAGCTTCTAGTGGTCGCAAACCCCATGCGATAGACAACATTATCCAATCTTCTTTCAATCAAACGGATAAGGTTTTCACCCGTATTGCCGTCCAAACGATTGGCTTCCACGAAAATACTCCTGAATTGCTTTTCAGAAATGCCATACATCATTTTAGCTTTTTGCTTTTCTTTCAATTGCAACCCGTAATCAGAAGTCTTAGCGCGTCTTTGCCCATGCTGGCCTAGCCCATAAGCCCTTTTATCTAACGCGCTCTTCCCGCTCAATCGCCTTTCACCTTTTAAGGCTAAAGAAACCCCAAAACGCCTTTCTAGTCTTTCTACTGCGCCTCTATATCTTGCCATAAAGCCTCCTTACACTCTTCTTCTTTTAGGGGGTCTGCAACCATTATGAGGGAGTGGGGTGATGTCTTTAATCCAAAGCACTTTAACGCCCTCTGTCGCGCCCACGCTCTTAATGGCGGTCTCACGCCCACTGCCTGGCACTTGAACCTTAATGCCCACTTCTTTAACGCCATGCTCTTTAGCCTTGCTTAGAGCGCTTTCTACAGCTTGTTAGTACGCATAAGGGGTGGATTTTTTAGAGCCTTTAAACCCTAAACCGCCCGCCGTGCTCCAGCAAATCACATTGCCCATTTCATCAGTGATAGTGATGTTGGTATTATTAAAGGTCGCTGAAATATAAACAACCCCTCTAGCAATATTCTTTTTGACTACTTTCTTTTTAGCCACTACATTTCTCTTAGCCATTAAATCATCATCTCCTTATTTGCTACTTGCTACCCACGGTTTTTTTCTTACCCTTACGAGTCCTAGCGTTATTTTTAGTGGTTTGGACTCTCACAGGAAGACCCTTACGGTGCCTGATCCCACGATAATTCCCTAAGTCCATTAAGGATTTAATATCCATTTGAACTTTTTTACGCAAATCGCCCTCTACTAAGTAGCTTTGCTGGATTTTTTTAGCGATGCTAGACACTTCATCTTCGCTCAATTCATGCACGCGCTTATCAAAAGAAATGCCCACCGCTTCTAAAATCTCTCTAGAACTCTTAAGCCCAATCCCATAAATATAGGTAAGGGCATACTCTACTCTCTTCTTTTTTGGTAAATCTACACCAGCAATCCTTGCCATGCTTTATCCTTGTCTTTGTTTGTGTTTAGGGGTAGCACAGATCACTCTAATAACGCCCCTTCTTTTAATGATTTTGCACTTATCGCACATCTTTTTCACTGATGTACTGACTTTCATGATTTTTCTCCTTTGAAAAAATTAGGCACTACTAAAAACTTTTATACTAACATATTTTCATTGAAATAACCCTTAAATTCATTTATATCTAAAAGTTATCCGACCCTTGTCTAAGCTATAGGGCGTAAGCTCTAGCTTAACCCTATCGCCTAAAGCAATCCTAATATAGTGCATACGCATCTTTCCAGAAATACGGCACAACACCACATGCTTATTGTCTAATTCCACCTTAAAAGTAGCGTTAGGCAACGCCTCAATCACTTTCCCATCCACTTCTATAACATCATCTCTTGCCATTAACGCTCCGTAAGAATCACTGCTTTATTGCCAACTATGGCGATAGTATGCTCATGGTGGCTTGTGTTAAGCCCATCCACTGAAACCACGCTCCACTTATCCGCTAGTATTTTAGGCTCGCCCTGTTTTTGACACACCATAGGCTCTAAACAAAATACCATGCCCTCCTTGATTTTAGGACTGCTATTAGCTTTGACGCCTTTTTCTAGGTAGTTGGGGATTTCTGGCTCTTCATGGGGCTTTTTACCAATGCCATGCCCGCAAAATCCCTTCAAAGGCACAAAGCCTCTTTCTGTAATAGCGCCCTCTAAAATCTGACTCAATTCTTTAAAATGCATGCCCACTCTAATTGAACTAATGGCATGCATCAAGCTCTCTTTAGAGCAAGCGAGCAATTTTTCATCTTGCTGGCTTATTGTGCCTATAGGAAGGGTGAGGTACGAATCGCCATAATAGCCATCCACCTCCACCCCCAAATCCAAGCCTATAATATCCCCTTCTTGTAAAACATAATCCGTAGGAATGCCATGAATGACCACCTCATTTAAGGACATGCACACAGAGTTAGGGAATCCATAGAGCCCCTTAAAAGCAGACCTAGCATGAGAGGATTTGATAAAATCTTCAGCCATTTTATCCAGCTCTAAAAGTGAAACCCCAGGCCTTACTTCTCGCTCTAAAAGGGCTAACGCTTGTGCGGTTAATTCCCCGGCTTTTCTTAGGGCTTTGATTTCTTTTGGGCTTTTAATAGAGATTGCCATTAAAAGCCTACCGCACTTAAAGTTTTATACTTGCTCATATAAATTTGCGCTTCAATCTTTTTCATGGTATCAATAGCGACTTGGACCACAATCAGCACCGCTGTGCCTCCAAAGTAAAAAGGCACGCCCATAGCCTTAACCAAAATCCAAGGCACGGTAGAGATGAGCGCTAAATACAATGAACCCCACAAAGTGAGCTTGCTCGCTACAGAATTTAAAAACGATGAAGTCCCCTCTCCAGTACTAAGCCCTGGAATATACCCGCCATTACGCCTCAAATTATCCGCAATATCCTTAGAATTGAACACGATAGAAGAATAAAAGTAAGCAAAAAAGATAATGAGTAAGAACATCAAAATATTATACGCATACCCTTGCGGGCTTAAAAAATCCGCAATCGCTTGCAAGGTTTTGTTGCTTGTGGCTTGCTGTAAGATCGTAGAAGGGAACACGAGCAAAGCTGAAGCGAAAATAGGGGGGATCACCCCGCTTAAATTCAACTTAATAGGAATGTAATTCATGATACGCTTGTTTTGGTTTTGCATCACCACTTTACGCGCATAAGAAATAGGGATTCTGCGCTCAGCTAATTCCACATAGATGATCGCAAAAATAGTCGCTAAAACAATCAGCACAATACCAATGAGCATTAAGATATTGATCACGCCCGTATTGACCAAATTGAATGTGCCTGAAATAGCTGATGGGATCCCTGAAACAATCCCGGCAAAAATAATAAGGCTAATCCCATTCCCCACGCCCCTTTGCGTGATTTGCTCCCCTATCCACATGAGTAGCATCGTCCCTGTAAGCATAGAAAACGCTGAAACGATCATAAAGACTTGCATATCAATCATGATCGCTCCATTGGCTCCTCCACTAATGCTCCTTAAGCCCACTGAAACGCTCACCGCTTGGATTAGGGTGATTAAAATGGTCAAATAGCGCACGATTTGCATGTATTTTTGCATGCCGTCTCGCTCTTTTTTCATTTTAGCCAGGTTGGGGAAAGTCGCGCTCAAAAGCTCCATGATAATGGAAGAAGTGATATAGGGCATGATACCCAAAGAGATGATGCTCAAGCGAGAAACCGCATTCCCGCTAAACATGTTAAACAACCCCAAAGCGTTGTTGGAATTGCTGTCAAAAAAAGCCTTGATCGCTGCTAAATCTACGCCAGGAATGGGGATATAAGCTAAGACTCTGTAGAGAAATAAAAAACCCAAAGTGATGAGTATCTTACTAGCAATAGCTTTATTCATAATAACTTATTCCTCTTAAATCAAGCTGCATAAGGGCATTACTTCTGCCCGCTTGTTTTGATTCTCTCATCTTTAATTTTAGAAGCCAAGTTTTTAGCGTCTTTACCGATCAATTTCACGCCTTCAATATAAAGAGGGAAATGGTGTAAAGCGCGCAAGCTTAAAAAAGTGATTTCTTCTAAATCCTTAATCGCTTCATTCTTTTCCACATTGATAGAATAGATATGAGAATCTTTAGTCCTAAAACCTATTTTAGGCAAACGGCGTTGTAAGGGTTGTTGCCCTCCTTCAAAGCCTCTTTTAGCCTTATAGCCTGTCCTTGCGGTTTGACCTTTACCGCCTCTTGTAGCGGTTTTTCCCATGCCGCTTCCTTGACCACGAGCCACTCGTTTGATTTTCTTAACGCTACCTTTAGCCGGTTTTAAATTTTCTAATCCCATTATCATATCTCCTTTTTAACTACGCCTTGATTTTCGCTAAAGCGTCAAAAGTCGCGCGCACCACATTATAGGGGTTATTAGAGCCTAAAGATTTGGTTAGAATATCCTTAATGCCTGCTAATTCCACGATAGGGCGCGTTGAACCCCCAGCAATCACCCCCGTTCCCTCACTTGCCGGTTTGAGTAAAATACGGCTTGCGTTGTATTTATGCTCAATGTCATGAGCGATAGTCGTGCCTTTAATCGTTACATGGATTAGGTTTTTAAACGCATCGTCTACCGCTTTTTTGATCGCATCAGGGACTTCTTTAGCCTTGCCCAAACCAAAGCCCACAAGCCCATTTTTATTGCCCACAACCACTAAAGCGTTAAAACGAAACCGCCTACCGCCCTTAACCACTTTGGTTACACGGCCAATATTCACAACGACTTCTTGAAACTCTTCTCTGTTAATCTCTTCCATACCTTTCCTTTCTGTCATAGAGCGATCCCGTTCTCTCTCAAGCTTTCAGCAAACGCTGCCACCACGCCATGATAGAGGTAACCATTCCTGTCATAAACCGCTCGCTCAATCCCTGCTTTTTTCAATTCTTCAGCAAAGAGAGCACCTAATTTTTTAGCGTCTTCTTGCGTATTTTTAAAGCCCATTTTCCTGCCATCAATATGCGTTATAGTGCTTTGTTTAGTATCATCAATCGCTTGCGCATAAAAATAGCGATTGGAACGAAAAACGCTCACCCTAGGTCTTAATGCATCGCCCAAGAGCTTGCTTTTGATTCTTAATTTCCTGCGATCCCTTAAGGCTTTCTTTTTATACAATGCTTTTGTGTTCATCACTTCACCTTATTTATTTTTTAGCTGTCTTACCAGCTTTTCTAATAATGACTTCATTGCTGTATTTCACGCCCTTGCCTTTGTATGGCTCTGGGGGTCTGAAGCTCCTGATTTCAGCGGCGACTTGCCCTACTTGTTGCTTATCGCTCCCTTTGATAGTGATCGTGTTTTTTTCCACCACCATTTCAATCCCCGCTGGAATGGGGTATTTCACCGGGTGGCTAAAACCCAAACTCAAATCCAAAGTTTTATGACCCAAAGCTACCTTATAGCCCACGCCATTGACTTCTAAAGTCTTGCTGAAACCGGTGCTTAAGCCTATTACAATGTTATTCGCTAAAGCCCCATAAGTCCCCCAATAAGCCCTAGACTGCGCGTCTTCGCCCATAGGCTGGAAGCTCAATTGGTTGTTTTCAAGCGTGATTTTCACTCGGTTGTGAGTTTCTAACTCATGCTTTTCTTTGCTGTTTTTAAAAAGAAGCTTACTCCCTTCCACGCTCGCTTGCACAGAGCTTGGAATTTCAATGATTCTTTTCCCGATTCTTGACATTTTCAATCCTTTACCAAATGCTGCAAAGCACTTCGCCACCGACATTTTGTCTGTAAGCTTCTTCGTTGGTGATCACCCCTTTAGAAGTGCTTACCACAATCACGCCATAGCCATTTTTAAAGCGCTTCAACTCGTTTTTTTGCTTATACACACGACGACCGGGCTTGCTTAAGCGCTTCACTTCGCTGATTTTTGAATGCCCTTTTTCATCATAAGCCAATTGCACATAAACCGATTGTTTCTTGTCTTTATCTTTGACATTGAAATCTTTAATGAAGCCTTTTTCTTTAAAAATCTCTAAAATAGAAACCACGATCTTTGCGTAATAAAGCTGTGTGAATTCTAATCGGCGCATAGAAGCGTTTCTCAAACGAGTTAATGAATCTGCAATTATATCATTTACCATATCCTATCCTTACCAACTGGCTTTCCTCAAGCCTGGGATGAGTCCCTCACTGCCCATTTTTCTTAGGCACACCCTACAAAGTCCAAAATCCCTATAAACCGAATGAGGTCTCCCACAAATGCGGCATCTGGTATAAGCCCTTACTTGAAATTTTGGTTTCCTTTGAGCCTTTGCTATCATTGATTTTTTAGCCATATTAACCCCTTATCTCACTTTTGCAAAAGGCAATCCAAGCAATTCTAACAACTTGAACGCTTCTTTATCGTTGTCCGTAGAAGTTACCATAGTGATGTTCATGCCATGACTGACCATAATATCATCATAAACCACTTCCGGGAAAATCAACTGCTCATTGATCCCAAAGGTGTAATTCCCACGCCCGTCAAAACCATTCCGTGAAACCCCTCTAAAGTCTTTCACTCTGGGTAACGAAATCACAATCAGCTTTTCTAAGAAATTATACATGCGTTTATTCCTTAAGGTAACTTTCGCCCCTACCGCCATCGCTTCTCTGATCTTAAAGCCTGCAACGGATTTTTTCGCTTTAGTGATAACCGCTTTTTGCCCTGCAATCAAAGAAATCGTTTGCGCGATATTTTGCATGATTTTCATGTCTTTTGCATAAGCCCCAGCACCCACGCTGATAACGATTTTTTCTAGCTTGGGTAAAAGCATGGGGTTTTTGATGTCTAATTCTTGAGCGAGTTTTGTTCTCACTTCATTTTGATAAAATTGTTTCAAACCAAACATGTATCCAACTCCTTAGGCTTTCTTCACATTGGAAATGTGCATGGGCTTTTCTTTATGGATAAAGCCCCCTTTAGGGTTATCATCAGTAGGTTTAATCGCTTTTTTCACCACCTTACACCCTTCAACAACCACTTGAGAAGTCTTAGGCAACACCGCTAAAACCTTAGCGACCTTACCCTTATCGTCTCCTGCAATGACTTTCACCATGTCATTTTTTTTGATTTCGCTTTTCATTATACAACCTCCGGTGCTAGAGAAATAATTTTCATGAAATTAGCGTAACGCACTTCTCGGCTCACTGGTCCAAAAATCCTTGTGCCAACCGGATCTTTTTTAGCGTCCAAAATCACCGCTGCATTGTCATCAAAACGCACTAAAGAACCATTTTTCCTTTGGATTTCTTTTTTCGTTCTCACCACAACGGCTTTCACCACCTGACCTCGTTTCACCTTACCATTAGGGATAGCTTTTTTCACGGAAGCCACGATCACGCTACCCACGCTCGCATAGCGTTTGTGGCTGCCTCCTAACACCTTAATGCACATGATTTCTTTCGCACCGCTATTGTCAGCGACATTCAATCTCGTAAAACTCTGTATCATGCTTATACTCCCACTACTAAAATTTCTTTAAGCGTGAAAGACTTGGTTTTAGAAAGCGGTCTGCACTCAATCGCACTCACAAAATCCCCTACTTTCACCTGATTGTTTTCATCATGGATGGTGTATTTTTTGAATTTTTTAACAATCTTGCGGTATTTTTCATGCACCACTTTTCTTTCCACAAGAATCACAGCGCTTTTTTCAGCAAACTTGCTGATAACCTTGCCTTGCACCAGCCTTTTATGCGGATCTTTCGTATTCATTGCTTACCCTTTTTTACTCAACGCTAGAAGAATAATACGCATTAATGGACGTGTTAATGCGAGCGATATTTCTTCTGGCTTTCTTAATCTCGTTAGGATTACTCAATTGTATAGCCTTTAACTTAACGCGCAACTCAAAAAGCTCCGCTTTTTTAGCATGCAACAACTCTTCTAATTCCTTGATACTTTTATCTTTCAATTCAGTATATTTCATTTTCGCTCTCACAAGTTACAATTTTGGTTTTAAAAGGAAGTTTGCTCTGAGCTAACGCTAAAGCTTCTCTCGCTAGTCCTTCTTCAATGCCTAGCATTTCATAAACGATCCTGCCCGGCTTGATATTCATCACCCATTTTTCCACAGAGCCTTTACCTTTACCCATCCTCGTTTCTAAAGGTTTGGCGGTCAAAGGCTTATCGGGGAACACTCTAATCCACACCTTACCCGCTCTTTTAATGTGCCTTGTCATAGCCACCCTTGCGGATTCAATCTGGCGTGAATCAATCCTCCCATGCTCTATGGCTTTAATCGCAATATCCCCAAACGCAATAGAGTTACCACGATGGGCTTTCCCGCGATTGCGCCCTTTCATTTGCTTTCTGTATTTTGTTCTTTTTGGCATTAACATGATTATTGCCTCCCTCTTCTGCTTCTTCTAGGCTCTCTTTCTTCTTTAGCCTCTTCTTTTTTCTCAAATTGGATGCCTTTTTGCAAAACTTCCCCTTTGAAAATCCACACTTTCACGCCAATAATACCATATACCGTCATCGCTTCAGCAAAGCCGTAATCAATCTTAGCCCTTAAGGTGTGTAAAGGCACGCGCCCTTCCATATACCATTCGGTGCGAGCGATTTCAGCCCCTGCCAAACGGCCAGAAACGCGCACCTTGATCCCTTTAGCGCCGGATTTTAACGCCGCTTGCATGACTTTTTTCATCGCGCGGCGGAAAGCGACTCTTTTTTCTAGTTGGGTGGCTACATTTTCTGCGGCTAATTGGGCGTCAGCTTGGGGGCGTTTGACTTCTTTGATATTAATGGAGACTTCTTTTTTAATAAGCGTTTTTAGACGCTTCTTTGACTTTTTCAATATCCACGCCTTTTTTACCAATGATAAGCCCTGGGCGAGCCGCTACGACCGTAACGCGCAGTTTTTTAGCCGCTCTCTCAATCACAATCTCGCTCACGCCAGCATAATAAAGCTCTTTTTTAAGGAATTTCCTAATCTTATTGTCTTCATCAATATTGCTTGGAGCGGTGCGAGCGCTAGGGAACCATCTGGAAGTCCAATTCCTATTAATACCTAATCTTAAACCTACCGGATTAACTTTTTGTCCCATGCCCTACTTACCTTCTGCTTGATTTTTTTTATGGCTTTTAGAAGATTTCATTTCTTTCCCTTCTGCTACTTCTACGAATACATGAGATGTTGGCTTTCTAATGGCTGTGGCTCTGCCTTTAGCCCTTGGAATGGAGCGCCTAAGCACAGGACCAGCATCCACTCTGCAAGAAACAATCAGAGCGCTCTTGGCGTCTAAAGAGCCGTTAGCGACCGCAGAAGCCACCACTTTTGAAAGCACTCTAGCCGCTTTATTGGGCGTAAATTCCAAACTAGCGATCGCTAATTCAGCACTCATGCCTTGAATCTGTCTTGCAATCAATCTGGCTTTAGTAGGAGATAACCGCACAAATCTTAATAACGCTTTACTCATTCTACCCCCTTACTTGCCAATCTTTTTTTGGACACTGCCTTTGTGCCCTTTAAAAGTTCTTGTAGGAGCGAATTCCCCTAACTTATAACCCACATGGTTTTCTGTGATATACACAGGGACAAAAACCCTTCCGTTATGCACATTATAAGTAAAACCAATCATTTCAGGCAAAATGGTGCTTCTTCTAGACCATGTTTTAATCGGGCGGTTATCCTTACCCTCTTTTGCCTTGAGCGTTTTTTTCATCAAGTGGTCGTCTATAAAAGGACCCTTTTTAATTGACCTAGACATTCTTTAACCCTTTATTTATGTTTCTTTCTGGAAATGATGAGCTTGTCGCTAGCTTTTTTCTTTCTAGTTTTATAGCCCTTAGCTGGAGTGCCCCAAGGCGATACAGGATGACCGCTTGTCCCTGTTTTACCCTCACCCCCACCATGCGGGTGATCCACTGGGTTCATCGCGCTACCACGAGTTTGTGGGCGAATCCCTCTATGGCGGTTACGCCCTGCCTTACCGATAGAGACATTGATAAAATCCTCATTCCCTACCACGCCAACACTCGCCATGCATTCGCTTAAAATGTAGCGCATTTCAGAGCTTGGCATCCTAAGAATGGTGTATTTATTTTCCCTACCCATGATTTGAGCGCTCATCCCCGCGCTTCTGGCTAATTGCCCACCAGCCCCTGGATGCATTTCAATGTTATGCACCACCGTTCCTATGGGGATATTTTTTAACTTCATCGCAAAGCCCACTTTAATATCCAAACCGCCTTCAGCAGCGATAACGCTATCGCCCACTTTCAAACCGCTTGGCTGTAAAATATAGCGTTTGTCCCCATCAGGATAGACTACAAGAGCGATGCGCGCGTTTCTGTAAGGATCATACTCAATCGCAGCCACTTTCCCTTCAATGTTGTATTTGTTGCGTTTGAAATCAATAATGCGATAGAGTTTTTTAGCCCCTCTCTCTTTGTGGCGGCTGGTGATGCGCCCGTTATTGTTTCTCCCTGCTGTCGCTTTAAGCTTAGTGAGTAAGCCTTTGACACTGCTTTTTGCGGTAATGTCTTTAGAGTCCAACACCGACATGAAGCGCCTGCTTGGGGTGTAGGGCTTATAAGTTTTAATCGCCATAACGCTTTCTCCTTTCTACGCGCCAAGGGCGGCAATGCTAGCGCCCTCTGGAACTTTCACATAAAATTTCTTAAACGACTTTCTTTGTCCAAGCTTCCCTCTAAAGCGTTTCACCTTACCCTCTTGTTTCAAAGAATTGATTTTCAAAGGCTCAAAGCCAAAGTAAGTTTTAAACACTTCTTTGAGCTGGTTTTTAGTTACATTTTGAGCCGTTTGGACCACTAAAACACCTTTTTCTTGCAATCCTAATGACTTTTCAGTGTAAAGAATTGACTTTATATCCATGATGTCTGCCATTTTTTACTCCTCTGTCTTATCTTGCACCACATGCTGAAACGCTGCTTCTTCCATCACTACAGAGCTAAACGCCGCTAAAAGATAAGCGTTCAACTCGCTCACATCAATAATAAGGCATTTTTTAAGGTTACTAAAGGCTAACTCGGTGTATTCGTCCATGTTCATGCACACAAACAAAGTGTCTCGTTGCTCCAAAGCCTGGAACATTTGATTGGCTTCTTTAGTCAAATGCTTTCTTTTGTTGTCTTCAACCACGCCTTTTATAGCGATTTTTTCCACCACAAAAAGCTTATTCGCTTGCGCTTTTTCTTCTAAAGCGTATTCTAAAGCCAAGCGTTTTTGTTTTTTATTGATTTTAAGGTTGTAGTTGCGCTTATTCGTAGCCCCATGAGAGACACCCCCACCCACAAACACAGGCGAAGTGATGCTCCCTGCTCTGGCTCTTCCGCCCCCTTTTTGCGCCCAAGGCTTCCTACCGCCCCCGCTCACTTCAGCGCGGTTTTTACTTTTAGCGGTATTAGCGCGCGCAGAAGATAAATAATGTTTCACATAAAGATAGAGGTTATGGCTGTTGATACCCTCATATCTTTTAGGTAACTCCACGCTACCCTTTTCTTTCAAATGGCTGTCTAAAACGATAGCCTTACTCATATCAAACCCTTTATATTATATTCAATGTATGGTTTTATACCGCTCTAATGCGTCCATAAGCCCCAGAAAAGCCTACCACTGAACCCTTTAGCACTAACACCATACTTTCTTTATCAAAAGAGAGCACCTCGTTTTGGCAGGTAACTAGCTCATTGCCATAATGCCCTGCCATTTTCCTACCCTTTTGCACTCTTCCTGGTCATTCTCGGTTACCAATAGAACCAGGACGGCGATGGAAACGGCTCCCATGCGCTGCAAGCTCGCCTTGGAAATTCCAACGCTTCATCACCCCCGCAAAGCCTCTCCCCTTCGTTTTAAAGCTCGCTTTAACCCTTTTAAGCGTTTCTAAAGCGCTCAAATCCAAATCGCCCAACTCTTGTTGTTGGGAAGCTTTTAAGGTAGCGAAATGGTTGAACTCCTTGCTGAGTTGGTATTTCTTTTGCTGGCCTTCAATCGCCTTATTGTGTTTTTTATGCATCGCATATACCACTAAAGCTTTCCCGTTTTCTAGCTGGCACACTTTCGCTTGCAAGACTTTAAGCAAGGTTACAGGCGTGCTGTTAGCATCAATCGTGCGGCTCATGCCTATCTTTTGAACTAAAAATTCCATATCTAACCCTTATTTTATTATCTCAATGCGTTAGGACTACTTCGTTTCCATAGAGGTTACTTCTACATCCACTTCAGGAGCTAAATCCAACTTCATCAAGCTATCCACGGTTTCTGGGGTGGTAGAGATAATATCAATCAATCGGCTATAAACCCTAATCTCAAACTGCTCTCTTGAATCCTTATTGACATGCGGGGAGCGCAAAACGGTGTAACGCTTATTCTTAGTCGGTAAAGGGATAGAGCCTCTAATTTCAGAACCCGAACGCTTTACGGCTTCCACGATAGCCACAACAGAGCGATCCAACACTCTATGGTCATAAGCTTTGAGCTTCAACCTGATTTTTTCCATAAACTCTCCTAAAAGAACTCGTTTCATTCGTTACTCAAAACAGAATAAAACAATAAAATAAAAACTGAAATACTACTCAAAATGCGCCCTTTAGTCAATAACTTTTGCTATTTTTAGGGCTTTTTAGAGATTTTTACTTCCTTTTTATAAGGAAATATAAAAAAATGCGCTACGATTATCTTAATTCAATCTCATTTGAAAGGAAGTTCATGCCCCTTTCTTGCTTGCACCCTTTTGGTACTTTTGAAACCCCTAAAGAGCCGGCTTTAAACAACCCGCTTTCAAACCCGCCTTCAAGCGATAAAATCTGTCTTTTAGGTACGATGAAATCCGGTAGAACCACTTTCGCCCTCAAACTAGCGAAGGATTTTAAAAACCCTGTGTATCTCAATTACAATGACATGCGTTTGAACCAAAACATTCTAAGCTCATGGCTTTTAAAATGGCATTTGGAAAAGAAAATGGACTTGCTCATTTTAGATCATATTGAGCGCTTGGATTTCAGCCTGCCTAAGCTTCCCAAAATTATTCTTATCCCTAATTGTTTAAGCCCCATAACAGCGCCCAATTTTAGCTTATGCTATGCGTTAGGGTTGAATTTTAAAGAATACACTAGCTTTTTCAAGCCCAACACCCCTAAAAACACCCTGTTTAACCGCTTTTTAAGAGACGGCAACGCTTTAGATTCGCTTTTTACAGAAAACGAGCAAGAAAAAATCCTAAAAAAACAAGAAAATATCAAATTAATCTTTCAAGCTTACGCCCCCTTAATGGCTAAAATCTGTGCGTATCAATCTAAGTTTGTGAGCGTTTTTTATCTTTATACGCAATTCAAAAAAGAGCTTAAAATTTCTAAAGACACCCTTTATAAATTGTTACACGCGCTAGAAAAACAACGCGTCCTTTTTTTAGTCCCCAGTTTTGAAAATCATAAAACCAAATTGTATCTGTGCGATTTTGCCTTGCCTTATAGCCTGACCCCCAGCCCCTCGCTTTTAAGCGTTTTTGAAAACATGGTTTTTTTAGAGCTTTACAAGCAATTCCCAAACTACGAGCTTTATTCCCATGACAACGGGATTTTTATCTTGCGAAATCCTACTAGCAAGCTCGCCCTCATCGCCCACGCTTTCCCCACGCCCCATTTTTTAGAAAAGCAGCTTTCTTGGTGCCATGAGCATGGGTTTTTAAAAATTGCAGTCGTTTCTATCAACGCCCCTATTTCAGCAGCTAATACCCCCTACAAACACCTTAATTTCATTGATTTTTCTTTGGATATTCAATCTATTTTGGTATAATAGTTATTATGTATTTATGTATTTATGTATTTATGTATTTATGTATTTATGTATTTATGTATTTATGTATTTATGTATTTATGTATTTATGTATTTATGTATTTATGTATTTATGTATTTATGTATTTATGTATTTATGTATTTATGTATTTAATATTATTGTTAAAATTTTTAATTGATTATTTAATATTTTTTATTTTTTCTTAAGCTAACTCACTATAAACTATCCCGGTATTTCGCCTTTTTGAGAAATACCCACCTACCCTAAAAGCGTAGGATATTTTTTTTATAGAAAGGAAGCTATAATGAATGCATTGAAAAAATTAAGTTTCTGCGCCTTGTTATCCCTAAGTACTCTTCGCTCAAACAGCGCATGCTAAGAGCTTTCAAGACATCGCAGACTATCCTGATTGGCTTAAAATCAATCTTTTTAAAGAAAAAAACCCGCCCAATCAATATGTCGGATCGGCTTCAATTTCCGGTAAAAGAAACGATTTTTACGCCAATTACATCCCCTATGATGACAAATTGCCCCCTGAAAAAAACGCTGAAGAAATCGCTCTTTTAAGAGCTAAAATGAACGCTTACAGCTCGTTAGAAAGCGTTTTAATCACTAAAATGCGCCATCGCATTGTTAAAGCGCTTCAAGTTAAAAATAACGCTATCAGCCATTTATTCGGGCTTGTTGATTTTTTAACCTCTAAATCCATTTTGGCTAAAAGGTTCGTGGATACCACCAACCATCGTGTGTATGTCATGGTGCAATTCCCTTTCATTCAGCCTGAAGACTTAATCGCTTACTTTAAAGCCAAACGCATCGACCTTTCTTCAACGAGCGCTACCCATCTCAGCGCCATTTTAAATAAGGCGTTGTTCCACCTCTAAGAGTTTGGGATTTAAGGTGCGGTTTTTAAGCGTGAAGCTATGCCGATGAAAAGGCGTAGCCCCTAGCTTAATGATCGCTTCTATATGCTGTTTAGTCCCATACCCGCAATTCTTATCCCAGCCGTATTCCTTAAACAAAGCGTGCAATTGTCGCATTTCTCTGTCCTTAAAGGCTTTCGCTAAAACAGACGCCATAGCGATTTGAGCGATTGTTTCATCGCCCTTGATGATGGTTTGTATATTAGGGTAGCGTTTGTTCAAGCCAAACGCCGTGTTGCCATCTATCTTTATTTCATTGGCTAAAGAGCAACCATTTTCTACAATCTCTTCAATAGCGAGTTTCAAACACGCCCCTAAGCCTAAGCTATCAATTGCTTCTGCGCTTTTTTTAACCACAAAAAACCCCACCTCATCATGCGTTTTGATTTTATCTTCTAAGAAAAAGCGTTTTTTTTGGCTGAGCTTCTTGCTGTCTTTTAAACCCATTTTTAGAAATTCTAAGCTACCGTTTGGTCATCGCACACCACCCCCGCCACAAAAAGCGAACCGGTACCAAACACCCCCTACCCGCCTCATCAATGCCTAAAACCATTGATACGCAACCCAACCGGTATCAAAATCCTACTCACACGCTCCATGCGTTATCCTGTTTTCTCTTAGCCTCTTAATAAACTCTGTCAATTCTTTTTCAAAGTTTTTCACGCTTTTTCTGTCGCTTGGCGATAAGGGGATAGTCAAATGATGCGCCCCACTAGTTAGCTTGGCGTGCTTGCTTCTAGATTCCAAATAAAGATTCAAATCTTTATTGTCGTGCAACGCTTCTTTTAAGATCTTACGAATCTCTTTGCTATGAGTGGCTTTTTCAGGATTCATCTCGCACGCCCGCCCAAGGTTTCAAGCCTTAGGACCAATCATCTTTTCAGGCACCACGAATTGGTCAAAATCTTCAGCGCTCAAGAGTTTCAATTCCACCGCACTTTCTTTTAAAGAAATGCCTTTTTTGTGGGCGTTTTTAGCGATTTTAGCGGCGTTTTCATAGCCTACATGCGGATTAAGGGCGGTTACTAGCATTAAAGAATGGTGCAAGTAATAATCAATTTTTTCTCTATTAGGCTCAATGCCGCTCGCGCAATGGGTATTAAAACTTTCCATGCTATCGCTTAAGAGCCTTAAACTTTGCAAGAAATTATAAATGATCACCGGCTTGAACACATTCAATTCAAAATTACCCTGACTGGCCGCAATGCCAATAGCGGTATCATTCCCCATCACTTGCACGACCACCATTGTCATCGCTTCGCATTGCGTGGGGTTGACTTTACCGGGCATAATAGAACTGCCCGGCTCGTTTTCAGGGATATTAAGCTCGCCCAAACCACAGCGCGACCCGCTCGCAAGCCATCTAATATCGTTAGCGATTTTCATTAAATTCGCCGCTAAAGCCTTAAAAGCCCCATGCGCATAAGCGATAGCGTCATGGCTAGTGAGCGCGTGGAATTTATTGGGCGCAGAGACGAATTTCACGCCGCTAAACTGGCTCAATTCTTCAGCCACTTTTTCACTCAATTCTTTATGAGCGTTTAGCCCTGTGCCTACGTACGTCCCGCCTATGGCTAATTCTCTTAAATGTTCCAAACTCTCTAAAATTTGTTGTTTAGAATGCTCTAACATGCTCGCATAACCGCTAAATTCTTGCCCCAAAGTTAAAGGCGTAGCGTCTTGTAAATGCGTGCGCCCGATTTTGACAATCTCTTTAAATTGCTGGCTTTTGTCTTTAAAGGTTTTTAACAGATTCTCCAAACTAGGGAGCAGTTTGTGCGTGATTTCTAGCACGCTCACAATGTGCATAGCGGTAGGGAAAGTGTCGTTAGAGCTTTGAGACATGTTCACGTCATCGTTAGGGTGGATGAGTTTTTTCTCCCTAAAATTACCCCCTAAAATTTCGGTAGCCTTATTGGCAATGACTTCATTGAGGTTCATGTTCGTTTGAGTCCCGCTCCCTGTTTGCCATATCGCTAGGGGGAACTCGCCGCACAGCTCGCCTTTTAAAATGCAATCGCACGCCTTGATAATGGCTTGGGATTTTTCCAGGCTTAATTTCCCTAGCTTGTGATTGACAACCGCCAGACTCCTTTTGAGTTTGGCAAACGCGCCAATGAGTTCTTTAGGCATTTTTTCAGTGCCGATCTTAAAGTTTTCAAGACTGCGTTGCGTTTGAGCCCCCCAGTATTGGCTATCATTTACTTTGATTTCGCCCATCGTGTCATGTTCGATTCTAAATTGCATACTAATCCTTTGAAATTTGATTTTAAAACCTTAAAAAAATAGCATAAACTCTTATACCTTCTACTTAAAAACCCCATTTTTTTAAAAACCATTTCCACAATTTTTACACAAAAGAGGGTTATCATTCGTCCGCAACAAGAATTTTCTTGTTATCTTAATTTAAAGGTCAAAACGATGAAGAAGTTAGCCGCTTTATTTTTAATAAGCGCGTTGGGGGTTATGAGTTTAAACGCATGGGAGCAAACCCTAAAAGCTAATGATTTGGAAGTAAAAATCAAATCCGTGGGTAACCCCATTAAAGGCGATAACACTTTTGTGCTTAGCCCCACTTTAAAAGGTAAGGCTTTAGAAAAAGCTATCGTTAGGGTGCAGTTTATGATGCCTGAAATGCCCGGCATGCCAGCGATGAAAGAAATGGCGCAAGTGAGTGAAAAAAACTACTTTTATGAAGCAAAAACCAATCTTTCTATGAACGGGACATGGCAGGTTAGGGTGGATATTAAATCTAAAGAGGCTCAGGTTTATCGCGCTAAAACAAGCCTGGATTTATAAGCGCATGCTGTCTTTTATAAGCGCGTTTGATAAAAGGGGTGTTTCAATACGCCTTTTAACAGCTTTGTTACTGCTCTTTAGTTTGGGTTTGGCTAAAGATTTAGAGATCCAATCTTTTGTGGCTAAATACCTTTCTAAAAATCAAAAAATACAAGCCTTACAAGAGCAAATTGACGCTTTAAGTTCTCAAGAAAAAGCCGTTAGCAAGTGGGATAACCCTATTTTGTATTTAGGCTACAACAACGCTAACGTGAGCGACTTTTTCAGGCTGGATAGCACCTTAATGCAAAACATGAGCTTGGGTTTGTCTCAAAAAGTGGATTTAAATGGTAAAAGACTCACGCAATCTAAAATGATCAACTTAGAAAAACAAAAAAAGATATTAGAACTTAAAAAAACCAAGCAGCAATTAGCGATTAATTTAATGATAAACGGCATTGAAAATTATAAAAACCAACAAGAAATAGAGCTTTTAAACACAGCGATTAAAAATTTAGAAAACACCCTCTATCAAGCCAACCATTCCAGTTCACCCGATTTAATAGCGATCGCCAAGCTAGAAATTTTAAAATCGCAATTAGAAATCAAAAAAAACAATTTAGAAGAAGCGCTCTCTAGCAGCCATTATTCTATGGGTGAATTGGCTTTTAAAGAAAACGAGCTTTTAAGCATTGCCCCTAAAAATTTTGAATTTAATAAAGAGCAAGAGCTATATAACATTAGCGCCACTAATTACGATATTGCGATCGCCAGGCTTGATGAAGAAAAAGCGCAAAAAGACATCACTTTGGCTAAAAAAAGCTTTTTAGAAGACATGAATGTTACCGGGGTGTATTATTTCCGCTCCAAACAATACTATAACTACGACATGTTTAGCGTCGCTTTGTCTATCCCCTTACCCCTTTATGGCAAGCAGGCTAAATTAGTGGAGCAAAAGAAAAAAGAAAGCTTGGTGTTTAAAAGCGAAGTGGAAAACGCCAAAAACAAAACGCGCCACCTGGACCTAAAACTCCTTAAAAAATTAGAAACCTTGCAAAAAAACTTGGAAGCGATCAATAAAATCATCAAGCAGAATGAAAAAATCGCACAAATTTATGCGCTTGATTTGAAATCTAATGGCGATTACAACGCTTATTACAACGCTTTTAATGACAAAATCACCATTCAAATCACCCAACTTGAAACCTTAAGCGCTCTCAATAGCGCTTATTTGTCCTTACAAAACCTCAAAGGATTAGAATGAAACGGCTTTTATTGTTAGCCGCTATTTTTTAGCCTCTCATGCGCTAACGCTCAAGAGACTAAAGAAATTAAAGAAATTAAAGAAATTAAAGAAATTAAAGAAATTAAAGAAATTAAAAGCCAAACCCATTTTAACATTTCCACCACTAAGGTTATAGAAAAAGAATTCGCCCAAAGCCGGCGCTATTATGCGCTTTTAGAGCCTAATGAAGCGCTGATTTTTTCTCAAACCCTTCGTTTTGATGGCTATGTGGAAAAGCTTTATGCGAATAAAACCTATACCCCCATTAAAAAGGGCGATAGGCTATTGAGCGTGTATTCCCCTGAACTAGCAAGCGTTCAAAGCGAATTGCTATCGTCATTGAAATTCAACCAGCAAGTGGGAGCGATTAAAGAAAAATTAAAACTATTGGGGCTAGAAAACTTTAGCATTGAAAAAATCATCAGCAGCCATAAAGTCCAAAATGAAATGACTATTTACTCTCGTTTCAACGGCGTTATTTTTAAAAAAAGCCCGGATCTCAATGAGGGGAGCTTCATTAAAAAAGGGCAAGAGCTTTTCCAAATCATAGATTTAAGCCAATTGTGGGCGCTGGTTAAAGTCAATCAAGAGGATTTAGAGTTTTTAAAAAACACGCATCAAGCGATTTTGTTCGTAGAAGGGGTTAAAGGCAAGCAAGAAATCACGCTTGAAAACATCAACCCCATCATAAATGCGCAAGATAAAATGCTAGAAGCGCGCTTCAATGTGCCTAACGCTCAACAGCTTTATTACCCTAACATGTTCGCTCAAGTAGAAATCTTTCAAAAACCAAAAAAAATGAAGATTTTGCCTAAAGAAGCGGTTTTGATTAAGAGGGGGAAAGCTATCGTGTTCAAAAAAGATGATTTTGGTTTAAGCCCATTAGAAATTAAAGCCGTCCGCTTGAGCGATGGGAGTTATGAAATTTTAGAGGGTTTAAAAGCGGGCGAAGAAGTCGCTAATAACGCTTTATTCGTGCTAGACGCTGACGCTCAAAACAATGGGGATTATTGAATGATAGAAAAAATCATTGATTTAAGCGTTAAAAACAAACTCCTTACCACTTTAGTCACTCTACTCATTTTTTTAGCCTCTTTGTGGGCGATAAAAAGCGTTCGTTTAGACGCTTTGCCAGATTTAAGCCCCGCTCAAGTGGTCGTGCAAATCACTTACCCCAATCAAAGCCCTAAAATCGTGCAAGAGCAGGTTACTTATCCGCTAGTCTCCACTTTCATGAGCATCGCTAACATTGACACGGTTAGGGGGATTTCTAGCTATGAAAGCGGCTTGATTTACATCATTTTTAAAGACGGCGTCAATCTGTATTGGGCTAGAGACAGGGTTTTAGAGCAATTAAACCGAGTGAGCAATTTGCCTAAGGACGCTAAAGTGGAAATAGGGAGCGATTCCACTTCTATTGGCTGGGCGTATCAATACGCCTTATCTAGCGATAGCAAGAATTTAAGCGATTTGAAAGTCTTGCAAGATTTTTATTACCGCTACGCGCTTTTAGGGGTTGATGGGGTGAGTGAGGTCGCAAGCGTGGGGGGCTTTGTGAAAGATTATGAAGTAACGCTTCAAAACGATTCTTTGATCCGTTATAACTTGAGTTTGGAACAAGTCGCTAACGCGATTAAAAATTCCAATAACGATACCGGTGGGGGGGTTATTTTAGAAAACGGGTTTGAAAAAATTATAAGATCGCATGGCTATATCCAATCTTTGAAAGATTTAGAAGAAATTGTGATTAAAAAAGAAGGGGCTATCCCTTTAAAAATCAAAGATATAGCCAGCGTGAGACTAGTGCCAAAACCGCGCAGAGGGGCAGCTAATCTCAATGGCAATAAGGAAGTGGTAGGCGGGATTGTGATGGTGCGCTATCACGCTGACACTTATAAGGTGCTTAAAGCCATTAAAGAAAAAATCGCCACCCTACAAGCGAGTAACCCTGATGTGAAAATCACCAGCGTGTATGACAGGAGCGAATTGATTGAAAAAGGCATTGACAATTTAATCCACACGCTCATAGAAGAAAGCGCGATTGTGCTAGTCATTATTGCGATTTTCTTACTGCATTTCAGGAGCGCTTTAGTGGTGATTATCACTCTGCCTTTAAGCGTGTGTATTAGTTTCTTACTCATGCGTTATTTCAATATTGAAGCGAGTATCATGAGTTTGGGGGGCATTGCGATCGCTATAGGGGCGATGGTGGATGCGGCTATTGTGATGGTGGAGAACGCTCACAAGCATCTGCAACACATTGATACGAAAGACAATATTCAAAGGGTTAATGGCATTATAGAAGGGGTTAAGCATGTGGGGGGCGCGATATTTTTTGCTTTAATGATCATCGTGGTTTCTTTCTTGCCAATTTTTGCACTCACCGACCAAGAAGAAAAGCTTTTTGCCCCTTTAGCTTACACCAAAACCTTTGCCATGCTAGTAGGAGCGTTGCTCTCTATTACGATAGTCCCTATTTTAATGGTATGGCTCATTAAAGGGCGGATTTTAGAAGAGTCTAAAAACCCGATTAACGCTTTTTTCATGAAAATTTATGGTGCGAGTTTGAATGTTGTGCTTAAGTTCAGATACGCTTTTTTGATAGCGAGCGTTGTGGGTTTAGGGGGCTTGTATGTAGCGTATAAAAAACTCAACTGGGAATTTATCCCCCAAATCAATGAAGGGGTAATCATGTATATGCCAGTAACGCTTAATGGCGTAGGCATTGACACCGCTTTAGAATATTTGAAAAAAAGTAATAGCGCTATCAAGCGATTGGATTTTGTCAAACAGGTTTTTGGTAAAGTGGGGCGTGCTAACACCAGCACCGATGCTGCCGGTTTAGGAATGATAGAAACCTACATTGAATTAAAGCCGCAAAATGAATGGAAAGAAAAGCTCAGTTATAAAGAAGTTAGGGACAAATTGGAAAAAACCCTGCAATTAAAAGGCTTGACTAATTCATGGACTTACCCCATTCGTGGCAGAACGGACATGCTCTTAACCGGCATTAGAACGCCCCTAGGCATCAAGCTCTATGGTAACGACACGGATAAATTACAGGAATTAGCGATCCTTATGGAGCAACAGCTCAAAACCCTAAAAGAGAGTTTATCCGTCTTTGCCGAGCGATCCAATAACGGCTACTACATCACGCTGGATTTGAACGATGAAAATCTGGCTCGTTATGGCATCAATAAAAACGCCGTGTTAGATGCGATTAAATTCGCTTTGGGCGGAGCCACGCTCACTACCATGATTAAGGGCGTAGAAAGTTATCCCATTTCTTTACGCTTAGAAGACACAGAAAGAAACACCATTGAAAAATTAAAAAACCTCTACATCAAAACCGCTTACAATTACATGCCCTTAAGGGAATTAGCCCATGTGTATTACGACAATTCGCCGGCGGTGTTAAAAAGCGAAAAGGGCTTGAACGTGAATTTTATCTATATTGTGCCGCAAAATGGTATCAGCTCTGACACTTACAGGCAACTGGCTCAAAAAGCGCTAGAAAAAATCCAATTGCCTAACGGGTATTATTATGAATTCAGCGGCGAAAGCCAGTATTTAGAAGAAGCGTTTAAAACCTTACAATACATCGTGCCGGTGAGCGTGTTTATCATTTTTATTTTAATTGTCTTTGCTTTAAAGAATCTCACTAATTCCTTATTATGCTTTTTCACTCTGCCTTTTGCGTTTTTGGGGGGGCTGATTTTTATGAATCTCATGGGTTTTAACATGAGCGTGGCGGCGTTAGTGGGCTTTTTGGACCTTTTAGGGGTAGCGAGCGAAACGGCTATTGTGATGATTATTTATTTAGAGGATGCGTTTCAAAAATTCATCAAAACCCCCTAAAAGAGCAGACGACTACCGCCTTAAAAGAAGCTATCATGCATGGGGCGGTGCTTAGGGTAAGGCCCAAGCTGATGACCTTTTTTAGCATTTTAGCTTCACTCATTCCTATCATGTATAGCCATGGCACAGGAAGTGAAATCATGAAATCCATCGCTGCGCCCATGCTAGGGGGCATGATGAGTAGCGTTGTTTTAACGCTTTTTATTATCCCTACGGCGTATTTTGTGATCAAGAATGCGGGAATTAAAAGCAATCAAATATCATTTTAAGAATTAAAAAAAGCCTTTTCTAACGCATGGCTTTGGACTAAAACCATATAAAGAATGGTAGGGATCGTGATGCTTAAAACAAACACCTTAAAAATGCGGTGTAAAAGGATAACGGATAAAAAAGCGGTGATTTCATTGATCCCATAAGGGGGTTTTAAAATGTGAATGTCTTTAAAACAATAGATCACGAGCATGCCTATCACTGAGCATGATAAAGCCCTACCCAAATAACGCACAAAGTCGTTGGGCGGGTTTTTAGAATTAAACACCATAAAAGACCAAATGCGCGTGAAGTAAGTCGTTATTATGATGACTAAAAGAATAAGTATAGAATGCGTTAACATTCTAACTGCTTTCTAAAAACAATGAGAACAAGCACCATTAAAACTAAAGCGATGAGCAAAAAGTATTCAGTCCCAAAGAGCGCCAAACAAACGACCGCAATAATAATCCCAAGCCATGCGTTTTTATGATTCGTGGTGCGTTTGTATTGCTCCATGAACAGCACGATAAAAATCGCTGTCATCACAAATTCCATGCCTTGAGTGTCAAAAGAAAAATGCGAACCCACTAACGAACCCACTAACGAGCCAAAAATCCAATAAGAGTGGTTGAGTAAGGAAATGCTAAAAATAAAGTCTTTTTCACTAACCCCCTCTTTAGGGGCGTATAAATTCAATAAAGCAAAGGTTTCATCCGTGAGCACATGCGCTAAATAGGGCAAACGCCATTGGGTGTTTTTAAATCGATCTAGCATAGAAAGCGCATAACAAGTCTGCCTCGCGTTCACCAACAAGCTCACAATAACGACATTCATCAAACTCGCTTGCGCGCTTAAAAGCGTGATCGCTACAAATTGCACCGCCCCAGCATAGATGAATAACGACATGAACAAAGCGACTTTATAATCATACCCTTGCTGGGCTAAAAGCATTCCAAAAGTCATTCCCATAAGCAAATACCCTAACAAAATAGAAATGGTATGAGGGAAAGCGTCTTTAAAAGCTTTTAGAAACTCGCGCACCAATAACCTTTTATTTAAACCAGTCTTTAATTTTAGAAACGCAAGTTTCTAAAACGCTTTTATGCGGTTCGCCTTCATAGCCAAAACTCGCATGCAATTTTTCCAACAACCCTTGCTGCTCTTTATTCAAGCTTTTAGGATAAATCACTTGCAACACCACGATCAAACTCCCCCTATAAGAGCTTTCAGGGTGCTTCACGCCATCATTTCTAAATACAAAAGTTTGCCTGTCTTTGGCGTTTCTAGGGATTTTTAATTCCAATTCGCCTCCTCTTAAAGAGGGCACTTTAATCGTATGCCCTAAAGCGATAGTGGTGAAAAACACCGGCGCTTCAATGAACAAATCACAGCCTTCGCGCTTGAAATGCTCATCTTCTTTGACTCGCGCTTCTAAATACAAATCCCCTCTTTTCCCCTTCTCGTATTCATTGCCTTTATTTTTAAGCACCATGCGGTTTTGATCATCAATGCCCTCAGGGATTATCGCATCAATTTCTTCATCTTTAAGAATGTAGGTTTTACCCTTACACGCTTGGCATGGGGTTTTAATGATTTTGCCCTTACCTTGACACGCCCCACAAGTTTGCGCAAAACTCATAAAACCTTGACGCATGAACACCTGCCCCTGCCCATTGCATTGCTTGCAAGTCTCTAGGGCTTTATCTTTAGCACCCGTGCCATCGCAACTTTCACAGACGCTCTGGTATTGGACTTTAATGGTTTTTTTACAGCCAAAAACCGCTTCTTTAAAACTCAATTCAATGGTTTGCAAATAATCCGGCGCGATAGAGCTTTTTTGCCTTTTACCTCCCCTAGCGCCAAACCCAAAAGCGTCTTCAAAAAACGAGCCTAAATCTTCAAAAAAATCAGAAAAATCGCTCTGGCTCGCACCGGCTTGGTTTAAGCCCTTTTTACCATACCTGTCGTATAAAGCCCGCTTCTTTTCATCGCTTAGCACCCCATAGGCTTCATTGATGAGCTTGAACTTTTCTTCGGCTTCTTTATCGCCGGCGTTTCGGTCCGGGTGGTATTTTAAAGCCAACTTTCTGTAAGACTTTTTAATGGTCTCTTGGTTGCTGTGTTTTTCCACTTCTAAAATTTCATAATAACTCAATTCCACGATCGCTCCAAAAATGGCATCAAAACGCTTATTTTATCTTAAAAGCGATAATTTTGCGTGTTTTAGCGCATGCCAAAACTTAGATAAAATAACACGATGAAACTATAGTAATAAAGATAACCTTATGAGATTTTTTTGCTTCTTTTTATTTTTTCTAACCTTTTCAAACGCGCAGATAATGATGACTTTTGATTCCCAAACTAACGCCAAGCTCTCGCGCTCCAACGAACAGCTTTCTGACATGCTTTACAAACTCAATGAAAGTTTAAGAATCTATCAAAACGTGCTTTCTAATAACCAGGATCAACTTAAAGAAATCAAAAAGGCTAACAGCACCCTAACTAGCCAAAGGCGTTTTTTTAACGCCAGCCAAATCCGCCTTATGGATACTGATGCGTTATTGAAACAAAGCGCTTTGGAATTAGACAAATTACAAGCTTTAGAAAAACGCTTAAAAGAGAAAATGAATCAAGAACGCTTAATCAAAGAATCCCAAACGCTTTTTTTGCAAGAGCATTGCCATTATTTGAGCGGCGTTAAGAATTTAGAAGAGGCGTCAAACGCTTTAGAAGTCCAAGAAAAAAACAACGCCCTTTTCTTACTCAAAGAGCCTAAACTCGCCCAATTGCTCTCACGATTGGATTTGATGAGCGCTTTAAACGCCTTATGCGATCAGGTTTTAGAAAATGAAATACAGGATCAACAATCCCATAACAAAACCCTAGAATACAACGCTCTTAAAAACCATGACTTTCAAGCCTATAAAGCCATGCGTTTGAAAAAATTTAAAAACAAGCTTCAAAGCCAAATCCAAGCTAAAGAAGACGCCCTAAAAACCTTTTTACCTTTAGAAAAACGCCTAGAAACTTTAAAAACGCATTTTTTATGCGATAAAGAAAACCTCAAATCATGCGCTAAAGAATTGCAGCAACGCTACCAAAACGCCCTAATAGAGCGAGATAAGGAATTAAAAAACGCTAAAAACAACAAAGAAAAGCATGCTCTAATCCTAGCCAATTACGAACACACTTTAAAAACCTTGAATATAGAATTTTTAAGCGAATTGAGTGAGCAAATGGCGTTCTTGAATGAGACCATGGCGTTAAACGCCCAAGTTTTAGCCCTTTTAGCCAAACAGCATGCCAAAACGCCAAAGCCTTTTAATTTGAGCGGTGATTTGAGCGATAAAAAGGCTTTTATTAAAAATATCCGCCTAGATCCGCATGGATTCCCTAGCTTTGAAAATTTTAAGCGAGAGTAAGACAATACTTGACAAGCAAAAACGATTAGAGTAAAATAAGGGCATAACTTCTAGGAAGAATCTCTTTTATCAAGAGATCCCACGACCCTTGTGAACCTATAGAATACAAGTGCGAACCCTAGATATTTTTTATCCGTTCCTTTTTTCAACACTGACATGTTGAAAGGAGCGGAGCTTTCCTTATATTACTTAGGATTTAAGAATGTCAAAAAAAGTAGCTATACTTGTGGATGGAGACTTTTTTATAAGATGCTACAAATCTCATCTTAAAAAGCAGTCTAGTGACAAGTATGAAAGTCTTAACCCAAAAAAATCAGCACACCATACTCATACTTATTGCCTAAAGCATATCAATAAAAAGAATGATGAAGAACTATACCGCATATTTTTTTACGATTGCAAGCCATTAAAGAAAAAGGCTCATTATCCATACACTCAAAAAGCTCTAGATCTATCCAAAAGCCCAACCTATAAAGAAAGGGAAGAGTTACACGAACACTTAATTTCCAAACCTTGCTTGGCGTTAAGGTTGGGGTATCTTGACGAGAAAAATGCCAGATGGGTCATTCGTGACCAAGAAAAAGAAAAGAAACTTTTTAACAGGAGAATAAGTATAGAGAAATTTCAAAATGATGATTTTATCTATCACGCAAAGCAAAAGGGCGTTGATATAAAGATAGGACTTGATATAGCCACTTTAGCGTTGAAAAAATTAGTGCAAAAAATCGTTTTAATTTCTGGTGATAGCGATTTTGTCCCTGCTTCAAAACTTGCTCGAGTTGAAGGTATCATTTTCACTCTTGATCCTATGGGAAATCATATTAGAGAGGATCTAAAAGAACATATTGATTACTTGACCACTAGGTTGCCACAATTTAAACAACAATAATAACGCCTATTCAATAAAACATTAAGAGACTACCAAAAGGCGTATCTCTTAGTTCTTTAGTTTTTAAACAATCACGCCCCCACCCAGCAAGATGTCATCTTGATAAACGACTAAGGCTTGCCCTTTAGCCACGCCGTAAAAAGGCTCTTTAAACTCCACTTCAATCACCTCATCTTTCAAGCTCACAAACGCTTTAGCAGGCACGCTCCTGTAACGAGCCTTGATAAAATATTCGCCCTTTTTAAAATCTTTCATCAAAGATTTGTTTTTAGCCTTAAGCGAATGCGTGGCGAGATCTTCTTTTTTACCCACAATTAGCTCGTTCTTTTTAGCGTCAATCCCCACCACAAAATGCGGCTCTAACGCGCCTTTAATACTAAAGCCTTTGCGTTTGCCAATCGTGTATTGCATATAGCCCTTATGCGTGCCAATGATTTCGCCTTGTAGGTTTTTCACCACGCCCTCTTTTTCCACTTCAACATGCTTTTTTAAAGTATCAATGTAGCTTTTTTCCACAAAGCAAATTTCTTGAGATTCCTTATAAGTCTCTAGAGTGCCTAAAAAAGGCATCGCATTCAAGGCTAAAGGCTTAATATCCTTTTTTAGCAAATCCCCTAAAGGGAACACCAATTTAGCGATAACTTCATGCTCTAAAGCGTATAAAAAATAGCTCTGATCTTTAGTTTTATCCAAAGCCTCTTGAATATAACTTATTTTGTCAATTTCTTTGACTCTCGCATAATGCCCGGTAGCGATCTTTTCACACCCTAATTGTAAAGCGTGATCTAAAGCTAGCCCAAACTTCATTAAAGGGTTGCACAACGCGCATGGGTTAGGGGTTTGCCCTTCTTCATAAGCGCTGATAAATTCATCATAAACCGCGCTTTTAAAATCCTTTTGAAAATCCAACACCTCTAAAGGAATGCCTAAAAACTCACATGCTTTTTGAGCGTTTTTAATGTATAAATCATGCTTTTTTTCACTCGCATGGAGTTTTAAATAAATCCCCACTAATTCATGCCCTTGCTCTTTTAAGCTATAAGCGCTATAAGAGCTATCCACCCCCCCACTGAGTAATACCGCTATTTTCATTTTTAGTCTTTCATTAATGAGTTATGGCTTGTAGTCTAGCGCAAAAACCATTCATAACCACCTTTTTTAACCATTGGCATGCTAAAATACCTAAAGATTTTTTAAAATCGCATCAAAACGCATGGAGAAAATAAGGGCAATGACCAAAATTGAATTGTTAGCCAGATTCACGCAAATCGCGCTCCCTAACAGCCACCCTTTATTGAAAAAAGTTTTAAACTACGCTAAAAAGCATTTCAGCCAATGCCACATGCTCTCTTCATCATTACTCATCTTAAACGACACGGAATGTTTTAAAAAAAACTACTTGCTCAATTGGGTCTATCATGCCCTTGAATGCGCGCATGAGAAAGATATTAGCATGCATTCTTTAGAAGAGGTTTTACAAAAAAGCCACTTGCCCATACGCATCAAAATCATCAATCAAAACACGCTTTTAGAAAAAATAGAAGTGAAAGTTTTAACCTTTGGGGCAGAATACGCGCTTTTTATCACCAAGCACCCTATCGCCAAGCGGTTTTTACGCCAAAAATTCAGCGGCTATGTGTTTTTAGAAACTCAAGATGAATTGCATATAAGGGGCGATTCAGAGCGTTTTTGGGAACTTATTGTAACGCTCAATGAAAATAGAATCGTCCATAACGCATGCTTAGATTTCATCTACCCTAATGGCTTTGGCAAGGACAGCTACACCACTATGGCTGAACGCAAATTAAAAGAATGCTATAAAGCGTTAGGTTTCATCAAGCATGAAGATTTCAGCGAAGTCAAAAAACGCTATTTAGAGTTGGCTAAAACCTACCACCCTGATTTGTGCGATCTGAAAGAAAAAAAGGCTCTTTACGCCAAACGCTTCGCCATCATTCAAGAGGCGTATCGCCATATTAAAAAGCACGCTTAAACCCCTAAACTAGCCCTAATCGCACTAGAAGAAATCGGCGCGTCAATGCCCTTTAAAGGGTGATAACGCCCCTTAAATTGGATTTCTTCATAGCCAATCCTTTCAAAAACCACTAATTCCACCCTTTTTAAAAGCTCTGTAGCGTTAGTCCAAGAAGAAAGGTGCCTCAAACAATCCGCTCCTATGACTAAATAAAGCGTTTTAGGGCGGTAGAGTTTTTGAAAAAAAATCACGCTTTCTATCGTAGGCACGGACCTTTCTTGCTTGATTTCAAAATCGCTCAATAGCACCCTATCTATTCCCTTTAAGGCTCTTTCTAATTCCTTAAAACGGGTTTTTGCGTCCAAAAAACATGGCTTTTTGAAAGGGTTTTGGTAAGCGGGCAAGACAATGAGCTTAGCGAATGGCAGTAATTCTAAAGTTTGCTCAATAATGGCTAAATGAGCCTTGTGCAGGGGATCAAAACTCCCTCCATAGAGCGCTAATTCTTTGTGTTTTAAGACGCTATTCATTGTATTCAAAGCTAGACGCCTTAGTCAATTTGGCGAATTTAACCCCCCTAAGCCCCCCAATTTCTAATTGCAAGCGTTGGATTTCAAACGAATTGCCTTGTAAAATAATCGTCTCCAAGCAATTATGCTCGTCCATGTGAATGTGCGTGGTGCATAAAACATGCGTCCCGCTGGCATGCTGAATGTCTATCATGCGCTGGTTCAATTCCCTTTGGTGGTGATCATAAATCACCACAAGCACGGCGATCTTGCTCTCATCATTAGGATTATCTTCTGCCCAATTGTCTTCTACTAATTTTTCCCTGATCATGTCGCGCACTAATTCTGAGCGAGAAGAATAGCCGTTTTTAATGATGCGGTTGTCCAATTCGTCTAATAAATTTTGTTGTAAAGAAACCGAAAAGCGGATGATTGAATCGTCTTTATTGGGTGTATCCATTGAGAAAAATCCTTTTTTGGCATGAGTTTATTAAAAGCCGCTCATGCTAGTATGATTGAATTAATTTAAAATGAACAATTATAATACAGATCGGATTTAAATGGTTGGTCATAAGAGCGTTTGAATTTGATTGTAATTATTAGCTTAATCATTATTGACTTGTTATTATTAAAACAATATAATCAACAAACTAACATTCTTTTATCATTTTGGAGCATTTATGCGAACGAATGCTTCATGCTCTTATAGTATGTCTGTATCGCATATTGCTTTAATCTTAAGGGAATTGTTTTATCATAGACAAGGAGTTTTTATGGGCGGTTTTTCAGTGGGAATGTTGAAAGATTATGTGGACATATTTGTTTTTGCGGTGCTTGGCGTGGACAGTTTTTTAGCTTTGTGGTTTGCGATTGAAAGGGTTATTTTTTATTCTAAAGTCAATTTGAAGGCTTATGATGATATAGATGCCCTGAATTTGGATTTAACCAAAAATCTAACCATTCTTTATGTGATTTATTCTAACGCGCCTTATGTGGGCTTATTAGGGACGGTTTTAGGGATCATGGTGATTTTCTATGACATGGGCGTGAGTGGCGGGATGGACGCTAAAACGATCATGGTAGGTTTGTCTTTGGCTTTAAAAGCGACCGCTCTAGGGCTTGCTGTGGCGATTCCCACTTTGATCGCTTATAATAGCTTGTTGAGAAAATCTGATGTTTTGAGTGAAAAATTTAGGATCATGAAAAAATGAAAAGCATCAGAAGAGGCGATGGGCTGAATGTTGTCCCTTTCATTGATATTATGCTCGTTTTGCTAGCGATTGTGTTAAGCGTTTCTACTTTTATTGCGCAAGGTAAGATTAAAGTCAGTCTCCCTAACGCTAAAAATGCGGAAAAAATCCCAGCCAAACGATCAAAAAGTGGTGGTCATCTCTGTGGATGAGCATGACAATATTTTCGTAGATGACAAACCGATGAATTTAGAAGCTTTGAGCGCTGTAGTCAAACAAACAGACCCTAAAACCCTTATAGACTTAAAAAGCGACAAAAGCTCTCGTTTTGAAACTTTTATCAGCATTATGGATATTTTAAAAGAGCATAATCATGAAAATTTCTCCATCTCCACAGAAACTAAGTAAAGTCTCAACGAGTGTCAGCTTTTTAATTTCTTTTGCCCTATACGCTATAGGGTTTGGCTATTTTTTACTGCGCGAAGACGCCCCAGAGCCTTTAGCGCAAGCTGGGACCACTAAGGTTACCATGAGTTTAGCCAGCATTAACACCAATTCTAAAGTGAAGACGAATGCCGAATCCGCTAAACCCAAAGAAGAGCCTAAAGAAGAGCCAAAAAAAGAAGAACCCAAAAAAGAGGTAACAAAGCCTAAGCCAAAACCCAAGCCTAAACCCAAACCCAAACCCAAGCCTAAACCCAAACCCGAACCAAAACCTAAGCCTGAACCAAAGCCAGAGCCTAAGCCTGAACCAAAACCTGAACCTAAAGTTGAAGAACCTAAGAAAGAAGAGCCTAAAGAAGAACCCAAAAAAGAAGAAGCTAAAGAGGAAGCTAAAGAAAAGAACGCTCCTAAACAAGTAACGACTAAAGATGTAGTCAAAGAAAAAGACAAACAAGAAGAATCCAACAAAACCTCTGAGGGTGCAACTTCTGAAGCTCAAGCGTATAACCCAGGGGTGAGCAACGAATTTTTAATGAAGATCCAAACCGCTATTTCTTCTAAGAACCGCTACCCCAAAATGGCGCAAATTAGGGGTATTGAGGGCGAAGTGTTAGTGAGCTTTACGATCAATGCTGATGGGAGCGTTACAGACATTAAAGTCGTCAAAAGCAACACGACCGATATTTTAAACCATGCGGCTTTAGAAGCCATTAAGAGCGCGGCGCATTTGTTCCCTAAACCAGACGAAACCGTGCATCTAAAAATCCCTATCGCTTATAGCTTGAAAGAATACTAACTAGCCTTTCTTTTAGGGGCGATTTAAGCCTTAAAAGCCGGGTCAAAATCCCCATTTTTCCCAATTTTTACAAAAAAAAAAAAACAAAATCTCTAAAATTTGGCGCTAAAATTAGTTAAAATTCCATTCATCGCTTATAATATAAGCTTCTTTTAAGAAGAAAAATCTAATAAAAGGAGAAAACATGAAAATCAAAAAATCTCTCTTGCTCTCTCTTTCTCTCATGCTCTCATTATCAAGGGCTGAAGATGACGGATTTTACATGAGCGTGGGCTATCAGATCGGTGAAGCGGTTCAACAAGTGAAAAACACAGGAGCATTACAAAACCTTGCGGACAGATACGATAACTTGAGCAACCTTTTAAACCAATACAACTACCTTAACTCTTTAGTCAATCTAGCCAGCACGCCTAGCGCGATCACCGGTGCGATTGATAATTTAAGCTCAAGCGCGATCAACCTCACTAGCGCTACCACCACTTCCCCCGCCTATCAAGCTGTGGCTTTAGCGCTCAATGCCGCTGTGGGCATGTGGCAAGTCATAGCCCTTTTTATTGGCTGTGGTACTGTACCTACCAACAATCAAAGCTATCAATCGTTTGGTAACACACCAGCCCTTAATGGGACCACCACCACTTGCAATCAAGCGTATGGGACAGTACCCAATGGCATTCTATCCATTGATGAATACCAAAAACTCAACCAAGCTTATCAAATCATCCAAACCGCTTTAAACCAAAACCAAGGAGGCGGAATGCCTGCCTTGAATGACACCACCAAAACAGGGGTAGTCAACATACAACAAACCAATTATAGGACCACTACACAAAACAATATCATACAGCACTATTATGATGAAAATGGGAAAGAGGTTCCAACCTATTATTCAGGCGGATCATCATTCTCGCCTACAATACAATTGACATACAACAATAACGCTGAATACCTTTTGCAACAAGCCGCTACTATCATGCAAGTCCTTACCACTCAAAAACCGCATGTGCAAACGAGCAATGGCGGTAAAGCGTGGGGGTTGAGTTCTACGCCTGGGAATGTAGTGGATATTTTTAGTACTTCTTTTAACGCTATTAACGAGATGATTAAAAACGCTCAAGCCGTTTTAGAAAAAACCAAACAGCTTAACGCTAATGAAAACACCCAAATCACGCAACCAGACAATTTCAACCCCTACACTTCTAAAAATAAGCAATTCGCTCAAGAAATGCTCAATAGAGCTAACGCTCAAGCAGAGATTTTAAATTTAGCTAAGCAAGTAGCGGACAATTTCCACAGCATTCAAGGTACTATCCAAGGGGATTTGGAAGAATGTAAAGCAGGATCGGCTGGCGTGATCACTAATAACACTTGGGGTTCAGGCTGCGCGTTTGTGAAAGAGACTCTCAATTCTTTGGAGCAACACACCGCTTATTATGGCAATCAGGTCAATCAGGATAGGGCTTTATCTCAAACCATTTTGAATTTTAAAGAAGCCCTTAATACTTTAGGAAACGACTCAAAAGCAATCAATAGCGGTATCTCTCACTTGCCTAACGCTAAGTCTCTTCAAAACATGACGCATGCCACTCAAAACCCTAATTCCCCAGAAGCGTTTGCTCACTTATTCTTTGGATACCAACAAATACAACCAGCTCCAAACCATCACGCAAGAATTAGGCAAAAACCCCTTTAGGCGCATCGGCGTGATTGACTATCAAAACAATAACGGCGCAATGAATGGCATCGGCGTGCAAGTGGGCTATAAGCAATTCTTTGGCAAAAAAAGGAATTGGGGGTTAAGGTATTATGGTTTCTTTGATTACAACCATGCTTATATTAAATCCAATTTCTTCAACTCCGCTTCTGATGTGTGGACTTATGGGGTGGGAATGGATGCGCTCTATAACTTCATCAACGATAAAAACACCAACTTTTTAGGTAAGAACAACAAGCTCTCCGTGGGGCTTTTTGGAGGCTTTGCGTTAGCCGGGACTTCGTGGCTTAATTCTGAATTTGTGAATTTGAACATGGTGGGTAATGTCTATAGCGCTAAGATGAATGTGGCTAATTTCCAATTTTTATTCAATTTAGGCTTGAGAATGAATCTCGCTAGACTCCAAGAAAAAAGACAGCGATCATGCCGCTCAGCATGGCATTGAACTAGGCTTTAAAATCCCCACGATCAACACAAGCTATTATTCTTTCATGGGCGCTAAACTAGAATACCGAAGGATGTATAGCCTTTTCCTCAATTATGTGTTTGCTTACTAAAACCCTCTTTAAAAAAGGGGGCTTCATTACGAATATACCCTATGTGCTTATGAGTTTTGATTAAAATTTAGTTGTTCATAAAAGCATGAAAGCCTTTTACAATTAACTCCTTTAATTTTGTTTTTAAAAAACGCTTTTTAACTTTTTTTCACTTTTTTTTCTATGAAAATGTTCAAGCATTCTATGAGCAAGGCAAAACCAATACCCGCATACAAATAATTTTTATCAACATGCAAATGCAATCCTTCTAAAAACAAAAACACGCCCACAACGAGCAAAAACACAAAGGCTAAAGTTTTGACGCGATAATGCTTTTCAATAAAATCGCCAACGATTTTGGAAAAAAACATCATCACGATTATAGATAAAACGATAGCAAGCGCCATGACTTCTAGGTGTTTAGCGATCCCAATAGCCGTGATCACGGAGTCTAAAGAAAAGACAATGTCTAAAAACATGATTTCTATTAAGGTGATGGAAAAGCCAAACGCTTTTTCTTGGCGTTTTTCTTTAGGATAGATCTGCTCTTTTAGTTCCACTAACGCTTTAAAAGCTAAAAACGACCCCCCCTACAAGCAGCACCACATCACGCCATGAAAAGCTCATGCCTGATAAAGTGAATAAAGGCTTTTGCAAATGGCTGATAAAAAACAAGCTCCCTAAAAGCCCTATACGAGCAATCATCGCTAGACCCAAGCCTAAAATCATAGCTTTATTTTGCTGGTGTTTGGGGAGTTTATAAACCATCACCGTGATAAAAATGATGTTATCAATCCCTAAAATGATTTCTAAAAGCGTGAGCGTAGACAAGGAGATTACGCCATGCGGTGTAGAAAGGGCGTCTAAGAGCGAAGATAGAAACTCCATGAAAGGCTACAACCAGCCTTTCTTTTTAAAATAGAGCACAGGCAAAATCGTAGAAATCGCCATGACAATCAGCGCGAAAAGATACCCGTATTGCCATTCTAACTCCGGCATGAATTTAAAATTCATGCCATAAATCGTGCCAATCAATGTGGGGGGCATCATCGCCATAGTCGCCACAGTGAAGAGTTTGATGATTTTATTTTGCTCCACATTGACTTGAGAAGCGAACAGGTTTTGAATGTTATCAAGCGAGTTGAGATTGACCGTTGTAGACTCCACCAAAGAGCTAAAATCGGTTAAAATGATATTTAAATTATTTTTAGTATCGCTATCCACTTTATTGCTCCTTAGTAATGCGGTGATAATGCGCCGTTTGTCAAAAAAAGAATCCCTTAAAGCCACATTAAATTCTTGCAAATTGGACAAGCGCACTAAAATATCATCATGCGTAGAAGTTTCTTTGAAAATGATGTTTTTGCGCAACAGGCTCGTTTGTTTGTTGATCCATTCTAGGCATTCCACCCCTTTTTCAAAATACACTTCAAAGATTTTGGTTAGAATATCAAACCCGTCTTCAAATTTTTTAGGGCTAGCCAAAACCTTTTTTTGGATAGAATCAAAGATTTCTAAAGTCCCGTAATAAATCGTGAAAAGAATGTTATTAGACAAAATAAAGGTCGCCATTTCCGTGTGGAAAGTCTCATTTTCATCCTGATTGGTGAAAAAGGCGTTGATCGTAACGCTGGAGCTGTCTTCCCAATATTTGGTAACTGATGAGACTCGTTGGGAATGGTCTGTGTTGTAGTGGATAGCGTATTCTTGGCTTAGAGTGGCTAATTCATTGGGCGTAGGGTTGATTAATTCAAACCATAAAACTTCATTTTCCTCTATATCAAAACCATTAAAATCATTAAAGCGTTTTTTAATGACAAATTTTTGCTGTTTGAAAAACACATTCACCATAAGCGATCCTTAGAGTTAATGGCGTTTATCCAAAACCTCAAAACAAGGTAAAATTTTGCCCTCTAATAATTCCAAACTCGCTCCCCCACCGGTGGAAATAAAACTCATGTTATCCTTTTCGCCCGCGCGATTGATCGCATCAATGGTATCGCCCCCACCAATGAGCGAGAAAGCGTAAGTGTCAGCGATCTTGTGGGCTAAAAAGGTTGTGCCTCTGGCAAATTCTTGTTTTTCATGCACGCCTAAGGTACCATTCCATATGATCGTGGGCGCGCTCTCTATGACTTCAGAAAATAATTTCACGCTCGCAGACTCTATATCAGCGATTTTGTGTTTAGGCTCAATGTCTTGGACGGGTGAAATTTTGATGTGTTTAGGGTTGAGAATGTCATCAGTGGTTACAGCGTCTATGGGTAAATAGACTTTGACTTTTTTTTCTTTCGCGCTTTTTAATAATTCTAGGGCGTTTTTTATCAAAGCGTCTTCTACAGAAGAATCTTGCACATCATAGCCCAAAGCTTTTAAGAAGGTGTTACTCATCGCCCCGGCAATGATGAGCTTGTCAATGAGATCTAAAATGTTTTTTAACAAGGTGAGTTTGGAGCTGACCTTAGCCCCCCCCACAATCAACAATAAAGGGCGTAAAGGGTGGTTAAACGCTTGATAAAACGAATCAATTTCTTTTTTGAGTAAAAACCCGCTCACTTTAACAGGGGCGAATCGCGCCGTGCCATAAGTGCTGGCATGCTTTCTGTGGCTCGTGCCAAAAGCGTCATTCACAAACACATCGCACAAGCTCGCTAAATCTTTAGCCAGATTTTCATCATTTTCTTCTTCGCCTTTTAAAAAGCGGATGTTTTCTAAAAGAAAAATCCTTGTGGGCGCGTTTTCGTTTAGGGCTTGCTTGAGTTGCGCGATATTTTGAGAAAAAACCACTTCATGATTTAAGAGTCTTTCAAGGCGTTTTAAAAAGGGTTTCAAGCTCAATTTTTCTTCAACCCCTTTAGGGCAGTCCAAGTGGCTCACTAAAATAATATCCTTAGCCTTATTGTCAATACAATATTGGATGGTAGGCAAGCTCTCTCTAATGCGCGTGTCATCAGTGATATTCAAATTTTCATCTAAAGGCACATTAAAATCCACTCTAATAAGCACCCTTTTATGGCTCACTTCCACTTCTTGAATGTTTTTAACATTTTGCATAAACGACATTTTAGCTAACATGAAAAATCCTTTCTTTTAATTTTGCACTATATATTGTGCCATGTCTATCAAGCGCTCGCTATAACCCATTTCATTATCATACCATGCCAATACTTTAGCATTTTTTTCGCCTATTGTCATGATTTGATCATCAATCACGATCGCGCTAAAAGGCGAAGAAATAAAATCGCTTGAAACAAGCCTTTCTTCATCAATACCCACAACCCCTTTAAAGGCATGCTTACTGGCGTCTTTAAGCGCATGCTGAAGGCTTGCTTTACTCACAGATTTTTTAAAATTTAAAGACAGATCCACTAAGCTCACATTAGGGGTAGGCACTCTAATCGCAAGACCTGTAATCTTAGGTACTAAATGCGGTAAGACTAGCGAAATGGCTTTGCTCACGCCGGTGCTTGTGGGGATAAGGTTTAAACCAGCCGCTCTAGCACGGCGGATGTCTTTGTGCTTGGTGTCTAAAAGGTTTTGATCGTTAGTGTAGCTGTGGATGGTGGTTAAAAGCGCGTTTTCTACTTTAAAGGCTTCATCTAAGATTTTTAATAAAGGAGCGGTAGCGTTAGTCGTGCAAGAAGCGTTAGAAATCACGCTTTCGTTATGGTAATTAGTGTGATTCACCCCATAGACAAAGGTGGGCGTATTTTGCGCGGGAGCGGAGATGATGACTTTTTTCACGCTGTTTTTAAGATGAGCGCTTGAAGCTTCTAAGGAATTGAATTTCCCGGTGCATTCTATGATGATTTCTGCGTTAGCGACAGAAAAATCAAGCTTGTTAATGTCTCGCTCGCTCAACACTAAAATATTTTTACTATGCCCAATATTTAGGGTTCTATTGGCGTTTAATTGGGCTTCAAAATGCCCATGCACGCTGTCATGGCGTATCAAATGCAAAAGAGTCTCTAATTCAGCGGTGGAATTGATGGCTACGATTTCCACATCTTTTCTTTGACTAGCAACTCTTATAGCGCACAAACCGATGCGCCCAGTCCCATTGATAGCGATTCTAATTGGCATGTTTTCCCTTTATTTAAAAATTACTATTTTATCACAAATACTTTTAAATAAAGGCATTCTTAAGGGGTTCTGCCTTATTAAGCATCAATCACAAACTGAAATCAAAATCCTTGCGATAAATCTCTCTATAAGCTTTTTGAACGCTTGTAAAAACCCCACTCCCTAAAAACCCCCTAGATAGTGGGCTAGGGTGAGGGGCTGTGATAATGATGTGTTTGTTTTTAGGGATTAGCGCGATCTTTTTTTGGGCGACTTTCCCTAATAACACCACGATTAAAGGGGAGATCGTTTCAAAAAGACGCATCAGTATCCTATCGCTAAAAGCTTCCCAGCCAATATATTGGTGCGAAGCGGTTTGGTTTTTTTCCACGCTTAAAATGGCGTTCAATAACAGCATGCCCCTTTTAGCCCATGCGCTCAAATCCCCACAACAAGGCACAGGCACGCCCAAATTCGCATGCAATTCTTTAAAAATATTCCTTAAACTTGGAGGAATGGGGGCGTTTTTTTCCACGCTAAAGCTCAACCCCATCGCCACCGGCAATTCTTGCTCATTTTCTAGGTAGGTGGAATGGTAGGGGTCTTGCCCTAAAAGGATGATTTTAACCGCATAAGGGGGCGTTAGATTGAACGCATAAAACAGATTAGAGCTTTTAGGGAAAATGGTTTTAGGGCTTTTTAGGGCTTCTAAGTAGCGTTTTTCTATTTCTAAAAAATAAGGTTTTTTAAATTCGCTTTGCAAAAACTCCCGCCAAGCTAAACTCAAAGGAGCGTAGTCAAAAAGCTTCATGCGTTTAGTTCGTGGTAGTGTTTTAAATACTCTTTTTGCATGCGTTCTTGTAATTCTTCATACCAGGTGGGCGAGTTAAAATCAGGCGTATAGCTTTCTAGCATGACTAAACGGGTGCGTGCTTTATAGGCTTCTAGGGGCTTGGAATTAAAGATTTTAATGGAATTGATTAACACCATGGGCTGGATTTTGAGCTGGAATTTTTCGGCGATGATTTTAGCCCCTTGCTTGAAAGGGAGGAATTTTTCTCCTCCCTTGCCTCTAGTGCCTTCAGGGAAAATCACTAAAGGGCGGTTTTGATCTAGCTTTTCTTTACACGCTTTCAAAAGGCTCACGATCCCCTTTTTATCCTCTCTGTCAATTAAAATCATTCCCGTATCGGTTAAGGCATGCCCATAAAAAGGGATTTCGCCCAGCTCTTTTTTAGCGATCCAGCAAATATTGCTAGGGTGGTAGGCTTCTAAATAAATAATGTCCAGTAAGCTTTGATGGTTTAAGACAATGAGTTTAGCGTCCGTATCAAAAGCGCCTATTTTTTCTAAATTAACCCCTGTGAGCGTGAAAAAACACGCACAAGTTTTACGGCTAGAGCGTGCGTTATTGTTTTTGCGGTTAAAATAATTGAAAACAATGATAACAGCTAAGCCTATAGCGATCACTAAAGCCCTATAAATCGCTCTTAAACGATTGGACTTTTTATTTGACTTCATTTTTTTTGACCCATCCTATTTGTTCATGCGGCGTTAGGATTTTATAATAATCATCATGCGAGCCTAAGATTTTAATCGGCATTTCATTTTTAGAAAGCCCTAAAATGGTGGAATTTTGCGTGGGCAGAATGCGGATTTTTTTATGAGCGAGCAATAGGGCTGATTTTTGCGTGAATAAAAGGTGATACAAAACAAACCCTAAACACAAAATCCCAAGCCCTAAAAAAATGAGTTTGCGCCCAAAAATGAAAAACAACACCAAGAAAAACGCGCACAAAGCGAGCAACGCCACATTAGAAAAGACTAAAAAATTGTTTTTAGGGATGAGATCGCTTTGAATACCGGTAGTGTCTTGAGTGGGAATGGCTGAAAAAGATAAGGTTTTAAATTGCTTATTAGAAAGCGAAAAATAATCAAAAGAAAGGTTTTGAAGCGGTTTTAGGCAACACGCAATAATAAAAAACGCTCCCTTCTTTAGCCTTGATCTGGTTTAAAGAGGCGTTATCAAACCCTTGTTTGATCGCTTCTTTGATGTGAAAATCTTCCCAAGTGGCTTCTTTGAACGCTATTTCCATCACCAAAATATTGTTTTTATCGTCATAATCTTTGGTTTTGTATTGCAAGACTTGCAAATCTTTAGCCATGACATTCGCATAACGAGGGTTTTTGGATAAATCCGTTACTTGCAAGATAACTTTTGGGGCTATGGAATGATCTATGTATTTGTCTTTGTTGGAAAACGCACTCACTTCTAAAGACGGGATACTCGCTTTTATGCCCTTAATCTTGTAATAATAAGTCGCTCTGAAAAGCTCTTTTTCCACTTTTTTCCATTTAGGCATCTTATTTAAAAGCTCAATTTGGGTTTTATCCCACCCGTCTTTGATTTTGGCTTCCAAAAACTCAGCGTCAAACAGCAATAAATCATAAGTTACGCCTATAATTTGACCGATATAAACCGGGGTGTTTTCTAAATCTTCTAATTGGGGGATTTTCACATAAGCCACTTTAGCCTTGATCTCTTCTGGCTCATGAGCGTCCTCAGCAACCAAAAAAGCCGCCAAAAAGCTTAAAATCAAGCTAACGATTGTGATGGTTTTCATTGAAAACGCATGAAAATTAAAACATGGTTTTATCATTTTTCAAATAAAAACCCCATGAGCTTTTATTTCTTCTTAGGCGCTTTTTCATCCATTTTCTCATCCACGATAGACCAGGTTTTCAAGCTGTCAATAGCGGTTTTTAGCTGAATATCATCGTTGATCATTTTAGGAGTAATCTCTTTTTCCTCTTCGTTTTTCTTGTCTTTATCCGCCTCTTTGGAATTAGGGGTTTTATCATCAAGTTTTTTAAGCTCTTGCTCTAAATGGTGTTTTAAATCCGCTTCTTTCAAGCTGAATTTATTTTCATTTTCTGGCGCTTTACCCGGATAAATCACAATATCAGGCGTGATCCCCTTAGCTTGAATGGTGCGCCCGCTCGGTAAATAATAGCGCGCGGTCGTGATTTTAATGGCTTCGTCTTTATTGACAGGGAGCAGCACCTGCACGCTTCCCTTACCAAAGGTTTTTTCACCGATAATCACGGCTCGTTTGTGATCCTGCAACGCTCCTGCTACGATCTCGCTCGCGCTCGCTGAACCGCCATTGACTAACACCGCTATAGGCAAATTGGTATAAGGGGCTCTGCCATTAGCCTTGTATTCTAAATTTTCCTCCTTATTTTTGCCTCTTTGAGAGACTAAAACCCCCTCTTTAATGAAAAGGTTAGACAGGCCCACCGCCTGGTTTAATAGCCCTCCAGGATTCCCCCTTAAATCCAACACGATCCCCTTAGCCTTAGGGTTAGCTTTTAAGCCTTCCAAAACCGATTTGGTAACATTCTTGTCAAAACCACTCACTCTCACATACAAATAAGGGGTTTCTTTGATCTTTTTCACATAGACAGAGGGGAGTTTAATGGTGTCTCTAATGATGTTAAACACTAAAGGTTTTGGCTCGTTTTTTCTCACAATGGTGATCTGAATAGGGGTCTTTGGCTTGCCGCGCATGAGGTTGATCGCATCATCAATGCTCATGCTCAGCGTGCTTTCGTTATTGATTTTTAAAATGTTATCGCCTGATTTAACCCCAGCCTTGTAAGCGGGAGTGCCTTCTAATGGAGCAATAACGGTTAAAACGCCATCGCGCATGCCCACCGTGATCCCAAGCCCCCCAAATTCGCCCTCGGTTTGGGCTTGAAATTCCTTAAACTTCTTTTCATTCAAATACGCTGAATGCGCATCCAAATTAGAGAGCAAGCCTTCAATCGCTTTAGTCATGATCTCAGAAATACTGATTTTATCCACATACTTTTTTTCAATTTCTGAAACCACATTAGAGAAACGACTGAACGCTTCCACCCTTTTAGCCGCTAATTCTTGCGGATCTTCTTTAACCGGCTTGACCGGCTTTTTTTCCTTAACTTCACCACCATGCAAACTCACAGCAAGAGAAATCGCTAACAACCCTTTAAAAAATCGTTTTGTCATTGTTAATAGCACCACCCATTTTTGAGACTAGAAAGAATCACCTTTAAGGTTTTATTCAATTTTTTGCGTTTATTCTATCTAAAATTTAGATAACATGTCCATTCATTCACTCATTTTGAGCATAAACGATACAACAAAAACGCATAACTCCCCGATCTATTCACATGCAAATCGCAAAGCATGCTCGTTACAAAAACATTAGAAATGGGGCTTACTTTAGAGCCTCTATCGCAAAGGCAATAACCTTGCCGCTAACTTTGACGCTAATTGCTGATAAATCGTTTTATTCTGTTGTTTAAAATACTCTACTAACATTTTTAAAACTTTTTGTTCTGGGAATAAAATTAACACAAGATTGAAAATTCCATCATTATCCAAAAGTTTTCTATAAACGCTTGGCGCTAAATCTTTGATTTCTTTAAAGCTCTCTAAAGGATTTTCATCAAAATTCAAACTAGGCAAATCGGGTAAAATTTCACGCCATCGCGCTAAATGGTTTAAAACTTCATCCCAAACTTGCGGGATATTAAGATTTTCAAACAACCCCTTACCATAACACAAACTCAAAGGCACGCCATAATCAACAGATAATTTTTGCAATTCTTCTTTATAATAATTTTGATTTTTATTAAAACCCTCATCTATAAAATAAAAATAACCTTGAATGTTTTCGCCATAATGATGGATTAAAGCCTCTAATTTCCTTTCAAAGTTATCTATTTGCCCTCTCTTTTTGGCGCTGTCATGGTCATCTCGCATTTTTTGTTCTATAAAATAATAGGTGTTATCTTTTTTAGCCAACTGATCTAATTCTAAAGATTCCATTTTTTCTTTATCCTTATTGTAATAAGGAATTTTTTTAGATAAAGGTGAAAAGTTATGCTCTTTTAAATATTGTTCTATTAAGTATTCAAACGCATCGCCAAACTTAATCTCATGGGAAGTCAATAAATTTTGTAATAGTTTTGTTTTAGGCTTAGTGGGTCTAAAAATCCCCAAATAGCGTTCAGGGTTTTCAGCAATATTTTCAAGTAATTTTGCTTTAGATGTTCCAAAAACAAAACGATTAAAAATCTCGTTAAAGGTTTGATAGTCCATTAAGAGTCCCTTTGGCAGATATAACGCAATTCATCTAGTAATAAAAATTGATTTTGGTAATACGCATAAAAAAATTTCCAGCCATTATGGTTGGTTTTATTCAAATATTTAGCGCTCATCTTATGGATAGAAGTTTCATAGTTTTCATTATCCCTCACTTGTCCGTTTTCTAAAACTTGACAAATTTTTTCTTTGTTAGACGAGTATAAAAAATCCCCGATTTTTAATAATTGTTTAGAAATTAAAAGACTCATAGGGATTTTTGGGGGTTTAGTTTCTAATTCTAAATTAGTGATAAAATCGCTTTTATCTCTAGTGTTATTAAGGCGTTTTGCCGCTTCTTTAATATAAAAAGAATCTTTTTCAATGCCAATAAAACACCTGTTCATAGATTTAGCCACAGCCCCTGTTGTGCCTGTGCCAAAAAAGGGATCTAAAATAATATCTTTAGGTTTAGTCGCGCTTAAAATGATTTTCTTTAAAAGCGCTTCTGGTTTTTGCGTGGAATGCACTTTTTTACCTTGCGCGTCTTTTAGTCTTTCGTTACCAATACAAATAGGGATTTGCCAAACCGATTTTTCTTGTTTGTCATTATTAAGATACTTCATTGTTTTATAATTAAAGGTAACTTTGCTGTTTTTGTGTTTAGCGCACCAAATAAGCGTTTCATGGGCGTTACATAGTCTCTTGCCAGCAAAATTAGGTACCGGATTACTCTTGTGCCAAATAATATCGTTGAGTATCCAAAACCCTAAATTTTGCAAATGAAAACCAATTCTAAAAATATTTTGAAAACTCCCTATCACACAAATACTGCCATTATCTTTTAAAATCCTTTGGCACTCTTTTAACCAACCCAAACAAAAGGTATCGTATTCCTTAAAAGAGCCAAACTTATCCCAATGATCCTCAACGCCTTGAAATTTTGTGCCTTCAAAACGCTTCAATTCCCCCTCTGTTTGCATAAAATATGGGGGGTCAGCAAAGATAAAATCAACGCTTTTGTTAGGGAAATCTTTTAATTTTTCTAAACAATCCCCCTCTATGATAGTGTTTAAGTTTTCTTTTAAAAAATCCATTATTGACTAACCTTTTATATCTGCTACTCTAATTATTTTAACACAAGCATTTTAAGGCTATCTTAATGTTTAATCTCTAGCTTTGTTCTCATCAAGCGATAGAAGCTCTCTATCCCCACCTATTCTAAACGATACAACAAAAACGCGTAACTCCCCGATCCGTTCACATGCAAATCGCAAAGCATGCCCGTTACAAAAACATTAGAAATGGGGCTTACTTTAGAGCCTCTATCGCAAACTAAAGCAAGATTAGACAAGGCAGAATAAAGGGAAGGCTGAACCTCCGCCTCTGCGATAGATATTGTTATCGCTTGTTTCTTTGCTGATGAATGCGGCATCAAAGTCAAAATCTCCGATGGCTTTGGCTTGGCGCGATAAGATAAGGGCGATATTGGTATTAAATGGGGGGGGGGGGGTGGATTTTGCAAGATTTCTTGTATTAAGGCTTCGCTGTCATTCCCTTTTAAATGGGGCAAATCGCTCGTTAAAAATCCAAGTGTTTTTTGGATTTCAATCGTGCGCGCGATGACTTTAATGATGTTGCTTACATAATCAAAGTCGCAAGGCTCGTTTTTATGGCTTTTTAAATACTTGTCTAAAACGCCATACCCCCCTATCATGTAATCATGAATTTCTTTACTCACCCCCCTAAAATAAACGCTATGGTTGATATAAAGCCGTTGTTCTGGCTCGTTATAAAAGGGTTTTTTGATGATGCGATCATGCGCTTCTTTGTAGTAGGATTCGCCTATGGTGGCGTCTTTTAATTTTTCAAAGCTGTGATTCAGGCTTTCTTGGTTTAAGACATGCAAGCCGATCAATTCAATCCCTAAAAGGCTTAAAGCCCTGAACAAATCTTTATTGTTTGTGAAAAGGATTTTAGGGTAATCGGCTTTGAGAAAATCTTCATAACGCTTGCGGTAATTTGGGGAATACAATAGTGCATAGATATAGCCTAAAACCTCTAACGGCTCAAAATGGTGGCTATAATGCTTGTCTATAAAGCTTCTAAACTCTGGCGTAAAATTTTCGGTGTAGTTGGGATCTCTAAACCGATAAAGGGGGTAATTATATCCTACCCCCATGCTTCCTGCCGAAGCTATTAGATTTATATCAACTAATTCTTTATGCACCATCACATAACGCCATTCGCCATGCATTTTGCTTTGTCGTGCAATATTTAGCGCGACATTTTTGCGCGTTTGATTGGGTGTTTTAGGGTTTGTTGGGGGGGGGGGGGGGGTAACATGTGCTTAAATGTATTTTCCCTTGCTCTTTCTAGTTTTTTGGTGTCGTAATAAACTTTGCGTATATCAAAAGGACGATAGTGAATGTCCTTGACGCATTGTTCATTAAATTCATTACAATATCTTAAGACTTGCTCTTTTAAACTTTCAGTGTTGTTGGCAATAAAAATTCTATCTTTTCCTGTAACAATCCCCACACTTGAGATCTGAAACATATCCTGAACGCTAAAGCCTTGTTCGTATTCCTCTAACAAGGGCGTTTTTTGAGGTATGAGTAAGTAAAAAGGCTCTCTTGGGGCAATCTCAAGCCATTCAATGCTATTCAAATCGTTTTGGGCTAAAAAGGCGTATTTTTCAGCCCTTTCGCCATACACATCATAATAATAGATTTTTGGCTTGGTGGCTTGCGCCTTTTTGACAAAGAGGTTGATGGACACACCTTGCATGATATTGAAAACATTTTCATCTTTTGTGCCTTGCGGGGTTTCCTCCTTTTTCCTAGCGTTTCCATGCAAGTTTAGGATATAAAGCTCATCGTAGCATTCTAAAAGAGAGCGCCTTAACCCCCTAAAAGTAGGGTTGTCTAAAAAGGCGTTGTTAGAGATAAAGCCAAAAAGGCTATGCCCTAATGATTCGATCTTATTTTGAGCGAAACGCATGAATTTCATGTAATCGTCTAGGAGCCATTTAGGGTTTTTCTCCTTTTGCAGTTTGTATTTGGAATGGAGATTTTTAAGTTCCTTTAGGGCGTTTTTGCTGTTGCTTTCTTTTTGGGTTTGAATGTTCTTTAAAAGCGTTTGGATTTTATCGGCAAGTTTAACGCTTTTTTCAATTTCTATGGTTTGAAATTCAGGCTCTATGCCGTAAGTGGCTTTCACTTCCCATTCAAACAAGCCCTTATTGCTGCTCGCCCCGCTATAAGGGGGGTTACCGGTGATGATAAGGATGTTTTCATTTTTTTTAATTTCTTGAGTGCTTTTAAGCTCTTTTTCAAAAATCGGGTTTAGCCCACGATAAGCGATGATCTCACTAGGCTGTATGAGGGTGTTGGTTAAAATGATTTGAAGCACATCGTTTCCTTTGAGAGGCTTTTTAAATTCCTCCTTAAAGGCTTGGCTGAGGTTCAAATGAGCGATCGCATAAGGAGCGATCAAATATTCAAACCCATAGAATTGCTTCAAGAGGTTTTGGTATTTGTCCTCTTTAGTGGAGGTACCTCCATCGCTTGTTTTTCTCACTTCTAGCGCTTTTCTAAACGCTTCTAATAAAAAAGTGCCGGTGCCGGTAGCAAAATCTAAGAGCTTGATGTTTTCGTTATCTAAAGCGCTTTTTAAGCCTAAGGGAGCGTCTTTGAAATGCGTTTTGAGCAGGCTATCCAAAGCGTTAATGATGAATTTCACCACAGAATCTGGGGTGTAATACACGCCCTTTTTCTCTCGCAATTTAGGGTCATAAGCGCTTAAAAAGGTTTCATAAAAGTGCAAATAAGGGTCTTTATCGTCATTCAAATCTTTAATGATAGAATCCATATCAACATGATTGATTAAGCTTAGAATTTCATTTAAAAGCCATTGGATTTCTTTGATTGCATCAAGCCTCTTTAAAAAATCCGCCATTTCTCTGATCACAGCGAAATTTTTAGGGATGGAACTCCTCACATTATCCAAATTTATTTTTTCACAAGGGTGGTTGAGCTTGGCTAGAAAAAGGCTGTAAGTGAGCGTTTGAGCGAGTGCATCGCTAAAGTCTTCAAAACTCAATTCTTCATAAAGATATTCTTTAAAATTCTTAAAAATGCTAGAAACTTGCTGTTCTTCATGGTATTGGATCAAAGCGTCTTTTAAATACCTGGTGGGCGCGCTTAAATGCGTTGCGAAATCTTTAGCGTTAGTAATAGGGGCTGCTTCGTAATTGAAAAAGCTTTTGAACAATTCAATCAGATCGCGCTCGGTTTGCGGGTTGGGTTTTAGGGGTTTAGAGAGTTCATCAAGGCTAGCGACAGAAATTTCTCTTTTAATTAAAGGCTTATTCTCTTCATCTTTCCCTACCCACACGAAATTAAGATAATCGGTGAGCATGAGGTTAGGGTTTAATTCTAAATATTTACGGATTTGTTCGCTTTTTAAGAGCCGGTTAAGATCAGTCCCTACCCTTTTATTTTCTATATAGCCGATGTTAAGCCCTTGATAAGAAACGCGAAAATCAGGCTGACCTCCTTGTTTGTCTCTGTTAGGCTCATGTTCAATCTTAAATTCTTTATTGAAATTGTCTTTTAAACCCTTAAGCAAGGTATATAAAGAAGGGCGGTGCGTGAGTTCGTTACTTTCAGGAGTCAGATCTTTAATGCTTTCTAAATATTCTTTTAGCATGCTAATAACCCCTTTTTAAAGTTTTTAAGCCATTTTCATGTGCATGTCAATAAAAGTGGCTTGATGGATTAAAGCCCCTACGCTAATGGCATCCACGCCGCTTTTGGCGTAAGCGTTGATGCTCTCTAGCGAGATGTTCCCGCTCGCTTCTAGTAAGACAAAGGGGTAATGCGCCTCTCTATAAGCGGCAATTTCTTTCGTTTCTCCAACGCTCATGTTATCGCACATCACAATATCCGCTCCCGCATTCATGGCGTTTTTAGCCTCTTCAAAGCTCTCGCATTCAATTTCAATTTTAGCCGTGAAAGGCAAGTTTTTTCTGGCATGCGTTAAAAAGCTTTTGAGATCTTTCACATGCTTTAAATGCGTGTCTTTAAGCATTAAAGCGTCATCTAGCCCCAAGCGGTGGTTGCTCGCTCCCCCATTAAGCACCGAATATTTTTCAAAAATCCTTAAAAGGGGTCTGGTTTTTCTCGTATCCAACAAACGCACCTTATGAGAATTTAAAGCTTCTACAAAACGGCTCGTTAAAGTAGCGATCCCGCTGCTGTGTTGCAAAAGGTTTAAAAGGGTGCGCTCAATCTTTAAAAGCATGCTAAAATCCCCCCTAATCTCCATTAAAGTGTCTTTAGGCTTGAAGCGTTCTTTATCTTTAATGGTTTGAGTGCATTCAATGCCGGTCATTTGAAGCAACTCTAAAGCGTATTTTTCGCCTGAAAACACGCCCTCTTGTTTAGCCCTAACAAACGCCGTGGCTTTAAAATCCTTTTCTAACACCCTTTCAAACAAATCCCCATGCCCTAAATCTTCTTTTAAAGCGCGTTCTAAAAAGGTTCTAATCTCCATTAGGATAACTCCATCATTTTAGTTAAAGCGAGTTTGACCAAACGCGCCACCTCATCTTTTAATTCAATCGTATTGTAAGCCCTGTGGTTTTTATAAGCCTTTAAGACTTCAAACAAATCTTTTAAAGTCGTTTCATTCATGGTAGGACAAAGAGCGAGCGTGCTAGAAAGAATGAAAGTGTTTTGATGGTTGCGCTTGGCTTTCAAGCGGTTAACCAAATGGCTTTCAGTGCCTATGGCGACTTTTTGATGGGGGCTTAGCTTCTCTACAAATTCTATGATTTGACTCGTTGATCCGCTAAAATCAGCGTTAGAAACCACGCTAGGATCGCACTCTGGATGGACAGCGATTAAAATATCCGGGTATTTTTGGCGGTAAAATTCAATGTCTTCTAATTTGAAAAGCTGATGCACCGAACAAAAGCCGTTATAACAAACCACATCAGCGTTTTTGATTTCTTCTGGGCTATTTGCACCTAAAATCGCACTTTTTAAGCCATTTTCTAGGGCTAGATTTTCCCCCAAGCATTTATCCGGTAAAAAAAAGATTTTTTTATTTTGTTTTAAAGCGTGATTGAAGATTTTAGAAGCGTTCCTGCTCGTGCAGACCACGCCATTATCTTTAGCGACTTTGGCTTTCACTTCAGCGTTAGAATTGATATAAGTGATAGGGTAAAATTCTTTAACGCCGTATTCTTTCAATAAATGAACGCTTCTATCGTAGTAATGGCTGTCTATCATTCTCGCCATAGAGCAGCATGAGAGTTTGGGCATGATCACTTGTTTGTCAAAGGCTAGGGCTTTCACGCTCTCGCCCATAAAATGCACCCCGCAAAACACGATGAGGTTTTTATCGCTCTGGCTTGCGATTTTGGCTAATTCCAAGCTATCGCCTGTATGATGAGCCAACTCTACAATCTCATCTTTTTGGTAAAAATGAGCCACTAAAAGCGTGTCTAAATCTTTCAACAATTCCACAATAGAAGTTTTTAAATCGTTATCAGTTGGCATGAAATTCCCCTATACTTTCCCCAAACTTCACGCTTTTTTCTCTCAAATCTTTAAAAGCGGTGTTTTGAATGAATAAAACAATAGTAGAGCCCATTTCAAAATTCCCTAAATTATCCCCTTTTTTAACCTTAATCGGCGGGTTGTAAGAATAGGTTTGCGTGAAACGGGCTTTAGCGTTAGTTTGGATATTCTTATCAAAATTAAAACGCATTTTACCCACATTTAGCGCTCCCACCGCTACAAAATATAACCTATTACCTTGAATGTCTTTTGCAACAAGCGCGACCCGTTCATTGCCCACAAACAGATTGTTGTTTTTGTAAAGTGAGGGCTTATTGACCGGCAGTAATTTCCCCGCAAAATAACGAGCTTCTAAAATTTCTAAATCGCAAGGGGCGTGGTAGTGGTGGTAATCTTTGGGCGAAAGGTAAAAATTCGCATAGAAAAAAGAAGGGCTTAAGGGGTTGATTTCGCCCACTAATTCATGCGCTTTATAGGGCATGCCTTTAATTTGTAAAGCGGTATCGTTGTCTAAACAAGCGCATTCGGTGATCAAAGCGTCGCAAGGCGCAATGCAAATATTAGGGGATTTGTCAAAGGGGCGTTCTTTTTTTAAAGAGCGCGTGAAAAGAGCGTTCAAACTCTTGTAATTTTCCAAAGGCTCAAACTCGCTCAAATCAATTTTAAAGATCTTAACATAAAGGGCGTTGATGCCTTTTTGGATAAAAGAAGGGAATTTATAGCCAGCCACAGAGCCAAAAACCCTTGAAAGAGCGTTGCTTAAAGCTACCATTTTAACCCTGCCATGTTCAGTATAAATTCCACCTCGCCCTTACTCACTTTAAATTCTTTAGAAATAGAATCCACGCTATAACCCTCTTGATACATTTTTAAAACCTGTTTTTCATTGATCTCATCGCTAGCGGCATAATGCCCCATGTCTTTGAATTTGTTTTCTAAAGTAATGATTTTTTCTTCTAAATAATCGCGTTCTTTGTCCATGGATTTTTGGATTTCTTGCAACTGGTTATAAAGGTGTGAAAGGGTCGTTTTTAATGGGCTATCCTCTTTAGCGCTCTTTTCTAAAGAAAGGCCTTCCAAACGCCCCTCTAATTCTTTCAAACGCTTAGAATAAATATAATTTTCTTGATAGGATTCGTCTAAGGTTTTTTCTAAACGCCTCATTTTATGGTAAAACTCTTTTTCTTTAAGATACAAATACCCCACCAAGCACACCAACACCAATAAAATCGCCCCTAAAACGACCATAAACAAATCATTAGAAGATAACATGATTGCTCCCGTTCATAATTTCAAGCCTTTTCTTTCGCTATGGACAATGAAAGAATCATAACGCTTGATGTCTAAGGCGTGCATGCGAGTGATTTCTAAAAAATCTTTATCCCTTGCCACGCCAAAAAAAGCTAGGATTTTCCCTTCTAACACGCAACGCCCATAATAAGTTTGAGGCGCTATCAGGCTTTGTTTTTTTAGGCAAACTAGCCCATGCCCTAAAGCGATGATGCGGTTATTTTGCTCCAATTCAAGCAGGTTTCCTTTTAAAAGCAGGCTCTCTAATTTTTCTAATTTAAAATACAGCGCTTTGAGCAATTCCAGAGTGTCATTTTCAACATTCAAGCGTGAAAAATCAAAGCCAGAATTTAACCAATCAAATTCTTCTAATACCGCTAAAGAGCGTTTACTTTTAGAGATAAACCTTTCATAAGAGAACGATAAATCGCACTGGACTAAGCGCGTTTCAAACCCTAAAGCTTGGGATCTTAAAACCAACTCATGCATGCTTAAACCCCACATCAAGGACGATAAAAATAAAAAACACCACCCCCAAATAGCCATTGCTCACAAAAAAAGCTTTAGGAATGTTTTTATAATCTCTAGCTACTAAGATCTGCTCATAGAGTAAAATCAAGGCTGAAACCCCTAATCCCAAATACGCAAAAAGCCCCCCATGATAGCATTTCACAAAAAAAAGCCAGCAGATCAGCGCCACAAGGTGCGAGAGCCTTGAAAGATTCAAACACCATTTTTCCCCTAATTGGCTAGGAATGGAAAACAAGCCCCTTTCTTTATCAAACTCCATATCCTGTAAAGAATAGAGCAAATCAAACCCAGCCACCCACAGCATCACCCCTAAAGCCAAAAAGACATTCCATAAAGGAATATCCCCTAAAACCGCCACGCTTCCCGCAATGAGTACCAAACCCAAAGCCAAACCCACGATGAAATGCGCCAAAGAAGAAAAGCGCTTAAAATACGAATACCCCCCTAAAATGATTAAAAAAGGTAACGAAAGCCTGAAAGCTAAAGGGTTAATGAAATAGCTCACCACCACGAACAAAAGCGCGTTTGAAACGCTAAAAATGACCATGCCTTTAACGCTGATTCTGCCATCCACGCTCGGGCGGTTTTTCGTCCTTGGGTTGTCCTTATCAATGTCTCTATCCACTAAGCGGTTAAACCCCATAGCGAAGTTTCTTGCCCCTAGTAAGTACCAAAAACAAAGGATTAAGGTTTCTAAGTCAAAAAAGAGCGTTTGATTTTTTTGATAGGAGCTTATGACCATAGCCATGAGTAAGAACATGCTAGAAAATATCGTATGCTCCAAAGCGACCAATTCACTTAAAGCTTTGATTTGGTGCGTGATTTTTTTAAGCAATTATTTGATCCCTAATAAAATGACTTTTCTAACCTACAATTAAGCTAGGCATTATAATATATTGATAGCAACAATACAAGAAAAAGCCCGCACTTAAAACATTCATGCTTAAATAAACTTTAAAAGAACGTGCGCTTAAAATCGTTAAAAATAAATGCACCCCCAAAAGCCATAAAGGCGAAGGGATTGAAATCGTAGGGATTGTTAAAGGCATGTTTAAAAGGCGATCCAATAAAGACCCTAAACCCACCGCATGCAAGAACAAGCTCAAAGGGAAAAACACGATAAAAATCAAGCCTAAAGGAATGCTAAAGAGCTGGTAGGGCGAAAACATAGGGAAAAAGGCATGCGCGATAATGAGCATGTTCAAAAACACTAACACGCTTAATGCGATCGCTTGAAAAAATCGCATTAAAAAAGAAGAATTTTTAAAAAAAATTTGAGTGTGTTTTAAGAATAAAAAGATATACCACACCCCACAAACAGAAAGCAAAAACCCCACGCTAAAAAGCAATTTAGGGAGTAACGCTATGGCGATACAGCACGCTAAAATCAAAAGTTTAAAACTCAAAAGCCTTACCCCAAAAAAGCATGCCAAAAACCCTAATAAGCCCATTAAAAACGCCCTGAAAAAAGAGGGTAAAAAATCTAATAACAATAAATACCCTAGCAAAAAAACCCACACCAAAACCCCTATATCATAAAAAGCGTTTCTATAAGGGAAATAGCGTTTTTGTAAGGGGGTATAAAAAAGAGAGAAAAGAAAATACACGCTCGCGCTCAAAATCCCTAAATGAAACCCACTGATGGCTAGTAAGTGGTTGATCCCTAGCGCGTTAGCCCTATCTCTTAAATCTTTATTCAAGCTATCCCCTATAAAGAGTGCGCGATACAAATTACCCACTAAAGCGTTGGAATGAGCGCTATCAATGAAATGGCGCAAATGCGATTTGAAATTGTGTTTTCGTGTTAAAGAAAAAGAATAGGTTTGAAAAAAGCATGATTTTAGAGACTCTAAGAACGAGCAAGGTTTGATTTTGCCAAAAAATTGCGCATGGCGGTATTGGAGGTCTTTTAAAGGCTCTTTAATGGTGGTGTAAAAGATCATGCCCTTTGATTGGAGCTTTAAGACAAAATAGGTTTTTTGATCTTTAGTTTTAGGGTATTGCAACAAGATTTGAGCGTTCAGGCTTGTAGGTTTTGAAAAATCAAGCTTTTGGTGATTCAAGTATTCTAAATAAAGATTGATTGCCAACAAAAGGCTTAAAACAACCCCACACCATGAGTATTCTTTGGGGGTTGCAAGAAGTTCAAACGCCCCCTGAAAGGTTTTGTCTTTCAAGTTGTGGGTATTTCAAATTTAGTTTCTTGCCCCTCTTCTAAATGGGAATCTATGGGCATGTCTTCATAGCGCGTGAAAGGAGCGTTAAAGCGCGTATAAACCGTTCCTGTAGCCCCATTCCTGTTTTTAGCCACGATGATTTCAGCTTCTTCAATACTGCCATTTTGTTTGTGGATACGCCTTTCTTCATTAACTTTTAAATGCAACTCTTGTGCCTCTTCAATTTTGCCTTCTTTTTTGAGCTTGTCTATTTTGTTGTCTTCAGCCCTCATTTGATAGATATAGCCTCTATATAAAAATAAAACAATATCAGCGTCCTGTTCAATCCCTCCGCTGTCTTTAATATCCGAAAGAATGGACTGTTTATCGTCTCGGTTTTCCAGGCTACGGTTGAGTTGCACTAACGCTATGATAGGGATTTCTAATTCCCTGGCTAAAGTTTTAAGCTCCCTTGAAATTTCAGCGATTTGCTCATGGCGTTCTTTAGTGGCTTTGCTCCCTGACATGAGCTGCAAATAGTCAATAAAAGCGATACCCAATTCCTTGTGTTGGGATTTAAGCTTTCGCAGTTGCAAGCGGATTTGCTCTATCCTCACATAGCTTTTATCGTAGAAAAAGAGTTTTTTGCAAGAAAGGTGATCGTAGCATTTGGCTAAATTTTCCCATTGATCATCATCAAGCCTCCCGCTCTCTAAATCATGCATGTTAATGGAAGTGAGATCCGATAACGCCCTTAAAGCGAGTTGCTCTGCGGACATTTCCAAACTAAAAACCGCTACCCCCCTATCGTCATTGAGCGCAGCTAAGACCATGTTCATCATCAAACTGGTTTTACCCATAGACGACTTTGCCCCTATAATGACTAAACTCCCCTTATTAAAACCGCTCGTATAATTATCCAACTGGACAAAGCCAGTCGGTATGCCAGTAACTTCCAAACTCCCTTTTCTTTGGTTTTCTGTAATGAGATCCATCGTGCTTTCAAGCACTTCTTTAATGCTCCTAAAGCCCTCTATGGTGCTGCCGTTCAATAACGCATAGACTTCTCGCTCCACAGCGTTTAAAATATCGCTGGATTTTTGCGCGCTTTCTAGGGCTTGCTCTCTAATGGTGTTAGCCAAGCCAAAAAGTTTTCGTTTAATGGAGGCGTTTTTAATTTCTTCCACATAGGCTTCAATATTATCTATAGGGCTTGCCGCAAAAATAGCGACTAGATCTTCTTCTTTGATTTGCTTGTCTTTAGGCATTTTTTGGCGGATAAAATTCTCATCAATGGGGCAATCTTCTTCATGCAGTTTTAAAGCGATTTCAAAAAACAAGCCGTTAGGCGGGTAGTAAAAATCGCTAGGCTCTAAAACGCTATGGACCTCTTCAATCTTATGATTGGCCAACACAATGCCTGAAAGCACGATCCTTTCAATGTTTTGCAATTGTTGCAAATGCTTTAAATGATCCATTTTTATCCTTTTATAGTCGTTTGATCTTTTCTATCAAATCTAGGGGCGTTAAAGCGTAATTATTCTTAAATTCTAAACCCGCTAGAGCGTGCGCTAAACTTGCGTTAATAGCGGCGTCTAAAGGCGTGTAGTTTTGAGAAAGCAAGCTTAAAATAAGCCCTGCTAACACATCGCCACTCCCAGCTTTGGCTAAAGCCACGCTCCCTAAATTGTTGATAAAAGTTCGCCCTTGATGAGCGATTAGGGTATTAGCCCCCTTTAAAAGCAAAACCACCTTGGGGTATTTTTGAGAAAAATCCCTTGCGATTTCTAGCTTATTGTTTAGTAATTCTAGCATGCTTATATTGATCCCCACTAATTTCAATAACGATAAAAACTCTTTAGGGTGAGGGGTTAAGATCACTTCTTTTTCTAAGGCTTGTAACACCTCTTTATGATAAAAAACGCCTGCATCTAAAACGCATGGGGCTAATTCAAGCCATTTGTTAAAATCCTTTGGGATATTTTCTAACCCCATACCAAGAGCGAACGCACTGAGCTTTTTAGGGAAATTTTCACAAAAAACCAATTCTAAAGGCTTGTTATTAGAAGTTATCTCGCATTCTAACGCTTGAATACTCACCACCCCAGATCCAAAACTTAACGCACTTATTGCGCTCAATAACCCCGCCCCACTATGCTTGCCTAAAAGCACATGCATATGCCCGTAATTGCCTTTATGAGCGTTTTTTCTATCCCTTAAGGGCAGTTTGAGATCGCTTTTTTCTAGTAAAAAAGTGTCTGTTGGGATCTCATAGATTTGATTAAAAACCCCCAAATGCCCCACTTTCAATTCCCCTACATAGTCTTTAGCCCTATCGCTTAATAAGCATGATTTGATAGCGCCCATGCTGATAGTCGTATCCGCTTTAAACGCTCTCTTATCCACCCTGCCTTTAGAATCGATCCCGCTAGGAATGTCGCAAGCGATTTTAAAGCGCGCTTTTTGAGAAAGGCTTTCAAAGTTTAAAAACGGCTCTAATTCGCCCTTAAAAGCGCTCCCTATCACGCAATCTATTAACACATCGCATTCTAAATCTTCATTCTTTTCTTCATATGTTTTGATGACTACCCCTGCTTTTTTAGCCCTTTCTTTTTGCAATTGGCACATGGGGCTTTTGGCTAATTTCATTTCAAAAACTAGCACTCTAAAACGCCCCACTAAACGCCTAGCTAACGCATAACCATCGCCCCCATTATCCCCACTCCCACAAAGGATAATGACTTTAGCACCCAAAGAAGCGTTTTGTAAAACCGCCCTTTCTAAAGCCATAGCGGCGTTTTCCATTAAAATGTCTTCGCTTAAAAGCCATTCTTCAAGCGCCCTTTTGTCTAGGGCATTCACTTTTTCATACACTGAAAGCATCTTTATCCTTGAAAATGAATACAGAACGAATTTTCATGAAACGATCCTTTTAAAGAGGGTTCGCTATGAATTTCTAAACGCATTTTATACTTTTCACACACTTTTTTCACTAAATCTAACCCTATACCATAACCCAACACACTAGAATTGAAACGCGCATAACGAACGCTTAAATCTTTAATCTTGTCTTTAGGGATTTCATACCCTAAATTTTTCACTTTCAAAAACTCGCGCGTTAGCTCTATGTGGATATACCCATTCACTACGCTGTATTTGATCGCATTCATGAGCAAATTACTATAAAGCGAAAGGAAATCCTGCTCTTTAGCCTTCAACTCCACCCCCACTAAATCGCTTTTCAATTCCAGCTTGTGGTAGTCTATCATCTCGCTAAAAAGCGTGTTTTCTTTAATAATTAGGGCTTTTAAGTCTAAAAGCACAAAGGATTCGCGCTCAATGTCTTGCATCACCAAATACGAGAGCGAGCGGTATAAAAAGCTCATGCGCTGGATAGCGATTTTAATGCGGCGGTGTTGTTGGCTGTCTTCTAGGGTTTTTAAAGACAAGACTAAAGCGCTCATGGGGGTGTTTAATTCATGCGTGGTGTTTTTTAAAAAATGATCGATGCGAATGATTTCATTCCTAATGGGCTTTAAAAACAAACGCCCCAAAAACACAGAAACCCCTATCACGCATAAAAACGCTATGACAAACACTAAAACCATCTTACGATACAAAGAAGAAAAATGAAGGGGTTTAGAATTTTTAAAAAGCATTTTAGCCACGCCCAAATGAGAGAAAGTTTCGTCAGTGATGAGGTAATACTCCCCCTTAAAACTAAAAAAGCCCGCTTCTTTATGGTTTTTAATCAAATCCGCGCTTTCAGGGATATTAGAATATAAAACACGCTTTTTACTATCAAAAAGAGCTATAGAAGTGTCTTTATAGCGTGATATGAGAGCGTTTAAAGCGTTGTGGTAATCCCCATGCGTTTGCATGTGCAAGGCAACCACTTCACTAGCGATCTTAGAAGCCATTTTATCCATGTCCATGCGTATCATTTTGATTTTTTCGTTTTTTTCATAGTTAAACGCTAAAACGCTAATCACTAGCATTAACACAAACGAAGAGCCCAAATAAGTCCCTAAAAAGAGTTTAAGGGATTTTTTTTCATAGTGGGTTAAAGCGATAGCCCACCCCCTTATGCGTTTCTATGCAATTTTTACCCAAAAGCTTGCGCAACACTTTAATGTAAGTGCGTAAGGTGGAATCATCAATCGCTTGCTCCCACAAGTTGTTTTCTAACGCTTGAGAGCTAATGATTTGCCCTTTATGCTCTAAAAAATATTCTAAAAGTTGTGCGGTTTTGGGCGGCAAGATCTCTTTTTTGCCCATGACACTCAAGCAATTTTGATGATAAAAAATGTTAGGCATGATTTCTATGGGTTCATCATTGAAAAACCTTTTAATGCGTGCTTCTAATTCGTCTAAATCAAAGGGCTTTTTCAAATAATCGCTCGCTCCTAAATTAAAGGCGTTTTTTAAAATAGCGTTATCCTGTAAGGCGGTGATAAAAATCACAGGCGTAGAGATTAAAAAATCGTTTTTGATGCACTTGAACAATTCCAAGCTATTCATTTCAGGCACTTGCACGTCTAAAAGCAAGAGGTTAAAGCGCTCAACCGAGAGCCTTTCATAAGCTTCTTTCCCGTTAAAAGCGCAAAACACTTCATAGCCTAAATGCTCTAAAAACTCCCTAATACTCTCGCTTAAAAGGTAATCGTCTTCTAGTAAAAAAATCTTTTTTTGCATGGGGGTATTGTAGCGCTAATTCTATGCCTTTATACCAAAAGCGGTTATGAAAAACGCTCCCTTAAAAAAGACACCGCCTTATTTTATCAGCCGTTTTTAGAATGCAATAAATCTTTATTGTATTCCAACATGACATTTTGTAAATCAAGTTTATATAACACATTTTCAATGTAAGTCAAATAAAGGCTTTCTTGTTCTTCTTTTAAGCCTTTAGATAAAATCACATCGCAATTTTCAAAATACAAACAAATATGTTTATTTTGCGTTTGAGATATTTTCGCATGGTTAAAAGCGTCAAGATAGATTAAGTTTTCCCATTTATCCAAAAGATCAAATTCTTCTATAGAGCGAGCCAAGCATAAAGGCACAATGTGGTGCAACTCAAAGCCCTTTTCTTTTTTAACGCCATGTTTTTCAAAATAAAGGCACTTCTCTTTAATAGAGCGTTTGAGCTTTTTATCGTTTTGTTTGTTTTCTTCATTGAGCGTTTTTAAAATAAGCCTCTCTTTATTGGTTTCAAAAAACACGCTTTGTTCTAGCAAGCTAAAAATTTGTTGGGCTTGATTTTTCCAATTATGATAATCTCTCTTTTCTAGCTTATTCCCGTTAAAATGGTTAGGGTTGCAATAATTTTGCACTAACTCTTTTAATTTTTCTTTTTGGATACGGCTTAAACTCCTATACTCTCTCACATATTCTATGATTTCACTTCTAGTAAAATTTTCAATATTTAAAAATGTAACAAAAAACATCATTTCTTCAATGTCTAAATAATGATTGCCAAGCTCTATCATCACCTCTCTGCATTCTGCTCCAAAACCTTGCAAAAGGTTTTCTAAAGCTTGCGTGTAACAAAAATTTTTTCTTAACAAATCTTGTGCGTTTAAAAATTCTATAGCTAAGGGAGTTAAACTGATATATTTAATATTGCTTTGAATGTAGGGGTTTGTAGGTTCCTTATTTTTATTGTAGCGTTCAATCAACCCCATTCTATGCATATCTACAAAAAGATTTTTTCTCAAGCTATCTTGAGTTACTTGATTCTTGTTTCTTAAATTGTCTTGAGCTATTTCAGATTTACAGATATTATCAACCACTTTTGCATAAACCTCTTCGCCTATGATATTGCTAGGGCGTTTGCTCATATCGGTGGTGCGGATTTGTAAAAAATCTTCTCCCACTTCATTGAAAATAGCTTGAATGATGGTTTTAATTTTATTTTGATCATAACGATTGTGTTGGGATAAGTGTAAGCCCCTATAATCAGAGCTTTTTATACGATTGGCTAAGAATTTCAAACACTCTTTACTAGGGTCAAGCTGTGTGATTTCTAGCAAAATTTTTTCTAATTTTGGCATGTTAAATATCCTTTTTTATTTGTATTCATTATACTTAAACATTTCCAAACTCTCATGCACATATTCAGCATGGTTCTCACACCCTATAAAATTACGCTCCAAACTTTTAGCCACTAAGCTAGTCATGCCACTGCCACTAAACAAATCTAAAATCAAATCGTTTTCATTAGAGCTAGCCTTTATCATGCGTTCAATGAGCACTTTAGGTTTGATGCTGGGGTGTTTGGGCTTAAGGATTTTACCCTTCTCTTTTTCAACATGCCTTTGTGAAGCGATTTCCCACACATCAAGGCATAATTTGCCCTTAGGGTTAGGGAACCAGCGTTTGTTGTTTTTTAAAATCCCCTTACTTTGAGCATGTTTGATGCGTTCGGTGGATTCATAAGCGATGCGAACTTCATCGGCATTAAAGGTGTAGTTTTTCTTGTGCATGCTATAAAATAAAATGCTTTCTTGCGCGTGGTTATAACGCTTTTTGGCGTTGGCAAACCCATCTTTTTTAACCCAAGTGATAAAATTTAAAAAATGCACTTTTTTATGGCGCAAATACGCTAAAAATAAAGCGCAATTAAAAGGGGTGTTAAAGATATAAAAACTCCCTGTGTCTTTGAGTTTGGGCAGCATTTTATCAATCCAAGCGTAAGAAAATGTTAAAAACTCTTCATCGTTTTTAAAACTATCCCATGAAGCAATTTTAAGATTGTAAGGAGGATCAATAATGGCTAAATCAACGCTTTTATCTTCTAATTTGTCTAAGAATGTGAAAACATCTTCTATATAAATCTTATTCAAAATCAAACAAGTTTCCTAATTTTTGCTCAATCAAGGGCTTATAATTTTCATAGAGTTCGTAACCTATAAAATTTCTTTTTAAAAGTTTTGCTTCTCTTAAGGTTGTCCCACTCCCGCTAAATGGATCTAGCACCACATCGCCCACGCAACTATACAACCTAATCAAACGCCTTGCTAATTCAGCCGGCATTAAAGCCGCATGCTTACCAAAAGCAATATCGTTTTTATTAGGGATTGGGATTTCCCAAATTTGTTTGGTAAATTCCACCCATTCTTCTTGAGTCAATTGGCTTTGTTCTTTTTGCTCTTTTGTGGGTTGTTTGGGCTTGCCGTCTTTGACAAACACGCCGATAAATTCTATAGTATTTTGCGCATAAAAATTTCTAGGATAAGGGTAACTCCCAAACATCAATCTTTTAGTAGGATTTGCGCGTTTCCAAATATAGACATCTAGTAAGAACATTTTAGGCTTGTTTTCTAGCGTGTTGTTTAAATCATGCAAAATGGAGTGCTGAATATCAGCATGCAAGTCAAAGATATGGCGGTTATAGTGCGTGTTTAAAACCTTTTTAAGCATGGGCATTAAAGGCACATTAATACATAGCTTACCATTTGGTTTTAGCGCTCTATAGCACTCAAGCCAAACTTTTAAAAGCCCTAAAAGATAATCTTCATATTTTTCCAATGCCCCTAAATCTTCAACATGTTGGACTGAATGCTGTAAATCTTGTGTACCATTTTTCGTGTAATCTTTGATGTTGAAATAAGGCGGACTTGTGATGATCAAATCCACGCTATTATCTGGCACTTCATTCATGTTGGTGCTGCTGTGATAAAACACTTTATTGATATTCAATCTTATTTTTACCTTTTATTAAACTTCAATGGATTTCACAGAGATAATTTTACAATGAAATAGGGGTATTTTAAAAAAATGAGTTAGTCAAGGTAGTCTACATTTTCAACAAGTCAAACTCCTTAACGCTCTCGCTTAAAAGGTAATCGTCTTCTAGTAAAAAATCTTTTTTCGCATGGGGGTATTGTAGCGCTTAATGAGTGGGCTTTGTTATAATACTTTTCATGTTTTTAAGGAGCGTTATAATGAAAACGAACGAAGTGCAATTTTATGAAGTTTTAGAAAACCTTTTCATAGGCGTTAAGATTGAAGACCAGCCAGAAAACCTTTTAGATTCTAGCCCTAGAGCCATGAAAAATGGCATGATCAACCTCATGAAGGCTAAAAGCCAGTATTACCACCATAAAAAACAAGAATTAAAAAAACTCATTGATTCAAAATGCCAAAACAACAACGATCTCAAAGAAGAATTGTTTGACAAACTCTATAGCTTTTTCAAGCGTTATTTCAGCGCTAATGGAGGGATTTATTTCAACGACACGCCCCTTTATGATAATCTTTATACTAAAAGCGATTATGAAAAATGCTCCCTTAAAAAAGACACCGCCTTATTTTATAAAACTAAAGATCTTTATTACGTGAAAAGCGAAACGAACTATAAGAATTTTTGCTTTGAATTAGAGGGTATTCTTTTTAATTTTGACGCTTCTTTACTAGAGAGCAAAAAGTATAATGAAAAAGTGGATTTAATCTTTGATTTAAGAAGTATAGTAAAAGATACAGACGCAAAAACTAACACCCTAAACTTTAGCGTTACGCTCAGCAGCAAGGGGACTCAAACAAAAACGAATGAAATCCTAAAAGAATGCTCCAATCAAGGCGTCAAACTTGATGAAGAAATTTTAAAAAAAGCGTTTGTGAAATTCAAAAAGCAAGGCAGCATGGATTATTTCATCCATAAAAACGTGCTAGGGTTTTTAAAAGAGCAATTGGATTTGTATTTGTTTGAATACCTTTTTAAAGAAATGACTGCATTTGATGCTAAACGCCTTAATGAGATCAATACTATTAAAGAAGTGGCTTTAGAAGTGATTGCATTAGTGAGCGAATTTGAAAACGAACTTTGTAAGATTTGGAACAAACCCCGCTTTGTATTAAACTCGCATTTCATCGTGAGCTTAGACCAATTAAAAGCTAAAAACTACGATCTAAATAAAATCACAAACCACAAAAACTACCCCAAACAAGTCCAAGAATGGCAAGACTTGAATTTAGAGATCGCAGACAATCTTTTAGAAAACGAGTTCTTGCCCCTAGACACTCTCTATTTTAAAGATTTAGAAGAAGAGATTAAAAGCCAATTCAATGAAGATGAAATCAATGGCACGCTCATTAAAAGCGAAAACTACCAAGCCCTAAACTCCCTTAAAAACCGCTATAAAGAAACAATTGATTGCATTTATATTGATCCGCCTTACAACACGCAAAACAATGAATTTGTTTATGCGGATAATTTCAAGCGCTCCAGTTGGCTCTCTATGATGGAAAACCGCCTAGAGCTTGCGCATGCCTTATTGAATGATAAAGGCGTAATGTTTGTGAGCATTGATGATAACGAACAGGCTTATTGCAAAACGCTCATGGACGAAGTGTTTAATGGGGGGGGGGGGGTGATAACTTTGTGGCGAATGTAGTTTGGCAACGCTCCTACTCGCCTATTAATTTAAAAAAACATTTTTCCAACAACCATGACTATATTTTAACTTATGCTAAAAACATTGAAAATTTGCATGATTTTACCCTTGAACGCACAAGCGAGATGAATGCACGCTATAAAAATCTAGATAACGATGAAAGGGGCGTGTGGAAATCCTCCGATTTGTCAGTTGGACCGGCTGTTGAGCGTAATATTTACCCCATTTTTAACCCCTACACCAAGCAAGAAATATACCCCCCGCATGGTTATTCATGGCTTTTTTCACAAGAAAAATTACAAGAATTGATCGCTGACAATCGTATCTTTTTCCCCAAAAGCGGTAGGGGTGTGCCATGCTATAAACGCTTTTTAAGTGAAGTCAAGCAAGGCGTAACCCCCATGAGCTTATGGACTTATCAAGAAGTAGGACACACTCAAGACGCTAAAAGAGAAATCAAAAAGCTTTTTGAAGGGCAAGCCCTTTTTGACACCCCCAAACCCGAAGCCCTACTCCAACGCATTTTAGAAATTTCCACAAAAGAAAACGATCTCGTGTGCGATTTTTTCGCTGGGAGTGGGACGACTTGCGCGGTGGCGCACAAGCTTAAGAGAAAGTATATCGGTATTGAAATGGGGGAGCATTTTGAGCGCGTGATTTTGCCTCGCCTTAAAAAGGTTATAGGCGGTTTTAAAAGCGGTGCGCTTAAAGAATTTAATAAAGGTGGGGTAATCAAAGTCTATGCGTTAGAAAGCTATGAAGAGATTTTAAGAAAAATCAAGTATGAAGACAACGACAAACCCTTAGCTTATGATGAACAATACAGCGATTTAGTGGAATGCAAAAACGAATCTTACACGCTCAATGTAGAAGCACTAGAAAAAATGGGCGTGGACATTAAAGAGACTTTGGAAAATTTACACGGCGTTGGAGTGGAGTTTTTCAACGAAAAAGTGGTGAAATTTAAAGGGAATGATAAAGAAGTAGAGATCTTAAAAGCCTTAAAAGAAGCGCTCATTTGGTAAGGAAAAATAATGGCAAAGAAAAAAGATTTAACCACCGATAATGAAATTTTTGTCGCTCAAAAACTCGCTGAAGACGAATTGAACATTAATGAGATTAACGATCCGTTAGAAATGCTAGACTTTAAAAGCTTTGATAGCAATAAGGAGCTTTTAGATTACCAACAGCAAGCTTTGATCAACGCTTTTAGAGTGCTTATTGCTTATTTTAGGGATTTCAAAGAAGATAAAAAAGAATTTTACGCGTTTTATCAAAAGCATTATTCATTCGCCAATTGCGATTTCGCTAAAAAGAAACTCAATCCTTTGTTAAAGAGCCATTTTAAGGTAGAAAATCAGCGCGTGAGTTTTGAAAATTTTATCAACCGCTTAGCCTTTTACATGACTACAGGGAGCGGTAAAACGATTGTCATTATCAAACTGGTAGAGCTTTTAAGCGTGGCTATAAGAATGGGTTTGATCCCTAAGAAAAACATCATGTTTTTCAGCGCGAACGAAAATTTAATCCAGCAATTTGAAAAAGAAATTGAAAAATACAACCGGAGTAAAGACTATGCCAAACAGATTGATTTCAAAAACCTTAAAAGCGTTACTAATAAGGATTTTTACCGCGCTCCAAAAGATTCTTTAATGAAAGAAATCGTTCTTTTTTATTACCGCGCGGATTTAATGAATGATGAAGAAAGCAAGGAAAACCTTTTAAATTATAAGGATTATTGGGATAATGGGGAAAATTATGTGATTTTAGATGAAGCGCATAAGGGGAACAAGTCTGAGAGCAAACGACAGGCTATCTTTAGTCTGCTGTCTTTAAAAGGGTTTTTATTCAATTTCAGCGCCACTTTCACCGAAGAGAGCGATCTCATCACTGCGGTGTATAATTTGAGCGTGGGCGAGTGGGTGAAGCTTGGCTATGGTAAAGAGTCTGTTTTATTGAAGAAAAACAACTTAAACGCTTTTAAGGAATCAAAAGATTTAAACGATAGGGAAAAAGAGATCGCGCTTTTAAAAGCGTTATTGCTTTTAGGCATGCAAAAACGCTATAAAACAGAAGGCTATTTTTACGACCCTTTAATGCTCGTGTTCACGCATTCTGTGAATGTTAAAAACAGCGATGCGGAAATCTTTTTTAAAACTTTAGCGCGCGTGATTGAAAATGACGATGGAAGCGATTTTTTAAAGGCTAAAGACGATTTATTAGAGGAATTGAAGAATCCGGAATTCCTTTTTAGCGATGATAAAGATCAAAAATATCAAAAATATAAGATTGAGGTTTTTAAAGAGGGTTTAAAGGGCATGGATTTTAAAGGCTTAAAAGAAGAAGTTTTTTATGCTAACAACGGGCATATTGAAGTCATCATTAACCCTAAAAACAACCAAGAAATCGCTTTCAAGCTCAACACAAGCGATAAAGTCTTTTGCTTGATTAGAATAGGCGATATTACAGAATGGATTCGTGAAAAATTAAAGAGCGTGAAAGTGGTGAGTAAGAATTTGAGCTTTAAAGAAGAGAGCTATTTCAGCCAGATTGATAAGAGCAGTATCAATATTTTGGTGGGGTCTCGTGCTTTTGACACTGGGTGGGATAGCACAAGGCCTAGCGTGATTTTATTTTTAAATATAGGGCTTGATGATGACGCTAAAAAGTTGGTGAAACAATCTTTTGGCAGGGGCGTAAGGATTGAAAGCGTCAAAAACCAACGCCAAAGGTTAGCGTATTTAGACATAGATGAAGCCATTAAAGACAAATTGAAACCACACGCTGCAATGCTGGAAACGCTTTTTGTGATACCCACTAACCATGCAAGCCTTGAAGCGATTTTAAAGTTCCAAAAAGAGAGCGAAAATAAGGGTGAGAATAGAGGCTCTTGGCGTGAAATCAAATTAGAAAAAACGCCGATGAAACACGCGTTATTCGTGCCTTGCTACCGAAAAGAACAAACCAACGCTCTTAAAATTTCTCCAAGCGCTTCGTTTAAAATGAGCGAAAAAAATTTTAAGGATTTAAAAGAGTATTTTCATTTAATGAGTGAAAAGCATTTTATTTTAAAGCATGAAATTTATAACCCTAAAGATTATACGCTGTTAAAAGAAATGATACAAACAGCGCATTTTAACAAGGTATCAACTTGGCATTATAAAGATTTAGATTACATGATTTCTGAAATTAAAGGCAAACTATACCCCAATCAAAAAGTGCCTAAAGACGAGTTTAACGCCCTAGATAGTGAGAAAATCGTGCATTTTAAAAGGATTAAAGTTAGGGCGGATAAAAAAGAAAAATTGATTCAAACCATCCAAGAAGTGAAAGAGTATGCACCTTTGGATAAAGAAACTCTAAGAATGAAAATCGCGCAAGGCGAGATCGATCCTTATGATACAGAAAAACACAAACAAAACAAAACATTTGAAGTTGATGGTGCCGAGCTGTTAAAACTCAAAGAGCATTACTATACCCCGCTCATTAAAGCCAAAAACTGCGATTGGCTTAAGCATGTGGTTAAAGTAAAGAGCGAGAGCGATTTTTTAGAAGAGTTGTTAAAGATTACCGAAACGCTGCAAGAAAACTATGATTTTTGGGCGTTCAGCAAGATTGATGAGCATTTAGACAATTTGTTTATTCCCTATATAGACAACGGCGCTACAGAAAGGCGCTTTTTCCCTGATTTTATCTTTTGGCTGCAAAAGAGCGGCACGCAGTTCATTTGCTTCATTGATCCTAAAGGGAGCAAACACACTGATTACGAGCATAAGGCAGATGCGTATCAACTTTTTAAAGATAAAATTTTTAACCCTAAAGACGATCCCAATCTCAAAATCAAAGTGGTTTTAAAATTTTATGGAAATAAGGATGGTGTGGGGGAGCGTTATAGAGATGATTGGATTAAAGAAGGGGAATTAAAAGATTTTTTTCTAAAACAATTAGCCTAATTTTATTGAAAGGGGTTAAAAATGCGCTTGAATTAGCCTTGAATAGAGCGCTAGTTTTTCACATCGCTTAAAAACACATGCCTTAAAAGTTTGGCGTCGCTTAAAAAAGCGTTTTTTAATACCGCGCTTTTATAAGTGTAATGATCTTCAATGCTTGAAACTTCGCCCACAAACACCCCCGCTCCAAAAATCCCATCCAGCCCGCTCGTTAGCACTTGATCGCCTATGTTGATTTCAGCGCTTGGGACAATGAAATCCACGATTAATTCTTGCTTGAAATTAGATCCTATGAAGCCTAGCACTTGATTTTTGCCTACCATCACGCTATAAGCGCACCGCTTGTGAGCGTTCAAAAACCCGTTCAAGCGCCCTTTTTCTAACACCGCAATGCCTATGGCTTGATTGTGAGAGACAAGACCATAAATCTTATTTTCTTCTAAATTCGTAATAGGGTTGAGAGAGACGCTGTGCGTGTCTTCTAAACTGATGAATGAAGTCATAAAAGTAGGGGTATAAGTCATTTTTGGATTTTCTAAAGGATAGATACTATTCAAACGCTCTTTCAAATCGGCGTTTTCTAGTTTTAAAGCTTCTAAAATCAAGCGTTCTTTTTGAAACTCCTTAATGTTTTTGGCTTGAAAAAAATACGCTTGAATGTTGTCTGCTAAGCTGTTTTTCGCACTCATCAAGGCGTTTTTAACCCTATCGCTGATATAAGAAGAACTACCCTTAAAATCTAAAAAATAAAAAATAAGAAAAATCCCTAAAAGCCAAAGGAATTTAAAATAAAAACGCATGCATTATTCACTAAAACCCACACGGCTGAGTAAATCCAGATCTTGTATGGCTTCTCCTGTGCCTTTGGCTACAGCCAATAAAGGCTCATCGCCCACATACACAGGGAGCTTAACCATATCGCTTAAATACTTGTCTAATCCCTTAATCAAAGCCCCACCGCCGGTAAGCACCACGCCATTTTGCACAATGTCTTTCGCTAAATCCGGCTTCACCTCTTCAAGCACGCTCCTTAAAGCGCTAGAAATCTCCCTCACCTGATCTTTAATGGCTTCAAACACATCATCAGAGCTCAATTCAATCGTGTGCAACAGCCCGCTCACTTGATCCCTCCCTGACACTTCCATTGTGAGAGGCGGATCCAGTTTGATCGCGCAACCGATTTCAATCTTAATCTCTTCGCCGGTGCGCTCCCCTATCAATAAATTGAATTTCTTGCGGATGTATTCCACAATGCTTTGATCCAATTTATCCCCAGCCACTCTAATGCTTTTAGAAATGACTAACCCCCCAAGACTGATCACGCCAATTTCAGTCGTGCCGCCACCAATATCCACGATCAAACTCCCTTGCGGTTCTTTCACCGGCAAGCCTGCTCCGATCGCGGCTGCCATAGGCTCTTCAATCAAAAAGACTTCTCTAGCTCCCGCGCTTAAAGCACTCTCTTTAACTGCATTCCTTTCCACGCTTGTCAGCCCATAAGGCACGCACACCATGATGCGCGGGCGGATCCATGTCTTTCGTTTGTGCGCTTTTTCAATAAAGTAGCGGATCATTTTAGCGGTAATGTCATAATCGGCGATCACGCCATCTTTCATGGGGCGAATCGCTCTGATGCTGTTAGGGGTTTTGCCTAGCATTTCCTTAGCCTCGCTCCCCACTGCCAAAATATCATAAGCTTTAGAATCAAACAATCCCATGCGCACCGCCACAATAGAAGGCTCATTGATAATAATGCCTTGCCCTTTGACTAACACGATCGTGTTGGTAGTGCCTAAATCTATGGCAATATCATGCGAAAACAAACCGATTAATTTGCTAAAAATCATGCCCTTTCTAATCCTTTATCATTAAATTTATAAGCGTGTTCCTTAAGGAAAAATTTTAGAATGCGTTTTAGCAATGATCAAAGGTTCAGCCTGTTTTAAAACACAATCTTTAGTGATACGCACTTCCGATCCCTTAAGCTTGGGTAAATCAAACATAATATCCAAACAAAAATCTTCAATGATCGCCCTTAGTCCCCTAGCCCCTGTTTTTCTTTCTAATGCGAGTTTGGCGATTTCTTTAATCGCTTCTTCTTCAAAAATCAAATCCACTTCATCCATTTTGAAAAGTTGCTGGTATTGCTTGATGAGAGCGTTTTTAGGTTTTTGTAAAATATCCACCATCGCTTCCAAACTGATGCTATCTAGCGTGCTTAAAACCGGCAAACGTACGATAAGCTCAGGGATAAGCCCATAAGTAACCAAGTCATGGGTTTGGACTAAATGCAAGATCGCTTCTTGCTCTTTTTTGCTCATCTTTTCTTGAGTGAAACCCAACACATTCTGCGTGGTGCGTTTTTTAATGATTTCAGCTAGCCCGTCAAACGCTCCGGCGCAAATGAATAAAATATCGCTCGTGTCAATTTGAATGAAATTGCCCTCAGGGTGCTTTCTGCCGCCTTTAGGGGGGATATTCACTAAAGAGCCTTCAACGATTTTTAACAACGCTTGCTGAACGCCCTCGCCAGAAACGTCTCTAGTGATGGAGCGGTTTTCTGACAAACGGCTGATTTTATCAATCTCGTCAATAAACACAATGCCTTTTTGGGCTTTTTGGACATTCCAATCGCTCGCTTGCAACAATCTTGTAAGGATATTTTCCACATCTTCGCCCACATAACCCGCTTCAGTCAAGCTAGTCGCATCGCTAATAGCGATAGGAATATCCAAATGCTTGGCGAGAGTTTGCGCCATTAGAGTCTTGCCTGATCCTGTAGGGTCGATCAGTAAAATATTAGACTTGCTCAACTCCACTTCTTCTAAATGCTCCAACTCCACATTGCTGTCTTGGTTGTCTTGTTTTTTGAGTTTTTCTTTAAAAGACAAGCGTTTGTAATGGTTATACACGGCTACGGAAAAAACCTTTTTAGCCTGCTCTTGCCCTATCACATAATTGTCTAAAACCGCCTTAAGCTCTTTAGGGGCTGGAATGCGAGAGAGCAAAAACTCTTCTTCATAAGCGCTGGATTCCATTCGCCTCAATCGGTCTCTTTTGAGCGCCAATAAAGAATCCATTCTGTCGTATTTGTGCAATTCCCCATGCATCACATCTATACAATATTCGCACACGCACACATCTTTATTCAGGTTGCTCGCAAAAATAATGCGGCGTTTTTTGGGATCTCTTGATTCTGGTTTTTTGCAAAAACTGCAATAAAGCGTTTCGTTCATGTTATTCCTCTTGTTTTTCTTCGCTAGAATATTCGCTTGACTTATACGCCACGCCCCTAGAACTCTCTAAAATAAAAGAGCAAATCTCTTTTACAAAAGGGTTATTGGCATGCTCTTCTAATTCTAATTTAGCGCTCTCTCTTAAAGAGGGGATAGGGCGAAACAACCTTTTATAAAGCGCATGGATGAAATCAATATCCTTACTCTCTAATAATTGGCGCATCCGGTGGCGGTTTAACCCCCTAATAAAAGCACGATTGCCCTCCACGGTGCAATAAGGCGGCACATCTTTGCCTAAAGCGCTCTTACCGGCTATCATGCACCCTTTAGCGATACGCACAAACTGATGGATTGCGGTAAGACCGCCAATATTGACATAATCGCCTATTTCAATATGCCCTGCTAAAGTTACGCCATTAGCCAAAATACAATGGCTGCCAATCACGCAATCATGAGCGACATGCACATAAGCCATGAGCAGGTTTTTATCCCCAATAAGGGTTTTTTTAATCCCCGCTTCAGTGCCGGGATTTATCATACAAAATTCACGAATAAGGTTGTCTTCTCCAATAATCAGTTCGCTGTATTCGCCCTTGTATTTTAGATCTTGAGGCTGTGTGCCCAGCACGGCAAAAGGGAAAATTTCGGTGTTTTTCCCGATGAAAGTATGCCCTTGTAAGGTTACATTGTTATGGAGTTTCACGCCTTCATCTAGTTTGACGCCATCTCCAATCACGCAAAATTCCCCAATCTCTACGCCCTTATTAATCTCTGCTTTAGGGGAAATGATGGCTGTTTTTGCAATCTTACTCATTTTTATTCTCTCTCTGCGATCATGGCTTTCAATTCGGCTTCAGCGACCACTTTGCCATCCACTTGAGCCGTGCCGCCCACTTGCCAGATCATGCCCTTATGTTTTAAGACTTCTAAATGGTATTCTAATCTGTCGCCTGGGGTTACAGGAATGCGGAATTTAACCTTATCAATCGTCATGAAATACACGATTTTTGTTTTGGCTATTTCAGGGTCAAACCCCCACATGCTAATGAAAGCCAAAAACCCTCCGCTTTGCGCCATGCCCTCTACGATTAAAACGCCCGGGAAAATGGGCTTATTAGGGAAATGCCCATTAAACACGTCTTCATTAAAAGTGATATTCTTATAAGCGGCAATTTTTTTATTGGCTTGTAACTCTGTAATTCTATCCACTAAGAGCATGGGATAGCGGTGAGGTAAAATCTGTAAGATATGCTCTATAAAAAATTGAGATTGTAAGTTTTGATGGCTTTGTTCCATAAAATAAACTCCTTGTTTTGGATTCAACTAAAGCGCCATTTTTAGCGTTGGTTATTCTAAAAAATAACCGCTATTATACCATAAGAAAACCGCTCGCTTGCATTTGCAAAAACACCGATGCATTGTGCCATAAACTTAAAGAAACGCTTTGCATAGAAACCGCTCATGCGTCATTCATGCGTGTGGCTTAGAATATTCTCTCTTAAATGGTAGTGCGGGTATTTGTTAGAATCCAAAACCACTTGCCCCATGAGCTGCTTGTCCAAATTGAAAATTAAAGGGGCTAGATAATTCACGGTGGAAAGCTCAATAGGGGTTTGAACGACCATGATATTAGCGACTAGAACGCTCTTGGCTCCCTCTAATTCTAAAAGGATTTTTAAGGGGGTAGGCACTTCAAATTCGTATTTTCTTAAAGCAAAGGGATTGACCAGCGTGAAAGACACCACGGAATTTTCTTCTGCGCTATTCAAACGCAAAAAGATTTCATCAACCTTTTGCAAGTGCATTTTATGAATGGTTTCAAACCCTAATATAGGCGCTTTCACATCAAAAATCATAGGCGATTGCATTCCCTTTAAAAAAGCACAAAATCTTCTCCTTAAAGAATAAAAGACCGCCTTAAAACCAGCGCTCAATGATTTCTAAACTAAAAACTCTGTATTATATCAAACAATTTTGGTAAAATCAATTTTTGCTAGTTTTGGGTATAATCCCAATAACTTAACCATGATGGAAGTTTAACTGAATCATTATAAAATATAATAAGGAGTGAAAAATGAGCAAAATAAAACCACAAATCAAGAAAAATAATCCCAGCAAATCTCATTTTAGCGATGGGTGGCATCTTTTTGGTGCGGCTGGGCTTGATTTGGAGAAATGGTGCTGACATTATTCGGTGGGAATAAGAAAGATAAGAAAAAATAACCATGAGTTATTCAAAAATTTAATTTTATAAGATAGGTGGCATGCGTTTAAAACATTTTAAAACTTTCCTTTTTATCATAATGGCGATTATTGTTATAGGCACCGGTTGTGCGAACAAAAAGAAGAAAAAAGATGAATACAACAAACCGGCGATCTTTTGGTATCAAGGGATTTTGAGAGAAATCCTTTTTGCTAATTTAGAAACAGCGGACAATTACTATTCTTCTTTACAAAGCGAACACATCAATTCCCCCCTTGTCCCAGAAGCCATGTTAGCTTTAGGGCAAGCGCACATGAAAAAGAAAGAGTATGTTTTGGCGTCTTTTTACTTTGATGAATACATCAAGCGTTTTGGGACGAAAGACAATGTGGATTATTTGACCTTTTTGAAATTGCAATCGCATTATTACGCTTTCAAAAACCATTCTAAAGACCAGGAATTTATCTCTAATTCTATTGTGAGTTTGGGCGAATTTATAGAAAAATACCCTAACAGCCGTTACCGCCCCTATGTAGAATACATGCAAATCAAATTCATTTTAGGGCAAAACGAGCTCAATCGCGCGATCGCAAATGTTTATAAAAAACGCCACAAGCCTGAGGGCGTGAAACGCTATTTAGAAAGAATAGATGAAACTTTAGAAAAAGAGACTAAACCCAAACCATCGCACATGCCTTGGTATGTGTTAATCTTTGATTGGTAGGATATTTCAAAACCATGCAAATTATAACAGAGAGATGAAAAATGACTGAAGATTTTCCTAAAATTCTGCCCTTATTGGTGGAAGAAGACACCTTTTTATACCCCTTTATGATAGCCCCTATTTTTTTGCAAAATAATGCGAGCATCAAGGCGTTAGCTTACGCTAAAACCAATAAATCATTAGTCTTTATTGCATGCCAAAAAGACAAATTGAACGACAATGAAGCCCCTTATTATGATGTGGGGGTGATTGGATCTATTATGCGTGAAGCCAACATGCCTAATGGGCGCGTGAAATTGCTCTTTAATGGCATCGCTAAGGGGCGTATTTTAGAGCCTGCTAAAGAAAACGAGCAAGGCTTTTTGGAAGCTCAAATAAGCCCTATTGAATATTTAGAATACGATAAAGAAAACATTCAAGCGATCGTGGAAGTGTTAAAAGAAAAGGTGATCACTCTAGCCAATGTCAGCTCGCTCTTCCCCCCGGATTTGATCAAGGCTTTAGAAGACAATGACGATCCTAACCGCATCGCTGATTTAATCGCAGCGGCTTTGCATTTAAAAAGAGATCAAGCGTATTCTCTTTTTGCCAACAACAACACCGAGCAGCGCTTGTTGGATTTGATTGATATTGTGATAGAAGAGACTAAAACCCAAAAGCTCCAAAAAGAAATCAAGTCCAAAGTCCATCAAAAAATGGAGCAAACCAATAAGGAATATTTCTTAAAAGAGCAGCTCAAACAAATCCAAAAAGAGCTTGGCACAGACAAACAGCGAGATGAAGATTTAAACCAATACTACCAAAAACTAGAAAGCATCAAGCCTTTTTTAAAAGAAGAAGCGTTTAAAGAAATCAAAAAACAAATTGACCGGCTGAGCCGAACCCATGCGGACAGCTCTGATAGCGCGACTTTACAAAATTATATTGAAACCATGTTAGATGTGCCTTTTGGGCAATATGGGAAAAAAGCACTAGACATTAAGCATGTCAAAGAGCAATTGGATAACGATCATTATTCCTTAAAAAGGCCTAAAGAGCGTATTGTAGAATACTTTGCCACCATGCAGCTTTTAGAAATGCGCCACAAGAAAAAACCAGAAAAAAAAGACAAAGCTAAAGGCACGATTTTATGCTTTTATGGGCCTCCTGGCGTGGGTAAAACGAGCTTGGCTAATTCCATCGCTAAAGCGATAGAGCGCCCTTTAGTTCGGATCGCTTTGGGGGGCTTAGAAGATGTGAATGAATTAAGAGGGCACAGACGCACTTACATAGGCTCAATGCCCGGGCGTATTGTCCAAGGGCTTATTGAAGCTAAAAAGATGAATCCGGTCATGGTTTTAGATGAAATTGATAAGGTGGATAGAAGCGTTAGGGGCGATCCAGCGAGCGCTTTATTAGAGATTTTAGACCCTGAGCAAAATATCGCTTTTAGGGATCATTACGCGAATTTCAGCATTGATTTGTCGCAAGTGATTTTTATCGCTACCGCTAATAATATTGACAGGATTCCGGCTCCTTTAAGAGACAGAATGGAATTTATCAGCGTGTCCAGCTACACGCCTAATGAAAAAGAAGAGATCGCTAAAAACTACCTCATCCCCCAAGAATTAGAAAAACACGCCCTAAAACCTAGCGAAGTGGAGATTAGCCATGAGTGTTTGAAACTCATTATTGAAAAATACACCAGAGAAGCGGGCGTTAGGGATTTACGAAGACAGATCGCAACAATTATGCGCAAAGTGGCTTTAAAATACCTAGAAGATAACCCGCACAAAAAAGGGCGAACCAAGAAAAACGAAGATCAAAAAAGCGAAGATCAAAAAAACGAAAATCAAAAAGGCGAGAACAAAGATTTCTGCGTCTCTATCACGCCTGATAACCTTAAAGAGTATTTAGAACGCATGGTGTTTGAAATTGACCCCATAGATGGAGAAAATAAAATCGGTATCGTCAATGGCTTGGCATGGACTCCAGTGGGCGGTGATGTGCTTAAAATTGAAGCGCTTAAGATCAGGGGTAAAGGGGAATTGAAACTCACCGGGAGTTTAGGCGATGTGATGAAAGAATCCGCCATTATTGCCTTTTCTGTTGTCAAAGTCTTATTGGATAACGAAACCTTAAAAGCGCCTAAAATCCCTAGCGAAACCGATGCAGAGAATAAGAAAAAGAAAAAAGCGCTGAAAGTTTATAACGCTTATGATTTGCACTTGCATGTCCCTGAGGGGGCTACGCCTAAAGACGTACCAAGCGCTGGGATCGCTATGGCGAGCGTGATGGCAAGCATTTTGTGCGACAGAGCTACAAGAAGCGAGGTGGCAATGACGGGCGAATTGACTTTGAGCGGGGAAGTTTTACCCATAGGGGGGTTGAAAGAAAAATTGATCGCCGCTTTTAAAGCCGGCATTAAAACCGCTCTCATTCCTGTCAAAAATTACGAAAGGGATTTAGATGAAATCCCTGCTGAAGTGCGAGAGAATTTAAGCATCGTTGCGGTGAAAAACATCGCTGAAGTGCTAGAAAAAACTTTGCTTTAAAATTTGACATGAAAGCAGGCATTATTGGTTTAGGGCTTATGGGGGGGAGTTTGGGGCTGGCCTTGCAAGAATGGGGGCGTTTTAAAAGCGTTACAGGCTATGATCATAACGCTTTGCATGCTAAATTAGCCTTGACTTTGGGGCTTGTAGATGAATGCGTGGAATTTGAAAAGATTTTAGAATGCGATGTGATTTTTTTAGCCATTCCGGTTGAGGGCATCATTGCATGTTTGAAAAAAATGACTCCCGTTAAAAAAAGCGCAACGATTATTGATTTAGGGGGGGCAAAAGCGCAAATCATTCACAATATCCCTAAAAGCATCCGTCAAAATTTCATCGCCGCGCATCCCATGTGCGGGACAGAGTTTTATGACTCTAAAGCGAGCGTTAAGGGGCTGTATGAAAACGCTTTGGTGATATTGTGCGATTTAGAAGATTCAGGGACCAAGCAAGTAGAGCTCGCTAAAGAAATCTTTTTAGGCGTTAAAGCGCGCTTGATCAAGATGAAATCCAACGAGCATGACACCCATGTGGCTTATATCAGCCATTTACCCCATGTTTTGAGCTATGCTCTAGCCAATAGCGTTTTAAAGCAAAACGACCCAGAGGTGATTTTATCCTTAGCGGGTGGGGGTTTTAGGGATATGAGCCGTTTGTCTAAAAGCTCGCCTTTAATGTGGAAAGATATTTTCAAACAAAACCGAGACAATGTCTTAGAAGCGATTAAAAAATGCGAAAAAGAAATCGCGCAAGCTAAGGCTTGGATAGAAAATAACGATTATGAAAGCCTTGCAGAATGGATGGCGCAAGCGAACAAACTCCAGGAGTTCATGTAAAATAATTTGAAATTTTGTATATTGTTGTTTTTAGGGTTGCGAGAAGCGAAATGGGGTATTTGGATTGGTTTTATGGATTATAGGCTGTTTCATATGGATAGCATGGATTTACCCAGCAAACCAGCGAACAACCATAAGAGATTATCTTAAGCCCGGATCTATTGTTGTGTTTGCCATAATTGCAACAATAATTTTTATCCCATTCTCCAACGCCTATAAAACTTTTATCGCTTCTAATAAAAAACCAGTTTTAAGCCATTTAGAAATTTAATTTCTTAAACCTTTTTATCCAAAACACCGGTGTTTTTACGGGCATTTTAAGAGCGGTTTTAATACTTCTTAGCGTTGTTAAGATACTTAGGCAATTCATTCAACTCAGCGTTTTTATTATTCTTAAAAACCACTTGCTTTTCAACCCACTCATATTCTTTACAATCTCTTTCTCATTTCTTGTAAGGGATAGTTTTGGTTGTCATTAGGGATATAAAAGCATTCGCTTTTAGCGTTTTCATAGCTATCCGTTAAGCTTATATCATAATGATACCAAAAGCCGCTAGGGATAGCGATATTCTTAGAGCTAAAAGTCCTATAACCCTGTTTGATGATAGTGAGTTCTTCTACTAAGACTTGATGGTATTTTCTGGCTAAATTACGACCCTCTTTTTCCACTAATAAAACAGAATGCCTGTTGGTGTTTTTGGCTTCAGGGGTGATATTAGTCATTCTGTAAGTCTCTCTTAAAGGGTTAGACGCAAAATCAAAAGAAGCGTCATTCGCCACAAAATGCCCCCTATCAAAACCGCTTCTGGTGTAATCTTGTGTCGTGGCTTGTTGGTATTTGGCTAATCGTGTGTCCGGCTTAAACTCATAGCGTTTTTCAATATTATTTTTATCCACTAAATCCCCAAACAACACGCTCACGCCATAAATAGGGTTTTTTAACTCGCTAGAATAACACACCGAATAGAAGTTATTTTTTAAGACCTTACAATCAATGTTAGTGAGCATGCCATTAGCGTTATAAGCGGTATTGCGATTTTTAGTGGGGTTAGCGCTATTGACTTGATCCTTGATTTCATTAAGCTTTTTAGTGGTGTAGCTGTTAATAGCCTTAGTGAAATTATCCAGCATGTCCGCTTGGAGCCAACTCATAGCGATCAGACTAAAACAGAGCCAGTTTTTAAAGGTTTTCATGTTTTGCTCCTTGTTGGTTGGCTTGAATACTACAACAATATTTTTAATCGTTTATTTTTACCCACTAAATAGGCGTAGCGTTTTGATGCGTTAAATGCGCGCATTGAATGATCAAGCTTAAGAATAAAAAATTTCATTGTATTTTTTAGTGATCTCATCTATCTCCCATGCGTCTTCGTCAATATCGCCCAAGTTCAAATAGTCTTCGTTAGAGTCAAAAAGCTTGCAATAAATCCTTTTTTGCTCATTGAGATCTAAATTTTGGAACTCTTCGCTATCAATTTCATCAGTCTTACAATCGGCGCGTTTTAAAAAACGCTCATTAAGATCGTTAAAGATTTTTAAGCATTCGCTCGTGCTTTTAGCGTTAAGGATTTGTTTTTTAATTTCTAAATTCACTTCTTTTAATTCGGCATAGACAAAACTCCCGCCCCCTTTAAAACCGCATTTTTTAGAAATGCCCCCTTGCTCGCCCTCTATGACTTTTTTTAACCTTTCTTTAGTGATAGTTTCTATATAGTCCATTTGCTCGATGCCAATGTAGCGGCGTTTCATTTTGTGCGCCACCGCGCAAGTCGTCCCACTCCCGGCAAAAAAATCTAACACGAGATCGTTTTCGTTGGTGGCTATTTCTAAAATTCTTGAAATTAGAGCTTCGGGTTTGGGAGTGTCAAAAAGTTTTACATTATTAAAGAGAGCTAGCAATTGTTTTGTAGCGTCTTGATTATGTCCTACTTCTGTATATTTCCATATTGTTAAAGGTGTTGCGCCTTGCTTGACTTCACTTAAAAAGCGTTTCAAACTAGGAACATTGTCTCCATTTCTTCCAAAATAAATACGATTATCATCTACAAGTTTTTGAAAATTTTCTTTTGAAGTCATCCAACACCGCCCTTTTGGTGGCGTTACAACTTTTCCACTTGGTGTAGTGATAGGATAATCATAACTCGCCATATAAGTTTTTACCAAACAATCACTAGGTTTCCACGCACCCCTTTCATCGTTATCTAAATTTTTATAGCGTGCGTCCATCTCGCTTGTGCGTGGTAATAAATTAGGTCGCCAAATTCCTTTATCTTTAGCGTATAGTAAAATAAAATCGTGATTATCAGAGAACCATTTCGCATCATTTTGTGGAGAATACTTTTTTTCCCAAATAATCGTATTTATAAAGTTATCCCTCCCAAAAATCTCATCCATTAAAACTTTTAAATAAGCCTGTTCGTTGTCATCGCATTGCACAAAAATCACGCCATCATCGCTTAAAAATTCCCTAGCCGCTTCAAGCCTGTTTTTCATAAACACTAGCCAAGAGCTGTGGTTAAAATTATCGTTGTAATTAAAGCTGTCATTACCCGTATTATAAGGGGGGTCAATGTAGATGCATTTCACTTTTTTAGCGAATTTCTTTTTTAAAGAATGGAGAGCGATCAAATTATTGCCCTTGATAAGGTAGTTTGTGTTTTTATCTTTTAAAGCGCTTTCTAAATCGCCTTCTCCATGCATTTCAAAACGGCACAACGCTTTTTTATTTAAAAGCGTGTCAATTTCGTTTTTATGCAATATTTCATGGTAAAAACACTCTTTAGATTTGGTGCTGTTATCTTTAGCACTACCGAGTAAAACATTGTCTTTAAAAGGGAAATGCAAAACGACTAGTTCGCTGGATTTTATCAAACCCCCTTGCGAAAATAAGCCTATTTTATTTTTAAATCTTGTGAAAGAGCGGTCTAATTCTTTTGTTTCTAAACATTCCAATAACGCTTTTTCATTGAATACGAGCGAATTAGCGATCGTTTTAAAAAAAGCGTTTTTGTAGTCGTTAGCGTTTTCATGCTCAAGCATGAAAGTTAAAAGCTTTTCATCATGCTCTATAATTAAAGTTTCTAAGCGTTCTTTAGTGAAATGATTGATTAAAATATCCAGTAGGGTTTTTATTGGGGTTTTTAACATTCTTTGTCCTTAAAAGTTTGATTGAAAGCGGTTTGAAAATCGCCATTCACTACGCTATTATGGAGCGTGAAAAACGGCAGGCCTTTTAAATGGAGTTTTTTGTTATGGCTTTTAAGCGTGGCGTTCTCTAGCATTTCTAAAAATTCTTTTTTCCAAGCGTTAGAAGGCTCTAAATGCTCGCCTTTAGCTTCCATATAACAAGTGAAGCCTAAAAATTCATCTTCATGCGTTTGGGCAAAAAGGATAAAATCCGGTTCAAAACCTTGCGCGTAAAAGGGGCTATTTTCTATATTGCAAAAAACTTTTAATTCAGCGAAATGATCGTTCCTTAAAACGCACCATTCTTTGAATTTCTTGTCTAAAACCTCTTTATTATCGTTGATAAAACCTAAAAACTCCCTTTCTAAATCGCTGTCTAGTTTTCGCATGTCCTTAAAAAGCAGCCATTCGTAAAAGGGAATGTCTTTTTCCCATTCGCTAGCGCTAAGGCTTTTATTATGCGTTTCAAATTCTTTCAATTCTAACGCGCTCACGCTAGGTTTATCTTGCTCTTTTAAAAGCGTGTCTTTTAAGTTTTCAATGATATAAACAGCGAGCTTTAAAAGGATTTTGTTGTCGTCAAACTTTTGGTTTTTATGGAAGTTTGTTTTTAATGAAGAAATATACCGCTCTATAAATTCCACCTTATTGTTAAAGGCATGTTTTTTAAAGGCTTTTTTAAGCGTTTTGAAATCCAGGTTTTTTAAATTAAGGGCTTTTAAAAAATAGTTTAGGGGGATTTTATCTAAGGTGTGGGGTATATAATAAGTTGTATCGCCTTTATTTTCTTCTTTAAAATCCACTTTCTTTTCACGCACGCCAAAAGCAAATAAGGGGACATGCAAACTTTTGAGCTTGGCTTCAACAGGTACTGAATAATCCATATTGAATAAGTTTTTCTTTTTGTCTTTTGTGTTGCTCGCATAGTAGCATTTGAAACGCTTGGTGGGCGTTAAAGGGATAGTTGTTTTTTCCTTTTCAATGAATCCTAATCCTAACTCTCGTAATTCTTCTTTTAATTTAGCGATAAATTCGCTGTCATAAACGGCATGGTAGTCTAACCTTTCTAGCGCGCTTAAGGGGTTGGAAAAATCAAACTTGCGTTGGTAAAATTCTATGCGGCTTGGCTTGAAATCGTTATAGCTAAAGGGGTAGTATCTCGCTCCTCGCCCTATGAGCTGGGCGTCTTTGGTGGTGTCTTTTTGATTCGCTTTATTTTTAAGCCTGACAATGTCAAACAAATTCAACACATCCCAGCCTTCATTGAGCTTATCCACGCTAAAAATCACTCTTTTAGGGTTGTCTCTGTCTTCTAGGGAGTTCAATAAAAGCATGCCTTTTTCTAATTCTTTTTCGTTATTGGTGTTAATCTGGGTGCTTTTTTTGAATTTCGTTTGCAATAATGCCACAAGGTTAGGGGTGTATTTTTGCTTGTCAAAAAAGTTTTTAGCGTCTTTAAAAAAAGCGTTGCGGCTGTAATGGAAAAAATTTTCCAAATCTAAAGGGCTTAAATTTTCTAAAAACGCATTGAAGCGTTCTTGATTTTTTTTGCTGTCTTCAATCCTCTCGCTTTTAAACAAAATGCATGATTTAAAGTTTTCAATATTGTGGTGTTGGGCTAATAATTCTTTATACAAACTTGAAACGCATGCCCCTAAAAAGTGCGTTTCTAATTCTTTATTTTCATAAGAAAGGGAGTAGATGTTTTTGCAAAATTTATCCTCGCTAAATTCTTTTAAGGTGTAAGTGATCACCTTTAGGTTTTTATATTTGTCTTTAACGCTTTTTTCATTAGGGATAGTGGCGCTAAATTCCAGCAATAAATTGTCCTTATTTTGTTCTAGCGCTAATTTCACCACGCTTTCCCAGTTGTGTTTTTCACTAGATTCTGCATCGCTTAATTTCTTTTTAGTTTCTGTGTTTAAATGGTGCGCTTCATCCGCTAAAAAAACTAATTTTTGATCTTTTAAATCCTCTATGCTGATAGCGTTTTCTTTAGCTTTAGTGAATAATGAAAACAAGCCTTGAATGGTGCTAAAATAAATGTTGATAGCGCTTGCTTGGCTCTCGTTTAAATTATTGATGCTTTTAATTTCTGTGTTTTCATCATTGATATTGATATTTTCACTAAAAAGGTATTTTGATGAAGTGCTGTCTGTGAAATTCAATTTCGTTTTTTCTAAAATGCTAGTGCTGTTCACAAAAAAGATGAAGTTTTGATAGCCTTGCTTGTAGCATTCTAAAATCAAACCCGCCATCACTAAGGTTTTGCCGCTACCGGTTGCCATTTCAAACATGAAATGCTTTTGAAAGGGGTTGGATTGTCGTTTTTCTAAATAATTATTTATCGCTTGTTTTTGATAATCTCTAAGCTCGTTTTTTAAATTGCTTGTGATGTGAGTGGGTAGCTCTATTCCTCCATTATTGGGCGCGTTATTGGGTGCGCGATCTTTTATTGCTGATTGGGGGGGGGGGGGGGGTAACCTTGAGTGAATAAATCTTGCATAAAATCCCTTAATGAAAAAGTGAAGAAATTATAGCGTAAAGTTTTGAGATTAATTTTAAGGGTGTAAGCGAACAATTGAATGAAAATCAAATAAAGTTTTAGTTTTAATATTTAATGGAATAAAGCCCTTAAAATCAAAAAGCGCTTCTTTTTCTTTGCTATAATCAATCTCAAAAAACCAACTTTTTTAAAACAAAGGAATGATTATGCAAGAGATTTTTTTATGTTCTATTTCCAATGTGCGCAGTGGGGATTGCAAGGAAGATTGCGCTTATTGCACGCAAAGCTCACACCATCAAGGAGCGATTAAGCGCTATAAATTTAAAGATGAAAAAGTGGTTTTACAAGAGGCTAGAGCGTTAAGGGAATTAGGGGCTTTAGGGTTTTGTCTGGTTACTTCAGGGCGCGAATTAGACGATGAAAAATGCGAATATATCGCCAAATTAGCTAAAGCCATCAATCAAGAAGAATTGGGCTTGCATTTAATCGCATGCTGCGGGCGCGCGGATTTGGAGCAATTAGAGTTTTTAAGAGATGCGGGCATTCACAGCTACAACCATAATTTAGAGACTTCGCAAAATTTCTTCCCTAAAATTTGCTCCACGCACACATGGGAAGAAAGGTTTATCACATGCGAAAACGCTTTAAGGGCGGGGTTAGGCTTGTGCAGCGGGGGGATTTTTGGGCTTAATGAAAGCTGGGAAGATCGGATTGAAATGCTCAGGGCGTTAGCTTCGCTCTCCCCGCACACCACGCCGATTAATTTTTTCATTAAAAACCCGGTATTGCCCATTGAGGCAGAGACTTTAAGCGCGGATGAAGCCCTAGAATGCGTGCTTTTGGCTAAAGAGTTTTTGCCTAGCGCTAGGCTTATGGTGGCTGGGGGGCGTGAAGTGGTGTTTAAAGATAACGACAAAAAGGAAGCCAAGCTTTTTGAATACGGCATCAATGCGGTGGTGCTAGGGGACTATTTGACCACCAAAGGCAAAGCCCCTAAAAAAGATATAGAAAAACTGCTCTCTTATGGCTTGACAATGGCGACAAGCTGTCATTAATGAGAGAACTTTTTAAAAGCGTTAGAGGGTTTTTGCGCCTTCTTAGAATGATTTTCCCCGAACGCTTTCAAAACGCCTTTTTGGGCTTGAGCGAATTGTTTTACTACGCTTCCAGCTTGAGTTTTTATACGATTTTGTCTTTATCGCCTATTTTGTTGTTTGTGTTCAGTCTTTTTGTGTCTCATTACCTGCAAGCGCACAGCGGTGAAATGGAAGCCTTGATTTTCCCCAACGCCCCTAAACTCATTGGCGCGATTAAGGATTTTTTAGAAAATTTTAAAAAAACAGACATGACTTTAGGCACGCTTGAAGAGGTGTCTATTGTGGTGGCGTTGGTGCTTTTTTGTGAAAACTACCGCTCTATTGCATCAAAAATTTTTGATGCAAAACCCAGAGATTATGCGCATTTTAAGGGTAAAGAAATCTTTTTATTTTGGGGTTTTGGCACGACTTTAGTGTTTTTATTCGCTCTGCCTTTGGTGGTGTTTTTTGACATTAAGATCCAAGTGTTTTTTGAAGATAAAGATTCAAGCTTGTTGCATGTTTTAAGATGGATAGGCACTTACGCGTTTTTTTTGATCCTTTTTACCATTCCCACGAATAAGGTGTTTAAACATTATTTTTGGGTGTTTTTATGGGTGTTTTTTACGAGCGTTTCTTGGCATGTGTTAAAATGGGCTTTCACTTATTATGTGTTGTATAATCGCACTTACCATGAGCTTTATGGGAGCGTTTCTATTTTGTGGTTTTTGATGAGCTGGGTGTATGTGAGCTGGCTTGTGATTTTAATTGGCATGTATGGGTGCAAGGTGTGTGATACATACGATCCTAAAGAAGTGTTTAGGAAATTTTTAGGCTTTTTTAAAAAAGAAACTTGATGAAAAAGTTTTCTTTTAGATCGGTTCT